>JAXLYP010000015.1:0-265270 GCA_046351395.1 Polyangiaceae bacterium
TTCGACGCGAAGGTGTACGTGATTCGTCCAACGCTGAAGATCGCGATCGACAACGATGCCGTCGAGTTCTTCAGGGAGTGCAACCGCTCGAGCGGCCTCGACGATGTATTGCTCCGCTACGACGGATCCCAGATCCGTAAGCCCACGTTCTTCGGCAGAGACCCAACACTCACTTCGCACATGAAGAGGGCGCTCGAGGTACGGATGGCCTCGGCCGCACTATGAAGGGAATGGCATGAGCGAAGCCGCTGCGTACAAACCTGGGCAACGCGTCAGCCACGCCGAGCACGGGGAGGGCGTCGTCGTCGACTCCGAGCGCAACGGCTACGTGCGAGCCTTCTTCGCGGGCGGCGAGCGGCTCGTCGCCGTCACGGCGCTCCAGCCTTTCCTCTCGCGCACCGACCGCGTCATCAGCTCGGTCGCGGGTGGCGACGATCGACGCCGCGAGGCGTGGCTCGAGTACGAGGCACACGCGCTGCCCCTGATGGAGAGCGCGGCCGCACTCACGGCGGCGCCGATCGACCTTCTGCCGCACCAGGTGGTGCTGACCCACCGCATCGCGACAGCCTCGCCTCGCCGCTACCTGGTCGCCGACGAGGTGGGCCTCGGCAAGACCATCGAGGCGGCGCTCCTGCTCCGCGAGCTGGCGAGCCGAGGCGAGCTAAACCGCGCGCTGATGGTCGTGCCAGCCGGCCTCGTGAACAACTGGCACCGCGAGATGAACGAGGTCTTCCGCCTCGACTTCGAGGTGTTCGGCAGCGAGGGCGACGTCACCGACCGCAAGTCCAACGCCTTCGTGAAGCACGACCGCCTCATCGCGAGCATCGACACGCTCAAGCGCCCGGCGCGCATCAAGCGGCTCCTCGAAGCCCCGCAGTGGGACCTCGTCGTGTTCGACGAGGCGCACCACCTCACGGCCTTCCGCAACGGCAAGAAGGTCACCAAGACCGAGAACTACAAGCTCGCCGAGGCGCTGAAGGGCCACGCACGGGATCTCGTGCTCCTCTCGGCCACGCCGCACCAAGGCGATCACTTCCGCTTCTGGATGCTCGTGCAGCTTCTGAACCCGACGCTGTTCAAGAGCCCTGAGGACATGGTCGACAACCGGCACCGCCTGAACTCGGTGGTGTTCCGGCGCACGAAGGCCGACGCATGTCGACCCGATGGTTCACCGCTCTTTGCGCGGCGCTGGGTCCACACCGAGTCGTTCACGATGGAAGAGGAGGAGCGCACGTTCTACGCGGCGCTCAAGGAGTACCTCGAGGACGGCTTCGCGCTCGCCCAGCGACAGGGCAACCAGGGCCGCGCGCTCGGCTTCGTGATGACGATCTTCCAGAAGATCGCCGCGTCGAGCTTCGCCGCGGTTCGCCGGACACTTCGTCGCCGCATCCTCATGCTCACGCTCCACGAGGCCATCCTCAAGGACCAGGAGCTAGACATCGACGCGCGCGAGCGGCTCCTCGTCGAAGCTCGCGAGCTGATCCACGACGAGTTCGAGGTGGCGCGCGACTCGGTGGGGCGCGGCCAGGTCGACGCCATCCTCGCCGACCTGCGCGTGAAGCTCCTGAAGAAGCTCAACGAGGAGGAGCTGGAGCTGGCCTCCGACTCAACGGCGGGTGAGTACGCCGCAACGGGCGGTGAGGACATGGCCGTGATGGCGGTGAGCCTTGCGTTGCCCGAGGAGCGCCTACGCATCCGCGACCTGCTCCGAGTGTTCCCCGAGCGCCGCGAGACGAAGGTCGAGAAGCTGTTGCGGGGGCTCGGCGCCCTTTGGGAGCAAGACCCGAGCGAGAAGGTCGTCATCTTCGCGACGTACCTTGGCACCGTCGACCTTCTCGGTCGCGAGATCGAGAAGGCGTACCCGGGCCAGGGCGTCGTCGTCCTGCGTGGTGGTGACCATGGAGCGAAGCTCGCCGCCGAGCGGAAGTTCAAGAGGGCCGACGGCCCGCGCGTGCTGGTCTGCACGGCTGCGGGACGCGAGGGCATCAACCTCCAGTTCGCGCGCATCCTCTTCAACTTCGACCTGCCGTGGAACCCGATGGACATGGAGCAGCGCATCGGGCGCATCCATCGCTACGGCCAGAAGCACACCGCGCAGGTCTACAACCTCGTCCTCTCCGACACGATCGAGGGCAAGATCTTTCTGCTCCTCGACGAGAAGCTGAAGGAGATCGCGAAGACCCTCGGCAAGGTCGACGAGCACGGCAACGTCGCCGAGGACCTCCGCAGCCAGGTGCTCGGCCAGCTCTCCGAACGCCTCACGTACGACAAGCTCTATCGCGAAGCGCTCGGCGACCCTGAGCTTCGCCGCACGAAGGAGGAACTCGAAGCCGCGCTCTCCAACGCCTCCGAGGCGCGCAAGGTGGTCTTCGAGCTGTTCCAGGACCTCGATGGCTTCTCCCTCGACGACTACAAGCCCTTCGCCAACGTGAGGCCGGGGCTCGAGCGGGTGCTGGAGTTCCTTCGCGCATCGCTCGCCGCCGATGGCCGCCGCGTCGATTCGCAGGATGACGGCATCTACGTCGTGAAGGACGCCGAGCAGAAGGTGGTGTGCCGCTTCACACTCGACCGCGACGCTGCCCGCGCGAAGACGGACCTCGACCTCCTCGGTCTAGATCATCCGCTCGTGCAGGAGGCCATCAAGCGGTGGCAGTCCGTGTCGCCGGAGGGCATCGGCCTCGCGGTCTCGGGCGAGGAAGGCCCGGGCGTGCTCACGTGGTGGCTCGTCGAGACGCGCGGCCCCTCAGGCGAGCACCGCGCCACCGTGCTGCCTCTCGGCGTGAGCGATGACGGCAAGCGCAATTCCCGCCTCGAACGGCTCGGCGCGGGTGTCTTCACGCGCACGGGCCACGTCAACGGCACGATCGCGTCAGCGCGGAAGGCACTCCTCCACGAGAAGGTCGAGCCGATGCTCGAGCGCGAGCTGCAGCACCGGGAGATCGTTCCCGAGGGCGGCAGCTACGCCGCGAAGCTGATCGGCTGGGTCGAGGTGAGTGGGGCCGACGGATGACATCGAGGGGCTCATGTTCCACCTGACCGCACGCGTTGCCTGGCACGACTCCCGGTGGAACGGCTCGGTCTGCCGCCAGCCGTCCTGCAACGCATTCTGCGCCGCGCTCGACCGTATCCGCGAGGAGCGCGACGACGCGCGCGAGGATGCGATCGCAGGCAAGCGTTGGAACGCATTGGATCCCGACGAGCTGCCCGCCTGTAAGGCCGAATCCGGCGCGTTCATGAACGACGAGGAGTGGTCCAGGCGCTTCATCCACCCATACGCCGGCATCAAGAAGGCCGAGGACACGCACGGGCACCTGAAGCCGACGCTCGTGAAGATCCCGTCCTACGCCACGTTCGTCGTGCCGTTCGCATGGATGCTCAGGAGCGAGCAGGAAGCGATCGACGAGCGGCTGCCGACGCCGCTCCCGCTCGACGAGGAGGCCCCGTTCAACAGCCCTTGGGTCTTTGGGCGGGAGCGCCAGGAGGCGATCCTCAAGCTGTTCGCGAGTCGCCTCACGCCGGAGCGCTCGCTGGTCTTCTTCTACTGCAAGGAAGGCCAGCCCCTCGGCGACACCATCACGCGCCTCGTGATGGGCGTCGGGCGTATCGCGAACGTCGCGCAGCCGAAGGCCTACGACGTCTCGAAGAAGAAGCCCACGCACCTCATGTGGGACCTGCTCATCCGCCACACGATCCGCCCCGATGGCGAAGATGGCTTCCTGCTCCCGTACCACGACTACCTGGAGCCGACCGGAGACGCCGCCGAGGACACGCGACGTCACCGGCTCCTTCACGAGATCGCCGTTCCCGCTGACCCGGCACACGTTCGCGTCTTCTCTTACGCCGCCGAGCTCGCGCCGGCCGACATCGCGCTTTCAACGTTGGTCCGCTGCCTCGAGTCGGTTCGGAAGATCCGCGAGCACGGCATCGCGAAGGGGCCGTGGGAGCGTCGCGAGGAGTGGCTCAACCATCAGATCGCCCAAGCGTGGCAGGACCGCGGGCCGTTCCCCGGGCTCGGCCCCGTGCTCGAAGCGCTCGGGATGCGACTTGGGACGGCGCTCGCACTGGAGCTGCGCTCGTCGGGAATGATGAAGGCCGACGCTGACCCGTGGCCGACGGTGGACGCGATCCTTCGCGGGAAGCAGAAGCCCCCGCAGCCCGCCTACGCCGAGGACCTGAAGGCCATTCGAGAGACGTGGACGGACCTCCCCGATGAGCGCCGCGCGCTGCTCAAGCTGCTCTCGCGCTTCGCGTTCACCTCGCAGCAGGCGCTGCGGTGGTTCGACCCGAAGGAGCGCGCGAGGGGCACCGCCGCGAAGGTGACCGACGAGGAGATCCTCGAGAACCCGTACCGCATGAGCGAGGTGGACCTCGGCGACTGGAATGACTCGTCGGTGTCCGTCGGCACCATCGATCGCGGGTTGCTTCCCGATGCGACCATCGCCGCCAAGCACCCGGTCCCGACGCCGTCGAAGGTGGGCTCACCGAACGACGCACGCCGCCTGCGCGCTGCGCTGGTCGCGGTGCTGCGTGAAGCTTCGGAGAACGGTGACGCGCTCCTCAGCGTGCCCGAGGCGCTTCAGCGTGTGGGTTCGCTCGACCTCGCGCACCCGTGTGTCATCGGGTCGGACTGGCCGAGCACCAACCGCTCGACGCTCGCGGGCGTAGTCGAACTCATCGACATCCCCGTTGCGGAGGGCGCGCCGACGGCCGCGCTCCAGCTCACCGAGCTGAAGGGTCGAGAGGACCGGCTTCGCTCCGTGCTGGGGAAACGCGCCGCGAAGGCTGCGGCGCCCATTAAGGCCGACTGGCAGAAGCTGCTCGTCACCGCCATCTCCGAGGCGGGCGGCAAGTTCGACAAGACGAATGACATCCACCGGCAGGCCATCGAGGAACAAGCCGTCGCTCTCGAGCGGCTTCTCTCACGGCGGCTCAGCGTCCTCGTCGGGCGCGCGGGCACGGGCAAGACGTCGGTCATGGGCGCGCTCATGCTCGCCGATGCGCTCACGAAGGACGGCATCTTGCTGCTTGCTCCGACGGGCAAGGCGCGCGTTCGTCTCGGCAAGGCGACGAACGCGGAGGCGATGACCGTCGCGCAGTTCCTTCACCGCCTCGGCAGGTACGACGGCTCTCGCCAGCGGCCCAAGTTCGAGGGCAAGGACAAGTACCGGAAGGAGAAGACCGTCGTCATCGATGAGTGCTCGATGCTCACGATGGACGACCTGGTCGCCGTCCTCGAAGCGCTCGACCTTGCGCACGTTCAGCGCGTGATCCTCGTCGGCGATCCGAACCAGCTTCCGCCCATCGGCGTCGGGCGACCCTTCGCAGACCTCGTCTCGTACCTTGAGACGACCGATGCGAAGGGGGACGACGGGTCGCCACTCGGCAACGCGCTCGCCCGGCTCTCCGTCGAGGTCCGCGCGGCGGCAGCGGCGTCCTCGACGACGTCAGACGCCCTCCGGCTCGCGTCGTGGTTCACGCGCGAGCAGCAACCCGTCGACGCCGACCGCGTGCTGAGCGACCTCGAGCTTGGCGAGAAGTTCAACGACCTCGAGATCGCGCTTTGGAAGACGCCCGACGACCTGCGCGCGCAGCTCCTGTTGGCGTTCCAGCGGCACCTCGGGCTGAGCGGCCCCAGCGACGTCGCCGGTTTCGACAAGGCGCTTGGGCTGGACGACAAGGGCTGGGTCCCGTTCGACGCACCCGAGGGCTCCGAGCGCTGGCAGATTCTGTCGCCGGTCCGCATGCACCCGCACGGCGTCCATGACCTCAATCGCTGGGTGCAGCGGCAGTTCCGCGCCAAGGAGCTGGAGGCGGCTGCGACGGCCTGGGGCGTGAGCCTCGGCGACGAGACCATCGTCGCAAAGGACAAGGTCATCCAGACCACGAACCAGCGGCGCAAGGCGTACAACTGGCTCGAGCGCGCTGTGGAGGAGCACTACATCGCGAACGGCGAGGTCGCCTTGATGTCGAAGGTGAAGAACATGCTCAAGGGCGTGTTCGCCGGGCGACCGAACCTGACCTTCGACTACTGGCCCAACCAGTTTTCCGACGGCTACGCGCCCCTCGAGCTGGCATACGCGCTCACCGTCCACAAGTCGCAGGGCAGCGAGTTCAAGAAGGTCTTCGTCATTCTGCCGAAGAACTGCCGCCTGCTGTCTCGCGAGCTCGTCTACACCGCGCTCACACGCTCCCGTGAGCAGCTCGTGCTCCTCATCGAGGGCGACGACGCGACAGTACTCTTCGACCTCACGCGCCCAGAGCGCTCGGAGACCGCGCGCCGCAACACGAACATCTTCCAGAGCGTCATCCGCGCCGCCGACGACTCCGTGCCCTTTGCTGAGCACCTGATCCACCGGACCGAGAAGGGGCATCTCGTGCGCAGCAAGTCGGAGCTGGTGATCGCGAACATGCTGTTCCAGCTTGGCATCCCCTACGAGTACGAGCGCGTGCTCGACGGGACGAGCGCAGCCGGCCGCCTGCGCCCCGACTTCTCCTTCGTGACAGCGGATGGCGACCTGCTCGTGTGGGAGCACCTCGGCATGCTCAGCCGCCCCGACTACAAGCGGGGCTGGGAGTGGAAGTGCGCCTGGTACCAGAAGAACGGCTTCGCCGAGGGCAAGACGCTCTTCACGTCGACCGAGGAGGCCGGCAAGGGCCTCGACTCGGTCGAGCTGAAGAAGACGGCGCTGACGATCAAGGGGCTCCTCGAATGACGGCGACGAAAGGAGAGGAAGCATGACGACCTTCTCCGCCGCCGACTCGGCGCTCGGGTACCTGTACCAGGTGCGCGTCGCGCTGCTCTGGTCTCTGCGCCGCGCGCGCGCCGGAGCCGACTTCATCGTGTCCCTCGAAACGCTCGACGACGTCACGTTCGAGTCCCTTCAGGCAACTGGCCCCAAGGCTGACGAGCTTCTGCAGACAAAGCACCATCGCAAGAGTGAGGCTTCGCTCTCCGACGCGAGCGGCGATCTCTGGAAGTCGTTGCGCGTGTGGTTCGAGGGGCACGCCAACAACACGATCCCGTCCGGTACCGCGCTCTACCTGCTCACCACGGGGGCTGCGCCGAAGGACGCTGCAGCGTGGTTCCTGCGCAGCGATGGTGCCCGCGACGTGGAGAAGGCTCTCCAGAAGCTGGAGACGGTCACGCAGACGTCGGATAGCCAAGCCAACGCCCCTGCATACCAGGCGTTCAGCGCGGTGTCGGGCGCCGCGCGACGGGCGATTCTCGACAACGTCGTCGTGCTCGACCGGGCGCCTGGCATCCTCACGATCGACGACGAGCTGAGGGAGCAGGTCCACTTCTCCGCGGAGACGAAGCACCTCGATGCGTTTCTTCAGCGTCTCGAGGGCTGGTGGCTGAGACGGGTCATCAAGCAGCTTTCGGCAGTGCCGCAGCCCGCGGGCATCCTCAGCGATGAGATCGAAGCCGAGATGACCGAGCTGCGCGAGCAGTTCAAGCAGGACAACCTGCCGATCGATGACGACCTCCTGCAGTTCACGCTCGACGACGAAACGCATGCCGCCCACGAGGGCTATCAGTTCGTTCACCAGCTCAAGCTGATCGAGGCTACGAAGAAGCGGGTGGCGGCTGCGATCCGTGACTTCTACCGCGCGTTCGAGCAGCGCTCTCGATGGCTCCGAGAGGACCTCTTGCTCGTCGGCGACCTCTCTCGGTACGAGCGGAAGCTGGTGGAGGAGTGGGAGCTCGTCTTCGAAGGCGCGAAGAACGAGATCGAAGCTACTGCCGCCGAAGCCGCGAAGCGCAAGGCCGCGAGGTCGATCCTCGCGTGGGCTGAGATGGCGACGATCCCGATCCGCCCGGGTGTGACGGAGCCCTTCGTGGTTCGTGGCTCGTTCCACATGCTCGCAGACGAGAAGCCGCCGCGCATCGGCTGGCACCCGGACTTTCATGATCGGCTCGCCGAGATCCTAAGCCCGAGCGGAAGCGTTCCTCCAGATGACGCCTCGGGAGGCGAAGCTGAATGACGTCTTGGGCCCAGCGCTCGATCGAGGAGCGGAACCTGCTCAACCCGGGCTTCTGCGCGATGCTCGTGTGGCAGGCCGCACAGGGCTATGCCTCGGAGCGGCCCCTCCCGCTGTCCATCGAACTCTCGTTCCTCGTGCTGCCGTTCGTGCTGCACAAGGAGACGAGGGAGAGCTTGCCGACCAACATCAGGACGTCGCTGCCGACGTGGCTCGCGGAGCACCCGATCGTGCGGACGCGCCTGGGAGAGCGGGCGTCGACGCTGCGCGCGTTCACGAAGGAGTCGCTCATCTTCGGCGGCTCGTTGGGACTACTCGCGATCGCGCAAGACGGGGTGCGCGCGAACGCGAGCATGAAGAGGCGCGTGAACGTCGCCCTCAAGGCGACGAGCGATGAAGTCCGCGATTGCGCCAAGCGCGCCGAGTTCCTCGGGAGATGGCTCGAGAAGGCAGGCGGGCCGGAGACCGTGATGGCGCTGCTGGGGGTTCGGCCATGAGCGTGCAGATCCTCGACATCGTCCTCTACAGCCACGACGGCGAGAAGCGCGTGCTTTCCTTGAAGCCCGGCAAGGTCAACATCATCACGGGCGCGTCGCAGACCGGAAAGTCGGCACTGAGCGACATCATCGACTACTGCTTCGGAAGCAGTGAGTGTCACGTTGCGCACGGACCTCTTCGCCTGCGCGTGGCGTGGTACGGGCTGCGGCTCCAGCTCGCGTCGGGAGAGGCCTTCGTCGCACGGCGTTGCCCGCCGCCGAGGGCACAGTCCAGCACCGACTACTTCATCGCCACAGGGCGTACGGTGAAGGTGCCAGAAGCGAGCGAACTGCGGGCGACGACGAATATCGATGGTGCGACGACGACGCTCACCTCGTGGGTCGGCATTCGCGACAACCTCCATGAGCCGCCTACGGGCCAGAGGCGCGCCGCGCTTTCAGCGACCGTTCGGCATGCGGTTGCGCTCTGCCTCCAGCAGCAAGACGAGATCATCAGCAAGAAGCATCTCTTCCACGGCACGACCGACAACTGGGCGGCGCAGGCGTTGAAGGACACGCTCCCGTATCTGCTCGGAGCGGTCGACGACGACCACGTGAGGAAGCAAGGCGAGCTTCGTCGCCTGCGAGAACAGCTCCGCGCAGTGGAACGGCGGCTCGCGGAGATCGCTGCCCTGCGCGGCGATGGCGCGACGAAGGCCGATGCGCTTCTCGCTCAGGCCCGAGACGCCGGGCTGACACAGGAGGTGACATCGACGTGGGATGCGGCGGTCTCGGCGCTTAGATCCGTGCTCAAGACGCCGCTCGCGAGCGTCGACGTGAAGCTTCCAGACGGTGCGGAGTTCTCGCGGCTCTCGACCGAGCGCGCAGAGCTGCTCCAATCCCAACGACGCATCCGCGCCGACATCGACGCGGCTCGCGCCTTCTCGAAGGACGAGAAGGGCTTCTCCCACGAGACCAAGGAGCAGAAGGCGCGGCTGGCGACGATCGGCATCTTCGAGGGAGGCGAGCCCGGGCACACGTGCCCTCTCTGCACACAGGAGCTCCCAAACGAGAATGCCCCGCCCGAGGTGGCCGCGCTGCAGGGAGCCCTGACGGACGTAGGGAGCCGGATGGAGTCGGTCGCCCGGGTCGAGCCGCATATTGAGAACGCGATCAGCGCGCTCGAGGTGCGCCTTCAGGAGGTGCAGCAGTCGCTGACGAGGAACCGGACGCAGATGGAGGCGGTCCGCTCGGCCAACACCGCGGTATCGGAGGCTCACGCAGACTCAGCCAAGAAGGCGCACGTCCTCGGGAGAGTCAGCCTCTATCTCGAGAGCATGCCCGACGTGCCCGACACGAAGGACCTCGAGGGGCAGGCAGAATCGATCCGCGCGAAGTGCAAGCAGCTCGAAGAGGAGCTGAGTGATGAGCGCGTTCAAGAGCAGCTCGCCTCGATCGCATCGCTCCTCTCCGAAAAGCTGACGAAGTGGGCGCGCGAGCTCCGGCTGGAACACTCCGAGTACCCGATGCGCCTCGACCTCAAGAAGCTCACGCTGGTGGCTGACACCGTCGATGGAGCGATCCCGATGAGCCGCATCGGAAGCGGCGAAAACGGCGTCGGCTTCCACCTCATCGCGCACCTGGCTCTGCACCAGTGGTTCGTGCAGCGCTCGCGCCCGGTGCCGCACTTCATCTTCTTCGACCAGCCCTCGCAGGTGTACTTCCCCGCCGACAAGGACGTCGATGGCTCGATGGGGCTCGTGCCGGACGACGACCGTCACCGAGTGCAGCAGATGTTCCGACTGATCTTCGATGCAGTCGAAGCGGTCGCGCCCGGCCTGCAGGTGATCCTTATCGAGCACGCCGACCTGAACGAGGACTGGTACCGCGACGCCATCGTCGAGCGCTGGCGCGGCGGCAAGAAGCTCGTGCCCGAGGATTGGAAGCGGGAGGGCGAAGGGGCCGCTGAGTGAACGCCGGGGACCACGCCCCGGCGTTCAGCAGTCCCGCGCCCAACGCGCAGAACGCGCCCCAGTGCGCGCCGCAGCCCCCGACCGCGCAGACGCCCCGGACCACCGCGCTCGCGCTCGGCGCGCCACGCGCCAACGTGGGCGCCCGTTCCGCGCTCGCGCGGGACAGCGCCCCGATGATCAACAGTCCCACCTCGCGCGGGACAGTTGATCGCCGGGTCACGGTCCCGGAAACCGAGGGTCGGCTGTTAACCGCGTCTCGGCTTCTCTCTCCCCACGGGACCGAGAAGAGAGCGCGAACGCCGTCCCGCGCGCGCTCGACGCGCTCGTCTTCACGCGCGCGGTGCTCTCTGCGCGAACGCTGTCCCGGCGCGCGTGCTGCTCGCCGACGCGCAAACCCTCGGGGAATCAGGGGAGAAAAGGCAACGGCCCCGGAGATCGCTCTCAGGGGCCGCTGTTAAAAGGTGCGGGGTCGCGTTTCCGCGACCCCGCATGAATGGCTCCAGCTGCTGGACTCGAACCAGCGACCCGGTGATTAACAGTCACCTGCTCTACCAACTGAGCTAAGCTGGAAAACGAAGCCGGCACATTACTCGGGGCACGCGACCAGTCAAGGGTTTCTTCGCTCGAGCTCCACTCCCGGGGAGCGCCTCTCGAAGAGCGCCACGCTGACCGCGCGAGATCCGGGCAGCGTCGTCCCGACGCGCCGCGAACACCCGAGCTCTGTTTCGGCAACGAGCGAGGGACGCGCCGCGCGGACGTTCCTGACGGAGCGCTCGCCCCGAAGTCGTCGAACGCCCGCGTGCGACGCGCCGAAGAATCAGGACGACGCGAGCGCGCGTCGACGCTCGTGAGACCCTGAGAGGTTACCGGGCGCGTTTGGGGCTCCGCAAGGATGGGCTCGCATCGGAGTGGTAATGCCCCTAGCGCAGCGATACGCTCGAGACGGTCTTTCTTCACGGAGGTCCCATGGTTCCGACGCGAGCGGCGAGTCTCTGGTTGACGTTGTCCCTGGTCGTCCTCGCGTCCTGCGACGCGGGCGCCCCGCCCGGCGCCGGAGGATCGGGAGGATCCAGCGGGTCGACGATGTCCACGACGGGCTCGTCGATGAGCACGGCGTCCAACATGTCGTCCTCGTCGAGCGGAATGCCCGAGTGCGCCACCGACGACGAGTGCGACCCCGGGAAAATCTGTAGCGCCCAGGTCTGCGTCCCCGGCTGCAACGACACGCACGCGTGCGCAGCCCCCGCGTCCTGCTGCTCCGGTGTCTGCTTCGATCTGTCGACGGATCTCACCCACTGCGGCGCCTGCGACGTGGACTGCGGCGCGCCGCCCAACGAGGTCGTGACGTGCAACGGCATGTGCAACTACGGCGTATGCGACCCCGGGTTCTTCGACTGCGACGGGATGGTCGGCAACGGCTGCGAGAGCTCCACCGCCTGCGCGTGTGAGCCCGGGACAGTGCAGACCTGCTACGGCGGCCCGCCCGGCACCGAGACGCACGCGCCCTGTCAGTCCGGCATGCGGACGTGCAACGCGTCGGGCAACGGCTACGGCCCCTGCCTCGGCCAGATCCTCCCCGAGATCGAGCTCTGCGCCGACGGGATCGATCAGGACTGCAACGGCACCGCCGACGACATCGCGGACAAAGACGGCGACGGCTGGACCGTGTGCGACGGCGATTGCTGCGACGAGCCCGGCAACTGCGGCACCAACCCCGCGCTCATCAACCCGGGCGCGTTCGAGGTCGCCGGCAACATGACGGACGACGACTGCGACGGAGTCGCCGACAACCCGCTCGGTGCATGTGACGCCGGGCTCGCGTCGAACTCGGGGACGGCGATGGATTACGCGAAGGCGATCGACCTCTGCGCTACGACGACAGAGACGCCGCCGATTGGCCAGAAGAAGTGGGGCGTCATCTCGGCGAACTTCTACCTGGCGAACGGCGCCGGGACCCCGAACGCGACGCAGCGCTCGATTCGATCGGGCTTCGGTCCCAACGTGACGCCCCTCGGTGGCTCGCGGTTCGCGGTGCTGTCGTCGGGCGCCGCCGCCGCGTCGACCGCCCCGAACAACGCCTCCCCAGCTTACGTCGCGCCGCAATTTGGTCAGACGCTCGGGACCACGAGCGGTGTCCCTGCGGACTGGCTCGCGGCGCACGGCGGCGCCCTCCCCAACGCGCCAGGCTGCCCGGCGCCGACCGACACGACGGCGCGAGATCCGATCATGCTGAAGCTGAGGGTGCGCACGCCGACGAACGCGCAGTCGTTCGCCGTGCAGAGCTTCTTCTATTCGGCCGAGTACCCCGAGTGGGTGTGCAGCCCGTACAACGACTTCTACCTCACGCTGCTCGACTCGGCGTTCGTACCCGGGATGGGTCAGTCGCCGAACCCGGCCGACAAGAACCTCGCGTTCTACGATCCTCCGCCTGCAGGCGGCGCGGTCTATCCGGTGGGCGTGAACCTCGCGTTCGGCAACACGGGTCTGTTCTCGCAATGCAAGGTCGTCGCGGGCGGGGGCCAGACGGGCTGCTCGTTCGGCGTCTTGGGCACGAATACGTGCGTCGGCACCACCAAGATCACCGGCACCGGCTTCGACGCGGCGACGCCGCCGGGCGTGGGTTGCGGGACGAACAACCTCTCGGGCGGCGGTACGGATTGGCTGATCACCAACGGGAACGTGAAGCCTGGCGAGACCATCGAGCTCCGCTTCGTGATCTGGGACACGAGCGACGGGCAGCTGGACTCGACGGTTCTCATCGACAACTTCCAGTGGTCGCTCCAGTCCTCGACCCCCGGCACGCACAACTGAGCTCCCTCTGAGGAGGGCTGTGGGAGATCGATCGGCGCACCGATCTCCCGCCACTCACTCCACGCCGCTCGCTCCCCGCCGCTCGGGCCGCGCCGCTCGGGCCCGCCGGGCCGATCGCGCTCAGCGCTCACTCCAAAAAAGGCTCAGCGGTACGTCATCACGAGGTACATCCGGCACTCCTGGCCGGACGGATTGATGTACGCGTGGGGCACGTCCGCCGTGAAGACGATCGCGTCGCCCTTGTCGAGCTCGTAGGTCTGCGCGCGGGCGCCCGTGCCGAGCACGAGCGAGAGCTTGCCCGCCGTGACGATGAGGTTCTCGCGCGTCCCCGGCTGGTGCGCCTCCGCGTCCTCGCGGCTGTGCGCGGCGAGCGTGAGCTCGTAGAACTCGGCGTCCGGCTTGTCCCCGAACGGGTAGAGGGCGCGCGATGCGTACCGACCGTCCGGACTGACGAGGCGCTTCGCGTCCTTCTCGCGGAGGACCTTCGTGCCGCTCCGATCGCCGGTCGCCAGCAGCGCGGAGAACGGCACGCCGAACGCCTGCGCGATCTTCCACACCACGCTCACGCTCGGCTGTGCTTTGCCGATCTCGACCTGGCCGAGGAGCGAGCGGCTGAGGCCCGTCGCGACCGCGAGCTGATCCAACGAGAGGCCCCGCTGCTTGCGGAGATCACGCAGGTTCGCGCCCACCACCACGTCGACCGGCGCGTCGTCCTCCGCGGCAGGCGCGGGCGCGCTCGCGGCGACCCTGGGCGCCACCTCGACGGGGAGGTTCGCGCGCCGCCACGCGTCCGTACCGCCCTCGATCGAGTACACCGTCCCCCAGCCCGCGCTCTCCGCGATGGCCGCGGCCGTCTGGCTGCGCACGCCCTTCGCGCACACGAACATCGTGGGCCCCGCCTTGAGGTGCTTCGCGGGGTTCGCCTTCAGCTCCGCGAGGGGCACGCTGCGCGCGCCCCGTAGGTGCCCGCTCGCGAACTCGTCCGGCTCGCGCACGTCCACGAGATCGACATCACCGGCAGCGAGGAGCGCCTCCGCGTCGAGCACCGCGAGGGCGCGGATCAACGCTTCGCCCCCTCCACGTGACCGGCCTGGAGGCGCATCAGCGCGGCGACGAGGGCGTCGATGTCCTCGCACGTGTTGTACGGCGCGAGGCTCGCGCGCACCGTCGCCTCGAGGCCGAATCGGCGAAGGATCGGCTGGGCGCAGTGGTGGCCCGAGCGCACGGCGATCCCCTCCTTGTCGAGCATGCCTCCCACCTCCTCCGTCTTCTGCCCCGCGAGGATGAACGAGAGCACGCCCGCTTTGTCCGGAGCCGTCCCGATCATCGTGAGACCGGGGACGCGCGCGAGCTGTTCGGTGCCATAGGCGAGGAGCTCGTGCTCGTACCGCCCGACGTTCTCGACGCCGAGGCGCATCAGCCAGTCGAGCGCGGCGCCCATGCCCACCGCGTCCGCGATGTTCCCCGTGCCCGCCTCGAACTTCCACGGCGGGCCTTGATAGAGCGTCTTTTCGAAGGTCACGTCCTGGATCATGTTCCCACCGCCCTGCCAGGGCGGCATCTCCTCGAGGACTTCCTTCTTACCATAGACGGCGCCTATGCCCGTCGGCGCGAACACCTTGTGGCCCGAGAACACGAAGAAGTCGCAGTCCAGGGCCTGCACGTCGATCGGCATGTGAGAGACCGCCTGCGCGCCGTCGAGCAGCACGCGCGCGCCGTGGCGGTGCGCCATGTCGATCATCTGCTTCGCCGGCGTGATCGTCCCGAGGGCGTTCGACACCTGCGAGATCGACACGAGCCGCGTGCGCGGGCCGAGGAGCTTCTCGAACTCCTCGAGCTTGATCTGTCCTCGATCGTCGACCGGCGCGACCTTGAGCTTCGCGCCCTTCTCGTCGCACAGGCGCTGCCACGGGACGATGTTCGCGTGGTGCTCGAGCCACGTGATGAGCACCTCGTCCCCCGGCTCCACGTGCCTGCGCCCGTACGTCTGAGCGACGAGGTTGATCCCCTCCGTCGTCCCGCGGACGAAGATGATCTCGTTCTTGCTCGGCGCGTTCAGGAACTTGCGCGTCGTCTCGCGCGCGCCCTCGTACGCGTCCGTCGCGCGCGCCGCGAGCGTGTGCGCGGCGCGGTGGATGTTCGAGTTCTCTCGTTCGTAGAAGAGCTTGATGCGCTCGATGACCGCGCGCGGCTTCTGCGTCGTCGCCGCGTTGTCGAGCCAGACGAGGCGCTTTCCGTGCACCCGCTCCTCGAGGATCGGGAACTCGCGCCGCACCGCGTGCGCGTCGAACGCGCCCGGCGCCGACCGAGGGACCTCGGCGCGCGGGAGCGATCGCGGTTCGATGCCCTCGATCTCCGGGCGCTCGGAGAGCGGAAGGTCGCGCGTCGCGGGCGGGCGCCGGAGCTCGCGCTCCGTATCGAGCCACCACGGCGCGCCCTCCACCGTCGGGAGATCGAGCCGCTGCGCGGGGGGATCCACGAGCGGGATCGCCGCGTCGTGCGAGCTCCGACCGAGCTCGAGGTGCCGCGCTTCGAACGTCGGCGCGATCAGGAACGGGGAGCTCGGGACGGCTGGCTCGAGGCCCGGGAGAACCAGCGACGGTGTCCCCGGGACGCTCGGCGCAGGGGGCGACGCGTGGAGCTCGCTCGACGTCATCGACGGCGTCGCCACGGGGCCGAACGCCGCGTTCGCGTACCGCGCGAGGACCAGAGAGAGGCTCGAGGGGTCGGGCTCCGGGTGCGTCGGTCCGCCGGGGAGGCGCGTCGCCGCGAGCGCGAGCCCGGGAGTGCTCCCGGGCGCGATGACTGCGTCCGCCGCGTGCGCCGGCTGCGGCACCATCCCCGACGCGAACTGCGCCTCGGCGGGCAGCCCCGCCGACGCCGGCACCGCGTGCGTCGTCAGCGGGAGGGCACCGAGGAGCGGGGCGCCCGAGGGATCAGGGGTACTCATGGTAGTGGTCGACCCTGACGCCCTCGAGGACGCCCAGCGCGTCGTGCGTCAACACCGCCACCGAGCAGTAGAGCGAGAGGAGGTACGAAGCCGCCCCCGCCTGGTTGATCCCCATCATCCGCACGGAGAGGCTCGGGCTGACCTCGCCCGGTAGCCCGGGCTGGAACAGCCCGACGATGCCGCGCTTCCGCTCTCCCGTTCGGAGCAGGAGGATGTCCGTCTTGTTGTCCTTGAGCGGCAGCTTGTCCGACGGCACGAGCGGGAGGCCGCGCCACGTGAGGAACGGCGCGCCGAACAGGTTCACCGTGGGCGGCGGGACGCCCCGGCGCGTGCACTCGCGCCCGAACGCCGCGATCGCCTTCGGGTGCGCGAGGAAGAACGACGGCTCCTTCCAGACCGTGGAGATGAGCTCGTCGAGATCGTCCGGCGTGGGCGGGCCCTTCCGCGGGCTCACGCGCATGTCCGGATCCACGCTGTGGAGCAGCCCATAGCTCTTGTTGTTGAGGAGCTCCCCCTCCTGCTTCTCCTTCAGCTTGTCGACGGCGAGCGTGAGCTGCTCCTTCACCTGGTCCATCGGGCTCCGGAACAGATCCGAGATCCGAGTGTCCACGGTGATCGTGGTCGCGATGGAGGCGAGGACGTACTCGCGCGGCTGCGCGTCGTAGTGGCTCACGCCGACGGGCAACGCGTCGCCCGGCTCGGGGCTGCACTTCGCGGAGAACGCTTCGTCGAGCGCTTGGTTCACGCGGTACACGCCCGCCTCGACGGGGGTCCACGGGAGCATCTGCGTGAGCCACCGCGGCGTCGCCCCGCGCCACTGCGGCGGCGTCTTGGTGGTGTTCGCGAGCTGCCGAGCTTCCCGCTCCCCAATGAATCGGACTTCCTCCGCCATATCCCGTCGAGCTCCTCTCGTGATCGCGCGCAACCTATCTGGAGACCCGCGTTCGCACAACGCTCACCGCGCTCGCTTTGGGGACTATGATCCGCAAATGCTCCGACGAATCTCACCCATCGGATCGCTTCAATCGCCTGCGCTCGCCGGCTTCGCGATCGTCGGTGCGCTCGGAGCCTGCACGCTCGACTCCACGAACGCGACGACGGGGTCCGGCGGCGCCGGGACGACGAGCGGAGCGCCCACCACGACCGGCTCGATGACGGGAGCGACGACTTCGGCAGACACGACGACCTCGTCCAACACGTCATCGAGCGCATCGAGCGTGAGCGCGAGCGCGAGCTCGTCGTCGACCGGGGGCCCCACGAACCTCCCGTTCTGCGTGCCCGAGAGCGACGATTTCAACGGCTACATGGGAGACGGAGGAGCGATGGGGTTCGTCGTCCTCGGCGAGGGGACCGGCCCTTGGACCGAAGCTCCGCTGGGATCCGGGCAGGTGAAGTGGGTCGGCCCCGGTGAGATCGAGATCCAACACGGGGGCGGCAAGGACGGCTTCCTCTTCCCGAAGGCGCCCACGACGATCGGCGCGGCGACGTGCGCGCTCACCGTGCGGCTCGTCGACGTGAGCAGCGACCTCGCGGTGTTCGGTGTCTCCGACGGCCAGACCCCCGTCAGCTTCGCGGCGCTCTTCTGTCACGAGAACGGCGGGAACTGCGAGCCGCTCGAGACGTTCAACATGGCCGGTGAGAACGTGTCGATCGGCGGCGGCGGCGTCCACCTCGGGATCGTGTTCCACGACAAGCACGCCTTCGGGTTGTTCGACGCCGGGAGCGGCTGGCAGGTGATTCAGGGCACCCCATCGGGGGGGACGGATCTCACGGCCCTCGCGGACGTTCCGCTGTACCCCTACTTCGGTCAGGCCGGCGGGGACAGCACGAGCCATTGGGACGACTTCAACGTCCGGCCCATCCCGACGAGCGTTTCGCTGCCCTGATCCCGCGCCCCATTCGAGCTACCATCGAGGGATGCTTCGATCCGCTTCTCCTTGGGTCTGCCTCGTCGCCGTCGCGTTCACCGCGTGCAGCCTCGACTCCACCAACCCGAGCGGGTCGGGATCCGGGGGAGGGCACGAGCAACGCGACCTCCACGCACGGCGTGACGTCCAGCGCGAGCGGGTTCGGTGGGATGGCCGCCTCCTCCGGCTCGGGGTCGACCACGGGCAACGCGTCCACGTCCAGCAGCACCACGTCGAGCAGCACGGACGCCTCCAGCTCGAGCTCCGACGCGAGCTCGAGCGTGGCCGCGAGCTCGTCCTCCGGCGGCGCGACCGACATCCCCTTCTGCGACACCACGGGCGGCTCGCAGGCCGACAACTTCGACGCGTACGGATCGGACGCGATGTTCAACGCGATGGGCCAGGGGAACGGGCCTTGGGCCGAGTTCGGCGGTGGCGCGGGGGACGTCTCCTGGACGTCGGGCGACATCCGGACACAGAGCCCGCCCGGCTTCCTGTTCCGAAAGACCGCCGTCACGATGCCGACCGGCGGAACCCCTCAGTGCGCGATCACGGTGAAGCTCGTCTCCCTCACGAGCGGAAACGCGCTGTTCGGTCTCCGGGGGACGATGACCGCCGCGGATCCGAACGCGACCTCCATCGTCGTCTCCGAGTCCAGCGGGAACTACTCGGTGAACGCGTTCGGTTTCAGCGGCCCCGCCAGCATCACCCTCCCGACGACCTTCGCGCTCGTCGCCCGTCCGTCGAACATCCTCGGGTTCTACCTCGAGGGCGCCACTTGGATCCCGCTCCAGGCGCAGACCTCCGGGGTCAGCGTCTCCTGGTTCCAGACGAGCCAGGCGCAGATTCGCTTCGGACAGCGCGACGGCGGGGGCTCGAGCCACTGGGACGATTACGACGTCGTCCCCCTCCCCTCCAGCGTGGCCCCGTGAGCGACGAGAGAGAGTGGAGCCGCGCACGGCGAGACGCGGGTATTCTGGGACCATGTCCCGCCTCCCCACCTCCCTCGGGCTCCTCGCGCTGACGCTCGCCGCCTGCACGCTCGACTCGACGAACCCGAGCGGGAGCGGTGCCGGCGGCGCGACGACGGGCGCCACGAGCGGCGCGACGCAGCCCACGACGGGGGCGTCCATGCAGCAGACGTCGACCGCCGGCGTCGGCGGGACGGGCGTCACGTCGACGACAGGCGCCAACACCACGAGCAGCAGCAGCGACGCGGCGTCCACCGGGATGAGCTCCACGAGCTCGGGGATGGTGACCGACGTGCCGTTCTGCACCGCGATCAAGGACGACTTCGAGGCCTACTCCGTCGACTTCGACCCGAACCCCGGCAACACGACCACGTTCTTCGGAATGGGCGAGTTCAACGGCCCCTGGGCCGAGGTCGGCAGCAAGCTCGACTCCGTGCGGTGGTTGAACGACGCGCTCGGCAAGCACGTCAAGACGAAGTTCGAATCGAACAAGGCGGCCGCGCTCTACCTGAAGAACAAGCTGAACCTCGGGACCTCGAACGAGTGCGCGGTCACGGCGCGCCTCGTGAAGGTGAACAACAACACGTCCGCGTTCGGGATGATCAACGACGTCCTGAACCCGACGGCGAGCGCCCGCATCGAGTGCGAGGCGGGAGGCGGCGACTGCACGAACCTGAAGGCGTGGGGCTTCAACGGCCCGCAGACGAACGTGCCTGTGAGGCTCGCGATCCTCGTCAAGCTCAACATGGTCTACGCGTTCTACGACGACGGGAACGGGTGGGTCCCGCACCCCGCCGGCGGGCAGACCGCGTCCACGCTGCTCGGCGGCTCGCTCACCGTGGGCATGGCGCAGCAAACCGGAGACGCGGAGAGCGACTGGGACGACTTCAACATCACGCCGCTCACGTCCGATCTCGTCCCGCCCTGAGGCCCGAGCGCAAAGAAGTGTGATGCACCGGGCACGCGCCTTGCGCGACGTGCGGCGCGTTCGCATGTTCGGCCCGTCATGCGAGGTTCGTTCAAGCTCGGTCGATTCGCGGGAATCGACACGTTCATTCACTGGTCTTTCGGGTTGCTCGTCCTCTGGTCGGGCTGGTCCGCGTGGCGCGGTGCAGGCACGGTCGCGGCGATCCTCCTCGGCGTCGGGTTCCTCCTCGCGGAGTTCGGATCGGTGCTGCTCCACGAGCTCGGGCACGCGCTCGTGGCGCGCCGGTACGGGATCCGCACGCGGCACATCCAGCTGACGCCCCTCGGCGGCATCGCGAGCATCGAGGCGCTCGGCGTCTCCCCGCGTGCGGAGATCGCGATCGCGATCGCCGGGCCGCTCGTGAACGTGGGCATCGCCGCGATCCTGGCCCTCGTGATGGCGACAACGGGCGCGAGCCTCTTCGGCTTCCTGCCCGCGCTCATGTGGGCGAATGTGATGCTCGCGGGGTTCAACCTGCTGCCCGCCTTCCCCATGGACGGCGGGCGCGTGCTCCGCGCGTGGCTCTCCCTCAAGAAGGGTCAGCGCGCGGCGACGCGCATCGCCGTGAAGCTCGGCAAGGTCGTCGCCGTCGGCCTCGCCGTGCTCGGCGTCTTCACGAACCCGATGCTCATCGCCATCGCTGCGTTCGTCTGGTTCGCGGGCATGGCGGAGGAGCACGCCCTGCGGATGCGCGAAGTCGAGGAGATGTACGGTCCGGGTGCGGCGACCGGGCTCGGCGGCCTCCTGCGAAGCCTCTTCGTGGGCCGCCGCGGGCCGACGCCGGCGCCCCGATCCCCGGGCGTCATCGACGCGGAGTACGAGGTGCGCGACGACGCGGATCCGTTCGGCGTCCGGCCGGTGCAGCGCCCCGTCGAGGTTCGGCCGCGCGTCTACGACGCGGTGCCGATGGAGGAGCCCTCGCGCCAAGGGTCGTCCTGGCCGTTCCGCGCGTCTGGACCGCGGATCACGCGCGTCCAATACGTCATCGTGCGGCGCTGACCGTCCCCGGACGAACGCCCGAGGCGAGAATTCAATGAGCGCGCCGAAGGCGCTCGATCGGCCGCGGCTCCGTCCGCGGAAATCACGGGGAGGTCGGAGGGGACGACGAGGGGGCGTCGTTCGAGGTCGCCAGGTCGTTCGCCGCCGGGAGGACCACGGTGAACACCGTCCCCTTGCCGACCGTCGACTGGACGGAGACCTCGCCGCCGAGGCGATCGACCACGCCCTTCGCGATCGCGAGGCCGAGCCCCGTCCCGCCGTACTTCCGAGACGTGCGCCGGTCCGCTTGGCGGAACGCGCTCCAGATCGCCTGAAGCGCGTCCGCCTCGATGCCGATGCCCGTGTCGGCGACGTCCACGGCGACCTTGCCGAGGCGCGCGGGGTGGACGCGCACCGACACGGTGCCCTCGTCCGTGAACTTCACCGCGTTGGCGATGAGGTTCGTGAACACCTGCTGGAGCTTCACGAAGTCCGCGCGCACCCTCTGCTTCGGATCGGCGAGCTCCACCGCGATCGTCACCGGCTTGTCTCCGACGAGCGGCGCGCAGCGCCGGTTGCACCGCTGGAGGACGTCGGCGAGGGAGATGTCCTCGATCAGAAAGTCCGCGTGCGCCGACTCGAGCTTCGCGAGATCCAGGATGTTGTTGATCATCCCGAGCAGGTCCTTCGCCTCCTGCTCGACGTGCTTCACGAACTGACGGCGCGAGTCCGGCGTGCTCGTCGCCTCGTCGAACGTCGCGGTGAGGTTCGTGATCGCGACGAGCGGCGTGCGGAGCTCGTGCGACATGTTGGCGAAGAACTGGCCGCGGAGCTCCGTGGCGCGCGCCTCCTCGCGCTGCTTCGCCTCGCGCGCGCGCTCGGTCGCGCGGCGCCGCCCCGCGAACAGGATCGCGAGCCCGATCGCGGCCGCGAGGGACGCGACGAGGCCCTGCTCGACGAACTTTTGTCGCGTGCGGAGCGCCGCGATCTGCTGATCCACGGCCTCGCCCGCGCGCGAGTTCACGCCGAGGACGGCGTCCGCCTCGCGATCGACCGCGGCGAGCGCGCCCTGGTGCGCGGCGAGGCGCGGCGCGCTTCGATCGGCGAGCGTCGCGGCCATCAGCTCCGCCCACGCTTCATGGGCCGCGGTGAGGCGCTCGCGGATCGGCGTCTCCGCGTCCTCCGTCGGCGGCAGCGCGCGGAACTCCTCGTACTCGGCGCGCACGGTGGCGAGGAGACGCTCGAGCTTGGGCCCCGCGTCCTGCCGCTGGTCCGGCGGAGACAACCAACTCTCGAGGAGGGCGACGTGCGTCTTGCGCGTGTCACGCCGCAGGGAGGTCACCTGCTCGATGTGGATGCGAGCCGCCGTCAGGCGCTCGGACGCCTTCGCCGCGTCGCTCACGATGAGCCGGTCCCACACGCCGAGCGCGCCCGCGACCCCCGCGGTGACGACGAAGAGGACGCCGTAGGCGCGCGCGAGCGTGCGCGGATCCGAAGCGGCCACCTCGATCAGCTCCGGAGTCGCGCTTCGACGGTCCTGAAGAGCGCGGGGAGCCCGTCCGATTTCTGGACGTACTCCGTGCCCTCGATCGACTTCGTGATCCGATAGAGGAGCTCCTCGTCCGCGGAAGAGTAGAGCACCGTCGGGACGTTGCGCGTCGCGGTGGCCTTCCGGAGGAGCTTGAGGAGCGCGTCCCCGTTGAGCGCGGGCATCATGAGGTCCAGGATCAGCACGTTCGGGGCGTGGTGGCTGATGAGCGAGGAGACGCCGAGCGGCGTCGACGACGCGATGACGGTGAACCCGCGAGCGCGAAAATAGGCCGCGGTGGTCGCGAGGATCTCCTCGTTGTCGTCCACGATGAGCACCGTTGCGGGGGTCGAAGCTGGCTGCATGGCACCTCGTCGCGCCCCCCAGGCCGATCCACAGGATAGCGGGTCGGGAGGTCCACCGTCGACTCGCGCGCGCGCACCGCCCGCGTCTGGACCCGGGCCCACCTCGACCGCGGGGCGCTCAGTCCTCCTCGATGCGCGAGTCGAGCAGGCGTCGGATCGAGAGGTCGAGCTCGCTCCCCATCACGCCGATGACGCTGTCGATGCTCGTGCCCCTCACCGCCGCTTGGAGCGCCGCGCGGACCTGCCTGAGGAGATCTTCGCGCGCCTCTTCGATCCACGCGAACACGGTCGCGCGGTGCACGCGGTAGACCTGCGCGAGCGCGCTCGCCGGGACCCCGTGGAGGTAGCGCTGTCGGAGCAGGTTCCGCTGGCGAGCGGTGAGCTTCTCGAGGGCCGACGCGAACGCGGCGGGGAGGAGCGGAGCGTAGCGATCGCGCAGGAGGCGGACCTCCGGGTCGTGCGCGTCCGGGAGGCGCGGAGGAGATCCTCGTCCGCCGGGACGGTCTCACGGTCGTTCGCGCGCCGCGCGAGATCGATGACGGCGCGCGCGCACGTGACCGGACCCACCCGATGAGGGGAGCGCGCCCCGTAGCTCGCGATTCGAGGCGCTGCGGCCTGGGGCCGCCACGAAGAGCTCGCGGATGATCTGGCGGAACTCCTCCGCCGTCAGGCCGAGCGTGGGGCTCTTCCGGATCGCGCGATCCATCTCCTCGCCGAACGCGCGGTCGAACCGCGCGAGCGCCCGCGGGTCGCCCCGCGCGGCCCCATCCGCGAGCGCGAGGTCATCCACCAAGAACGCGTCGAGCGCGGCGATCGGGTCGCGCGCGTCCTCCGCGGTCACGCGCGCCCCCATCGCCCGCGCGAGGTTCGCAGCGGATCGACCTCCAGCAGGCGCCGCGGCGCGCGCCGAGCCGCGCGCCCAGGTCGGCGAGCCGCGCGAACGCCGCCTTCGCCTCGGGCGGTTCGACCGCGTCCAGGAACGTCCGCTCGAGATCCATCGGCGGCCATCGTAGCCTCGGTCTCGGTGTCGCCCTGCCCGGATCCTTCGGCCATCGATGCGTTCGCGCTCCGCTCGGGCCACGGCCTGGGGAGCGTCGCGGGGTCGACGGCGGGCGGCCTCGAGGACTCGGGCGTCCGGGCGGTCGCCGCGCACGTGGACCACTGCGCGAGCTGCTCCGAGGTGTTGGCCCAGCTCATCCAGCTCTACGGGAGCGGCGAACGCGAGCGAGCGCTCGCCCTCACGTCGTCCCACGAGCGCCTCGCGCTCGCGCGGACGGTCGCGGCCGCGGCGCGGCCCCGAATCCCCGTTCACGCCTCGACCATCGGTCGGTACCGAATCCTCTCCGTGCTCGGCGAGGGAGCCATGGGCGCGGTCTACGCCGCGCACGATCAGAGCTCGATCGCGCCGTCGCGCTGAAGGTGCTGCACCCCGACCCGCTCGCGGATCCCGTGGAGCGCCGCGCCGCCCGCGCGCGAGGCGCGGCGATGGCGCGGCTCGCCCACCCCAACGTCGTGACCGTGTTCGACGTCGGCGTCGACCCCGCGACCGGCCAGCTCTTCGTGGCGATGGAGCGGGTCTCCGGATCGACGCTCACGGCCTGGCGCCGCGCGGCGCCCCGCACCGAGCGCGCGATCGTGGACGTCTTCCTCCAGGCCGGTCGCGGCCTGCCGCAGCCCACGCCGCGGGCCTCGTGCACCGCGATTTCAAGCCCGACAACGTCCTCGTCGGGGACGACGGTCGGGTGCGCGTGAGCGACTTCGGCCTCGCGCGCCGACCGCCGGGAGCGGCCCTCGCGAGCGGACCGACAGGCGCGCTCGGAGCGACGATGCAGGGCGCGCTCGTCGGCACGCCCGCGTACATGGCGCCCGAGCAGCTCCGCGGCGCGCCGGCCGATCCGAGGAGCGACCAGTTCGCGTTCGGCGTCGCGCTCTTCGAGGCGCTGGCGGGCGTCCGCCCGTTCGCCGGGCAGACCCTCTCCGAGCTCGCCGCGAACGTCCTCGCCGGGCGGACGATCCCCGAGCTTGCGCGGCGGCCCGCCTGGCAGCGCGCGTTCTTCACGCGGGCGCTCGCCGTCGACCCCGCGGGCCGATTCGCGTCGATGGAGGCCGCGCTCGCGGAGCTCGGCAAAGAGAAGAGATCGACCGCGCGGATCGTCGCCGGGTCGGTCGCGGCCGCCTCCGCGGTAGCGGCGATCGCCGTCGGAGTGGCGCTCTCCGTGAGGTCGCCCGCGCCCTCGCGCGCCGCGAAGCCGACGGCGACCGGCGCCGAGGCGAGGCGCATCCCGCTCGCGGAGATCGCCGGCCTCGATCCGCCGAGCGCGGGCGCCCGCGCGGAGGTCGACGCGATCCGCGCGGCGCTCGGCGACGTCGATCCGAACGCCTCGAGCTGGAACCTCGGACCCGTGAAGACGACCGTCGACGACCTCGTGGGCCGAGCGCGCGCGGCGGGCTACGATCCGGTGACCGCCGAGTGCCTGGTCGCGCTCGCGAAGATCGAGTCGCAGCTCGAGCGCCCGAAGCGCGCGAAGGAGGCGCTCGACGAGGCCGTTCGCCTCGCCCGCGCCTCGCGGTACGACGCGCTCCTCTTCGACGCGACGATCGAGCTCGTCCGCATCGCCGGGGTGGAGCTCGGTGACGCCAAGGAGGCCGAGACCTGGATCGGCCTCGCGGAGGCCGAGGCGAAGCGCCGCCCCGAGGATCGCGCGCGCCGCGCCGCGCTCGACCTCGCCATCGGACAAGTGCGGCGGCGCCAAGGCAAGCTCGAGGACGCCGCCCCGCTCCTCGACCGCGCGGTCGCGCTCCGCGAAGCCGAGCTCGGCCCGGACGCGCTCGAGGTCGCCGACGCGCTCGTCGAGCGGTCGGAGCTCGAGCTCGCGCGCGGCGACGCCGAGGGCGCGAAGCGGGACGCGACGCGCGCGCGCGACGTCGCGAAGGCCCTCGTCGTCGTTCGCGACGGCCCCGCCATGGTCCGCTTCGAAGTCGCGCGCGGCTCCGCGCTGCTCGCCGCCGGAGACACCGCCGCCGCGGGAGCCGCGCTCGACGAGGCCATCGAGATCGCGAAGCGGTACGGCCACGATCGCTCCCCCGTCGCGCTCACGGCGTACGACGTGCGCGCGCGCCTCGCTCGCGCGGGAGCCCCGACCGAAGCTCGGAGCGACGCGGACCGCGCCGCGATGGGCATGCTCGTCGAGGGGGCGGACGGCAAGCTCACCTTCTCCGATCCCACCGGCTCCGGCCGCTCCTCGGGAGCGATCGACTTCGCCGCGAAGATTCGCGGGAAGGTCGAGAAGGTGGACGACGTGCACCACGTCAGCGAGGAGAACGCGCTCGCGTGCGCGCGCGCCGCCGAGGGCGACGAGCCCGGCGCGCTCGCGGCGCTGGACCGCGCGCTCGCGCACGCGGACGAGAACCCCGCGACGGTCGGGGGAACGCTCGGCGCGCTCCACTACAACCGCGCCCTGCTCCTCGCGCGCTCCGGCGACCTCGCCGCAGCGACCGCCGAGATCGATCTCGCGAAGGCGTTCGTCGAGCGCGAGGTCGGCGCCGACCACGTCCGCGTGGGTCTCGTGGAGCTCGCGCGCGCGCGGATCCTCCGCCGACTCGGGAGCGCAGCGGCGAAGAGCGTCGGCAGAGGCGCGGCGAAGATCCTCGCGGCGCGCCGCGGGCCGGACGATGGACTCTCCGCCGCGGGCCTCGCCATCGACTGAGCGCACGCTACTTCTGGTACTTCTCGAGGCACGCGTTGAACGCGCCCGAGTCCTTCGCGTCCATGATGCACGGCGCGAGCTCCTTGTACTGATCGCGGTGGAGCTCTCGCATCTCCATCATCTTGAAGCCGCACATCCCTCCGCCGGACCCCTTCTTCAGGGTCTCCATGTGGCTGCACACGGCGTCCGGCTCGGGGGCGGCGCAGCCCAGAGCGGCGGTGGTGAGGAGGAGGGCAACGCTCGAGAGACAGATCTTCACGGACACGCGGGACATCGGACGACTCCTTGGAAGGGGCCGCTTCGGCCCTCTCTCCGCAAAGACGCAGCGCGATCGCGACTGTCGTCCGGAAAACGACATTCGTTCGAACCACGCGACGTGGAGGCGGTCCACGCTGGAGCCGCGAGAACAAGGAGGGCCTATGCGCTCGGGGGTGGTCGCGGACGGGCGCGCGCTCGGCCGCGTGTTTCGCGGCGCGCGCGTCGCGAACATTTTGGGCGACACTCGGATCGCCCGTGCGTCTCCTCGGGCATGAACCACGCACTCCCCAGCATCTCCCTCGTCGGTCTCCTCCTCCTCGCCCCCCTCTCCGGCTGCGGCGGAAAGACCGACGCGGCGAGCTCGGCTTCTCCCTCCAGCGCGGGCGCGGGCACGGGCGCGAAGGGCGCTCCGAAGAAGGAGGCCAAGCTCGAGTTCAAGAACCTCGACAAACTCGGGGCGAAGATCGAGGTCCCGGCGGACACGCAGATCACCGACGCGTCGGCCGACGCGCCCGCCGTGGCCCTGTTCGACGGGTCGGGAGAGTTCTCGGTGGACGTCGCCGTGACGACGGAGATGTACGCGTCCGACGCGAACGCGGCGAAGGAGCAGGTCAAGAAGGACCCCAACACGTTCAAGAAATTCACCGTAGAGAAGGTGACCGCGGACGGCTGGCACCTCGAGTTCGAGCTCGAGTCGATGATGGACAAGAAGCCGCTCTACGGGGTCCAGGTGCGGAAGAAGATCGGTGACAAGCAGCTCGAGTGCTCGCGGAACGTGCCCTCGGAGGCGGGGCGCGCCGCGGCCGCGAAGGCGTGCGACTCCCTCACGAAGCTCTGAGCGAGGCGCGGGGACGCGCGTCGCGCCGCTCCAGGGTGCCGCGTGGGAGGCTTCGTCGCGCGCGCGGAGACCTCGAGCGACGGAGCCCCGAGGACCTCGGCGCGGGGTATCCTCCCGAACGATGACGACCGATCCGACGTTCACGGACCGCCTCCGCGCCCGCCTCGTGCTCGCCGCGATCGGCGCGATCCCCGCCGCGGGATGCGGTGAGGCGCATCCACCTCCGGCGGACGCGGCGACGTCGACGCCCGCCGCCTCGACGGGCTCCCCGGTCGAGAGCGCGCGGCCGGCGATGTCCGCGCCCGCGGCGCCGAGCGCGGTCCCCCTCGCGTCGTCGGCGCCGGTCTCCGTCTCGTCGACCCAGATCCCGCGCTCTCCGCCGCCGGACTGCTTCTCTCCGTTCTCGAACGCCCGCTCCGCGGGTACCGGCGGCCCCGGGCCGAAGCCCCCGGACACGGCGTACGACAAGCACGGCTGCCTGCCCTTCAGCATGGTGACCAACGGCTGCTGCAACAGCGCGGTCGCGGGTCCCCGCTTCGAGGACGGATTCTGCTGCTACACGATCCCAACGGGAGCGTGCTGCGGGCGCCCGTTCACCGTCGACGGCGAGGCGCGCGTCGCCCCGGTGCGCGCGCGCTCGGGCGCCCCCACCGAGGACGCCGCGGCCGCGGGCTGGCTCCGCGACGCGCGGATGGAGCACGCGTCCATCGCGTCGTTCGCGCGGTTCATCCTCGAGCTCCTGGAGCTCGGCGCGCCCGCCGCGCTCGTGCGCGCCGCAGAGCTCGCGCTGGGGGACGAGATCGAGCACGCGCGTGCATGCTTCGCCCTCGCGTCGCGCTTCGGCGGCCAGCGCTTCGAGGCGGGCGCGCTCGCGACCCGCGCCGCATCGAGGAGGGGCCGCGAGGAGATCGTCCGGGGCGCGATCCTCGAGGGCTGCGTCGGGGAGACCGTCGCCGCGTTCCTCGCGCGCGAGCGCCTCGCGCGGGCGACCGATCCCGAAGCGCGGCGCGTGCTCGCGCGCATCGCCGAGGACGAGGCGCGACACGCGGAGCTCGCGTGGAGGTTCGTCGCGTGGATCGCGCGGACCGACCCCCGCGCGGGACGGTGGATCGAGTCCGCGCTCGCGAGCGTGCTCGAGCCCGAGCCCGCGACTCTGTGCGCGAGCGCGTCCCTCGAGAGCGTCGGACTCCTCGGGCCGCGCGAGGAGTCCGAGCTGACGGCCCGCGCGCTCGCCGAGCTCGTCCGGCCGGCGGCGCGCGCGCTCACCTCCTCGATCGGCGCTCCGTCGTGAGCCGCCACGCCACCGCTGCGCTCGCGATCGCGCTCGCGGCGTGCGGCGCATCGCCGGCGCCCGAGCCCCCCATCGACGCAACGGTCGAAGCGCACAGCGAACCCGCGCCGAGGCCGAGGGCCCCACGCCGCGCACGGCTCGAAGGCCCCGTGGACACGTCCGAGGTCGTGGGCAAGGGTCCGTTCCCCGCGTCGACGAACGCGGGGCTCCTCGACCCCGCGTTCGCGACCGCGACCGCTCCCCCCGAGTTCCGCGTGCTGTTCCGTACGAGCGCCGGCAACTTTGCGGTGGACTGTCACCGCGACTGGGCGCCGATCGGCGCGGATCGCTTCTACAACCTCGTCCAGCTCGGGTTTTACGACGACGTCGCGTTCTTCCGCGTCGCCCGCACGCCGCAGCCGTTCGTCGCGCAGTTCGGCATCCACGGGGACCCACGCGTCAGCGCGGCCTGGAAGGACGCGCGCCTGCCCGCCGATCCCGTCGTCCACTCCAATGCGCGCGGCACGCTCACGTTCGCGATGGCGGGCAAGGCGGACACGCGCACGACGCAGCTGTTCCTGAACCTGACCGACAACGAGCGCCTCGACGCGCTCGGCTTCGCGCCCGTCTGCGCCGTGGCAGACCACGGGATGGACGCCGTCGACAAACTGTATGGCGGGTACGGGGAGAGCCCGACGCGCGAGCAGGTCGAGATGATGGCGAAGGGCAATGACTATCTCCGCGCGACGTACCCCGACCTCGACTACATCGCGACCGCGCGCGTCGTGCCGATCCCCGTGCCCGCGAGCGCGCCTCCGCCGGCCGCGTCCACGGCGCCGACGGCGACCGTGGCGCCCTGATGGAGGGCTCGAGGGGCGCGTAGCGCCCCGCCGTCACGACCGGGCAGCCCGCGGGCCCGCGATCGCGAGGCGGCGCGCGGGTCGCTTCTCGTCTATCGTGCCGAGCCTGTGCCCGCGGGCCGCGCCGCTCCCGTCCTCGTGCGCCTCGCGCTCCGCGTGGGGGGCGCGGCGCCGATCGGAGCCCTCGCGGGCGCGGCCGCCGCGGTCTTCCTGTGGCTCCTCGATCGCGTGACAGAGGCGCGCGTCGCGCATCCCGATCTCGTGTACCTGCTCCCGATCGCGGGCCTCGTCCTCGGGTACGGCTACGAGCGCTGGGGCGCGCCCGTCGCGCAAGGCACGAGCCTCGCGATCCTGCGCGCGCGCGACGCGGATCCCGCCGCGCCGCGCGTCCCCATCCGCATGGCGCCCATGGCGCTCGCCGGGACCCTGATCACCCACCTCTTCGGCGGGAGCGCGGGCCGCGAGGGCACGGCGGTCCAGATCAGCGCGAGCCTCGTGGACGGCTGGCTCGTCCAGTGGAAGCTCGACGCGAACGTGCGCCGTGACCTCGTCGCCGCGGCGATCGCCGCGGGCTTCGGCGCCGTGTTCGGGACGCCCATCGCGGGCGCGATCTTCGGCGTCGAGGTCATCGGGGTCGTCGGCCGCCGCTCGCTCCGATCCGCGCGGCCCGGGGCGCTCCTCCCAGCGGTCATCGCGTCGGTCGTCGGGGACCGCGTGGCGCGCGCGCTCGGCGCCGTGCACTCCCCCTACCCGCTCGTGCACGAGGTGCCCTTCGAGATCTCGATCGCCTGGAAATGGCTCGTCCTCGCGGCCGCGCTCGCCGCGACGACGTTCGTCTTCATCGAGGGCGTCGAGCGCCTGAAGCACCTCGCCGTGCGCTTCTCCGTGCGGCTGCCCGTGCGGCTCTTCATCGGCGGGCTCGTCGTCGTCGCCCTCACCCTCGTCGCGAGGACGGACGCGTACCTCGGGCTCGGCGTCCCCTCGATCCTCTCGGCGTTCGACCGCGCGCCCGGCGCGAGCGTGTTCGCCTGGAAGCTCGCGTTCACGGTCGTCACGATCGGCGCCGGGTTCATCGGCGGCGAGGTGACGCCGCTCTTCTTCGTCGGCGCGACGCTCGGCAGCGCGCTCGCCGGCGCCCTCGGTCTCCCCGTCGGGCTCGGCGCCGCCATCGGGATGGCGACGCTCTTCGGCGCCGCGTCGAACACGCCCATCGCCCTGTCCGTGATGGCGATGGAGCTCTGCGGCTCCGGCGTCTTCCCGCACGTCTTCGTCGTCGCGTTCCTCGCGTGGCTCGCGAAGGGACGGCGCTCTATTTACTCGGCGCAGCGATGGGCCCCGGAGCCGGAAACACCAGGCTAGGACCGGCCTCCTGGTGGCACCGCACGCAGAGGGGGAGCGCGCCGCGCGCGCGCATTTGCCCGTCCGGCCCGACGACGAGGAACGACCAGCCGCCCGCCTCTGGGGTCGCGCCCTCGCCTCCCTTTTCCATCACGAAATACTCGTTCGCGGGCGCGTCGCGCGCGGTCGCGAGCGCGGCGACGAGGACCGCGCCGCTCGGCTGCTCGCCGTCGAGCGTCGGGTTCGCGGCGCCGCTCCGCAGGAGGGTCGCCGCGTCGTCTCCGAGGCGGTGCGCGGAGTGCGACGCGTACCCCGCCTCCGCGTAGCTCGGCAGCTCGGAGAAGCGCGGCCATGGGCCGAGCGGCGCGGGCCCCGCGGACGCGGAGGGCTCCACTTCCGGCGTGTGGTGGCGGCGGCGCGGGCCCTCGCTCGCGCACGCGGCGGAGGCCGTGAGCGCGCACGCGAGCGTCAGATTCCGAGCGGACAGCCTCGGCACGGCGGCGTACACTAGCCCCACCTCATGGCAGCGTCACTGTTTCGGCGTTTCGCGCGCACCCTCGGACTCTCCGTCGCCTTCACCCTCGCTGCGTACGCCCCCGCGATGCTGCCTTCGAGCGGAGGGCCGCCTCCGGGGTTCGGTGTCGACTCCGCCGAAGCGGGCCAGTCCGGCCGCGCGTGGATCGGGGTGGAGCTCACGACGAACGCCGGCGTGGTGACGGCGAAGCACGTGCTCCGTGGATCCCCGGCCGAGATGGGCGGCGTGCAGGCGGGGGACGAGCTCCTCTCGATCGACGGCGCCGCGATCCAGTCCTCGCGCCAGCTGATCCAAGCCATCCAGGACGCGGGCGCGGGCAAGGTCGTGTCCCTGAAGGTGAAGCGAGCCGGCGCGGAGAAGACGCTCTCGATCTCCATCGCCGCACACCCGGGCGAGCAGGAGGTCCTCCGGCGCGACAAGGTCGGCACGTACGCGACCGCGCTCGGCGGGCACGGCCTCCAGAGCGGCGAGGAGGACGTGACGAAGCTCAAGGGACGCGTCGTCCTCATCGACTTCTGGGCGACCTGGTGCAGCGCCTGCAAAGCCGCCGGCCCCGCGCTCACGAGCCTGTCGGACAAGTACGGCGCGCAGGGCCTCACCGTCATCGGCGCGACCGCCGACACCGCGGACGCGGCAGAGAAGGCCGCGAAGAAGTTCGGGATGACCTACGGGATCGTCGCGGACGTGAACGACGACACGATCACGCAGTACTCGGTGTCCTCGCTCCCCACGATGTACCTGGTCGACAAGAACGGCGTGATCCGGGACGTGCTGATCGGCTTCTCCGACGAGAAGACGATCGACGACGCGCTCGCGAAGCTCCTCGCCGAGCGCAACCCCTAGAGCACCGAACCCCGTTGAACGCCGACGTACGCGCCCGATTCCGGAGCGATCCGCAGGGCCTCGTCGCCCTGACACGTTCGGTGCGCTAGGTGCTTCGAGTCCTCGAGGAGCTCCTCTACACGCTCCGGCGCGAGGGCTTCGCGATCTCCATTCCTCAGGCGATCGACGCCGCGCGCGCGCTCGACCTCGTGGGCTTCGAAGATCCGGCGACGCTCCGCGCCGCGCTCTCGGCCGTCCTCGTCGAGCGAGCCTCGGATCTCCCCCGGTTCCGTGCGGCGTTCGATCGCTTCTTCTCGAGCGAGGGCGCCCACCCGGGTGACCTCTTCGGGCGCCTGCGCGAGCGCGGGTTCTCGGACGAGGAGATCGGCGCCCTCCGCGGCATGCTCACGGAGCTCTCCGCGCCGAGCGGGGCCGAGGCCCTCGCGATGCGCGCGATCACGGGGGCGGAGAGCGAGCTCGATCACATCCTCGGCGCGGCCGGGTTTCGCCGCGACCTCGAGCGCCTCGCCAGCTCGGCGCAGATCGGCTTCTTCACCGAGAAGGCGCTCGCGCGGCTCGGCGTCCGCCACGCGGGGACCGCGATCCGCGCGCTCCGCCGAGCGCTCGTCGACGCGCTCGGGGATCGCGGCGGCCTGCTCGCGGACGCGCTCGACGACGAGGTCGCGCGGCTCAGGAAGCGTGTCCGGGAGCGCATCGATCGGCGCGCGCGCCACGTAGAGCGGGACGGCCGCGAGGCGACGCCGTTCCACGCGCTCTCCCCCGCCGAGGCGGACGCGATCCGGCGCGGCGTCCGGCGGATCGCTGAGCGCCTGCGCGGCCGCGAGATGGTGCGGCGGCGGCGCGCGCGGCGCGGGCGGATCGACGCGGGCAGGACGATGCGCAAGGCGCTCTCGACGTTCGGCGTCCCCTTCGTCCTCGCGCGGAAGCGGCCGCGCCCCGACCGGGCGAAGCTCGTCGTCCTCGCGGACGTGTCCGAGTCCGTGCGCAGCGCGAGCGCGTTCATGCTCGAGTTCACGGCTCAGGTCGTCGATCTGTTCGTGGACGCCCGGTCGTTCGTCTTCGTCGGGGACGTCGCGGAGACGACCCGCCTGTTCCGAGACGAGCCCACGCCCGCCGCGCTCGCCGCGATCGCGTCGGGCCGCGTCGTGAACCTCGGAGGCAATTCGAACTACGGCCGCGCGCTGCGGGCGTTCCGCGCCGCGCTCGAGGGCGCCCTGGATCGGCGCACGACGATCGCGATCCTCGGCGATGGGCGGACCAACCAGCTCGACGACGGCCTCGACGCCCTCCAGGATCTCGCGCGCCGGGCGCGCGGCGTCCTCTGGATCTGCCCGGAGCCACCCTCGTCCTGGACGGGCGACAGCGCGATGCCGCGCTACCAGCGCGCCGTGACGCAGGTGCTCGAGGCCCGGTCGGCCGAGGATCTCGAGCGCGCCGCGCGCTTGCTCGTCCGGTTCCGCTGAAGTACCAGCTCGGAGACCATGTCCTTGAACGAGAAGTTCGCCGCGCTCGCCGAGCGCGTCGAAAAGGGCGGCGCGCCGAAGTACCACGAGAAGAACACGGAGCAGAAGAAGCTCTTCGCGCGCGAGCGCATCCGCCTCCTCTTCGACGAGGGATCGTTCGTCGAGGACGCGATGCTCGCGAACGCCACGGATCCCGAGCTCCCGGCGGACGGCGTGATCACCGGCACGGGCCGCATCGGCGGGCGCGTGTGCGCCGTCATGGCGAACGACTCGACGGTGAAGGCGGGGTCGTGGGGCGCGCGGACCGTCGAGAAGATCCTCCGCGTACAGGAGCTCGCGCTCCGCCTCCGCTGTCCGCTCTTCTACTTGGTGGACTCGGCGGGCGCGCGCATCACCGACCAGATCGAGATGTTCCCCGGGCGCCGCGGCGCGGGCCGCATCTTCTACAACCAGGTCGAGCTGAGCGGCATCCTCCCGCAGATCTGCCTGCTCTTCGGGCCGAGCGCCGCGGGCGGCGCGTACATCCCCGCGTTCTGCGACGTGGTGGTCATGGTCGACGGGAACGCGAGCATGTACCTCGGCTCGCCGCGCATGGCCGAGATGGTCATCGGGGAGAAGGTCTCGCTCGAGGAGCTCGGCGGCGCGCGCATGCACTGCTCCGAGTCCGGCTGCGGGGACGTGCTCGCGGCGAGCGAGGAGGAGGCCCTCGCGTGGGCGAAGAAGTACATCGCCTACATGCCCCAGACGTCCGCGGACGCGGTCGCGCTGGTCGAGGCGCGGGCTCCGAAGAGCGTCCCGCCGATCGAGAAGATCATCCCGGCGGACGAGAACAAGCCGTTCGACATCATGGCCGTGATCGACAACCTCGTCGACGAGGGCTCGTTCCTCGAGATCAAGAAGCGGTTCGCGAAGGAGATCGTCACGGGCTTCGCGCGCATCGAGGGCCGCGCGGTGGGCATCGTCGCGAACCAGCCCAAATTCAAGGGCGGCGTGCTCTTCGTGGACTCGGCGGACAAGGCCGCGCGGTTCATCTGGCTGTGCGACGCGTTCAACATCCCTCTCCTCTACATGGCGGACGTGCCGGGCTTCATGATCGGGACGATCGTGGAGAAGCAGGGGATCATCCGGGCGGGCGCGAAGATGATCGCCGCGGTCAGCGAGGCGAGCGTGCCGAAGATCTCCGTCATCCTCCGGAAGGCGTACGGCGCGGGCCTCTACGCGATGTGCGGGCCCGCCTTCGGCCCGGACGCGTGCATCGCCCTGCCGAGCGCATCGATCGCGGTGATGGGGCCGAACGCCGCCGTCAACGCGGTCTACTTCAACAAGATCCAGGCGATCCCCGAGGGCCCCGAGCGCGACGCGCTCGTGGAGAAGCTCCGCGCGGAGTATCGGCACGACATCGACCTCGTGCGCGTCGCGAGCGAGCTCGTGGTGGACGCCGTGGTGCAGCCGGGCGCGCTCCGCGCGGAGATCGCTCGCCGCTTCGCGATGAGCGCGGGCAAGTCCGAGCTCCGCCCGAAGAAGAAGCACATGGTGCCGCCGGTGTGAGCGCCGTGGAGCTCGCCGTCCCGCTCGCCCGGAGCGCCTTCTTCGACGAGGATCTCTTCGACGCGGAGCTCGCGATGCTCGACCGCTACCCGCGGCCCGTCGCGCACGTCGACGCGCTCGCGACGCCGGGGTCGTGGGTCCGCTCGTCCCTCCCGGGGAGCGCCCTCGTGACGGTGCGCACCTCCGCGTTGGATCTGCTCGCGATGCGGCCCCTCTGCCAGCACCGCGGGACGCTCCTCTGCGACGGGGCGCACGGGAAGTTCGACGCGCTCGAGATCCGCTGCCCGTACCACGGCTGGGTCTACGGGACGGACGGCGTGCGGTTCGCGCCCTCCGCGCCCGAGGGCAGCGGGGACCGGCTGAACCTCGAGACGTTCGCGACGCGCACGGTGTTCGGCGAGGTGTTCGTCGGCCCCGAGCTCCACAAGATCTCCCTGCCGCCTTGGCTCCGCGCGATCGAGGACGAGCCGCTCGTGCGCGCGCCGCTCGTCGCGAAGGACTCGATCCACGAGGTGCGCGCGAACTGGAAGCTCGTCGTCGAGAACTTCCAGGAGAGCCACCATTTCCCGTTCGTGCACCCGAGCCTCGAGGAGCGCACCTCGTGGAAGGACTCCGAGAGCCTCCTCCCCGAGGACGCGGGCGAGCTCTGGCTCGGCGGGGAGATGCGCTTTCGCGAGGGCGTCGAGACGGTCTCCGAGAGCGGCAAGATCGGCAAGCGGAAGCACGTCGGCGTGAAGAGGACGAGCGTGCTCGACGCGTACGTGTTCCCCCTCTGGCTCACGAGCCTCCAGCCGGACTATCTGCTCTCGTACCGGCTCACGCCGCTCGCCCCGAACCGCACGGAGATCGCGTTCGACATCCTGGTCCACCCGCGCTCCATTCGCGTCGACCTCGAGGATCTCCGCTCCTTTTGGGTGAGGACGAACGCGGAGGACCGAGCGATCTGCGAGCGCCAGCAGCTCGGCCTCGAGCTCGGCCGGCGGAGCGGGGCGAGGAACCAGCCGGTTGCGAGCGAGGACGGCTTGCTCGCGTTCGAGCACCTGTACGTGCGCGAGATGCGCGCGTCGCTCGACCGATGAGGCGCGCCCGATGAAGCCGGCGCGTCGGGGCACGCGGAGGGACGCCCCGCGCGCGGTCGCCCCCACCTCGCGGCTCTGGGGGATCTTCGGCGCGCCCTACGCGAACCTCGAGCCGCACCTCGACCTCTCGAGCCTCCCCGAGGTCGATCGCGAGATCACCCGCGGCCTCGCCGAGGTCGAGAGCGGCTACACGGGGGGCACGCTCAAGTGGATGGGCGTCGTCGCGCCGTGGGTGCGCGACGACGCGTACCTCGACGCGATGGACGTCATCGAGGCGCTCGACGACGAAGAGTTCTCGACGTTCCTCGAGCTCTCGGAGGATCCGAGCGCGTTCGACCGCACGAAGCGGCGCGACTACACGTTCGGGGACGAGACGCCCTACCCGTTCACGCGCGCCCAGACGAGGTGGCTCGCGTACCGCCACCGCGTCTATTTCCCGTGGAAGGTCTGCTACCACCTGCTGGAGAACGACCGCTGGGACGACAAGCACTCCGGCGCGGGCAAGGCGTTCGGCGAGGAAGCGCGCGAGGTGTTCCCGAAGACGGTCGCGCTCATCGAGTCCCTCCCGTTCACCGAGGTTGGCCGCGTCGTGATCTTCGGGCTCGAGCCGAACGACCACGCGCCCCTCCACCGCGACACGGAGCCGGGCGCGGCGCTCGGGATCGCGCAATCGATCTCGATCTGCCCGCGCGGCGACAAGCGGTTCTTCCTCCAGAACGACGAGGGCGCCGAGCCCGAGATCGTGCGCGCGCGCGCGTACTGGTTCAACGACATGGACTATCACGGCGTCCTCCCGGACCCGTTCTTCCGGTATTCGATCCGCGTCGACGGCGCGTTCGACCCCGCGTTCCTCGCGCGGCTCAGCGATCGCTAGAGCACCGACCGGTCGGTGCGCCGAAGCCGCGCCACCGCGCCCCGCGCGTCAAATCGAGGAGAAGTGCTTCATCAGCCGGCCGCAGAGGTCGGAGTCCGGGTTCCGCGCGCGCTCGCTGTCGAGGCCCGCGCGGAACGTCGCCGCGGCCTCCTCGTCCCGGCCCGCGAGCTGGTAGCAGAGGCCCAGCATCTCGGCGTCCGCAGGCTCCGCGTGCTCGGCGAAGATCTTCTCGAGGACGGGGATCGCGGCGCGGTGGGTCTCGACGAGCGAGGGCGTCGGCGCGGCCTTGCGCTTCGCGAGGATGAGCAGGCCGAGCGCCTGCCGCTGATCCTGGAGGGCGTACGCCGCGAACTCGGGGCTCGCGAACAGGGCTCCGTAGCGCGCGTTCGCGCCGTCCGCGTCGCCCGCCTTGGCGAGCGACATGATCTGCTTGATCTCCGCGACGAGGGCTGCGTCTGCCATGCCGCTTGCTAGCCCGCTCCGCGGCCGCTGTACACCCCGCGGCGTGCGATCGCGTACACTCCGAGGGCCGTGGCCCAGCTCCTCGAAGCCCTCAGCTCCTCCAGCGAAGTCGGCGAGAGCGCCGAGGCGAGCAGCGGGAGCGCGTCTTCGCTCCTCGACAGCTGGTCCACCACGCGCAACGCGCGCGAGCACGACCGACGCCACGACGACGCCCCTCGCCCCGACGACGAGGAGAAGAAGGGCCGCCGCGACGCGCTCCGCGCGATCCCGCTCACGGGGATGTCCGCCTTCGATCCCGTGCCCGAGGGGAGGGTCCTCGAGCGCCCCGCGGTGGGCGCGTGGCGCCTGCTCCACGTCTACTTCGTGCTCCTCCTCGAGACGCTCGGCCTGCGCCGCTTCGACCGGGTCGCGCGCGCACGCATGCGATCGGAGAGGCTCGTCGTCCACGGGGCGGTGCCGACGGGTGGGGTGGTCCTCGCCGCGAACCACTACCCCGACCGGGGATGCTTCGGCGTGGTGTCGGCGATCCTCGAGGCTTCGGCCCGCCCCAGCGATTTCGAGATCGTCATCGGGGAGCGGCGCCTCCGCTCGCCGCGGTGGTTCGTTCGCCCCATCATCGCGGCGTTCCGCGCGCTCGTGACGCGCTGGTCGAACCTCCTCATCCGGATCCCGACGGGCAACGACACCCCAAAGGTCGACGCGCTCCGCGCGTTCCGCGAGCGCGCGAAGGACCGCTGCGTGCTCGTCTTCCCCGAAGGCAGGATGCGGCGCGCGTTCGAGCCCGTCCGCCGCGGCGCGGGCCGTTGGCTGCAGTCCCTCCCCTGCCCCACGGTCCCGGTCGCGGTGTTCCGCACGGACGACGCGTGGCACGTGCACTTCGGCGAGCCGATCCCGTGGACGCGTGATCGCGCGCTCGCGGACGCGCAGCTCGGGCTCTCCATCGCGAGCCTCCTGCCGCGCGAGCTCGCGCCCAGCTGGGCGGACACGCTCGAGCATTGGCGGCTCGCGCACCAGGTCGCCTGAGCCGCTCATGGCGCCGAACGCGACGATCCACCACCTCGAGATCGCCCTCTCCGACGTCGATCGAAACGTCTACGAGTCGCTCGACCTGCGCGTCGCGCGCCACCCCTCGGAGACGATGCGCTGGCTGCTCCTGCGCACGGTCGCCTATGCCCTGTCGTACGAGGACGGGATCGCGTTCAGCAAGGGCGGGCTGTCCGCGTCGGACGATCCGCCGATCGCGATCCAGGACCCGACGGGGCTCCTCGTCGCTTGGATCGATGTCGGGAGCCCGAGCGCCGAGCGCCTGCACCGCGCCTCCAAGGCGGCGCGGCGCGTCGCCGTGTTCACGTCGGACCTCGCCGCCGTGCGCCGCGAAGCGAGCGCCCGCGCGATCCACAAGGCGTCGGAGATCGAGGTCCGTCGTCGCGCCGAAGCTCCTCGACGAGCTCGAGAAGGTGATCGGCGAGCGCCAAGCTGGGCTCCTCCGCGGAGGGGCGCTCTACGTCACCATCGGCGGCGCGACGTTCGAGGGTTCGATCGAGCGCCTCCCTCGACGACTGAGGCCGGTGCGGGCGCGCGCCGGCCGGCTCACCGGCACTTCGAGATCCATCTCCCCGAGGGCGCCCTCGTCCACCGACGCGGAGGCGACGCGGATTCCGGGCCTCCGCGCCGAGGTGCTCGAGCGCTCCCTCGACGATGCCGACCTGGTAGGTCTCGAGGAGCGCGGGCATCTGTCGATAGCGCGCGACGATCCACCGCTCCTCCTTCCGCTCGACCGTCACCTCGCCAAAGTTGAGCATGTGGCGGTACGCCGTGGGCCCGGTGAGCAGCACGCGCTCGATGTCGCGCCCCAGGACGCCGAACAGGATCCGCCCGAGGTGCGTCGCGAGCAGCTCGTCGTAGACGCTGTGGCCCAAGCGACGGAGCGCGAGCCCCGTCGGGTCGCGCGGGAACAGCGCACCAGCAGCGAACACCGCGAGCCGGATGAAGTCCGCGTAGGGGTAATCGCTGAAGGCCAAGTACTTCCGCCCGGCGCCCGGCGCGGCCTCACGGACGCTCGCGAGCCGCTTGTGCAGCTCGGAAAAGAACAGCCCCTTGCAGCTCGCCCTCGGCGGCAGGGCATCGATGTGCGCCTGCAGCACGAACGGCGCGTCGAACCGAGGCGGTCGCAGCGTCTCCGCGCTCATCGCGTCTCGACCGTATCACGCCCGGAGCGCGGCTTCCGCCCACGCGTGCACTCGGCTTCGCGGCGTGCAGTCCGCCCCGGACCGGGATGCGCTCACCCGGGTCGGGCACACGCTCGAGATCTTTTTTTCGCAGCGCACGAATCCTCGGGGCCGCTCACAGACCAGGACGCTCAGAACACAACGGCCCGCTCGGGCCCCACAACGGAGCGTCACCATGTCCGTCTTTCCTCGTAACGAACACACCGTCGAGCGCGTCCTCCGCGTGCTCGTGGGCCTCGCCGTCCTGTCGCTGTTCGTCGTCGGCCCGAAGACCCCCTGGGCACTCTTGGGGCTCGTACCCCTCGCGACGGGCTTGATCGGCAGCTGTCCCCTCTACACTCTCTTCGGCATCTCGACGTGTCGCACCAACCTACCGCCGACCCCCCGGACCACGAGCTGATCTTCGCCGCTGCACGCGGGGATCGGAGAGCGTTCGACCGCTTCGTCACGCGACACGCGGCCTCCGTGCACCGCCTCGCGCGCGCGTCGACGACGGACGAGGGGACCGCCGAGGACGTCGTTCAAGACGCCTTCCTCGCCGCCTACCGTTCGGCGTCGACGTTCCGCCCGGAGCGCGGACCCGCGCGCACGTGGCTCTTTGCCATCGTGCGCAACGCCGCGCGACACGCGGGCCGCGCCGTGCGCGAGCGACCCCAGGCGCACCCCGTCGACGAGGAGCCGCTGCTGAACCTCGGGCTCGAGGCGGGGTGGGGCGCCGACTTGCCCGAGGAGGACTTCGAGCGCGCCGAGCAGGTCGACCGCCTCGCTCGAGCGTTCGCGTCCCTGCGCGCGGACGATCGAGAGATCTTGGTCTTGCGAGACCTCGAGCAGTTGCCGGGAGAGGCGGTCGCGGAGCTTCTCGGTTCCACGGTCGCGGGGATGAAGAGCCGGCTGCACCGCGCGCGCCTGCGCCTCCTCGCGACGCTGCGCGAGGAGGGAGGAACCGTCGTGGAAAGAGAACGAAACATCGGAGGGCTCACCTGCAGCCAGGTGCTCGAGCGGCTCGGCGACTACGTCGACGGCGAGTCTCCTGCCGACGAGGTCGCTCGGATCGAGACGCACCTCAGCGACTGCAGCGTGTGCGAACGCTTCGGCGGCCGATACGGCCAGGTGGTCCACGGAGTTCGACAGCGGCTCGGAGCGTCCGTCGTCGACGACGCACAGCTCGATCGGCTTCGACGCCTCCTCGCCGAGCTGTGAGGCGCGCCGACGGCGCCGTTCGAATCACCGAGGATTCACGCGACTTCAGGTGCGATCCACGAACTCCGCGATCAGGTGAAGATGATCTGCGCGCCTTCGGAGAGGTCGTAGAAGTCCCCGGCCGTGATCACGTCCTTCACCTGCGGGACGAGCTGCTCCCGCGTGCGCTTGAACATCTTCATCGCGAGCTCGCACGCGTAGAGCTCGGCGCCCGCCTCGTCGAGGATCTCCAACATCTCGCGCACCGTCGGGAGCTCGAGCTCCTTCATCTGCTTCATCATCCGTGAGGCGGCGAAGCTCTCCATCCCGGGCAGGCCCGCGAGCATCGTCGGCATCGGCGCCGCTGGGTTGCCCGCCATGTTGACGTGCAGGTGGTCGACCTTGGCCTCCGTGATGACGTCGAGCCCCCAAAACGTGAAGAAGACGAACGCGTCGATGCCCGACTGGCGCGCCGCGTTCGCGAGGATGAGCGACGGATAGGCCTCGTCGAGGCCCCCGCGCGACGTGATGATGGCGACCTTCCGCTGTGTCTGAACGATGTTGGCCATGGCGCGATTCCTCGGGTGGTTCAGCTAGAGGCAGCCCGCGGGCTTTGGCAGGCCAGCGATTTTCGCGATCGTCCGGCCAGGAGCCTTGGGGAACAGGGCGTACAGATCCTTCGTGGAGACGGACGCGAGCTGCGTCAGCCGCCGGATGTTCGGGCTGACGGCGGTCGCATCGAAGTCGGCCCGCGCGACGCCAATCACCTTCCAGTGCGCCTCCCCGAGCTCTATCCCGAGCATCGCGGCGAGCTTCGTCGCGACCTCCGGGGACCACGCCGCCGCGTCGGTCATGTGACCATCGGCGCTGAACGCGATGCCGTCGATGACCGCCGCGATCTCCTTCGGCGCGGACGGGACGGCGCACCCCGGCGCAGCCTCCGCGGGTGCGGGCGCAGGTCGCTTGGCCAGAACCGGCGCGGGCCTCTTCGTCGCCGTGTCGCTCGACGCGCGCCCCCTCTTCGGTCGCTCCGTTCCGAGCGGCTTCTTCGGCGCGAGCACGGCATCGAGCTTCGCGCGCTTCGTTGCGAGCGGCCGCGCGGCCCGAGCCTCTGCCGCGAGCTGCGACGCGCGACCGACGTGGCGCATCACGTCCATCAGGACCGCCATCCCCTTCTGAACGTCCTGATCGCTCGTCGCCCGGACCATCCCGAACAGGCCGATCGGCTCCGCGCGATCCGCCGTCGAAAGGACACCGGCCGCGTCCGCGAGCACCTTCAGCACCTCGGGCTGCGTCATCGCGCGCACGGTCTCGAGGATGCCCACGACGGCGTCGCCGAGGCGGCGCACGTCCTCCGGCGTGAAACCGGTGACCACCCGGTCGGCGACCTTCGCCATCTCGCGTCCGAACGCGAAATAGCCCCTCCTCTCGATCCCCTCGAGCTCGCGCGTCGCCGTCTTGAGCACCTCCTTCAGGATCGGCGTCGCCTCGGTGAAGAGCTCCTCCGTCTTCTTCTGCCGTTCGACGAGGTATGCGACGTCTCGCGCGAGCGCGTCGAGGCGCCGATCGTACGCCTCCGCGGTCGCGCTCTTCGGGCCGGCTTCCATGTTCGTCTCCATCACGCCCACTTCCCTGCCATCACCATGCGGTGATCGAGCGGCAGATCCTTTCCGGCGAGGAGCAGGTTCCAGTAGACCCACTTGAAACCAAGCTTCCCCCAATGGTTCACGGCGCTCTCCTCGAGCAACGTGAACGGACCGAGGCCCGGGAGCGGGAACCGCCCTTGGAGCGGCTCCGTCTCGTAGTTGAAATCGATCAGCATCGCCTTGCCGAATCCGGTCTCGATGAAGCAGTTCGCGTGCCCGTCGAAGCGCTCGGGCATGGGCTTGTCGTGCACGTACGCGAGCAGGTTCTCCGTGAGCACCTCGGCCTGGAAGTGGGCGACGGCGCCGGCCTTCGACGAGGGGAGATCCGTCGCGTCCCCGAGCGCGAAGACGTTCGCGTGCGCCTTCGATTGGAGGGTGTGTTTGTCCGTCGGGAGCCAGCCGGAGCCGTCCCCCATCTGGCTCTTTCGGATCGCCTTCGCGCCCCCGTGGACGGGTACGGTGACGAGCAGGTCGTAGGGGATTTCGCGCCCGTCGTACGCCTTCACCGTACGCCTCGCGCCGTCCACCTCGCTCATCGCGAAGTCGCCGACGACGCGGATCCCGCGTCGCTCGAGCATGTCACCGAGCACGGCGGATGCGCGCGGCTTCGTGAACGCGCCCTCGAGCGGGGTCGCGTAGACGATCTCCACCTTGTCGCGCAGGCCACGCTCCGTGAAGAACGCATCCGCGAGGAACAGGAACTCGAGCGGCGCGACCGGACACTTGATGGGCATCTCGGCGACGTCGACGACGAGGCGACCGCCCTCCCACGTCGACAGACGGTCCCGGAGGGCCGTCGCGCCGTCGAGCGTGTAGAAGTCGAACGCCGTCTGCCTCCACCCGGGCCCGGTCAGCCCCGTCGTCTCCTCCGGCAGGACATCCGCGCCGAGCGCGACGACGAGCACGTCGTAGCGGAGGGCGACGCCCCCGGAGAGATGCACTGTGTTCTCCTCGGGCGCGACACGATCCACCTCGCCCCGCCGGAGCTCGACCCGCCGATCCAGGAGGGTCCGGCGTGACTTCATCGTCTCCTCTCGACGGTAGCTCCCGAACGGGAGGAACAAGAGGCCGGGCTGGTAGACATGCACGTCGTCGCGATCGACGACGATGATCTTCCACCCGCGCTCCGGCAGGCGAGCGACGAGGCGGTTCGCCATCATCGTCCCGGCGGTGCCACCTCCTAGGATCACGAGCTGTTTCGCGAGCATCCCGCCCGCACGAGCACGGTACAGGCCAACGCGGAGCTCCTCCGAACCTTCACGTGATCCACCGCTTCCGGCGTGCCCGGCTCGTGCTCGCTCCTGCAGTGTTTGCGCGCCCGCGCAGGCAGTGCAGCCATCGCTCCGAGAGCTCCGCGATCATCGTCCGAACGTCGGGCTCGGAGCTCGGATACGCTTCGATCGATGGGCTGGCTCGACCGACTGTTCCCCGCGCCGAGCTATGACGACCTGCGCGCGGAGAACCGCGCCGCGGGCCGAGCGCTCTCGAAGGCCGACGCGCGGCGAGGCATCGCGACGTGCGCGCTCCTCGCCGCGCCGGGAGCGGAGGCGATGCGCGCGGAGGTGCTCGCGCTCGTGGACGGGCCGTTCGATGCGGCCGCCCGCGCGCGCTGCAACGTGCTCGTCGACGACGCGATCCGTGCCACGGGGTGGCTCGTCAGACCGGGCACGGTCGAGGAGCTCTGGTACCTCGAGGGACTGTTCGACCGCTTCCTCCGCTGAGCAGCGGGCGAGCGGCGCACGCCCGAGGAGCGAGCACCGCGAGACGACTCCTCGTCCTCTCTCGAGCACAGCGACGAGATTGTCCGCAGGAGTCTTCCGGTGCGCGCCTCCTCGGGCGCGCGTCCTCCCACCCAAACTCCCGCGAATCCACCGCTGATTCAGAGCGGTCGGTGCTCTAGCATCGGGCCGCGATGTCCGACGCTGAGTTCTGGGCTCTGCCCCCCGGTCGACGCGCCCGGGCGGCGCGCTGGTCGCGGCGTATCTGCTCCTCGGGGCGGCCCTCATCGGCGGGGGCGTCGCGCTGGGCGCGGAGCACTTCGAGTTCTCCCGCACCGTTCGCGCGATCCCCCCAGCGACCGAGCTCTCTCCGGAGCCGCGCATCTACGCGGGGAAGCTCCACGGACCGGCGACGCGAACCACCCCGACCGGCAAGCGGGCAGCGCTCACGGTCACGCGCGTGATCTCGACCCGAAAGGGCTCAGCGCTCCTCTGCGACGTTCGGCTTTTGACGGAGGTCGTGCTCGAGCACCCCACGCTCGGCACGCTCGCCGTCCCGTTCGACGAGAGCACGACGCTCGTGTCCGACGACCTGGACGGGCGGGCGAGCGATCCTCGGCTCCTCGATCTCGGGTCGTACACGTCCGAGACGATCGCCAACGCGCCTCCCCATTGCGCCGGCTCGAACCGTGAGACCAAGCTGGACTACATCCCCGACGGCGCCGACGTGGAGGTGCTCGCGTGCGCCGACGGTCCCATCCTCAAAGAGTGTCCGGCGGCGGTCCGGCGGATCGTCGCGGCGCCCACGATGCGGAAGGTGCTCGAACACGCCGAGAGGAGCGCGCTCGGACCGCTCCGCATCACGTCGATGCTGGCCGCGATCCTGTCGTTGGTCGTGTCGGTCTACCTGGTGGTTCTCCGGGGCCGCGTCACCGACGTTCTGATGGCCGTCCGCGGTGGACCCGGGCGGGATGGAGCGCCCCCGGCGGGCTCCCCTTCCGAGCGGAGCGGCTCGTGATCGGCGCGGTCGAGATCGTGGCCGCGGCCACGTTGACGTTCTCGAGCGTCCTCTGTCTGCTCTCCGCCCGCGGCGCGAACGGCCTCCGGAGGCGCATCGTGAACACGCCGACGGTCCCCGCGCGCGAGCTCGGGCCGGGTGTCGGGGAGCTGGTCGGCCGCTTCCAAGCGGTCGGGGAGCCCCTGAGATCGATCGACGGGCATCCGGTGGTCGCGTGGTCGCGCGCGCTCCGCATCACCACCCAATCGGGCGGCAAGCGACGCACCCGGAAGGCCCCGACGGTCGCGCAGGCGTGCGAGGTCGAGCTCGTGGACGACAGCGGGAGCGTCATCCTCGTCATCGAGAACTTCCTGCTCTACGCGAACGAGCGGGTGCACGTCTGGAACGCGTCCCAGGCGGTGACTCGGCCAGACATCTGGAGGCTCGTGACGGAGAGCGCGGGTCAGGAGAGCAAGATCGTCGAGGTGCGCGTCACGGAGAAGGCGATCCCCGTGGGTGCGCTCGGCTTCGTCTCGGGCCACGTGTCCGCGGAAGCGCCGCCCGCACCGACGCACGCGTACCGCTCGAACGTCGCGCGCGCGAAGCTCGAGGGGACGAGCGATCGCCCGCTCGTGGTCTCCGCGTGGAAGGAGGACGTCGTGCTCGGAATCCTCGGCCGCCCGATCCTGTGGCTGCGCCTCATGGCCGCCGTCTGCCTCTTGCTGGCGGCGGCCGTCGTCGCGTCGTCCACCTGGATCAGCCGCTCCATGCTGGGCGGCTGAGGCGCGTCAGTGGATCGGCTTGTCGTTCGCGAGCACGAGCCCGCCCGCGTCGGCGTCCTTCTCGTGGTGCGCCTTGTGGTGCGGCTCGTGGTGATGGTCCCCTTCGGGCCAGTCGAGGTGCTTCGCGAACCATTGCGCGCGCGCCCAGACGTCCCGTGAGTAGTCGTCGCCCGCGGTCCCGCGATCCATCGCGGCCCATCCCCCGGCGCTGTTCGGGCGCGTCGCGGCGTTCCCCGGGCCCGAGTTGTAGTCGACGAGGGCGCCCGCGATTTGCTCGTCGTGCGTCCAGCCGGGGTGGCGCTGCTTCACGCCGCGCAGCATGCTCGCGAACACGTCCCCGATCGCCTGCTCGCAGCTCGGCGCACCGAACGGATCGCCCGTGGGGTGGTGGTACCGGCGATCGACCTGGAGCAGGCCGTAGCCGTAGCCGTCGAACTTGCTGTAGCCGTCCGGCCGAAGATAGATCCCGAGCCCCGACTCGCGGCTCATCCAGCCGAGGATGAGCGCGGGCGGAAGGTGGTACTTCTTCGCGAGCTTGATCGCGAGGGGCATGTACTTCTGCGCGAGCGAGCGCTGCGCCTTCGCGTTCGACGTCGACTCGGACGTGTGCGGCGGGTGCATCTTGTCGAGCTCCGCGTTCGCCGCCGCGGACGCGCCCGCCTTGCCGTGGTGGTGTCCGCTCGACAGCTCGCGCGGCTTCTTCGGCTTCCGCGGCTGCTCCGATGGGTTCAGGCTCACGTGCGGGTGACCACGGACGATCACCTCGTCCCCCGCCTTGAAGATGATCTTTCCCTTCGCGTGGAGCACGAGATCGCCCTCCACGGTCACGTGCCGATCTCCGAGCGTGTGCTCGACCTCGTCGTGCTTCACGAGCTTGTGGAGGTCGTGCGACGCCTGCATGTAGAAGAGATCCTCGGGTCCCCGATCGTCGAGCGAGATCTCGTTCCCGTCCTGCGTCCGCCACGTCGATCGCGTTCCGTGCTCCGTCGCTGGATAGGGCGCGGGCGTCGTCGGGTTCGAGACCCGGCCGACGATGATGGGCTGGTCGGGATCCCCGTTGAGGTACGAGACGACCACCTCCTCGCCGATCCGCGGGACGCTCACCATCCCCGCTCCCGGACCTGCGCCCGCTTGCGACACACGCACCCAGCAGGCGCTCGTCGCGCCCTTCTTTCCGCCGCGATCCCAGGGGAAGTGGACGCGCACGCGGCCGTGCTCGTCCGTGAAGACCTCCTTGCCCTCGGGCCCGACTACGATCGCCGTCTGCGTCCCATGGATGAGGGGCTTGGTGAGCTTGTTCACCGGGTCGAACGGGTTCCCGCCGTCGCTGCAATTCAGCGCCTCGCCCTGCTGGCGCGTGAGGAGCGGCCGGTAGCGCCGGTTCGTCCGCACGGCGTGGCCCCCCGCGTGCCAATCGCCCTCCGCGCTCCCGGTGATCCACGTCTCCGTGACGAGGAGCTTCTTGCCGATCCCGAGCCGCTTGTGCGGGTGCCCCGAGACAGAGAACACGCGACCCGGCGCGAGATCGTGCAGGTTCGTCGCGAAGCCGATCTTCGAGTGCGACGCCTGGAGCGCCTCGATGTGGCGCTTCGCGCGGTGCGCCGCGAGGTCGTCCCGGTGGCGGTAGGCGCCGTGACTGTCCGCGATCGGCGTCCCGTTCGCGCCCGCCGCGTGCGCGACCGAGTGGCCGGGTTCGAAGTGGTGCTCCTCGAGCTCGTCATCGTGGCCGTGCGCGTGCGCGTGGTGGCCCGCGAGCGCGTGGTGGGGGCGCAGGAAGTCGTGATCGTGGAACGTGGCGCGGTGCGCGTGCACGCGCTCGTGCATCGTCACCCCGTGGACGTGGGGCCCGTCACCGTCCTCGGCGTCATGGCGGAACGGCACGGGTTCGCCGTGGGGCTCGCTCTCGTTCGGGGCGTCCGACAGGACGAGCTTCGTCTCTTCCTTGCCGAAGGCGAAATAGAACGAGATGCCCGCCTCCACCAGGATGCGCCGGATGAAGTCGTAGTCGCTCTCGCCGTATTGGACGCGGCACTCGAGCTTCGGGTGCTCGTCGCGCATCCGGACGACGGGCTCGATCCGGAACGGCTTCAGCACGGCCTCCACGATCTCGGGCGCGCTCTTGTGTTGGAAGATGCGGTTCTCGATCCGGTGCGTGAGCAGCCAGAGCCGCGGAGCGATCCAGATGGAATAGCTCGCGTGGCCGTGCGTGTGGCTCGTCTGCGAGACGTTCGAGACCACGCCGTGCCACGCCCGTGTGCCGCGGTTCGACCGCAGCGTGAACGTCGCGGGCTTGCCCGCCCACCGCCGAATGTCTGCTTCGTCCGATCCCATGCCGGTCGCGTGGATCCGGAACGCGGCGCTCATCGCCTCCTGTACCGTAAAATGTCCGACGCGGATGGAATGTCCCGCGGCCTCCAGCTCGACGTTGCTCATTGTCTGTTTCCTCTCCGAGGCTCTCGTCAAAAGCTCGAGCGCAGCAGGCGCTCCATGAAGTGCGTCGGGTTCACGAGGTCGCCGCGGCGCTGGTATGGGGGATTCCCTACGACCGTCAGCGGGCCCGACATCGTCCCCTTGTAGAGCTCGAAATGGAGCATCGACCAACCGAGCCCATCGAGCAGCCCCACGTACGCGATGACCTCGCCGCGCTTCACGCGGTGGCCCGCGCCGAGGTGGATCACCTTGGCCGAGGAGATTTCTCCATAGCGGACTACACCAAGACTTCCGTGATCCACCTCGAGGGCATTCGTACCCAGGTAGAAGTAATAGGGCGCCTGGATCACCCGACCATCGGCGATCGCCCGGATGGGCGAGAGGTACGGCGCGATCAGGTCCACCGCGGCGTGCAGGCGCCCGCCCGATCGGGGCGCGCCGAAGTAGCGCGCGCCCGTGTGGAAGTCCGCCGAGGGCTTGCGAAACAGGGGAAACACGGCGTGCCCCGCGGGGAGGTGGGCGCCGTGCTCGTGCGGATGCGACGCGTGCTTCGGCGGTGAGGCCCCGTGGAGTCCCGGATCGCCGAAGTCGATGCCGCCGCTTTTGTCGGTCATGGTCGAGCTCCTGGTGCTGGGCGGTCGAGCAAGAACCCCGCCAACCGCCCCGCGCCCGTGTTCCTCCTGCGCGGGTCAATCCTTGCGCACGACTGCTCAGCTCGTGAGCGAAAGCTGGTCACGGAATGCGGCATCGGACTCACTCGTCGAAAGCGAATGCGGCGCATCCTCCTCATGGCGATGGTGGGCTCGGCGGTGCTGATCGGCTGCCGCGGCGAGCCGCGTATCCCACGAATGGCGGAGCTCGATCTGCCGGCGCGACCGGCTTTCGAGCCGGTCACGAATCGGCCGTCCCTCCAGATCGCGCGGCACGTGCTGACCCCCGAAGAGCAAGAGGAGGTCACCTCGGAGCCGCCCCAGATCACCGCGAGCACGAGCTACGCTGGATACGACGTGGCCCGGCTCCTCGACGGGAAGCTCGAGACCTCTTGGTTCTCCGCGCAGAACGACTCCGCGTCGGCCGGGAGCCCGACCTTCGTAGAGGTCGCTTTCCGCCGCCCACGACCTCTCCGCAAGGTGGTCATCATGGGGAACCGAGAGCCCCGCTGGATGGACGGGTTCGCCATCCGAGAGGGCCGCCTCGACGTGTTCGACGTGCGGGGTGATCTCGTCTCCTCGACGACGTCCGCGGCGATCGGGGATCGCTCGGACTTCTCCTTCGATCTGGGGAACGAAGTCGGCTCCGACGCCGTGAGCCGTGTGCGCTTCACTTCGACGAGCGACGACGGCGGTCGAAACGCGTGGCGAGACGTGGCGATCGCCGAGATCCTCCTCGAGTAGCGGCGCGTCGTCGTACTCTTCGAGGATGCTTCGTACGACGTGGGTCGGCGTCGGGGTGGTCCTCATGGGCGTCGTGGGCGCGCTCGCCGCGTGCGACGACGAAGGAACGTCCACGAGCGGCGGGGGCGGCGCGAGCAGCACTGGGGCGACGTCGAGCTCGAAGAGCACCGGCGTCTCCGGCAGCACCACGAGCGCGTCGGGCACGAGCACCGGAGCGACCGGATCGAGCGGCAGCACGAGCGGATCGGGCTCGAGCACCAGCGCGAGCGGCTCGAGCTCGACCACGACGTCGAGCGGGAGCTCGAGCTCCTCCAGCACCGGCGGGGGGCCCGGCACCGATCACGTCGTCATCACGGAGATCGCGACGAGCCCGGCCCCCGCGGAGTTCATCGAGATCCAAAACCTCGGCGCCGCGCCCGTGGATCTCTCCCACTACTACCTCTCGGACAATGCGGTCTACTACGGCATCGCGCCCGGCACGCCGTGGAACCCACCGACCTCGAACCCGGGCACGGACTTCCTCGTCCAGTTCCCGCCGGGGACGGTGATCGCGCCCGGCGCTGCGCTGGTCATCGCGGGGAACAAGACGTTCGAGAACACGTACGCAAAATGTCCCGATCTCATCCTCGACACGGTCGCGTACACGTGCGCGAACGGCACCGCCGCCCCGATGATCGTGCCCGCGAATGGCGGTCTCGATCCCACGAAGCAGGGCACGCTCCTCGCAGACAGTCGAGAGATGGTCGTCCTCTTCACATGGGACGGCGTGAGCGGCACCGTGAAGGACGTCGACTACGTCACGTGGGGCACGACGTTCGATCTCGGCGCCACGCGAGCAGACAAAACCGGTGTCGCCGGATATCAGCCCGACACCCCCCCGGCGATGCAGAAGCCGGCGCCCGCGCCCCAAGCCAACCAAAGCATCGAGCGGTGCCTCCTCGAGATGGGGGAGACGAGCACCGGCGGCAATGGTCTCACCGGCCACGACGAGACGAGCGAGCCCCTCGACGTGAACTTCGCGGGCCAGCCCGCGCCGACGCCGGGCGTGAAGAATGGCTGTCTGCCCTGACGCGAGCGCCCGTTCGTCGTCTCCGAGCGCGCGAGGGAGCGGGGTGCGGCGCTCATGCGGGCGCGCTCGGCTCTCGCACCGAGAGAGCGCGCGGGGCGGGCCCACGGAGCGCCAGCTCGATCGCGTCCACCGCCTCCTCCGCCTCGCGCTCGCGCTCGAACCCATCGAGCACGACGATGACATGGTCGTTCACATGCGCGACCACGCGCGCTCGGGGGCGCTCCCCCTTCGCGGACTCCATCCTCACCGCACGAACGGACGTGACGGCGCTCGACTCGAACGCCCCGGACGGCAAGCGGAGCACGCCCGCCTCGCAGGTGACGAGGGGCGTCGACCGCCTCGCCCAGACCGCAAGGATTTGAACCACGGAGCCGAACGCGAGCACCAACCCGCCGATGAAGCTCGCGAGGGCGCCCACGACGCCAAAGCAAGCCAGCTTCGCGGATCCCGAGCGCATCCACCACCCGGCGAGGGCCGACGCGAGGACACCCACGGCGAGGACTGCGAGCGAGGTCGCCGTCCGCCGGAGCGCGCGCCGGGCGGACATTTCCGCCGTGAACACCGCGCCGCCCTCGCCCGTCGGGCCGCCTCGATAGGGAGAGGCGATCGAGCCCGCGGCGAGGCGAAAGTCGTATCCCGCGCTCGACCACGCGCGTTCGTCGCGCCGCGCGCTCGTCAGGGCGCGGTCGACCGGCGTCGTCACGGAGCGACGAGGACCGGGACGCTGAGGGCGCGCTCGTCCGTGCCACCGCGCTGCGTGCGGAGGTACAGGCCGGCGGCCTCTCCAGCGACGACGAAGACGCCCCAGTTGTCCGCGAGATCCGCCTCGTCCTCGTCTCCCTCCCCGCTCGCCCCCTCCCCGCTCACGAGGTGGCGCTGAGCGATCCAGCGACCCGGGCGGCACTGGGCGAGCGCCGCCCGCCACTCGTCGTCCGTCATCTCACGGCCGATGAGCACCTCGTCCCCCTCGGCGCCGTAGTCGCTCTTCACGACCCACGATCGGCGCTCGGCGTGGAGGCGCGCCGTGTGGACGGTCTCGAGGCGCGAGGAGAACGGGACGAGCCGCTCGATCGCCCCGCGCGCGCGGGTCGAGAACCGGTGGATGTGCTCCCACATGAAGGCCATGCAGCGCTTGTTTTGCGGGAGGATCGCGCCGAACGGGTTGATCACGGCGGTGCGCTTCTCGATCGACGCCTTCAGGATCGTGCCGAGGGGCCGCGCGAGGGCCGCGGTGTCCTTCAGCTCTTCGTCGAGCCACGCGCTCTCGCGCTCGCCCCACGCGTCCGTCTTGTAGTGGCGGAGGACCGCGGCGAGCGGGCGATGGAAGAGCGTCGCCGCGCCGCCGTCCGAGAGCCCGAGGTTGTAGGGAGATCCGAGGACGACCTCGTACCCGCACCGGTTGAACCACGTGCGATAGAGGCGAATCACCGCGAGGTCCTCCGTGAACTCCGTCGGATAGACGAGCCCGATCGCCCTGGGGGGCGCCGCGCGCACCCCGCTCCGCCGCTTGCCCTGCCCGCCGCCCACCCCCTGCTCGATCAGGCGCTCCGCCATCGCGACGAAGCGGCGCTCGAGCTCCGCGTTGGGATCGATGAGCTCGGGGTGTGCCTCCTTCGCGAGCGCGCCCAGCACGACGGCCTCCGCCTCACCGGTCGGCGTGTCGCAGTTGAGCTCGGTGATCGCGTACCCCGAACCGATGCGGAACACGTCCGCGCGCGCGAACCCGTGCCAATGCGGGCGCGAAGCGTCCCACATCACCTTCTGCGCGGGGCTCAAGCCGAAGAACGAGTCGACGAGGTCGTCGTCGTCGTCGACCAGCGCGCACGCCTCGTTGAACAGCTCCGCGACGTCCTCGCCGACGCGCTTGAGCTCCGCGAACGTCGCCGCGTCGATCACCCGAGGCTCGGAGGCGAGCCTCGGCGCGCCGTCGAGCCACGGGTCGAGGACGATGCCGCCCGCGGTGACCTTGGCCGCGAACGCGTCGTACTGCGCGACCGGATCGGGATCGCTCGAGGAGGGGCTCACACCAGGAACTCGGTGATCGTGATGGCGGTCGCCACGTAGGCGAACGACTCGAGCACGGCAAGGCCGACCTTGCGCTCGAGCCCGATCGCGCGGTCGAGGGCGCCGCCGCGGAGCGTTGGCGCGCGCCAGAGCAGGAGGCCCTGCACGACGATCTGCCGCACTGGGTAGAGGATGAGCGCGCACACGGCGACGAGCGCGTACCCGGTCAGCGACTCCTCCCAGGTCGTGAACTTCCCCTCGAGGGCGCGCGCCGTGATGAGCGCGACGGAGACGCTGACCCCCGCGTAGCTGATCGCGGCCGCGAGGTTTCGCCCGCGCACCTGCTCCTCGTCGTCGTACGTCGTGATCGCGCGGAAGAGGCCGACGAAGATCGTCAGGGTCACGATGGACAGGGCGAAGAACGCGATCGAGATGCCGAGCTCCTTCGCGCTCGTGCCGCCGATCGCGCGCGACGCGAGGACGCCGATCGCCACGTAGTTCGCGGCCCCCGCGACGCCGGCGGCGACGTTCCCGTCGGCGACCTCGCGCTCGAGCGACCCACGGACGAGGAGCTTCACGCCGAGCGCGCCGGCGAGCTCGATCACGACGACGCCCGCGGACCCGAAGAGGAGCGCGGAGATCGCGTCCGCCGAGAGGGACTCCCCGCTGACGCAGTTCTTCACGATCCCCGGCAAGAGCAGCAGCACGGCGAGCGCGTGGCCCGCGGAGAGGAGGTGCCCGGCCAGGTTGCCGCCCGCCATCTCGCGCGGGATGGACCGGCTCCGGCGCATGAACCACTCGACGAGACGGTAGAGGCCGAGGAGCGCGATCGACGTCCCCACCGTCAGAAGGATTCGCTCCACGCCCTTGTCGTCCACCGCGCGTATCCTAACCGGACGTGCTCCTCGGCGTGCTCGGCAAACCGTTCCTGGCCCTCGACGACCTGCTCGATCTGCGCGGGCTCGACGCCGTCCACGAGGAGGTCTGCGTGGCGCTCGCGCAGTTCCCGACGGGATACACGGGAGGGAGCCACCGAGCGATGGGCATCATGCCCCCCGAGCGCGAGGCCGAGGCGATCGCGGATTACCAGGAGGTCATCCGGAGCCTCGACGACGCGCAGTTCGAGGTGCTCCGGTCCCTCTCCGACCAGCCCGCGCGCTTCCCCCGCGCCGGGGAGCGGGGCCGCGTGGAGTTCGGCGAAGAGCGCGACGTTCCGCTCTCCCATCGACAGATGCTGTGGCTCAAGATGCGCTTCGGCGTGTACTTTCCCTGGAAGGTGTACGCCGAGCTGATCCCCAACGAGCGCTGGGAAGACAAAGCCAAGACGCGCGGCAAGCGGTTCACCCGGACCGCCGAGGCGCTCTTCCCCCGGACGATCGCGTTCGTGAAGGGCCTGCCGTTCTCCTCGATCGGGCGGTGCAACATCATGGGCCTCGAGGCGCACGATCACGGGACGATCCACCGCGACGGCGACCCCGACCCTGCGCGCGCCCCCGACCCGTTCATCACGTTCTCGCCCGCGCCTCCCGGAGGGGTCGGTCAGAAGCGCCTCTACCTCTACGATCCCGAGACGCGCGAAGAGACGGACGTCGTCGGGCGCGCGTATTGGTTCAACGACCACGACTATCACGGCGTCCGTGCCGCCCCGTTCTTCCGGTACTCGATCCGCGTGGACGGCCCGTTCGATCCGGCCTTCGTCCGGCGCCTCGAGCAGCTGGAGCCCGCGCGATGACCACGCGAGAGCCCTCGGGGCACGTCCGCGACGTCGTCATCAACGAGCCCGGGATGATCGGGGCGCGCTGGTGGAACCGCTCGCTCATCGCGTACGACAAGTCCGTCTCGCGCCGAAAGGTGCTGAAGACGATCGCGGTGGCGGGCGGCGTGGCGCTCTTCATCGGGCTCGCCGTGAAGGGGATCTCGAGCGCGTCCAGCGACGACTCCGAGGACGTGCAGCTCCAGCTGAAGAAGTCGCTCGACATGCAGCGGCAATACGGCTGGGACTTCGGCGCGCGCGGCGTGCCGCTCGTGTTCGACGGGGTGAAGATGTCTCCGTTCGATCGGCAGAAGCTCCAAAAGCTCGCGGCCCTCATGGTGCCGAGGGACGCGGATCACCGGTCCTTCCATCGCGGCACGCTCACCGAGTCGCTCGTCGCGCAGCCCTCGACCTCGCTCCCCGACCCCGACGGGCAGGCGAGCTTCGGACCCAAGTTCGTCCCGCTGATCGACGTGATCGTTCCCGCGGAGAGCATCGCGATGAAGACGGCGTACGCCGCGGGCGAGGCGTTCGCGCGGCTTTGCCTCGCGTCGCCGACGTCCGTGAGCGCCCTGCCCGTGCCGCGGAAGACCGTGGACGGCAAGCGCCTGGGTCTCCTCATCGACATGCCCGGCGCAGAGAGCGTCGCGTTCGCGGCGGGCGCGGCGGAGCTGTTCGAGCCGGTGATGCTGTTCGACAATTGGCCGCATCCGCGCGGCGTCGTCGCCGCGCACGACACGCTCGCCGCGCTCGCGTTCTACCAGCCTCGCTTCGAGGCGACGGCCCCGATCGAACGCAAATGGCCCGCCTTCATGCTCGATCGAAACCGCGTCGCGCAGTACTCGGACGCGTCGGATCGCTTCGACAACCGCTACTACGCGCGCTTCCCGAGCGCCGAGTCCCTGCGGGCGAAGAACATCACCCAGATCCTCTACGTCGTGTCGCGGCCCACGTCTCTGCCGGAGCCCTCCGATCTCAACGAGCCGCTGTCGCTGCTCGCCTCGGACGCGGTCGCCCCCGCGATCGGCGCACGCGCGCTCGCCGCGAGCGAGTTCAGCTGGAGCAGCTTGGCTCCCCTCCCCCCGGCGCCCACGGCGTCCGCCGCTACCGGTGCCGCCTCCGCCTCCGCCTCCGCCTCGCCCGCCGCCTCTGCCTCTGCCTCCGTCCGCGCCCCGCCGTCCGCCCCGCCCTTGGCGACCAAGTCGACGTACTACGGAGGCAAACCGGCGACCGACGCGAGCATCTGGGCCCTCTACCCGATGTTGGAGTCCACGACGCCGCAGGGGACAGAGGTCACGGAGAACGCGGCGACCCGGTACCGCTTCCTGAAGCACGCCTCGGCCTCGCAGAAGGAGCCGGACAATTTCGGGGTCGTGGGCGTCATGGTCGCGGCGGGCAGCGGACTCATCATCGCCGCGGCGCTCGATCGGGCGGGCTCCATGAACCGGTTCTCCGGCGGGTGGAGCGGATAGTGCGCGCATCGCGACCCGCCTCGAAGCGCAGCGCTCCTCCATCGCAGGCGGTCCCGTAGTGGAGCACTCCGTGTTCGCGATCGAGCTCTGCATGCGCCTCGAGCCGGGGAGTGAGGTGCGCGCGCGCCTCGCGGACCTCGTCGCGCACCACCCTCAGGCGACCGACCCGGGCGCGAAGTGGTCCATGCTCGACGAGTGCGCGCGCGTGCTGATCCAACACAAAGATCTGTACGTGCGCGGGTGCTGGGACTTCTTCGACACGAACGCGAAGGCGCTCTCGGACTACGACATGTGGTGCAAGGGGATGATCACCCGCGAGGGGTCGCGCACGAGTCCGTCCGGGAGCGTCGATCCCTACCGCCCCGAGCCGCGCTTCATGACGTTCACGATCGCGCTGCTCCTCCAGCGGGGGGACAGCGGGGAGCGCTCGCTCTCGAGCTTCTGCGAGGTGCCCGAGCACCTGCTCTGGAAGCGCGCGACGTTCGTCCGCATCCTCGCGGGCCTCAAGTGCGTGAACTTCGCGTACGTGAAGTCGGACGTGTTCTACCTCATCCCCGGCGAAGAGAGCTGGGGCCTCACGTCCCAGGATCTCCAGCACACGAAGTTCGAGTACCTCCGTCTCATCGAGGACTAGAGCTCGCCGGTCACCCGAGGCGTGCGTTCCGCGCGCCGTTTCAGTACGTTCGTGGGGGAGAATCGGAGATCGGGGAGGACGGGACGGTGCGATCGATGATGGACGAGTTCGTCGTGCGCTCGGCGTCGCTGACGGGGGACCGCATGCCAGACGTCGTGGACGCGTTTGCAGCGCTCGTCGAGCGCTCGTGGCCGACTGCCGCGGTCACGCGCGCGTTCGCGCGCGCGGATCGCCGATCCGTGAGCGAGTCGTGCAGCGCGCTCTTGGCGGCGCTCGACGTCGCGCACGCGGAGTTCCCGACCGCGATGTTCTGGTGGAAGAACGAGCGCTCGGAGTTCCTCGGATTCTGTCCTCGCTTCGCCGCCGCGAGCGGCGTCGCCCCGCTCGAGCTGCTCGGCCGAACCGACGCGCACCCCGGCGTGTCGTGGAATCGCCAAGCGGCCCTCTACATGCGCGACGATCGGGAGGTCCTCGCGTCGCGCGAGCCGCGCTTCGACATCATCGAGCGACAGGATCGAGGCGAAGACACCGTCTGGCTCCGGACGAGCAAGGTGCCGTACGACGGGCCGGCCGGACAGGGCACGGTCGGCGGGTTCGACACGATCTCCGCGGCGCGCGCCGCCGAGATCGCGCGCAAGCGCCGCTGACGGGCGAGCGCGCGCGCCGCGCTACGGAAGCTTCGCGTCCCGCGCTGGAGGCTCTCCGCGAGGGAGGACGATCTCGACGATGAGGCCACCCCCGGGCGCGTTTCGCGCGGCGACCCGGCCGCGATGGAGGACGGCGGCGCGCTCCGTGATGGCGAGGCCGATGCCCGTCCCGCCCTTCGATCGGGCGCGATCGGTGTCCACGCGGAAGAACGGCTTGAAGATGTCCCGGAGCCGATCCTCCAGGGACGCCGGGGCCGTGGTCGCGCACCTCGATCGTCACCTCGTTGCTCGTCTCGGATCGCGACGTCCACGGACGTGCCCGGCTCGGTGAAGCGCGCGGCGTTGCGAACGACGTTCTCGATGCCGCGGCGGAGCAGCTCCGCGTCCCCCGCGACGCGGACGTGAGGCGCTGCCGAGAGCTTCACGCTTCGCGCCGCGGCCTCCGCCTCGAACGAGACGTCGTCGACGATCGCGCGAACGATCTCGTCGAGATCGAGGTCCGCCGGCGCGGACAGCGCGTCGCTCGCCTCGAGTCGGCTCAAGGTCAAGAGCTCGGTGATCATCTCGTTGAGGCGGTGCGACTCGCGCTCGATGCGCTCGAGCTGGGGCGCCGTCTCCGGCGTCGCCTTGCGGCGGACGAGCTCGAGGGCGATCCCGAGGCGCGCGAGCGGAGATCGGAGCTCGTGCGAGACATCCCGAAGGAGTCGCCGCTGAGCCTCGAGCAGGGCCTCGATCCGCTCCGCCATACGGTCGAGATCCGCGCCGAGCGCGTGGCTCTCCTCGTCCGCGCCGCCGAGGCGCGGGGCGACGCGCACGCCGAGGTTCCCGGACGCGATCTCTCGCGTCGCCTCGCGGATCGTGCGGAGCGGGCGCGAGAGCGTGCGCGCGAGCAGCACGGAGAGGAGCCCCGTCACGACGACGATGACGAGGAGGCGATACGGGAGCGTCTCCGGGACGATGAAGAAGAGCCACGCGGACCGCACCGGGCCCGTGGACACGGCAACGATCGACGGGTCGCGATCGAGCACGACCGCGACGCTCTGGCGATCCCCGGCGCGCCGCTCCTCGACCTGCTCGGGCGAGCGCTGGGCCGCCCCGACGAGCGTGGCCGCGTCCTCCACCTCCTCGCCCATGACCCGCTCGCCGTCCCGGTAGAGCGCGATGCGATCGTCGCGCGGCTCGCGAGGAGAGAGGGACTTCTCGCACTCGTCGAGGCCCTGGCGCCGACAGAGGAGCGCGAGCTCGGCGCGGAGCTCGATGGTGCGAACGTTGAAGTGCGCGTGCAGAGGCCCCGAGTCGCGCGAGACCGCCCAAGCGTGGATGAGCGCCCACAGGCCGACGATGAGCGTCATCGCGGCCCACAACGAGACGAGCAGCCGGAGGAAGAGGCTCCTCACGCACGTTCCTTCGCGAGGATGTACCCCGAGTTGCGCACCGTCTTGATACGCTCGCCGCCCGAGGGCGCGGGGCCGAGCTTCTTGCGCAGGTTGGACACGTGCATGTCGATCGCGCGATCGAACGCGGCGAGCTTCCGACCGAGGACGGCGAGCGCGAGGTCGTCGCGCGTGACGACGGCGCCCGCGTTCTGCATGAGGCAGTCGAGGAGGTCGAACTCCGCCGTCGTGAGCCGGAGCTCCTCGCCCCGCAGCCGCGCGCTGCGCGCCTCGTGCGAGAGCTCGATGTCGTCCACGGAGACGACCCTCGCTCCGCCGTCGATGTGCCCGGCGCGCCGGCAGATGGCGCGCACGCGCGCGACGAGCTCGCGCGGGTTGAACGGCTTGGGGAGGTAGTCGTCGGCGCCCATCTCGAGGCCCACGATGCGGTCCACGTCCTCGCCGCGGGCGGTGAGCATCAACACGGGGACGCGCGACGATCGCCGGAGCTTCGCGAGGACCTCGAAGCCCGTGAGCCCGGGGAGCATCACGTCGAGGACGACGAGCGCGTAGGGCTTCGCGAGCGCGCGAGCCAGGCCCTCTGCCCCGTCGTGGACGGCTTCGATGGTGAACCCCTCGTCCGCGAGGAGCTCGCCGATGAGCTCGCAGAGCTCCGTGTCGTCGTCCACCACCAAGATTTGAACGGGCATGGACGCGAATCTAGTGCTGGCGCGTCGGCCTGTCCGTAAGGCTCGGTCAACGCAGGCCGATGGGGCGCTGACAAAGCCTGACGTCGGTTCGACAGCACCTGACCTCGCGCTCCCTAGGTTGTCTCGCATCATGAGACTCCGACCCCGCGGCCGCGCCATCGCGGCTGCCATGACCCTCGTCGCCGCCCTCGCATCCCCGGGCCTCGCGTCGGCCGAGACCCTGACGGTGGCCCAAGCCATCGGGCGCGCCGCCGCCCAGAACCCCACGCTCCGTGCCTCTCTCGAGGACGTACAGGCGGCGCACCTCTCCACGCAGGCCGAGATCGACGGCCGGGATCCGACCCTCTCCGCGACCGTCCAGGGCGGCTACAGCGAGAACGCATCCGGGACGAACGTGAACGGCGCGGGGACCGTCTCGTCGAAGGTCGCGGTCTCTTACACGACCGACGTCGGCACGAGGCTCGAGGTCGGGACGTCTGCCGATCTCGGCTGGCGTCCGAGCGCGAACGGGTCGGCCTCCGCCGCGCCGCAGCTCACCGCGCTCGCCTACGTGACGGCGCGCCAGCCGCTCCTTCGGGGCGCGGGCAAGGACGTGAACACGAGCTCGATCGTGAACGCGCAGTTCGGCGAGACGCAGGCGAAGAAGCAGCAGGAGCTCACCGCGAGCTCCACGGCGCTCGACGTCCTCGATGCGTATTGGGAGCTCTGGTACGCGGATCGGGCCGTCGAAGTGCAGGAGGACGCGCGCCGCGTCGCCGCGAAGGACTACGAGGACGCCGAGGCGCGGCTCGGGCAGCTCGGGACGGGCACCGAAATCGACGTGCTCCAGTTCTCGTCGAGCCTCGCGTCGATCGAGGATCAGCTCTCGCAAGCGAAGGCGACCCGCACGACCCGCGCGGTCGCGCTCGGTCGGCTGCTCGGGATGGACGCGAAGAGCTCCGCCGAGCTCGAGCCGACCGACTCGCTCCCCATGCTCCCCGCGATCGGGACGGAGGACGCGCTCGTGTCGAGCGCGCTCGACGGCTCTCCGGATCTCGCCTCGCTGCGCGCGGGGATCGACTCGGCGAAGCTCCGGGTCGACACGGCGATCGACGCCGACCAGCCCCAGCTCGATCTGTTCGCGACCGGCCAGGTGGGCACGCAGTTCGCGAACTACGGCGGCGACTACACGCTGCTCGGCGCGCGGCCCGTGTTCAGCCTCGTCGGCGGGCTCTCTCTCGAGCTCCCGCTCGGGAGCGGCAGCGCCCCCTCCGAGCGGGCGCGCGCGGTCGCTCAGCTCCACGCGGCGCAGGATCGCTACCAGGCGAAGGTCGATCAGATCGTCGCGGACGTCGCGTCGAAGCGGGTCGACGCGCTGAGCGCCGCGTCCGGTGTCCGGCTGGCGGAGAAGACGGTGGACGTGTCGAGGCGCCTCGCGAAGGCCGAGCAGGACAAGTTCGCCCTCGGCACCGGCGACGCGAGCGACGTGGTGAAGGCGGAAGAGAGCGTGCGCGAGGCGGAGCTCCGGCTCCTCCGCGCACGCGTCGACGCGGTGACGGGCGGCTACGCGCTCGAGCACGCGACGGGCTCGCTCCTCGACGGAGCGGGCGCTGCGATGAGGAGTTCGTCGTGATGGAGAGCGCGGTGATGGAGACCCCGGTGAAAGAACGGTCGATGGATCCGAGCGCAGAGCAGCGGCCGCCGCCGACGGCGGCGCCGCGCGCGAAGCTCCCGACGCCGAAGCGGCGCCGGAAGTGGCTCGCGCCCGTCCTCGCGCTGCTGCTCGCCGGCGCGGGCGTGGGCACCTACCTCGTCGTGCGGGCGCCGGCGAAGGCGCCCGTCGGCGCGGTCGTCAGCGCGCACCGCGGCAACCTCGTCGAGACGGCGGCGGCGTCCGGAAAGATCGAGTCGACGGTGCAGGTCGAGGTGAAGTCGAAGGCCTCCGGCGCGGTCGCGGAGCTCCTGGTGAAGGAAGGCGACCACGTCGAGGCTGGGCAGCTGCTCGTCCGCCTCGACAAGAAGGACGCGCAGCGCGCGCTCGACTCGGCGAAGCTCGCGCTCGACCGCGCCAAGGCGGACATCGCGTCCACCCAGGCGTCGATCCGCGTGGCGCAGCTCGATCTCGAGAACGACAAGGTCGCGCAGACGACCGCCGAGAAGGCGGTGGAACTCGGCGTCGGCAGCGCCGAGGCCGCGCGCAACGCGAAGCACGCGACGGACGTGGCGAGCGCGAACCTGGGCGTGAAGAGCGCGCAGCTCACGTCCGGCAACCTGTCGCTGAAGTCCGCGCAGCTCGCCGTGGACGACGCCCAGACGCAGCTCGAGAACACCGACATCTACGCCCCGATGGCTGGGACCATCCTGAGCATCCCGGTCGAGGTGGGGACGATCGTGTCGTCCGCCCTGACGAGCGTGAACGGCGGCACGTCCGTCCTCACCCTCGCGGATCTCTCGAAGCTCCGCGTCATCGGTTCGATCGGCGAGGCGCTCGTCGCGAAGGTCTCGCCGGAGCAGGGCGTGGACATCCGCGTGGACGCGTTCCCGAACCGCGTCTTCAAGGGGGTCGTCGATCGGGTGAGCCCGCTGGGCACGGAGGTCTCGAACGTCGTCACGTTCGACGTCGAGATCCGCATCACGGACGAGAACCAGGCGCTCCTGCGCTCCGGCATGAGCGCGGACGTCGAGATCGTCACGAGCGAGCAGAAGGACGTGATCCTGATCCCGCTCACCGCCGTCCAGACGAAGGGCCGACAGCGCTTCGTGACCCTCGCGTCGGGCAAGGATCAGCCGATCGAGACCGGCGGCACGGACGGCGCGCAGATGGTCGTCACCAAGGGCCTCGAGGACGGAGACTCGATCCGGGAGAAGGCTCCGGTGGACGCGCCGGCGGCGAAGGCGGGCGGACAGCAACGGGTCAACAACCCGATGGGCATGGGCGGACCGCCGCGCAGCATGGGGGGCCGGTGATCATGGACGGGTCGTACGGAGGCCCCGAGACGCACGCGACGCTGCTGCTCGAGGATCTCTTCAAGGTCTATCACGAGGATCAACCCGACCTCGCGGTGCGCGCCGTCGACGGCATCGGCTTCCGGGTCGCCCCGGGAGAGTCGGTCGCGATCATCGGCCCGTCGGGCTGCGGAAAATCCAGTCTGCTGAACATCCTCGGCTGCCTCGATCGACCGACGTCGGGCCGCTACGAGCTCGAGGGCCGGGACGTGCGAGACCTCGACGACGACGAGCTCGCGGCGCTCCGGAACCGCCACGTCGGCTTCGTCTTCCAGGCGTTCAACCTGCTGCCGCGCATGACGGCGGTGGAGAACGTGGAGCTGCCGCTGCTCTACGGCTCCGTCAAGAACAGCCGCGAGCGCGCGCTCCACGCCCTCGATCGCGTGGGCCTCTCGAACCGCGCGACCCACCTCCCGTCCGAGCTCTCGGGCGGCCAGAAGCAGCGCGTCGCCATCGCCCGCGCGATCGTCACGAGCCCTTCTCTCCTGCTCTGCGACGAGCCGACCGGCGCGCTCGACAGCAAGACGGGCAAGGACGTCCTCTCGCTGCTCCTCGCGCTCAACGCGGAGGGGTCGACGCTCGTGATGGTCACCCACGACCTCGGCGTGGCGAGCTCGCTCGCGCGCGCCATCCACATGCGAGACGGCCGGATCGTCGCGGACGGCCCGAGCGCGAGGGTGATCGAGGCGTTCCGCGCGATGGAGACCGAGAGGAGCTCGCTGTGCTGATCCGAGAGACCGGGAAGAGCGCGTGGCGCTCGCTGACCTCGAACCGCCTGCGGACGCTGCTGACCATGCTGGGCATGATCATCGGCACCGCGGCGGTCGTCGCCGTGCTCGGCATCGGCGAGGGTGCGCGGAGCAGCGTGGAGAGCCAGATCCGCTCGCTCGGCGCGAACCTGCTGACGGTCCGTCCTGCGTCCGGATCGAGCAAGGGGGTCAAGTCCGGGAGCGTGACGACGCTCACCCTGAAGGACGCGGAGGCGATGAAGGGCCTCGACGGCGTCGCCGCCGTGGCGCCCGAGATCAGCTCCAACGCGCAGCTCCGCTACCTCACGAACAACTCGAACGCGAGCGTCACCGGCGTCACCCCGGACGCGTTCGACGTGAAGGCGCTCACGCTCGCGCACGGCGTCGCGTTCTCGGACGTGGACGACGCGAACCAGAGCCGCGTCGTGGTGATCGGCGCGAACGTCGCGAACGACCTGTTCCAGGGCGCGCAGCCGATCGGCGAGCGCCTGCAGATCGCCGGCAAGGCGTTCCGGGTCATCGGCGTCCTCACGGAGAAGGGGTCGACGATGGGCTCTCCGGACGACGGCGTGTTCATCCCCCTCGCGACGCACCAGGCCGTGCTCTCGGGGCAGAAGAACGTCTCCTCCATCACTCTCTCGCTGAAGAGCGAGGAGGGGGCCGCCGCGGTGCAGGCCGAGCTCGAGCAGCTCCTCCGGCTGCGCCACGTGCTCCGCTCGGATCAGGAGAGCGACTTCAGCGTGCGCTCGCAGGCGGAGATGCTCGCGACCATGGATCAGGTGACAGGCACGTTCACCGCGCTCCTCGGCAGCGTCGCGTTCGTGTCGCTCATCGTCGGCGGCATCGGGATCATGAACATCATGCTCGTGTCGGTCCGCGAGCGGACGCGCGAGATCGGCGTCCGGATGGCCGTCGGCGCGCGCCGCAGCGACGTGCTCCGTCAGTTCCTCGTGGAGTCCGTCATCGTCTCGCTCGCCGGCGGCGTCGCCGGGCTCGCGCTCGGCTTCGGGGCGGCCGCGCTGCTCGCGAAGTTCGGCGGCTGGGCGACGGTCGTCCCGACCTACGCGATCGCGCTCTCCCTCGGCGTGTCGATCCTCATCGGCGTGGTGTTCGGGGTCGGACCGGCGCGGCGTGCGTCGCGGCTCGATCCGGTGGAGGCGCTGCGGTTCGATTGAGGTGTAGCGCGGGGGGTCACTCCGTGACGCGCGAGGTCACATCGGATCCCGGGTTCGCTCAGCCGTCGTGCGGTGGCGCATGGACTCGCTCGAGCGGCGCGCCTCGTGCAATGGGCGTGGGCGGGCGTCGGCGCGGCTCAGCTGGGCGCCGCCACAGTCATGCGGCCTCGCGCCGCATGCAGCTCCTTTCCCCGCTCCGAGCGAGCGGCCAACGAAGAGGGATTCGACGAATGACGAAGCGAAGCGCGATCACGGTTCTCCTGCTCGGCGCGATCACGTGCGGGATCTACACACTCATTTGGCTGCTCGGCACGAAGGACGAGATGAACGCGCGCGGCGCGCAGATCCCCCCGGGGTGGCACCTGCTCATCCCGATCCTGAACGTCGTCTGGCTCTGGAAGTGGGCGCAGGGCGCCGAGCAAGTGACGCACGGCAAGGTGTCCGCGTCGACGGTGATGCTCGCGTCGATCTTCTTCGGCCCCGCGGTCCCGTTCATCGTCGTCGGGCCGTTCAACGAGGTGAGCTGACGCCGCGTGCGAGCGGAGGACATCGAGGAGCGTGCTACGGTCGACGCACCGCGAGCGCGCTCCCCGCGCTCGCTCGACCTCGATCGTGACGAACCCGCATTTCATCGTGCGCCGCGCGGACGGCGCGTCGCCCGTGGCGACGCTCGACGTCCTTCCGGGGCGCGCGGCGCCCGCGGTGATCGAGCTCGCGCGCGGACGGAACCTCGTCGGGCGCGGCTCCGTCTCCAGCTACCGACCGCCCTGGCCCGAGCCGTGCGCGGTCGAGGGCGCGCAGTGGGTCATCGAGTGCGGCGCGGGCGGGATCCGCGTCGCCGACGCGTCCTCGACGAACGGCAGCGTCGTCCTGCCGTGGGACACCGAGCTCGAAGGCCTGAGCTTGACCCACGCGATCGCGCGCCCCGGCGCGCGGAGACTCGTCCACCCAGCCGAGAACGGGGGCGCGCTCTCGTTTGTGGACGTCGACCCCGGGGCCGTCCTCGTGACGATCTACGCGTCGCTCCGGGTGTCCGTTCCACGCTGACGCCAGCCGCTCAAAGGGGCGTGCTCGACCCGAGGTTCCCCGCGGTCCGAGCGCGAAGCGCGCAGCGCCTTCTTTCATCGAGTGGCAACCTGCGCGAGCATCGTTCGATGCGAGTCCTGCTCGTCGGCCCGGATCACGAAGACAACCTCTCGATCCGCTACTTGAGCGCGTCGCTCCGCGCGCGCGGCCACGTCGCGGAGCTCGCTCGATTCAACTCGAGCGAGGACCACGACGCGGTGGTGGCCGACGCCGCTCACTACGACGTCGTGGGCCTCTCGATGTGCTTCCAGTCACGGGCGCTCGAGTTCCTCGCGCTCGCCGATGGGTTGAAACGCGCGGGGTGCCGGATGGTCGTGATGGGCGGTCACTACGCGACGTGCGAGGCGGACGAGCTCGTCACGCAGCACCGGAGCGTGGACGTGATCGCGATCCACGAGGGCGAGCACACGCTCGTCGAGCTGGTCGAGGCGGGGCCGGATCGCAGCCGCTGGGCGAACATCCCGGGGATCGTGTACCTCGATCGCGGCCTCGTGCGTCGCACGGGGGAGCGCCGCGCCATCGAGGATCTCGACACCCTCCCAGCGCCCGATCGGCGCGGCGACATCCACCTCTTCGCGGGCGTGCCGACGGCCTATCTGCTCGGCAGCCGCGGCTGCGTCGCGCGCTGCGACTACTGCTGCATCGTCACGCTGCACAAGATGGCGCCGGGTAAGAAGTACCGAAGGCGCGACCCGGCGAACGTCGTCCGAGATGGCGGAGCTCTACCGAGGCGCGGAATCCGGCAGTTCATCTTCCACGACGACAATTTCCTCGTCCCGTCGCGGACCCACAACCACGCGCGCCTCGACGCGTACGAGCGCGCGCTCGAGCAGCACGGGATGACGGACATCGGGTTCACGATCAAGTGTCGCCCGCCGGACGCGGAGCGCTCCGTGTTCGAGCGCCTGAAGCGGATGGGCCTGCTGCGGGTCTTCTTCGGCATCGAGTCCGCGTCCGAGGCCGGCCTCGCGTCGATCGGGCGCGTGCAGACCGTCGAGCAGTCGAAGGCCGCGCTCGACCTGTGCCGGGAGCTCGACGTGTCGTCCCAGTACACGATGATGATGTTCCACCCCGACGCGACGCCGGAGACCGTGGAGGCGGACCTGTCGTTCCTGCGCGACAACATCGATCACGCGCTGAACTTCTGCCGAACGGAGATCTACTCCGGCACGCCGCTCGAGCAGCGCATGCGAGCGGAGGGCCGCGCGCGCGGAAACTACCTCGCCCGCACGTACGACATCACGGACCCGTCCATCGGGCGCGCGTGCGCGGCGGCGCTCGATCTGTTCGGCGAGCGCTCCTGGGAGATGGGCGGGCTCATGGAGCGGATCATCGGGATGGACCACCTGAGCGGCGTGGTTCGGCGCTTCTACACGACCTCCGTCGCCTCCCGGTGGCGGCGGGACTTCGCGGCGCTGCGGCGGCGCGCGAACACCGACCTCGTGACGCTCCTCACCGAGGTGACCGAGGCCGCGCGCCGCGCGTCGTCCCTCGACGACGGGGGCTTCCGCGCCGCGTTCCTCGGCCTCCGTGAGCGTGAGCGCGGGACGCGACGCAGGAAGCTCCTCGCGGAGTGCGAAAGAGCTCCGCGTGCGCCTCGACGACGTCGTGCTCCCGGGCATCGGCGCGCGGCGCGACCCGGCACCTCAGGCTCGTCTCGGGGCTGCCGCGGCGAGGTCGCGCGCGCCACGCAGGCGCGGTCGCGCTCGCGTTCAGCGTGGCCGCCTCCGCCGCCGCGTGCGGCGACGAAGCGCGATCCGCGGGGAGCGCGGCGCCCTCGGCCTCCGCGCGCGTCGCTAGCTCCTCCTCCGCCGGCGCGAGCGCGGTCCCACCTGCGAGCGCCTCTTCGAGCGCAGCTCCATCGGCCCCCGCCTCCGGCAGCGCGGCGCCCTCGGCGAGCGTCGCGCCGTCGGCGTCGGCTCCGCCCTCCGCGAGTGCCTCGGCGTCGGCGAGCGCCGCACCGCCGACGAAGCCGCCCGTGACGCCACCGACGCCGAAGCCTCCCGTGGGCCCGGGCGGTCCACCGGGCGTGCGCGACCACAACGGGATCAACGAGTTCGCCGCGCCGCCGCTCCGGGTCGACGACCCCTGATTCGATCGAGGGCTACTTCGCGGCGAGCTCGAACGTGAGGTTCTTGCACGCGTCCCGAAGGCGCTCGAACGTGCCTGCCGGGTCGCGGTCGTCGAGATCGACGACGCACTCGAGGAAGACGGGCGCGCCCGGGATCAGCCTCGACTCGACGTAGTGCTGCTCCTTCACGACCTTGTTCTCGTCCCGCGCGACGAAGCTCCAGGCGAAGACGTCCTTCTTCTCCTCCTTGTTCTGCTGGATCCATTCGCCGACGAGCTTCGGCGAGTGTCGGTCGCTCGAGACGAAGTCGAAGTCCTCCTTCGCCTTCGCCTCGATGTTCTTCTTCAGCACGGCGGGGTCTTTGTCGCACGAGCCCTGGCACGTGAGGTGGACTCGAAACGTCGACATCCAGCTTCCTTGGTACGTGATGGCGTCGGGGCGCTCGCCCATCGGATCCTTCTTCCACTCGCCCCCGGGAGGCGTGAACTTCACCTTCACCGTTTGGTCGTGGTCGTTGAGGGTCGCCTCCGTGAGCGCGGGCGCGGGCGCGGCCGAGGCGCTGGCCGCGGCGGAGGCGGAGGCGGTGGGCTTGGACGTCGACGACGCGGGCGCAGGCTTCGAGGACGCGGACGCGGACGGGCTCGAGCCGGACTTGTCGCCGCAGCCGACGGTGAGGACAAGCGCGGCGCCGAGGATCGGTGAGAGGCGAGCGTAGTTGCGCATGGCGACTCGCTACTCGAACCCCGGTGCGGCTGCACGAGTGCCGCGGTCGGCGCGGTCAGCCGGACGCGCCGGGGCCGGACCCGGCAGAGAAGCGCGCGCCGTGCGCGACGCGGCCGCCGATCACGGTCGTCTCGACGCGGCGGTCGGCGAGCGTCGAGCGATCGAGCGCGCCATCCAGGATCACCAGATCCGCGCGCTTCCCGGGCTCGAGCGTGCCGGTGACGGCGAGACCACCGCTCACCTCGGCGGCGACGCGCGTGTACATCGCGATCGCCTCGTCCAGCGTCACCGCCTGGTCCTCCTCCAGCGTGTAGCCGCGCGCGGTGCGGCGGGTCACGGCGCTCCGGATGCCGTCGAGCGGATCGAACCCGGCGACCGGGAAATCCGAGCTCCCGGCGACCTTCACGCCCGCGTCGAGGAGCCACCGCACCGCGCCGTTCTTCAGCCCGGGGATGGACGGCGCGCTCGAGAACGCGGGCAGCGAGACGAAGTGCGGCTGCGTGACGACCGCCGCGCCGCTCGCCGCCACGCGCTCGATCAGCGCTCGATCCATGAACTGGGCGTGCTCGAGGCGCGGGATCGCCGCCTCGCCGAGGCGCCCGCCGCACGCCTCGTACGCGCCGAGCGCGGTCGCGATCGCCTCGTTCCCGACGGCGTGCGTCGCGACGCCGAACCCCCGCTCGACGATGCGTCGAACGACCCGATCCGCGTCCTCCTTCGGGTAGATCGTAATGCCCGTCCGGATCTTCGCGCCGTACCGCGGCGCGAGCGACGTCATCGCCCGGAGCGAGTCGAGCGAGCGATCCCGCAGCATGACCGCGAGGCTCCCGACGATCGAGCCCGCGAGCTGCCACCAGCCGATGCACATCGCGCACGCGGGCGCGCCGTCGAACACGAGCTTCACGGGGCCGACCGAGAGCAGATCGCTCCCCTCCCCCGTCCGCGGTCCGTCGAGCACCTCGAGCGGCTCCTCGAGCCATCCCGCGTCCGATACGGGGAGCATCACGGTCGGGACGAGGAGGTGTCCCCCCCGCTCCGCCTCGCGGTACAGCGCGGCGAGCGAGGTGGGCACGGTCGCGTCCACGACGCGTGTGATGCCGACGCGCGCGAGCGCCTCGTGATGCGCGCGGAGCCGCTGGAAATACGCTTCAGCGTCGCGCGCGACGAGCGAGGCGCGCGCGAGCGACTCCACGCGGCTCATCCCGCGCTCGATCAGGAGCCCGTCGGGCTCGCCGCCGCGACCGCGGCCGATCGTGCCGCCGCTCGGCTCCGGCGTGTGCCGGTCGATGCCCGCGAGCGCGAGGGCGCGGCTGTTCGCGACCGCGCGATGACAGCTGTAGTGGAGCGCGAGGAGCGGGTGGTCGGGCAAGGCGCTGTCGAGCTCCTCGCGCGTCGGCTTCCGCCGCTCTGCGAGGTGGAGCTCGTCCCAATCGGCCGCGACGATCCACTCGCCCGCGGGCGCGCGCGCCGCCGCTTCGCGCAGGGCGGCGAGGAGGCTCGGGATGTCGTGCACGGCGGGCGGCGAGAGGCGGATCGCGCCGCCGTAGATCGCGACGATGCACGGGTGCTGATGCGCGTCGATGAACCCCGGGAGGACCGTGCGCCCTCCCGCGTCCTCGATCGATGCGTGCGCACCGAGCGCGGCCTCCACCTCCTGGCGCGCGCCGACGGCGAGGATTCGCCCGGCCCTCCAAGCGATCGAATCCGCGCGGGGCGATCGCGGGTCGAGCGTGCGGACGTCCGCGTTCACGAGTGCACAGGTCTCGATCACCGCGCGATGCTACACGGCGCGCGCCCACGTCTCCGCGTGACGATACGCTCGCCTCCCGCCCATGAACCTTTCGCCGAAGCACGTCGCGCGCATCCATCCCTGGCGCCGTCCTTCTCGCGCGCCCGCCACGCTCTCCGTCCCCGAGCTCTACGCGACGCTCACGGAGGCGCTCGAGCGAACGCGGGGCAGCGGCCCCGAGAGGGACGCCGTGATCGCGCGGTACCGCGCGGGCGCCGCGCCCGGACCGCTCGATCTCTCGATCGAGTCGGCCGCCGCGATGCTGATCGGGGAGCCGATGGTGCCGACGCGCGCGATCACCGGCACGGGCCTGCTCGTGGATCTGTGGGTCGCCCTCGAGGGGCCCGCGTTCGCGCTCCGCGCGCTGCTCGCCTACGAGGGGCCCGAGGATCCGCCGCTCGACGACTCCGCCGGACCGCAGCCCGTGCGCTACTTCACGAGCGGGGTGGTGGGTCCTTGGCGGCGCCTCCGGGAGCGCCTCACGGCGTCGACCGACGCGGAGTACGACCGCGCCCGCAGCGTCGCCGCGGAGCTCCGTCGCGACCTCGACATCGGACGGAGGTGCGCCCTCTCGTATCTCTTCCCGCTCGTCACGGCGTGGGCCGCGGAGGACGCGGCGGCGTACGAGCCCGACCGGTCGCACCGGGTTCGAGCTCCGGCGCTCGCGGCGTTGGTGTCGTGCACGGACGACCTCGAGACGATCCGCGCGATCCTCGAGAAGGATCGCGCCGCTCGCGGCAGCGCCCTCGCGAACGATCACATCTTCACCGCGATCGACCGCGTCGGCCCCGCGATCCTCGAGCTCCACGCGCAGTTCTGGGACCACTCCACCCTGGGCCTCACCGAGGCGCAGACGCGGCAGATCTTGCTCGACGCGTACGACGGCCTCCAGGGGCTCGCCGTCGCTCGGGCGGTGACGGACTTCCTCGCCGACGCGACCGTGGCGCGGTCGACCCGCGCGCTGCTCGGGCGCGATCCCGAGAGCGCCATCATTGTGCTCGCCGAGCGGGTGGGCCGAAGCGCTCGGCGCGGAAAAGCGCTCGAGATCGCGCTCGCCGGGTTCGCGACCGTGTACCCCGCGGAGGCCGAGGCCGCGCTCGGCGCGCTGAACGAGCCGGCGCGCGGCGCGCTCGCCGCGTGGGCCTCCGAGGCGGATCTCTTCCCACCCAAGAAGCGTGGAAAGACGGCCGCGCGCCCCGCACCCGCGGAGCCTTGGGTCGACGTCGCGGCTCGGTCCGCGCCCGCGGGCGTGTCGCCCGAAGAGCTCGACGAGATCGTCCGCGTCCTCTCTCGGTCGCGCGCCGGAGAGTACCTCGCGCGGGCGGCGGTCCTCCCCGCCGAGCGGATCGGCGCGTCGTTCGAGGCGCTCGCGTGGGCCCTGGTCGACGCGTGGGAGGCGCGACATGGCCCCGTAGCCGACGCTTGGGTCCTCCGCGCTCTCGTCGCCCTCGTCGACCCCGGGGCAGCGAAGCGCGTCGCGCAGCGCGTCCGGGCGTGGGCGAGCGCGGGGGCGACGCGCGCTGCGCTCCTGCTGCTCGGCGCGCTGTCCCGCCTCGACGATCCGAATGCGGTCGTGGAGCTCCCCCGCCTCACCGCGACGGGTCCCGAGCTCCGCGCCGCGGCCGAGCTCCACGTCGAGCGGATCCTGCGAGAGCGCGGGTGGACGGAGGAGGATCTCCACGATCGGCTCACCCCGACGTGCGGCCTCGCGAGCGGAGATGGCGTCGCGCCGGTCGTGCTCGACTTCGGCACCGCGCGCCTCGAGGTCCGGTTCGACGAGCACCTCGAGCCCTACCTCGTCGACGAGACGGGCGGTCGGGTCAAGAATCCCCCGCGGCCCACGCGCGGCGCGAACGCGGAGCGCGCCGCGGAGGCGCGCGAGCGGTGGACCGAGATCAAGCAGACGCTCCGGGCGACGCTCGCGGCCGAGACGCGGCGCCTCGAGGAGGCGATGTGCACGCGGCGCCGCTTCGGCGCGGCGAGCTTCACGGAGGCCATCGTCGGCCACCCCGTGCTGCGGAGGCTCGCGCAGCGCCTCGTCTGGCTGGACGAGGGCCGCGATCCCAGAGCGACGTTCCGCGTCGCCGAGGACGGGTCTCTCGCGGACGCGGCGGACGCGGTCTGCGAGGCGCGCGGCCCGATCCGGCTGCTCCACGCGCTCGACGCGACGGAGGAGGAGCGCGCGGCGTGGACCGCGGTGTTCCGGGACTACGAGCTCCTCGAGCCGTTCCCGCAGATCGCGCGCGAGGTGTACACCCTCGATCCCTCCGCAGCGGGCGCCTTCGACCTCGCGGCGTACGCGGGCGTTCCCGTGAACCCGAAGGCCACGTTCATGCTCGAGTCGCGCGGCTGGACCGTGTCCGGCTGGGAATGGGGCGACCCGAGCGCGGAGCGCGTCTTCGACGGCACGCGAGGCGTCACCCTCACGTTTCGCGGCGTGGGTTCGCTCGAGATCGATCGCGTCGAGGCGACCGACGAGCTCGGCGCGTTCGATCCGATCGCGATGAGTGAGCTCCTCCGGGACCTCGAGCGCATCCGCGTGCGCAAAGCGTAGTTGGCGCCACCGGCTGAGCGCGCAGCGAAGGCGCGGCGCCTCAGGTCGCCTCGTCGAGCTTGAGATGAACGCTGACCTCGCCCCGGACGACGGCGAGGACGTACTCGCCGTCGGCGCCGGTCGGGCAACCGGCCTCGGGGCATGTGCCGATTTGGACCGCGAGCGTCCCCTCCATGAACTCGTTTCGATCGAGCACGAGCCTTGCGTCGGTGAGCTCGAGCCACGTCTCGTCGCACGACTCTATGATCCGGGAGTCACGGCCGATGACCACGCCGTCGTCGCGCGTGAAGGTGGCGAGGAGCGTCAGCTCCTCCCCGCCCGTGTGCACGAGGGCCGCGTACCCGAGGTGCTGCAGTCCCTGCGAGCCGAGCGAGATCTCGATCTCCCGCCCTTCGAACACCGGCGAGAACGCGCCGACGCGCGTCGTCGTACCGAGGATCAGGGCGTGCTCGCCGTCGAACGCCGGCCCCTCCGCGGTGCACTCGGAGGCACCGTCCGAGGGGTTCGGAAAGCACCCCGCGAACGAAGAGAGCATGACGAGCGCGGCGAGCGCCCGGAGCGCACGAGAGGTCTGCATGCCGGAGCTGTCTAGCACTGTGCGTGCCGCCGCTCGAAGAGGTACCGTGACCGGCGATGCGCCTCGGAAGCGGCCTCTCTGCGGTGATCCTCATCGGGTGCAGCGCGTCGCCGCACGGCCCCACCGCTCATGAGGGCGTGACCAGCGCGACGGCTCCGTCCGCCTCGGGCGCGCCGCAGGCGCTGCCCACCGTGACCCGCGCCGAGGTGGACGCCCTCCTCGCGGAGGGCGCGAGCGCATGGGCCGCGGGCGACGACGCGAGCTCGAGTCGCGCGCTCCGCGACGCCGGCCGCGGCCTCGCCGCGCTCGGAGTCGAGAGGCACGTCGCGACCGCGATGCCGACCGAGCTCCCTGTCGCTGTCGCCGAGGACGAGCTGATCGTCCCCGTGTGCTTCGAACTCGTGGCGCCGGATTGCGCGCTCCTCTCCGTGCGCGTGTCGCGGACGCCGGACGGGGCGCCGCGACGGGCCCGAATCGACCGCGTGCTGCACCGATCCGAGCAGCCGCTCTCGCTGCGATCGACCGGTGGCCTGCCGTTCGTCGCGTTCAACGACCAGGTGAGCTGGCTCCACCCGACGGTCGATCGAGCCATCGACCTCGGACCGGGCGTGAGGGAGGCCCTCGTCGGGGACCTCGGACGCGCCGCGCTCACGACGGACGGCTCGCTCCGACTGATCGACACCGCGGAGGGTCGGGATCGCCTCCAACGGGCCATCCCATCGAGCGGGTACGGGATGGCGTGGGCGAAGAACGGCGCGTGGCTCACCTCGTGCGAAAACCTCCCAGGCCCAGCGTACGTCGTCGACGCTGCGAGCGGGGCCGTCCTCTTCCAAGAGGATCGCGCGAACGCATGTGCGCTCGACGTGGAAGCAGGCATCGTCGCGTACGTGGGCGCGAACGACGCGAACCCGACGCTTCGAACGCGCGCGATCGGGGAGACGACCGATCGCGGCTCGACACCGATCTTGGGGGTGCCGCCCGAGGGGGAGCTCGAGCTTCAGCTCGACGCGAACCGCCACGTCGTCGGGGTGAGCCACGAGACGTACGGCGGGTACTCCACGACGAGCTACGGCAACTACGACATCCGAACCCTGAGAGGAGCTGCGCCACGGCCACCCGCGAAAGCACCTGCGGATCCGTTCGACGGGCTCGCGCTCGGCTCCGCGTACCAGGGCGTGCCTTTCCCCGACGTCGCGCCGTTCGCGAACCTCGCGACGCCGGGCCACGCGCTCGTGACGAGCGGGATGATCGGACCCCACGCGCGGGAGGGCTACCATTGGACGGGTGGGCGCTCCCTCGACGGGCGGAGCGCTGCCTTGTTCGAGGACCTCGAAGGACGCGAGGGGCACGACCGAGCGCTCCTCATCGTCGATCGCAAGAGCCGGTCCGTGCGCGCGCGCGTCCCTGTCTCGCCGCGTTGGCTGACCAACGGCGAGTGGGAGATCGTGATGTTCCTCGACGACCACCTCATCGTCGTCCGAAGCGGCAGCGATCAATGGTTCGTCGACGCCGACACGGGCTCCATCCTCTTTGCGATTCCGATTGGCAGCGGTCTCTCGTTCATCGTCCCGACGCTCCTGTCGAACGGACTTCTCGCGCAGACCGATGATCCGGGCCTCTCCCTCTTCGACATGAGCACCACCGCCCGGCCCTCGGACGGGGCGCCGTGGACGGTGCCGAGCCAACTCGCCCCGAGCGCGGTGTCCAGCATCGACGGGGAGTGGACGGAGATCCACGACGGCGATCGGAAGCTCTTCGTTCGCACCAACGGCGAACTCGAGCTCGTCGACGGGGATCGGCGCCGACCGGCGCTCGACAGCGAGGTGCCGCCTTGGCTTCTCTGCAAGGTGGGCGACACGTTCTATCCGTTCGCCGTCTGCCGCGGCGCACGCGAGCCCTAGCTTCAGCACCCGCCCGGTGCGTGCTTCCGCGGCGGCGCGATCGAAGCGAACATGCCGACCATGGGACTCGACGCGCCCGCCGAAGACGCTGCTCCCCGCGGGGATTCCGCGCTCGAGTCGCTGCGCGCGCTCGCCGAGGCCCGCTGCCGCGATCACGGCCCCGCGCACGACTGGTCGCACGTGGAGCGAGTCGTCGCGCTCGCGCGCACGATCGCGATCGCAGAGGTCGCGAACGTCGAGGTCGCGACGACGGCCGCGCTGCTGCACGAGCTCGTCAATCTCCCGAAGGACCACCCGGACAGCGCGCGGTCTGGCGAGCTCGCCGCGGCCCACGCCGCCGCTGCACTGCGCGACGCGGGCGCCGCGCACCTCGTCGAGCCGGTGAGCGCGTGCGTGCGCGACCACGCGTGGTCGAGGCGCGTCGTCCCCGCGTCGCTCGAGGGCCGCATCCTGCAAGACGCCGACCGCCTCGACGCGATCGGTGCCGTCGGCGTGGCGCGCTGCTTCGCGACAGCGGGCGAGCTCCGTCGCCCGTTCTACGACGGCGCCGATCCACTCTGCCGAGCGCGCGTGCCGGACGACCGGCGCTTCACGCTGGATCACTTCTTCCGGAAGCTCCTTCACCTCGAGGCCACGCTCCACACGCAAACGGCGCGCTCGCTCGCCGTACCGCGGGTCGCCGCCATGCGCGCGTTCCTCGATGCCTTCGGAGCCGAGCTCGGTATCGCGTCGACGCACCTCTCCGACTCCTAGTCCGGAGACCGGCGCGCACCGGGGGCCGGACGGGTCCATTGGGCGCGCGCTCGACCTCATGTTCTCGGTGGACCGAGCGGCGGCGCGCGCGGTTTCGCGCGAGCTCGACCGTGCCCGCCCCCTCTCTCGCGCGCACGGCGGAAACCCCTCGCGGCTCGAAGCGCTCAGTGCTCTAGAGTCCCCCAAGCGATGCGCGGGCTCCGTCGGCTCCTCCAGTTCGTCGCGCCCTACCGCGCGGCGGCGATCCTCTCGCTCGTGATGCTCGCGCTCGCGGTCGGCCTGGACCTCGCGATCCCGCGCCTGATCCAGCGCATCATCGACGAGGGGATCCGGAAGAACGACCGCGCGCTCGTCGTCCAGACGGCGGGCCTGATGCTCGGGATCTCCGTCGTCAGCACGTTCGTCGCGATCGCGAACAACAACTACTCCGTGCGCGTGGGCGAGGGCGTCGCCCGGGATCTACGCGAGGCGATGTTCGTCCACATCCAGCGCTTCTCCTTCGGCAACCTCGACAAGCGCCGTACAGGCGAGCTGCTCGTACGGCTCACGAGCGACGTCGCCGCGGTGAAGACGCTCACGCAGATCTCGCTCCGGATCGGGACGCGGGCGCCCCTGCTCATGCTCGGGAGCGTCGCCCTCATGATCACGACGAGCCCTCGGCTCGCGCTCACGCTCGCGCCGTTGCTCGCGATCACGATCGGGCTCGTCGCGTTCTTCGTCGTACGCATGGAGCCGCTCTTCCGCGCCGTCCAGAAGCGCCTCGACGTCGTGAACGGCGTGCTGCAGGAGAACATCGCCGGTGCGCGGCTCGTGAAGGCGTTCGTGCGCGCGGACTTCGAGGAGCAGCGATTCGGCGCCGCGAACGACGCGATGACCGCGCGCTCGATCAAGACGATGCAGCTCATGGGCTCGATGACGCCCGCGCTCTCGATGTGCGTGAACGCCGGCGTCGTCATCGTCGTCTGGCTCGGCGGGGCGCGGTCGATCTCGGGGGAGCTCACCATCGGCCAGGTCGTGGCGTTCTCGAACTACCTCCTCACGACGATGACGCCGCTCGTGATGATGGCGCTGCTCTCGAACATCTGGGCGGCGGGGCTCGCCTCCCTCAAGCGGATCGAGGATGTCCTCGGAACGGTCCCGGAGGTCGTCGACGCCAAGGACGCCATCGCCCTCGACGCGGACGCGCGCGGCACCGTCGCGTTCGCGGACGTGTCGTTCGCGTACCGGTCCGGCTCGGACGACGCGGGAGACCGTGTGCTCGCGGACGTGGACCTGGACGCGTCGCCCGGCGAGACGGTCGCGATCCTCGGGTCCACGGGCGCCGGCAAATCCACGCTCGTCGCGCTCATCGCGCGCCTCTACGACGTGAGCGTGGGCCGCGTCCTCGTCGCGGGGCACGACGTGCGCGAGCTCACCCGCGACTCCCTGCTCGGCATGGTCGCGTTCGTCCCGCAGGAGACGGTGCTGTTCAGCGGCACGGTCCGGGACAACATCCGCTATGGCCGGCCGAGCGCGAGCGACGACGACGTGGAGCGCGCGGCGCGCGCGGCGCAAGCGCACGACTTCATCATGAAGCTCCCCGGCGGGTACGACGCGCGCGTCGAGCAGCGCGGGACGAACCTGTCCGGCGGGCAGAAGCAGCGCGTCGCGATCGCGCGCGCGCTCCTCGTCGATCCCCGCGTGCTCGTGCTCGACGACAGCACGAGCGCGGTCGACGTGGAGACCGAGACGCGCATCCAAGCCGCGCTCAAGGAGGGCGCGGCGACCCGGACGACGTTCGTGGTCGCGCAGCGGATCAGCACGGTGCTCGAGGCGGATCGCATCCTCGTGCTCGACAAGGGCCGCATCGTCGCGCGCGGGACGCACGAGGAGCTCCTCGCGAGCTCGCCGCTCTACCGTGAGATCTACGACTCCCAACTCGGGGCCGCGCCCGACGCGCCCGTCGCCGAGGGCGGATGAGCGCGCGATCGCCCTCGGAGACGCCCGCGGCCGGCGGCCTGCGCGGCGCGCTGCGGCCCGGCGCCGGCTTCGGCTCCGTCGCCCGGCCGAACGACGCGCGACGGACGATACGGCGCCTCGCGGGCTATTTCGCGGACCACCGCGGGTGGGTCATCGCGGTCTTCGCGTCCGTGATCGTCTACACGCTCCTCGGCCTCGCGGGGCCGTGGCTCCTCGGGGTCGCGCTCGACCGGTACATCGCGAGCCGCGACGCGGGAGGGCTCGCGCGCACGGCGCTCCTGATGCTGGGCGCGTACATCGGGAGCAACGCGGTGCAGGCCGTGTCGGGCTGGTGGATGGCGCGCGTGTCGCAGCTCGCGCTCGCAACGCTCCGGCGCAGCCTCTTCGCGCACCTGCAGCGGCTGCCGATGGCGTTCTTCGAGCGTCGGGCGTCGGGGGACCTCATGAGCCGGCTCACGAGCGACATCGACGCGATCAACCAGGCGTTCGCGCAGAACATCACGTCGCTTTTCGCGAGCGCGCTCTCGATGCTCGGGATCGTCGTCGCGATGTTCATCCTCGATCGGTGGCTCGCGCTCGCGTCTCTCTTCGTGGTGCCCCTCATGCTCGGGTTCACCCGGTTCATCGCGGGCCTCACGAAAAAGGGTTTCCGCGAGCTCCAGGCGAGCCTCGGGAAGCTCAACGGCGTACTCGAGGAGTCCATTGGGGGGCAGAAGGTCGTCGCCCTCTTCCAGCGGAACGCGTCCGTCCTCGAGACGTTCCGCGCCGAGAACCAGCGCGTCCACGACGTCGGCATCCGGGCGAACACGTACGCGCTCCTGCTCATGCCCCTCACGACGGTCCTCGGGAACCTGTTCGTCATCGTGCTCGCGGGGCTCGGCGGGTGGCTCGCGCTCGAGGGTCTCGTGAGCGTGGGCCTCATCGCGGCGTTCATCCACTACAGCCAGAACTTCGTCGGACCGCTCCGGCAGATTTCGAACCTCTACAACACGCTCCAGGCCGCGCTCGCGGGCGCGGAGCGGGTCTTCGAAGTGCTCGACACGCCGACGGAGCTCGAGCGCGAGCCGCGGCCGACGCTCGCGCAGGTGTCGGGTCGAGTCCGGTTCGACCACGTCTCGTTCGGCTACGTCCCGGACGCGCGGGTCATCGAGGACATGACGTTCGAGGCCGAGCCCGGGCAGATGATCGCGCTCGTCGGGCCGACGGGCGCGGGCAAGACGACCCTCATCAACCTGCTCACGCGGTTCTACGACATCGACGAAGGGACCATCTCGATCGACGGCCGGGACATCCGCGACGTGGACCGGGCCTCGCTGCGGGCGGCCCTCGGCCTCGTGCTCCAGGACACGTACCTCTTCGGGGCGACGGTGATGGAGAACATCCGCTACGGTCGGCTCGACGCGACGGACGAGGAGGTGATCCGCGCCGCTGAAATGGCGGACGCCGACGGCTTCATCCGTCAGCTCCCGCACGGGTACCAGACGGTCCTCAGCGAGCGTGCGTCGAACCTGAGCCAGGGGCAGCGGCAGCTCCTGTCGATCGCGCGGACGCTGCTTTCGAACCCGTCGATCCTGATCCTCGACGAGGCCACGAGCTCCGTCGACACTCGCACCGAGGCCCGCATCCAGTCCGCGCTGCTCCGCCTGATGAAGGGCCGAACGAGCTTCGTGATCGCCCACCGCCTCAGCACGATTCGAGACGCGGATCGCGTGCTCGTGATCGACGCCGGACGGATCGTCGAGCAGGGGTCGCACGACGAGCTCATCGCAGCGAACGGGTTCTACGCTCGCCTCTATCGCAGCCAGTTCAAGATGGGCGCGCCGGAGGCGCTCCTTCCGGGCGCCGTCCCCCCGCGCCCCCACTGACTGGGATCGTCCCTGCCGGGACAGTCAGCGGGTGAGCATCGACGAGGCGGGGGCAAGGACGTCGTGCGTCCGTCAGCGTCAGGGTTGGCAGGTCGAGTCGAGAGCGGCGTAGACCTTGCCGAGCGCGGTGGGCGTCCCGTCGCTCTCCATCAACTGCGCGCTCGGGATCGGCCCAGCGCTGAACCAGGCGTATCGAAGCACGTGGGCGTTCGCCTCCAAGTAGGGGATCGCCTGCTCCATGTAGGCCTGCTGCTCGGAGACCGATTTGTCCGATGTGCACGAGAACTCCGTGAGCCAAATCGGCTTGCCGAATTGTTCGAAGCCCTCGAGGTTCCCGCCCGGCTCGAGGTAGTCCTTCAGGGAAGGGAGATCGCAGTTGTACCAATGCACGGCGACGTAATCGACCTTGCAGCCCGCGCACGCGGCGAAGAAGTCCTTCAGGTATTGGTATGGATTCGTCCCGTTGCATTGGTCGGCGGGGCCGCAGAAGTTCATCGCCGGCGAGACGAGCGGGAGGCCGCTCGCCTCGAGCTCCGGCCAGTGCGCGGCGGCCTCCGCCGGCGTGAGATCGGACTGAGCGTGAAAGTTCGGCTCGTTGAAGCCGAGCAAGAACTTGGAGCCCGGAGGAGGGGCTTTGCCCAAATCCTTCTCCCCCCAGATCATCGGGGTGAACTCGATGTTCGGCGTGGCGGCGCCTTTTGGCGACCAGTCGTACCACCAGCCAATGCCGCCCGAGAACGCCGCGCTCGGCGGCGTGTTCGTCGCGATACCTCGCTTGCAGTCCGACCGGCCACCCCCACCCGTCGACGCCGAGGTCGTCCCCGCGCCGTTCGCGGAGCTCCCGATCGCGTTCGTCCCCGAGGTGGATTGCGTCCCAGCGGAGGCCGAGTCTCCGCCGGCGCCGCGCGTGGTCGCGGCCCCATCGGAATCGCAGGCGGCGAGCGCGAAGCCCACCGCGACGAGCATCGAGATTGCGGGGCGCATCAGCCCCTAGTCACGCAGAGTCGGCGCGACGTTTCAAGCGGCTTCGGCCCAAGAGCGCCGCGATCGACCGGCGGCGGAAGAGCCTCGACCATGCGCCTTTGCTGCGCAACGCGGCCGCGCTCCGGTTCATGGCGTCGTCGAAACGCGAGAACGACGGGACATCTTCGCCCAACGTGGACCGGATCCGTGCCCAGTGATTCTCACGGGCCGGCCGGCCGAAAGCCCACGCTGCATTCGGGCTTCGCGCACGCATCGGAGCAGATGTCGCCGAAGCGCGCTCGCAAGCATTGGACGGCCTCGCCAGCGGTTCCGCAGCGCGGGAAGGCCGTGGTCGCGCAGGTGTCGACGCCGACGGCGGCGATCCGCGTGCCATTGGTGCACTCGAATCCAAAGGGATCCGCCGTGGGTGCGCGATCGAGCGATAGGGCTGTCCCGTTCGCGTAGTAGAGACAGAGTCGCCGACGCTGCTCCGCGCTCGCGCTGGCGAGCTCGCTTCACCCGCGCGCCTCCGCTCCGCGTCGAGCCGTCCCTCCGCACATCCGGTGACTGGGATCGGCGCGACTTGGACCGTCGGTGGAGTGAGCCTCGACTCACCACGTCGCGAGTGAGCAGTCGGTGCTGTGGGAGTGCGAAACGTCGTAGAGCTTCTTCGCGTAGTCCTTGGATTTCGTGTCGAGGGGTTCACCCTTCCCGAAGCACCCGACGAAGCGCCCCGTGATTGCGGCCTCGACGGTCGAGCTCCGCACGCTGCCCTTCGTCGCGACGGAGACGAGATCCCCCTGGATCTCGACCCAGTCGCCGAGATCGACCTGCTTCGGCCAGGCACTCGCCGTCACGGTGAAGCGGCGCTGCGTGTCCCGCTGCTCGACGACTTTGCAGCTCGAGAACTGGCGCCGGATCGTTCCGTCCGGCGAGATGCCGGTGACAGCGCCATGCTCCACGCACTCCTCACGCACATATTCATCGCGCGCCTCGACGATCACGCGCGCTCCATCGCCCGAGAGGTCCAGCCCTACGACCACGCCGCTCACGCTGACGAGCGACGGCTCGTCTGCGCTCGCGCCCTTGAGGATCGCGGACTTCGTCTCGCTCGTCAGATCCTCGATCGTCTTGGACGGATAGGGCACCGCGATCGACGGCCGCGTCGACTTCGACGCGAACGCTTCGTCCGGCCGGAGGAAGTAGGAGGACGCCTCCGAGACGTCCACGCCCTCGGGCCAAACGAGCCAGCCATTCACGGAGGCGCCTCCTTGCCCCTTCACCTGGTGGACGTACTCCGCGAGCGGAAGCTCTGGGATGAGGCTCGGCGTGACGCCCGTCATCGCGAACGCAGCGAACTGTCTGCGCTCGCTCGCGTCGTCCGCCCACGCGCGAAGGTTTCCGAACTGGCCCCGACGGAAGCCCTCGGTCGCCCAGGTGCCGGACGCGCCGAGCGCCCAAGAGACGTGAGCGTCCCGGTACACGTCTACGATCGAGCCCACCAAGGCGTGCAGCGAACCCGGGACGACGCGGTCCCCAGCGGGGAGCTTCGCGACGCGCGCCGCACCGTCGACGAACGCGTCGCGCAGGCCCGCCATGCGCTCGTAGAAGCTCCTCCGCGAGAGCGCCTCAGCGCGCTTCGTCTCGAGGTCGTCGTCGAACGCCTTCCAGGCGTCGCGGTAGGCCTTGTACGCGACCTCGAGGTCGGGAGCGTACGAGCGGAGGATGCGGGACTGGATCCACGCGGCGACGGGCGGGTTCGCCATGACGCTGTCGCTCGGCCAGTCCTTGATCCACTTCGGATCCGGGTTTGGCCCGCACGGCGGCGCAGGCTCGTACGACCGATCCTTCGGCATCATGTACCGCGCTTGGAGCGTGGTGATGTCGAGCTCGCTCTTCGTCACGGTCTTGTACGTCAGGTCCCCGGTGTCCGCGTAGAGCGCCGCCTGCCGAGGGTCCCTGGTCCCCTCCGGGACCACGGCGGCTCCACCGCGCTCGGCGCCCGGGCTCGGCGGGCCGCCCGGCTCCGCCGCGCCGCTCACGTTGCCCGTGACGCGGAAGAGACCGCAGCCAGTCATGAACAGGAGAAAGAGTGAGGGCGCGACGCGTGTGTTCTTCATGGGTCGACCGCATCTACGTACGCGCCCGCACGATGCCTCTTGGACATCCGTGGACAACGCACCTCGTCCCGGAGCGGCTCGCCCGCGATCGGGATCAGAGGAGCGTCATGGGAAGACGGGACGTGAGGAAGGCAAGAGAAGCACGGGACTGGTTTTGCTTCTCCGAAGTCCCCGTCTTCCGACCTTCCTGCTCGTGCTTCTCTAGGACGCGAGAAGTCACCCTCGATGATGGGGCGTCACCGCGAAGGCGGCGCGGCCGGTGCCGTCCGAGCCGAGCGCCACGATCGCGGTGCGGCGGGCGCTGCCCCGAGCGTGCGGCGCGAAGCCGCTCGCGACCCCGAGCGCCGCGTAGACGAGCAGCACCGCGCCGCTCGCCGCGCCCGCGTCGCCGAGGCGCTCGGCGAGCGCGTCGATCGAGGTCGAGCGCGGATCGATCGAGTCGAGCCGATGGCACACTCGCGCGAGGCTCTTCGCGCGGTGACGCTCGGTGCGTTGATCCACGAGCAGCCACGGGATGGGTCGCGCGAGCGCGGCGCTCGCGGCAGCGTCGACGAGATCGGTGAGCGCCGCATCGGCGGGGGCCTGCGGGTCTTCGTCCCTTGCCTCGGCGAACGCGACGGTGGCGATCGGGGCGACGGGAGTCGCCCTCTCACCGGCGAGCACCGCGAACGCCGCCGCCTCGCCAGGGATGAAGCCGTTCTCCGCGCGCTGCGAGAGGATCCGGAACTCGGCGTCGAGCGCGGCGTACGTCGCCGCGGCGTGCCGCGTGTCGACCCCGCCCACGAGGACACGATCGGCTGGTCGCTCCTCGAGGGGCCGAGCCGCGAGCGCGAGCGCGCGCCCGAACGCGTCGTTCTGACCGAACACAGGGACGATGGCCGCGTCCGAGAGCGCGGCGGCCGCGAGCTCGTCGACCACGTGCTTCGCGTCCGCGGCCTCGAACCCAGGGCGCGGGGTCGGGAGCGCGAGGAACACGCACGACGGCATCGGCGAGGCGACCGCGATCGCCTCGCGCAACGCCGGCAGCGCGATCCAGACGAATCGCTCCCACCCATCCACCTCCTCGGGGACGGCGCGCGAGAGCACTGCGCCGAGCCGCTCGTCGTCCTCGTCGACGTGGCCGATCGTGCGCGGGCAGAAGAGCCCGGCGCGCATCCCGAACGCCGTCTGCTCCGCGGAGAGACCGACCGGGGTGCACGCGCCGAGCGCCTCGATGGAGAGCTTCACGCCGCCCCCCCTTCGTCGCCGAGATCCGCCGCCGCTTCGCGTGCGGCGAGCGCCTCGGCCTCGGGGCGCGCTGCCTCGAAGAGCGCGTCGAACTGTTGCTCCGCCTGCGGATCCTCCGAGAGTCGCCGCTCGAGGGCCTCCTCCATCCGGGCGAGCTCCGCGACGGTGAGGTTCGCGTCGCGGAGCACTCGCCCGGGATCGCGCGCCGAGAGGTGCGCGCTCAGCCTCGCGAGCGCTCCGAGATCCAGCTCGCCGCCGCCCGAGGAAGGACGGATCGCGGTGACCCAGGCCTCGAGCTCGCGGTCGAGCGATGGCTCCGCGCCGCTCTCCGTGTCCGCGTCGCCGAGCTCGCGGCTCGCTCGCGCGAGGCGCTCGGCGACCGCCCATTCCTCGCGCGTCCAGCCGATCTCGTCGAAGCCGTAGTCCGCGAGCACCTCGGCGCGCGGCCGCCTCGCGAGCTCTGACGCGATCGCCCGGTACTCGTCGGGCTCGAGCGACGGCTCACCCGGACCGTCACTCCACGCGGACACGCGCGCGGCGTCGCGCTCCTCGGCGGCGAGCTCGGGTGGGGGCCGGCCCTGGACCGCGTCCTCCACGTTCGCGGCCCACGCAAAGCTCGCGTTCGGCAGCCCCGCGGCGAGGAGCTCGGAGGCCTCCGCTCGCGCGGCGTGCGCGGGAACGACGCCGAGGACCACCCGCTCGACGAGGGTGCGCTCGGGCACCCATCCCCGATAGGTGAGCTCGACCGATCGGTCGCGAAGCGAAACGCGGACCCCGTCGATCGCGAGCTCGATCGGCTGGTGCTCGCCGTCCGTGAAATCGGCCCGCGCCGCGAGGCCGAACGCGATCGGTCCGGACGCGGCGACCCTCCGGTCGATCGACCAGCCGACCGACGCGACCGGCCCCGCGACGCGCGACGCGGGGGCGACGAGCTGGAATTTCGCGCCGTCTCGTCGCCGGGAGACGGACAGCCCTTCGACCAGCGCCGGCAGCTCAGCCCGCGCGGAGCGGAGATCGACCCGCATCCGTTGCTCGCCACTGCCCGTCCCCACCGTGATCTCGACGTCGCGCTCGCGCAGAATGTCTGCTCCATCGAACGAGACGTCGACGTCCACGAGAGACTTGAGCGGCACGGCGTCCCCGGCGACAGGTAGACACTCCTCGAACCAGCCCGCGTGCGCGGGTCGCGGCTCTCCCGGGAGCCATCCCTCCGGGTCGTGCTTCGCCCGAACGCGCACGGACACGACGAGCATGGGCTCCAGATCGACGCCGAAGCGACCGGCGGTGACGCCGCAGACGCCCGACCAGAACGCGCCGCGGATGGGCGCGAGGGCCGCGAGGATGCGGCTCACGGCTTCTTCTCCTCGCCAAGGAACGTCCACTGGGTCTTGGAGACCTCGATCGGCCAGTCGAACAACTCCTTCTCGAGCTCACCGGACCAGATCCCGATGTCGTAGTTCGCGTAGATCGCGCCCTTGATGTGCACCTCGGAGAACGGCCGCTCCAGCAACAACCGGCCTTCCTCGTATTTCACCTCGAATGACGCCTTCCACTCGCCCGTCAGCTTCACGCCCACCTCGGCGAACTTGCCGAGCTGAATGAACGCCTTCAGCTCGAGCTTCGCGCTGAGGGGCACCTCGCCGCTCTTGAGCTTGAACTCCCCGTATTCGTCGATCTCGAATCCGGAGACGACCCCGGCCATGAGATCGAAATCGATCTCGAAGTAGGGCCCGGCCTCGATGCCGAGCTTCTCGATCAACAGGGCGACTGCCGCGATGAAGCCGAACCGGAGCAGCGATATCTTGTATTTGAACTGGAGGCCGATGAGCCGCTCGATGCCGATGTCGAGGCCCCAAGCGCGCTGGACCATCGGCATCGTGAGCTTCTTCTCGGGCACGTCCTTCTTGAGCTCGCGATATTGGGCGTAGAGCGCGAGCTTGGGATCGGAGTCGTCGGACGACTTCTCGTCCGCCGGCGTCGATTCGAAGTGGCCCGCTTGACCGCCCGTCTTCTTGTAGGCCTTGTCGCGCTGGAAGAAGAAGACGCTGATCTCGAAGTTGCCCGCCCGGACGCTCGCGTCGGCCGCGCCAGCCTCGTCGGCCGTACCGCGGCCCTTCACGACGGTGCCCTTGATGCATTTCAAGAACTCCTTGATGACTTGGATCGCCTCTTTGACGATCTCGATCGGCTTCTTGAACGGCAAGTCCTTGAGCGACCAGAGGTCGAGCTCCACCTTTTGGCCGGGGAACGCCCGTATGACCGCTTTCGGGCCGCTCGAGCACCCGCGCGACTGGATGTGCAGCACGAGCGGCTGGAAGAAGAAGAACCCCATCAGCGCCTGGTAGGTTCCGACCGCGGCCTTCGCGCCGGACACGAACTCCTGCTTCCGCTTCACCTGCGCGCTGCGGCCTTCTCGCTTCGCCTCCTCAGCCTCCTCGCGAGCCTTCTCGGCGCCCTCGTGGGCCGGCTCCGGGTCGTCCTCCTCCGGCGCCTCGAGGAGGAAGCGCTTCCCGAGGGCGAAGCGCGACACGATGACTTTGACGCGCCGCTTCGACTCCGGGTCGTCGTCGTAGAGGCTCCCGTCACCGCCGAGGACGATCTCGTCCTTGATCGCCGGCCAGCCCTCTTGCACGCCCCAGATGGCGCTCCTCGCGTCCCGCGAGACCACGAGCACCGCGTGCTTCGTCTCGTCCTTGGACGGGTGTCGCGTCGCCTTGTAGTATTCGAAGTCGCAACGAGGCTGGTAGCGCTTCGCCGGATCGGTCTCGGAGGCGTTCATTCGATAGGCGGTCACGCTCACCAAGTCGCCGATGAGCACGTCGAGCACGTTCGCCTTGCTCTTCATGTCCACGGAGACATAGCGGCCCTCCGGCTCCGCGATCTCGGGCGGCGCCGTGCCCTTCTCGAGCGCCGCCTCGTGCGCGGGCCGCTCCGCTGCGTTTTTCTCCGCGAAGTTCAGGCGGTTGACCTGACCGGGGTCGTAGTCCTCCCTCCGCCCCAGCGCCTCGTTCTGCTCGCGGGCCGCGCGCTCCTTCTCCTCGTCTCCGTCGCGACGGTGCCCGCACTCGATCAAGAGCTTGCTCACGGTGCACTGCTGGAACGCGAGCCAGGTGTCGTCCGGCTGCTCCGTCTCCAATAGCTCGAAGACAAATGCACCGTTGCCGTTCCCGGCGTCTTGGAGCGTGGTATCGCCGTCGCGGACCACCCACTTCCCCTCCGCCATCACGTCGGGCGATTTTTCGGAGGCGACCGCGAAGTGCTGCACCTTCAGGCTCTTCTTGCCCTCGCCGTTCGGCGGCTGCGTGAGCACCTCGGTGTTCGCCTCGTACCAGGACGGGTACCCGTATGCGAGCCCGTCGAAATAGGGGTGCCCGATCTTCGTCTCGTGGTGGATGAGCTTCGCGCCGGCGATCTCCGTGAGCTTGCAGATCTCGGACGGAGCAGCCTTCCAAGTCTCGATCGTATTGTCTTTCTCGACCGTCTTCCCCTTCTTGTCCTTCTTCTCGAAGTAGGGGAGCTTCTTCCGTCGCTTCGTGGTGGCGAGCTGAATCACCTGTCGGTGGGTGTTGATGATCTTCTTGCCGTGATTGGACGCGTCGCTCTTTGCCATGTATCCGCCGGAGGGAGCCGTCAGTAGAGGATGCGGTAGCGGCCTTCGTGGAAGACCAAGAAGGGGCGCGGCAGCAGGCACGGTTTGATCGACGGATCGGCGCACCGCCCCGTGATCAAAGGCAGGCCGTCGGCGCGGAGCACGCGCAGCATGCGCCCACCCGCGATCGGCTCGAACACCGTCGCCCCGCGGTCGAGCGGCAGCATCTCGTAGGGGCCGGGCACCATGTCCTCGACCATCTTTCGGACGGCCTCGGGCGTGCTCATCGAGGCTTGGTAGTAGCGGAACCACTCGCTCGCCTTGAGCGAGAGCCCCTCGAACACGCCGTCTCGGTCACCGCGCTCGAACGCGTCGTGGAAGGCCTCGATGGGCGCCCACGCCTCCGCGTCGCCTCGCAGGGGCACGTCCCGCCGAGGGGCGTCCATGTAGATCGGTCGGCGGTGAGTGTCCGGGATCGCGAACGGCCGCGCGACCACCTCACGCGGTGCCGACCCGTGCTGGAACCGCGTCGGGTCGTCGACCGCATAGTCGTGCGGCCAGTGGATCTCCGCGAGCCGCTCGTCCGTCTCGCCGTCCCAGACCGTCGCGTTCACCGCGGTCGACGGGCCGACGACGCCGTCCTTCACGCGCATCGTGAGGACGTTCGCGCCCGGCATGAGCCAATGATCGGGGGGGGTGGTCGCGCCCTTGAACGTCTCCCTGGGTAGACCCACGTCGTGCAGCGGGATGTCGTTGATGGACACGCCGATGTGCGTGGCCCCCGACTGGGCGACGATGAGTCCATAACGCGCGCGGGGATCCATTGTCTGTCAGCCTCCGAGTCGGTCGTTCTGGCCGGACCGCGCGGCGTTCAGGTCGTTCCGCGCGTCCGCCCAGGCGGAGATCTCCTCGGGCGCGTCGATCGCGTGCGTCGCGGCGTCGAGGATGAGCGTGGTGTTCTGCACCTTGAGCGTCAGCTTCTTCTTCGCGGTGAGCGCGACCGAGCCCGCGGTGACTCGGAGCTTGCGCAGGCCGCTCACGAGGACCGCGGTCCCGCTCTTCACGGCGTAGTCGCCCCCGGCCGTCGTGACCCGCTTCTTCGTGGCGCGGAGGCCGATGTGCTCCTTCGCCTCCTGGTGCAGGAGTGCCCCGATGATCTCGGTGTGGAGCTTCTGCGCGGTCTGCGCGATGCCCGCCTTCGCGAGCTCGACGATCGCGCCCCCGACCAAGAGAGCCTCCGCGACCTTCGTGGACGAGACGTTGCCGTGGGGGCAGAGCTCGAGGTTCAGCGCGCCGATCTTCTCGTCCAGATCGCTCTCGAGGGCGAGCTCGTCCATCGTCCCGAACTTCCTGACGTGCGTCGACCCGATGGAGAGCTTGCGACTGCCCGTCGAGTTCTCGGAGAGCGCCTTCTTCGCGGTGAGCCGCCGATCGTGGCCGACGCTCGTCACCTGATCGGCCCCGACCATCGCGTGGATTGTCTGCTCCACCGTGTGCGTCCGCGACTTGCCGACCTTGACCGCCTCGTGACCGTAGACGTCCCTCGCGTCGCGCTCCTTCGTGACCTCCGTGCGGTCGTGCTCGGTGAGGACCACCTGATCGCGCTCCGCGTGGAGCCGCATGTGCTGGTTGTCCTTCAGATCGCGGAACTCGATGAGGTTCTGACCCGTGTCGCCCTCGCCGGCCTTGGCGCGCGGGGACGTCAGCGATCGGAGCGTCGTGTACATGCGATTGTCTGGCAGCTTGGAGTAGAAGGCGTCCGCGGGCGTGTAGAGGCGACCGAGGATCACGGGGCGATCGGGGTCGCCTTCGAGGTGCTGCACCATCACCTCCCAGCCGACCCTCGGGATGCCGATGGAGTGCCCCGTGTTGTCCTGGAGCGTGGGTATCCAGTCCGAGCACCGGTCGTCCGCGGGCTGCAATCGGTCCCAGTGAAAATGGACCTTCGCCCGCCCCCACTCGTCGGTGTGGATGTCCTCGCCCGGGGCGCCCGTGACGGTGCCGACGGTCGCGCCGACGAGGCTCGGTCGCGGCGTGGACGGCATCGGCCGGAACGCCCCGTCCGCGTCGATCGCCTCGGCGCGGAGGTGGAAGTCGGTGTTCGTGACATCCCAGTCGTGAGCCAACGCGACGACGGCGAAGCGGCCGTCCGTGAGACCGGCCGGGAGCGCCCCAAGGTCGAGCGCGTCGTTCGTGGCGAGGCCGGGCCGCGTCGCGGTGAACGCGAGGCGACGCTGCGCACCGAGGAACGCCTCGGCCGTGAAGCTCGCCTTCGAGGCAGCCGCGCGCGGGTCGGAGCTTCCGGCGGGGTATTGATACCACTCGCCTCCCGACGCGCTCGACCGCGCGCGGACATTCGCGCTCCCCGTGACGTCGAGCCTCGGGCGCTCGAAGTCGAAGTCGCGCATCGTGACGCGCGAGGGTGTCATCCGGCCCTTCCAGCCCGCCTTCGTGATCGACTCGGCGCTGGGGTCGAGCCCGGCGCGTGGCACGTAGGCGAGCGGCTCGCGCTCCGTGTACGAGGCGGGCGCGTCGCCGAGGATCACGCCGCCCGCGTCGGCCGTCGCGAAATAGATGCCTTCATCCTCGAGGAGACGAGAGACGAACGCGTAGTCCGACTCACGCCATTGGACGGTGTAGGGCCGCACCGCGTACGTCGACGAGAGCCGGCGCTCCACGGTGACGCCAAACGCGGAGAGGACGCGCTCGACGATCGTGGGGACGTCGAGGTCGCGGAAGATGCGAACGTCGACGCGGTGCCGCGCGAGCGCGAGAGGGCTCTCGAGGACGACGTCGAGCGGGACGCCGACCTTCTGCGCGTCCGCGGACGCCGCGCGCTCGACGGACGTCGCGACGAGTCGGACGGAGCGGACCGGGGAGCTCGCTCCGAGGCCGTCTCCGACGGCGATCACGAGCTCGCACCCCGTGCCGGCCGCGTCGTCCACGTCGAGCGCGTCGAGCACGGGGAGGGTCGCCGAGACCGCGAACGACGCAGGCTCGCTCAGGGCCTCGCGGCCTTGCACGCGGTGCGCGCGGAGCGCGTGGCCGGCGATGTGGAGGACGTAGTCGATGTGGCGGGGCGGCATCCGTTTCCTCGCGCGTCAGTTGTGGGAGACGATCCCGGTGAGGACCTCGAGCGCGCCTCCGTCGAGCGCGATCTCGGTGGACTTGAGCACGAGGCCCTTCTCGTCGAGGTGCAGCAGGCTCTTGCCGCACACGATGTCGATGCTCTGGTGCCCTTCGACGTACGCCTCGTCGGCGTTGGCCTCGAACGCCCCGGCGACGATCCAGGACGCCTCGTTGTCGCAGTCCTCGTTGACGTTCGTGCCCGCGGTCAGCGTGATCGATCCGCCCGCCGTCTCGACGAAGTCCTTCGCCGCTGCGTCCGTGAGGGTGAGCCCGGAGCGCGCGTATTTCAGCCCGCCGACCGTCTCGAGCCAGACTGGACCGGCCGTCCGCTGGAGGCTCTGGGCGGTGAGGCGCAAGACGAGCCCCCCGACGATCGTCAGGGCGTTCCTCGCGCTCCGATTGATCTGTCCGAGCGAGATGTCGATGAGCGCGGCGCCGACCGTGAGCCGGCGCTTCTTGGTGACGCGGGTCGAGTGGCTGAGCTCACCCGCGATGTTCCGCCGCTCGGCGACGCGGATCGTCTCGTTCCCCGAGACCGTCTTCGAAAACGATCCGCCGGTCTTCACGATCTCGTCGTGGCCGATCGCGATCGTCTGCACGAGGTCGACCTTCGTATCCAGCGCGTCCCCGTGGGTGAGCCGCTGTTCGCCGTCGACCGTGTGGCTCGCGTCGTTGAGGACGCGCTCCGTCTTGAACTGCTTCGTGAGGACGTCCGTGTTCTTGGACGCGTGGATGTACATGACCTCCGCGCCCTTCTTGTCCTCGAAGTGGATCTCGTTGAACGTCCCGCCGGCGGGGACGGTGGCCGTCTTGTAGACCACGCGCGTCTTGTTCTCGGGCAGGCTGTAGCTCGGCGGGTGGTCGCCATCGTGGATCCGGCCGAGCGCGATCGGTGAGTCGCCGTCCCCGCATTGACCCATGGCAGCGACGACCCAGCCGGTGCGCGGGAACATCATGCTCCCGGGCGCGAGGCGCTGGGTCGGGCGAAGCCACGTGCCGCTCCCCGCGTCGAAGCGCCCGCTCCGATCCCAGTGGTGCTGCGCGCGCACGCGGCCCTTCGCCTCGGGGTAGACCTCGTCCCCCGCGTCCGCGGCCACGATCGCGAGCGAGAGGCCGCCGTGCGTCCGCGGCGCAGGGTCTCGCGCGGGCAGCGCCCCGCTGCCGGCCGCCGCCGAGGAGAACGCGACGACGACGGCGGAGGACTCGTCCCCCAGCTCGGCGTCTTCGATCGAGACCTCCGTCTCGTGCACCACGACGTCGCCGCCCTCTTCGGTGGTGAAGGACATGCCGGGGTAGAGCCTCACCGTGCGCGCCGTGCCGACGACGCGCCCGCTCGACGCCCTGCCCGCGGCCGCCGCCGCCCGCGCAGGGCCGATGTCGTTCAAACCGGGGACCTCGAGCACGCGATCGTACGACTCGTACGGACCCGCCCCGACTGCAGCCGCGACGCCGAGCGATGGATTCTCCCAGCGAAACCCCTTCATGGTGTGCGCCGTGGTCGACGCGGCGCCGACCCTCCCCATCGCGATCACACCCTCGGCGACAGCTCCGATCATCGAGCCGATGTGCACCGGCAACGACTTTCCCTCGATGAAGCCGCCGACATCCGGGCGCTCGGCGATGACGAGCGAGCTGCCCCCAGCGTGGTCGAAGAAGTAGACGAGTCCTGCGTCTGCGAGCGTGCGCTCGACGAAGCTCCAGTCGCTCTCGGCGCGCTGCACGCGGTACGGGATCTCCGGTCCATCCGGGAACGCGAGGGTCGTCGAGCCCGACGCACCGAGGACCTCGCCGAGGATCTGCTTGAGCGTCTTCGATTGGAACGTGCGGGAGGAGCGGCCGAGCGTCAGGTCGTAGACGAGTGGCCGGAGCTCGAGCCGCACCTCGACGGCGAGCTCACCGGAGCCCTCGCCGCCGGCCGTGTCGCACCACGCGACCCGCCCGCGCACCTCGCGCGCGTTGCCGATGCGATCTTCGAGCACCAGCGTCGCCTCGGCGCCGACGATCTCGTCGGGAGCGGCGAACGGCGCGGGCGCTGGGAAGCCGATCGCGTAGCTGAACAGGGACGAGACCCCCTCGCGCCCTTCGAGCTCCGACACTCGGTAGGTCGCGCCCCCGACGCGGAGCTTCACGAAGCTGAGGCCGATGTTCATGGCGACACGCCCTTCGTTCGAGGCGAGCTCATTGGGACACGTTGTCCGGCGAGCCGTGGACGTTGACCTTGTCCTTCGCCTTCAGCTTCACGGAGCCTTGGATGACGATCTTCGCGGGCGTCATCTCGATGAGGAGAGCGCCCTTCGAGAGACGCACGCTCTCTTTGGCCTCGATCGTCACCGCGTCGCTGCGGAGCTCGACCTTCTCCTTTGCGGTGAACGTCGCGTCGCCGCCGACGGTGACGCTCGCGTCGTGCGAGGACGTCGTGATGTCCTTGCCGGCCTTGCGCCGGATCAGCCCGCCGACGACGCGCACGAACTTGCCGGTGCTGTTCGTGCCGAGCGACGAGCCGCTCGCGACGAGGACGCGCGCGCCGCCGACGACCTCGGCGAGGAGCTTCGAGGCGGCGATCGAGATCGCGCCGCCCGCCATCGCGATCACCGCGCCGCCGACGAGCTTCTTGTACGTCTCGCTCACGTTGCGCGTGATCTGCCCGTCGACGAGGCTCTCGAGAGACGGCGGCCGGAGCGCGCCCTTCACCTTCGCGCGGAGCGCTTCCGGAGAGGGCACGACAGACTTGAGGGAGCTCGCCGCCGCCTTGGCGGCGCCGCTCGGGTTCGACGCCGCGTTCGCGAGGAGCGCCTTGGGGTCGGGCGGCGCAGGGGCGGCGCCCTTCACGGCGTCCTTCACCGCGTCGAGCGGGTTTGGCGGCTTCGCGACGCCGCCCGCGATGGTGAGTCGGAGGCTGCCGACCCGCTCCTCGTCCTTGCCGTGGACCTCGAGCGAGGTCGTCGTGCCGACCTTCACCGACTCGCTGCCGCCGATCGTCTCGACGCGGTTGCCGCGCACGCTCTGCACCTCGTCGGCGCCCACGGTGCGTAGGAGATCCTTGCCGATGTCGACGGTCTGCGTCTTGCGAACGTTCCGCGAGACCCCGAGCCCGACGGTGTAGGTCTCGTCGTTCCCGATCCACTCGCGCTTGTCGTGCTTCACCTCGACGAGGTGATCGCGCTCGGAGTGGATCCAGATCTGCTGCGCACCCGCGGTGTCGTCGATGCGGATCTCGTTGTAGCCCTCCTTGCCCGGGTACGTCTCCGAGCGGATCGTCATGACGTTCTGGCTCGCGGGTTGCGCGTACGTCGGCACCATCTGTCCGTTGATCATCCGAGCGATGGCGACGGGTCGATCGGGATCGGAGTCGACGAAGGTCACCGCGACCTCCCACCCGACGCGCGCGAGCGTCATCGAGCTCGAGGTCTCCTGGAGCACGCGGATCCAGCGCGAGTCGTCGTCCGTGCCCTTCGCCTCGCGATCCCAGTGAAACTGGACCTTGCAGCGCCCCAGGGTGTCGGTGTGGATCTCCTCACCGACGGGGCCGCGGACCATCGCCGTGTCGTAGCCGCCGACCTCGGGCCGCGGCGTCAGAGGTCGCGGGCGGAAGGGCGTGTCGCGTGGGATCGCCTCGAAGCGGTTGCGCGCGACCCCGCCCTCCACGTCGACGTACTCGTGCGTGACGAGCGTGACGAAGTGCTCGCCGGCGAAGGACATCCCGTCCGCGTGCGACGTGGTGATGTATCGACCGGGGCGGAGGTCGACGAACGAGGTCTCGCCCTTGATCGCTCGCTTCTCCGCCTCGAACGCCTCCACCCGAAGCCTCGCGAGCGCCTCGCCTTGCTCGGGGGTCCGGAAGCCGCTCGGGTAGTCGTAGACCTCGAGGAGCTCGTCTCTCGCGCCGCGCCGCGACCGGAGGAGATCGAGCGCCGGGGTCTTCCAGTGATAGTCGTTCACCGTCGCGCGCCCGGGGCCCACGCGCGTCACGCGAGACAGGGAGAAGAGCGCCTCGTCCCCATGCGCGAGCGCGCCAGCCGAGCGGACGAGCGCGAGCGGCGCGCCGTCCCGGAACGGCGCGGCGGTCGAGGACTCGTCGCGCAGGACGAGCGTGTCTCGATCCGTCGCCTCGTAGTACACGCCGTCGAACTCCGCGAGGCGCGACACGAAGTCGAAGTCGCTCTCCTTGTATTGCACCGTGTACGGCAGCGACCACGGAGCACGCGCGAGCTCGAACGTAACCCCCACCTTGCCGCCGAGGACGGCGGCGATGATGTCCCTCGAGGTCATGTCGCGAAACTTGCGTGTGTTCTTCGTGAGCCTGAGGAAGTCGAACGACGAGCGCAGATCGAGCTCGTACACGTTCACGCCGTGCCTCACTCCGCGGTACCGCACGGCGCGGAGCCTGAGGGCGATCGAGCGCACCGGGACGTCGCCGCGCGTCCACGTGAGCGTCATCGGCTCGTCCGTCGCGCTCGCGAAGCCCGGGTCGATCCCGGCGGCGTGGATCTCGACCATCGCGCGCGTCGGCTCGGAGAGGCGCTCGCGGATCGTCGCGCGCTGCACACCGAGCTCGCCGAGGGAGTCACCCGCGTGCAGCACCAACCGGAGGCGACGAGCCTCGCCGGCTCTGGAGGCGAAAGGCGGAGCATCGCTCATAAGGAATTCTCTCGGGCGTACGTGGACGTCGGGCCGGGCTTCACCTCGTCGGGGAGCGAGCCCCGAGCGAGCACGCGCACCGCGCGAAGCTTCGCCCACTTCATCGGGAGCGGGACGTGCGCGACGAACGCGAGCTCGACGACCCGCGCATCGACGTCGACGATCACGCGCGTGAGCGGCGCGTCGTGCGCCTCGCCCGTCCCTCGATGGAGCTCGCTCACGACGTGGATCCCATACGCGGGCACCAGCAGATCGGCCTCGTCGTCGCCGCCGAATCCGCGCAATCGGATCGGCAGCGGCAGCGTGAGCGGCGCGCGCGATCGCTGCTCGGGTCGCACGCTCGAGTGGTAGGAGTCGTCGCGATCGGCGGGCGCACCGGGCGCGCGCTCGCGCCGCCACGACTCGTCGAACGTGCCCGCGAGATCGCACCGCGGAGCCCAGCTCGCGTCGATCGGCGCGAAGCACCCGGCGGACGCGTGGAGGAGAGGAGAGACCGGCTCGAGACGATGGGCCTCGGTGCCCACGAGGCGCGTGGGATCGCTCGCGAAGCCCTTGCCGACCGGGTTCTCCGCGACGTGGTCGGCGCCCGCGTGACCGCCCCAACAATGCTCGAAGCGGAGCGGCGTGGAGACCACGTTCGCGCTCGGTCCGGGGCGCACACCGGCGGGGGTCTTCATATAGACGCGCGGCCCGAACAGCCGAACCGACTTCTCGACCGAGCCGATCGCGAAGGACACGACCTTGCTCTCCGCGGGCGCGCGGCTCGGGTGCGCGGTGCCCACGACGGCGCACTCCGTCCCGCGGAACGGAAGCGAGAAGTCGCTCGGGTAGCGCATGCCGCCCGCGCCGTCCGGCACGTCGTCCTTCCGCACGGGCCGCGCGACCACCTTCAATCGTCCGCTCGAGTCGAAGCGGAACGCGAGCTTCGAGACGACGATCAGCAGATCCTCGTCGCGGTCGTCGGCAGCGTCCCGCGCGTCGACGCTCGTGTAGCTCGCGTTCTCGAGAAGATCCCTCCACATCACGCGCCTCCGAGGGACGGCGCGAGCCCCGCTCGCGAGCGCAGCACGCGCAGCGCGTCGCGCTGCGCGACGACCCACCCGTCGACGTCGAGCACGATCGGCCCGTCCACCAGGAGCGGGAGCGCGCGCGCGGCCGCCCGGCGAATCCCTTGGCGAGTCGTCGGATCCGCGAGCTCCTCGAGCGCGCACGCGACGTCGAGCCGCCGGCCCGCGCGGATGCGCGGCGCGCCCGCGGGCCGATCCGCGGCGGCGAGCCGAGCCGCGAAGGCGCGCCGTTGGCCGTCATCGAGCGGCTCCTCGGGTCGTCGCCGGGGGCGCGACGGATCGAGCGGATCGATCTCGACTCCGGTCATGCGCGTGAGCGCCTCCGCGGCGGCGAGGGACCGGAGCGGGTCGCGAGAGCTCCCCATTTCCTCGCGGAGAAACGGCAGGAATCGAGGCGATCCGTGATCGGCGAGCATCGGGATCACCGCGGAGTCGGTCATGGCCGCCTGAAGGAGCGCCTCCTCGTCTCGTTTCTGCCCGGAGAGGGCGAGCACCCCGGCCGCCCTGCGCGCGTCGGCCGCGTCGGTCGGCTCCTCCCGCGCGCCGCGCGCGAGGCGCTCGCGCATCGCGGCCTGCCCCGCCTCCACGCGGAGCACCGAGAGGGCCCACGCCGCGTCCGCGGCCACGTCGTGGCGATCCAGCGCGCGCACCAGGTGGGGAGCGACGGTCTGCGCGTCGGCGCGCGCGAGGCACCGCGCCGAGAGCCTCGCGACGTTCGCGGTCGGGTGCTCGAGCAGCGCCGCCATCGCGCCCTGGTCGACGAGGCCGAGCCGATCCGCCGCCGCGAGGGCGACCTCGAGAGCGGCGGGCCGATCGTCCTCCTCCAGCAGCGACGTGCAGAGCCCGCGCAGCCCCGGGTTCGATCCGAGCGCGAGCGCGTCCACCGCGGCGCGCCCGGTCCCTTCGGGAGCGACGAGGATCGCGTGGCGCAGCTCCGCCATCGCGCGCTCGCCGCGCATGCACGCGAGCAGGAGGAACCCGCTGAACCACTTCGTCGGGTCGACGATGGGAAACGCGCGCGCGAGGTCGAACGCCGCCCCGGTCACGTCGAGCGCCGCACGGCCGCGGCCGTACGCGGCGCACGCGTCGAGGGCCTCGAGCAGGCGGCGCTCGAAGTCCTCGCCGAAAGTCCAAGGGTCGGAGTCCCCCGTCCGCCGGAGCATCGACAACGAAGAGACCTCCTCGAGCGCGTCGCGCGCCGACCGTTGGATCTGCGCGAGCGTGTTCGGCTCGACGAGCGCGTCGCGAGAGACTCCTCGAACGAGCCCCGCGTCGGGGTGAAGGCTAGGCGTGCCCTGACTCGGCACGAGCCACCTGGACTCCCAGCGCGGCTCGGCCTTCCCGAGGGCGTCGCCCGCGCCCGCCGCCGCGAGCCGCACGATCGCGCGCTCCGCGTCGAGGAGGTACGCGGCCGTCTCCTCGATCTCGCGACGGTGCGTCGCGACCGCGTGCGCCCTCGCCAGCGCGAGCGCATCGAGGACGGCGTCGAACGCCGCGACCCAGCCCTCCTCGACCGCGCGGGTCGGAAAGCTCGCGAGGAGATCGATCGCGCGGTCGATGCTCGCGGGGCGGGGCACCGCCGGGTCGCGTGCGCGCACCGACTGCAGGAGGCGCGTGGCGACCTCGATGCGCTCGGTGACGAAGTGGGCGTCGTGATCCATCGGGGCGATGACGCGCCCTGGAGCACGGGGCGTACCAACGCGGAGCGGAGCTCCGGCTCACGACTCGCGCTCGTTCTGGGCGGCGGCGAGCGTGCGCGTCGAGGATCCGAGTCCGCTGGGCTGCGGACTCGAGTCCGCAGCCCGCTCGTTACTTCACGCCGTGCTTCTGGAGCAGCTTGCCGAGGTACGACCGGTCGAGGTCCGCGATGCGCGCCGCGGTCGTCTGGTTCCCTTCGGCATGGTGCATGAGCGCCCGCAGATAGATGCGCGTGAAGTGCTCGGCGAGCGCGTCCTTTTGCTCGGCGTACGGGCGTGTCGGGTCGACCAGATCCGCGAGCGCGGCTTCGAGGAGCGAGCCTCGGGGCCGGCCTCGCGGTCGGCAGGACGCCGAGCGCGCCGTACGCGAGCACGGAGTTCTTCAGCTCGCGCACGTTGCCGGGCAGCGGTCGCGACTTCAGCTGCTCGATGACCGCCTGGTCGAGCGCGGCGGTCGCCATGCTCGGCGGCGAACTTCCGCGCCGAGCAGCTCGATGTCCCCGCGCCGCTCTGAAGCGGGGGGATAGCGAGGCGCACGATGGCGACACGAAAGAACAGGTCCTCCCGAAAGCGGCCCGCGCGGACCTCGTCGTCGAGGTTCTTGTTCGTCGCGCAGAGCACGCGCACCTTCACGCGCTTCACCTCGTCGGAGCCCACGCGCCTCGTCTCGCCGGACTCGAGCGCGCGGAGCAGCGCGGGCTGGACGTCGAGCGGGAGCTCCCCGATCTCGTCGAGGAAGAGCGTCCCTCCGTCGGCGCTCTCGAAGGCTCCACGTCGAGCGTCGACGGCCCCCGTGAAAGCGCCGCGCACGTGGCCGAAGAGCTCGCTCGCGACGAGGTCGCGCGCGAGCGCGCCGCAGTTCACCGTCACGAGCGGCTTGCCCGAGAGCCGCGACGTCTCGTGGATGGAGCGCGCGACGACCTCCTTGCCGACGCCCGACTCGCCCTCGATGAGCACGGGGACGAGCGAGCCCGCGAGGCGGCCGAGCATCCCGAAGATGCGGCGCATCACGACGGACTGCCCCGTGAGCTCGGCGAACCGCGGCGAGTCGTAAGGGGCCGCGCGCGCGAGCGCCGAGGTGTCCGCGTCGAGTACGACCGTCGCGCCACCGACCTGAATCGTCGCGCCGAGCGACAGGATCGCGCGTTGGATGCGCTGCCCCAGGTAGAACGTCCCGTTCAGGCTTCCCCGATCGGTCACCGAAATCCCCTCGGGTACGAGAGCGATCTCGCAGTGGTGTCGCGAGACCGTCGGCTCCTCCAAGACGAGGCCCGCGGTCGCCGAGCTTCCGACGATGCAGCTGCCCTCGCTGAGCCGGTAGGTTTTCGCGACGCCCGTGGACGTGGTGGCGCGAAGAATCGCGGCGATGGGGGGCGCCGCGCTCCTCCGGTCGATCGGTGAGGTCGTGTCTTCGAAGACGAGCGGCGGCCGCGCCACGGCGGTAGCGTAGCTCGAAAGGCGGCAGCGTAGCTCGAAAGGCTCGCTTGGATGGCCCCGTTCAGCGCGGGAGAAGCCGTCGCCGAGGGCCGCGGTAGAAACGCAACCGCGACCGCGCTCGAGCCGTAGAGAGCGACCGGTGTGATAGCCTCGAAGGTCGGGTCGGCGATGACGTCGAGGAAGCTGAAGCGCTCGGAGCAGCTCGATCCCAGCTCTCACTACGAGCTCGTCCTTCGGCTCGCCGCGGGCGGCATGGGCGCGGTGTACGTCGGTCGCGCGCGAACGGCCGACCCCGTCGCGCCGTTCGTCGCGGTCAAGCGCGCCCATGCGCACCTCGCCGAGGACGCGACCTTCCGCAAGATGTTCGTGGCCGAGGCGCGCCTCGCGTCGCGCATCCAGCATCCGAACGTGGTCGGCGTGCGTGACATTGACGAGTCGGACGGCGAGCTCCTCATCGTCATGGACTACGTCGAGGGAGCGTCGCTCGCAGAGCTCCTCGCGGCGTCCCAGCGCGGCGCGCGGCGGCTGCCGATGGCGGTCGCGCTGCGCATCGCGCTCGACGCCGCGCTCGGCCTCCACGCCGCGCACTCCGCGCGCGATCCGCGCGGCAGGCTGCTCGGCATCGTCCACCGTGACGTGTCCCCGCACAACGTGCTCGTCGGCGTGGACGGTGTCGCGCGGATCGTCGATTTCGGCGTCGCGAAGGCGATCGATCACGACGGGACGAACACCCAAAGCGGCATCCTCAAAGGGAAGGCCGCGTACATGGCCCCCGAGTACCTGAAGGGAAAGATCGCGACGCCCCAGTCCGACGTGTTCTCGCTCGGCGTCGTCCTCTGGGAGGGGCTCACGTGCAAACGGCTGTTCCGCCGCGAAGACGACGTGGAGACGATGCAGCGGATCCTCGATCCAGCGCCAGCACCGCCCGTGAGCGACGTCATGTTCGTCGAGCCTGCGATCGACCGCGTCGTGTCACGCGCCCTCGAGAAGGATCCTTCGACGCGCTACGCCTCGTGCGCCGAGCTCGCGGACGACCTCGAGCGCGCGGCGCGGAGCCTCGATCTCCTGGCGCCTCCGGCGCAGATCGGCGCGGTCGTGGAGGCGCTGCTCGGCGAGGACCTCGGCGCGCGCCGGGCGCTGATCGAGGAGGCCGTCGCGGCGCTCGGTGACCGCACGATCGAGCGTCGGAGCCCGTTCGAACCGCTCGTCGCGGCCGCGCGTGCCCCGATGATGTCCGCGGCGGCGCAGCAAGTCGCGGCCCTGCCGCCGCTCGCGCTTCCTCCGATCATCCCTCAGCGCGCGGGCGGCGAACCACCTCGCGCGGCGCTCGGTCCCGCGGGTTCCCCTCCGATGGTGAACGGCAACGCGACGGTGCAGCTCGGCCCGACGAGCTTCGCGAACGGTTCATCGCCGATGGTCGCCGCGCGCACCGCGCCGTCCTTCGGCTATGCCGCGAATGCCGCCGCGATCCCCAGCACGTTCGCAGCGACGCCCGCGCGCGTCGGGCACGCCCCCGCGTTGCTCGCGACGCTCCCCATCGCGGCGACCACGGCCCCGCCCGTCGCGACGCCCGTGACGCCCGCGACGCCCGCGAAGGCGTCTTCGCTCGTGCCGCTCGCGGTGTTCGCCGGGTGCGCCGCGCTGGTCGGGGGCATCGCACTCGGTGTCGTCCAGGCCACGCGTTCGATGCCCGCCGCGCCGCTGGCGGAGACGAGCACCACGGCCCCCGTGACCAGCGGCGCTGCGCCGACCGCGACCCAATTCCGCTCGAGCGCGAGGGACGTGGCGCCGCCGCCTCCCGACCCCGCCTCGTCCGCGACCGCGCCCGTCGTGGCCGTGTCCTCGCTTCCGAGCGCGCGGCCGAGCGCCGCGCCGAACTCGGGCCTACGCCCGGCGCCGGTCGACCCGCGCAAGCCGTTCACGCCGAAGAAGAACCCCTACTGAGCGTCGACGCGGCCCCTCGGCGGCGTCCGCCGAAGGGCGTGTCGGCGGAGCGTCAGAAGCGGCCGCGGACACCCGCGCAGGAAGGTCCGACGAAGAGTTCGGCGGAGGTGCGCTGCTTGCTCGAACCACCCCACGGGACGGCGAGCAAGCCGAGGCCGAGCGTGAGCGCTCCCGTCACGCTGGTCACCGCGACCAGGACGTTCGTCCGGATCTGCGCTTCCCTTCCCTCCTCCGCGGCCGCGGGCTTCTCAGGGGAAGCCGCGCCGAGGAACGCGTCGTGCTTCGCTCGCGCGTCGACACCCGATCCGATCGTCCCCGCGAGGAGCCCCGCGGTCAGGCCCATCCCGACGTACGCGAACGCAGGCGTGATCACGCGCGTCGACACCCCGTCCGCGGGGACCGCTCGATCGCCCTCCGGTTCGGGCTTCGCGCGGGCGCGATCGACCTCGAGCTCGAGCGTCACTCCGGGCTTCACGTCGACGTCTTGGTCGAGCGTGAAAGGACCCTCCGCGATCGAGACGTGGTGCGCGCCGAGCTCCACCCACAGGTCTCGCCTCGTCACGGGTGCGCCGTCGAGCTTCGCGGCGCACGCCCCCTCGCAGCGGAGGACGAGGCGGCCCGCGCGCCCGTCGAACTTCGTATGCGCCTTCTCGAGCGTGTCGGCCGAGATCGTCGGATCGCGCTTCGCCCGAGTGAGGAGCTCCGCGCCGAGCACGGGATCGTCCGCGAGCACACAGACCTCCAGCGCCGACTCGAGCGCGACCTTGTTGGGCGCGAGCTCGTCGGCCTCGGCGTACGCGACCGCGGCTTCGTGGTAGCGCCCCGCCTCGGACGCCTTCGTTCCGCGTTCGTAGGCCTCGTGGGCCTTCTCCTTCGTATCGGCGCCGTCGGCCGCGCGAGCGGCCGTAGCGAGCCCGACGGAGAGCGCGAGCGCCGCGCCTGGAAGAAAGAGGGACGCGGGTGTCACGGCGCGATGAGGACGATCATCCCGGTCTTCGCAGCCGCGCCCTGCTCGAAGTAGCCCGCGACTGCGGCGCTCGGGGTGGGCTGATCCATCGGGGCGGGTGTATCGAAGAGCGGGTTCGACGGATCCTGATCGGCGAACACGCCGAGGTTCGGCCCGCAGAGCGTGGACGCGTCGTTCTTCCGGAGCTTGCCGTCCGACATGTATTCGAAGTTTTGGTACCAGTCGTTCGCGAGCCCGCATTGGGCTGGGTCGATGATCTCGACGTCCCAAAGGAAGGTCGCGTTCATCGGGTAGGGATCGGGACAGCACTGGTCGATGCGATAGTCGCGCTGCACTTCGAAGATCGGGCTGAAGGCGCCCGAGGGCGACATCTTGAACTGCGTCGCCACGGTCGGACCGAGCATCAGGATCGACTCGTTCGGCCCGGCCGGGCCGCCCGTGCCGCAGCTCGGGACCTCCGGGACGTGCGTCATGTCGCTGATCCCGAGCGTCGAGAGCTTCGTGCACGCGCCCGTATCCTGGCTCCCGTCGCACGGCGCGAGATCGTCACGCTGGCACCCGCTGGTCGGCACGGGGAAGAACGTGTCGATCGGCGTCGCGGTCCACGCCGTCGCGGGCTTGTGCAGGACGTGGAGCACGTTGTCATCGGTGAGCACGAGGAGCACGGGGGCCGTCTGGAGGTGCGTCGCCGCGACGATGTGATCGCGCGGGACGTCCCCACCGGCGCCAAACTCTTCGGTGAACGACACCTTCTTCCACGCTCCGCCGACGAGCGGGAACGGGCGCTTGTAGAGGTAGAGCGGATCGGGGGTCATCCCCGTCGACGACGAAGTCGCGCTCGACGTGGTCGCCGTCGAGCTCGTCGTCGACGAGGCGGACGTGGACGACGCTCCCGTCGTCTTGTCAGCGCTCGACGAGTCCGTCACGGACGCGCTCCCCGTCTGACCTCCCGCGCTCGAGGTCGGCGGGAGATCATAGTCGTAGAGGCAGGCTGTCGTCGCCGCCGCCCCGACGAGCAACAGGGGAATCCAGCGCTTCATTTCTTCGCCTTTCGCTTCTCGGCGCGCCACTCGAGCTCGGTCATTCCGTGATCCGCGAGGATGTCCGCGAGGAGGCGCTCCCCATTCCAGACCTCGCGCTGAATCGCGACCAACTTGTCCTTCGAGGCGGAGTCCGAGGTCGCCGAACCATCGGGGGCAAGCGCCCCGGCCCCCCCGTCTCGCGCGGGCGCGGCGGTGGGTGCGGACGAGATCGCGGGCGCGATCATCGGGGTGACCACGGGCGGCAAGCCGACGAGCGCCCCCGCGCCGAGCGCGCGGAGCGGAGCGCCCACGACGGGAGGAAAGCCTCCGCGTGCGTCGTTCGCCTCCGACGGCGGCGGCGCGAACGGCGCGGATCCGGGCGGCGCGCTCCCGTCCATCGACGGCAGGGCGGGCATCCCGCGGGTCATCCTCGTCCCCTCTGCGGCACGCCACGCCTCGACGACGGGTGTTTGGTTCGATCGCAGCTTCGCGAAGTCGTCCGCGGTGAGGCGCTCGCTCGAGGGGGGCGGGCCGGTGTCGGCGGTCACGCGCTTGAAGGGGAGCGTGGATGCGCGGACGCGCTCCACTCGCGGAGCGGTGCCCTCACGACTCGGATCGTGTTCGTCCGCGCGAGCGCTCGCGCCCTCGAACGGTGTCGCTGCGCCGGGTCTGAACGAGGTGACGAGGCGCGTCTCGCCCGATCGAAAGTCGCTCGCGCCGCCCTCGGGCGACTCGGGCGGGAGCGCGGAGAGGAACTGCGTCGAGCCCGATCGCACGCTGTTCGGCGCTCCAGTCGAGAACGGTAGAGGGTTCCCGCTCGGCGGGAGGGCCTGCACGAACGCCGTGCGATCACGATCCGCGGGCTCCTCCGTCCGCGCGGGGTCGCCCCCCGCATCCGTCACGCGCTCTCGATTCCTCAACTTGCTCGGCTCCGCGACGCTCGCGCGCGGCCAGCTGAAGGGGTCCGACGGCTGCGCGCCGTGCAAATCGACCGCGGCGACCGTCGTGCCGGCGGGGTACGTCGCCACGCCACGCCACACGAGGCAGGCGCGCTGGTCGCTCGGCCGCAGCGCGATGGTGTCGAGGGTGAGCGGCACCGAGCCGACGCGTCGCCCCGAGCGCTCCAGCAGCTGCACGGTGGGCTCGGGGCCATTGAAGCGCGCCTCGAGCGACACGCCGTCTCGCTGGTAGCGGACCGTGAACGCGCCTCGCGGGTGGGGGATGCGCTGATCCGGCGGAGCGGACTGGAAGCGCGCGAAGTCGACCTTTCCGCTCGACCACACGCGCAGGGCGTACGGATCCGTCGGGTCCCCGTTCATGCAGAACGTCTCGCGAGGTCCGAGCGACTCCCGAGGTCGCGCGCGCTTGTCCCCGCCATTCACGCCGATGGATCCCTCGGCCGCCCGGAGGGCGACGTCGCGCCCGACGACGACCACGTCGCACGACGGCTTGTGGACCGCGAAGTCAGAGGGGTAGACGAGGCCGCCGTCCGCGTCGAACGCGTCGAGCGTGAGGGGCTCGAGCGCGTCCGGCGGTGCGACGCGAAGCACCCCAGGCGGCGCGACGAGGAACGTGATCTTCACGATCACGGTCGCCCGCTCCGTTCCCGCCGGCTCTCGGCCCTCCGGCCATTTCACGACGCCGAGCGCCGCAGGGACACGCGCAACGTATTCGTTCCACATACGATCTGGGTGACGACTCTGCGTGTGGATCATCGGCGCGTCGATGCAAACGTTGGGGGCCAGGGCGGCCGACCGCCCCCCGCTTTTGGCGCTTTGGCAAGCGCCGCACCAACTCGACTGTGCGGCTCGGAGAAGCGGTCTGCCTCCGGAGAGCCGCGCTTCTCGCGTGACCGTCGCTCGGCTCCTCACGGCGCGGGATTCGCTCGCGTGGCTCCCGCCTTCGGACTCGACTCCGCAACCCGCGGACTCGAGTCCGCGGGAGACGGTCGCGCGCGGGGGGGGCCGCCACGCCCGTGGGTGGAACGCCGGGCGGGCACCTCGAATCGTCGTCGAACGCGAGCGGAGAGCGAGGCGCGGACGGGTGAAGGATCACCCGACCGATTGTCTGCCTCGTCTGCGCGCGGCTCACGGAGAACGAGCACCCGAGCAGAGCGCCTCCTGCCCGGAACCGTGGAGCGTCTCGACGCACCCTCGCTGCGAAGCTCGAGCCGCCGAGCACCAAGCAAAGATGCCGTCGCGCCGATGGAGCGCGCCGACCGAATTGAATCAGCGGTGGACTCGGGGAGTCTGCGTGGGAGGCGCGCGCCCCCCACGAGCGCGCACCCTGCTGATATTCTGAGGAGCACAGCGACGAGGCCGCGTGGATCGCACCTGAAAGCGAAGAGGCCGCGTGGATCACACCTGAAATCGCGTGAATACTCGGTGACTCGAACCGGTCCGTGCTCGAAGGGGCTTCTCCTTTACCTGAACCGTGGGTTCGTCTTAACTGCCGCCCGTGACCGAGGTCCTCGACGACGTCCTCGATGCTCACGCTGCGGAGGTCGCGGCGTGCTGGAGTCTGCGACACGCCGCGGTCGTCAGCCCTGCGTACGATCTCGCGGAGCTCGCGCTGCTCGACGACCGCCTCGAGCGCCACCGCGAGGGCCTCGCGATCGCCGGTGACAGGGGTTGGGAGGCGTGTGAGCGAGCGCTCGAGGGCGAGGATCCGGGTGAGGTGTTCGCCGCGGGGAGCATCGCGCTCGAGACGTCCAACTGGGTGCGGTTCGGTCGCGCGCTCGACGCGCGCGGGCACGAGCCGGACGCGGCCCGCGCGCTCGTGTCGGCGATCGGCTGGGCGCCCCTCTCGCGCGTGGCCCTCGCCATCGACGCGCTCCTCGACCCGGACGTCCCCCACGCCCTCCATTTCTTGGGGATCGCCGGGTGTGCGGTGCACCGGCACGACCCGGGGCCTCACCTCGATGCGCTGCTCCACTCCGCGACGGCGCGCGTGCGCGCCCGCGCGCTCCGGGCCGTGGGTGAGCTCGCGCGGGTGGATCTCGCGGCCGCCGTGCGCGAGGCGCTGTCGGACGACGACGAGCCCTGCCGCTTCTGGGCAGCGCACTCGCTCGCGGCGCTTCGCGACGAGCGCGCGAACGACGCCCTCCGCTCCATCGCGCGAAGCGCCTCGCCCCTCGCCGAGCGCGCGGCCGAGATGCTCGCCCGGCGCCTCTCGGCGGAGGGCGCGCGCGAGCTCTTCGAGACACTGCTTTCGGAGGGCCGACCGCGGGCCGCGATCATCGCCGCGGGCGCTTCGGGTCGGTCGGGGCTCGTCCCCCTCCTCCTCGAGCACGCCGCGATCGACGACACGGCGCGGCTCGCCGCGTGGTCCATCTCCCTCGTCACGAACGCGGGCGCGACGCGCGCGCTCCATGCGCGTGCGCCCGCGAACTTCCGCGCCGGCCCGAGCGACGATCCGGCGGACGAAGACGTCGCGATGGATCCCGACGAGGACCTCCCGTGGCTCTCGGCGGACGCGCTGCGCGCCTGGTGGACCGCGCACGCCGCCGAGTTCGCGATCGACAAGCGCTACCTCCTCGGCCGCCCCGTCGAGCAGCCTTGGCTCCAACATCTGCTGCTCCACGCCAATCAAGCGGTGCGCGGCGCGGCCGCGATCGAGCTCCAGTTCGTCGCGCGTGACCGCCCGCGCTTCGCGGTCGGCGCGCCGGGCTTCCACCAGCGACTCCAACTCGCGAGCTGACCCATTCCATGGCGCTCCTCGAGAACCTCACCCCCTTCGCTTCGGTCGCGCTGCCCTCCGCCACGACGGACGGCACCGAGGCGCTCGTCATGGTGGTGTCGGGGCGATTCCAGCTCCCGCGCGCCGGAGGGGACGCCGCCGCTCGCATCCAGCCCTCGGACGAGCAAAAGCCCGTTCGCGTAGCGGACGAATACGAGGACGACCCCGCGACCTCGAGCCTCAAGTACGAGGGACAATCCGCGGTCACCCGCCCGGGGACGGACGTCGCGATTCGTGGCCAGGCGTGGACACCCGGGGGCCGCGCCGACAAACGGGTGGACGTCGCGATCGTGATCGGTCCGATCAAGAAGACAGTCGCCGTGTTCGGGGAGCGGGTGTGGACCCAGGGCGCGGTCGGGCTCACGCCGACCTCCCCAAAGCCCTTCGTGACGATGCCGCTCGTGTGGGAGCGCGCGTTCGGCGGCGCGGATCCGGGCGACGGTGTCCGTGGCTACGAACCTCGCAACCCCGTCGGCCGAGGGTTCTTCTCGCGGTCGTCGGACGCGCTGTATCAGCCCCTGCCGAACCTCGAGGATCCGCGGGAGCTCATCTCCTCCCTCGGCGATCGGCCGACGCCCGCGTGCTTCGCGCCCATCGCGCGAAGCTGGGAGCCGCGCAAGAGCTACGGCGGGACCTACGACGCCCAATGGCTCGAAGAGATCGCGCCGAACTGGCCGCGCGATTTCGACACTCGCTTCTTCCAATCGGCGCCACCGGGGCTCGTCGCGACGCCGCACCTGCGCGGAGACGAAGCGGTGGGGCTCTCGGGTGTATCGCCGGGTGGGGACGTTCGGTTCTCGCTCCCGGGCCTCCGCCTCCAGCTGAAGAGCTATTTGCGGTCGGGGCCGGTGCGTCGCCTGATGGCGCTCGACTCGGTGCTCATCGAGCCCGAGGAGGGCGCGATCACGCTCACGTGGCGCGCGACGCTCGCGCTGCCGGAGGGCACGTTCGAGCACGAGTTCAGCGTCGTCCGCGTGCTCGCGCCGTGGGAGGCGGGGCCTCGATGAGCGGACTCGTCGTCTCTCGCTTCGGGCTCGCGACGCCCCTCGGACTGTCTGCGGCGGCGACGCAGGCCGCGGTCGCCGCGGGGCTCTCGTGGTTCCGCGAGACGCAGACGATCGGCCGAGGCAACGAGCCGATCCGCGCCGCCTGGCTCCCCGCCCTTCCGCCGGAGACCTCGCGCGTCGAGCGCGTGCTCTTCTTCGCGCGGCGGGCGATCGCGGAGTGCACGGCGGGCCTCGACGACGTCGTCCGTTCGCTGCCGGTCTTCATGGCGCTGCCGGAGGTGGGGCACGGAGCGCCGCTCGTCGCGACGGACCTCAGCTACCCGCTCGCCCAGGGGGCGACGCCGCGCTTGGATTTCTCCGCGCGCGCCGTGCTCGCCGGGCGCGCGGGCTTCCTCCTCGCGCTGGACGCGGCGCGCACCGCGATCGTCGAGCAGCGCACGGAGGCGGCGATCGTCGCCGGCTTCGACTCGTACTGCGACCCCGCGTCGCTCGATCTGCTCGGGAGCGCGAACCGGACGCTCGGCCCGGAGAACCCGGACGGGCTCATCCCCGGCGAAGGCGCGGGCGCCCTCCTCCTCTCCACGCCCGCGTTCGCGCTTCGCGCGCGCTTGCCCGCGCTGCTCCGCCTGAACGCGATCGCCGCGGCGGACGATTCGCGCCCCTTCAGGAAGCGCAGCGCGATGCAGGGGCACGCGCTGAATCATGTCTTTCACCAGCTGCGCGCCGCGGATCCGGGGCGCGCGGACGCGCTCTTCTCGTGTCAAACCGGCGAGGGCTTCTGGTCGCGCGAGCTCTCCGTCGTCTCTCTTCGGAACGGCCCACTCATGCCCGAGCCGCGCCGCGAATACCTGCTCTCGCGGAGCCTCGGGGACACGGGCGCGGCCGCGTGCCCGATCCAGCTCGCCGTGCTAGTGCACCTCCACTCGAGGGTATGGAGGCGGGGACAAAAGCTCGAACGAGCGCTGATCTACGGCGCGAGCGACGCGGGGAGAGTCGCCGCGTGCACGGTCTCCGTCCTCCGCAGCGCCGCGCGGAGCGGCGCGAGCGGGTCCTCGCCCCCGGGCCCTGAAGGAGGGATCGATGGCTGACGTCTTCGCGAACAATCGGCAGATCCTCCACTCGGGCGACGGACTTACGCAGGTGTCGGGCCCGCCCGACGTGTGCAAGACGCCCTCGCCCGGCGGCCCGGTGCCCATCCCCTATCCGAACGCCGCGATGGACAGCGACCTCGCGAGCGGCACCAAGAAGGTGAAGATCAACGGCAACCCCGTCGCGATCGAGCCTTCGAACCTGAGCACGAGCACCGGAGACGAGGCGGGCACCGCGGGCGGCGGCGTCGCCTCGAACACGACGAAGGGCAAGCTCACCTGGGGCGGATCCAGCGGCGACGTCGTCGCCGAAGGCAGCGGCGTCGTCCGGTTCATGGAGGTCACGCAGCACAACGGGAACCTCTGGAACACCGTGCTCGCGGCGCTGGGCGAGCCGGCGGTCGTCTCCTGGGGGGACGACCCCTTGGACAGCAAGAACTGTGCGGTCTGCACGAAGCCGAAGGACAAACATCGCGTCGACAGCTCGAAGGACATCGCCGATCTCGCCCAAAAGATCGCGGACGAGATGCGCAAGAAGGGAGGCTCGTTCGAGAGCGCGTTCAAGACGCCCGGTCAGCCGGCAAAACAGGGAAAGAAGGGCCCGATCGCTGCGGTTCCCGGAGGTGCCCTGAAGAAGGGCGTCATGATCGGGGTGCTCGATTGTGCGTGCGGGACGAACACCTACGCAGGCCTCGCCGGAGAGAAGTACGACGACGGCGCCTACAAGGCGTCTGCAAACGCATTCAAGTCGATCGTCCAGACGTTCCAGAACGGAAAGGGAAACACGCTTATCCCCGTTGTGGACACTCCATCGCCGCCGGTAAAAACCGGGAACGTCGCGCCCTCGAGCGCCGGAGGTGGCTTCGGCGCCATAGGCGACTCGACTTGGAGCGGGCTCAGGGACTTGACGAAGAACGGCACTACACCGGAGGGAGCACAACGCTACATCGGCAACGTCCCCCTCACGTGCGCCGCGCCGAAGATGATTCAGAAGTCGCTCGATGCGGGCCACAAGCCCAAGAAGCTGATTGAGATCTGGGTAGCGATGAAGCAAGGCAAGACGGTGGAGATCGCCGAGGTCCAGCACGTGGTCTGGGACGGCGGTGTTCCCATCCAGCGGACCTGGATCCCCGACGTGCCGTTCGGCGATGGCGCTGCCGTGGTCTCGTGCCCGACCTGCCAGGTACTGCTGACTCCCATGCTTTGCAAACTCGACGAGCCCCCCTGTCCATGAGAGCGCTGATCGACTTCATCAATGGGTACCATCCGCACTACGCCTCCGTCGTGCGAGGATATGGCGAGCAAGAGATCGCGAATCTCGAGCTCTACCTCGAGCGCGATTTGCCGGCGCGGCATCGTGAGTTCCTGTCGACGATGGGGAGGAACGCGGGGTTTTCATTGGGCGATATGAACGTCGACCCGGCGGAGGTCATCGCATTGATAACCAATCGGGATGCATTCCCCGAATATCTGGCGCCCTTCGCCGTGGACGACGGAACCATCTTCTCGGACTACTACCTCGACCTTCGGTTCCCAGCCTCGAGGGCGCCTGACGGGGCGGTCGAAGACGCGATGGTCGTACGAATCGCCGCGGGTGGGGCGATCACGGATGCACCACTGCCGCGCGCGCACTCGTTGACCGACATGATGTTCACGTGGGCGTTCTCAGCGGTGCGGCAACAGGCCCACGCCGAGCGCGCGACGCTCTCTTGGGATGCCTCGGGATCAGACCGGGATCGTCCGAGCCTCGATAGGCTCGAGGAGCTCATGGCGAAGCTCGGCTTCGATCGCTTGACGCACACCTCCAAGTTCGCCCGCATGTTCGAACGGGGGGACGCGGCTGGCTGGAGTCATCAACGCCCCGGGGAAGAGGACTTCGCGATCATGCTGTCAGCCGCCGACCGGCGGACCCTACTCGGCGTCCTCGAGCCTCTGCGGGACGCCATGCCAGCGCGCGGCGCGAGCTCAATCTAGCAGGCTGTTGAAAAAAACCCTTCGCCCGCATCGACGATGCATCCGCCTCGTCGCGCGTGCTCGGTCCGTTTTTCAACAACCTGCTAGTTCAGCTTGACGCTCCCGCCCTTCACGATCACGTCGCCGGACGCCTTGAGGTCGATCGCGCCGTCGCTCTTCATCTCGATCTTCTTCGCCTCGACCTTCAAGGTGCCGGTGCCCTTCACCGACAGATCCTTGCCCTCGATGCTGATGGTGCCGTCCTTCTTGACGGTGACCTTCACGTCCCCGCAGTGCACCTCGACCGACTCGGTGACCTCGGACTTCCGATTCTTCTGGATGGTCTCGACGTAGTCCTCGTGGACGGTGAGGCTCATCTTCTTCTGCACGATGATCTCTTTGTCCTTCGCGATCGTCTCCGAAGCGGCCCCGCCCACCGTGACCGTCTTGTCGGAGCCGACCGACTCGGTGCTCGATCCGCCAACGGACTCGCTCTTCTTCAAGCCCACGCTCAAGGTCATCGCGGCGCCGACCGACTTGTTCCACATCCCGCCGACGCTGCTCGTCTGCGCGAGGCCGATCGTCTCGGTGTGAGCCAGGAGGATGTCCTCGGTGCGCGTCTTGTCGATCGTCACCTTCTGGTGGCCAGCGATCTTGATGGTCTCGTTGCCACCGACGGTGAGGCTCTCGTTCTGGTGGATTGTCTCTTTGTGATCCTTCGCGACGTCGATCGTCTTGTTCCCGCCGATGGTCTCGAATTGGTCGTTGTCGACGGTCTTCGTGCGGTCGTGGCCGATGTGGATCGTCTTGTCGTGGACGACGTCGAGCGTCTCGTCGTGGCCGATCTTCTGGTTCTTGTCGTGCTCGATCTTGATGTTGTAGTCCTTTTGACCGTGGAGGTAGATCTCCTCCGATCCGGCCTTGTCCTCGAAGCGGAGCTCGTTCGATCCGCCGCCGCCGGGGCTCGAGTTCGTGCGGATCGTGCTCTTGGTCTTCTCCGCGGGGAGCGGATAAGGGGGCACGTTCGCGCCGTGGTAGACGCGGCCCACGATGATGGGCTGGTCCGGGTCGCCCTCGAGGAAGTCGACGATGACCTCGTGGCCGACGCGCGGGATGTACATCGCGCCATAGCCCGCCCCCGCCCATAGCTGGCTCACGCGGATCCAACAGGAGCTCTTGTCGTCTTTGGAGCCCTTGCGATCCCAATGGAAGTGCACCTTCACCCGGCCGTGCTCGTCGGTGTGGATCTCCTCGCCGCCGGCGCCCGTGACGATCGCCGTCTGCGAGCCCTTGACGGTCGGCCTCGGCGTCCTTCGCTCGGGGCGGAACGCCACGTCGTCGGGGATGGCGACGAATTGGTTCGAATAGTGTGCGCGCTCACCGCCCCCGTCGAACTGGTGCTGATCGGTGGCCGCGTGGACCACGCGCGTGAGCAAATAGCCGCGATTGCTCGCGTCCCGCGTGTGGTCGGTGAGCGTGAAGACGTAGCCCGCGATGAATCGCTTGCAGCCGCTCGCGCCGCTCGCCACGACGCGGGGGCGCTCGAGCTCCTCGAGGCGGATCTTGCTGAGCTTGGTGCCGTCCGCCGGGAGGGAGTACTCGTGCGGAGCGTCGTAGATCTCGAGATCCGTGTCCTTCTTCCCTTGGCTCTCGGCAGCGAGCGAGAGGGACGGCTTCTTGAAGTTCCAATCGCCGAGCGACACCTTGCCAGGACGAACCTCCTCGGCGGTCGAGAGGCGCATGACGGCGTCCGGCGGAGCGGTGCCGTCCACCGAAGCGAAGAACGGCACGGACGAAGGATCCGGGATCGGCTCGTGGCTCTTCGCTTCGTCCGAGATCACGAGGACGTGGTGTCCGTCCGAGTGCTTGAAGAAATAGAAGATGCCCTCCTCCTCCAGGAGGCGGCTGACGAACGCAAAGTCCGACTCGCGGTACTGGACGCAATACTCGCGCGGGGAGTAGTTGCCCGTGGCCTTCATCTCGAAGTCGTCCCCCTCCGCGAGCGATGCGCCTTGGAGCACCTCCTTGACGATGTCGGGCACGGTCTTGCCCTGAAAGATGCGCGAGTCGTGGCGGTGCTGCAGCCTCCACAGCTTGGGGACCAGGGTGAGCCGATAATAGCTGTGCTTGCGGCCGTCGTGCGTGTGCTCGAACCGAGAGACGATCCCGTGCGCGAAGCGCTCGGGCGCCTGCGGCCCCAAGAAGCCAATCGTCGCCGACTTTCCGACGACGTCGGAGAAGGCGATCGCGTCCGGCGAGACCAGCGTGAGCTCGAACTGGAACAGCGCCGAGATCGCCTCCTCCCCGTCCAGCTTCAGGACTGCGAGGTCGGAAGACAATCCATCCACCTGGAACGAGAACATCGAATTCTTCGCGGTCGCCATTTCACTCCCCCGTCGTCCGGGACGCTTCGACGCGGCGCAGTGTAGCCGACGCCGCCTCGACGACCACCCGCGCGCGCCCCGCGGACGCGACAAGTCGCAGAATCCCGTGCTTGAAGGCGCCGCGGGAGCACGTTCACCGCGAGGCGCGACGAGGAGCGAGCGCGGTCGGAGGACGACCTCTCGACCGCGACGAGGCGCGGCCCGGCGCCCGGGGCGACGCGGGCGGACGCTCCGGTGGCAGCCCGTGCCCCTGGCACGTTCCCTGACGGCAGAGTGCGCGCGTCGGAGGATCGAACGAACAGAACTGTCGTGGCCCCGCGTCGCATCGCTCCGATAGGCTCGCCGCGATGCCAAGCTCCGAAGAGCTCGACGCCTCCGAGCTCGAGCAGCTCGCGCGCAGCGCCGACCTCGACGCGTCCTCCACGTCGGACGTGACGATCTCGCTCGACGGCTCCGGGGGCGACGTCGTGCTCGCGGTGAGGGCCTTCGTCGGCGCGGAGGCGCTTCACCGGCGCTACGCGTTCGACGTCGTGTGCCTCGCGCCGAGCGAGCTCGTCGCCGATCCGGTGGACGAGCTGCTCGGCCTGAACGCAGCGCTCCACCTCCCCGGCGGCCGCCGCGTCGTGCGCGGGGTCGTCGAGCGCGTCTCGGTGCTCTCCACGCACGAGGCCCGGTCGCGATCCGGCCTCGTGCGCGTCACGCGCGTTCGGCTCGTTCCGGCGCTGGCGTTGCTCGCGCACACGCAGCGGAGCCGCGTGTTCCAGGACCTCTCGGCGGACCGCATCGTGGCCGCGGTGCTCGGCGCGGAGCGCGTCGCCGTGAGGACCGCGCTCGCGCGCCCGCTCCCGATCCGCTCGTACGCCGTCCAATACGAGGAGAGCGACGCGGACTTCGTCGAGCGGCTCGTCCACGAAGACGGGCTGGTGAGCTTCTTCGAACACACCTCGCCGGGCGCCGATCACGCGAGCGCGGGCGAGCGGTGGGTGCTCGCGGACGACCGAGGCGCGTACACGCCCCTCGACGATCCCGCTGTCCTCGCGGTCGATCCGAGCGGCGGCTCGCTGAACGGGACGGCCGACTCGCTCGACTCGTTCGCGCGCGTGGGCCGCGTTCGGCCGACCTCGCTCGTCCTTCGGAACGCCGATCCGGCGCGCGCGCGGCCCGCGGTCGGACGCGCGCTCCCGAGCCCCCAGCGGGACGGCGCGACGGCCGTCGACGGCGGCGTCGTGACCGCGACCGCGCGCTCGGCCACGCACCGGCATCGCGAGCTCGAGGTCTACGAGCACCACGCCCCCTACGAGGAGCCCGAGGTGGGCGCCGCGAACGCGCGCACACAGCTCGAGCAGCTCCGGAGCGCGGCCGAGACGTTCGAGGGGAGCTCGCGATGCGCGCGGCTCCGCCCGGGCGGCACGTTCCGCGTCCGCGGCTCGATGTCCGATCGCGATCCCGGGGAGGTCGCCATCGTGTCGGTCGCGCACCGCTACTTCGCGGGCGGCGGGGCGGGTCGCGATCGCGGAGCGACGTACGAGAACCAGTTCACCTGTGTCCCCTCCTCCGTCGTGCATCGCCCGCCGCGCCCCGCCCGCCGTGTCGTGCAAGCCGTGGAGACGGCGACGGTCGTCGGCGTGGTCGGCGAGGACGTCACGACGACGTCCCTCGGGTCGGTGAAGATCCAGTTCCCCTGGGACCGAGAGGGGACCCACGACGACGCGAGCTCGTGCTGGGTCCGCGTCGCGCAGCCGTGGTCCGGCGCTGGCTACGGGTTCCAGTTCATCCCGCGCGTCGGCGCCGAAGTCCTCGTCGCGTTCATCGGCGGAGATCCCGACCGCCCCGTGATCGTCGGGTGCCTTCCGAACCCCCACAACGCGCTGCCGTTCGCCCTCCCCGACAGCGCGACCCAGTCCGGGATCCGCACGCGGACGAGCCCTGGCGGCGAGGACTACAACGAGCTCGCGTTCGTCGACACGCGGGGCAGCGAAGCCGTGCGCATCCGGGCCGCGCGCGATCACGAAGAGGAGGTCGTCCGGAACCAGCGGTCCCGGATCGGCGGCGCGCAAGCCGTCTCCATCGGAGAGAGCCGCGCGGTCGCCGTCACCGGGCACGACGAGCTCAGCGTCGGGGCCGGGCGCAGCGAGCGCATCGTCGGTGAGGCGACGCGCACCGTCCACGGGCGGAGCTTCGACGTCGTCGACGCGAACCGCGAGCGCCTGGTGCGCGGCCAGGAGATCGCGCGCATCGAAGGATCCCAATCGACGGTCGTCGGCGCCGACATGCAGGTGATCGTCGGCGGGAGCGGCGAAGGGAGCGTGGACATCCAGGCCGCGTCCGACGTGCGGCTCGTCGGCAAGGACAGGGTCGACGTCGTCTCCCCGAAGGAGATCCGGCTGCTCTGCGGGGACACGCGGGTCGTGCTCACGCCGGAGGGGCTGTTCGTCGACGCGCCCAAGATCGTGCTCCGCTCGCCCGACATCGCCCTCGCGAGCGACAAGGGCCTCCTCGAGATCGCCGAGGACGTCGCGCTCTCCGCGGACACGATCCGGCTCGAGGGGGAGCAAGCTCGCCTCCACCTCACCCGCGACGCGCGCCTCTTGGGCTCGAGGATCGAGCTCGCCGGCCCGGAGGCCCGCACGGCGGAGGACGAGGACGAGACCACGTCCCCCGGGGAGGCGGTGTTCCGCATCACACCGACGGCGGCCCACCCCGGGCCATTCACGCTCACGATCGCCGCCCCCACCGGAGAGATCCTCGAGCGGACGACGGACGAAAACCACGAGGTGCGCCTCGAGGGAGGCGAGCGCGAGGCCTTCGTCCTGCTGCGCGTCTTGAGCGGCGAGACCGAGCTACACCACCACCAAGAGGAGTGACCGACCGACATGGCGAGCGTCTTCGCGCACCTTCTCGAGACGATGCCGATCCGCGGCGTCATCAGCTCGATCTACACGAACGTCCTCTCGACCATCGACGACAAGGGCATCCCGACGTCCAAGCGGGGACTCGTCTCCGGCGCCGATCTCGCGAAGAGCTCACCCCTGCTCGCTGCCAAGAAATCGCTGAGCGAGCTCCCGCTCATGCTGATGAGCGGCCTCCGGCTCCTCGCCGCCGACAAGACGTACGACGTCTGCGGACCCGTACCCGTGCCGACGAGCGGGACGAAGACGCCGACGCGCAAAGCCAGGCTCTGGCGGTGGACGTACGCGACGGGCTCCCCCTCTCAGCTGGTCGACGTGCGGTGCCGCGTGCGCGAAGCGGGCTTCAAGTCGCAGTACGCGCTCGATCAGCTGGCGTTCGGCACGTGGGGCGCCGACAAGAAGCTCCACAGCCACGTCGAGGTCGATCTCGATGGCGGCAAGACGCTGCAGCTCCCGCTGAAGAAGGACTTCCTGCACAGCGTCTGGCTCACCGGCCCCGGTCAGCTCTCGCGGACCGACTCGGGGATCTTCCCCATCGAGCTCGCGATCGAGCAAGGCACGGTCGCCGCGTTCGCGTACGAGCTCGACGCGAAGGGGGAGCTCGTCCCGTACGCCGACGCCGCGGACGTCGGGGAGAAGGCGATCGCGGAGCTCCGCTCGAAGAAGCTCGCCGACGTGCACGACGTGGAGGGCGACCGCTGGATCGGCCGCGCGATGCAGGGGAGCTTCATGACGTCCTCGTACGAGCTCGCGAACCCCAAGGCGACGGTCGGCGCGACGAGGGTCGTCGGCGTGTCCCCGCAACGGTTCCTCGTCGTCCTGTCCATCGCGGCGTGCAGCGAGCGGCCGACGTTCGAGCCCGTCGGCGTCGTCGGGATGGCGCGGTTCTTCCCGCACGTGCTCGTCCGCTCGAACAAGAAGCTCGCAGGCGCGCGCGCCAGCGTCGCGTACGCGCGGCCGGAGAAGACGTCCGTCGCCGACGAGGGCGACGGCACGTTCAAAGGCTCGACCTGCTGCAACGCGAAGTCGGACATCGGCGCGCTGCTCGTCGCCGACTCGAACGAGAACCCGTGGGGGCCCAACATCACGTTCAAGCCGTTCTGGTCGGGGATGTTCGCGTACTACGACACGAACCCGGCGCGTCACAAGGACGCGATCCGCGTCGTCGATCCGGCGAAGGGCGATCGCACGGTCACGGGGTGCGGCGTGCGCGAGCTCGACATGTCCGTCGAGTCCCTGTCGACGGTGCAGAAGGTCGCGCGGCAAGGGCAGTTCGACAACATCCACGTCGCGCCGCGCCTCTCGCTGCCCAAGACGGGGACGCCGTATCCATCGACTCGCGACGAGTACGGGCCCGCGCTCGACCGCGCGAAGATGAAGCTCGACGACCCCGTCGTGATGGCGCCGTTCTGCGCGCACGACTGCTGGCACCAGCATTGGCGCTGGGGCCCGGACGCGGATGCGCCCTGGACGCTCGGGTTCTCGAGCAAGCCGATGAGCTCCTCGACGTTCCCCTGGGCGGCCTATTCGGCGGTGGGATCGCCGATGATCCCGCCGCACCACAGCCTCGACCTCCTGATGCTGTCGCCCACGTCCTATGTGTTCACGGAGGAGGCGTGGGTGAAGCACCGCCCCCAGAAGGACGGCGCGATCCAGCCGCTCGAGTGGACGGTGTTCAACCACCCGGGCGCGGCGTACGCGCAAGGGATCGACGACTACAAGACACTCGCCAAGGTGCAGCTCCGACTCGGGATGAGCGCGGGGCTCCGGTACACGAACCCGGCGGATCCGAAGACGCCGAAGACGTTCGAGAACGACAGCGCGCTCTTCTACCTGATGATGCGCTACGCCCTCGTCGAGGAGGCCATCACGCCCGACGAGATCGTCGCGAGCCACGAGCCCGGGTACAAGGAGCGGTCGCGGACGTACTTGCGGGAGCGGATCCGCATGACCGAGGCGGAGCTCGACAAGGCGCGGAAGGGTTGAGGATGAACCGTCTCACGCTGTGGAGCAGCCGCGCGGTCTCGCTCGACGCCTTCATCGGGCTCCTCTTCGAGACCGCGCGCGCGATGCGCGACGTCGACTGGTCGCTCGAGGCGATGTTCGTCGGGACGCGCGCGGGCCCCGAGCGCCTCGTCGATCCCGGCGTCCTCGCGGAGGAGCTCGAGCTCCACGCGTCGACCGTCGACGACGACTGGCGGCGGTTCGCGCCCGACCACCTCGTCAAGCTCTCGAACGATCGAGGAGGCGCGCTCCGCACGGAGATCTTCGCCCGTCGATGGGACGCGCGCGACGCGCCCGCGGGGAGCGATGCCACCCCCGCGCTCGTCGAGCTCGAGGTGATCGCCGGCGGCGAGGGCGCTCGCGTCCTCCGGGTGTTCGACCTCTGGCTCCGACGCGCTCGCCGCGCGCACCCCCGTCGAGGGTACGCCGAGTCGGCGGCGCTCCGTGCGCGCGCCGCGCGAAAGGGGCGGCCGTCGAAGGTGGGGTGGATGACGTCGTGCCCCGCGGGGTCACCGATCTTCCCGCGCTTCCACCGTTCGTCGCGCGACGCGCGCTCCTCGGGCGATCAGCTCCTCTCGATCGGCGGCGAGCCCCTCGAGGACACCGACGCCGACCGCTCCAAGCTCTCGCGCACGTGGGAGGTCGTGGCGCCGGCGCTCGAGCGCGCGCCGTCCGCTGCGGCCGCGTCCTTCGCCGTGCGCGCGGCCGGCGGCGCGCCGCGCCCCCCCGAGGCGCGCAGCATCGCCGCGGCGCCGAGCGTGCTCGCCGAGCCCCCAGCGCGGATGCCGGCCGTGCGGAGCGGCGCGCCGAGCCGCGGCAAGGTCGAGCGCGCGCTCTCGCTCGCGGTGGACCTGACGCGCGTCGGCTCGGTGGACGAGCTCCTCCGCGCCGAGGGCCTGAGCCCCGAGCGATGGAGCCTCACCGTCCAGGCGTTCGCGGCGCGGATGACGCTCAACCCCAGGCTCCGTGAGGCCGTCGTCGCGCTCGGGGGGCGCGCGTCGAACGCCCTGATGTCCCCGGCCGTCGCGCTGTTCGCGACGGCCGAGACGGCCTTCGAGCGCGCGATCCACCTCGCGATCGGGATCGCGGCGGGCACGGCGCCGCGCGCCGCGCTCGAGCGCGTGGGGCTCGACGAAGGGTGGGCGGCGGCGGCGGCGGCGTTCGCCGACCGCCTCGCCGCGGATCCCGAGCTCCACGCTCGCCTGGAGCGGGCGCGCGCCGCGCTCGAAGGACGAGGGCCGACGCCATGACGATGAGCCAGATGCAGGTGTTTCCGATCACGGTCGCGCCGATCGGTCCGGTGTCGACGGGGTGGCTCGTCTTCCGTCGCCATCCGGACGTGCGGCTCGCCGTCGTCGCGAAGGCGACGTTCGGCTTCGAGGAGAGGGGCGAGTCGGCGGGCGTCGGGGCGGAGCGGGGCGCGCTCGAACCGCCCTGGATGCAGCCGCTCGCGCCGCAGCCGCTCTTCGCGGACGATCGCAACCACCTGTCGATGCCGACGGCGAGCGTCGAGTTTCCGGGCGACTTCGCGCCGTACCTGGGCCGAACCGACGTCGTGCTCAACGGCCTCGTGCACCCGCCCGCCACGGCGGCGCGGCTCCTCCTCGGACGCCACGGCAACGCGCTCCTCGACAAGACCGTGTTCGTGACCGATCCGAACCGATCGCCGTCGAACCCAATCCCGCTGACGTACGAGCACACCTACGGCGGTCCGACGAACGCGGAGAACCCCGTCGGTCGGCTCTCCCCCGCGCTCTGGAACGGACACTCGTTGGAGCGCGTCGCCGGGATGGGCGCCCTCTCGCGGCATTGGCCGGCGCGCGCGCGCCTGCTCGAGCCGGCGCAGTTTCAACCACGGCCGAGCGGGTTCGTCGAGGTGCCGCCCGACTTCGCGTGGGACGCGCTCCAGGCGGCGCCGGCCGACCAACGCCTCCCGTTTCTGCACGGCGACGAGTGGATCCGCGTCGAGGGCGTCGCGCATCGGAGGGCGCGGCTCGTCGGCCGCCTTCCGGCGCTGACCGCCCGAGCCGAGGAGGCCGGCCGTCCGGTCCCTGCGCTGTCCTTCGTGATCGATCAGCTCCTCATCGACGGCGCCGCCCGACGCTGTCACGTGCGGTTCCGGGCCCTCATGCCGTGGTCCGGCGAGACGCGGGATCTGCGCGTCGAGGTCCTCGCGCACGGCGCGCCGCTGTCGCTCGAGCCCTCGACCACTGGGGCGACGGCGCTCGTGCCCGCGTGGGCCACCAGCGCGGCACCCGCGGGGCCCGCACCCGCGCTCCCGTTCGCGACGCCCGCGAGCGCGCGACCGCGGTCCGCGACCCCGGTTCGCGGGCTGGAAGATCTGAAGGTCCCTGCGGCCGTCGCGCCCGCCGCGTCGCCCCACCAGTCGACCACGGCCCCAGCCAACCTCTCGATCATCGGGGATCTCGGCGTGCTCCTCGGCGAGCTCCCCGAGTGATCCCGACCGGCGCGGCGCTCGGGCTCGGCCTCCTCGCCGGGCTGTTCGTCGCGCACGGGAGCGGGTGCGTCCCCCGTCGTGAGGGTGCGCCCGCGGCGTCGACGAGCGCGATGCCGCGCCCTTCACCGGGGACCCTCGGAAGCGACGCGCCGTCGGTCGGGGCCGTGGCCGCACCACCTCCTTCGTCGAGCTCCGAGGTCGCGGCCACGAGCGGCACGTACAGGCTCGACTCGCCCGGGGCGGACGCGCCGATCGTCGACGTCTGGTGGACGAAGACGGACGGCTCGGCGCACATGGCGGATCGGGTGCGCGTGCGCGGCTCGTCGGGGGGCGAGCTGTTCTTCGAGACGCCTGCGGATGCGCTCCAGCTGGGCCGGCCCGTCGCGCCGCTCTTCGAGATCGAGCGCGAGATCACGGGCGATCGCGTGCTGCTGCTCGGGTGGAGCTCGCTCGGCGGCGGGACGCAGCGCTACCACGCCGTGGTGGTGCCGAAGCGCGCGCCGCGCGTGACGTTCGAGCTCCAGTGGCTCGACTCGCGCATCGGGGTGGGCCTCGCCGTGTCGGGCGGTCGGATCGGCGTCCCCCGCCCTTCGAGCCTCGAGAGCGAGCTCACGATCGGCGCGCGCCATTGGGATCGCGCCGCGCTCGACGCGCTCACCTACGAGCCCCCGCCCGCCGACGCAGCGTTCTACGCGGCGCCGGTGGCGCACGACGAGGCGCGGAGCCGGGCGGCGCATTTCGCCTGGTTCGACCTCACGGGCTCGAACTAGAGCACCGCTGAGGGCCGACGAAACGCGCAACCGATCGAGCATGGCGCGTATCCTCGACCGATGCGCCAACTCTCGATGTGCATCGTGTTCTCGTGCGCGGTCGTCGGCTGCGACGACGCGACCACCACCTCGTCTTCATCGACCGGCGGGAGCGGGAGCTCGACCAGCTCCACTGCATCGATGGGGCCGACGGGGTCGACGACGAGCTCGTCGAGCGGCACCGGTGGCGGTGAAGCCGGTCCGATCGGGGAGTGGACGGACGCCCCCGGCGCGTGCCCGATGGGCGTCCCCGAGGTGGTGATCACGAGCAGCGCCGAGCTCGCGGAGGCTTCGCGCGCGGAGGGCGCGCGCCAGGGGGACGCCGCGTCCACCTGCTACCTGCTGAAGAACGGCGTCTACGAAGGACAAAACGTGGTGATGTTCATCACGCAGGGCGGAGAGTCCGTCGACAAGAGGCGCTGGTTCATCGGCGAGACTCGGGCGGGCGTCATCCTCCACACGCGCGCGGCCTTCGACACGGGGGTGGGCGACGTGACGATCGCGAACATGACGTTCGACCTCACGGGCTTCTCCCAGGGCGGGTCGTTCAACACGCTCGACGCGCTCGACAGCCACGACGTGACGATCGACCGCGTGACGTTCACGGGGGACTGCGCGACGGGCCTGATGGGGGGTCACATCGAGACGAGCGGGGCGACGAACCTCCTCGTGGAGGCGTGCCTCATCGAGAAGTTCGGGCACTGCGGCGGGGGCGGGCACGAGGATCACGGCGTCTACCTGTCGGGCGGCGCACACCTCGTGTTCAGGAACAACGTGATCCGTGGCAACGCTTCGCGCGGGATCCAGATGTACACGCAGGGCGGCGAGTTCGGGACGCTGGACGACGTCCTCGTCGAGCGGAACCGCATCTACGAGAACGGCCACGGAGACTACGAGGACGGCATCGTCATCAACGGGGCGGACACGGGGACGATCTCGAACGTCGTGGTCCGCCGGAACCTCCTCTACAAGAACCACTACTCCGGCGTGCGCTTCGCCGGGGACGCGGTGAGCCACGTCACGCTCGAGCACAACACGTTCGACTCGAACGGCGCGGGCTCGACGCACCCGAGCCGCAGCGAGGTGAACATCGACGAGGCAGGCGGGGAGCCCGCGGACTCCACGGTGACGGCCAACTTGTTCTCGGTCGGGAACCAGCTGCTCGACGACTGCTTCGGCGCGAAGGCGAAGGGCCTCTCGATCGCGGGCGACTTCGTGAACGGCGCGCTGACGAACGGCGCGAGCGACTGCATCGGCGCGGAGACGATGGGCGACCCCCAGTTCAAGGACGCCGCGGCGAGCGACTACCACCCGATGAACCCCGCAGCGGTGGCGTTCGGGGCGTACGCTCCCTGATCCGCGGGAGCTCCTGCGCCTAGATCGCCTCGCTCCGCTTGGTCGCGCGCACGTAGTGCACGCGGTACCGGAGTTCACTTCGAGCGTCGCGACGCAGGTTCCAGGGGAGCTCGGCCTCCTCTTCGATGTCGTAGCGCGCGGAGAGGTCCGCGCCGGTCGTGAGGACGCGCGTCAGCGCTCGCGCGGGGTCGATTCCGCCGAAGCGTTCGTGCTCCTCCGTGACGTCGCTCTGCCAGGTGTACGGCGAGGACAGGATCACCTCTCCGCCGGGCGCGCAGAGGGCGTCGACCACGGAGAGGAGCTGGCGGGGGCTCCGCACGGAGTCGAGGAGGTTCAGCGCGACGACCCTCCCGAAGACGCCCGGGAGCAGGGGCGGATCGAGCGCGTCACCGCACACGATCGACACCCTCCCCGCGGCGTTGGGCGCTCCGGGGAGGCGCGCACGCGCGTAGTGGCGGCCCACCTCGCGCCGCGCGAACTCGACGGGCTCTCCCGCCAGGATCCGGCGCGCACGGCGGAGCACCGCGAGCTTCAGATCCACGCCGACCACCTCGTCCGCGGTCGCGGCGAGCTCACGAAGGATGCGCCCGGCGCTGCACCCGAGCTCCACCGCTGCAGCTACCGGGCGCGCGCGGCGCGCGGCGATCCGGGCGACGAGCTCACCCAGACCGCCCGCGGTCGGAGGCTCCGCCGCGTCGCCCCAGTGCGCGTCGAGGTAGGTCGAGAGGTGCTCGAGCAAACGCGGGTACGGCGCGTCGTCCGGGCCCGCCTCCGCGAGGAGGGCCGCGACGTCGAACGGGAGCTCGCGCTCGACGAGGGGGATGATCTCGGCGCTTAGGAACGCGGACGGATCGGCGAGGACGACGGGGACGCCGTCCACCACGGGATAGCGTCGGCCGCACGCGCACGCGAGCAGGTCTCCCTCGCGCTCGAGCGTCCGCACGTCGAGCCGAGGCGCGCCCGAGGCGTCGACGCTCGCGGTCCGACATCCCGGGCAGACGAGCGTCGAGCGCACGCGCCGGAGTGTAGCCCCTGGCGAGGGAGGGAGCGTCGGTTACACTCTGCACATGCCACCCGCGGTGCGACTCGGCGACAAATCTCAAAGCCCGGCGGACGCGCACGGCTGCCCTGCGTGCCCGCACCCCGTCCTTGGGCCGGCGGCGCAGGGATCTCCGACCGTGAACATCAACCAGCGTCCCGCAGTCCGCGCCGGTGATTTCGGCGTCCACGCTGCGTGCTGTGGGCCCAACACATGGAGCGCGCTGGCGGGTTCGCGGACGGTGTTCGTCAACGGTGTTCCGCTCACGCGTCTCGGCGACATGGTGATGCACTGCGGTGGCATGGGCGCGTTCATCGAGGGTTCGGGTAACGTGAACGCGGGTGGCTGAACCCGCGGGGCACGGTCCCGCGCAGCACGCCGCGCCTGCGCGGGCGGTTCGCGCGTGAGCGCGCGTGAAACCCGACGATTCGAAGCGCGTGTTGCTCTAGCATCGGCGCTGCATGGTGCACTCGGCCCCCCGACGCGTCCTTGGGACCGCGCTCGTCCTCGCGATCGCGGGCGTGGGCTGCCAGGCGATCCTCGGAATCGAGCCGTGGGGTGCGACCGAGGGGGCGGGCGGAGGGAGCGCCTCGACGTCGAGCACGTCGTCGGTGGGCGGCGCGACGTCGACCAGCGCGAGCTCGTCGAGCGTGACGTCGGGCGCGACGTCGTCGTCCTCCACGGGGGGCGGGTGCACGACGGTGGGTTCACCCACCGCGTGCGGCCCGGCGCAGCTCACGTGCTTCGGGGGCGAATGCTGCGACGGGCAATGCACCGTCGGCACGGTCTCCCTCGGCGTGCTGAACGCGTCCAAGGTGCACGTCGCGGCGACGAGCACGGGCCAGATCGCTGCGGCAACGAACCAGTTCGGGTTCTCGATCGCGGAGACGCTCGCGCCGAGCGCCACGCAGCGGCTCATGGCGTCGAGCGAGATCCTCCAGCTCGCGGCGGACAGCACCGAGGGGTACGCGCTCGACATGGGGCACATCACGCGGTTCAGCCTCCTCGCGTCGAGCACCGCCGTGCTGACGAGCGGCGGCATGGATCCGAACATCGGTCCGCAGGCGACGCGGCTCCGTGTCGTCCATTTCGCGGGTCCGATGGGCTCGGTGGAGGTGTGTTTCCTCCGCTCGGACGGGATGGGAAATGGCGGCGGGCTCTACTGTCAGTCCCCGGACGACGAGGGCGTCGCGCAGCGCACCGCGCTGGACTTCCCGATCGGACTCGCGAGCGATCCAGTCACGGTCGCCACACCCAACGGCGGGCAGGCATTCGTCGCCTACCAGGGGCAGACGTTCTACGGCATTCAGCAAAACAAGCAGCAGAACGCCCTCTTCAGCATCTTCGGGTTCCTCGTCGACGTCGCGGTGGATCCGGACCAGATCTTCTGGATCGATTCGAACGAGCAGATCTACGCCCAGACGAAGGGGACGACGCTGACCGCGACGGGCGTCCCACTCAGCGGCGCGAAGCGCATCGTCGAGCACGGGAGCTACGTCTACGTGGGCACCCAAGAGCTGATCTTCCGCGCCCCGAAGGCGAACCCGACCACGTTCGACGCGGTGATCCCGGCCGAGTCGGCGGGGATGATCACGGACTTCGACGTCGACGACCACGGCATCTACTGGGGCGTCGTGACGAGCAGCGGTTCGGCGCTCGTGCGAATGAGAGGTCTGAGCAGCAACTGAGTCGTCGGCGCGGAGGCGAGGTGCTACGCCATCGGGGATGACGGAGTCGAGCTTCGTTCGAGAGGGAGGCTGTCGATGCGGGGAGGTCCGGATCCGTGTGACCGCCCCTCCCCTGATGACCTCCGCGTGTCATTGCACCGGCTGCCAACGCATGAGCTCGAGCGCGTACTCGTTGAGCGCGGCGTTCCCGGCGTCGAACTTCGCGGTCATCCGGGGCACGCCGGTGCTGGGCGGGCTTCGCAAAGGGACGCACCATCTCTTCTGCCCGTCGTGCAAGAGCTGGATGTTCACGCGCCCCGAGGGGATGGACGAGTTCGTGAACGTGCGGACCCCGATGCTGGACGACACGAGCGGGCTCGAGCCGTTCGTCGAGACGTACATGCGCGAGAAGCTCCCGTGGATCACGCCCACCGCGAGCCGCACGTACGAGACCTTCCCGGAGATGGAGGCGTACCCCTCGCTGCTCGCGGCGTACGCCGCCTACCGCGCGTCCAAGTGAGATGAGCACACGCGCGTTGCGCTCGCCGGAGAGGGTACCGCGAGGAGCGGTGAGTTCTCGGGCGAGCTCGGCGGCGCGCGTTCGCGCCGTCGCGTTCGCGGTCTCGCTCCTTTCTTTCGTGTCGGCGTGCGGGGGTGCGGAACCCGCGAGCGATGCGGCCACCGCGGAGGGCGCTCCCGCAGCCTCATGGCAGGAGCGGTTCCACCGACCGAGCGCGTCGTCGCGTCCCCGCGCGACGACCCTCGGCCCGCTGACGACGGAGGAGCGCACCGCGACCGCGGAGGAGAAGAGCCGCACCAAGACACTCTTCAACGAGGGGATGGTGTTGATGGACGCGGGCGACATGGCCGGCGCGTGCGAGAAGTTCGCGGCCGCGCACGCGCTCATGCCGGGCGGCGTTCCCCTGCTGCGCCTCTCGGAGTGCCTCGAGAAGCTGCACGATCACGTGGGCGCGTGCGAAGCGGCGAAGGGCGCGGTCGTCATGTTGGAGCGAGGACCCGCACAGGTGCGAGGCGCGCTCGATCGGGCGCGAAAGCGGGTCGACGAGCTCGGGTGCCTCTGACCGCGCGTCAGAGCGCGGTGATCCGCGCGCGATGGGCGTCGAACGAGGCCCGGAGCGACACGTCCGGACGAGCCTTGTCGAGCGCCTCGAGCGCCTCCTTCCGGTCGCCGCCGCGGAGGATGGTGTGCCACGCGCGCTCGAGGCTGCGCCGCAGGCCGATGACGGTGCCGGCCATGGCGGGGGCGTCGACGGCGACCGCGTCCGCCTGATCGGAGTGGAACGCCTTCGCCCCCGCGGTCGCGTTCGAGAACTGCCGACCGTCGAACGTGGCCACGTCCGAGAGGTCGGGCGCGATCGGATCGTCGTCCGCGATGGGGACGCTGCCGCGGAGGTCCATGCGCCCATCCCCGTCGACGTCGACGCCCTCTACGGGCGGCGCGGCCATGGTGACCTCCAGGCGAGTCGCACCCCGAGGCCCGAGCGAGTAGACGGCGAGCTCCCCGGACTCGGATCGAACGACGAGGTCGAGCGTGCCGTCCCCCGTGAGATCCGTCATCGATCGAAACACCGTCTCGCCGTCACCCTTCGGGTCGAACGCGCGCACGAGATCGTCGGGCTCGGTACGGACGGTGGATCGGGGGTCGATCGGGCCGAGCGCGAGGATGACCCCGCTCGGGGAGGCCACGCGGATCGCGCGCTGATCGCGGCCGAGGAGCCGCGGCCCGCGGAAGAGCCGGACGACGTAGGCGGTGCCCGCGGCGCTCCCGTGGAGCTCGTCCTCGACGTCGAACCCCGCGAGATCGGCGTCCCGGTTCATGCCGTCCACGTGCGCCTCGAGATCGGGCGAATCGACGAACATGGTGAGCTTCGGCGCGCCCGCCTCGCCCCACTCGGAGACGTGGTGGTTCGACCCGCAAGCGAGGACCCACGGGAGCGCGACGACGACGAGCTTCGACCCCAACCCCTTCACGAGGGCGAAGCTTGCTCCGACCCGGACCGAAGCGCCACCGATCAGCGGGCCCCGGGCTCGCCGAGCGGCTCGGTCACGAGCTCGAAGCGACCGTGGTCGAACGGCTCCCCCGGGGGCGCCTCGACGCGGACGACCCGCTCGCGGAGGCCGCGCGCCGCGAGCTCGAGGGCGCGGTGGTGGCAGTACGGATTGTTTCCGGGCTGGCCGAACAGAGCGTCCGCGGTCCAGGTGCACCCGCCGCCGCACTCCGCCGCGTAGTAACACGTTCGGCAGAAGCCGGAGAGCGCAGCTTCGCGCGGAGCGCGGAGGCGCTGGAGCGCAGCGCCGCGCTCCCACAGCTCGACGAGGGGGGCGTCGCGCCCCGTCCCGCCGGACCAGCGATCGGTGGCGAGCGAGGGACACCCTTTGATCGTTCCGTCCGCCTCGATGCCCAGGATCTCCCGCCCCGCGCCGCACCCGCAAGCGTGGTCGACGACGTCGAAGGTCTGGAAGAGCTCCTCGTAGGGCCCGAAATAGCCGACGTTGTTCCCGCGCATCACGACGACGCCGGCGCGCAGAGCGCGCTCGACGCAGTCCGCGAGGATCGGGAAGAGCTCGAGGAGATCGTACGGCTGGAGGAGGAGCTCGGGTCGATCGGCCGCGCGACCCATGGGCACGGTGAGCGCGATCTGCCACGCGAGCGCGCCGTTCGCGACGATGGTGTCGAGCAGCGCGGGGAGCTCCCGCACGTTCGCGCTGTGGAGCTGGGTGTTCACGGACACGCGGACGCCCGCGGCGCGCAGGTTGCGCATCGCGCCGATCGCGCTCGCGAAGCTGCCCCGGAGCCCGCGGACTTCGTCGTGTGCGGGCGCGAGCCCATCCAGGCTCACGGACGCGGAGACGAGCCCTGCGCGGGCCGCGGCGCGCGCGACCTCCGCGTCCACGCCGCGCCCTCCCGTGGTCATGCTGCAGAGCATTCCGCGCTCGCGTACGCGCGCGATGATGTCCGTCCAGTCGGGTCGCAGGTAGGCCTCGCCCCCGATGAGCGTGACCTCGCGCACGCCGAGCGCGCTCAGCTGGTCGACGAGGTCGAGCGCTTCGGCGGTGGTGAGCTCGTTCGCGCGCGGCTTGCCGGCGCGCGAGCCGCAATGGTGGCATGCGAGGTCGCAGCGGAGCGTGATCTCCCAGACCGCGTAGATCGGGCGCGCCGCGCGGTCGACGGGGCGCGCGTCGAGGAGGGGTAGACGGCGCGGGCCCGGTGACGCGACGGGCAGCGTACGCTTCGAGCCGAGCGCGCCCGAGGCGCGCTCACCCGACGCGGTTCCTTCGCGCCCCTTCATGGGGGGAGCGGGGAGCCGTCAGCCTGGGTCGCTCGGAAGCCGACGTACCGGTTCTGCGCGCGCTCCTCCTCCGTGGTCCCGGGGGACACGGCTTGGCTGCTGCCGAGCGCCTCCGTCCGGAGCCGTGAGCGATCGACGCCGAGCTCGACGAGCTTGCCCAAGACGACGTCCGCGCGGCGCTGGGAGAGGCCGACGGGATCGGCCTCGAGACGGTCCGCGTGCGCTTCGATCACGGAGCCGAGCTCGGGGTGATCCTTGAGCGTCTGCACGAGCTCGCGGATCATCGCCTCGGCAGCGGGGAGCAGCTTGGCGGAGCCGACGTCGAACGAGACGCGGGGCGTGAAGAGGACGACCGTCGAGCCGTAGATCGCGACGACGCGCCGAGGGACGGGGTCGACGGAGTCGCTCGGAGCGGGCGCGGGCGCCGACGTGGCCGCGGCGGGGACCACGCTCGCGGACGGGCTGGACGCGACGCGCGTGCTCGAGCTCGACGCGCCGACCGGGTCCGGGCTCGGCATGGCGGTGCCGCACGCCGACGCTTGCGTGGCCGCCAGCCCGAAGGTGAGTCGGAGGAGCGTCCGGCCCGTGCGGCTCCGCCCGCGCAGCTCGGGGACGGACGCGACGCGCAGTCCCTCGGTGACGGCGCCACAGAACGGGCAGCTCGTCTCGACGACGCGGACGTGCCGTCGGCAGTCTGGACATGGCGCGAACGTGGGGGCGCGTCTCTCCACCATGGGGAAACGGTAGCTGCTCCGTGTCGAGCTGCACGAGGGAGATCGGGTCGAGACTCCTTTCGCCGCTCATGAGGAGCGGGGCGCGAGGCCGGCTCCCACAAACGCGCCCGGTCTGATAAGCATGGGAGCCCCGCCCGATGCGTCTCCTGCTGGCCGATCCCATCGACGTTGAACCTCTCGAAGAGCTCCGCATCCTCGGCGTCAAGGTCGAGTCGCGGCCCGACCTGACGAAGGAGACGCTCGCCGCGGCGCTGCCGGGCGTCGGGATCCTCGTGGTCCGAGGGATGGAGGTGACGCGCGAAGCGATGCAGGCGTCACCGGAGTTGAACCTCATCGTCCGCGCCGGCTCGGGGACGGGCGCGGTGGACGTCGCGGCGGCGAGCGAGCGAGGAATCTACGTCGCGAACTGCCCGGGGCAGAGCGCCGCGAGCGTCGCGGAGCTCGTGATGGGCATGGTGATCGCGCTCGACCGCCGCCTGGTCGAGTCGACGAACGCGCTGAAGCACGGCACCTTCGACAAGGCGAGTTTCGCGCGCGAGGAGGGGCTCCTCGGGCGCCGCATCGGGATCGCGGGTCTCGGCGCGGTCGGGCGCGAGGTCCTCTCTCGCGCGCGTGCGTTCGGCATGCGCCCCCACGCGTTCTCGCGCTCGCTCACGCTGGGGCGGGGGGCGCGCCTCGAGGTGGGCTACGCGGCAACGCTCGAGCGACTCGCGGCCGTGAGCGACGTGTTCACCGTGCACCTCCCCCTCGTCCCCCAGACCAAGGGTATCGTGTCGCGCGCCGTCCTCGCCTCCCTCCCCGACGGGGCGATCTTCGTCAACACGTCGCGCGCGGATCTCGTCGACATGGACGCGCTCGCGGAGCTCACGGACAAGAAGGGTCTGCGCGTCGGGCTGGACGTGTTCCCCGGCGAGCCGCGCGAGAAGAGCGACGGGTTCAACTCTCCCATCCTCGCGGCGAAGCACGGCGTGTTCTCCCCGCACATCGGCGCGTCGACGCGACAAGCGCAGCGTGCCGTCGCCGAGGACGTGGCGCGCATCGTCCGGAGCTTCCTGACGGAGGAGGACGTGCCGAACGTCATCAACGTGTGCGCGACCTCTCCCGCGAGGTTCGTCATCGTCCTGCGTCAGCACGACAAGATCGGCGCGCTCGCGAACGCGCTCGCGGTGTTCAAGCGGCACGGCATCAACATCGAGGAGATCTCGAACACGGTGTTCGACGGCGCCCGCGCGACCTGCACGAAGCTCCGCGTGTCGGGCCGACCGAGCGAGGCGTGTTTGAAAGAGATCCGCGCGTTCGACGAGGTCCTCCACGTCGACGTGATTCCCATGCCGAACCGCGCCTGATCCGCTCGCGGGTCGCCGCCAGCGAGCGCGGCGCAGGCGACCCGCGTGGCGACGGGGTATCGCTGCTCGTCACGACGGTCGTCGACGGGGTGGATGAGCGCGCGCGACGACGTGACTCCCACGCCGAACCGCGCCTGATCTGCTCGCGGGTTGCGAGCGAGAACGGCGCAGGTGCATCGGGACGGGGGGTATCGCTGTTCGTCAGGACGGTCGTCGACATGGGGGACGAGCACGCGTGCGGCTTCGGCGCGACGAGCTCGGACGACTTCGCGCCCAGCGCCAGGGACGGTGACTCCGCTGCGCGCGAGGCAGCCACGCTTCGAGCGGCTGGCACGTCGTGACGAGGCGGGCTTCAGCGCCGTGGGCAAGCGGGGCGAAGACGCGTCGAGGGTCCGCATCACGCTCACGAGCCAACATTGGAAGCGGGGCAAAGACGCGGCGAGCACCGGCGGCCGCCAGGCGTGGCGGGCGCCGTCCGATTCCGCCAATCCGCCATGGGCCGTCTCGCGCGGTCCGCACAAAACACGGGAGCGCAACGAAGGCATGAGTTCTGCCAAGGCCTCGCATGCCGGTCGCGGGGACGCGTACTCACGACCGGCATTTGGACTGCGTAGGCGCTCGTGGTCTGCGCAGAAGGAGCAGGGACGCCAAGGGACGGTTGGGAGTGGCGTGTCGTCGAGAGCAATCCGGTTGTCTGACCCGCGGAGTAGTGTCGGGCGGGCCGGGGCGCGCGGCGGCGCGGGAATGCGGCGGGTTTCTGACCTATTGGTGCCGCTCAAATGTTGGCTGCTTCGAGCAGCCAGTCGCGCCGGGGGCAACCCTGGCGGGCGGAGTGAACGACCACTCCCGGCAGGCAGTTCTCCATCCTGCGTCGGCCGGCGCAACAGCGTTGTCCGTTCCTCACCTCACATCGCAGCCCGCTCTTCGCTTCGTCGGAAGACGGCCTGGAGCCCGCACCCCGCCCATCGTCTCCCGTCCCTGCGAGCCCTTCTGTCCGATCCGCCCCAGAAACGCGCCGTTTCGGCGCCCCAAGGTGGAGCTTGCGAAGCGAAACGGGTTCGATTACGGTCCCCCGCAAAGGTTGGCGGATCCGCTGTTGCCGGGCTCCCCTTGGGACCCGGTTTTTTTTTGTCCGGCCCGACTCCGCCTCCCCTCCCCGCGATGACCTCCCACGATTCCACGACCACCCCCGCCTCCCCCGCCCCGGCCACGCCGCCGGCGGGAGCGCGCGCGCTCGAGCGCGTACGGGCCGCGCTCGCGCCCCTCGCGGTGGCGCACGGGGTCTCCCTCGTGGACGTCGAGTGGACGACGGAGCGCGGCGGCCGGACCCTCCGCGTCACCATCGAGCGCGTGTCCGACGCGCCGCTCGAGCCCGGTGAGGTGCGCGGCTTCGGAGTCTCCGTGGACGACTGCGCGGAGTTCTCCCGGGACGCGTCCCAGGCCCTCGATCTCCTCGACGGGCTCGACGGCGCCTACCTCCTCGAGGTCAGCTCGCCCGGCCTCGATCGTCCCCTCCGCACCATCGCGGACTTCCGCCGCTTCACGGGCGAGCTCGCCAAAGTGAAGCTCAAGCACCCCGCGCCGGACGGCCAGCGCGTCCTCCGGGGTGCGCTCGTCTCCGTCGCGGACGCGGGGGACGCGTTCTCCATCGAGGTGGACGGCAAGCTGTTCGACGTCGCGCTCACGGACGTCGAGGCCGCGAACCTCGCGTTCGAGCTCACACCGCAGCGCAAGAAGGTCGCGAGCCCCAAGAAGGGCACGCACCCGCACCCCAAGGGCGCAAAGAAGGGTCGATCCAACAAGAAGTGAGCGCGCCGAACGCGCTCGTTCCCGCGGTTCGTCCGCGGACAAAGTAAGCGAACAGTCAGGGAGTGAGAGAGAGCATCATGGCAACGGTTTCGTCAGCGACGGGTTCTGAAGCGAGCCTCGGCAACATCCTCGAGCAGGTCGCGAAGGAAAAGGGCATCGAAAAACGAGTGCTCGTCGAGACCATCGAGGCCGCGATCCACAAGGCGGCGCAGAGCGTGTTCGGCCCGCAGCGCGAGCTCAAGGCCGAGTTCAACCAAGAGACCGGCCAGGTCGACCTCTTCCAGTTCATGACCGTCGTAGAGGCCGTCGTCGATCCCGAGCGCGAGATCAGCGCCGCCGACGCGGAGAAGTACAAGCTCGAGGCCGAGATCGGCGACGAGCTCGGGTTCCAGGTGTTCTGGCGCCCCGAGGACGCGGCGAAAGCCCGCGATCAGGACAAGGAGTTCGGCGATCTCCTCAAGCTGAAGCAAGCCCGCACCACGTTCGGCCGCATCGCCGCGCAGACCGCGAAGCAGGTCCTCCTCCAGCGCGTGCGCGACGCCGAGCGCGACCTCGTGTTCGAGGAGTACAAGGATCGCAAAGGCGAGCTCATCCGCGGCATCGTCCGGCGCTTCGAGAAGGGCAACAACATCATCGTCGACATCGGCAAGACCGAGGGCATCCTCTCCTTCCGCGAGCAGACGCCCCGCGAGACCTACCGCCCCGGCGATCGCATCGTCGCCTACGTGAAAGACATCGACCGCGAGGCGCGCGGCCCCCAGGTCATCCTCTCGCGCTCCGATCCCCGCCTCGTCGAGAAACTCTTCGAGGCCGAAGTCCCCGAGATCTACGAGGGCATCGTGCGCATCGTCGCCGTCGCCCGCGAGCCCGGCGCGCGCTCCAAGATCGCCGTCACCTCGCGCGACGCGGACGTCGATCCCGTCGGCGCCTGCGTCGGCATGAAAGGCTCGCGCGTCCAAGCCGTCGTGCAGGAGCTCCGTGGCGAGAAGATCGACATCGTCCCCTTCGACCGCGATCCCGCCCGCTACGTCATCGCCGCGATCCAGCCCGCCGAGGTCCACAAAGTCATCGTCGACGAGGCCGACGGCCGCATGGAGCTCGTCGTCCCCGACGAGAAGCTCTCCCTCGCCATCGGCCGCAAAGGTCAGAACGTGCGCCTCGCGGCGCAGCTCACGCAGTGGAAGCTCGACATCCTCGGCGAGACGAAGTTCAAGCAGATGGAAGAGGAGAGCCTCACGCAGCTCCAGCGCATGGAGGGCGTCTCCGAGGCGAACGCGAAAGCGATGTACCGATCGGGCTTCCGAGCCCCCGAGGAGGTCGCGGAGGCGTCCGTCGAGGAGCTCGCCGTCATCGCCGGCGTCGGCGCCGACGGGGCCGAGAAGCTCAAGACCGAGGCGGAGTCCACCGTCGAGCGCATCCGACAGGAGCGCATCCGCGCCGCCGTCGGTCGCACCGACCCCCTGAGCGATCACGAGCGCATGCTCCTGATCCGCGGCGTCGGTGATCGCACCGTCGCGCTGCTCGAGGAGGCCGGGTACAAGTCCGTCGAGGAGCTCATCCGTGAGGACGAGGAGCGCCTGGCCGCCAAGACGGGCTTCGGACAGAAGAAGGCCCGCCTGATCAAGACGTCCGCGAAGGAGTTCGCCCAGAGCGAACAAAAGCTCCTCTCGGGAGCCGAATCCTGAGCCAAGCACGTCGTCACGGAAGCCCAACGCGAGAAGTGGTAGGAGACGCCCAGACCATGACCCCCGACACATCCCAACCCACGGAGACCCGCGCCGCCCCCACGGCGGCGAGCGCGCGCGCGTCTCTGCGGACGTGTGTCGGGTGCGGCGCCCCCGTGACGCTCGACGACGACGTCGTCCGCGTCGTCCTCGGTCCGCCCGCCCCGGGCGACGAAGAACACCCTGCGCGCGAGATCGCGATCGACGCCGGGACGCGGCGCAGCGGTGGGCGCGGCGCCTCCCTCCACCCGACGCCCAAGTGCGTCGGCGCGGCCGCGCAGCGCGGGTTGAACCGCTCGTTCAAGGCGAAGCTCGCCATCGACGGTGCGCGCCTCGACACGCGCGTGCTCGCGAGCGCCATCGTCGCCGCCCTGGATCGTCGAATCGCGGGGCTCCTCGCGTCCGCGGTTCGATCGAAGCACGCGTTCATCGGCTCCGAGCCCGTGTGCGCCGCGCTTCGGTCCGAATCCGCGCGCGAGTCCAATCCGCGCGTGCTCGTCGTCGTTGCGACGAACGCCGAAGCCGCCGCCAACACGACGGAGGTGCGGCGCGCGGTCGCCGATGGGCGCGCGGTCGCTTGGAGCAACAAACAGGGCCTCGCGGCCGCCGTACTCGCGGGGCCTCGGTCAGAGGGTGTCGGGGTCGTCGCGATCGTGGAGAGGAACCTCGCCGCAGCGTTCGCGCGGCGGTTCAACAAGCAGATGGTCTACGTGGCCTATCTTCGGCAGCCGTGGGCGCCACCGCCATCGTTCGGGGCGCGAGCCCCGACGAGTCGGTGACGTCCCTGGGAGCCCCAAAGAAGTCGGCGGTGGAGTGAGCGCATGAGCAAAGTTCGCGTGTATGAAGTCGCCAAGCAGCTCAACATGGACCAGAAGGCGCTGGTCGCGGCCTTCCAGTCGATGGGCGTGGGCGACGTGCGAAACCACATGAGCGCCGTCGACACCGACGTCGTCGAGCGCCTCAAGCGCCACATGGAGCGCCAGAAGGCCCCCGAGGGTGTGGTCGAAGAGCGGATCCGGCCCACGGTGCTGAAGCGCCGCCGCGCCGTCGACGCGGGCCCCGCCTCCGAGTGGACGCGCCGACCTCGGCCGCCGCGCCCTCCTCCGTCGCGGTCCCCTCGACCCCATCCATCCGCACCGCGCCCCGTCCTCCACGGGCATCCCCTCCGCGCCCCCGTCCGCTCTGAAAGACGCGGGCGTGTCGCGGATCCCCCCCAGCCGGCGAAGCGCGCCGTCGACGCCCGTGCCCGTCGCGCCGAGCCCGCCGTCGGCGCCCCGCACCGAGCCCCCCGCGCCCCAGCCCGCAGCCGTCGCCGACGCCGCGCATGAACGGTCGCCCGCGAACGGCGCGGTGACGAAGCCCGAACCCACGCCCGAGCCCGTTGCGGCCGCCGCGCCCGCCGAGCCCGTCGCCTCGCCCCCATCGAAGCGATCCGTGAAGGGCGAGCCCGCATCCTCCCGGCGCGTGAGCCCCCCTCGGGGAGCCGCAAGGGAGAGAAAGCGAAGCCCCCGAGCGATCTCGACTTCGACGGGGGCTCTCACGACGCGCCCGCCGAGACGAAGGCGCGCCCGCCCGAGCCCGCCCCGGAGCCTCAGGCCGCCCCGCCCGTCGCGGCGCCCCCCACGCCCGAGGAGCCCCCGCCACCCACGCTCGCAACGGGCCAATCCCGTCCCGCCGCGGCGCCACCCGCGCCCGAGCGGCCCGCAGCACCCCCGCCCGCCCCGGCCGCACCCCCGCCCGTCGCCGTCGTCGCGCCGAGCGCCCCCGCACCCGCGGCGGACGCGCCGCGCCGCCCGTCGACGCCCCCGAAGACCGGAATCCAGATGTGGGAAGGACGCCCCGGCGTCCCCATGCCGCAGCAGCGCGCGACGACGCCCGCCGCGCGCCGCACCACGTATGACCCGCGCGTCAACACGCAGTCCCAGCGCCCCGGTCAGCCCCCGATGGGCACCGGGTTCCCCAACCGTCCGGGTCAGGGCGGCCGCCGCCCCGGCATGGGCGGCCCCGGGAGCTTCGGGCGTCCGCGCCCCGGACAACCCGTGATGAAGCGCCCCGTGAACGTCTCGACGCTCGAGATGTCCGCGCACAAGAAGGTCATCAAGATCGAGGAGCACGTCACGCTGCAGCAGCTCGCGGCGAAGATGAGCCTCAAGGTGACGGACGTCCTCATGCGCCTGCTCTCGATGGGCATGCCCGGCGTGAACATCAACTCGAGCATCGACAGCGACACCGCCAAGATCCTCGCGAGCGAGTTCGGCTGGACCGTCGAGGACGTCGCGGTGAGCGAAGAGGCGACCCTCGCGACCGCGATGGGCTTCGAGGAAGGTACGCCCGACGAGGACGTCTCCGTCCGCCCGCCCATCGTCACCGTCATGGGCCACGTCGACCACGGCAAGACGTCCCTCCTCGATCGGATCCGCAAGGCGTCCGTCGCCGCGGGCGAGGCCGGCGGGATCACCCAACACATCGGCGCGTACCGCGTGGAGACGTCGCAGGGCACGATCGCGTTCCTCGACACGCCCGGCCACGAAGCCTTCACCGCGATGCGCGCGCGCGGCGCTCAGGCGACGGACATCGTCGTCCTCGTCGTCGCCGCGGATGACGGCGTGATGCCCCAGACCAAGGAGGCGATCAACCACGCGCAGTCCGCGAAGGTCCCCATCGTCGTCGCGGTGAACAAGATCGACAAGCCCAGCGCGGACACCGAGAAGATCAAGCGCGAGCTCGCGAACCTCGGCCTCCAGCCCGAGGAGTGGGGCGGCCAGACGATGTTCAGGAACGTGAGCGCGCTCACGGGCCAGGGCGTCGACGAGCTGCTCGAGGCGATCCTCCTCCAATCCGAGGTGCTCGAGCTCTCCGCCTCCGCGAAGAAACGCGCGAGCGGCGTCGTCATCGAGGCGCTCCTCGATCGGGGTCGCGGCCCCGTCGCGCGCATCATGGTGCAGGACGGCACGCTGAAGACGGGCGACATCCTGTTGGCCGGCCCCGCTTGGGGCAAGGTCCGCGCGATGACCGACGAGCACGGCCGCGCGCTCCAGAGCGCCGGACCGAGCACGCCCGTCGAGGTGCTCGGCCTCAACGAGGTGCCCAGCGCGGGCGATCCCGTCCACGCCGTGAAGGACGGAAAGACCGCCGAGGAGATCGCCGAGACGAGGCGCAAGAAGGCGAACAAGTCCCTCATCCCGAACGACGCTCGCGTCTCCCTCGAGGAGCTCGGCAAGCGCATCCAGCAGGGCGATCAGCTCGAGCTGAAGCTCATCATCAAGGGCGACGTGCAAGGGTCCGTCGAGGCCGTCGCGAGCGCGCTCAGCAAGCTCACGACGCCCAAGGTGAAGGTGACGATCGTCAACGCGGCCGTCGGCGGCATCACGGAGGGCGACGTGAACCTCGCCATCGCGTCCAAGGCCGTCATCGTCGGCTTCAACGTGCGCCCCACGGGCAAGGCGAGCGGCATCGCCGAGAGCGGCGGGATCGAGATCCGCCTCTACAACATCATCTACAACGCGGTCGACGACATCCGCAGCGCGATGGAAGGCCTGCTCCCGACCACCAAGGTGGAGCGCGAGCTCGGCAAGGCGGACATCCGCCAGGTCTTCAAGATCACGAAGGTCGGAACCGTCGCCGGTTGCTACGTCACGAGCGGCAGCGTGAAGCGCGGCTGCGACGTGCGCCTCGTGCGCGACAGCATCGTCGTTTGGACGGGCAAGATCGCCAGCCTCCGCCGCCTGAAGGACGACGTGAAGGAAGTCGCCGAGGGCCTCGAGTGCGGCATCAGCCTCGAGAACTACGACAACTACAAAGAGGGCGACGTCCTCGAGGCGTTCGAGGTCGAAGAGGTCAAGACGAAGCTCACGTGAGCTCGTCGGGGGGGCAGCTCACTGTCCCCCCGTGACCCGCGACGGCGCGGCGGGCAACGCCTCGAGCGCCTCGTCGAGCGCCTCGTCCTCACTCTCGAGCGCGGCCGCGAGCGCACGCCGCGCGCCTTCGTCCGCGCTCGCATCCACCGCGAGGCGCAGCCGCTCGCCGACGTCCTCCCGACCCGTCGCGCGGAGCGCGATCGCCGCGCCGATGCGCGCGTCGACCGGGGCGCTCGGATCGTCGAGCACGGCCTCCGCGTCCTCCGCGGTGACGTGCGCCGCGCGATAGTTCCGCTCCGCTCCGACGAGCGACAGGAGGTCCTCTCGCCACTTCGCCGTCACGCGCCCGCGCCTCGCGAACGCGTCCGCGGCGCTGCGCCCCGCCCGGCGGCGCGCGCGCATCGCGTCCCAGATTCGTGTCCGCACGCGCGACACGTCCGCCGGCTCCATCCCGACGATCGGCAGCGCGTAGGTCCGCGCACGGGTCGTCACGAGGATGTGCGGCTCTCCGACGCTCGAGACCGCCACGTCGACGATGTCGTCGTACGCGACGAACCGCGACGTGAAGCCGCGCTTGATGCGGAGCCCGTCGATCCCGATGACCACCCGCGGGCGCCTCACGCGAACCATCGCTGCCGCGAACACCGCGGACGCGGCGAAGATCGGGAGGAGCAGCAGCGCGCTCCCCCACGTGACCCCGAGCTCCGACAGGGCGCGCGCCACGAGGGACGACAGGAGCAACCCGAGCCCGAAGTAGAGCGCGCCCGCCATCAGCGGCCCCGCGGTGCCGCGGAGACGCACCGACAACGCGCGCTGCTCCACCGCGGTCCCCGAGGCGCGGAGCAGCCTCGCGGCGTCCCGGTCGTCGAGCGGGCCGAGCATCGCGCACCGCCCATCCCGGAGCTCGAGGTGCACCTCCCGGTTCACCGGCGAGCGCGCTCCCGACGCGATCTCGCTCACGGCGAACGAGACCCTGCGCTTGCTCGAAGCGAGCGTCACCGTGCCGCGATCGACGAGCGCGCGTCCCTCGCCCAGCATCTCTCGCGCGCGCAGCGCGAGCAGCAGGACGAGCGCCACCGCGCTCGGCAGCGCCAACAGCGCCGCCGCGGCGGGCGCGCTCCGACTGCTGCACGCAACGACGAGCCCCGCGAAGCCCGGGAGGCCCCCGAGCCACGCGGTCGTCGCGAGCGACGTCGTGATCCACGACGACGTCCGGAGGCGCATACGGACGCACGCCACCTCCAGCCCCGACCCGCCGTCCCGCTCACCCGTCACGCGCGAAGCATACGATCCCGACGCCACCCTCGCGCGTCACACACCGCGCCCCGCGCTCGGGTGGGACGCGAGCGCGTCCTCGAGCTCGGCATCCTCGTCGTCGCACGCGGCGTCGAGGGCGCGCCCCGCCGCGGCGTCCGCGCTCGCGGCCACGGCGACGCGCACGCGCTCCCGCACGCGCTCCGCGCCGAACGCGCGGAGCGCGAGCACCGCGCCGACGCGCGCCTCGACGGGCGCCCTCGGATCCGCCAGCACCGCCTCCGCGTCCGGCGAAGTGACGCGCACCGAGCGATAGCCCCCCTCCGCGGCGAGCAGGCGCCGGAGGTCCTCGCGCCACGCGGCGAGCGATCGTCCCCGGCGCGCGAACGCCTCCACGTCGATGCGCCCGGAGCCCTCGCGCGCCGCGATCGCGTCCTCGATCCGCGCCTCGAGCTGCGCGACCGCCGCGGGGGGCATCCCCGCGAGCGGGATCTCGACCGGCGCGCGCGCCCGCCGGTTCACCGAGAGCGCGGGCCCCCTCGCCGAGACCGACGCCGCGATGTCGACGATCTCGTCGTACGGGATGAACCGGGAGCGGAACCCGCGCTTCACCAGGAGTCCGTCGATGCCGATGACGAGCCGAGGTCGGCGCGCTCGAACCATCGCGATCGCGAAGATCAACGCGCCCATCGACACGAAGAGCGCGCGCCACCCATCCTCCCCGTCCCCATCCGAGCGGGCGAGCGCGATCCCCAGCGCGGTGCCGCCCAACAGGCCAAAGCCCACGTAGAGCAGCCCCGCGACGACGGGCCCCACCGGCCCCCGAAGCGGCACGACGTACGCGCGCCGATCCACGCCCACCCCCGTCGCCGCGAGCAAGCGCGGGGTGTCCTCGTCCTCGGTGGGCATCATCACGACGCGACTCCCGCCCCGGAGATCCAGGTGCACCGCGAAGTCCTCGGGCGATCGCGCGCCCCGCGTGATCGCCCGGAGCGGCACGCGGATCGTGTGCGAGGCGCCCGACAGCACGAGCTCCCCTGCCTCCACCATCGCCTCCCCTGCGCCCAGCTGTCCTCGCGCGAACACGAGCTGCCGCAGCCCCAGCGCCGCGACGCACGGGATCGCCCACGCGACCGCGGACGCCGACCCGCCCCGAGTCACGCACCCCACGACGAGCCCGGCGAGCGCTGGCAAGAGCCCGAGCCCCGCGATCACCCCGAGCAGCGTCGAGATCCACGCAGGCGCCGCGACGATGATCCGCACGCACGGCACGCGCAGCGGTCCCGGTTCGTCGGGTCGCGTCGCGGGCGTCGACTCGGCCGCCACCGCCGAATCGTAGCCGTCAGTCGGGCGTGCAGGCGTCTCCACCGCAGACGTCGATGATCTCCCCCGTGCGGAAGAAGTGGAACATCTGCGCGTTGTGGTTCGGCTCTTTGCGCGGCTTGCCGTGCGGATCCTCGACCGCATCCATCGGCGGGGCGTTCCCGGGCGGAGCCCACGCGTTGCCGAAGTCGTAGCTCACGAGCCCCGAGCCCACGTGGGGGTACGGCGTCGGCGTGACGAGCGCGACGTCCCTCCCGTAGCTCGTCATGAGCGCGACCCCCACGCCGCTCCGCGCGGTGATCTCGTTCGTGAGCGGCGCGACCTGCCAATCCCCCTTCGCTTGCGCGAGCAGCACCGCGTGCGACGGCGTGCCCGGGAACGGATCCTCGGAGATGTGACGGTAGTGGCTCACCGGATCCGTGCGGTCCCACAAGCACTGGATCGCGCCCAGCGCGATCTGTTGGTCCCGATGGTCCGGGTAGAACAGGCTCATCACCGTGAAGAACACGCCGAAGTCGTTCGAGCGCTGGAGCAGCGTCGAGTAGTCGTTCCCGGGAACGCCCAGGTGTCCGCGCGTGATGTCGAGGCTCATCGCGAGGTGCGTCGCCCCGAAGATCCCGCCCTGCGAGATCCCGAAGTAGTACAGGCTGCTCGGGTCGATCACGACCCCCGTCGCCGCGATCTCGGGGACCTTGTCGAACCCCTTCTTCATCGCTCGCGCGAGGAACGCGTGATCGAGGACGCCCTGGTGCAACCGGTCCCCCACGATCGGGAACCCCGACAGGTCATTCAGGATCGCGAGGATGCCGTTCACGTCCTCGTGCGACATGCCGATCATGTCGCACCCCACGACCACCACGTGCTCCGTCTCCGCGAGGTGATCGAACACGTCGTTCCGGATCTGGTCGCGCGAGCCGTTCAGGCCGTGCCCGTGCAGCAGGATGCCATGCGGCGTCCCGTCGAGCGCGCTCCGGGGGACACGCGCGAGGAACGGCGCCTTGTAGACGCCGCTCGCCTGCGGCCGCGCGGCCGGGCCGTCCCCGTCCCAGTTGAGCACCCACGCGGGCGTGTCCGACACGACGGTCGGCACGGTGTAGTCCGGGACGTCGATCGTTCCGCTCACCTCGTACGCGATGTCCGCGCTCTCCGCCTCCGTGAACGTCTGCAGGCCGTCCACCGTGATCTTCGGGCTCGCGTCCCCCAGCGCGGCGAACGACTCGTCCCGCATGTGGAGGAGGGGGCCGTGGAGGGTGTCCGCGGACGCGGTCACCCAGTCCCACGCGAGGACGAGCTCGCTCCTCTCGATCCCCGCCGCGCCGAGCATCGTGAAGATCTCCTCGAACCGCGCCGCGCGATCCGCCACCGGTGTGCCCAAGGCGCGCTTGTCACGGAGCGCGACGAACGCATCGCTCGGCTTCACCGCCGCGCCGTCCTTCTTCTTCAGGCCCCGCAGCGCGACGACGTACCGCGTCCCCTCCTCGAGGAGCACGGCCGGGCGGATGATGAGCGCGCGCTGATCGTCCGACTCCGCCGCGCTGTCGAGCTCCGCGAAGCACGGGATCCGCTCGAGCGCGCCATTCTTCACCGCGAACATCGCGACGGGCGACGCCGGCGCCATCGTCTCCGCGATGCGCGTCTCGTCCGGCAGGTTCGACCCGTCGAGCCCCTCGAAGAACACGACCGCGGGCACGCCCACGCCGAACCCATCGAGGCGCCGGTACGGGGCCGGATCGATGTGGACGCCCTTGTCGTTCGCGGGGAGCGTCGTCGGCCCGAACGCGAGGCGGTAGCCCGTCTTCGTCGACCCATCCTCCGCGAGCCAGCGGCTCGAGGGGAACGGCATCCCACACACCTCGGGGACGAGCGGGTCACAGTCCGGATCGTCCGGGATATCGAGCGGAGCAGGCGGCGGCGGCGGCCCCGGGAGCGGCTCGAGCTTGCAGCTCGCGCCCGCAGACACCCCGAGCGCGAGCCCCGCGAGCGCCGCGAACCGCGCCGCGCCCCCAACCCACCAGCGCCGCCTCGCTCGCCCCGCGGACGTCGAGGAGGCCGCGGCACGGCGAGCCGAGCCGAAGCTCGGGCGCGACGGCGAGAAGCGCGACGAGCTCATTCGCCCTTCCGCTCCTCGCGGATCTCGTGGAGCAGCTCCTCCACGCGCGCGACCGCGTCCGTCCCCTCGTCGAAATAGAACCGCAGCGTCGGCGAGTACCGCAGGCTCACGGCCTTCGTCACCTCGCGTCGCAGGCGCGGCGTCGCCGCCTCGAACCCCTTCACCATCGATCGGCGCGCCGACTCCTCCAGCGTGGCGAGCGAGCGGACGTAGACCCGCGCGAGCTGGAGATCGTCCGTGAGCTCCACCCGGGTGACGATCGCGCCCTCGACCCGCGGGTCGCGGAGGTTGCCAATCTGCCGCGCGAGCTCCTCGTGGATGCGGCTCGCGACGCGCGTCGCGCGTTTGACTTCGGTGCTCATGGGTCGGGGTCTTCTTCTTCGTCTTCGTCGTGTCGCGACAGGGGGAGCGATTCGATGCCGTGGGCCATCGTCCCCATCGGGATGATCTCGGTCGCGCGATCGAGGAGGACCGCGTTCGCGACGGTCGAGGCGGCGTGGGCTGCTTCCTCTAGCACACGGTCGCACTGGGCGGCTTCGTTCGAGACGACCGCGACCCCGAGCGTCGACAGGCCCGGGTGGTCGAGGTCGCCGACCTCGGCCACGCTCACGCGGAGGCGCGCCGCGAGGCGCTCCTTGAACGAGAGCACGACGCGCCGCTTGTCCTTGAGCGTGCGCGCGCCCGGGATCGAGAGCCGCACGCGGAGCACACCGACGAACACGCGCTCGATCTGAGCACGAAAAGCGAGGCGGGAGCGACGTGGACCCGCCCCATCCCGCCCTCGCCGAGGACGCTCCGCCGCTCGTATCGAGACGGGCTGCTCGCGGCGCGCTCGACCTGCTCCGCGAGCCACTCCCCCGTGGCCTTTTCGTCCACCTGTCCGGCGATCGTCTCCGCGAACGCGGTCCCTTCGGTCCCCATCCCCGACCCATATCACCCGCCCGGCAGCCCCCGCCGCAGGCTCCACCGCCCTTCTGATAGCGTCCTTCGCCATGGCGAAGCGGTCGAAGAAGCCCGGCTCGAAGGCGATGCAGGCGAAGGCGCGCCTCGAGGCGCTCGGCCTGCCGAAGATCGCGGAGACCATGCTGTCGTTCGCCAAGCCGCTCGTCGATCTCGTCGGGATGCCGCCCGACCTGCGCGCCGCGCAGAGCTTCATGGTCATCACGACGGCCGCGTGGAACCTCCCGCTGCTCGAGCGGCACGGCCACGCCGAGGCCGCGAAGGTCGCCGCGGCGCTCGAGGACGGTCTCTCGCGCATGCCGCAAGAGGTGCGCGAGACCGTCGAGGGGATGTTGCGCGCGCGCCTCACCACGTTCGGCCACGATCCGCGCGTCGGCGTCGCCGACGTGCAGCCCAACGGCCGCGGCGGCCTGCGCGTCGTCGCCAGCGCTTCGCTCCTCGATGCTCCGCGGTGAGCGGTGACTCGTCCATCGCAGACACGCAGCTCCAGCCCGCCTCGCAGATCCGCGCCCCTCGGACCGGATCGCCCCCGGCCGTCGAGCTTCGCCGGATATGCTGGGCGCGTGCGACGGGCCTGGCTCTCTGCGGCGATCATCTGGGCCCTCGCCGTGGCGGCGTGCGGCTCGAGCCCGACCGCGCGCCCCCCCACCCCGGCCCCGCGTCCCCCTCCTGCCGTCGACATGGCGTGCGTCGAGCGCGCCAAACAGGGGACACTTATGTCGAGCTTCCCGTCGGTCATCGACGGATTCGAGGTCACTCGCGAGGGCAACCGCCTCACCCTCCACCGCCCCGGCCGCGGCCTGCTCCCGGCCGAAGGCTCCCTCCTCTGGACGGTGTTCTCGGACGAGTACTTCCCGAAGGGCGGGCTCGCGACGGGATCGCACGCGCAGAGCTCCGTCGACACGTGTCCGCACGCGTCGAAGGCGGGCTGCTTCCATTTCCAGCTCTGGTCCTGCCAGACCTCCCCCGAGACGCTCGTCGGGTGGATGCGCGAGGCCACCCGGAAGCGCTCGATGGATGACGCGGAGCTCGACCTGGTGGCGGACGTCCTCGAGGCGCGCGGCCCGAGCTGCCGGAGCGACTGCACCCCCGCTCCTCAGTACTCCAAGAAGGACGCGACCTACGATCCCGAGGGCGCGCGCCACCCCGTCGACGCGGTCCGAGGCGGCGCGTGCGAGGTCGACGGGGACTGCGAAGGCGCCGACCGGAACAACTGCACCGCGTGGTACCTGAGCGGCGGCGTCGAGCTCGCCGTCTTCATCCAGGTGAGCGAGCCCACGTTCTGCGGCTGCGTCGACCACGCCTGCACCTGGTTCACGCAGTAGTCAGAGCGGCGCGCCCGTCGAGCTGCACGACACTGGGAGCGATTGGTTGGATATCCAACCATTTTCATGGGAGTGTGCGCGCACGAGCGTGAACACCGCCCGAGCCCCGCACGGAGGATCTCTCGGAGAGCGCGCCCGCGCGCTCGGCCGCACGTTGAATCGCGCGCTCCTCGTCGCGATCCACCGCGCGACGCCCTCCGAGCAGAACCGCCTGTTCGGGCTCACCCTCGCGGTCGGCGCCGCGTGCGGTCTCGCGGCCGTCGCGTTCCACCTCGCCATTCGCTTCGCGGACCAACAGCTCTTGTCCCGCGCGCTCGCGCTCCGAAGTCCGGCCAGGCTCGTCGCCCTCGCGATCCTCCCCGCCCTCGGAGCTCTCGTCGCAGGGGTCGTCCTTCATCGATGGGCGCCGGACGCGCGCGGGAGCGGCATCCCCCAGGTGAAGTGGACCTACGCTGCTCGGAGCGGCCGGCTTCGCCTGCGCGACGGGGTCGCGAAGTTCTTCTCGGCGCGCTCCAGATCGGGACGGGCCTCGTCCACCCGCGCGAGGGCCCCACGGTGCAGATCTGCGCGGCCGTCGCGAGCGCGATGGGGCGCGCGTTCGCGCCTCGCCGAAGAGCCGGCGCCGCCTCCATCCCCGTCGGCGCGGCCGCGGGCATCGCCGCGGCGTTCAACGCGCCGATCGCGGCCGTGACGTTCGTCATCGAGGAGCTCGTCGGGGGCCTCGACACGACCGTCCTCTCGGGCGTCGTCGTCGCCGCGGCGCTCGCGGCCGTCGTCGAGCACTCGATCCTCGGCGAGCACCCCGTGTTCGACGTGCCCGGCGACTACGCCCTCTCGCACGCGTCGTCGCTCGTCGTGTTCGCGCTGCTCGGCCTCGCCGCGGGCGTCGCGGGCCACCTCTTCTCGAGCGGACTCCTGCGGCTCCGCGGGCACTTCGTCGCGCGCTCGCGCATCCCCCGCTGGGCGCAGCCCGCCGTCGGCGGCCTCGCCGCCGGGGCGATCGCCGCGCTCACGCTCGGCCTCCTCGGCGCGCGCGGCGTGGCCGGCGGCGGGTACGACACGCTCGCCGACGCCCTGCACGGCGCGCTCCCCCTCGAGGTGATGGCGGCGCTCTGTGCGGCGAAGGCCGCGGCGACGATCGCGAGCTACTCGAGCGGAGGCGCGGGCGGCATCTTCGCGCCGTCGCTCTTCGTGGGCGCGATGCTCGGCGGCTTGTTCACGACGATCGATCGGTACGCGCTCGGGCACGGCGACGCGCAGGCCGGCGCGTTCGCCCTCGTCGGCATGGGCGCGTTCTTCGCGGCCGTCATCCGCGCGCCCATCACGTCGATCCTCATCATCTTCGAGATGACCGGCAGCTATCGCCTCGTGCTCCCGTTGATGCTGGCGAACGCGCTCGCGTACCGCACCGCCCGCTGGTTCCACCCGACCCCGATCTACGACGCGCTCCTCGAGCAGGACGGCCGCCGCGTCCCCCATTCGCCGCGCTCCGCGCAGGCGCTCCACCTCGCGAAGGTGGGCGAGGCGGTCGTCCGCGACGTCGTCACGCTCGACGCCGCGCTGTCCGTGGAGGAGGCCGCGCGCCTCGCGGAGCGCTGCGCCTTCTCGTCGTTCCCCGTCGTGCGTGGGGGTGTGCTCGTCGGTACCATCACCGAGGCGCGCCTCCGGCGCCTCGCCGCCGAGGGCTCCGGCGCGAGCCCGATCATCGAGCACGCGCGCCTGCGGGACGTCTTGACGCCCACACAGACGCTCCATGACGCGCTCGGGACGATGAACCGCCTCGGGATCCGGCAGCTCTCCGTGGTCGACGACGCCGAGGCGCGTCGACTCGTGGGCGTCCTCGCGATGAGCGACGTGGTGGAGGTGCTGCTCCGGGCGGAGCAAGGCGAAGGTCCGTCCTCGATGAGCACGCCCATCCCCGCCCGTTCTACGCGCGAGCGCGAGCCGGCGAGCGCGCGAAGCACCTGAGGGCTCGGGCCTCCAATCCCCCCTCGTCGCCGCGGCTTTTCGGCCAAATGCGCACTGCGCGCGCGGGGCACACGGGTTGCTCGAGGCCTCGTCCATGAGACGCGCCCACCTCCTCACCCTCGCTGCAAGTGCCCTCCTCCTCGCCGCGTGTGACGACGCGACGCCCTCGGACACGACCTCCTCGTCGTCCTCCGGCGCGTCGTCGACGGGCGACGCGACGTCCTCGGGATCGGCCACGTCGTCCTCGTCCTCCACGTCGTCCTCTTCTTCGTCCTCCTCGTCGAGCGGCGCCGGCGGCGGCGACACCTGTGGGGACGGCGTCGTCGATCCCGGCGAGGCGTGCGACGACGGCAACACCGCGACGGAGGCGTGCGCCTACGGCGAGAAGTTGTGCTCCGTCTGTGACGCCCGGTGTCAACTCACCTCCGGAGCGACGAGCTTCTGCGGCGACGGCGCGACCGACGCCGACGACGAGGACTGCGACGACGGCAACGCGGCCACGGAGGAGTGCGCCTACGGCGAGGCCTCCTGCATGGTCTGCGGCGACACGTGCCACACGATCGGGGGGGCGACCCACGTCTGCGGCGACGGTGACGTCGACCCGCTCCACGAGGGCTGCGACGACGGGAACAGCACGACGGAGGCCTGCGCCTACGGCGAGATATCCTGCACCGTGTGCACGTCGAGCTGCGCCCTGGGCTCGGGTGAGGTCTCGTTCTGCGGAGACAACCTCGTGGACGACGTCCACGGCGAGGCGTGCGACGACGGCAACACCATCACCGAGGACTGCGCCTACGGCGTCGCCTCCTGCACTGTCTGCGACGACGCATGCGCCCTCGTCCCGGGCGCGACGAGCGCCTGCGGAGACAGCGTGATCCAAGCGGCCACCGAGGACTGCGACGACGGCAACGCCGTCACCGAGGCGTGCGCGTACGGCGTCGTCTCGTGCACCGTCTGCGACGGAACCTGCCACGCGACGCCGGGCGCCACCTCGCGCTGCGGGGACGGTGTCGTCGACGCGGCGAACGGCGAGGCGTGCGACGACGGCAACACGCTCACGGAGAAGTGTCCGTACGGGGCCACGAGCTGCACCGTCTGCAACGCCTCGTGCGCCCTGGTCGCCGGGGCGACCACCTACTGCGGCGACGGCGTGAAGGACGCTGCGAGCGGCGAGGACTGCGACGACAGCAACACGACGGCGAACGACGGCTGCGAGCCCGGGTGCCACTTCATCTGCGGGCAGGGCAGTGGCGGCTCGAAGGCCTGGCAGAACAGCTTGGGCTGCTTCGTGCGCTTCGACACCGCGCAGAACCAGACGACGGCGCTCGCGACCTGCGCGTCGATCGGCATGTCGCTCGCGACCATCCACGACTCCGCGAGCAACGCCCTCGTCAACGCGATGCTCGGCAACACCACGACGTGGATCGGCCTCAACGACATCGCGACCGAGGGCGCGTTCGTCTGGGACAACGGGGACGCGGCCGACTACCTGCACTGGAACGCAGGGGAGCCGAACGACTCGGGCGGCGGCGAGGACTGCACCGAGATGCTCACGAGCGGGCTCTGGAACGACGGTCAATGCACGACGGCGCGCCGCTTCCTCTGCGAGGCGCAGACCTGCGGGAACGGCGTCATGGACGCGAACGAGATCTGCGACGACGGAAACCACGTCGTCGAGGCGTGCCCGTACGGCGTGACGTCCTGCGGGACGACCTGCGGAGAGGCCTGCAAGAGCGTCAACGCGCCCACGTCCTACTGCGGCGACGCGAAGCTCGACACCGCGAACCTCGAGACGTGCGACGACGGCAACACGACCGCCGGCGACGGCTGCGATGTCTGCGAGACCGAAGAGGGCTGGGTCTGCTACCCGAGCTCCTGCAACCTCGGGAGCGAGTACACCGCGGGCCCCGGCCTGAACCTCGCCATCGTCGACAATACGTACAACGGGACGATCGGCTCGATGACGTGCGCGAGCGTCAGCGTGCCCAGCGTGGGCGACGGGGTGGTCGACGGTGTCGCGATGCGCATCGGCCTCACGCACACGTACGTCGGCGACCTCACGATCAAAGTCTTCGCGCCGGACGGCACCGCGGTCACCGTCCTCAGCCTGCCCGGGACGTCCGAGTCCGCGGACAACGGCGCCGGATCGGGATCCGCCGACGCGAACTTCTCCGCGAGCGCGCCCATCGTGTTCGCCGACAGCGCGAGCGCCGACGCGGAGTCGATGGACGGCGGCCTCACGTCGTCGCAAACCGTCTGCCTCGACAACGGAGTCTGCGTCTTCAAGCCCAACAAGGGTGCCGCGACGGGCGGCACGCTCTCCTCGTTCGCCGGACACGCGGCCGCGGGCACCTGGCAGGTGTGCGTCGGCGACAGCGTCCCCGCGGACGTCGGCACCATCGACCGCGTCGCGTTGGTGATCGCCCAGTAGCGCGCGTCGCGATCGGTCGACGGAGCCCGCGATCCGCTTCGGAACGGGCTGCGCGATTCCACGCCCGCCCCTTTGGGCGCGCGACGGGGATCCAGGTCCAACGGAAGAGGGCGCCTCGATGGGGCGCCCTCTCCGTCGTTTCAGCGGTTGGCCTCCGGGGTCAGTCTCCCGGGTCAGTCTCCCGGGTCAGTCTCCGGGGTGAGTGCGGCTCAGCCGCCGCTGCGCTTCAGGATGATGAACTGCACGCGGCGGTTCTTCGCCTTGTTCGCGTCCGTCACGTTCGGGACGAGGGGCTTGGTCTGGCCGTAGCCCTTCGCCACCATGCGACCCGAGGCGATGCCCGCCTTGATGAGCCAGTCGCGCACGGAGTTCGCGCGATCCTCGGAGAGGACCTGGTTGTGCTCGGGCGCGCCGTTGTTGTCCGTGTGCCCCTGCACCTCGATCTGCTCGATGTTCGGGTTCTTCATCAGCACGTCGGCGACCTCTTCGAGCAGCGCGCTCGACTGGCCCATGATCTTCGACGAGTCGTTTTCGAAGAGCACCTTGTCACCGAGCTTGAGCTCGTTGCCCTCGATGCGGACGAGCGGGTTCTTCGGCTTCTTGTTGAGCGTCAGCGTCGCGTTCGTCGTCTCGCTCGCGCGGATCGTCTTCTGCTCGACGTGGTTCATGTAGTTGTTCGCTTCAGCCTTGATCGTGATGTCTCCAGGCTGGAGGTTCTCGAGCTTGAAGTTGCCCGTCGCGTCCGCGTTGACCTTCTGCTCCTTGCCGAGCGAGTCCGTGATCGTGAGCTGCGCGCCGCCCACGGTCGCGCCCTCGGCGTCCTTCACCGTGCCGTGGAGCGCGCCCGTCCGAGGCAGCGCCTCGAGCGCGCAGTCCGCGTCGGTGTAGTTCGGGCCCTGCGGCACCGGCGTCGGCGCCGCCGGACCACCGAACTGCCCCGGCTGTCAGGCTGGCCAGGCTGGCCAGGGCGGCTTGGCATCCCGGGCTGCCCCGGCATTCCGGGCTGCCCCGGCACGCCGAACGTCGGCTGCGTGGGCTGCATGGTCTGCATCGGCGGGTTGACGGTGACCTGGCACGTCCCGGGCTTGTATCCGGGCGCGTTGATCTCGAACGTGTAGCTCCCGGGCGGGATGTTGCGGCTCAAGAACCGACCATCCGGGCCCGTCGCGAAGGGCGGCTGCACCGCGCCTTGGAACGCGACGATCGCGCTCGCCACCGGCGTGTCCTGCTTGTCCTTTTCGTGCACGAAGCCGCGGATGAGGTTCTCTGGCGCGGGCACCTGCACGGGCGGCGGCGGGGGCAGCTGGACGGGCTTCTCGACCGGCTTCTCCTTCACGTCGAACGCGTAGCCGAGGCCGATGTGCATCATCCAGGGCGCCTCGGGGGCGACCTCCTCGATGAAGCGGTTCGTCCCGCTCGTCCCGATGTCGAACGCGAGGTGCCCCGAGAGGCCGCGGAACGCGCCGCTCTTGAAGGGCGACACCTTCGCGCCGATCGTGAAGCGCGACGGGACATACGGGAAGCCCGAGCCGTCCCCGTTCGGGTTCGAGAGATCCTCGAGGCCGAGGCACACGTCACCGCGTGAGATCGTGTCCGTCCGGCAGCGCCACCCCTGGCGGTTCACGGGGATATCGAGCGTCCACTCGAGGTACGGCTGCATGAACCAGAACGGGACGTCGACGCCCAGCCCGAGCTGGAAGTAGTCCACCTTGCTGATGCCGAGGCCGAAGCGCTCGATGCGCGTAATCGGCTTCTTTCGGGCCGCCTCGACGTCCTCCACGGCGACGCCGGAGTTGTCGAACTTGTAGCCGAGGTTCAGGTTCCCGCGGAACGGGATGCTCTTGTTCTTCAGGTTCCGGAGGTCGACCGTCCCGAGCGCCGTGATGCGCGCGCTGGTCGAGCCGCCCGAGAGGCCCACGTCACCCGTGCCGTTCAAGAGCAGGAGCTCGAGATCGAGGCCCGCACTGACCGGTCCGAGGAACTTCGCGGGGGTGTAGCCCTTCACACCGAACGTCGTGTCGCCGAGCACCTGGAGGAGCTGCGGCGAGCCCTGATCGTTCGAGTTCGCGTACGTCTTGATCGACGCGTACGCCTCGAGGAACGAGAACGGCGTCACGCTCAGGGAGAACACACCGCCGACGTGGCTCGCGTTGTCGTCCTGGTTCTGGCGGCTACACGTCACCGGCGCGTTCGCGGGGGTGAACACGGTGCTGTCGCAAAGGAACCCGTCCGACTTGAACCAGTCGAAGAGGAAGCCCACGCGGAACGTCCCCGCGGCGCCCGCGCCCGCGAACGTCGTGTGCAGGAGGCCGGTCGTGCCGAAGATGTTCGTCTGCGCGGTGAGCGTCTCTGCGCGCGCCTTCCACTCCGCGTCCTTGTCCTCGGGCTTCGCGGCCGGAGGCGGCTGGCCGCCCGGGGGAGGCTGGTTGAAGCCGCCGCTCGCGCCCCCGTTGAACCCGCCGTTCGGGTTGAACGTGCCGCCGCCGTTGAAGCCGCCGCCGGGCTGCGCCGCGGGCGTCCCGGTGGGTGGAGGCGTCGTGGGGTTCGTCGGTTGCGCGGGGCCGCCGAAGCCGCCGTCGCGAGGAGGAGGCGGCGGCGGCGCGGGCTGAGCGAGCGCGTCGCCGACGAGCCCCGTGACGCCGAGCCCCAGCGCGGAGAGGAGCGCCACCTGCGAAAGGTTCGAGACACGCCCACGCGATTCGGTTCTTTTCATCGTCGTTCTCACCGTCCGTGCGCGGCCCACGTTCCTCCAGCGCGGCCCGGGTTGTACCACCCTTTGAGCCGCGGAATGAAGGCGCTTTGAGAAAACTTGTGGGCCCGACCCGCGGCGGGATCGTGCGCGCTCCGCGCGCTCGGTGATTGCTGTGAGGCCCGCGGCCGAATAGGAGAGGGCTGTGGCGTCCCGCGGGCGGATCCTGATCGTCGACGACGAGGCGAACGCTCGAGCGGCGCTCTCCGAGATCCTGCGCGAGGAGGGCTACGCGACGGAGACCGCGGCGGACGGGTTCAAGGCGCTCGGGAAGATCGCGGACTTCGGCCCCGATCTCGTGCTCACGGATCTCAAGATGCCCGGCCTCGACGGGCTCGGCCTGCTCGACCGAGTCCGCGAGATCCTCCCCACGAGCACCGTCGTCGTGATGACGGCGTTCGGCACGATCCCGAACGCGGTCGAGGCGGTGCAGCGGGGCGCGTACGACTACCTCACGAAGCCGTTGGACTTCCAAGCATTGGCGAACGTCGTGGCACGCGCGGTCGAGCGATCGCGGCTCGTGCAGGAGAACGCGCGCCTCCGAGAGCGCCTCCGCGACCGCAACCCCACGGGCCACATCATCGGCTCTCACCCCAAGATGCTCGCCGTCATCAAGATGGCGGAGCAGGTCGCGGCGAGCCGCGCGACGGTGCTCATTCGCGGCGACACGGGCACGGGGAAGGAGCTCATCGCGGAGCTCGTGCACCGGGGCAGCCCGCGGCGCGACAAGCCCCTCGTGCGCCTGAACTGCGCGGCGCTCAGCGAGTCCCTGCTCGAGAGCGAGCTCTTCGGCCACGAGCGCGGCGCGTTCACGGGCGCCGTCGCCCGTCGCGACGGGCGCTTCCTCCAGGCGGACGGGGGCACGCTGTTCCTCGACGAGGTGAGCGAGATCCCCCTCCCGCTCCAGGTGAAGCTCCTCCGCGTCCTTCAGGAGCGCACGTTCGAGCGCGTCGGGGGCAACGAGACGCTGCACGTGGACGTGCGCATCATCGCCGCCACGAACCGGGACCTCCGTCAGCGCATCGCGGACGGTCAGTTCCGAGAGGACCTCTACTATCGTCTGAACGTCGTGACGCTCGAGATTCCCCGCCTCGCCGACCGCGCGAGCGACATCCCGGAGCTCGCGGGGTTCTTCCTCCGGCGCTTCGCGGACGAGGCGGCGCGCCACATCGACGGGTTCTCCGAGGAGGCGCTCGCGGCGCTCAACGCGTACGGGTGGCCCGGGAACGTGCGCGAGCTCGAGAACGCGATCGAGCGAGCCGTCGTGCTGTGCGACTCGCCGCGCATCGAGGTGCGCCACCTCCCCGCGACGGTCGCGCCCGAGGCGCGCACCGAGGCGCCCGCCATCCCGGGCGCGACGATCGCGGAGATCGAGCGGTACGCGATCCTCCGCACGCTCGAGGCGTGCCGCGGCTCCACGTCCCGCGCGGCGCAGGTGCTCGGGATGAGCGCGCGCAAGGTGCAGTACAAGCTCCGGGAGTACGAGGGCGCGGCGCCCACGTCGAGCGGGCAGCGGGACGACTCCGCGCCGGCGGGCGCCGACGGCTCCGCGCAAGGCGAGTGACCATGGCGGACGAGAGGCTCATCGACGTTCGGAACCTGAAGAAGACGTTCACGACGGGCCTCTTCGTGCGCAAGCGCGTCGAAGCGGTGAAGGGCGTGAGCTTCGACGTGCGGCGGGGCGAGATCTTCGGCTTCCTCGGCCCGAACGGCGCCGGCAAGACGACGACGATCAAGATGCTGACGGGCCTCATCGAGCCCTCCGGGGGGGAAGCGTTCCTCTTCGGGGAGAAGGTGCCGAGCGCGGCGGCGCGATCGAAGATCGGGTTCCTGCCCGAGAACCCCTACGTCTACCCCTACCTCACGCCGCGCGAGTTCGTCGTGATGTGCGGCCAGCTCTCGGGCATGAAGACGAAGGACGTCGACCGCCGCGCGATGGAGGTGCTCGACAAGGTCGGGATCGCGTACGCGGCGGATCGGCAGGTCCGCCGCCTCTCGAAGGGCATGCTCCAGCGCACCGGCCTCGCGGCCGCGCTCGTCGCCGATCCGGAGATGCTCGTCCTCGACGAGCCGATGAGCGGGCTCGATCCCGTGGGCCGCAAGGAGGTCCGCGACCTCATCTTCGCCGAGCGCGATCTCGGCCGGACGATCTTCTTCAGCACGCACATCCTCTCGGACGTCGAGGCGATGTGCGACCGCGTGACGATCCTCCGCTCGGGCGAGGTCGTCGTGAGCGGCGCGATCCGCGATCTCCTCCGCGGCGACGTCGTGCGGACCGAGATCATGTTCGCGGACGCGGGCGACGCGCTGCGGGCGCGCCTCCGCGCGCTGGACCCCGCGCCGACGCTTCAGGAGCGCCCCGGCCTCCTCGTCGCGGAGGTCGTCGGCGAGAGGGCGGCGCAGGACGTCGTGCGGATCGGGCTCGAGGCCGGCGCGCGGCTCGTGGAGCTCACGCCGAAGCGAGAGACGCTCGAGGATCTCTTCATGCAGCGCGCGCTCCCGGACGAGGCGGAGCGCGAGGGGAAGCACGCGCACGCGGCGAAGGTCGAGCCGAAGAAGGCGGACGAGAAGCGACCGTCGGCCCGCGACGGCGACGCGTCCGCGGACCCGCGCCCGCCTTCGACGGACGCCTGAGGTTCGTCGGCGCTCAGCGGGGCGGCCGCGCCCCCTCGAAGAACACGGTGTCGAGCAGATCCGCGTAGCGGCGAACGCGCGCCTCGCTCACGGGGACACGCCCGCTCGAGACGAGCGACGCGAGCCCATGGACGAGCGACCACGCGACGAGCGCGAGCTCGCGCGCCGACAGATCGCTGCGCGCGGCCCCCGCGTCCCGAGCGGCGTCGAGCGCATCGAGGAGGAGCGTGAACGCCTCTCGTCCGCGCACGCTCCCCGCCCCGCGCGGCGCGCTCCCCTCCTCGGGGATCGGGTGCGCGAGCACGAGCCGGAACGCGACGGGCTCCGCGATCGCGAACCGCACGTACGCCTCTCCGAGCGCCTTCACGCGGGCGCGCGGGTCGTCCGCGCTCGTCGCGAGGGCGGCGCGCTCGCGCTGACCGAGGCGCTCGAACACCTCCTCCTGCAGAGCGCTCACGAGCTCGCCCTTGCTCGCGAAATGCCGGTAGGGCGCGCTGTGCGTCACGCCCGCCGCCCGAGCGAGCTCGCGCAGCGTGAAATCCAGCGTGCCGCGCTCGGCGAACACGCGGAGCGCGGCGTCGAGCAGCTCTCGCCGCAGGTTCCCGTGGTGATACGCGCGCGGCTCCTGTCGGGCTCTCCTCGGCACGGCGCGCCGACCCTAGAGCACCGACCGGCTCGAATCACGCGCCTTCACACGGGATCCACGCGCGGAGGGAAAGTCGGGCGTGAGAGGCCCTCCTCGGTCCCGCAATGTAGACACGAGACACATTGCGCTTGCATCGACCGACGGGGCGGGGCATGTTGCTCTCGTCCACATGGAGGGTCACGCCATGCTCGATGCGCTCGTCTCGCCGAAGAACACCGCCTCCCCGTCGCCGCCGGAGTCCGTCAAGCGCGCCCGCGCGGACATCCCCGAGCGCGTCGACGTGGCGATCATCGGCAGCGGCCTCGGCGGCCTGGTGACCGCCGCGTACCTCGCGCAGCGCGGCTACTCCGTCGCGGTGTTCGAGTCGCACTACACGGCGGGCGGCTGCGCGACCCAGTTCTCGCGCGGGCCCCAGCGCGCGCGCTTTCGGTTCGACGTCGGGCTCCACTACGTGGGCGACTGCGAGGCGGACGGGACGATCCCGCGCATCCTCCGGGACGTGGGGACGTCCGTCGACTTCGAGCCGCTCGACCCGGACGGGTTCGACACGCTCGTGTTCCCCGACTTCCGGTTCCGCATCCCCGCGAGCCTCGAGGTCTATCGCGAGCGCCTCGTGGAGCAGTTCCCGCACGAGCGCCGCGGGATCGACGCGTACGTGCGCCTCGTGCGCGCGGTCATGAACGTGAGCCGCGTGATGGAGGTGAACGAGGGCCGCCGCCCGCCGCTCCGGGACCTCGCCCGAATCGCGATGGATGGGCTCCGCCTCGCGACCAAGCAAGACTCGACGATCGGCGACGTGCTGGGGAGCATCGTGAAGGATCCGCGCGTCGCGGCCGTCATGCTCGGGCAGAGCGGAGATTACGGGCTCCCCCCGTCCAAGGTGAGCGCGCTCCTCCACCTCGGCCTCGCGGGCCACTACTTCCGCGGCGCGTACTACCCGAAGGGCGGCGGTCAGATCATCGCGGACCGGCTGTGCCAGCGCATCGAGTCGCTCGGGGGGACGATCCACCTCCGCGCCCCGATCGAGAAGATCCTCGTCGAGGGGGGGCGCGCGGTGGGCGTGCGGCTCGCGTCGCGCGCGGGGCGGGACGTGCGCGCCTCCGTCGTCGTGTCGAACGCGGACCTCAAGCGCACGCTCCTCGAGCTCGTCGGGCCGCAGCACCTCCCGGGCGAGTGGCTCACGCGCACGCGCAAGTTCGAGATGGCCGCGGCGCTGTTCATGACGTTCGTCGGCCTCCGCGGGGACGGCGCGGAGATCGGCCTCTCGAACACGAACATCTGGCAGTTCGACGGGTACGACGTCGAGGGGTTCTACGGGGAGAACGCGCGCGGCAGCGGGCCCATCGCGGTGCACGGGTGCTACGTGACGAGCGCGTCGATGAAGGATCGGGCGAACGCCCTCCATCACGCCCCCGCGGGCCACACGAACGTCGAGGTGATGTGCGTCGTCCCCGCGTCCCCCGAGCGCTGGGGCGGGCAGCGCACGAACGAGGGCTGGACCTACAAACACGACGGCGGGTACCTCGCGCAGAAGAGCGCGGTGGAGGACGACCTCGTCGCGCGCCTCGAGCGGCTGTTCCCCGGCGCCGCGGAGCGGATCGTGCTCCGCGAATCGGCGACGCCGCTCAGCCACTCCCGCTTCACCGGCGCGACGGACGGCACGGGGTACGGCCTCGCGGCGACGCCGGCGCAGTTCATGAAGAAGCGCCCCGGCTACCGGGGCCCGATCGACGGGCTCTACCTCACGGGCGCGTCGACGCGCTCCGGCCACGGGATCGTCGGGGCGATGATGAGCGGGCGCGCCGCCGCGATCCGCGTGATGAAGGACGCGTCCACGCGCGTCGGCGTCCACCGCTGATCCCCGGGGAGCCCGGATCCCGTCGACCGTTTCTCCGAAAGCCGCGCCGCCCGCGGGCCACCCGAGCGATCGGCGCTTCTGGGCGGCGCGCCTTGCCGCGCCTCGCGCCGTTTGATAAACACGTTCACTGAACGTGTTCATCGAACCGAGCGGCCCGGGCAAGCGGAAGGAGCAAAAGGCGGAGACGCGCGCCCGCATCCTCGACGTCGCGCGGAGGAGCCTCGAGGAGGTCGGGTTCGAGGCGACGAGCATCCGGGACGTCGCGAGGGCGGCCGGGGTCGCGCCGGGCACGGTGCTGCTGCACTTCCCGGACAAGCGCGACCTCCTCCACGCGGCGCTGTTCGACGGGCTCGAGGAGGTCTCGCGGCGCGTTCGAAAGCCTGGGCCGCGCTCTTCCTCGAAAGCGCGCTCGCTCGAGTCCGCGCTCACCGGCGTCGCGCGCGCGTTCTACGCGTACTACGCGGAGCGCCCGGCGCTCTCCCGCGCGCTCCTCCGGGAGTCGCTGTTCGCGGCGCCGCCGTGGAGCCAGCGCTTCGCGACCCAGGTGGGCGAGGTGCACGCGCACGTGGTCGCGCTCGCGGCGGGCGCGCGCGACCGCGGCGAGCTCGACGCGAGCGTCGACGCGGACGTCCTCGGGGCGGCGTTCCTGTCGTTCTACTACTTCGCGCTGCTCGCCTGGATCCAGGGCTCGCACGACGATCCGACGAGGCTGTTCCGTCGGCTCCTCGCGCAGCACCTCCGCGCGGCGGCGCCGAAGGCCCGATCCTCGGCCAAGAAGAAGGGAGCTCCATGACCAAGAGCGCGATGTTCGTAGACGAGGAGAAGCGCGCGGCGATGGTCGCGTGGTGCGAGCGGTTCCGCGAGAAGCTCGCCGTCCCGACGGAGGCGCGCGAGCTCGCGACGTCGTTCGGGGCGACGCGCGTCCTCGTGACGGGCCCGGCGGACGCGCCTCCCCTCGTCGTCCTGCATGGCATGATGGCGTCCGCCGCGCACGTCCTGCCGGAGCTCGGATCGCTCACGAAGACCCGGCGCGTCTACGCGGTGGACGTGCTCGGGCAGTCGCCGTGCAGCGAGGATCGGCGGCTCGACCTCCACGACGGGTCGTACGCGCGCTGGGCGCTCGAGGTGCTCGACGCGCTCGCCCTCCCGAAGGCCGCGCTCTTCGGGATCAGCTGGGGAGGGTTCGTCGCGTATCGGACGGCGATCGCGGCGCCCGATCGCGTCGCGCAGCTCGTGCTGCTGGTCCCGGCGGGCCTCGTGAAGAACGGCGTTTGGGCGGGCCTCCGGGACGCGGGGTGGGCGTTCCTCACGTACAAGATGTTCCCCACGGACGCGCGGCGAGAGCGCTTCATGGGCACGCTGTTCACGACGCTCGATCCCGATTGGGTCGCCTTCGTGGACGACGGGTTCCGGGCCTTCAAGGCGGACATTCGCATCCCGCCGCGAGCGACGGACGCGGAGCTCGCCTCCATCCAGTGCCCGACGCTCGTCTTCGGCGCCGAGCGCGACGCGAGCTTCCCCGGGGCGAAGCTCCTCGCCCGGGTCAAGGAGTGCCTTCCGAGCGCGGAGGTCGAGCTGATCGAGGGCGCGCGCCACTGCCCCGCGTTCACGGACGAGTTCCGGGGCTGGCTCGCCTCGCGCGTCGATCGCTTCCTAGAAGAGCACCGAACCGGTTGAAACGCCGACGTATGCGCCCGATCTCGGAGAGATCCTGAAATCGCGTGAATACTCGGTGATTCAAACCGGTCGGTGCTCTAGGCGCGTAGGGAGCCGGGCCCCGCTCACGGACGGACGTCGACGACGGTCGTCCCGACGCCGCGACCGTACGCCGCGACGGCGTACCACCCGCGAGGGATCTCCGGATCCATCCAGCGGAACAGCCACTCCGCGGAGCGCGGGCTCAGGTTCACGCACCCGTGGCTCCGAGGCCGGCCGAAGTCGTCGTGCCAGTACGCCTCGTGGAGCGCCAGGCCTTGGTAGAAGTAGGCGACGAACGGGACCTCGTCGACGGCCCACTCGACCGGGCCCTCACGCCCGCTCATGTCCGCGGTGAAGAGCTTCCACTGGACCTGATAGAGGCCCGGGAGCGTCGGGTGGCTCCGCGGGCGCACGGTGACGCCGTCCCGCCCCGGGGACACCGCGGTCGCGTAGACCGGCTTGTCGCCCTCGTACGCGACGAGCGTACCGCGGAGCACGCGCACGTCGATCCACTTGGCTCCGGGGCGGACCGTGTAGGGCAGCTTCGTGCGCGCGAAGAACACCGTCACTTTGTCCGCGGAGACGAAGGCGCCCGCGCGCGTCTTCCAGACGACGCGTCCGCCGACCGACTCGGGATCGGGCTCGATGGGCACGTACGAGTGCCGCGCGTAGACGGTCCCGCTCTCCATCAGCGTCGATCGCCCCGCCAGCTTGGGCGTCCGAGGGATGAGCTCCTTCGCGTCCTCGAGCGTGAACGCGAGCGGGAGCGAGAGCTCGGGGTGGGCGACGAGATCGACTCCCTCGAGCGTGGAGGGCGTCATGGGTCGGACCTTGTCCTTCGGGATGAGCGAGAGATCCGGCGTCTCGAGCCAGGTCCGGCCCTCCGCGTCGAACTCCTTCGCCCAGGCGACCTTCCTGTTCGGGAACGCGCGCTCGCCGAGCAGCGCGCTCGGCGGATGCGCGAGGTACGCGCGGAGCGCCTCGGACGGACCGAGCCCCGCTGGATGGATGTCGATCGCACCCACCGCGTTCGGCGGCGGCAGGTGCTCCAAGTAGTCGTCGAGCTTCGGCTCCTTCTCCCGCTGCTCGGCGCTCGACGGGATCCTTGTGTACGCGGGGGAGCCGATCGCGGAGCCCACCCCGAACGGGACGGGGCTGTCGACGTCGGGCAGCACCTCGCGGGCCGCGAGCGCTCGCGCGTCGTTCGGATCGAGCGTCGAGCCCTCCCCGGCGCACGCGTACCCGCGCGGGGCGACCGCGTACCACCCGCCATCGCACGCGGTGAGGGGCTCGCCGTGCGGGCCCGCGGTGAGGGGCGACGGGCTCGCGAGAGGGACGGATTGCCCGGCGCGCGCGAGCCCGATCATCTGGGAGCGGCGATCGGGTTGGTCGTAGATGCGCATGTACCCGTCGACCGCGGTGAGCGCCGGACCGCGCGCGATCTCCGCCGCGTCGCGCGCGAGCGCGGAGATCCGCGGAGGGACCTCGTGGCGCACCTCCGGTGGAGGCGCGGGCGCCGTCTCCGGGGGTCGCTCCTCCGTCGCGATCGGCCGCGACGTCGCGCTCGCCGCCGGCTCGGGCGCGTCGCCCCTCCCGCAGCTCGCGGCGAAGACCGTGAGGACACTGAGAACCAGACGCTGAGTACGAGCCGTCCGCCATGTCATGTGTGTTGCTCGCCTCTCAGCGTAGCAGCGGCGCGCGGCTTCGCCCGCCGCGGGATCGGGCGCGGCGGCGTCAGTCTCCGTGGCGGAGGGTGACGAGGGCGATCTCGGGCGGCGTCAGGAAGCGCACCGGAAGGATGCTCGTGCCGAGCCCCGCGGTGACGAAGAGGGGCTCGCCGCGCTCGACGACGAGCCCGCACACGAACCGCTCCCCGAAGCGCGTCGGCGCCATCGGACGCCCGAGGAACGGGACGCGCACCTGACCGCAGTGCGTGTGCGCCGCGAGCGTGAGCGCGATCCCGGGGGGCGACACGTCGAACGGATCGGGGGAGTGCGAGAGGACGATGCGGTCGAGCCCCTCGGGCGCGCCGGCGAGCGCTGCGGCGTAGTCGGGCGTCTGGGTGGTCGCGTCCTCGAGCCCCACGATCAGCAGATCCCGCTCCCCGCCCTCTCGATGCACGACGGCGTGCGCGTTCTCGAGCACCTCGATCGACGCGGCCTCGAACGCGCCTCGCACGAGGCCGCGGTCGTACCAGACATCGTGGTTGCCGAGCACGGCGAACACACCGAGCCGTCCGCGCAGCCCCCCGAGCTCCGCGATCCCGCGGACCACCTCGGCGCGCTCCTCCTCGGTGCGCGCGCTGGGCGGCGCGTGGCCGTGCACGTAGTCGCCGAGGAGCACCACGAGATCCGCGTCGAGCGCGTTCACCCGCGAAACGACGCTCGCGAGCCGCGAGAGGCTCATGTGCGGGCCGCCGACGTGGATGTCCCCGAGCGCGGCGATGCGGAGCGGCGCCCCTTCGAACGCGGGGCTCGAGACGGAGACCTCGCGCACGACGAGGGTCTCGGGCTCGATGATCCACGCCCACGCGCTCAGCCCGACGAGGGCGAGCGCGACGGCGAGCGCCACGACACGGGCGTAGCCCCGCCTCGCGGACGCGGCGCGGCGCCGCCGCGCCCGGTGGACCGCGAGGGCCACGAGGCCGAGCGCGGCAGCGTGCGCGGCGACGATCGCGACCAGCCCGAGGCTCATCCGGGCGCAGTGTACTCCGCGCCTACTTCACCGCGAGCACGTCCGCCTTCTCGATGCGCGGCGGCTCGGCGAGGAGCTCGCTCGCCTTCGCCATCAGCGCGGCCGCGATCGGCCCGCCGAGGTGCGCGTCGCGGCCCGCGTCGTCCGCGAAGGTGTCGAACACGCCGAAGTCGGTCTTCGAGATCCGGAAGGCGTACCACGTGAGCGTCCTCGCCTCGGCGGTTGCGAGGGGACCCGCGCTCCCGAGGAACGCGGCGACCTCTTCTTCCTTTCCGGGCTTGGCGACGAGGCGGACGACGAGTGCGAGCTTGGACATGATCGATCTCCGTTGGTGGCCGCGGAACGCGGTGCGGCGAGAGGGAGCGCCATCGGGCGCGCTCCCGGGTTTCGGCGACAGCCGCCGAGGAGCTCTCTCCGTACGCACTGGCCCGCGCGCGCGCGAGGTGCTGCACCGACAACGATAGTGCCGTTTTCGCCACTGTCGGAAACGACACCATCCCTGACGGATTCGGCGCGGTCGTGCGCCGCGCGCGCGGTGCTAGAGTGGCGACATGAAGCTCGCGATCCTCATTCTGGATGGCGTTTTCGACACGGGTCTGTCGGTGGTCCAGGACACCCTCGAGACGGCGAACGCGCTGAGCGAGCGCGGGCGTGCGCCGTTCGAGGTGACGGTCGTCGGCCTCCGGCGGGCGGTGAAGACGCACCACGGCCACCGCGTGGAGGCGGCGATCGCGGCGGACGTGGACGCGGACGTGATCGTGGTCCCCGCGCTCGGCGCAAAGACCGTCGACGCGATCTCCGCGGCCCTCGATCGGAGCGACGTCCTCGAGGCGGCGGAGCTCCTCCGATCGCGAGAGAGCGCGCGCACGCGCATCGCGGGAGCGTGCACCGCGACGTTCGTCCTCGCCTCGTCCGGGGTCCTCGACGGGGGGACGGCGACCACCACGTGGTGGCTCGCGCCGATCTTCCGCGAGCGATTCCCGAGCGTCGCGCTCGACGAGACGCGCATGATCGTCGAGTCGGAGCGCGTGGTCACCGCTGGCGCGGCGCTCGCCCACGTCGATCTCGCGCTCTGGCTGGTCCGCCAGACGAGCCCGACGCTCGCGCGCGTGACCGCTCGGCACCTCGTGTTCGACGCGCGCCCGTCGCAGGCGGCGTTCGCGATGCCCGATCACCTCGCGCACTCCGATCCGACGGTCGAGCGCTTCGAGAAGTGGGCGCGGCGCCACCTGACGGACTTCGACCTCGCCGGCGCCGCGCGCGCCGCGGGGGTGAGCGAGCGCACCCTCGAGCGCCGCGTCCGCGCCGTCCTCCGCCGCTCTCCCCTTGGTTACGTGCGCGACCTGCGCGTCGAGCAGGCGCTCCACGAACTCCAGACGACGCGCGGGACCCTCGAGGAGATCGCCGAGAAGGTGGGCTACCGAGACGCGGTCACCCTGCGCACGCTGCTCAAGAAGAAGACGGGCCGCGGCGTGAAGGAGCTCCGCACCCTGTGATGACCGCCCGGGACCTCAGAGCTCGAGCGGAGCGTCGACGGGGGCGTTGCGCAGCACGACCGTCCGACCGCTCTGTCTCGTGCCCACGAAGTAGATGGTCTCGCCGCCGCGCACCGCGGCGACGGGCACGAGCGAGGTGTCCGTCGTCGCGAGGTCGCGCGCCGCCTCCGCGCCGCTCATCAAGATCTCGCCGTGCTGGGGGCTCGGGGCCGCCGCACCCTTCTTGATTTGGGTGCCATCGAACGTCATCCGCTGCAGGACGCCGACCTCGTCGTTGGGCGCCTTCGGGAGCGTACCGCTGCCCTCGAACTCCATCTCCCCGTCGGGGAGCGCGAGCCCGAAGAGCGGCACGTTGTAGTCGAGGGGCAGCCGCGCCGAGACGGGCCGCGCGGCGCGCGGGCCGAACGCTTCGACCCAGACCGCGGGCTCGCAGTCGATCCCCGCGACGGCGAGCTCACCCGTCTCCCACGCGAGCGCGACCTGGGGGCGCAGCTCGCACGGCTTCGGGCCGACTGGGGCGAGCACCGGCGCGGCGGACTGCAACTTGCCGAACGCGACGAGGCGCGGCGGCTCGGCGTCGGTGACGACGACGGCGGCGCCCGGGGTCCACGCGCGGAGGATCGCGCACCCGCCCTCCGCGCGCGTGGTCGCGCCGATCGCCGTCATCGCGCCCGACGCCCACGCGCGCACCTCGCAACCGCCGTCCTTCTCGACGGCGATCACCGCGTTGTCGGGGCTGCGCGCGTCGAACGCGCGGACGGCGGTGAGGCCCTTCGCGAGTGGAGGATCGGGCTCGATGGTGCGAGCGAGCGCACGGAACCAGCGCTTCGCCACGCCGGGCCGACCGGCGTCTTCGAGGGCGAGGAGCGCCGAGCCGTCGCTCGATTCGAACACCGCGATCCCGTTCCCGCGCGGGGCGGAGGCGATGACGGTCCACCCTGGACGGAGCGCGAGCGGCGGCGCCGCCTCCTCGACCTTCGCGCTCGACGACGCGGTCGGTGCGCGCGGCGCCGCGCCCGGTGCGGCGCCCGCGTGCGTGGTGGTGTCGGGCGGGGGCGGGGGTCGAGTCCCGCACGCGGACGCGAGGACGACGAGGACGAGGGCTCGGCGCATCGGGGCGAGCGTACAATAGCGATCTCGCCCCGTTGTCGGCCTCGTCCCTGGGATTCACGTTGCCCCGAGGGGTGGCGTCTGCGACGGTAAGGGGTGCGAGCGCCTCCTGAGCCCGAGTCCCGTGCCTCCGCGAGGGGGCGATGGCGAGGACTCGGCGCGCGAGGATTCGGCGCGCTGCTCGCGTTCGTCCTCGCGGCGCTGTCGCTGTTCCTGACGGGCGCGCCCACGGCGGCGAACGGCGCTTGGGCGATCGCGCGCGCTTCGGTCGCGGCGACCGGAGCCCAATCCCAGGGCGCTGCCGCGCACGCGCCGGACAGCGCGCGACCGCGCGGCCCAGCGAGCGCAGTGGTGACCGCGGGCGCGGAGCCCCACGCCGAAGCGGCGCGGCCCGAGCCGAAGCCCGCGGGCGGGCCGACGCGCGTCGCGACCCCGGCGCCGAGCGAGCTCGATCTCGCGCGCGATGCGCGCCTGCGCGTCGCGCTCCAAGCCGCCCGCGAGCCGCGCGCGCGTGCGCGCGTGGCGTCGCTGCGTCGCGCGCGCGTCGCCGTAGGGCTCCCTCGGCTTCGCGCGCCTCCCGCCTGACCCACCGCGGCTCGCGCCGCGGCTCCGTCGCCGAACCGAGAACACGCGCCGGCTCGAGAGAGAGCCGAGATCCGAGGCGCCATGGGTCACGTCCCCCTCTTCGACGAGCTCGCCATCGTGGCGGCGCTCGCTGTCCTGGTCACGCTCGTCCTTTCGAAGCTCCGGCTCCCCACCGTCGCGGGGCTCCTCGCCGCGGGCGCGCTCGTCGGTCCGTTCGGCTTTCGCCTGGCCACTTCGGTGCATGACATCGAGGTGCTCTCGGAGGTCGGCGTCGTCCTCCTCCTGTTCTCCATCGGCCTCGAGTTCTCCCTCGCGCGGCTCAGGGACATTCTCCGCCGCGTCGCGATCGGCGGGCTCGTCCAGGTCGGGCTCACGACCGCGGCGACGGCCGGCGTCGCGATCGCGTTCGGGCAGCCGACGTCGCGCGCCGTGCTCTATGGGTTCGTGTTCGCGCTCTCGAGCACGGCGATCGTCCTGCGCGCCCTCGCCGAGCGGCGCGAGCTCGACGCTCCGCACGGCAAGTTCATCGTCGGGACCCTGATCTTCCAGGATCTCTGCGTCGTCCCGATGGTCCTCGTCGTGCCACTCCTCGCGAGCGGGGCCTCCGCGAGCGCGGCGGCGATCGACATCGGGATCGCGATGGCGAAGGCCGCGGGTGTCGTCCTGGGCACGGTCGTCGTCGCGCGGCTCGTCGTGCCGCGCGTCCTCGGTTGGGTCGACGCGAGCCGCAGCCGGGAGGTCTTCCTCCTCGCGATCCTCGGGCTCTGCATCGGCACCGCGTGGCTGACGTCCCTCGCCGGTCTCTCGCTCGCGCTCGGCGCGTTCCTCGGGGGCATGGTCGTCGCGGACACGGAGTACGGCCACCGCGCGATGGGCGACATCCTGCCGCTCCGCGACGCGTTCGTGAGCATCTTCTTCGTCTCGCTCGGCATGCTCTTCGACGTGCGCGTCGTCGCGGCCCACCCGTGGCTCGTGCTCGGCCTGCTCGCCGGCTTCCTCGTCGGAAAGGCGGCGCTCGCGACGCTCGCGGCGCTGGTGATGCGCTTCCCCGCGCGCGCGGCGTGGCTCGCGGGGGTCGGCCTCGCGCAGTTCGGGGAGTTCGGCTTCGTGCTGACGCGGCTCGCGGAGACGAGCGGCGTCATCGACGCGGAGGCGGCGGGACCGCTCCTCGCCGCGGGCATCGGGAGCATGTTCCTCGCGCCCGTCCTCTCGCGCGCCGCCCCCCACATCCGCGCGGGCGAGAGGCTCCTCGCGCCCCTCGAGCGATTGATCGGCGTGCAGAGCATCGACGCGGCCGACGAGGGAGAGGCGAAGCTCGTGGACCACGTCGTCATCGTCGGGTTCGGAGTGGCGGGGAGGCTCGCGGCGATCGCGCTCCGCGCGTGCGACGTGCCGTTCGTCGTCCTCGAGCTGAACGCGGACAACGTGAAGCGCGGCAAGGCCGAGGGGCTGCCCGTCTACTACGCCGACGCGACGAGCGAGGAGGCGCTCCACCACGCGCACATCGGGGACGCTCGCCTCGTCGTCTTGCTCATGAACGACCCCGCGGCCGCCCAGCGCATCGTCGACACGCTGAAGCGCGTGGCGCCGACCGTCCCCGTGCTCGCGCGCACGAAATACCTCACCGAGCGCGGGCTCCTGCTCGGGCTCGGCGCGCACGACGTCGTCGCCGAGGAGGTCGAAGGTGGGGTCGAGATCCTCTCGCGGATGCTCCGGTGGACCTCGGTCCCGCGGAACGTGATCGACGCGCGCGTGCGCGCCGCGCGCGAGGAGACCCAAACGAGCGATCGGAGGCCCACGGTCCCGAGGCATCGCCTCGGGGAGCTCCGCGGGCTCGACGAGCTCAAGATCGAGACCGCGCTCGTCGAGCCGACGAGCCGGGCCGACGGCGGGTCGCCGATCTCCCTCCGGCTCCAATCCGAGACGGGAGCGCTCGTGGTCGGTGTCCGCCGCGCCGACGCGCTGCTCGAGCCGCTCGACCCGCGCGGGGCCTTCGCGCCGGGAGACGTCGTCTACCTCGTCGGTACGACCGACGCGCTCGCTCGCGCGCTGTCGGTGTTCTCGACCGAGGCGACCGCGTGACGGGGCCGCGAGGTCCCGACGCGCCGGAGCGAGCTCAGTTGATGTCGACGCTCCCGCCGCGGATGCGGTTCGTGCCGCTCGCGGTGGAGGACACGTAGGCGCCGCGGATCAGGATCTTCCCGGCGCGCGTGAGCGTGATGCTCGCCTTTCCGCAGCGCAGAACGAGCTCGTCCTCCGAGGAGAGGACGAGGCGCTGCTTTGCGCCGTTCACCTCGACGGAGAGCCCCGCGCCGCGCGCGTCCTCGCGGCTCGGCGCCGGGGGGACCGGGAGCGGCTCGACCGCGCCCGTGACGACGGGGCGCCTCGGATCCTGATCCTCGAACATGAGCGCGACCTCCCCGCCGACAGCCTCCGCGGGGAGGCTCGTGAGCGCGCGCGCCGGCGCCCCGCCGACCGCTCCGGCCCACGCCACGACGAGGGGGTCACGAGACAGCAAGCGGCCGATCACGATCCCCGCGATCCGCGCGGGCACCGCCCGCTCGTCGCGCGGGAGCGGGGCGGCCGACGAGACCATCGCGAGGAGCCGCTCGGAGGCGTCCTCGTCCGGATCGCGCGCGGGCGCCTCGACGGTGAGCTCGATCTCTTTCGGCGGAGCGGGGTTCTTCCTTCGCGCCATGGTCAGTTCAAGTCGACCGTACCACCCTTGACCTTGACGGCGCCTCCCGCGTCCACGTCCACGGTGCCGTCCGTCTTCACCTTGAGCTTGCTCCCCTCGACGGTGATCGGCCCCGATCCCTTGATCTTGATCGACTTGCCCTCGATCACGATGTCGCCGTTTTTCTGGACGGTGATCTTCCCGTCCCCGCACTCGAGCGTGTAGGTCTCGCCGACCTGCACGGTCTTCTTCTTCTCGACGTCCTCGGAGGACGATCCGGAGACGGCGACGCTGTGGTCCTTGTCGACGTTGAGCTTGTACTCCCCGCTCACCGTCGTGGTCATCTCCTTGCCGACCTTCAGCGTGCTCGCGCCGTCGACCTTCTGATCGCTGTCCTTGTGGATCTCGTGGGTCGAGCTCCCCTCGATCTTCGTGGACGCGTCGCCGTCGAGGGTGACGGTCATCCCGGCGCTCCCGGCGAGCGAGATGTTCGCGCCCACGCTGACGGTGAGGTTCGCGCCGACCACCTCGGTGTGGTTCGCGCCGACGTTCACCGTCTTGTCGACCCCGACCGTCTCCTGGTCGTTCATGCCGACCTTGTGGGTCCGGTTCTGGTCGATCGTCACCTTCTCGTCGTGGCCGACGTGCTCCGTCCGGTCGTGGAGGATCTCCTCGTTGAGATCCTTCTGCGCCCTGAGGAACACCTCCTCAAGGCCCTTGCGATCCTCGAAGCGGAGCTCGTTGTGCCCCCCACCCCCGGGCGAGGACTGCGTGAAGATCGCGGTGCGCGTCTTCTCCGCGGGGAGCGAGTAGGGCGGCGCGTTCGCGCCGTGGTACACGCTGCCGGTGATGAGCGGGCGGTCCGGGTCGCCCTCCAAGAACCCGATGACCACCTCGTGCCCGATGCGCGGGATCGCGATCGCGCCGAAGCCCGCGCCCGCCCACGGCTGGGAGACGCGCATCCAGCACGAGCTCTTGTCGTCCTTCTTCCCGAGCCGGTCCCAGTGGAACTGGACCTTCACGCGGCCGAACTCGTCGACGTGGATCTCCTCGCCGGGCGGGCCGACGACGACACCCGTCTGAAAGCCCGCGATGCGCGGCCGCGGGGTGACCCGCGCGGGGCGGAACGGTTTGTCCGCGGGCATGGCGTCGAAGCTCGCGGAGAACGGCGTCCCCGCGTCGCCCGACGCGAACATCTGCGGGTCCGAGCCCTCGGTGAGCACGCGCACGATGAGGTACGAGATGTTCACCGCGTCGCGCGGGTGCTCCGTGAGCTTGAACGTCGCGCCGGGGACGAGGGTCGCCGCGTTGGACTCGCCGTGCACCGTCCCGCGCACCGCCTCCTCCGCCTCTTGGCGGAGCCGCGCGAGGGCCTTGCCGCCGCTCGGGGAGTCGTGGAGCCCGGGATAGTCGTAGACCTCGAGCTCCCCGTCGGCCTCCGCTTTGTGCGCGCCCTCGACCAGCAAATGGGGCTTCTTGAAGTTGTAGTCGCGGAGCGTCGCCTTGCCGGAGCGCATCTCCCCGGCCGTCCGGAGGAGCGACACGTGGAGGGACGAGACGAGCGCTCCGCCCATCCCCCGGAGTGGGAGCGAGCCGTCCCCGCTCGAGATGGGATCGTGCGCGGACGGATTGTCGGTCAAGACGAGCGTGCACTCGTCCGTGTCGGGGGCGAAGGAGAGCGTGATCCCCTCGTCCTCCGCGAGGCGCGCGACGAAGTCCCAGTCCGTCTCCCGGTATTGGACGCAGTACTCCCGCGTCGGGTAGCTCGCGGAGACCTTCACGTCGATCTTCAGCCCCGCGCCCTCGACGACCTTCTGGATGATCTCGACCGCCGTCTTCTCCTGGAAGATGCGGAGATCGCGCCGCAGCGCCATGCGGTAGTGCGTCGGCACGAGCTCGACGTGGTAGTTCGCGCCCACGTGGTGCCCGCCGTCCGCCGCGTCCACGCGCCGCACGAGCCCATGGACGACGCGCTTGCCGTGACCGATGTCGATCGTGAGCGCGGCCTTCTCTCCCGCGAGCGCCGCCACGTCCGCCGTCGGATCCGGGCTCGCGACGGTCACGGTGAAATGGAAGAGCTCGTTCAGCGCCTCACTCCCCGTGAAGCGGACGACCTTGAGGACGACGGAGCTGCCTTGGATCTCGAATGTATGCATGGGAACTCCAGCGGGGGTTCGGAGCGACTTCCGGTTCGTTCGAGCGAGCGGCCTCAGAGAAAGTCGATCTCGACGATCTCGTTGTCCTCGTCCTGTTCGTCCCCGCCCGCGCCGAGGACGATGGCGATCGCGGGGGGTTGGATCTCGGGGAACGGAGGGGTGTTGGGGGACGCGTTCTGGTTGAGCAGCATGATGTCCCCGAGCCGCGGGACGTTCTTCCCCTCCACCTTCACGTCGAACGAGTAGAGGACGAACTTCGCCTTGCCCTTCGTGCAGAGGCTCATGATCCCGCCGACGCTGCCCGCCTCGTCCCCCGTGCTCGTCGAGAACGCGGAGCTCTGGAGCATGATGGACTCGCCGTCACACTTCACGTCCTTGCTGCCGTCGGACGTGTCGCTCGACATGGCGATGTTCGGGTAGGGGATCGGGATCGGACCGACCGGCGACGACGTCAGACACACGTCCGGGAAGGCCATGACGAGGCCGCTGCTCTTCGCGTGGACGACGGTGCGTTTGTTCGCGTTGACGGTCGCGGGCATCGATCGGGACCTTTCAGTGGGTGGAGACGGGGCGAGCGGACGACGTACGGAGCGGGCGGGCCAACGCGCCTGCGCCGCCGCGCGCGCGACACGCGCGACAAAGGCGGAGCGGGCGGGCCAGCGTGCGGAGCAAACGCCGCTCCAGGTTCATGCCGGGAGCTCTTTCACGGTGACGCGCTCGATCCGGAGGAGCTTGCGCGGACACGGGTAAAGGGCGCGCCAGGTGCAGAGCACCCGGTCGAGATCCGGCTCGAGGACGACGGTGTCGAGGTTCGCCCGAAGGGACAGGTCTTGCCCTGCGGTGCGGACGACGGCCTCGATCGCGCGGCCGGGCAGGCGAAACTCGACCGCGTGTCCGGTGGGCGTCACCCCGAGCGCGCGGACGGGCTCGTCTCCCCGCAGGAAGCCACGGGCGACGAGCCCCGCCGAGGCGCCCTGGTGGAATTGCGGGTTGAAGTCGAGCGGCAGAAACGGCGCGCGCTCCTTCGTCCACGCGGCGTCGTACGTCCCTCCGAAGTGCGATCGAGGCCACCACGCGCGGTGCACGAACCCCACTCCCGCGGGCGCGGGTTGATCCTGAGGGCTCGTGATGGGTTGCTGCGGATCCTCGATGCGCGGGACCGCGACGTCCGCCGGATCGGTGCGCGAGCTCTTCGCGATGAACCCGACCCCGACGGGGTTGCGCGCGTCGCCGGGCGGCCCCGCGGCGGGCGCGCCGTCTTGCTTCGCGCCGGGATCCGTTCCGCCGAACGCCGACTCGTAGAGGAGCGGGAGCTGCTCGAAGGGCTGCGGAGCGGACGCGCGGAGCCGGCCGAGCGCGTCGCGCACCCACCGCCGCTCGCCGAGCACGCGCAGGGTCTTCGCGACCGGACCGACCTGGACCGAGACGAGCGCCTCGGCGGCGCGCCTCGGCGCGTACGCGGTCCCGTTGAGAACGACGTCGGTCGCCCGCTTCTCGGGGGCGAGATCCGACTCGTAGCGCACGCTCGAGGACGTCGGATCGCCGTGGTGCTCGTCCGCGACCACGATCGCGGCCTGCTCGTCCGCCACGCGGGCGACGCCTCGATCGAGGGTGAACGTGCCCTTCACGACGATCACCGCGACGTCCCTCCGCTCGACGTCCAGCGCGCCGAACAGCTGCGTTCGGTACGGCGTGCGGTTGACGACGCGGAGCATGTCGTCGCAAGGCTCTCGCGCGGCTACGCAGGCCGTCAATGGTCATTTGTGCGGCGAAGACGACGGACTAAGGGCCATTTCATGCGAGAGACGCTGCGCTCCCTTCTCCCGGACGTCTACGCGACGATCCTCCCCGAGCTCTTCGATCGGCCGACGCCGAGCGAGACGAAGGCGACGTGCGCGAACTGCGCGATGTGCGCCTCCGGCGGAGCGAGCGCGGAGGGCGCGACCTATTTTCGTCCGGACGCGAAGTGCTGCACCTATCACCCCGTCCTCCCGAACTATCTGGTCGGCGCGATCCTCGCCGACCCGCGCGAGGAGATGGCGGAGGGGCAGCGCCGCATCCGCGCGAAGATCGAGGCGCGCATGGCGGTCTCGCCGCATTGGATCGCGGCGCCCCGCAAGACCTCGGTCCTCCTCCGCGCGTCCCGCGAGCACGCGTTCGGGCGCTCGCTCGCCCTCCTGTGCCCGTATTTCGAGCGGGAGGGCGGCCGCTGCACGATCTGGCGGCACCGCGAGTCCGTCTGCTCCACGTTTTTCTGCAAGTACGTCGACGGCGCCGCGGGCCAGCGGTTCTGGAGGGCCGCGAAGGATCTCGTCGCCGTGATCGAGCGGCAGCTCGCGCTCCACGCCGCGCGGGCGATCCTCCCGAACCACAGGGAGCGCTGGACGGACGATCTGACGATCGAAGACCTCGAGGACCGGCCGCCCTCCGACGCGAGCTACGCGGCGCTCTGGGGCGACTGGGTCGGGCGCGAGGCGGAGTTTTACGTGAAGACCAGCGAGTGGGTGCGCGGCCTCGACCGCGCCGAGTTCGAGCGCGCCGTCGTGGACGAGGCTTACGAGTCCCGCGCCGCAGCGACCGCCGCCGCGCACGACGCGCTCTCCGATCGCACCCTCCCCGAGCGGCTCCGCCCCAACCCCGCGATGACCCGCCGCCCGGTCGCGGATGGCGTGCTCGTCACGAGCTACAGCCGCTACGAACCGCTCCACCTGACCCCCGCGCTCGACCACGCGGTCGCGGCGTTCAACCTCGACGAGCCCGTCGCCGAGGTGCGCGCGAGGCTCGCGCGGGAGGAGATCCACGTGCCCGACGAGCTGATCTTCGCCCTCTATCGGTATCGGGTCCTCGTCCCGGAGGAGCCCACGCCCCCGTCTCCCTGAGCGAGAAAGGCTTGCGCGTCCGCGCGATCGGAGGGTATCGCCGACGGCTCGATGGCTCCGCTCCTCCGCGCGCTCGCGCTCACGCTCGCCTGCGCGCCCTTCGCCGGCTGCACCGACGAGACGATCAACCCCGCCCCGCTCCTCGATCCGAAGCTCGAGAAGCTCGGTCGGTGCAAGGACTTCACCCCGGACAAGACGCCGTTCTTCGGCGACCTCCACGTCCACACGTCGCTCTCGCTCGACGCGAACCTCCAGGGCAACCGCGTCACCGTCGCGGACGCGTATCGCTTCGCGCGCGGCGAGGAGATCGGCGTGCAGCCGCACGCCGCGGACGGCGCGCCGATGCGCACCGCGAAGCTCTCGCGGCCCCTCGACTTCGTCGCGATCACGGACCACGCGGAGTACCTCGGGCTCGTGTACGGATGCCGCGTCCCGGGCTCGGCGGAGTACGACAGCCCGGCGTGCGAGGGCTACCGGGACAAGCCGGATCCGGCGTTCTTCACGATCAACCTGTCCCTCGCGTACCCCCAGGGTGAGGCGTCGCTGCCCTCGCCGTGCCTCGACGAGGAGGGCGGGTGCAAGGTGAGCGGGGGCCTCGCGTGGAAGGAGATCCAAGACGCCGCCGAGGCCGCATACGACCGGTCCGCGGATTGTCGGTTCACCTCGTTCGTGGGCTACGAGTGGTCCGGATCACCGGGGACGCTGAACCTCCATCGGAACGTCATCTTCAGGAACCACGTCGTCCCGACGCACCCCACCGGATACTTCGACGAGGGTCAAGAGGAGGGCCTCTGGAAACGGCTCGACGAGGATTGTCTGGATCGGCCGAACGGCTGCGACGTCCTCACCATCCCGCACAACTCGAACTTGAGCTCGGGCCTGATGTTCGAGACGGTGAAGCAGGACGGCGCGCCGTTCGACGCCGCGTACGCGAAGAAGCGCGCCTCCCTCGAGCCCCTCGTCGAAATCTTCCAGCACAAGGGCGACTCGGAGTGCTTGCCCGGCTCGACCGCGTCCGACGAGCTCTGCAACTTCGAGAAGATGCCGTACGCGACGCTCGCGTCGGCCACGCTCGGCGGGGAGCCGGACCCGCTCGTCGAGAGCGACTTCGTCCGCCACGCGCTCGGGAAGGGCCTCGAGCTCTTCGCGACGCTGGGCGCGAACCCGTTCATGTACGGCATCATCGCGAGCACCGACTCGCACCTCGGTACGCCGGGAGCGGTCGAGGAGGATCGCTTCCTCGGCCACGGAGGCGCGGGCCTGACCGTGCGCGACTCGCTCCCGCCGGGCCTGCCGGATCGCCCGTGGTTCAACCCCGGTGGGCTCGCCGTGCTCTGGGCGGAGGAGAACTCCCGCGAGGCCCTCTTCGCGGCGATGCGCCGGCGCGAGGCGTACGGCACGAGCGGGCCGCGCATCGTGCTGCGCGTGTTCGGGGGCTTCGATCTGGATGCGCAGGGGTGCACGTCCCCCACGCTCGTCGCGGACGGGTACGCGAAGGGCGTCCCGATGGGAGGGCAGCTCGCGCCGCGCGACGGGCGCGCGCCGAGCTTCGTCGTGAGCGCGATGCGCGATCCCGGCACGGCGGATCACCCGGGCACGGCGCTCGAGCGCGTGCAGATCATCAAGGGCCACCTCGTCGACGGCGCCGCCCGCTTCGACGTGTTCGACGTCGCCGGCGGACCGAACGGCGCGACGGTCGATCCGCTCACGTGCAAGCCCGTCGGCGCCGGCGCGGACAGCCTCTGCTCCGTGTGGACCGATCCCTCGTTCGATCCCGCCTCCCCCGCGTTCTATTACGTGCGCGTCCTCGAGAACCCGAGCTGCCGCTGGCAGGCGTACGCGTGCCTCGCGGCGAAGGTCGACTGCGCCGTGCCGAGCACGATCACCGAAGGGTTCGAGGGCTGCTGCACCCAGCCGTTCACCCAACAGGAGCGCGCGTGGAGCTCGCCCATCTGGTACGTCCCGTGAGCCCCGCTCCCGCGTCGCGTCGGCGCGCGCGGCGGCCACCGCGCGCGCCGTCGGGATCTTCTTCGCGATCGGCCTCGCGATGCTCGGGGTCCGCCGAGCGCTGTTCGCGGAGAACCTGCCGCGCCGCGCGCTCGTGGTGCGCGTGGGCGTGGGGCTCGCGGACGCGGACGTGGCGCGCGCCGTCGACGAGGCGATCCTCGTCGATCTCGCGACGCGCGCGGGGTGGGCGCGGAGCGACGCGGTCGTCCGCGAGCGCATCCGCAAGGGCCTCGGCGCGGTGGAGGACGTCTCGGACGCGGAGCGCCGTGATCGAGCGTGGGATCGCGATCGACCTCCCGCGCACGGATCCCGTCGCGCGCGCTCGACTCGCGTCGGTCGCGCGCGCGAGCCTCGCCGCGCGCGCCCCCGAGCGGGCGATCGACGACGCGGAGATCGTCGCGTACGTCGACGCGCACCCCGCCGAGTTCGCGCGGTCCCGGCCCGAGTCCGGTTCGAGTCGGTGTTCCTTTCGCGCACCGAGCGGGGCGACGCGCTCGCAGGCGACGCCGCGCGGGTCGCGGCGCTCCTCCGCGCCGCCCCCGACGCACCTCCTCCGTCCGACGCGTCCCCGCTCGTGTTCGCGGGACTCGTCGACGAAGCCCGACTCGACGCGCTCGTGGGCGGCGGGTTCGGCGGCGCGGTCGCCCGATCCCCGAAGGATGCGTGGTCCGCTCCGATCGAGACGCCGTTCGGCGTGTACTTCGTGCGCGTCCGGGAGACCGAGCCTCGCCGCGCCGCGAGCGTCGACGAGGGCGCGCGGCCGCGGAGCGCCGCGATCCGAGAGCAGGAGCGGGACGCGGCGGTCGACCGCGAGATGAGCGCGCTCCGCCTCGGCTACGACGTCGCGGTCGAGAGGCAGCCATGAGCGCGCGCGCCGCGAGCCTCGCGCTCGTTCTCCTCGCGGTGTGCGCCGTAGACCGTGTTGCAGCTGCGCACGGCGCCGATCCCGTCAGGGTCTCGATCGTCGAGCGCGGAGGCGGCGACGTCCGCGTGCGCGTCGACGCGCCCGCGCCGATCGCCGAGAACGTGGGCGTCGCCCTCCCGGGGTGCGTCGCCGTGGAGGAGCCGCGGATCGAGGCGGACCGCGCCCGACGCACCACCCTGCAAGCGTACCGATGCGAGGCATCGATCGTCGGGCGCCGCGTCGAGGTGCGCGGGCTCTCGGATCTCGTGGACGCGGTGGTTCGAGTCGAGTGCGAGACCGGCGCGGTGCAGCGGCGCGGTGGTGCGCGCGGACGACCCGTCGCTCACCGTCGCGCCCCAGGCGTCTTGGCTCGCTACCCTCCTCACGTTCGCGAGGCTCGGGGCGCGTCACCTCGCGAGCGGGCCTCGACCACCTCCTCTTCATCGCGGGGGTGGTGCTCCTCGGCGCGCGGGCGCGCGCGATCGCGGCCTCGCTCACCGCGTTCACGGCGGGCCACAGCGTCACGCTCGCGGCGACCGTGACCCATGTGCTCCGCATCCCGCCGGCGGTCGCGGAGCTCGCGATCGCGGGGAGTCTCCTCTTCCTCGGGCTCCGCGTGGTCCTCTCCGACGGGCCTGAGCCTCCGCGGCGCCTCGCCATCGCGGCCGGCAGCATGGGCCTGCTCCACGGGCTCGGGTTCGCCTACGCCCTCGAGGAGGTGGGCCTCCCCGAGGGGGAGATCCCGCTCTCGCTCTTCGGATTCAACCTCGGCATCGAGCTCGGCCAGCTCGCGCTGGTCGCGGCGTTGCTCTGCGCGGGTTGGGTCGCGTCTCGCGCGCGGGCGAAGATCCCCCTTCCCTCACCGAGCGGCGCGCTCGCGGCCGTCGCGCACAGGCTCGATGCGCGCAGGCTCGCGGGCTACGCGCTGGGCGGCGCCGCGGCGATGTGGTGCATCGAGCGCGCCCTCGTGCTCCGCGCCGTCCTCTACCGGCGCGGGCGACGCGGGGCGCGCGCGGTCTATACTGAGGGCGTGAGCGGGAGTCGGAACGAGGCGTTCGCGCGGGTCGCGCATCTGTTCGGGCGGCTCGCCCACGTGTTCGCGGATCGCGAGGCGATCCTCGAGCGCCATTCGCTGACGGAGGACTCGTACCGCGCGCTCGAGCGCCGCACGATCGAGGCGCTGCTCGGGGCCAGCCCCGCGGAGCTCGCGAACTTCGCGCGCGCCTTCGCGGAGGAGCGCGCGGAGCTCCTCGGCCTGGTCGCGCCGAAGCCCGCCGCCCCCGCGCCGAGCCCGCCCAGCGCCACCGTGGTGGTCGCGCCTCCAGCCGCCGCCCCGCCGAGCTCCCCTCGGAACGACGCGCGGACCCTGCGCCAAGCGGCCTACGAGCCCGCGTCGATCGACGATCTCATGGAGACGCTCCACATCCCGACGAGCGGTCCCCGCCCGCCGAGATGATCCCCTCCACACGCGTCGGAGCGATCCTCGCGCTCGCGTATGCGCTCCTCGGATGCAGCGCGGGGGGCGCGTCGAGCGCGTCCTCGGACGTGGGCGGGCTGGAGAGCACGAGCTCGACTCCCGCCACGACCACCGGAGCGGCCTCGAGCGGCGGCCCGACGAGGGGCTCTCGAGTGGATCTGGACGCGGCCGAGCTCGAGTCGCGAGAGGGCGCGCGGGCCACGGGGAAAGGCGTGCGCGCGCGCGGCGCACGCGCTGGCGTGCACCTCCCGAGGGCTGGTCGCCCGCGGCCGGCAATCGGTTCGTCCGCGCGCGCTCGCCGCGCCCCGACAGCGCCGGGTCACTCCTCGTCCGGGTCGACTTCGGGACGGACGAGGACGTGGAAGCCGCCGCGATGGCCGCGGATCTCTGGCGTGCAGCTGGGGCACCGCGCGCACCGTGACCGTGGGCCCCGATTCGCTCGCGTGCATCGTGATGCGTGGCTCGTGCGCGCGCGAGGGTGCGCCGATCGACGTCGCCGTGCTGCGCGCCGACGCCGACGCCACCCTCGTGGTGGGCGCGTGGCGCGAGCCGGAGGACCGCGTCGCCGTGCTTTCTCCATGCGCTCCTCAGCCGGTCGGCGGGAAACGTGGCCGCCTGCTGCGACGCGCTCGACGCGTCCGCGAGCGCCGCCGCCGCCGATGTGAAGCCACGCCTCTCGCTCGCCGCGCAGGCTCTGTTACGCCTCGACAGACGCGGCGGCGACGGAGAGCACGATCCGCGGCGCGCTCGCGGGGCTTCCGGTCCCCGAGGCGTGCCGTTGAATCGACCTCATCAGGGGGTCTTGTCTCGGTCGGCCCAGCAGGACCGATCCGCGGAGGCGGCGATCACGCAGAGAGGTCCGCTCGGCTCCCGCTCGCGCCTCGGTGATCGCGCGCGAGGCGCTCGCCGACGCGCACGTCGCTCCCGCGCATCGCGCCGCGAAGCTCGGCGAGGAGCTCCACGGACCGGAACGTCCAAGGCGCCTGTTTGTGCGCCCGGCCCACGAACCCGCGCCGCGAGAGCGCCTCGAGCGCGCGGCCCACGAGATCCTTCTCCGGTCCGGCGACGAGCGCCTCGACGCCCGCCGTGGTGAACCGCCGGCCGAACATCGCCGCCGCGCGCGCGACCCAGCGCTCGAACGTCGACAGCTGCCCGAGCACGGGCGCACGCGCGCCGCCACGCGGGGCCGCCGCGATCTCGCCGAACGCGCCGAACGGACTCGACTCCACCGAGGTCGCGACGACGCGGAGCACGCCCTCCGCGGCGAGCCGAGAGAGGACCTCGACGCTCTCCTCGTCGATCCAGTCGGCGGCGTCCACGTGCAGCACGACGCTCGCCGGATCGGCGGGGCGCCCGCGCCGTGAGGAGCGGACGGCCGTCGCGCGGAGCGAGAGCTTGGACGCGAGCTGCCGCATGCCGAGCGTCGTCACGCACGCAGCGAGCGCGTCCGCGTGGACGCCCGGCACGCTCGTGAACGCGGGATCCCCCTGCAGCGTGATCGCGACGCTCGGCGCGAGCATCTCGGTGAGGATCTCGGCCGCGCCGAGCGCGAGCCGCGTCGCGCTCGCGAACGAGTCGGACGCCACGGACGCGTTCGCGTGGAGAAGGTGCGCGAGCGCGCGGCGGAGCGCGTCGAGATCGGCGCTCGCCTCCTCGATCCGGGAGGCCTGGAGGTGCGGATCGAGCGTGACGAGGCGGACGTACACCTCGAGCGCGTCCGCGGGGCGCGCGGGCGGCTCGGGCGAGAGCATCGCGTCGATGAGCGCCGCGAGGGGCTCGCGCACCCCCTCCCCTCGCGCGTCCGGGCGCTGCTCGGGCGGCTCGCGGCCGAGCAAGCGCGCCGCGATCTGCGCCGTCGTGCGGCGGAACGCGTTTCGGCCGGTGAGCGCTTCGAAGAGGACGCAGCCGAGCGCGAACACGTCCGCGCGCTTGTCGACGACCCGCGCTCCGGTGAGCTGCTCGGGCGCCATGTAGCTCAGCGTCCCGACGAGGTCGCCCGTCTTCGTCCCCGAGCCCGCGCCGTCGATCTCGCGCGCGAGCCCGAGGTCGACGAGCTTCGCCGTCCCGTCTCGCCCGACGACGATGTTCGCCGGCTTGATGTCGCGATGGACCCACCCGCTCAGATGGAGGGCGAGCAGTCCGCTCGTCACGCGGCGCACGAGCCCGAGCGCGTCCCGCTCGGGCAGAGCGCCGCGCACGAGGCGCTTCGAGAGGGGCTCGCCCTGCACGAGCGGCATCGCGAGGAAGGGCTCCGCCCCCGATCCGTGGCCGACGTACCCGACGAGTCCGCTCGCCGCGAGCGTCGCGAGCGCGCGCGACTCGAGCTCGAAGCGCGCGTCGTTCCGGAGGTCGGCGACGACGTGGGGAATCTTGAGCGCGACCTCCTCCCCGCTCGAGAGGTCGATCGCGCGGTACACCGCGCCCATCCCGCCCTGGCTGAGCTTCTCGCCGACGCGGAAGCGCCCCCCGATGATCGCCTCACCGAGGGAGAGCCCCACCTCGGTCGGCGGCGAGATGTCGAGGTCGTCGGGCGCGGGGTTCTCCGCCGCCTCGAGCATGCCGAGGCGCGCGACGACGCGATCCGAGAGGAAGAAGCCCCTGCCCAGGGCGCGGCCCGAGCCGAGCTGGTTGTCCCGCGACATCCTTCCTCCGTGATCCGTTTTCAGTTGTCAGTGTAGGCGCAGAAGCGGGCAGAATGCGGCTCGGTGAACGAGAACTTTCCTCCCACCCGCGTGAGCGCCGTGGTCGCGCTCCGCACCGGGACGGAAGAGGAGCGCCGCGAGTCCCTGGGTCGCCTCCTCCTCGTCTACTACAAGCCCATCTACAAGCATCTCCGTTGCAAGTGGCGAAAGACCCCCGAAGCCGCGGAGGATCTCGCGCAGGACTTCTTCACGAAGGCCGTCGAGCGAGGGATCCTCGGGCTCTACGATCCGGAGCGCGGTCGCTTTCGCACGTTCATCCGCGTGTGCGTCGACCGGTTCGTCTTGAGCGCGATCGAGGGGGAGGGCCGGCAGAAGCGTGGCGGAGATTTCCACTTCGTCGCCGGCGAGGCCGCCGACGCCGAAGCGGAGCTCGTCTCCGCGGGATCGCTCGACCACGTCGAGGAGGCGTTCGATCGGGAGTGGGTGCGGAACCTGTTCGAGAAGAGCGTCGCGGCGCTCGAGGCGCACTACCAGCGCGTCGGCCGCCCGAAGACGTTCGAGGCGTTACGCCTCTACGACCTCGACGAGGGCGCCGAGCGCCCGTCGTACGACGCGATCGCGCAGCGCCTCGGCGTGACCACGACGGACGTCACGAACTACCTCCACGCCGCCCGGAAGCAGTTCCGCGCGATCGTCCTCGACACGCTGCGCGCCGTCACGGTGGACGAGGGCGAGTTCCGCGCGGAGGCCCGCGCGGTCCTCGGCGTCGAGGTCTGAGGCGTCAGGGGATGACCTTGCCGACCTCGAAGTGCATCCCGTCGTTGTAGAAGCCGCCCCAATAGAAGCCGTGATCGATGGCGAGCGGCACGAGCGGCACGACCGTCCCCCATGCCCCCCGGGGCGCGGGGATCGCGCGGTAGGAGTTCGGCACGCTGTTGATGTCGAACGCGGTGCCGTACGCGTGGTTGCTGATCGAGGTGTTGCCGCTCCCGCGCTTGTAGCGCTGGAGCAGGAAGCCGATCTCGAAGATGACGAGGCTGAGCAGGCCCGCCCGATCCCAGGCGTTCCAGAGCGCTTGGAGCTGGCGCGTGCAGCGCGAGTTGAACTCGACCGTCGTGCCGAGGCGCTGCGACACCTGCTGCCGCTGCCACGCCGCGTACTCCTCCGGCGTGTGCGTCCGCGCGAGATAGGGATCCGCCGCGGCGGTGTGGCGACGCCCGCGGAGCTGGGGGATGTCGACCGTCGCGATGTTCCGCCGGCGCCAATCGGCGAGCGCGGTCGACCTCGGCAGCATCGTCCCGGCCGGCCCGCGCGCGGGCGCGGGCAGCGGCCCGCCGAGGCGCTGCGTGAAGGCGGGCCCCGGGGAGACGACGCCTTTGCGCTCGGCGTACCGGGCGAGATCCGCTCGGTCCCGCGCGATCGACCGGTCGGTCTCCGAGAAGTGGAACGTCTCCTGGGCCGCCGCCGCGCCGAGGACACGAGCGGCGCCTCCGTTTCCAGCGCCCGCGAGGGCGCCCGCATTGTTGTTCGGGTTGAACACCATGTCGCCTTCTACTGCGGGCTGCGGGCCCCCGTTTGAGGGGCGCCCGCGAAAAATGGATCGGAGAACGCGGCCGGGGAGACGCGAAGGGACCGGCCGCCGCGCCGAACGTGGGTCGGGCGTCGCGATGAGAGAGAGGTGTGTGCGCGCTCGGCGCCTCGAGCGCCGCCACGCGGAAAGTCGCCTCCGAGAAAAACGCCGTTTCCGCTCAAAGTCCAGCCGCAGCGCGCGGTAGCTTCCTTTGCGCGGACGGACCCGCGCCGGAACACGAGCGCTCGGAGCGCTCAGGAACCCCGCGGCCGAGCCGCGACAGGAAAGGTCAGACGATGCGAAGCCTCGAGGTCTCGATTGCGACGAACGACGCGCTGGACGTGCGGCAGTTCTCGGTCCGGGAGGGGATGAGCCAGATCTTCAACATCTCCTTGCAGGTGTTGTCGAGGAACGAGGCGATCGACTTCGACCGAGTCATCGGACAGGCCGCTCGGTTCACGCTGAACGCGGCGGCCGACCCGGCCACCCAGGTGCTCGGCGGAGAGCCGCGCGTGTGGACCGGCGTCTGCAGCGAGATGCACGAGATCGAGTCCGAGCAGACGGGCTACTCGACGTACCAGCTCGTGATCGTCCACCGCCTGTGGCTCCTCACGCAACGCACGAACTACCGCATCTTCCAGCAGAAGTCGGAGCCCGAGATCGTGCTCGAGATGCTGCGCGAGTGGCAGATCGAGCCCGTCGTCCGGCTGAACGTCGCGGACTACAAGAAGCGCAAGTACAAGGTCCAGCACGCCGAGACGGACTTCGCGTTCATCTCCCGCATGCTCGAAGAGGCGGGCATCGCGTACACGTTCCAGACGATCGACGGCGAGACGAAGATGGTGCTCACCGACCGTCCGCAGACGAACGAGCCCCGCCGGGAGCCGCTCCGCTTCGTCGAGAACGTCGACGTGAACGTCGCCCACACGGCGCTCGCGACCTCGGTCGCGGTGAACCAACAGGTGCGCGCGGGGCGCGTGACGCTCCGCGATCACGACTATCGCCTCCACCCCTCGTATTTTCTCGCGGCATCGGCGGCGGGCGGCCTCGAGTCGGAGCAGCGGTTCGAGCGCTTCCAGTACGTCCCAGGCGCGTTCCTGTTCGGCGCCGAGGGCGCGGGCGACACGCCCACCGCGGACGACCGCGGACGCACGCGGACGGACGAGCGCGAGGGATCGAGCCTCGCGCAGCGCCGGTTCGACGCCGATCGCGCGGAGGCGAAGCGCGTCTCGTTCGCCACGAACCTCATCGATCTCGCGCCCGGCACGGTGCTGACCATCGTCGATCACCCGAGGGCCGACCTCGGCCCCGACCATCCGCTCCTCGTGCTCAGCACCTCGTTCGACGGCTTCCACATGGGCGCGTGGTCGGTGCACGCGGAGGCGGGGAGCGCGGAGATCGCGCACCGCCCGGCGCTCCGCACACCCCGGCCGACGATCGCGGGCATCCAGAGCGCCACGGTGGTCGGCCCCGAGGGCGAGGAGATCCACGTCGACGAGTTCGGCCGCGTGCGCGTCCAGTTCCACTGGGACCGCGAGGGCGAGTTCGACGAGCGCGCGTCCTGCTGGGTGCCCGTGAGCCAGCCGTGGGCGGGCGCGGGCTACGGCGCGACGATGCTCCCGCGCGTCGGCCAGGAGGTCCTCGTGGACTTCCTCGGCGGCGATCCGGATCGGCCCGTCGTCACGGGCCGCGTCTACACCGCGGTGCAGACGACGCCGTACGCGCTGCCGGCGAACAAGACGCAATCTGGTTGGAGGAGCAACTCGTCCCCGTCGAACGGCGGGTACAACGAGATCATGATGGAGGACAAAGCCGGCAGCGAGCTCCTCCGCATCCGCGCGCAGAAGGATCAGCAGATCAACGTCCTCCACGACCGGACGACGAGCGTCGGCCACGACTGCTCGACGAGCGTCGGGAACAACTCGAACCTCCAGGTCGGCGTGAACCTCGGCGTGACCGTGGGCGCGAACGCGTCCGTCGGCGTCGGCCGCAACTACTCGACGACCGTGACGGCGGCGTGTTCGACGAGCTCGGGCGGGCCGATGTCCCTCTCCACGAGCTCCGGCATGTCCCTCTCGGGCGGGCCGACGATCAACGCGACGGCGCGCGACATCATGGTCACCGCGAACCAGACGATGACGCTCACGGCGGGCAACGGTGCGTCACAGATCATCCTGTGCGCCGCGGGGATCATCATCAACGGGCCGAAGGTGTGGGTGAACCCGGGCGCCGAGCAGATCCAGAACATCCTGCGGAACGGCGAGCCCACCACCGAGGATCCGCCGCCCGAACCGGACGTGGTGCAGCAGCTCATCGACATGGCGAGCAACGCGGTCTCGCAGGCGTGGAACTTCGCGCAGCAGCACCCCGAGATCGTCATCGCCGGGCTCGCGCCGCTCGCGGCTCCGCTCGCGATCCCCCTCGTGCCGCTCGCCATCCCGATCGCGGCCGGATACGCAGTGAGCCAAGCGATGAATTCGAGCCCGACGCCGGCGTCGCCGAGCTTCGGCGGCGGCGGTGCGGGCGGCGGCTGGTGACTCGGCGGCGCCGCGCCCTTCATCTTCGAACAGAAAGGACTGAAAGGACCTCATGCGTCTTCAATCGATTCAGACCATCGACGTCGCGCGCCTCCCGGATCGCACGTTCGATCTCCGCGGCCGCACCGGGACCCCCGCCTCGCTCGTGTTCGTCACGGGCCCGACGGGCAGCGGGAAGACCCTCCTGCTCGACGTGATCGCCGCCGCGAAGGAGACGGTCGCGCCGTACGGCGGCCGGCCCGAGGTGCGCCGGTTCACCAAGGACGCGAACACGGGCGCGAAGGTCGTGCTCGAGTGGGCGCTCTCGGAGTCGGACCGCGCGAGGTTCCCGGGCGTCGAGCGGACGTCCACGGAGACGATGTGGGGCGGGCGCCTCGGCCTCCCGCCCGAGAACGATCAGCACCTGCTCGACCTGCTCGGGAGCTACGAGCCCGAGGTGGCGCGCAGCAAGGTGGAGTACTTCCGCGCCGACCGCGCGCTCCCCGCGGGGACGAGCGTCGGGGGGCGCAGGAACCGCCGCTTCGAGCGCATGGCGCTCGAGGACAACGGGAAGTATGACGGGCTCGACGGGTGGGTCACCGACCTCTGCATGGAGGGCATCGCCCGCGTCGGCGCGAACCAGCCCCCGTCGATCGAGCTCGCGCGGTTCGCGCGCGCGTTCGCGCTGGTCTGTGGGACGGTGACGTTCCAGGGGATCGTGAAGACGCGCGACGGCATGGAGCCCGGCTTTCGTCGCGGCGCGGACGACATCGCGCTCTCCGGGCTGAGCCACGGCGAGAAGCAGGCGTTCCTCTTCGCCGCGCACATGTGCCGCTCGACGGTCACCGACTCGCTCGTCCTCGTCGACTCCCCCGAGACGATGATGGACCCCTCGACCCTCGTGCAGTTCGTGAAGGGGCTCACGGAGATCGCCCTCGCGAACCAGTTCATCATCGCGACCGCGCACCGCGCGCTCGTGCGCGAGTTCACGAACGACAGCGTCCACATCGATCTGGGAGTCCCGCGATGAGCCAGGGTTTTCACGTCCACGAAGGCATGTTCCAGCTCGACGACGGCTGGACCGACGGAACGATGAACGTCTTCACGCGCAAGCTGAAGAACGGGGGCAAGGCGTCCCTCGTGGTGACGCGGGAGGAGCAGGAGGCGCCCGATCTCGCGACGCACGTGGGCAACATCGTGAAGAAGCTGAAGGCGCAGCTCCCGAGGTTCGTCGAGGTCCAGCGCAAAGAGGCGACGATCGCGGGCGTGCAGGGTTGGATCACGGAGACGCGGTGGCGTCAGGACGGGACGGATCTCGCGCAAGCGGCCGCGTTCCTCCCCGTGGAGGTGACCGGCATCGCCCCGTTTCACCGCGTGGTGACGTTCACGATGACCGTGCCCGTCTCGGCGGACATCCCCGTCGTGGCGAAGCTGCTCGAGGTCGTCGAGTCCATGAAGCTCCGAAAAGTCTGAGCCCGCCCAAAGATCCTTCCCGAGCCGCCGTAGTCGATCCCGGAGCCCACCGTCATGCCCGAAGCGAAGCCCGCAGCCCGCAAGTACGACGCCATCACGCACTCCCTCGGCCAGTTTGGAGCGATCGTCGGCGCCGTCGTCGGCGCCGTCGTCGGCGGCCTGATTTGCGTGGCCGCGGAGGCCCTCTCGTTCGGGTTCGCGACCCCGGTCGTCCTCGGCATCATCATCGCGACGACGGGCCTCGGCGCCGCGCTCGGGAAGTGGTTGTTCAACGGCATCAAGGTGAAGAGCGGGCGCATCTCGGACGGCTCACCGACGATCTTCTACGGGAGCGAAATACGGAACGCGGCGAGGATGACGGATCCGCTCGAGTGCAACGATCCCCTCGTCGCCATCACGGACAACCCCATCGTCCAGATCCTCAGCCCGGCGGCGTTCATCGCCTCGAAGACCGGTCTGAACAAGATGTTGTTCGGCCACGGGGGAGCGTTCCTGTGGGACGGCGTGAACGAGATTTTCTACGACACCGACATCCTGATGCCGTCCCGCATCGAGTCGTTGACGAGCTGCGGCGGGAACGTGAGCGAGGGGATCGACACGGTGATCCTGTTCGGAGACACGGTGCACATCGCCGATCCGTCCCTCGCGTCCGAAGATCTCGCGGCGATCTCGTGGGCGCTCACGCTGCTCGACATCGCGGGCCTCTTCACGGGGGTCGGGGAGGTCACCGGAGGGGTGAAGATCGCGCTGTTCCTCACGTCGCTCGGGCTGAAGGTCGGGAGCTTCGTCGCGCTCCTCACCGGCCATCCGCAGCTCGCGAACAAGCTGACGACGATCGACGGCATCATCAGCCTCGGCACGGGGCTCGGAAACCTCCGTGACAAGGCGACCCTCATCAAGGACGTGATCCTCGGCGGGACGAGCACCGGCGTGAACATCGCCACGGCGCCGCCCGGGATGGAGCAGCAGAACAACCCGGAGATCAACCGCTACACGAGGCGCGTTCGGCAGCGCATCACGAAGCCCTGGTACCAGACGCAGTACCAGCTCGCGCCCGCGGGTGGTTGACGGTGGACGGTCGAGGCAGCTTCACCTCGGTGGAACAGCGGGCAGAGAGACGGGTGACTCCGCACGAGCCCGATCCGGTGCCCGGACCGCGCGCTGGCGCGTCGGTCGGAACGGGAGCTCCGGGCGCAGCAGCGCATGGCGCGGCGTCGCCCGCCGAAGCACCCGCGTTCCACGCGATGTCGGACGGCCGCGATCAGCCGCGAAGAAGGGCTCCAGACGCGCCGACGTTCTCCGGGCTGGTTTCGGTCTTCGTCACGGGTGTGACCGCGGCGTGCCTCGCGACCACGTTCGCGCTCTCGGAGCTCATCCGGAGCATGATGCTGCGGGCCGCTCGCGAACAGGCCCCGCGCCGGGGCGCCTTCGATTACGCGTGGACGGACGGGCTTCGAACTCGGACGCTCGACCTCGAACGGTTTGGAAACTCTTCGACTGGGTCTCCGCCCCGCTCCTGCCGCTCCTCGTTGCATCCCTCCTCGCGCACCTGCTCTGGGTCCATCGATCGATGAGGTTCGCGCGGCGGATCGGGGCGACCGGGGTGCCGAGCGCGGGCAGCGCCGTCCTCGCGTACCTCATCCCGCTCGCGAATCTCGTCTACCCCGTGCGCCACATGCGCGAGCTGTTTCGGTCGACGGCACCCGAGCACGTCGCCCCCGTTCCGACGGAGAGCGGCGTCGAGAGGCCCTATCGATCGAGCGCGCGTGTCGAACGCCCCGAGGTTCCACGGCAGGCGAGGTTCGTCGTCGCGTGGTGGTGCGCATGGCTCGTCGCCGCGGTGCTCGCCGTCACCGGGGCGCTCTACCGCGCGCCCGGCACGTTGCACCTCCACGTCCACCGCGCCACCCTCGTGACGCTCTTCGTAGCGCTCGGAATGAGCTTCGTGCTCGTCCTCCGGATCGGAGCGAGGCAGCGCGCTCAGCACCGCGCGCTCGCGTCGATGGACATCGCGCGCGAGGAGCTCGCTCGCCCCATCGAGTTCGACGCGCCCCCCGTCGCCCCGCGCCGACGGATCTCCAAGCCGCCCTCCGTCTTCGTCGAGCTCGAGCGCGAACGCGCCGAGCGCGAAGCGGCGCGCGCCGCGCGGCGAAAGCGGCGGCGTGCCAAGCGCGGAGCGGTCCTTCCGGGCGACCGATCCAGCTGAGGCGGGTGCCCGCATGCCGTTCAGCCTGTCCCTCCTCGCTCCGGCGACCTCTTCGCGTCCTCGCGTCGAGGCGCGCGCGTGCGGACGCGATCTGCTGCGGCAGCGCACCCAAGAAACCGTGGTACCAGACGCAGTACCAGCTCGCGCCCGCGGGCAGGTGACGAGAGGATGAACGGATGGGCGACCGAGACCCTGGCGGCTACATCGAGGACGACGAGAGCGGGACGATGGCGGCGAACCCGAACGCGCCCTCGAGCGACGCTGGCGCGCTCCCGTTCCGCTTCTCGCAGACCCCCGCGCCGTACCCTCAGCAGACCGTCAACCTGCCGGTGACGCCGTTCGGGCCCACGCCCTCGGGGACGCCGTGGGGCGCAGCGATCGCTCCGCAGGCGGCACCCGTGCATGTACCGCCGCCTCCCGCGCCTCCCGCGCCGCCACCGAGCAACGCGCCCGTGGCTCCGCCGGCGGTGCAAAGTCCCGGCGGATGGGGCAGCGGGCAAGCGTCGTTCGTGTCGATGCCGCGCCCTCTACCGGCGCCGCCGGCGCCGGTGCGTCGGTCGGAGGAGGAGCTCCAGCGCGCGGCCGCGCTGGGCGCCGGCGCGGCGTCGAACGCGGCGATCGGGATCGAGACGCTGCCGAAGCCCATCGCGCCACCGGCGAAGGCGAAGCCGCTCCCCGTGGAGGACGCGCGCGCGGTCACGCGCGTCGAGCTGCTCGCCGTCGATCGGCTGGAGATGGATCGCATCCGTTCGTCGAAGCACCTCTCCGAGAAGCCCGCGGACGACGAGCTCGTCGACGAGTGGAAGTCTGCGGATCCTCCGCTACAGACGTCCGTGGAGGCGAAGGAGCGGGGGGAGGCGCACCGCGTCCTCGCGCGCGCGACGCCGATGGCCCCCGAGGAGCTCGAGCCGACGCTCGGCAGCGCGCTCGATGCGTCGACGGGTGTCTGTCCGGTCGTGCTGGTGTCGGGCGAGCTCACTCTCGCGCTCGACCCGCACGACGCGCTCCGAGCGCTCCGCGGGTACGCGTCCGCCTGGTCCACGCCGCAGGACAAGCGACTCGGCGAGGCGCTCGAGCTCGTGGACGCGGTGCTCGCGGCCCCGATCGTCCTCGCGGACGCCGTACAGATCGCGCGCGTGCGCCTCGACGAGGCCCTGCGCGCAGCGAATCGACCCGCGCTGCGCGAGGTCGAGCCGGTGATCGATCGGACGCTGCTCGAGTCGCGGAGCTTCGCGCGGCGCAACGTGTTCGGGGACCGCCGGGTGCTCGCGTACCTCGAGGGCACGCCGCCCCTCCCCGTCTACCTGAGCGAAGCGCTCGCGCGGGAGCTGCCCCTCATGAAGCGGTTCCCGGCGCGCATCGTCGCCGAGATCCGCCCGCAGCAGGACGCGAGCGAGGCCCACGCGGTCGCGCTCCGCGCCATCGCGCTCGGCCGCATCGTCGCGGCCCCGCGGCGCCGTTGAGCGGCTCGGACGGGCACGTCACGGGACGGGATCGAGCAGCCTGAGGAGCTCTTCCGCGCTCGAAGAGCCCGCGGAAGCCCGCGCAAGGGCTCGCGGCGTGCACGGACGCGAGCAGGGAGTCGGCGTTCACGAGAGCCCCGCGTCGGTGCGTTTCCATGGGGACTCGACCGGTAGCGATCCGCCGTGTAGCTCGTCCGCGCGAAAAGACGGACCACCGTCGCCGGCGGCCAGTGTCGCGATCACCCGAGGATTGCGGCTACGGTACGCGGGGACATGACTCGAAGCGCACTGGATGCGGCGGCGCTCCGCTGGGCCTCGCGGCCGACCTCCGCCGCCGGGATCGGCGCTCGGGTCGTGACCGCTGGCGAGGATCTGCTCCTCGTCGCGGTCAGCGAAGAGGAGAGGCACGTGTCGGTTGCGCGCTTGGTCGGAGAGTGGCCTCCCGAGGTGGAGCCGCTCGCGTCCCACCCCGTCGGTGGGTTGGGTGCGATCCTCGACGAGGTCATCGCGTCACCCGATCGCGTCGTGGCGTGCAGCGCCTCGGGTCAGGCCGTCGTCATGCACGGCGGGACGTGGAGCCGTTTCCGCGGCGCCGCCCTCGCCTTCGAACGGGGGACCGGCGGACTCTACAGCGCGCGCGTCGAGGGCACGGGAACGTGCGTCGTCGAACACCGCGCAGCCCCAGCGAGCGGCGCAGCCCCGCGCGAGCTCGGGAGGTTCCAAGCGCACGGGGAGCGCGTGTTCGGCTGCGCGCTGGAGGACGGCGGGTACTTGATCGGGTCGGCTGCGCCCGGCGAGCGCGTGCGCCTCTACCGCGCGGACGCGCGGGCGCGCTTCGAGCCGGTTCGGGCCGACGTGATCGCCGTCGGGGATCGGCACCTCCTGGTCACGCGTCGGGGCGGCGCCTGGTGGGTGTCGGGGACGACGTCGTTCACGCGCGACGCGAAGCCCATCCGGCTGGTGATCCACACGCTGGATGGGGACGCGCTCGACACGATCGGCGCCTTCGAGCTTCGCGAGAGGGAGGAGAGGCCGTGCGCCGCCTGTGTGATCGGCGACGACCTCGCGATCGCGACCTCGGGCCTCGATTACTCGGTCGTGGTGACGATGGTGTGCGCTCGAAGCGCGTCGAGACATCCATCGGGCGAGACGATTGCGACATGAACCTCGCGAGCCTCGCGTCGAGCGCCGACGGTGGCGCTCTCGTGCTCGCGTTCGGACGACACCGCTGCAGGATGGCCCGCGTCGACCTGCTGCCTCACGGAGATCCGAGGCTCGCGCTGCCGCCCATCGAAGACGTCTACCAAGCCCCGCCAGCGCGCGAGGTCCTGCCGCCGTCGAGGGACTCGTACGTGCGGCACGCCCGGTTGCACCAGATGATCCGGACGATCAGCTCCCTCCACTTTCCGACGGGATCCCGTCCGGAGCATGGATTCGAGGGCGACGCGACCTCGGGGCGGGCCTGGTCGAGCAACGGCGCGGGCGACAGTCACGCCGTGGCCTGGAGCGCATCGGCGGTCGCGGCGCTGGCGTTCGATCACGAGGCGCCGCGGGAACGCGCCGCGGACCTCGCGAGGCGCGCGCCCTACGAACCCAGCGCGCTCGCGATGTCCCTCGCGATGGGCCGGCAGCGCGCCTGCAACTCGCTCGAGTGGGTGGTCGTCGGCGCGGACGGCGATCGGTGCGGCGGTGAGGGGCATGCGGACGAGCTCAGCGGCTACACGTCCTCCACGGACGCGGCGCTCGCGCTCTGGGCTGGCCTCCACGCGATCTCGGAAGCGCACGCGAACCTCGCGCTCCAGCTGACGGACGCGACCGCCTCGGGCCGCCACCGCCTCACCGAGGCCGAGGAGCGAGTGCTGCTCGAACCACCGCCCGACGGCGAAGGGCCGCCGGCGCGGGACGCGGTCACCGCAGCCGTGAAGCTCTTCGCCGCGCTCGGCGTGGACTGGACTGCGTCCGTTCGTCGGAGAGCGTGACCGCGTGCTCGTCGACCGCGCACGCGTGGGGCGAACGCGTGTGTCCGCGCCCGACCCACCGCCGACCGCAGCGCGTTTCTCTTCCCTTCGCTCGACGCGGAGCTGGCTAGGCAGCGCTCGACATCACGGTGCCGCCTCGCACGCCGACGAGCCTGCTCGTCGTGAGGATCTCGTCACCGCCGGCGAGCATCAGGACATCTCCAACCTCGAGCGTTCGCAGATCCGACACGACGCTCATTCCGACCGGTCGATGGGATCGTTGCCGCGCGTGCTCGCCTCGATGCCTTGCTGCCGCGACGCGGCGGTCACGCACACCGTACGCGCTGTTGCAGGTCACGTAGATCCTGCTCATCGGTTCGATATCGTCCATCCTTCTCACCCGATGGCCCCAGTTGCACGTGTTGTTCATGCGTCTTCTCCTGCGCGCGCTCGCACCTCGAGCTTGGAGGCGCGGTAGCGGAGTGCGTCCCGCCAGCGGCTTCGGCAGACTCGACAGTCAAGGCGCGCATGGAGGAACTGTGGCTACGGCGTCCCTCCTGAGGCGCTCCACCTGACGGGTGGACGTCCGTCGTCACGTCGACGACGGGTTCTTGATCGCCGGGTGTTTGCGAACCATCCGCCCTCGGGGCGTCGAATGGATCGCGGTAGGGCTGGGTACGGGGCGGCGCCTTCTCCGAAGCGCACGGACGGCGAGGATCGACGCCAAGAGGACGACCCGGCCCGGCCCGTCCGACGCGCCGGGAGCCACGGAGCAACCACCCTCGTCCGCCTTCACACTCGCGCCGCCTCCGCCGCCCTTGCCGGAGCTCGACGCGCTCGTCGAGGCCGCGCCCCCACTCCCCTGGGACGTGGACGATGCCACCGAAGCCCCGGAGGACGTCGCGGCCGAGCTGGCGTCCGCCGAGGACGACGCCTCCGACGAGGACGATGCGTCTGCGGAGGAGGCGCCCGAAGACGACCCCGAGACATCGGACGAAGAGGCGGAAGCCGCGTCCGAGGACGATGCGGAGGTGGAGGCGGCGGACGACGATGCGGAGGTCGACGTCGCGGTGGAGGATCCGGCGGAGGCGGCAGACGTCGACGCCGCGGTCGAGCCAGCCGCGCTCGTAGACGTCTGCACGCAGAGACCCGACATACATTGTCCGCCCACACAGGGGGTTCCATCGGGAACCGCGGACACCGAGCAGCCCGACGACGGGTTGCACGCGTTCGCCGTGTGACACTGGTCGAGTGACGTGCAGGACAACGGGTTCTTTCCGACGCACACGCCCACCATACATTTGTCGGTCTGCGTACAGACGTCACCGTCGTCGCAGGTGGGCCCGCTCAGCCCGCGGCAAATGCCGTCGTAGAGGGCGCCGGTCGCGACCGAGCACGCGTCACAGACCCCGGCGTTGCAGGGTTGGTTGCAGCACACCCCGTCCACGCACGTCTGATTGGCGGGGCAGGTCGCGGACGTCGCGCACGCGGCGCCATAGATGGTGAGCCGGTCCACGCTGGACGTCGCCATCGACTGACTGGCGTTCGAGCCGCCGAACGCATAGATGCGCCCGTCTGACATCTTGGCGATCGACGCGTTGACCCTCGAAGCGTTGAGCTGGGGGCCGACGTACCAGCGATTGGTAACGGGGTCGTAAAGATCTGTCTTCGCCCCGAGCGCGTCCGTCGTGCCGCCGGTCACGATGACGCGCCCGTCGGAGAGGACCGTCGCGTCCGGCGAATACCGCGGGACCGTGGTCTCCCCGGCGGACGACCAAACATTCGTCGCGGGATCGTAGAGGTAGGACGTCGCGGTCGGGTTGACGGAGTCGTGCGCGCCGACGAGCAGCACCTTTCCGCTCGCTAGGCGAGCGATCGCCGCACGGAACATCGGACGCGGAGCGCTCGCGACGATCGCCCAGGCGTTCGATATCGGATCGTAGATCTCGGCGGTCGCGCTAGCCCCGATCGACTGCTCTCCGCCGACGACGAAGACCCGTCCGTCACCCAGAAGCACGGCCGACTGCTCCCTCCGCCAAAAGTTCGGCCCGGGAATGGGCGACCAGGTCGACGTGGCGGGATCGTAGATCTCGGCCGAATCGAGCAGGCTGCCACCGCCTACTGCGAGCGCGCGCCCGTCCGCCAGCAGGGTGAGCGATCCACGGAAGCGGAAGTTGGGGCTCGAGACGGTCCAGGCGTCGCTCGCCGGGTCGTAGATACGGGTCGCCTGACAGCCAATGACGAGCACCTTGCCGTCCGCGAGCGTGACGGCCCTTGCATTGTCCAAGCAGGTCCCCGTCACGGGGGCCGCGGGCGCGGAGACGCCAGCCACTGAGTCGTAGATCTCCGTGAACGGGTTGGTGTCGCCTCCGAACAGGAGGATCTTCTCGCCGGGGATGGGCGCCGCTACCGTGTCGCCGCGCGCCATGATCATCGGCGAGACCGCCGTCCACGGGGCGATCGGGGGGCTCGAGGTGCAGGCGGGGGTGGGCAGTTTGGTGCATATCCCATCCTTGGTGGCGCCTTGGTTCGCCGCACACGTCTCGCAGGGGCCGCCGCACGGCGTGTCGCAGCAAACGCCAGACTCGCAATATCCGCTGACGCACTCGTCGTCCGATGAGCAAGACTGCCCCTGATCGGTCGCGAACGTCTCGCACGTGTCCCACTGCGCATCGGTAAAATACTGTCCACCGCAGATTTGGATGCCGCCATTCGGGAGGCTGAGGGAGACGTAGCGAGCTCGCGACGTGCTCATGTGCGGCCCCACCGTCCACGTATTCGTCGCAGGATCGTAGATGTCCGTCGTCCACTCGGCGTTGGAGCCGGAGTCCCCGCCCGCAGCGAGCACTTTGCCGTCCGGGAGCACCTTCAAATCGAAGTATGTGCGGACGTTGGACATCGACCCGGCGGCCGACCAAGTGTTCGTCGCCGGGCGGTATTTCTCGGCTGCGGCGAGGCCCGCGCCGCCAGCGACGAGCACGTCTCCGGAGGGCAGCAGCGCGGAGGCGCCGCGGGCGTGGATCTGGGCGGAGCTCGCAGCGGAGGTCCAGGTGTTCGTGCTCGGCTTGTAGATGCGGACCGCGGTGCTGTTGCCTCCGGTCATGAGCACGTCCCCGTTTTGGAGCAGGGTCGCGGTGTGGTACCGCAGCTGAATCGTGCTCGGCGAGGCGCCGGTCGTCCAGCTGTTGGAGGCACCGTCGAAGATGTCGATCCGAGTGCTCAACGCCGATCCGGTATAGCCACCGGCGACGAGGATGCGCCCATCCGCCAGCGTCGTCGCGGTCGAGTCGTAGCGCGCGAGGGGGAGCGGCGGCCCCACGGTCCAAGCTCCGGTGGCCGGAGCATACAGATCGGTCGCCGCGCTCGACGCCGCAGAGTTCGTGGCGCCGCCCGTCACGATGACGCGACCATCGGGGAGCGCAGCCGCGACCGCGTCTTGTCGTGGGGCCTGGAGCGGCGGCGCGTTGAGCCACGCGCCCAGCGTCGTGTCGTATACTTCGACGGTGGCGGTCACTACCGAGTTTCCGATTTGCGTGATTCCTCCCGCCATGATCGAAGACCCGCCCGGCAGGACCGCGCCGACGTGTCGGGTCCGCTGGTAGTGCATGGTCTTCGGTAGAACCCATTGGGGATCCACCAAGCCGCGCTCACCATGCAGATCGGCATAGAGCGCCAATCGCCCACCGAGGTCAGCCACGCGCGCTGGAACGTGGGCGCCGCTCAAGGTGACCGCGTCGGGCGCAGAGACGCGGAGCAACGCGTGGCCGTCCGCCGGGTCGACCACGAACACTTCGCCGCTCCGCTCGACGAGCGTGAGGGGATCCACGCGCCAGGTCGCAATGGGGTCGCCATCCGGCGGCGGCTCGTTCACGAGCAGCCATTCTTCGGCGCCACGCTCATCGACCGTCCAATAGGACCAACCTCGACCATTCGCGTATCGCACGGCCCGACCATCGAGGGCGCCCGCTCCGGCGCAGGACTCCTCGACCAGCTCGACGGGCGGCCCTCCCCCGCGGTGCGGAAAGAGCCTGATCGCGCCCTCTCCCCGGAGAGGAAAGGTCGCCTCGAACGCGGCCTCGCGCGTGGGATCACGGGGCTCGAACCCCACGTCGGTCGCAGACAACACGAGCCCCCGCTCGAGCACGGACGCGGAAACCAGCGAAAAATCACGCGCGAGCCTCGCGGGCGAAACCTCGCGCCCGCCAATCGTTGGATCGTCGGTCGCCGCACACCCGGGAAGGAGGGCGGACAGCAGAGCACCGCCAAGCACTGAGCGACTTCGACGGCGCATGGATTGACCTGCGTATCACGGAGCGTGTGTGTGTTCAACGGGCCGGGGCTTGTCCACCCGAGCGCCCGTCGGCACTTGCGGCGGGAGCGCGCGCCACGTACGAATCCTTGATGGGTCGCCGCAACTTCGTCGCACTCGCTGGCTTCTCCCTCCTCGCAGCGACGTGCACGATCGACGACCTCCCTGAAGACGGCAGCGCGTCGATCCTTGCGCCACCGCCAGCCGATCAGCACGAGGCGGAGCCTTCGTTCGTTCACGTGGAGCGCGCGCTCGCGCCAGCCATGGCGCGCGCGAGGTATGCGTTCGTGTCGAACCCGGCGACCGGTGAGGTCGAGAGTGGTTCCACCAGTTGGTATGCGAGGGCTGTCGGCCCAAAGCTCCGATTTGCAGCAGGTGCATCCATCACGGGAGAGCTGCCGGACGGCGCGGCGACCTTCGAGACAATCCAAGTCGGGCGGGACGAGCGCCCATGGGAAGGCGGCGCGTTTCACGCGAGCGAGGGACGGCTCGCGCGCGAAGCGGACGGGGTCGCGGAGTTCGTGGAAGGCTCGTCCGCGTCCATCGAACAGTCGTGGGTCTTCGACCGACCACCGACGGGCGTCGGGGATCTCGTGGTTCGCGTCGCCGTATCCGGCGGGTCGTTCGCGTCCTCGGATGCGTCAGGGCTTCACTTCCGCGCCGGGAATGGCGGCTTCGTCTACGGACACGCAACCTGGAGGGACGCGGCCGGGAACTCACGAGAGGTTCCGTCCGTGTGGGAGCTCGGGTCGATCCGGATGGTCGTCCCCGCGGCACTCCTGGATCAGAGCAGCTACCCCGCGGTGCTGGATCCGGCGATTGGCCCCGAGGTAGAGACCGACGCGCCGATCGACGCCCAGAGCGAGGGCGTGAGCAACGACACGTACGGCGCACACGTCGGCTGCACGTCATCCACGTGCCTCGTCGCGTTCCAGAGCGATCGCGGCGTGGAGCTCAATGGCTACGAGTTGGATGGCTCCGGCACGCCGGGCTACGCGCATCGGATCATCACGGGTGAGAACGTCTACGACGTGGGCTCCATGGGGGGGACGTTCGTCCTGGTGACGCGCGTCGGCGCGGCGTCGCCCTACACGTTCCGTGTCCGGCGAATCGACGCGATGGGCGCTTCGATCGGCAACTCTACCGACTTCACGAGCACCGGAGCCGGCGCGGGGACGGGCGGGAAGATCAGCTGCGCCCCCGATCGATGCCTCCTCACCTTCGTGAGCGCGAACAACGTCGTCGGGAATCGGATCGCGCTCGATGGAACGAAGCTCGACCCCGCTGGCTTCATCATCCAATCCGCCGCCGCCGCAGCGACGGACGTGGGGTTCAACGGGGTGCACTTCCTCGCATCCTTCACGGGGGGCTCCAAGCGGATCGACCTGAATGGCGGCCTCGTGGATCTGACGCCCCTGTCTGCGTCGGGCAACGTGGGCGTGCATGGGACGGACTTCCTCGTAGGAGGTAGCCTCGTCCATGACGATGGCACGACCGCGTGGACCGTGGCGCCGTTCGGCTCGGACACGATGTGGGTCGGCAACCGGTGGCTCCTCGTCGGCGGGTCGAAGGGTCGACCGCTCAGCGACACCGGAGTGTTCGCCGCTTTTGACTACAACTACGGACCCCTGGCGGTGAAGCCGTACTGCGCGGCTCTGCCGGGTGGCGGTGGACTGATCGTGGGCAACACGTCCCCCTCGACGTACCTGACGCGGGTCAACGCGGACGGCGCCGCGGTCCAGGCGACGACGCTCATCAGCGACAGCGCGAACGCACAACATCGACCGTTCTTCATCGCAGGGCCGAGCCAGACGCTCCTGACCTGGGTCGACGCGCGACTCGGTGGATATGGAATCTACGCCCAGCGGTACGACACGCAGGGCAACGCGCTGGACGTCACTCCGTTCTTGATCGCGAACACGACCTCGGTCGGCTCGGTCACCGGCACGAGCGACGGCGTCAACTATCTCGTCAGCTACGGGGACGGTATGACCGCGGGGAGGTCGCGCCTGGTCTCGACGAGCGGTCAGCTCCTCGGCAGCGAGCTCCCCATCGGTGGCTCGAACGCAGTAGCGGTCGCCTTCGACGGCACCTATTACTTCTTCGTATCGGCGGGCGCGATCAAGGTACAGCGCATGTCGCCCGCGGGCGTGATCGTCGACGCGGCGCCCATCGGCCTGGGCGTGAGCGGCTCCGCCGTGCGCGCGGCGTACCGGCCTGGCACGGGCGTCGTGATCGCCTACCCGGAGACGGGGAAGACGAGCGCTGTCACGGTCGGCACGGGTGGGACGATCATCGCCGGGCCGACGACGATCACGAACACCTCCAAGAAGCTCGCGATCGCCTGCAGCAGCAATGCTTGCTTGTTGAGCGACGGGGTGACGTTCCACTCCGAGACTGGAAACCTGTACTCCGCGCCGTCACACGGAGCGGCGGTGGGTCTGCCGTCGATCGCGGTCGCGGGGCCGCATTTCATGCTCGTGGACGCCGAGCCCTCGGGGATCGCGGGGATCCGTATGCCCGGGATTGGCGGCTCATGGTACCCGTTCTCGACGGATCCGTCGGCGGTCGAGCCGTCGGTCGTCATGTTCGATGGCAGCCATGGGCTCGTCGCGTACGAGCGCTACGTACCCGTCGAAAAAGGGGTGCGCCTCTTCGTGCGCGCGCTCGGCCCCGCCGCGCTCAGCAGCACATGCAACGCCGGGGAGGACTGCGCATCGGGCTTCTGTGCGGACGGCGTCTGCTGCAATCAGGCGTGCACCGGGGGCAATGGGGATTGTCAGGCGTGCAGCGTCGCCGCCGGAGCAGCCGTGAACGGAGTTTGCGGACCGCGGGCCGCCGCCAGTGTCTGTCGCGCGGCCTCGGGAGGGACGACCTGCGACGTGGCCGAGGTCTGTGACGGCGTGACCACAACGTGCCCTGCCGACGCGGTCCAACCTGCGATGACGCCCTGCCGCCTAGCCGCGGGGCCATGCGATGCGGTCGAGAAGTGCGACGGCACGACGAAGATCTGCCCGAACGACGCGAAGGAGCCGAGCGGCGTAGTGTGCCGGCCTGCGGCGACGGCTTGTGACAAGGCGGAGCTCTGCACCGGCCTCAGCATCACTTGTCCGAACGACATCTTCTCTCCCGCAACCGCGGTGTGCCGCCCGGCGACCGGACCGTGCGACGTTCCGGAGTTTTGCCCCGGGGGCGCCCCGGATTGTCCAGCCGATGGAGGGGTCGCCGAGGGGACGACGTGTGGCGACCCGTCCTCCTCGTCGTGCGACGCCCCCGACTCCTGCATTGGAACGGTGTGCGCGGCCAATACCGTCCCCGACGGCACGCCGTGCGGTGGGAGCGATACGTGCGTGGCCGGCGTGTGCACGCCACCAAGCATGTCCTCGAGCTCGGCGGCCTCTGCCTCGGCCAGCGCGTCGAGCTCGTCTGACGCGTCGACGAGCGTCTCCGACGCGGCGTCCTCGAGCGCAGAAGCTTCGAGCGGCTCCGGCGGCGCGGCCTCCGTGTCGAGTGCCTCGTCCGCAGCCACGACGTCCGCGGTGGGATCGAGCGGCGCGACCGCGTCGTCCGGCTCTGGAGGCGCGCCTCCGGACGATGGCGGAGGGTGCAGCGTCGCCCCGAATGGGAGCGGACAGTCCGCGTGGTGGGGTGTGATACCGGCGCTCTTCCTCGTGCGGCGACGCCGTCCACGACACCCGACGTAGCCTTCCTGAACGCCGCGGTAGGGCACCCGTCACCCTGGCGGGCCAGAAGTCGAAGTGCCCGTGCGCGTTGCTCGCGCAGCTCTCGAAGTCGTGGGCGCCGCCGCGCTGGGCCGCGACCGCGTTGGCCAAAGAGATGTTCACGCTGCACGCGAAGTCGACCGCGAGTCCGCGATAGTGATTCGAGTAGGCGGAGTGGCAGCGCTCGGTGATGGCGTTGATCGGCACCGCGCCCTTCTTGCTGAGGTCGTAGAGGAACTTCATCAATGTCGAGGAACACCGTCGTGCGGCTGCCGTGCGGGTCGCGTTGTTGCTGCAGCTCAAGTGCGCTGGTGGCCGGCGGCGAGCTCCTGGAGCACGACGCGCGCGTCGTTCGTGTAGGGGAAGGAGACATTCGGGCTTCAGCGGCTATCGGACGCAGGTCGTGTCGCCGCAGCAGCTCGCGACATCGTCGAGGATGGCGTCGCTCCTCCCGAGCGCAGGGTCGCGGCCGCGATCGCCCTCGGGAGCGCGACGGGGAAGACGAAGCGGATCCGACTGGCTGCGCAGGACCTCCGCGGACGAGGCGCTCCGCGAGGTCTCTCGATGCGGCGGCCGAAGGGCCGATCGCCGAGGACGCGCTCGACCGCGCCACGGCTCGCCACTGCCAGCGGACCCATCGTAGCCCCTCGCCCCGGAGGCCGAGCGCTCGAGGCCAGCATCACGCGGGACAGAGGGGGGGCAGGCGCCGTGGTAAGTTCGTACCGAGGGGCCATCCATGTGTGAACTGCCTGCCCGTGCCGTCCATCGTTCCTGCGCCGCGGCGATCGTGACCGCGCTCGTGCTCGTGCCGCTCGCCGGTTGCGACGACGGCGTCGACGGTACGGGCAGCACGGGGAGCGGGAGCACCGGGACGGGGAGTGGTGAGTCGTACGTGTTCGTCTCCGAGTTCGGAACGTTCGGCATGGGGGACGGTCAACTGGACAAACCGAAGGGGCTCGCGCTCGGTCCGCAGGGGCGGATCGTGATCCCGGACTTCGGGAACAGCCGCATCGAGCTCTACGACGTCGGCGGCGCGTTCCTCTCGACGTTCGGCGCGCCAGGCAAGGATCCCGGCAAGCTCGACAGGCCGGTTAGCGTCGCCGTCCGGCCGTCAGGGGAGATCCTCGTCGCCGACTTCGGCAACAACCGCGTGCAGGTGTTCGACGCGACGGGGATGTTCCTCTTCCAGTTCGGGACGGAGGGGACCGGGGACGGACAGTTCAAGAACCCCGCGGGCATCGCGGTCGACGCCGCGGGGAACATCTACGTCTCCGACGGCAACGGGTCCCGCGTCGAGAAGTTCAAGCCGAACGGCACGTACTTGGGCCAGTTCGGCAGCAGCGGCTCCGGGGACGGACAGTTCCTCTATCCGAAGAGCATCGTGCCCGACGCGGCGGGGAACATCTTCGTCGTCGACAACGGTCACAACCGCGTCCAGAAGTTCAACGCTGCGCTCGTCTATCAGTCGCAGTTCGGGGGCGCTGGCACAGGCGACGGACAGTTCGACAGTCCGCGCGGGATGGCCATCGACGCCGCGGGCAATCTCTATGTGTCCGACCAGAACCACGATCGGGTGCAGAAGTTCGACCCGTCGGGGGCGTTCATCACGAAGTTTGGCGTGTCCGGGTCCGAGCCCGGAAAGATGGATGAGCCCGCTGGTCTGGCCGTCGACACGAACGGGGACATCCTGGTCGCGGACGAGCTGAACAGCCGCATCCAGCGTTGGCGACCCGCCATGTAGCTCGGAGGCGAGGAAAGTCGGACACGGATCGGGCCGCGCGGACCGCTCGATCTCGGGTTGTCGAGGGCGCTCGTCGAGCGGGCGATCCCTGAACGAGACTCCCGCGGGTGCCACGAACGTCAGCCTCTCGAGCCCCATCGGCAGCGCCGAGGCCGCGACCGATCCCTTCACGGTCGGCGTCGCCGACGTGAACGACGACGGCTCCATGGCCGTCATCCTGTCCGACTTTCCCGCGGGGCGGATCGTGGTCCTCCTCGACGCGACCGAGTGTGGCGCCGGCTCCCCCACGTTCGAGTCGCCCGTCGCGGTCGCGGCGGGCGCGGGCGTGCAGGACTTCGACACCGCCGACTTCGACGGCGAGGGGTCCGTCGACATCGTCGCGTCGAACCAGAACGATCGAGGCCTCGGTCCTCTTCGGCGGATCCGATCCACCTGACTTCGCCAGGCGCCTCGATGTACCGCTCGGTGTTGCTTCGCTCACCGTCGCGGTCGGCGATTTCAACGCCGACGACCGGATCGACGTGGCGTTCGTCGCGCCGAGTGGGCCGAGCGTCTCGGTGCTCATGCAGCGGTGACCCTGCGATCGGGCCGGTTGCTGGCGAAGATGCACCGCCATGACGGAAGCGCCGCGCGCGCGGACGACGCATCGACGGACAATGGGGTCCGATCGCGAACCGGACCGGCATCCAGTGGCTCTCCACCAGGGAGGACCGTGTCTTCCTTCGTGGCCCGGGTATTCGGGGCTCGGGATGTCGGCTCCATCAGCGCTCAGTCAATCGCCCACCCTGGTTCTCGACTGACTATCCGGGCCCACCCCGACCTCCGAGTCGAGGGATCCCGTCTCGCAGCGATCGACGGGAGCCCACGTGGAGCCGCCGTCGTCCGTTCGCCAGAGCCTCTTCCCGCTCAGCGTGAACGCCACCGACTCCGACACGAACTGCACGTGCTCGAGCTCGAGATCGGCGATGCTCCCCGGCGCGCCGGGTGCGAGGGATGGCTTGTGCTCGTCCCAGTCCGTCCCGCCGACGCTCGAGATCAGCGTGGGCAGGCCCTCGTCGCTCGGAGGCTCCACGACGGCGTGGGCCACGTTTCCGGTCGTCGAGAGGAGTCGAATCGTCGTTCGGCCGCCTGCTTGATAGAGGAGCGTCGTCCGCGCGCCGAAGTGGTCGAGCGCGATCAGCTGCGTCGCGCTCTCGACCGCGGCGATCGTGCGCTTCGCGTCGGCGAGGTAGACCACGGAGTCGACGAAGTCGTCCCCCGACACGTCCTCCTCGTCGTCGTACGGCCGCCACGTGGGCTCCGTGGTGCCACGCGTCCAGTCCGAGATCTCCCACGAGCGCCCCGCGTCGGACGTTCGCAACAGGCTCGAACGGCCGGTCGCGATGCGCCCGTTCTGGAACCAGTGTCGCGCGTCGAGCTCGATCAGCTCTCCGCTGCGAGGGAGCGGCTCGGGGCCGGACCAAGATCGCGCGGCGTCCGCGGTGTGCAGCACGAGATCACAGCTCGAGCTCATTCCGTGGTCGCACTCCAACATCAGCGTCGCGCGCCGCCCCGATGCGTGGGCAAGCGACGTCCCCGTGACGTGCACCGGGACGTCGATCGAGGAGCGGCTCCACGTGCGGCCGCCGTTCGCGGTGCGGAACAGGTGGTGATCGTCGTCGGGGACGACGGCCACGCGCGCGTCGAGCGGAAGGGCGGCGTTCGGCCACTCGCTCGGCGCGGAGATCGCCGGGGGGAGCGAGACGCGCGTCCAGCATCGACCGCCGTCATCCGTCCGGAGGAGGCTGCCCTGCAATAGCTCGCCGCTGGTCTCGTCCACCCACGCCCACCCAGCGCGCGTCGACTTCATGTCGATCCAACGCACCCTCGGCCAAGGAGATGCCTCGTCTTCGTCCTTGGGCGTGGGGGCTGAGACGGGCGAGGGCACTGGCGGACACACGGGCGGAGCGGTGTATGGCGGTGCAGAGGTGGTTGGCGCGGCCGTCGGCGCGGGGAGTCGTAGGTGCCGCACATCCATCGAGGACGGCCGCGTCGCCGTCCACACGGCGAGCGGGAGCAGCGCCAGGAGGCCGATGGTGACCGACACCTCCACTGGCGCGACGGCGCGTGGAGACCGGAGGATGCGCATGGCTCGGGGGAACGCCGAACGGGGAGTTCCGATTCCGGCAGATCGGACGCCAACCGGCGCCGCTTTGCGTGTGCCCATCACGTCCCAATGAGATCGGATCGGGCCGTGCACAGCATCGGATCCTCATGAAGAGTCCCCTCGCCGTGGTGGCTCTCTGCGTCGCGGACGCGCTGTCGATCGGTTGTTCGCCCCTTCGAAATGCCGCCCGCGTTCCCGGACGCGTTCCGCGACCTCACCGTCGAGCCGCTCGCGCCGTTCTTCACCGCGCTCTCCGACTCGCTCTACCGCCTCGCGCCCGTGGGCGCGGAGGCGCCCGTCGCGGTGCTCCTCACGCCGGGCCCCCAACGAGACGTACATCGAGCACTCGTTCCTCGCGCGGCACCTCGGCTTCCCGCTCGTCGAGGGGCAGGACCTCATCGTCCGCGGCGACGCCGTCACCTGAAGACGCTGCGCGGCCTCCGTCGTGTCCACGCGATCCTGCGCCGGCTCGACGACGACTTCTGTGATCCGGTCGAGCTGCGCGCCGACTCGGCGCTCGGCATCCCGGGGCTCCTGCACGTCATCCGCTCCCGCTCGAGGGTCGGGTTCATCAGCACGCCGCCGGCGTTCGGAGTCCCAAGCCGGCCCACCGCCCGGTGGCCACCGGCGCGGAACGCAAAAGCACAGTTCGCAAGTCCTACTCGCCCCGCGCGCTGAGGGGCTTGGCGGCGTCCTTCTTGTCCCACTCGACGGCGAGGGCGGCGGCGGACGCGGGGACCTTCTTCATCGCCTTGCGCGCGTTGTCGGGGGCGTCGCCGTCGCAGGCGGCCTCGAGGGCGCGGGCGAGGGCGAGGAGATCGGCCGTGGAGCCCGGGGGCAGGCGGTACTGATCCATGTCGAACGGGGTCATGCGGACTCGTTTTACGGATTGACCGGCACACTGAAGTCGAGACGGAGGGTGGCGCCGGCGGCGATGAACGCGTCCGACGAGTTCAAGTTGCTGCCACCTCCCTGGAGCTGCGCGACGATGCCACCACCGAACTCCTTCACGACCCCCATGGTTGACGTGCTGCCGCCAGCGAACACCACGCCGACAACGTTGCGCGTAGCCGCGGCGTCCGGGAGCTTCGAAGGGTCGATCGTGATTCCTGGAGGGAGAGACCAATCGAGCTGATGAGACGGCGTCGGTGCACCGGTGAAGACCGTGCGAATTTCGGACATCGATCGAATCCCCATCGCGTCGCCAGAAGCACAGCGTGTCGTCGTTCCCGATGGCCACCTTCGTGTCGTGGTCCACCAGCTCGCACGCGTAGACTGCCCAGGCCGTCGTGGCCCGCGCATCGAGGTCGGCGAAGTTTTCGGCGATCAACGTGGAGCTGACGGGGTCGCCCTTCTTGAACGAGTTCTTGGGTGCGCCGAAGACGCTGCCGGCAACGGCCATCGCTGCGCCGGGCAAACCGAGCAGCAGCATCCTCTGCGTCCATTTCCCGACGACCGCACCACGGAGATCGATGTCGATGTGGATCTCGAGCTTCATAACACCTTGCCCGCGGCGGCGGCGCTGTAGCAGGACGCGAGGACCGGCTGGTCTTGTGCGATGGACACCGATCCCAGGAGCTCTTCGAACCTGCGAGAAGGTTTGTTCTGCCGAGTCGGCTGAAGTTTAGAATCCCCGCAAGGTTCTCCAGGATGGCGATCAAGAAGCAGGTGCTCATGGGCGACGCGGGCCTCGGCTTCGTCTTCGGCAAGCTCCAGCTTCGCTACCGCGGGTCCGACAAGCCCCAGAGGCTGACCATCGACGCGAAGTACGACCTCGCCGAGGTGCGGCAGGGACGGCTCGACCAAATCGTCGAGGCCATCGCGCGCCTGGGGGTCGCGGGCGGCGAGCACTTCGCCCCCGAGGTGGGCAAGGCGAAGCCGATCAAGGGCGACTTCGGCTACACGCTCAAGCAGCCACTCGCCCGCAAGAAGACACTGCACGCCGAGCTGCAGGTCGCCGGCGTGTCGCCGAAGTGGATGAGGAGCATCGTCGAGTACCTGCGCGCCGGTTGTCTCGAGATGAAGGTCACTGGCGAGCTCGGTCCCGACGACACGCCGCTCTCGTGCACCGAGCGCGACATTCAGGCCTGGGTGCCGTCGGGCGAGGAAGCGGCTTACCCGGGTCTCTGGGAGCCGGTGCCGTTCGAGGTCGAGCGCGGGGACCTCAAGAAGGGCTGCGTGCTCCACCTCGACTTCGAAGGTCCGCTCGATCCCGCGACCTGCACCAAGAAGTTCGGGATGGACTGGCGCATGACGGCGATTGGCTCGCAGGCGGCACACCTCCTCAGCGCCGACCAGGGGCACGCGGGTGTGGTGTCGCTTGTACCGAAGCTCGTGCGAGGCGCCTTGGCGCTCACGACGACGTGGGAGGTGTTCGACGTGTCGCGTGAGCCAGCGCGGGCGCTCCTGCTCAACGCCGTGACGCGCATCCACCGGAGCGTCCAACCGGTGAAGAGGGTATCGCTGAAGCTCTGAGCGGGTTCGTGCGTTCGGTCGTCGACGTGCGCGATGACGACGCGTGCTGGCCGCGTAGCTGCGCGCCCGGGCGGTCATCGCGAAGCAGCCAATCATCGACGATCCGATCCGCGCGTTCGACCTCCGGCGGATCCACGGCGCCCTCATCACCGAAGACAGTCGCGCGGAGGAGACTCTGCTCCGTCTCGCGTGGAGTTCGAGGATCAGCGCGACGGCTTCGTGAGCGTTGGACGCGCCGCATGGCAGCCTCGGGCAGGGCGGATTGTAGATCGCGTGAGGATCGTCGAGGCAAAGGACATCAAGGGCGAGGCCGTGCCACGTCGCGCCGACGCGGAGTCCATTCGCGAGGGCGAAGCTGCTCACGATCTCGATCTGTCCCGGCCTCGGCGTTGGCCTCCTCGGAGGGATGTTCTCCACACATGCTGGTACATCGGCAAACAAGGTGTTGCCTCGTTCATCGGTGACCGCGAGAAGGCGACGCCCAAGGTGGTTCGCTTCGCCGACGTGTCCGCGCTCCGGACCAGCGAGACCAACGTGGTCGTGAACGGCGGATACAAGCACACCAAGTTCGTGTTCGGGCGTCTTCGACGAGCGCGACCGGCTCATGCCGAAGTGGAGGTGACTGGAGCGTACAATCGAGAAGCCGCGGACCGCCCGAACGAGTACGTCGTTGGCAAGGCATTGGAGGCGGAGTGGTCCGCGTGGCTGTTCACCAACAGGGTGCAGCAGGAGCTCGCAGCGCGGGGATACGTGGAGTTCCAGGGGGTTCCCGTTCGGTTGCCGCACGGCGCTCAAGCCCGGATCTGCCTCGCGAGGTACCGCTGAGCCAACGAGAGGTCGCCCGACTCGGCGGTGGCGCCCCGAAGGGCGACGAACGGCTGACCGTCGACCGAGCCTGGCGCGTCGGCGGTTCGTGTGTGCGCGGAGTCACTGGACGCGCGCCTTCTTGGCGGCGGCCTTCTTCTTCGGCGAAGCGTTCTTCTTGGTGGCGGCCTTCTTGGGCTTGGTTGCCGGCTTCTTCTTGGGCTTGGTACCCGGCTTCTTCTTGGGCTTTGCGCTCGTCTTCTTCGGCGTCGCGTGCTCGGGCGGCGGAGAGCCGGCGCGTACCGAGTCCAGGATGGGCGCCCACTCGAAGTTCGTCTGCCATGTGGCTCGCCGCTGGAGATGGGAGGTGAACGCCTCGATGACTTCGTTCAGCGTCACGTGACGCTTCACCCGAAACTGCCCGCGCCGATCCCGTGCCTCGAGCAGCCACGGGTCCGAGTCGTGCTCGGCAAGGAAGCGTCGCGTCTCTTCCCCTGGCTGCCAGTCGCAGCCGGCCTGGATGAACTCGTGCTCGTTGGCCTCGAGCAGCGCGAACTTCCCGAAGGCATCGTCGGCGAGGATCTCGCGGAGCTGCTCGGCGGAGATCTCGCGAACCTCGTCGCCCTCTTCCGTCGTGAAGCGCATGCGTCCGACGGTAGTCAAGACGCTCGCGTGCTGGAATGGCTACTCGACCTCGATGACGATCTTGCCGACGGCGCGCCCCGAGACCGATCGCTCCCACGCGGCGCGCAGCTCTGCGAGCGGAAAGCGGCTGTCGATGACCGCGCGCAGCTTTCCGGCTTCGTAGAGCGTGTCGAGAAACGCGAGGTCGGCCGCGTTGGTCTTCAAGAGGACGGGCCAGACCTTGTGGGCGCACAATGGATTGAGCGCGGCGCGAAGGAACGTGGCGGCGCCCGGGACGGGGGTCGCGAACTGGCCGCGCGCTCCGAGGAGCGCGCGCCATCGACGGTAGGGGCCTCCGACGCAGTCGAGGATCGCGTCGAACGGCGCTTGCCCCGCGTAGGGATCCGGACGGGTATAGTCGATGACGTCGTGCGCGCCGAGCTCGCGCACGACGTCGAGGTTCCGCGTGCTCGAGACGCCGACCACGTGCGCTCCCGCTGCGCGCGCGATCTGCACCGCGAAGTGTCCGACGCCGCCGGATGCGCCGACGATCAACACGCGCGCGCTCGCGCCGCTCATGGGGATGCCCAGCCGATCCCGGAGCCCTTGGAGCGCCGTCATGCCCGCGAGGGGGATCGCCGCAGCGTCCGCGAAGCTCATCCCCGATGGCATCTTGGTGGTCACGTCGACGCCCGCGACGCTGAGCTCGGCCGACGCGGCGCCGATCGCTTGGGCGAGCCTCGCGTGGACGCGGTCCCCGACGGCGAAGCTCGTCACCCCGGGGCCGAGCGCGGCCACCTCGCCCGCGACGTCGAAGCCTGGAACGAACGGCAGGGAAATCGGCCGGATCAACCGCAGCTTTCCAGACGCGAGCTTCCAGTCGATGGGGTTCACGCTGGACGCGCGGACGCGCACCAGCACCTGGGCCGGCCCCGGTCGTGGGTCGTCGAGGACCGCGCTCTCGAGCACCTCTGGACCGCCGTATCTACGAAAGGAGATCGCCTTCACGCGATCGACCCTAGCCGACCGTGGTGAAGGGACCACAGCGTGAAGTGAGCTAGGCTCCCGGCCCCATGACCGAGCTGGGCGAGCTGCTCCACGCACCGCCGACGGACCGCGACGCGACGCCGCCGGTCGACGCCGTGCGTGCGTTCGTCTTCTTGAGCGGGGTGCGGTGGATCAAAGAGCACGGGTACGACCCGCAGCTCCAAGCGCTGATGCCCCCGTCGCTCGTCGACATGCGGAGCACGGCCGCCGCCGGCGATTGGCTGCCGGTCGCGGAGGCGCGCCTCGTCTACGCCGCGCTCGACCAGCTCGGACTCTCGGTCGACGAGCAGATGGAACTCGGGAGGTACGTCGCGATGGCGAACAACGGCGTCATCGTGAACACGATCGCGCGCCTGAGCGGCAAACTGGGGTTGACCCCGTGGCCCGTGCTGGCGCGCCTTCATGGCCTTTGGCTGCGGAACAACCGCGGGGGCGCCGTCGCCATCTACAAGCTCGCGGAGCGCTCGGCACGCCTTGAGTTTCGAGGCGTGCCGTTCGCGGATTCACCGTTCTTTCGCACGAGCCTCTGCGGGTCCCTCGCCGGGGCGCTCGAGCCGTTCGCCGCGAACGTGCGGGTGAACGAGATGAACGACCTCCGCAAGTCGGACGAGTTCTCGCTGCGCGTCGTCTGGTGACGCTCGAGCTCGGGCGGCTCGATGTGCAGCGCGCGGCCGAGCTTGACCCTCCGGCGCCGATTCGTCGGCGACGGCAGCGAACGGTCCGTCCTCGTCAGCGTCCTCGAGGAGCTCGCCGTCTTCATCGCCGTCTTCAACCTGCGTGCCCTGCGCGAGGGCCTCCACGTCCTCCATCGTCGTCGCCCTCTCTACGACGGTCGGCGCGTCGGGGGCGCAGTCCGCGCGCAGGCTGACGAGGAGTCCTTGGGCGAAGCGTGTCTTGAGCTGGTTTGGATTCATTGGCGGTCCCTGCGGCGGCGTCCCACGCCATCGGAGGATCCGTGAACAACCGTCGTCGGGATCGTCGATGCGTTCCTCGCCGAGCGAGAGCGAATGACGAACCTCGGCGTCGCGACCGTGTTCGCGAGCGCGCTCAGCCTCGTCGTCGTCCGCTGTGCGACGTCGAGCACCTCGTCCGCGCTCGGCGCCGGGAGCGCCATGAACGCGAGCTCACCCGCCTCGCCCGCATCGACGTCGTGCTGAGCGTCCACGCCGTCGAGCGCCGGAACGTGCGAGTGCACATTCAGCCGGAGCGCCGAGTCGAACCTCCTGCACGAACGTGATCGCGCCCGTGTGCGCGTCTCCACGCTCTTCAGCCCGAAGAGGCGCTTCGCTCGCCATCGGAGAGAGCGCGAGATCTTCTCGGCGAACGCACCGAGCACCTCCGCACACAAGCTGCGGTCGTAGCCAAGGAGCAGGCGGAGGCCCGACGGAAAGGAGCACACCCATTGGCGGGTCGGCACATGCGGGATGACCTTCTCGACCAGGTGCGCCGCCATGTCCGCCATCCGTCGGCCGAGGCACGACGGGCAGAAGGCGCCGTTTGGAGCTCCACGCGACGAGGCGCTCGAACCCGCACCGGTCGCACGCGATCGCCAGACAGCCGTACTCCAAGATCCCGCACCGCAGGTACGCCTCGAACTCGCGCCCCACGAACGGGGTAGGCCGCCGTGCTCCTCCGCCTGCTCTTGGAACGACGGCCAGTACGTCGCGACCTTCTGATAGAGGACAGTCTCCTCAGGCTGGTGAAGTCGATAGCCTTCTCCCGCAGGACGAGCGTCGCTCGCGGGTCACGACCTTTGAGTCGTTCCTGATCGCGCGGGCCCGCAGCCCCAGCCGGCAACGCGCGCGAGGCGAGGAGGCGCATCGCTGGCGTCCATGGGGGCGAGCACGGGCGGGTTTGCCATGTCGCCCTGTCCGGCGTTGTCGGGCGCGCTCCCCAGCATGGCCGGGAAGCGCTGACGTCATGTGTGTGTGTGTGTCAGGTGGCGCGGGCGTCATCGCGTTGGCGCCCAGACCGGCGGACCGCTGACGCGGCGTCGGGTCCTTCGCGGTCAGGCGGCGCGGGGGACGACGGGCGCGATGACCGGGAGGCCCCGCGACTCGCAGGCTTCGCGGAGCTGCGCGCGCGGCGTCCTGTAGCCGGACACGCCACGCAGCTCGAGCTGGCAGAGCGCCGCGTCGACCTCCCGAAGAGTCGGGAGCGGCTGGGCGGCTCCGCGATCCGCAACGCGCCGCCGCGCGACGGCGATGCGGTAGGCGCACCCGAGGAGATCGTCGCTCGCCACGAGGGCGCCGAACGCGTGACGATCCTCGGACAGATGACGCAGCCATTCGTGCGGACGCTCTCGCTCGTCGGTCGTGGTGTTCATTGGAGGTTCCTTCCGGCGCGGGGGGGGCGCGCCTCGTAGTGCGGTTGCCGGGAGGCGACGTTGCATCGCGCGGACCAAGTCGGCGGTGCTCCGCGTTGCGCTCGGTGTTGGATGCGCGGGCGGCGTGGAGCACGAGCGTCGCCGCACGGAGGGAAAATGCAGCCCGTCGTTCGTGGGCCTTGGGGGCACCCAGGCATCCAGTCGCCGTCACCCTGTGCTCGAGAGCCTCACGAGGCTGACCAACGTACTTTGACCGTAGGCGCGGAGGCCGGGTCGGCCGTGGGAGGGCGTCACCGTAGGTCGACGGGGGTTCTGGTCGGAGCCGCCGATATCGCTTACACGGCGTGTAGTTCGGCGCGATGAAAGACGCGTTGGTGGGGCGTGCTCCCGAGGAGGATCGCGACGATCGGAACGGTCGCGTGGGCCGCGGGGGCGGTGGCGGCGGTGGCGGCGCGTTCAGCCGTGTCGAAGAGTTGATGTTCAGCTCGTGCCACACGGGTCGCACGGACTACGATTCGCTCGCCGTGCAGGTGTGCAACGTCCTCCCGCGTCTCCATTCCCTTGCCGACCGCCCGAAGCTTCCCGCCCCAACGACTGCTTGGTGGGCCAGACGTGCTGCATCGAAGGGATGGACGGCGACTTCAAGACCGCCTGTCGCGACGCGAGCCCCGTCGCCGAAGGCACGGTCGACCCGAGCACGATCGCGCGGACCGAGTGCTACGACGATCAACGCACGGAATACTGGGCCGTCATGCGATGTGCATCGTCGGCAGATTGTGCTGACGACGAGATCTGCTGCGGCGTCGTCACGCCGCACTGGGAGTGGACGAGCAACCAATGCGCCTCCATTCGCGGTCGTTCCGGGGTGGCTGCGGGGCTCCTCCCAGGCCCTTGCCCGGGCGATGAAGCGTGCCTCACGAGCGCGACTTGCAAGACCCCGGGGACAGTGTGCGTCGCGACCGGTCCGACCCAGATGGGCCACTGCAAGCTCCCTTCGGACGGGGGGACAGGCGCCTGCAAGTCGGTCGCAGAATGTCTGCCTGGCGAACGGTGCGAGGACTACACTGCTTCCGGACACCCGCTCTGCACCGGAGGCCTGGAGCCCCACCCGAACTGCAGGGTCGACGACGACTGCACGAAGTACTGCCTCGTACCGTCGAAATGCGCGAGCGACGCTGCCTATCCAGATCTCGGTGAGTGCCAGTGCCCACACCGGCCGTAGCTCTTCCTCGCCCCGCTCGGCGCATCCTGGCAAGAACGCGCCTTCCTTGCGCGCTGACGAACCGGTTTAGCGGCGGATTGACACCGGGCGCCCTGTACGCGGCGAAAGACTCGCCGCGATGATCGACGCACGACCGGCGAAGCTCGCGACCGTCCTCGATGCCCCGAACGCACAGAGCTGGCAGGACCTGACCGCGCTCCTCCTTGCCTGGGAGGTTCAACCCGGGTTCGACGCCGCGCTGGTGACGGCGAGCGAGCGCCTCGACGGGTGGCCGGATCGCCTGCGAACGGCGGAGGGGGCGCGCGGGAGCGCGGTGCGCTCGCTCGCGCGGAGCTGCGACGACGCACAGACCACCGACATGGGCGAGTAGGACTTGCGAACTGTGCTCTTGCGTTCCGCGCCGGTGGCCACCGGGCGAGGGGCCGGCTTGGGGAGCCCGAACGCCGGCGGCGTGCCGATGAACCTGACCCTCGAGCGCCAGCTGAAGCTCCACGAGCGCAATGAAGACGGCCGCGAGGTCGAGCAAGGACGGATCGGTGCCTGCGGCCTCGTGTCCGGAGAGGCGCGCGTTCACGGGTCAGGCGTCGAAGCGGAGCTTCAGCTGCCCGGCGTCGACTGGGCCTACGAGAACTCGGATATGGTGCTTCAGGACGGAGGCTACCGGTGGCTGCCCGCCGTGGGGTTCTGACCGCCACATTTCCACGCCGGGGAGCCAAGGAACCAACGTGTACAAAGCGCTGCGAGGGTGGTGCGCGCGGCGGCGCAGACACTATCTTCGCTGGCGTCATGGCTGGAACTGCAGATCTCTCTTCGGGCGCCGTCTTCGCGAACGACTTTCGTGTCGTGCGTCAGCTCTCTTCCGGAGGGATGGGATGGGTGTACGTCGTCGAGCAGCTCTCGACCTCGAAGCAGCGCGCGCTCAAGCTGATGCGCCCCGAGATCATGACGAGCGCCGAGCAGCGTCGGCGGTTCGAGCTCGAGGCGAAGGTCGGCGCGCGCATCCAGAGCGACCACGTCGTGGAGGTGATCGGCGCGGGCGTCGAGGAGGCGACGAACACGCCGTGGCTCGCGATGGAGCTGCTCTCCGGGCAGGAGCTCGCGGCGTACGCGGCGGAGAACGGCCCGCTCTCGCCGGCCACGGTGGGCGGCCTCTTCGAGCAGATCTGCCACGCCGTCGGCGCGGCCCACGAGATGCAAATCGTGCATCGTGACCTGAAGCCGGAGAACATCTTCCTCGCGACGTCGCGGCGGACGGGCGCGTCGTTCGTCGTGAAGATCCTCGACTTCGGGATCGCGAAGACGCTCGCGGACGCGAGGACGAAGACGACGGCCGCCGTCGGGACGCCGCTCTGGATGGCGCCGGAGCAGACACAGCCTGGCGCGCCGATTCAGCCAGCGTCGGACGTCTGGGCGCTCGGGCTCATCGCGTTCCGGCTCCTCGCAGGGAAGATCTTCTGGCGGTCGGCGCAGTTCGACGACGCGTCGCCGATGATGATCCTGCGCGAGGTCGTGATGGATCCGATCCCGAGCGCATCGGCGCGCGCCGCGGAGCTCGGCGGCGCAGCGCTGCCCGTCGGGTTCGACGACTGGTTCGCGCGGTGCACGGACCGCGATCCTACGAAGCGGTTCACGAACGCGCGCGAGCTCTACGAGGCGATGCCCGCCGCCATGCGCGCGTCGTCGCTCGAGCACGCGCCGACGTTGAACGTCACGTCGTCGATGGCGCCGGCGTCGAGCTCGCGGGATGGCGCGGCGCAGCCGTCGGGCCCGTCGATCACCGCGCCGACGCCACAGCCCCGGAGCCGCACGGAGGTCGCGGGGACAGAGATGGTCGCGCCGCTGGTCGCCTCCCTGCCGCAGACCGGCAGTCCGGCCGTGATCCCGGCGAGTCCGATGCCCGCGCGTGGCGGGCCGTCGATGACGTTCCTCGCCGCAGGCGGAGCGGCGGTCGTGATCGCCGGGATTGTCGGTTACCTCGCGTTCTCGGGGTCACAGAGTGGCAAGGGGGACGCGCGGGTGGAGTCCGCCAATGCGGAGGTCGTCACGTCGGTGCGTCCCATCGCCACCACCGCCGACGCGCGACCGTCGAGCGCGCCCGTGACGGCGCCCAAGGCGGGGGCGGTGCCGTCCGCTTCGGCGGTCGCCGAAGCGCCGTCGGCGCAACCCATTGCCAAAGTGTCCGCGAAGCCCACAGCGACCGTCGAGGCGCCCATCCCGCCCAAGACGGTGACCCCGCCGCCGCCCAAGCCGCCGCCGACGACGCCCAAACCGCCGACGACGACGCCCAAGCCGCCGATGCCGCCCCCATTCTCCGACACGTATCCGATTTGATCGGAGGGATCAGCGTTCCAAGCTGACCGCAGACGACGGGCGCACCCTCAGGACGGGAGCACGCTCTCGTTCCACGAGAGGAAGACCCAGCCGCCCGTCGGCTCCCTTGGCACGGCACGAGGAATTCCGCGGACGGAGCCGCGGTTGAATCGAGCCCCTTCGGCGCGCTCGGGAATTCCTCGCGCCGAGCCAACGGCGCGACGACATTCGGAGGTTCTGTCTACGACGCCCCGAAGGCGCGGGCGTGGAACGCCGCGCCAGGCGCGCCCGCCGACTGGCGGCGTCATGTCGCCTCCTGTATTCGGGCGATGCGCAGCAGATTGTAGGCGGTGGCCGGGAGGTACTCAGCGAGCTGCGTTCTGACGAGCCCTTGTACCGAGTGCGGCGGAAGTCTTCGACTGTCTTCAGCCATCCGAAGATAGAACTTCGGCGTCGGGAAGGACGCTCCGGTCGACGAGGAGCAGGCCGTGGCGCGCGCCGAGGAGCTTGTGAAGCAGATGGGGAGCCTCCAAGGCGTCGTCATGAAGATCGGGCGGATGGCGAGCCACCTTGGTCGGCAGGCACTCTTGTGGCGGGAATAGACCCGTCCGACGCTCCGGCACCGGGGCCACGGGCTCAGCAAGCGCGGCGCCACCGAGGAGAGGGCCGAAGTGTCCGCGCAATCGGCCTGCGGATAGCAATCGTTGCTCAGCGCGGTGCGACGCGTTGCCCAGTCAAGGGGCTTTGCGAGCCTGCGCGACCGACGCGTCGAGCTGGGCCCGACGTGGCTTCATCATCGCTCGCCACCCGGCGTTCGGCGACGCACCTCTCGCACCGCACTTCTCGAGCTCTGCCCGCCGTGTACGATGCGGGTCTGATCCCCCTCACCCTCCCCAGCTCTCGCTCCCCGCTGTGGCTCTCGATCGTGCTCGCGGTCTGCGTCGCGACCGTGAGCTGCCACGACACGGACGCGACCGGCGGCGGCGCGACCGGAGGCAGTGGCACCGGTGGCAGCGGCGCGGGGGCGAGCGGCACGGGCCCGAGCGGCTCGTCGAGCGGAGGCAACACGAGCACGTCCACGTCTTCTACCGGCGGAGGCGGCAGCAGCCCAGGCTGCGGCAACGCCAGCGCAACCCCGGGCGAGAGCGTGCGCCAGACCGAGATCGCCGGCGTGCAGCGGCGCTTCATCGTGGATGCGCCCGCGACGATCGACCCGCAGGCGCCGCTCTCGCTGGTGTTCGTGTTCCACGGCAACGGCGGCACCGGCGAGTCCTCGCAAGGGATGGGGCTACAAAATGTCGCCGGCGCGCAGGACCAGGCGGTCTTCGTCTTCCCCGACGGGCTGCCCTTCATGAACTTCGGCGTGGGCTGGAACGGCGCCTGCGACGGCTACGACGTGGAGTTCTTCGACACCCTGATCGCGACGCTCTCGAGCGAGTATTGCATCGATGCCTCGCGCATCTTCGCGGCCGGCTTCTCGTGGGGCGGCGACATGTGCGAGAGCCTGGCTTGCTGCCGCGGCGACGTCGTCCGCGCCATCGCGCCCGCCTCGGGCCCCGAGCTCTACCCACCTGGCATGGTCTGTCCGGGCACGGTGCGCCCTTCGTTTCGGATGACCTACGCCGACAACGACGCGTACCCCGCTTCGATGTTCGCCGAGCGCATCGACTGGTTTCGTCAGCAGCAAGGCTGCGCCGATTCGTCCAGCCCGGTCGATCCCGCGCCGTGCGTCGCCTGGGAGGGCTGCAGCCGGCCCGTGGTCGCGTGCGAGTACCCCGGGCTCGGCCATGCTTGGCCGCAGGGCTGGGCGGAGGACACCTGGCTGTTTTTCAGCCAAGCGCCGTGAGGTCGAGGAGGTTGGCATTGGGGCGTCGATGAACCGGGGCTCGCGCTCGAGCGTTGGCCCTGTGAATCGCGTCCGGCCCCCAACGAGGCCACGCAGCGCCGACGTCACGATGGCGGGTACCGGTGGAGCCAGCTCGGGTGGCATCGTCGGCGCATCCGCGATCCTCGGTCCGACGATCGTGTGCACGCGACGGTCGTCCCCTGAGCCATCGCCCACGTGAGCTTCTCGACGTCGGCGGCCCAGACAATGAAGCCGTAAGTCATCGCGGCTCGGACATTGGCTACTCGTCGGGCTTCAGCTGCACGAGAGTGATGGGAATCCCGAACGTGTAGCCCTTCACCGCGTCGAGCGCCCGCTGTCGCTCCGCGAACGGCATGTCGCACATGTCCTTCGGCTGCGCGTTGTACGGCGGATCGGGGAAGGCCTCGGTGAGCGCGAGGACGTCGCCGACCGTGACGCCGGCAGGCGGCGTCGCGTCGCAGGCGGAGATCCCTGCCCAGTCCCCGAGGGTATATTTCAGACCGTTCTCGCACTCGTAGCCGTGCGCCTGAAAGTTGTGGTGCGCGTCGAGCTGTTGGAGGCAGAGCTCTCGCCGCGCGCCGAGGTCCAGATCCGCAAGAGGGGTCGAGGCCGGCCAGGTGCGCGGTGGGTGCGTCGCGGTGTACTGGATCTGGGCCGCGGTGCGCGCGGCGTTCACGACGTCAGGGTCGTACGAATCGAGGTCGAGCGAGCCGTCGCAGAGCGGCAGCTTGGCGGCCCTGCACGCGTCCAGGAAGAGCTGCATGGTCGACGCGCTGGGCCTGTGGATCGAGCGCACCAACGGCGACACCATGAGCTTGCCCGGCTTGAAGGAGACGGCGATCTGGCCGACCGGTCGATCTTTGTCGTCGTAGAACACGAAGGCGTGCGCGTAGTGGTACTCGCGCGTCGTGGGCGGCCCGGGCGGAGACTGATCTTCGTCGGCGGCGGGGGCGCTCGCGACGGCGACGATGCGGGCCGCGAGCTCGGGATCGACTTCGCCGCCGGGGACCTTGACCGAGGGGCAGAGGGAACCATCCTTCGCGAGGGCGGACGCCGCGCAACCTTCGACGCTCGAGTCGAGACGCAGATCCCACTTCGCCTGACGAAAGACGAACCCTCGCACGCGCACGAACGGCTTGCCGGGAAACGGAGCCTTTGCTTGCTCGGGCAGGGGCGTCCACGGCTTCGGCGGTGGGTTCGGGGAGACGTACGCCAACGTGTGGACGTCGGAGGCCTCCGCGACCTCACCCATCCACGCGAGGAGCGGCGGGGGAATCTCGCGCGGTGCAGGCGTGGACGCGGACGCGAGCGGTGACGAGACCGCCGCGTATGGATCCACGGTCGCTGGCGTGGGTGTGGTCGGAGTCGCGCTGCATCCGAGCGACAAGATGCACACGACGCCGAGACGCGATCCCCTTGCCGAGCTCATGGCGAGGGAGCCTACCCGATCTGCCGCGGCGGTCACGGGCGGCCCTTTCTGGCGCTCTCCCAGACGCAGGAGCGAGATGAGGAGCGAGAGCGAACCTAGCTGGGCACACGCATGCACGTGCCGTCGCCCATACCGGGGGACGTCCAGCACTTGAACGTCGCGGTCTTCTCGCAGCCGGTTGCCTTCCACGTGGTCGCGTCTACTTGTTGGACCGTGACGGCGGGGCATTCCATGTCCGAGGCCGCGCGGTTCTGCGCGACTTTCGGCGATACGACGTTCGAGGTCATGCCTCCGCAGGCGGTAACGAGCAGGCAGCCAATGAGCGCGATGAGCTTCTTCATGAGCGCTCCTTCTAGTGCCGACCGATGGCGCGCACGCGCCAACCGACGTCAGACTCGCGCCACGTAGAGGAGAGCGGCTTCACGCAGGGCCATGGTTGTGTCCGCGGCCCCAATCGAAGTCTCCGCGCGAGTCGTGGGTGGAGGAGCTCACGCGCTGAGCGCCAGCCGATCGCGGCGCCCGGCGCGCGCGAGGCGCCGCGCAGCGCCCAGCCCGGCGATCCAGGCCCCCACCACGAGGATCCGCCTCATCGGATCCTCCCTCCTGTGACGCTGCACACCAAGACCGTGCTGCTCGAGATACGCCGAGGGCGGGACCCATCTTTCGACATGCGCCGGAGACCGTCAGCAACGGGCACGTCAACCCCGCCGCCGCCGCGCGCCGGACGAAGTCACACCGAGACCCGCTCGCGAACGACGACGGTCGTCGTCGCCGGGCTCGGAGCGACGCCCGCCGAAGCTACTTCGTCGCCCGCGACGCCCGGCGCCACGCGTTCTCGAAGACCATCGCCGAGCACCAGCGCGCAGTCGAGCAGTACAATCAGTGCCGCGATAGCGGCGCGCCGTAGCTGTGCCGGTCGCCGGCGCCGGTCGCTGTGCCGGCCCGCGCCCCGGCGCGCGGCGATGATGCGGCCATGCTGACCGAGCCCGCCGCCCGCGCCTTCGCCGACGAGTGGATCGCCGCGTGGAACTCCCACGAACTGCCGCGCATCCTCGCTCACTGGGCCGACGCCTGCGAGTTCACGTCGCCGATCGCGGCGCGGCTGCTCGGCGGCGACGGCGTGGTCCGCGGCAAGCCGGCGCTCGCGGCGTACTGGCGGCGCGGGCTCGAAGCCAACCCCGACCTCCGCTTCGAGCTCGACCACGTGCTGGTGGGCACCGACAGCCTGGTCATTGCCTACCGCAACCACCGCGGCCAGCGCTGCGGCGAGTGGCTGCGCCTCGACGCCGCGGGCCACGCGGTGGCCGGCGCCGCGCACTACGCGTGAGCCGTCACTTCCAGTCTGCTCGGCGCGATCGCGCTCGGCGACCTAGCCGGCATCACGGGCCGGCTCGGGATCACGATGGCAGACATTGCGCGCCCCGGCCGCAAGTGGACGGGGAAGCGCCTAGCGGATCCGAAGCTCGCCGAAGAGGTGATCCGCCTATCGCCGACCGCCAAGCTACCCGCCGCGATCGGCGCGCGCCCGACCTCTGATCTCCGTGTCGTCCCCGGGTCGCGGGGGTGTGTCAGGCGGCCCGAAGCCGTCGTGAAGAGGCGTGCGACTACTTCTTCTTGGGGGGCGTGAACGCAATGGGAAACGTGACGCGCGTCACCTTGTCGGCTGCCGGGAACGTCGCCGCCGCAGCCTGGGCCAGGATGCAGTCGACCACCGCATTGTCGGGGAGGGTCGCGCCCGCGTTCTCGACGGTCATCAGCTCTCCCGACTTGCCAATCTCGAGCCCGATCGCGACGTTGCCTTGGAGCACCGGGTTCGCCGCGACCGCGCCCGCGTAGCAGCGCCGGACGTCCGTCATGCGCTTGTCCATCGCGGAGACGATGTCGGCCTCGGCGAGCGCTCCCGTCACGGTGAGGGCGCCGCGGCGAACGTTGTCGTCGGCGAGGATCGACGCGTCCCCCATTTTGAACTTCGGCGTCCCACCCACGCTGTCGTCTCGCCCCCACGGGGCCGTCGGCGCCGGTGCATCGCTCGGTCCGTCGAACGCGAGCAGCGGCGCGGACGCGCGCCCTTCGCAACGGAGTCCGGCGAGCGGGCTCGCGTCGCTCGGACGCGTCTTCAGGTAGACGTCGACGACGTCGGCGAACTTCGCTCCCGCGTCGCACGACACGAGCACCGGGCCCCCCGTGATCCTCGCGCCCGTCGTGAGCTCCTTCGCGGACGCCCCGATACTCGCCGCCAGCTGCACGTCGAACGCGCCCGCGCACGCGGTGCGGCCGACCGCGACCTTGCCGCCCGCGCGGAAGCCGAGGGTCATCACGTTCGGCCCTGCGGCGAACTCGGCGCGAACGAGCTGGATCGTCTCGCGCCGGTCGCCGATGGAGAGCGCGATCGCGCGGTGCCCCACCCGCTCCGCGGTGAAGAGGACACTCATCGCGCCGAGGCACGACACATCCGCTGGGAAGGACACGTCGAGCGGGGTCTGCGTCGGCCCTTCCTCCATCTTTTTCGGCGCGTTCGGCAGCTTCTCGAGCGCATCGAGCGGGGCGCGGCACCGGTTCGAGCTTGTCGCCCGGTGCCGCGCCGACCTCCGCGCCCGACACCGTGATCGACGATGCGTCGACGACGACGCGCGCCCCGCCTGCGACGCGCGGCGCGCTCGACGCCGAGGAGGGAGCGGAAGGGGCAGCGCCTTTGTCGCCGCAGGCGACGAGCGCAAACGAAAGGAGCCACGACGCGGTTCGGAACAGGGCCTTCACGCCCGGACGATACCTGAGCCCGCCACCCGACGAGCAATCGGGTGTCCGACACCCGTCGGCTGATCCGATTCCACCGCGTGCCCCAGCGGGTCGCGTCGCACCACCAACAGCTGCCAGAGCAAGAGTTCGCATCGTGCAAGGATGGGCCGAGCCGGAGCCGCTCCCGACGGGAGAAGGAGCATGAGCAACACCCCTGTTTTCGTAGGACTCGATGTCGCGAAGGAGCCACCCGAACCGGCCGATGGAGCACGGCGTCGTCTGACCGCTCAAAAGAACGGATGGACGGCGCGGCATGCCTTCTCGAGCGCGCCGAGGACCGCGCGCTTCGGGCTCTTGCGCGGCTCGCCGTCGAAGTCGACGACGACCTCGCAGATCGTGATCTTCTGACTCTGGCCTTCGACGGGCCACTTCGCGACGACGATCCGCTCCCGCCCGTTGCTTCCGTCGCGCGTGCTCACGCCCGTGGTGACCCGGATGACGAACGTCCCGGCAGGCGAATCCTCGACGCTGGAGCCCTGTCCGGTTCCACCTGGCTTCGAGAGGTCGAACGCGTCCTTCGCCCACACGCGCCACTCGCTCTCCGTCCGGGACGTGCAGCTCGGCTCCGGACACTCGTGCTTCACCGCGTACGTCGCGCGGAGCGGCGTCGAGTGGAACACGTCGCCGTAGTCGCGCTCCCAACCCTTCGGCTCGAGGTACCCGTAAGCCTTGTAGACACCGAGCGCCGGCTCGAAGACGAGGTCACCGCGCTCCGCTTCCGGGAGCGCCGCGATCTCCCTCGCGGCGGCGATGACGTCGTCGGTGATCTTCGTCTCCGGCTTGCATCCCGCCGCGCCGAGGACGACGGCCGCGACGCACGAGCGCCACGCGCCCGCGCTCACCGGGCCATCCCCCGAGCCGGCCGACGCTGTCGGAGGCGCCATCCGAGGTCGCGCACATCGCGGGCAAGGGCATCCATCAGGGCGAGAGTCTACCCCGCCTCGGCGCGACAGATCGGGTTTCGCCTCGACTGGATTGGGCGCCGAGGTCTGGGCGGGGGACGCTCCGACCGACACTGCGGGCGCAGCTACGATGCGACAGACGAACATCCGCAAGGCCGCATCCACCCCAAGAAGCGCGGTCACGTCGATGCGCTCCGTTCCACAACGGCGCCGTGCGTCCCCGGCGAGGTCGCGGGCGGTGCGTCACTCAGCCGGCAGGCCAACGCTCCTGGGCTACGGGTAGGGCGGGCAAGGCTCGCGCGGCGGGGGATCGCAGACCCACATCGCTGGCGTCGGCGGCATCACCGCGCCGCCGCAGTGCCGCTCCGACTCGCAGCCGCAGCGGCCGTCCGGATAGACGCATTGGTAGGGCGCGTGAGCGCAGTCCGTCCGGAGCTTCAGCGCTTCGGCGTGCGTCGCGGGGCAGCCTTCGTTCGGCGATTGCGGCGCCGTGTTCGTCGGGCGCGCGCGGCGCGGCGGGCGCTCCGTCGGTTCCTGGCTCGATGCGCCCGCCGCGACGGTCGCCGTGGCGGACGCGTGGGTCGTCGCGCGTTCGCCCGTCGTGGGCTGCGGGCCCGCCGGCCCTGGAGGCGAGACTGGGCCCGACCCGGACGACGCGCCGACGCTCGCGGACGCATCGCCCGCGGGGCGCGTTGGCGCGTCGGACGCGCCGGCGCAGCCCGCGGTCACGGCGCCGATCATCGCGACGGCGGCGCACACGTTCCTCATATCTCCACGACCGCTCGATTCCACCCCAGCGAATGTACCTCGCAAAGGCCTCCGTCGCGCCGTTCTGGTGGAAGGCGGCCGCCGCTGCATCCAGCTGGGCGAGCGCGACCGGTCGCGCTTTCCGCAGAGGACGACCAAGGGCAACAGACAACAGACCTCGGTGCCGACCAACGCTTCGAGGATGAAAACGACCGCCTGGACGCGGCGGGCATGGGAGCGGCCGTGGGGGATCGCGAACGCCAGGATCGCGCGCCCTTCCTCCTCCGAGACGGGGCCAGCCGCGACCTTCGCGCCGAGCTCCTCGGCGCTCGAAGGGTGCATCAGCCAGCTCTGGAACCAACCCGTCTTCGAAAGGCGGCCGAACTCCTCGGCCACCTTGCGCGGCCACTCGAAGCCGTACTTCGACGCAGCCTTCGCCGTGGCTGCAGCCTTGCGCGCGTTCGCGCCCTTCGGCTGAACCTGCACTCGCACGTGCTGTCGCTCGATGGCGTGTACGTCGAGAACGACGCGGGCGCGCTCTCCTCCATGCGCTCCCCGCGCCGAGCGCGGCCGAGGTGCTCGACGTCGCCGAGCGCACGGCGAAGCGCGTCGCGGCTCGTGCAGTCGGCCGGTGGATCCACGCCGAGACGATGCTTGATGGGCGTGCCCCGGGATGCGACGGTCGATTGTATGCAGAGCTTCGACCCCGCCGATTACCTCGTCGTCAGGCGCGCCTTCGATGCGGCGGCGCTCGTCGCATCGCATCCGCCGCGCTTCAGTCACCCGAACAAGAAGCTCGTCTACGGCCTCGCCTGCCCAACGGGCGCTCGACCGCAGGGGACGTTGGTCTATTCGCGCTGGCGCGCGATGCCACTGCCCGACGTGGTGCCCGCGAAGGTCCCCCTCTACGAGGCGCGCGAGGACGTGTTCGGCTACGAGCCGGCCGCTGCGGGCTCCATGGATTGGACACTCAATTTCGCGGACCCGCAGCTCTTCGTCGCCTATGGCGGGTCGCTCCTCGCGCAGGACGAGCTCCAGGTGCTCGAGCATCCCGCGCTGGGATCGCTGTGTGAGGCCCTGCGAGCCAGCGACGATCCCGCGCTCGTCCCCGTGACCGTGGAGCAGGGCGGGAGCACTCCGGTGCTCGTCCGCGGCGTGGAGCGCCGCTGTGCCCTCGCGACCGATCCCGACCTGCTCGAGGGGCGCCCGCTCGGGCTCTATGGCAATCGCTTCTCGAGAGCGAAGGAGGGCGCCATTCGGCGCGCTCTCACGCTCCTCGATCCACCGACCCGCTCGAACATCCTGGCCATGTCTGCTCCGCCCGGAGGAACGGGCGCGTACACGGAGGCCGAGGTCCGCGACATCCTCGCGACCGCGTTCACGGGCTTCAAGGCCGCCCAGATCGACGCGGCGACGTCCGCCGGCGTGACGTCGGTGGTCGTGCACACTGGCCATTGGGGAACAGGCGCGTTCGGCGGAGACAAAGTCTTGATGGCCGTATTGCAGATGTTCGCGGCGCGGCTCGCGGGGATCGACCGCCTCGTCTACCACACTGTCGACGGCGCGGGCTCCGAGCCCTACGAGCTCGCCAGGCGACGATTCGACAGAGAACTGCGGCTGGACGGCGCGCGGGTCGCGGACGTCGTCCGCGCCGTCCACGGCATGGGATTCGTGTGGGGAGTGTCGGACGGAAACTGATGTCGCCTGTTGCTCCATCGGTGGCGTGCGCGCGGCAGGGCGCTCGTCAGCGGATCGCCGCCGCCCAGGAGGGGCGGGACGAGACGCGCTCCCACCACCGCGCGACATTTGGAACACCTCCGATCAGCGCGTCCGCGCCGACCAGCGGAAGCGCGGCGACGTAGGGCATGAGCGAGATGTCGGCGAGCGAGAACGCTTCTCCGGCGAGGAACGGGCTCTCACGGAGGGCGGCGTCGAGGACACCGAGCGCGCGCGAGAGACCAGCCTCGGCGCCCGAGATCCGCTCGGCGTCGGCCGGCCCGCCCAGCTTCGGCTTCACCACGCGCTCGGCGACGAGCGCGCTCACGTGCGGAGCGACGTACGACTGATCGACGCTGAGCCATTGATCCATCCGGGCGATCTCGCGCGTGTCCCGAGGGACGAGAGAGACCCCCGGGAGCTTCCGGTCGAGGTACCGGAGGATCGCGCGAGACTCGTACAGGACGAAGCCTTCGTCCTCGAGGACCGGGATCATGGCGAAGGGGTGGCGGGCGACGTGGGCAGGTCCGCGGTGCTCCCCGGCGAGGAGATCGACGACCGAGAGCTCGGCCTTCGCTCCCTTCTCGGCGAGGGTGACGAGGACCTTGCGGGTACAGCTGCTGAGAGGGTGTCCGTGGAGTTTCATGCCCACAGGAGCCGAGGTCCCCGCGGGAGATTCAGACAATCGACCCGAGCCGCGTTTTTCTCTTTTGCGCCACATGCTTCGGGGGTTCGAACGTCGCCAGGAGCTCCCGCTTCACCTCCGCGCGCGCCCGGTGGAGCCGTGACTTGAGGGCCTCCATGGTGAGCCCCAGCGCTGCGGCGGCCTCTTCGTTGGACTCCCCGAGGATGTCCCTGCGTACGAGCACCTCCCGGTACGCCGGAGCCATGGCGCCGAGGATCGCCGAGATGCGCCCGCGGAGCTGCGTGTCCACGAGCTGATCCTCGGGGGAAGGTCCCTCGAGCGCGACGGGCGTCCCGTCGTCCAGCGAGAGCGCGTGGCGCAGGGATCGGCGCGCGAGCCTCACGCAGTGGGTGCGGACGGCGAGGAACAACCAGCGCGAGAGCGCTGCGGCTTCCCTGAGCGCGCCGACGTGGCGCGAGAGCGCGATGAGCGCCTCCTGCGTCGCGTCTTCGGCGTCCTCGCGGGAGACGCAGAGGCGCATCGCGTAGCGGACCACCTGCGCGCGGCGGACCCGCATCAGCTCCGCGAGCGCCGCGGGATCGCCGGCGCGCGCGGCTTGGATCAGCTCGTCGTCCACGCGGGTTCCTGATCGCTCCGCCGCGGATTCGACGCAAGACCCGTGAACGCCGGACGCAACTCCCGAGCTGCGACGGCGCACCCGACGGTCCGGGCGCGACGACGGCGACCTCTGACTGTCAGCTCGGCAGGAAGCACATCCATCACCACTTCTGTCGCACGTGTGGAGTGCGCGCGTTCTCCCGCGGGACGGACGGAAAAGGCAGCGACAGCGTCGCCCTGAATCTCCGATGCCTCGCCGGCTTGGACGCGGCGAAGCTCCCCGTCGAGACGTTCGACGGCGCATCGATCTGAGACGCGGAGGCCGACCTGATCCGGCGAGGATCGAGGGCGCGATGTCCGCACGGCTCGCGATGCACGTCGGATCCGAATCACGGTGGAGGCGCTGCCGCGGGCAGTGCGGCGGCGCGTGCGGCGACCGAACCGGACGTGATCCGCGCGCCGATCGCGAGCGCGGCGAGCGTGCCCAGCGCGACGAGCGGGTGCCGCTCGACCCCGCGCGCGATGAACGCCGTGGGGTTCGCTAAGCTTAGCGCGCGCTCCGCGAGCCAGCCCAGCGCGAGGGCGAGCGTGATCGCTGCGCTCACCAGGCGAAACGCGGCGTAGCGCGGCGTCGACGCGAGGAGCAGGAGCCACGGCAGGACGAGCAGCAGGAGGCCGAGCTGTGCGAGCTCGATGCCGAGGTTGAACCCGAGCAGCGTCCACCCGGTCTGCGCGGCGCCGAGCTGGCGAGTGGGCAGCGTGCTCGCGAAGGCGAGGCCGTGCACCAGGCCGAAGCTCGCCGCGACGATCGCCTCTCGCCGCGGAAGCAACGGCCGGATCGCGTGTACGGCGGCGACGACGATCGACAGCGCGACCGTCGCCTCCACGAGGCGCGCGGGGAGCGCGACGACGCCGCACGCGCCGAGCACGAGCGTGAGCGAGTGTCCCAGCGTGAACGCGGAGACGACGCGCGCGAGCGCAGCCGCGGTCTCGCGACCGCTCCGCGCGCCGCGCCAGCGCCCTCCCACGGCGCAGACCGGCGCGACGAGGACGAGCGCAAAGAGGAAGAGGAGGTGATCCGTCCCCTCCGCGATGTGCCGCGCCCCCGCCCCGACGACGCTCGCGAACCCGCGGCCGAAGCCGCCACGATCGCGCAGGGGGACGTCGAAGCGCCCCGCGTGGATCGTCCCGGCGAGCTTCGGATCACGGGGTTCGCTCGCGAGCGCTCCGACCGACCAGTCGCTGCGAACGTAGACGGTCGCGTAGTGGGACACCACCTCGTGGGCGACGAGATCGTCGTGGAGGACGACCGCGGCGTCGACGGCGCCGTCCGCGGCCACGACGAGCTCGAAGACCGCGCGCGGCCCGTCGGCCGCGTCTTCGCCGCGGACGCGTTGGACCGTCGCGCGCCACGCGCGGTCGCCCGCGCGAAGCTCCACGTGTTCGCTCGCGTAGGTACGCAGCCGATCGGCGCTCCGCTCCACGATCCGCGCCGCGTCGTCACCCTCCTCGGCCAGCTGGACGTGCAGCGCGCGCTCGAGCTCCTCGATCGGAACGCTCTGCTCGATCCGCGCACCGTCGACGGTGAGGTCCACGAACACCGTGGATCCTGGCGTCGGGTGGGCGAGCGCGGCGCCGTGGGAGAGCAGGACCGTGATTGCGACGACGACCGCGGCGAGGGCGCGCCGCGGTGTCACTGGGAGACGAACTCCGCGCCGTAGTCTGCGGCCTTGTCGCGGTAGATCGTGTGCCAGTGGACGACGTTCTTGTAGATGATCCCGCCCTGGACGGACGCCTCGATCCACACCCGCGGGCCGTCGATCCGGACGTAGGACGACGCGGTCGAGAGATCCGACGAGCCGGACCAGCCGACGAACGTCTCGGCGAGCGCAGCGTCGCTCTCGTATTCGGCGAGCAGCGAGGTCGCGATCGGGTCGGCGACGTTGTTCACCCACGACGCGATCGCGGCCTTCACGAGGCCCTTCTGATCGGCGCTCATCGCGGAGACCGCCGCGCCGCGGCCCGTCGTCCCCGTCGGGTACGAGAGCTGCGCCGGGTATTTCGTGTCACCGCCACCGCCACCGCCAGGTCCACCTCCCGCCGGGCCGTTCACGAGATCGCCGAACGTCCCGCTCAGCTTCGCGCCGTCCAGCGAGCCGACGGACGCGAGGAGCGCCACCATCGCCGATCGCTGCGCGCCGAGCGGGGAGTGCGTGGCGCCGCCGTCCGTCCAGTCCATGGGCTCGGCGCCGTCGAAGAGCGGCGTCGCGCTGGTGCAAGCGCCGCCGTACATGAAGTTGTACGCGAGGTGGTGGCCCGCGATCTGGAGCATCCACGCGGAGCTCGTCGACGGCGTGCCGTGGATCGAGAAATAGTAGAGGCCGCGCCCGTAGTCGGTGGACGACGCTTTGCCGTCCGTGACGAGCCACTCGTCCGCGGCGCGGAGCTCGTCGAGGAGCTTCGCCCCCGTGGGCCCGGCCGCGACGGTGGCGAGCGAGATCGCCGCGGACTCGGCGCCCGCGCTCATGTCCGCGAGGCGCACGCCGTTCCTCTGCACGAAGGTGACCGGGAAGTTCGACCACTGCGCTGCGTTCGCGAGCGTCTTGTCGTACTTCACCGCGGTCTGCTGATCGGCCGTGAGCGAGGCGATGAACGTGTTCGCCGCGTCCACCACGGCCGCCGTGTTCGCCGCGGTCGCCGGATCTGCCGCACACGCGCCCATCACCCCGGACGAGGTGCTGCTCGTCGAGCTCCCCGTGGTCGTCGAGTTCGCTCCGCCGCCCGAACCGCCCGCGCCCGTGGAGCTCGTGGAGCCGTCGCACGCCGCGGCCAGGGCCACGCCGAGCCCCAGCGCCCCGGCGCAGATCAGCCATTTGTCGTTTGCGGTGAGCATTGGAAGCATGTCGAAGCCTTTCGTCGGGCGCACGGCACGGGCGCCGTGCCTCATGACGGCCCTTCCCCGGCAAGCGACGGAACCTTCGGACATTTCATGGGCGGGCGCGCGGCATGCGGCAGTGCCGCATCACGGCGCACGTCAGTCTGCGGGCTCGAGCGCCGGGTCGTCCCGGCCCCGCCGAGCGCGGCCGCCCTCGGAGCGCGCGCGGCGCGGCACCTTCTACGGCCCGTTCATCGGCCCACGGCTCGTCGAGCAGGCCGCGCGCGAGCTGACGGCTCGGGCAGCAGCGTCGAGTCGTTCGTCGGTGTCCGGGGTGAACGCGAGGAGAGGACGCGGCTATCACCGATCGGCGCGGGCGAAGACGAAGACGTCCTCGGGGCTCCACGGATGGCCTGCCCACGAGTTGTAGCCTCGAAGCCAGAGGACGCCGTCGATCCGACGCAGATAGAAGCCTTTGGGCGTTTCGTCGGTGTCGTCGAGGGGGGTGGACGCGACGGTGATCGACCCGGGGGCGCGCGCCCCTGCGGAGGCGCGCCGGCCGCGCCCTCGGGCTGGTCGAGGTACTGCGTCCTCAGGTGCGCGCCGACGTCGAGCGGGCACTCGACCCAACCCAACTCGAGAGCTCGCGTCGTGAGCCGGTCGTAGGTGGCGCCGCTTCCAAAACCGAGGTCGGCGACGGAGAGGGTCGTGATCGCGATCGTGCGCCGCTCGGGGGTGACCTCGAACCGCGGGTCGGCGAACAGGGCGAGCGCGGCTTGGTTCAGCTGGACGTGATGGTCGCGCAGGCTGGCCAAGAGTGCGGGCTTGTCGAGGCCCCCGATGTGGACGACGTCGGGCGCGGTGGAGGGTCGATCGCTCCGTGGGCGGAAAGGTCGCTCGTCCAAGATTGGAACTGTATCGTCCAAGCGAGGCGAGGGGGAGCCGCGTCGCGCGGTCGCGGCGCCAGTACGTTCATCCCCCCCGGTTCGGACGTGCTACGGCGCGTGGTGAAGCGGGTGCAATTCGCGCAACGCGACGCGCACCGGCGGCAGCTCTCCTTGCCCCATGCCGCCCCATGCCGCGAGTATTGGTGCTGGTATGCCGGGTGCGCTGGACCCGAACAGGGAGGCACACCTTGAAACATGTACGCAAGCTCGTCGCCCGCGCGCTCGCCGAAGCAGCAGCGCTCACACAGACAATCGCCCCCGTCGCAATGGTCGCGACGCTGACCGGGGGCGGACCGGATTGCTAGAGCACCGACGGTTTGAATCACCGGCCGGCGTGGGAGGCCGCTTGCCTCGACCGCGTCGGCCAAGGTCGACTATGCTCTCGGGACGATGGCTGAAGACGTGATTGTCGTGGACGGAGACAAGATCCAGATCACGATTGACCCGCCGACGTTGGTCCCGGATCTCGTGGCGCCCGTCGCGCTCGTCGCGAACGGGTTCAGCAAGATCAACGACAAGAAGGTCTGCATCGAGGGGGACGAGCTTCCGCCCTCGCTGAAGGTCCCGCTCATGTACACGAGCCCGCCCTATGTCACCCCCGGGATGGGCACGGTCACGCTGACGCTGAAGTCGGGGAACAAGAGCCGGGTGTCGAAGGACAAGGAGAAGAAGATGCTCCTCAAGGGCCAGACGTTCGACGCCAAGTTCGAGGTCAAGTCGCCGGCGCAGCAGCCGTCCCCGACGGGCCCCGTGCCGGACTCCAACACCAGCTACTCGGGGACCGCGCAGTTCATCTCGGCGAACAAGCTCGCGAAGACCGAGTAGCCCCACATCCACGCGGTGGGAGCCGGCTCAACCCTCGAACTCGTAGTTCTGGAGGAGCACGGTCTTCTCTCCGTCGCGCTCGACCGAGATGTCGTACTTCTTGCCGACGGGGACGTCTTCGAAGACGACGTCGGAGTACCCCTTGTCGTGGCGATCCTCGTCGCTCGTCGCCGTCTTCTCTTGGGAGAAGCTACCGTCGATCGCCTCGAGCTTGTACGCGTGCTCCCACTCCGTGTCGGTGTTCTCGTCCGCGTACACGCGGAACGTGAACGGCGCCTTCATGACCTCGTCGTCGAACTTCTTGTCGTCGCGCTCGGCTCCGCCGTCCTTCAGGTTGATCGCCGAAGCCTTCACGTTGAACTCGCCCCCCGCCGCCATCTCGAGATCGGAGTCGGTGTTGACGAGGAGCTTGCCCCCGACGAGCGACACGGAGGCGCCCGCGCCGTCGTTCAGGGTGATCATTCCCTTCGCGATCTTGATGAAGCACGCCCCCACCCGCACCACGAACGCCTCCGTCGGCGCGATGTCCGTCTTCTTGGACTCGATGCGCACGTCGGGCGACGCGAACACATGGGACGTGCGCGCGCTCGAAGAGAACGTTCCATGCGTCGCGAAGCGGTGGTCTTCGGTCGCGCTCGAATGAAACGTCCCGCGCGAGTGGAACGCGTGACCTCGATCGGCCACTGCGTGGAACGCTCCATGGGTGTGGTGACTCTGACCCCCGGAGACGGCGACCGACCGATCCCCCGTCACGTGGTGCGTCTCGTCGCCTTCGACCTGAGTCCTGAGATCCCCGAGCGTCGTCCCGTGCTCGTCGCCCTCCACCGTTCGGGTCTCGTCGCCCCGCACGGTGCGCGCCGCGCTCCCGCCGATCCGCGTCACGACGTCGCCCCCGATCGTCGTCGAGCGCGTCGTCCCTATCGTCGTGTCGCTCGCGCCGCCGATCTGGATCAGCCTGTCGCGCCCGACCCTCGAGATGTGGTCCTCGCCGACGGCCTCGCGGAGCTGGCGCTGCGCGTGGAGGTAGATCTCCTCTTTGCCCGCGAGATCTTGGAAGCGGATCTCGTTGTCGCCCGTCGCGGACGGCGAGCTCTGTGTCTTCAGCGTGCTCACCTCCGGCTCTTGGGCGGAGAGCGTCGGGATGGGGTTCTTCACGTTGTACACGCGGCCGACGATCACCGGATGGTCCGGGTCGCCGTTGGCGTACGCGACGAGGACCTCTTGGCCGACCCTCGGGATCATGAGTCCGCCGAAGCCTGCGCCCGCCCACGCCTGGGAGACGCGGATCCACTTCGACGACGGCCGCCCGTCCTCGCGCAAGTCCCATGGAAAGCGCACACGAACGCGCGCCCAATCATCGGTGTGAATCTCCGTCTCCCCGGTCGATCCGCCCGCCTCGTCCGTGACGGTCGCGGACTGGACGCCGTCGACGCGCGGTCGTGGTGTCTCGAGCGCGGGGCGAAACGGAACGGCGCTCGGGAGCGACGCGAACCGCACGCGGAACGCTCCGGCTTCGCGCTCGGATCGGCCGTCGAACCCGAAGGGCACCTCGTCGAGCGCGGTGCCCCGGAAGGCGTGTTGGACGCCGTACGACTCGACGCGCACGACGAGGTGCTCGCCGCGCGCCGCGTCGCCGTCCGCCTCGATGTGGATGCGCCGGCCCACGGGAAGTCCGCGGACGCTCGCCGTCCCCTCACACAGTTGTCGCTCCGCATCGAACCGCTCGGCGCGGACGCGCGCTGGAGCGCTGCACGGATCCTCCCGCGGGTCTTCGTCTCGGGCGGGATATTCGTAGTGCGTCGACCAGGCACGCGCGGCCCCTCCCGTCCCCCCGGCGGGAGATCGGCCCTCGATCACGAGGCCCGCGCGGTGCCAATCGTAGTCGCGCATCGTCACCGCGCGGGCGCGCTCGCGCCGGATCGCGCGGAAGCTCCGAATCGCCGCCCGACGGTCGTCCGCTGCATGCGCGCCGCTCGACAGCATGTAGCGCGGCCTCGGGGGGAAGATGGATCGCAACCCCGGCTGGTCGGTGAGCCACATCACCAGGCGATTTTGCGCGTGCTCGAACGTGTAACTCAGCCCCTCCTCTTCCAAGAGGCGCGAGACGAACGCGAAGTCCGACTCGTTGTATTGGACGACGTAGTTGCGGATTCGCTTGTCGCGGAGGCGAGCGAGGGCCTCTCCGCGGACGATGTGCCACGCGAATCCCCACTCGGGGGGCGACCACAGCACGTCGCGGCCGACCCACTCGTCGGCGTCGCCAGGTGTTGCAATCAGCTGCAGCGCCCCAGGGACGCTGCGGCCAACCGTTCCGGAGAGCCCAGCGCCCGCGGAGAGCCCGGCGCCGCCACCCGCAGACGACGTGGGGACAGCGCCGCGCAGCACCTCCCCGATGATGGCCTCGAGCGTGGTGTCCACGAACGTGCGGCAGTGCGTCCGGAACCGCGCGAGTTCGAAGGGGGGCGCGAGAACGATGCGGTAGAGCCGCAGCGTGGACGTCTGCTCGGTCGCCTCGGCCTCGAGGACGACGCCATGGCGCACGATGAACCCATCCCCGTGGTCGTGCGTCGCGACGAGCAACGCGGCCGGCGCGCCGATCAACGCGTCCAGATCGAGCGCGCTCGCATGGATCGGCTGGACGAGCGTCAGGGTGAAGCGATAGGGGCGCGATATCTCCTCGACGCCGTGGAAGTCGACGACCTCGAGGGCGCCGTCCACGACGCCGTCGATCCACACCATGTAATCGGCCTCATTGCCCTTGCGTGTGTAGAGCGCTCGCGGCGTTGCTTGCGTCATGGTCGGCCTCCGCTGGGTTTGGCGTTCGGACCCTTGAGAGCGGGCTCCGCCGCCTCCTGCTCCTTCTCGGCCTTCGGGTCTTTGCCCATGGGGAAGAGCTCCGGGAAGCAACACCGGAGGCGCGCCATCCCTCCCCACTCCTTGAAGCGCTTCCTCGCCGCCTTGTCGATGTCGGCGTTGGTGAGCTCCGCGTAAGGGATGGGGAGGTGAGAACCCTCGAACGCGACGTAGCCGAGCCGCGCCGTGTGGATGCCATGCTCCGTCTGGTATTCGCTGAACTTCGTGAGGTTGCGGCTGGGATCCTTGCCGCTGCCGAGCTTGTACGCGAGCATCGGTGACCCCTCGCCGACGGACCTCTGGCCCCCCACGTCGAACACGACGGCCGACGCCATACGCGGCGCCTTCCCAGGGGGCGCCCAGCAAACGACCCCGATGCTGCCGAGGATGTGGGTGTCCGCCTTGTGGAATTTCGCGGCGATGCTGAAGCCAGAGACGATCAGCGGGTTGACCGCCACCTTCGTCCCGCGCGGCGTGAAGTAGCCCGTATAAGGCCCCTCCGTCTGGATCTTCGGCCGGCCCTGATGGTCGAACTTGATGCCATCCCAATGCGCGAGGTTGCCATCGGAGTCGGGGGAAGGATGGTACGCGGCGGACGCCAGGCCATCGGCGAATCCGCCGAACTTCGTCGGCACCTGGCCTTCGGGGACGTGTTCGGGGATTTGCGCGAGGTTCAAGCGGAACGTCGTCACGTCCACCGGGCCGTCTTTGCCGGCGACCCAAACGATCGTGTTGTTTCCGGGCACGGCCCGCTCGACCTGGATGACCTTGCCATCTTTGCCTTTGACGGGCTTCTTGTCCTTGCCGATCTTGTCCACCTTGACGATGTTGAGCGCTCCCTTGTCGGTGTAGTACGGGGCGTACTTCGTCTTCAGGTACCCCATGTTCATCTTGTCGGCGGACGGGGCGTACGAGTTTGGCGCGCCGTCGACGTCGGTCGAGAGGCCGCCGCGGTAGAAATAGGCCCCGTCGAGGCGGTGGAGCGGTGTGTTGAGAGGTCCCGTCGCGACGTGCGCGGCGAGCTGTACGCAGCTCTTCAGCGTCATCACGTGCGCCGCGGCGAGCCGTTCGAAGTCCTTGCCGAAGTCCGGGCCGAATCGCCGGACTTGGGCCTCCGCGGCAGCGAGGTGGGCCGTCGCCCCATGCTGGGTCTCGAGCGCCTCGGTCTTCTTGTCCTTCTGTTTGCCCTTGCGGCCTTTGCCCCCCTTCTTCGGCGCATGTTTGCTGGCCTTCTTGTCCCCGGCCTTCTTGTCCGCTGCTTTCCCGTCCTTGGCTTGGCTCGCGGCCTCTTCGTCTTCGATGGCCTTCACCGCCGCGTCCGCGGCCTTCTTGTCCGCCTTCGCCTTCTCGAGCTGCGCCGCGGCCTGCGCGCGGAGCGCGTCGATCCTCACGTGCGAGTGCCAGACGCCATATGTCTGCTTCTCGATGAACGGCCGTGGTTTCGGCGTCGGGGCCTTCGGGTCGTCGCTCCGCGCGGCGTCGTAGGCCTGCCCGTTCTCGTCGAGGACCCACTCCTCGACCTTCGCGTTCGGCGTCGACTCCTGCACGTAGAGCCACGTCTGGCCTTCCTCGTCGAGCCACTCGGCGGAGAGGTCCTTCGCGGCGCCGTGGACGACGGAGTCGCCCGTCGAGACGTCCGCGGACGAGGCGACCCACGTCGGCCCCTTCTCGGGCTTGCGGAAGCCTTCGTTTTGGAAGTGCACGCGGAACTGCGGGTAGAGGGTCGAGACGGCCGGGGGCGGATCAGCCATTCGCGGGAGGTTACGACATAGGGGCTCGCCGCATCCACCCGCGGGCGCGTGGACATCGTGCGAATGGGGTATGCTGGAGCGAACCCGACGGAGCCGAGTGGGGATGGAATCCGATGCCAAGCCGTCCAAGCCAGGATCGTCCGATCCTCCCGAAGCAGGGGGACCGCCTCGCCTGTTGTCGTTCGACGAGTGGGCGAGGCTGAGCGCCCGATGCACCAAGAAGGGGCCCGCCGAGGCGTCCGAGATCTTGGCGGCGGCGAGCGTCTCGGAGCCGCACTTTCAGCGCTCCGACAAGGTCCACCGCGCGTCGCTCGACGCCGATCTTGCGGAAGGCAAGACCCAGCGCGCCGAGCGTTACGCCGCGCTCTGCGCCGACGAGGCGGATGCCGCGCGCAACGCCGCGATCGCGCGCGAGCGCGCCCTCGCTCGGCCCCTTCCCACCTCCGGGCTGCGCGAGGCACCCGTCGACGTTGGTCGCGTCGCGATCCCTTCGTTCATGCTGGAAGCGCAGCCCGTCGGGGGGCAGCTCCGAAGCCCCGGCGCCTCGAGCGCTGCGGCGCCTCTCGGGTTGGCTGGGGCCGTGTTGCCTCGCACCCCGATCGCCATCGTCGAGGCGCCGGTTGCATCCAGGGCGGAAACGACGCTGGATCTCGGGGATGTCGCGCTCGCGCTCGAGGGCGACGCGAAGCTACCGTTCGTCGAGGCGAAATCGGAGCGGCACGAGGCCGCCGACCCCGCGGAGGGCGCTGTCGCCTCGACGCGCCCTCCCGTCGCATCTCCAGCGAACGTCGCGGCCGTGCGCGTCGTCGCGCCGGCCAGCGCTGCGGTCGGTGAGACAGTCGATCTCGGCGATCTCTCTGCGCTCGACCCGGCGGCCTCTCGCGCGGTCGAGCCTCCCGCCTCGACGCGCATGGAGCCTGTGCCGATCAGCGTGTCGCAACCCGCCGCGCCCGCCCGCGCCGAGCCGGTGGTCGAGCGGATCGAGGGTCTCACGCTCGAGCAGTACGCTTACCTGTGCGTGGAGCTCTCGATGTACCCGAAGAACCCCGCACCCGTGTTGTCGCGCTATGGGCTCGCGTTGAGCGCGCAGGCCGCCGTCGAGTCCGGGTGGGACGCGCGGCTCGAGCGGGACCCAGCCCAGAAGCAGCGCTTTCGAGAGACGTTCGTGAAGTATTCGGCGTGGCTCCGGAGCCGCGGTTGACGGCTACTTCGCCTTGATGAAGCGACCGTCGAGGTCGAAGTCCGACTCCGCGTCGAGCCTGGCGCCGGTGTTCGTGGACATGATGCGAAAGACGGGCTTGTCGGTGTTCGACAATGCCTTGAACGGCACGATCATGATCCGAGTGACGTAGGCGTCGCTCCCGTTCGGCGCGAGCGCCGCCTTCACCATCTCGGGAAGGAGATCGAAGCGGACAGCGCCGAGATCGACGCTCTCCGTCGTGGACCAGGGGTCCTGCGGGCCGGTCTTCGTGAGCTTGCCATCGCGGAGCGTCCACGCGTTGTATTGGCCCTTCGGCTCTTCGATGACGAACGTCACGTTGTCTGCACGCATGTCGACCTCGAAGACGCGCCCCGTGGGTACTGTCGCCTTCACGATCGACGCGAGCGACGTCGCGTCCGCGAAGTAGTTGACGCTCGTCGTGGAAGGGATCGGCGCCGCCGACGGGGGCGCCTTCATCACGGGCGGCGATGAAGCAACCGACGGAGGTGACCGGGGCGGGGGCTTGTCGGTGGTCGCGGCGCTCTCTCTCGTGCTCGCCGAGGCCTCCGGCGTCGGCGCGTTGGGTGTCGAATGCGTCACGATGAGCGCGACCGTCACGGCACCGCCTATTGCGACGACACCCGCGGCGGCGGCGATCGCGATGCCGGCGCGGCTGCGTTGCGTGGGCCGCGGGGTGGTGACAGGCACGCTCGCGACGAGCGGCGCGGGAGAGGGCGCGGCGGGGACGAAAGGGCGTGGTGCGTCGGGAGCCGCCAACGCGTCGGCGCGAGGGGCGTTCCACCCCTGTTGCGAGACCGCGACGGGAGCGCTCGGCGCCGGCTGAAACGCGGAGTTTTGTGTCTGCGTCGCGGCGCCGCTGGGGGGCGCGCCGACCTGTGTCGGCTGGGCCGACGCCGCGAGGGTGGGCTGCGCGAGCGTGGCGGTCGCCGGGCGGAGCGGCGCGGGCGCGGCGACCGACGCCGGCGCTCGCAGGATCTCGGCGAGCGCGGCGACCTCTGCGCGCGCGCTCTCGAACCGGCTCGCAGGATCGGCGGCGACCGCGCGGCGGAACCACGCGTCAAAGCCGCTTGGGAGCCGTACGCCCTTGCGACGAAGCGCGCGCGCGCTCGCCGGCTCGACCGCGCCCGCGATCACCTGCTTCAGCGCGGGCAAGAGCGAGTCGTGCGCGGTCGCGTCCTCGAGCCAATAGGGCTCCCCGACGAGCATGACGTACGCGAGGTGCCCGAGCGCGTAGAGATCGGCGCGCACGCTGATGTCGCCGCGTCCGAGGATCTGCTCGGGCGCCATGTAGAGCGGCGTCCCGAGCGCACGCGTCTTCTTCTCGACGTCGCCGCCGCTCACCTTCGCGATGCCGAAGTCGAGGATGCGCACGCTCGTCGAACCGTCCTCGCGCCGGACCAGGAACACGTTCGCAGGTTTGATGTCGCGGTGAATGATCCGCTTCTCGTGGGTCTTCTCGAGCGCGCTCGCCATCTGGGAGAGGACCAGGAGCGTCTCGTCGACCGTCATCGCGCGCCGAGCGAGCGCGTCGTCGAGCTCCTCGCCGTCGAGCAACTCCATGACGAGGAAGGGCGCGTCGCCCTCCATGCCTGCGTCGAAGATGCGAACGAGGTGCTCGCTCTCGACCTCGCCCGTCACGCTCGCCTCCTGGGCGAAGCGGGCGCGCTGATCCGCGTTCTCGAGGAGCGAGGACTTCAACACCTTGAGGGCGCGTCGCCCTCTCGTCCGCTCGTCGACGACCTCGTAGACTTCGCCCATCCCGCCGGTCTTGAGCGCGCGGACGACGCGGTACCGGCCTTGAAACAAGGCGTTCGGTGAGAGCGTCGACATCGCGCGATGATGACGCATCGTGGTCGGTCAGGGAAGTTGATCGACGCTCACGCGAGGGCGCGCCGCACGGGCGCCATTGGCATCGCGCCGATGGGCTGCCAGCGGCCGTCCTCGGGCGCGCGCGGTGGCGTGCTTGCCCTCGTGGCCGCGAACGCGCTTGAGCTTCTCGACCGCAGGCTCTTCCCGGCGGCGATCGTGTCGACGGGCGCCATCGCGCTCCTTTCGTCGGGACGCCAACACGCGGGCGAGAATTTCTCCGATTCTGCTGGAGATGCGCGACCCGCGCTGCCACGGCCGATACATATGTCCGACGAGCTCGATCGCAACATCGCGGCGGACGCCGAGAGCGTCCTCTCGAGCAAATGTCTTGCACACAGTCGGCGCCACTTCGTCGGCGAGGTGGAGAACCATCGCTTGGTCACGCGGCGGGATGCCACCGGAGTCCCGCCACCATCGACGTGGCCTATGGCTCTCATCACGACCGGACGCATGACCGGGCTGCGCGCCGCGGTATGCTCGAGGGCATGCGCTTCCTCTCTTGGTGTGTCGCGGGCCCGCTCGTCGCAGCCGCGTCGCTCGTCGGTTGCATCGAGGTCTCCGCCTCCGGCGCTGGCGGGCACGCTGGGACGGCCTCGAGCTCGACCGACGCGAGCTCGACCGACGCGAGTTCGACCGTCACGTCGAGCAGCTCGGGCGGACCGCCGATCGCGTGCGCGTCCCTCACGAAGGCGTCTGACGACGTGATGATCGCCGAGGCCCTCTCCGCCCCCGCCGCGCTGACGTGGTTCGGGGATCGGTTCCTCGCGTCGTTCACGCTGCAGCCCCCCAGCCCCCACACTGCGAGCGGCCGCGCGGTGGGCCTCTCGCCGTCGAGCGCCGTGCTCACGCCGCCCGGGGTCATCGACTACGGCCTGCCGACGAGCGATTGCTTCGATCCGATGACGGCGGTCGGTCCGTCGGGCGCGGTCGCGGTGTGGTCGGATCGGCGCGACGCCGACTACGAGATCTACGCGAGCGCACTCGACGCGACCGGCGCGAAGGTCGGCGTGGACGTGCGCGTCACGGACGCGCCCGAGTTCTCCATCTACCCGGTGGTCGCCGCGCAAGCCGACGGGTTCGTCGCCGCGTGGCAGGACGGGCGGGACGGCGCCTTCCAGGTGTACGCGCAGCGCGTGGACGGGAGCGCGCAGCTCGTCGGCGAGAACGTGAAGATCTCGAACGACACGCTCCCATGTGAATCCCCGACGATCGCCGCGTCGCCGGCGAGCGTCGCGATCGCGTACACGCGGAGCGACACGTTCGTGCGGGGCCTCGTGCTCTCCGTGTGGAAGCCCGACCTGAGCGCGGCGCTCGCGTCCGTCCCGGTCTCGAGTTCGCAGTCCGAGAAGGGACCACCCGCGATCGTGTGGACGGGGGACCGCTACGTCGTCGCCTGGGACGAGCGGGGGGTCGGGGCGCCCGGGATCTACGCGGCGAGCTTCACGGCGGACGGCGCGCCGCTCGCGCCGGCGACGCGCGTCCTCGACGCCGGGACGCACCAGCTCCGGTACGTGTCGCTCGCCGTCGTCGGCGATCACGTCGCCCTCGCGTACGCGAGCAACCAGGACGAGAACCAGGGCTACAAGGTCTACGCCACGCTCCTGAGGTTCGACCTCGCGAGCTCGGCGCCGGAGGTGCGCGTCACGAGCGCGCCGAGCGACAGCGTGGCGCCGACCCTCGCCGTCAGCGCCTCGGGGGATCTCGGGGTGCTCTATCGGGACGAGCGCGACGGCGACCAGCGCGTGTACTTCAGCGCGCTCGCGTGCACGCCGTGACGGTCGGGACACCCGGTAGCGCGGTCCCGCGCGTCGTGGCGGCGACGTCCGAATCCTGCTTTTCACAACGCGAGCGGCGCCGATCACGACCGACGCGACGCCGATGAGGATGCCGAGGATGGTGAGCGCAGCGCGCACGTTCGACGGAGCGACCGCCCGAGTTTGAGCCGAAGCGCCGCGAAGATCGCCCTCACGGCTGCTCTGCCGCGTGGTCCGCGTTCGGGAGCGCCGCGAGCGCCGCGGCGGCGGCGTTGCGGACGTCCGACTGGACGAGCCCGTCCCGAAAGCGAATCACGCAGTTCGCGCGCGCCGCGATAACGCGTGGGCCGGCGGTCCGGACTTCCCCGCCACCGTCGCGGGGATTGGCCTGCAGTCGTGTGCCGCCGCGCCGTCCGGGCTTCGATGCTTCTATGCGGGGGGATACAACGACCCGCCGCGCGTGGAGGACTGCTGCTGGCCGCCCCCCGATTCCGCCAATCCGTGGGGGTCCACGGGGCGGAGCCCCGTGTGGAGCCGCTCGAGCTCTTGTCGCGCCTCGCCGCGATGGTGCCCGACTCCGCTGCCCCGATCCGTGCGCCCACGGTCTTCCGCACTCCGTCGGAACTTCGGAACTCATCTATGAACTGCAGCCGCAGCACCGCGCCGATCCGGGAGAGGTCGGCCGCGGCCTGGGCAGCCCCGAAGCGCACCAACTTTGTACGACGAGAGTTGCCGAGGGCTCGCCGCGTCGTCTTGGCCGGCGACTGCCGAGAGTCGTCACCCAGAGTCGACTCGTTCGCGGGGCATGCGGACGTGGCCGTCGGCTTCTATGGCAACAAGGGATGGAGCAATGTCTCGCCGCCTCCCCCCTGCACCACGAAGCCTTTCGACCTGACACTGGACTTCACCGCGGTTCCACCGAACGCGAAGTACGTGCTCGGCGCCTCGGCTTCCCCGGGACACTTCACACCCCTCGTCGCCGCCTCTGTGCCGACGACCGTCCTCCACGTCGACTGCAACATGCGCATCGACGTCCTCGTGTTCGATGACGGCCACAACGTCATCGCGTCGGCGAAGGCGCCGACCGTGACCTCCGACACCGGCGATCCCGTGAACATGACACTGCCGTTCGAGCCAGTGCTCGCCACGAAGTCGATCAGCCTGACGATCGACCATGTCGTCGACGGCGCGAAAACGACGATCTTCGTCCAGGCCAACCCCGCGATTGGAGGGGCCCCGTCCACGCTCCCGTTCTTTGCACACAGCTTGTCCGATCCGCACTTTCACTTCAGTCTCCCGGACGATCTTCACGCGTTCTCCAGCTGGTACGGCACGCTCGCGAGCCACATGGGTTCGTTGTCGACGGTTCGCTCGTTCGGGCTCGCGTCGGCGCTCCCGCCCTCCTGGTCCTTGGATGCCACGCAGCTTCGACCCGTCGTGTCAGCGACCGCCGACTGGTCGGATCCGAAACGGCCGGCACTCTGCGCGCGTCGGTGGAGACGTCGTGGGCTCGCTCCAGGACTCGGCGTTTGCGACGCATGCCCATGGCATCGTCGATCCTGGGCACGCGCATTCGACGTCCGCCTTCGTCGCGTTCGGCGGCCCAGCGAGCGGGGTCGGATATACGCCCGGCGGGCAGCCGTTCGTCAGCGGCTCTGGAACACAAGGCTCGACGACGGGGATCACGGGGACGCAGAGCGCTGGAGGAAGCAGCGAGAGTCGTCCGGTCAACGTCGCGGTGCAGTTCATCGTAAAACTGTGACCGCGACCGCCGTGCCGCTCTTCGCAGCGGACTCGGGTCGGTGACGACTGCGGGCCGCGGCTTCGCGTGCAGGACGCACGACAGTTCGGCAACATCAGTTTGCGCAGACCCTCGGCTCGAGTGAGGTCTGCGCGAAGAGAGGGCGCTGCGAGGAAGAGGGAGAGGAAGAAGATTGAAACGAGGCCTCGGCGAGGACTTTCAGCGCAACGTCCGCAGCAGGTCCTTCGTGATGTTCTTCTGGTGCGACTCCGCGTCCCGCCGCCGATCTAGCTTGCGCCGGCGACGCGACTCTCGACGGGTGGGACAACAGACAGTGCTGGCCGACAGGGGATGCAGACACTGCAGACTCTGACGAGGCCCGGCGCCGAACCGGTCGATCGACATCGAGAACGCTGCTACGCGGACGTTGGACGTCGTGAGTCTCCTGTTCTCCTCGTGGGCGACGGTACTCGGTCGATGTGACCGACGCAGCGGCTCCGGGTCGACGTCGACGATGGTAGGTCAGCCGACTTCCTCGTCCAGTGCGCGACGAGCAACTCTTCGTGCGAGGACGCGCTGCGCGCGCAGATCACGGCGCCGAATCGAGTGCACGATCCAGGCGGCCGAGGCCGCCTACCACCTGACGGACAACCTGAAGGAGCGCCCGGCGCCATGACCTGGCGCCGGACTCGCCCCCAACCGTCGCCTCAGGCGGGGACGACGGAGTTGTGCGCCTCGCCGAGCACGTCGGGGCGAGCGTTCACGCCGTGCTTCTGCAGGATCGGCATGAGCTTCGCGCCGAAGGCCTCGAGCTTCGCGGGGCTCTCGAAGACGTCGACGACCTGGAGCTTGGTCTTGTCCCCGAAGCACACGTGATACGCGCGCCCGGCGGGGTGCCCGAGACCGGCGGCATCGAGATCGCGCATGATCGCGTCGTACTGCTCTGAGCTCATCCCGTTGACTTCGTACCTGACGACAATGGCCATCGTTTCCTCCGTTCGTAACCGGCGGTGAGCGCCGGGGCTTTCCCAGGGGGCGTTACGAACGCACGTCACGTCGTTACACGGAACGTCGTCGAGGGATCCGGGTCGTAGGAGCAAAAGAGCCCGGTGCGCACCGACCGCTCGAAGTGCGCTGCGATCTCCGGGGATTCCCGGCTGATCTCCGCAATCGCGCGCTTCAGGGCGACGGTCACGGCGATTCGCGCACGCTCGGCGGCCGACGAGTGCCGGCGTGAGCGCCCCCCGGCGCCGAGCGAGGCCGCGAGATGGTCCTCGAGCGCCTCGAGCTCTACACGCACCCGGTCGACGCGGCCGGGATCGCCGAGCTGCTCGGCTTCCGCGAGGTCGGCGTTCAGCTCGTCGAGACGGGAGCGGAGCGCGGATTTCGCCTTCGGGTCGAGGATCTGCTCCGCGGTCGTCTCGCGCGGCAGCGTCGGCCCCTCGGGTGCGACCAGCTCCAGCGCATGGACTTCGCGCCCCGGCGCTGCGACGAGCCGAGCGAGATACGCGAGCCCGCGCCGGCTCGCGAACCGCATCGTCGTGCCGTCGAGGTGGAGGCACCATCCTCGGTCCTCACGTCGCAGCGAGGCGCGTCGCTCCTTCGTCGGCGCGACGCTCTTGGGGGTGCTCGTGGCCCGCGCAGCGATTGCATCGAGCTCCGCGAGCAGCGGCGCCAACCCGAGCTCGAGCGCCGTGGCACGACTCGCCGCGACGAGCGCGTCGACGGTGGCCCCGCGGCCGGTTCGGAGGAGCGCGCGCGCGAGCTCGAGCTGCGACCACGCGAGGGCCGGCCGAGCGTGCATCCGCGCGTTCGAGGTGCACGCGTCCTCGAGGAACGCGATCGCGTCGCTCTCGGTCCCGAGAACCGTCGCGAGTCGTCCCAGATGACGCGTGACGGCGCCGAAGCAGGCGGCCGTCCCGACCATCGCGTTGTGCTTCGCGTACGAGACGAGGTGGGGCCGCAGCGCGGCGGCGAGCGGGATATCCCCGACCCGGACGACGATGTCTGCCAGGGCGGTGAGCGTGCCGACCCGCGCGAAGTCGCGCGGCACGTCCTCGAAGCCGGTCGCGCCGAGGGCCGCAAGCTCGGCGCGAGCCTCGTCCTCGCGGCCGAGCGAGAGGAGACCGATCGTCCGGAGCGCCTTGATCGCGTGACCGTGCGTGACCTGGTGAGCCTCGCGCGCGAGCACCTCCACGGCGTCTGCGAGGGGCGCCTTCCTACCGAGGAGATCGCACGGCAACACGAGCTGCGCGTGATGCAAGAGGCTGGCGCCGCCGTCACGAGCGGCGACCCCGATGTCGAACGCGCGTCGCGCATGCGCAAATCCGTCCTCGAAACGACCCGCGACGAACGCGAGCGTCGCGAGCCGCGACTGCGCATTGATGCGGGGTCCCGCGTTGGGTCGCGTCTCCGCGAGCTCCGCGTGCTCGCGCGCGAGTGGGAGTGCAACGAGCACGTCACCGCGTTCGAGGAGCGCGGAGAGCTTCCACCCTCGGCCTGCGATCTCCCGATCCACGTCACCGCGGTTGCGCGCGTGCGCGACGATCTCGTCGGCCGTGACGAGCCGCTCCTCGATCGTGTCCGGTCCATAGACGCTCTGCAGCCTCGCCTCGAGTGCGACCGCGATCGTCTCGGGCCTTCCGACTTGCTTCGCGATCGCGAGCGCACGAGCAGCGATGTCGGCGCGGCGCGCTCGCGACGTGGGATCCATGACGAGATCACTCGCGAGGCGCCCGAGTACGCGCGCCGTCAGGTCGGACTCCTCGGCCCCGAGCTTCTCGAGCGCGCTCTCGAGCAGCGCGAGCTTCGAGAGGTCGCGCGCGACGTACTCGCGCATCGAGGCGCGGAGCAGCGCCGCGCGCGCGAACAGGTGCGCGTCGCCCAGGGCATCTGCGGTCGTCGCGGCCTCCGCGAGCGTCCGTTCCGCCTCTTCGCGGTCTCCGACTGCGGTGAGCGCCTCGCCAAGCGCGAGCTTGATCTCAGCGACGAGCGCTGGAGGGGTCGAGGCGCGCTCCGCGAGCGCGAGCCCCGCGCGGTAGTGTCGAGCGGCCTCCTCGAACGCGAGCGTACGACGCGCGGCCTGCCCCGCTTCGCGAGAGAGCGCGATCGCTCTGGCCGCGTGTTCGGGGCCGAGCAGCGCAGCCTCGACCGCGTGACGGGTGCGCTCCGAGAGGCGCGGCGCGGCCAGCGCATCCACGATCCGGCCATGCAACGCTAACCGCTCTGCGGTCGGCATCGTGACGTACAGCGTGTGACACACGAGCGCGTGCGCAAAGCGAATCTCGTCGGGGTGGCTCGGCATCGTGAGGCGGGCGGCCGTCGATCGCTCGCGCACGCTCTCCACGTCCGTCGGTGGGAGGTCGAGAAGGCGTGCGACGTCCTCGACCATCGAGTCACGCCCCAGCACGGCCGCCACGCGGAGCACGGCCTGCGCGGTGGCGTCGAGCAGCGCGACCTGGCGCTGGATGACGTCACGGATGGCGCGCGGTACGCCGGGCCGATCCTCCGCGATCGCCTCGAGATCCCCGTGCTGGGCCTCGACGAGCTCGCGAACGAAGAAGGGATTGCCCGCGGTGAGCGCGAGGAGCCGACCCGAGAGGCCTCGCGGCACGGGCCGACCACAGAACCAGGGAAGCCACTCGTCGAGCTCCTCTCGCGCGAGGCCGCGGAGCGCCACGGTCCGCGAGGCTCCGCGGAGGAGGTCACGGAGCAGGGGGCCCGAACGATCGTCGGCGGCTTCGATCTCCGCGTCACGGGCCGAGAAGAGAAAGCCGACCTTCTTGCTCCTCTGCTCGCGCTGGAGATAGCGAGCGAGCTCGAGCGACGCCGCATCGGCCGCATGGATGTCGTCGAGCACCACGAGGAGCGTGCGGGGCGCGGCCTCGAACGCTTCCCGTGCGCGCTCGAAGACCCGAAGTCGTGCGCGCGCGTCCACCTCGTCGGAGCCGTGCAAGAGGAGCTCGGAGAGCTCGCGGAACGGCGCGCCTGCGTCGCCTAGGTCGTCTGCGATCGACGCGAAGACCCGCTGCCACGGGAAGAACGCCGGCGCGCCGCCGAGCTCCCACGCGCGCCCCCACGAGACGGCGCTCCCCGACCGGTGGAGGGACTCCGCGATCGCTTCACAGAACGACGTCTTCCCGATCCCCGGAGGACCGACGACCACGACGGAGGATGGAAGCGCGCCGAGCGTCGCCAGCGCGGAGCCCTTCTCGGCGGTTCGGCCCACGAACACGTGGACGTTGTACCGCAGTGATCGCTCCTCGTCGCGCGCCAGCCTTCGACGAACGAGTCCGCAGACGCCCCAAACCGCGGCAGCAACGCCATCGCGGCGAGGCGCGACAAGAGCTCGAGCGGCTCCACACGGGGCTCCGCCTCGTGGACCCCGCAGAAGCAGAGGCAGAGTCAGAATCTCACCTCGCTCCGCGAGGCTCGAGCACGATCACGTAGGTCCCGTCGCCTGGGGATGCTGCGCGGCGACTCACTTCGCGGTGCGCTCCGCGACGCCGAGCACCTCGGCCGCGCTCGGCTGCGTCTCCCTCGATGTGGACGCCATCCGGCGCGATGACATGCGAGTGCACATTCATCCTCGAGGCGGAATCGAATCTCTGAACGAACGTGATCGCGCCCGTGTGCGCGTCCTCGACGCTTTTCAACCCGAAGAGCCGCTTCGCGCGCCAGCGGAGGGAGCGGGTGAGCTCCTCCACGAACGCGCGAGCACCTCAGCACACGAGTTGCGCTCGCAGCCAAGAAGCACGCGGCGGCGCACGGGAACGAGCACACCCATTGTCTGGTTCGCACGTGCGGGAGGAGCTTTCGACCGAGCGACGCTTCGAGGACGCTCATCCTGCCGCTTGAACGAGCGATCGCAGGTGACGCCTCGGGGCGCCGTCGACCGAGGCCCATGTCGACTCCGCTCAGCGCAGCCCCTTCGTTCAAGTGCGGCGCGCGCGCGGCTCCTATGGTCCGAGGCGTTCCCCCACGTAGGAGATCGCCATGACGCGTATGAAGCTTCGTCTCTGGACCCGATTCGTTTCCTTCGTGAGCGCCCTGGCGCTCCTCGTCCTCATGCTCGGCGGCTGCGGCACCGAGCTCAACCCGACGATCGCCGAGGTCTCCGGCCGCACGGTCGAGGTCGTCGAGACCGGCAAAGGCGACGCCACCGTCGTCTTCGAGTCCGGACTCGGGAACGACTGGTCGCCGTGGGACGAGGTCGCGTCCGAGGTCGCGGCGCGTGCGCGCGTCTTCGCGTACTCACGCCCCGGCTACGGCGAGAGCGATCCGACGACCGCGCCGCGAGACGCGTCGCACATCGTCGAAGACCTCCGCGCGCTGCTCGCAGCGCGGGGCTACGCGCCGCCCTACGTGCTCGTCGGGCACTCGTTCGGCGGAACGTACATGGAGCTGTTCGCGAAGGCGCACCCCGACGAGGTGAGCGGGCTCGTGCTCGTCGACCCGCGCCACCGCGACTTCTCCGCGGCGTGCGCGCACGCCGAGATCGACGGCTGCGGGATCCCCGAGTCGGCCGTCGACTCGCTCCCCGACGTCCAGATCGCGGAGTACCGAGCGTTCCCCCAGTCGTCCGGCGAGATCGCCGAGACGCCTGGCTTCGGACACTACCCGGTGCGCGTGCTGACGGCGACCTCGCACGGCCTCCCCTCCGAAGGCGAGGCGCTCTGGGTCTCCATGCTCGGCTCGCTCGCCGATGAAGCCGAGGACGGCGAGCAGCGCGTCTTCGAGGGCGCGAACCACAACCTCGAGGTCAACCACGCGCACGAGGTCGCCGAGACGATCCTGAGCTTGCTTCCACCGAAGATCTGAGGCCGCGCTCGCACCGCGAGGAGGCTCTCGCCGAAACGGCGGGAGCTTCCTCGCGTGTCGTTAGGACGTGTGCGTTGACGCCGGAGCGCTCCGCGCGGTTGCCGCGCTCCCGGCGCGTCCGCTAGCGTCGCTGGATTGGCGACGAAGGCCCACGGGCGCATCCTCGGTTGGGAGGGAGGGAGCCTCTGGATCTTCGGCGCGCGAGCTGGCGAGCGCTACCCGAGGACCGATCCTCACGCCCACCACGCGCTCCAGCTCACGATCGCCCTGACGGGCGAGGTCGAGTTCCATGGCGACGCTGGGCGCGTGTCCGGCGTCGCCTTCGCGATCGCCCCGGACGCCCGGCACGCGTTCGCCGGCACCGGCACGGTCGCCCATCTGTTCGTGGCGTCGGAGGGCCAGGCCGGCCGCGAGATCGCCCGCGCGCTCTTCGAGCGCGGGCCGATCGCGCCCGTGCCGCTCGGCTCCTCGGCGATCTGCCGGCGCGCTTCCTCGCGACGTTCGAAGACCCGCGGAGCGGCGACGACGATCTGCGCGCGCTCGCTCGCGCGCTCGTCGCGCGCCTCGCGGGCGACGTTGCCCCGCGCGCCGAGCGCGTCGACCCGCGCGTGACCCGCCTCATCGCGTGGACGTCGGCGCGCCTCGATCGACCGCTCAGCCTCGGCGACGTCGCGCAGGCGATCGGCCTCTCGGAGGGGCGGACGCGCCACCTCTTCGTCGAACAGACGGGCCTCTCCTTCCGCACGTTCGTCCTCTGGCTGCGGCTCGTGCGCGCGGTCGAGATGTTCTCCGTCGGCGCGTCGCTGACCGACGCCGCGCACGGCGCGGGCTTCGCCGACTCGGCGCACCTCAGCCGGACGTTCCGCCGCATGTTCGGCATCGCGGCCGCGTCGCTCGTCGTCTCCTCCGCGCCGCGATCGAGCCGCGCGACGTAGCCCCTACGTTCAAGTCGGTCCGCGAGCGGAGCCCTAGGTTCACGGACGAACTCGAACCGAAGAACCGAAGGAGCCGCCATGAACGCCATGCCGATCGATCGCACCGCCGCAACCCCCTCGCCGCGCGAGATCCACGTCGAGCTCGAAGCCCGCGAGACGGAGTGGGAAATCTCACCGGGCCGCAGCGTCGTCGGCTGGGGATACGCGGGATCCATCCCGGGGCCGACGATCGTGGGGCGCGTCGGCGACGTCCTCGTCGCGCGCCTGACGAATCGTTTGGCCGAGCCGACGATCATCCATTGGCACGGGCTCCGCCTGCCCGCCGCGATGGACGGCACCGCCGCCGTGCAACGCCTCGTGCAGCCCGGGGAGCGGTTCGACTACCGCTTCGAGCTCCGCGACGCCGGCACGTTCTGGTACCACTCGCACGCCAACGAGACCGTCCAGATCGAGCGCGGGCTCTATGGCGCCATCGTCGTCCTCGGCGCCGACGAGCCGACGTTCGACGCCGATCGGCTCCTCGTGCTCGACGATCTCAAGCTCGACTGGCGCGGTCGCATCGCGAAGACGGCGCTGTTCGATCGCCACAGCGGCCGAGAAGGAGACGTGCTGCTCGTGAACGGCCGCACCGCCCCCGAAGTCGAGATCGCGGCCGGACAGATCGAGCGCTGGCGCCTCGTGAACGCGTGCAGCGCGCGCTACGTGCGGCTGTCGCTCGGCGGCAGGCCATTCCGGATCATCGGCGGGGACGGCGGCCTCCGGAGCGAGACGCTCACCGTCACCGAGACGCTCCTCACGCCGGGCGACCGCGTCGAGCTCGCGGTCGGACCGTTCGAGGACGAGGGCGCCGAGCTCGCGATCGAGTCGCTCCCCTACCGGCGCACGTCGATGAAGCGCCCGCGCCGCGACCGGTGGGGCACGCTGCGCGTCGGCCCGCGCGCGCGGTCGATCGCGTCGCGCGCGATCGCGTCCGCTCCCATCGAGCCGCTCGTGCCGGTCGGGCGGATCGACCCGACCCGCACGGTGCGCCTCGGGGCCAGGATGACGCTGCACGGTCACGATTGGCTGATCAACGACCAGACCCATCACCACGACGCGCCGGTGAAGGTCGGCGAGCTCCAGGTCTGGGAGATCGTCAACGAGACTGGCATGGATCACCCGTTCCATCTCCACGGGTTCTTCTTCCAAGTCGTCGCGATCGATGGCGTGCCCGTCACCCCGACCTCGTGGGAAGACACGGTGAACGTGGTCGCGAAGCGGCGCCTCACGATCGCGTTCCGCCCCGACGACCGGCCGGGCCAGTGGATGTACCACTGCCACATCCTCGAGCACCACGCGGCCGGGATGATGGGGCACTTCCAAGTCGTCCGCTGATCCGCGCGCCCTCTTCACCTCGCCCTCCCACTCGACGGAGACCTGACATGCGTTGCTTCCTCCTCGGCGCCACCGGCAAGACCGGCGGCCAACTGCTCGACCTCGCGCTGCAGGGCGGCCATGGCGTCACCGCCTTTGTCCGCTCGCCCCAAAAGCTGCCCGCCGACCGCCCCGGCCTCACCGTGATCCAAGGCAGCCCGGCCGACGTCCAAGCGCTCGCGCGAGCCATGGCCGGCCACGACGCCGTCTTCTCCGCTTTGGCGCCCCGCGGCGGCGAGATCTTCCGCGCGACCTCGAAGCGTGCGTGGACGATGACCGGCTACGCGGAGAACATCCTGCGAGCGATGGAGCAGGCTCGGGTCGAGCGCCTCGTCGCGTTCAGCTCCGCGGGCCTCTTCCCGGGGCAGAGCCTCTTCGTGCGAATGCTCAGCTTCCCGGCCCGACATCACATGGCCGATCTCCGGTCCATGGAGGAGACATACCGAACGAGCGCCCTCGACTGGACGCTCCTCAGGCCGACTTGGATGGGCGCGGGGCAGAGCGAAGCCTACCGCGTGGCGGTCGATGCCCTGCCAGAGGGCGCCAAGGCGATGCACTTTCGCGGCCTCGCCAAGTCGATGCTCGACGCCGCAGCCGAGCGCACGCACCGCCGGCAGCTCCTCGGCATCGGGCGTTGATTCGCCCACCCGCTCCGCCAGCCCCGCTCGCCGAGCGCGTGGTGACCGCGGTCGCGACGTCCGGTCCAAGCGCCTGCTCGCGAGCCCGGGGCGGATGGGACAATCGAGCGGCAAGGGAGAGCCAGAGGCAGAGCTCGGCTCGCGCTCGCGGCGCGCCCACTCCGCACGAGAAGCCCTCCCCGCCAGGCCAGCCCGGCTTCGGTTCGGCGGCTCACGACAAGGCGCGTCCGCCCGAGGGACGACGCCCCGGGCACCGATCCGTGCTCGCTCGGGCTCGCCGCCCTCTTGCGTCGCGCCCCCCCGGTTCGGGCGCTGCCCGAGACCGCCCCATTCACAAGCACGAGGCCGACGTTCGCCTCCGCGCTCCCCGCCGCACACTTGCCGTCGAACCGAAAGCCCGGTCGGATGTCCTATCCGCCGACGACGAGGACATCATGGAGATGGCGAGCCTGCGCGCCGAGAGCGCGGTGCCCGGCGGCACGCCGGTCACCTCGATCACGCTCGTGTGTCCGACGCGTGAGGCTGCGCTCGCCCTCGAGCCGCGCGCGCGATCGCACGGGCCCACGTCCTGGCTTACAAACCGCTGGCCGGACCAGGGTGACTCGATCCGGATTGAGGACCTCGATTGGCGTCTCTCCCTCGAGCTCCAGGGAATATGGCGCGTACGCCGCGTCGAGCTCGAGATGTGGACGCGCACCAATGTCGAAGCGCACAGCGCGAGCTTCTACATCGACTGGGAAGGCGCGAGCTCGGCGTGCTGATCGACCCGCTCGTCGCGTGGATGCTCGAGGTCCTCCGGCTCGCAGGCGAGGGCGCCTACCTCGCCGAGGTCGCTTCTCTGGAGCCTCAGATGATTCTCCTGCATCGCGTGCCGCGCATCTGAACTGATTGGCAACGCGGGGGAGGCGCTGAAGCGCAAGGCGCCGGCACCGGTGCGCCCTCTTCGCGTTCGAGGACCGACGCGAGAGCTGGCATCTCGACGATGGCCCCACGATCCGGGCGACCGCGTTCGCCGATGGCGGTCTCGCCGTCGCGCGCGGCGCGCGGCTCCAGATCCTCGACCGGGACGGCAAGGAGCTGGGCCACCTCACGACCCCCGGCACCGATCTCCTCCTCACCCCACCCGCGTTGGCAAGCGACCCGCGCTCAGGTGCGCACGGATCGGGAAGACGCCTCCGGAGAGACGCGGCTCAGGGCGGACAATCGAGCGTCGCCGTGAGGTGCAAGGTCTCGGTGCCACCCCGATGCGTGCTCACTGGAGCAGAGGGGATGGTACTCCCTGCGGACGGGACGGCAGGCGCCCATGGGCGACTCGGGCGAGGCGGTCGGAACGTGTCGGAGATCGCCGTAGGTGTCGTCCCCCCCACGCACTCGACCACCGGACGCGGCCATCCGCGAGCGCTCGCCACGGGTGATTGTCTTCCTCGACCGCGAGTTGCTTTACGGCCCTATGCGGCCCCGCGGCCGAACCGGAGTGGACGACCTCGCCGGGGTGATGGGCGGGAACCTCGTGCGTCAGCGCGCGAGTACGAACGTGAGCACGAGCGCGGCGACGGACGTGGAGAACGTCATGTTGAAGCCGAGGCCGCGCGCGTTCGGTGAAACGTGGTAGCCACCCCAGAAGAGGACGCGACCCAGGCAGAAGAGCGCGACGGCGAGCTCCACGAGCCGGAAGGTCGCTGGCTCGGTCGCGACGACGGCGAGCGCGAGGACCGCCGGGACGAACGCCACGAGCTGCTCGATCGTGTTCGCGAGGACGCGCTGGTTCACGCGGTGACGGCGGCTCGGCTGCCCGTCGATCGGATCGAGCGCGCCCTCGCTATCGAACAGGCGAAAGAGGCTCGTCGTCATGGCGATGACGAGCAGAGCCGGCCACCGCAGCAGCAGGAGCGTCGAGACCACCCGCTCCGACGCGGTGGGCGGTGGCGTTACGGGCGGCCACAGCCAGTAGCCGAGCGTGCCCGCGACGCCCGTGAGCGCCGCGCCGATCCCGATCCAGACCACGGTCGCCCGTCGCGCAGGGGAGAGCCAAAGCATGGCGCACCCTACCTCGCTCGGGCGCGGGAGACTCTCGTCAGTTCCCGTCCGCTGTGCCCCAGACGAAGCCCATCGCGTGAACCGTGCGCACGACGTCCGCAGGGAACGGGCTCGATCCGTCGGGGGCATGTTCGTCCCCCGTCATCGATCTCTCCGGGATGGATCGCTGATCGGTGGTGCATGGCTTGCCCACGTTCGCGAGCGGCGTGATGGTTGCGAGTGGCGTTGGCGTGCTGCCCTCTGCCACACTCACTCAACGCGGCACCGACGGGCGCGAACGCGCGCCGCGGAGGGAGGAGCCCGCCGGGCGCAAGGACGCGGCGGTTACCGACCTCATCGCGTGAGGTTACGGCGACTCGCATGTGCGGCCTCCCGTGCTCGTGGCGTTCGCGGCGCGTATCGCGAGGCTGCGGCTCCGCACGCGGATCGCAACCACTCGATTCGCCATCGTCCTGGGCCATGGCGCGCAACGCGTCCTCAACGCGCGGCCCCCGCCGCCCAGCTCTTCGCCACCAGCTCCCCGTCGCCGTCGACCGTGTACACACGCTTCAACTGCACAGGCTCGTCGGACGGCGCGAACCACGTCTCCGTCACATGCAGCTCCTCGCCGACGACCGCCCAGGGCGCATCGACGCCCATCAGGTGGGTGTCATCGATGTAGTGGTCGAGCACGTCGCCCCCTCGCAGAAACTCACCGGCGGCCGCGCCGCGGCTCACGTACCCGCGCCAGAACGTCGTACTCGCGTGATTCCCCGCCGGCATTACGAGCCTCCTCGTTCCCTCCATGGCCGGCATGTGCACGAAGAGAATGTCTGCCTCGCCGATCCGCAGGTAGCGCCACTCGCGACTCGACGACGCGACGGCGTCGTTCGAGACGACCTCCGACGCCGTGACGGTGAGTCGACCGCCCTCCAGTCGGAAGAACGCCAGCAGGGCTTCGACTGGGAGCGGGATCCACGCGTACAGTCGCCCGTCGTCGACGCGGAGGCGCCCCGCGACGTGCGCGCGGTCGCTCGAGAAGCCCACCGAGATGCCCGGTCGGTGACCGCGGCAATCCTCACTCGAACCCGCTGCCGCGTGTTCCCGCCGAGGGAGTTACCGTCATCGTGGGCGGCGCGGTCGGCAGCAGGGCCATCACGAGCTCTGCGTCCGTGACCTCGTCCCGTTCCGCGCACGCACCTCGAGCACGCACGGCGCCGGACGGATGGCGGCGGGGACCGCTCGTCGCGGATCCGGACGAGCCGACGTCGAGACCAGGGCCGCGGTGAGCGCCGCCGTGTCCGTGCCTGCCGCGCGCGCGGGGCGCAGCACGCCCAGCAGGGGCGCCGTCGAACAGCAACCCGAGACGAGCCCGATCGATGCGAGGACCAGCGCGATAGGACGTCTCACCGGCTCGCACCCGTACCCCGAGGCCTCGGCCTCGGCAAGCGCGCCCACTCCGTCCCGGGCTGTGAAAGGCCTGCGACCGATTGTCCGTTTTCCGTACCGGGCGGTCCATCGGCGCATCCAGCCAAAGCGCTCACCCGCGCTCGGACAGTTCGCTCGTCGTCCGCTCACTCGCCGCCGGGATCGAAGCCCCACGACTCGAAGCCAGTCCTGCCGTCGTCCGCCGCGAAGACCGCGCGCGAGCCCGCCGCGGCGAAGAAGATCGGGTTCGATCCCGTCGCGCCCTGGAGGATGTCTGCGAGCCTCCCGGTGGCTCTCGGGGATGCCGACCCGCGCCGCGTGGACGCGGCTCTCCTCGATCGAGAACCCCTCGACCTCGATCTCCTCGAGGGCACGCCGCCCCTCCTTGTCTACCTGAGCGGAGCGCTCGGGGACGAGCAACATCGGGCCCGCGGTCATGCGCCCTGTCGGCGTCGCGAAGCGCGCGCCATTCCGATAGCGTCGTTTCATGCGCTCAGCTCACCTCTACATGACCCTCGCGCTCGTCAGTGCGCCACTGGTGTCCTGCCTCTCCTCCGACGAGGCTGATCTCACGGAGATCGGGTCGGCGTTCAGCCAGGTGTTCACACCGGAGATCGAGCCGAACGGCGCGTCGGCAACCGCGACACCGCTCGTCGGCAACAGCGCGGTCGCGTTCGGATCGATCAATCCACTCGCCGACCGCGACTTCTATTCGTTTCAAGCGAACCCGGGCGACCGCGTCTACGCGATGACGAGCTCGCAGTTCTCGGTGAACGGATCCACCGACATGGACCTCAACGTCCGCGGCACGGACGGAACCACCCTCATCGAGTTCGACGACCAGAACGGGACGTTCGGCGGCTTCTCGCCCGTCATCGCGGGCGCGCAGATCACGACGGCCGGCACCAACTTCCTCGAAGCGTCGTACTACCTCGACGGCAACCGCGTGCAGCCCTACCAACTGCACTTCGCCAAGCAGTCGGGCGCGCCCGGTCCCGAGGCCGAGCCGAACGACACCACGGCGACGGCGACGCCGCTGAACGCTGCGGGGTACGCGTCCGGCGCCCTCTCTTCGGCGACCGACGTCGACGTCTACGCGATCACGCTGAATGCCGGCGACACCGTGTTCGCGGCCCTCGACCTCGACCCGGAGCGCGACAACGCCGAGACCGCGGGGAGCCTCTCCTTGAGCCCCCTCGGCGGGTCGACGTTCACGGTCAACGACCTCGGCGATGCGGGCCCGGACGCCGAAGGGCTCGTCGCCACTGTGAAGGCGGCCGGGACGTACTTCATCAGCGTCGCCGGCACGACGGCAGGCACGTACCAACTGAGCGTCACCAAGACGGCGCAAGCGACGCCGCCCGGCGTGTACAACCTACACGAGCACGGACATCCCGAAGACGATCCCGACCGGGCCCGGCAAAGTGACCTCGACGATCACGATCCCAGGCAATCCCCGCATTGCCGACCTCGACGTGTCGATCAACCTGAACCACACGAACATGCCTGACATCGACGCGCACCTCGTCTCGCCGAGGGGGAACGACGTGGGCCTGTTCACGGACATCGGCTCGACCCTCCTGCCGCAGATGGACATGACCCTCGACGACGAAGCCGCCTTCCCGGTCGGATTCAACAACGTCGTCTCCGGCCTCTTCTTGCAGCCGGAGTCGGCATACCGCCTCGCTTGGTTCGACGGTGAGGACGCTGGCGGCACGTGGACCCTGAACCTCGACGATGACGCCGCGAACGGCGGCGGGACGCTCAACGGCTGGAGCATCACCGTGTGCGAGCCCGCTCCGCCGGCCGCGTGCGGGGCGGGCAGCTACCCCGTGACGATCCTCGACGCAAACTTCGAGACGACCGACGATGGGTTCACGCACAGCGGGGCCGGAGATCAGTGGGCGCGCGGCCTGCCGAGCGGGTCGGCGATCACCGACTGCTACGGAGGGGCCGCGTGCTTCAAGACCAACCTCACGGGCGCCTATGCGGCGAGCGCGGCCGCGGCACTCGTCAGCGCGCCGATGAACCTGACGAACGTCGTCGCTCCGATCCGCGCCACCTGGTCGCAGAAGTACCAGATGGACTCTTCCCTCAACGACCGGGTGACGGTCGACATCGAGCAGGTGGGCGGCGGCGCGCCGAGCGCGCGCTTGTTCGAGAACGTCCATGCCTCGATGACGACGACCGTCGGCAACCCCGTCGTGACCCTCCAAGAGACGGCAGGTTGGGGGCAGCAGACCGCGGACGTCTCCGCGTTCGCCGGGCAGTCCGTCCAGCTCGCGTTCAGGCTTACGAGCGACGCGGGGACGCAGCTCGCCGGCTTCGCGGTCGACGACGTCACGGTCGTGGGCTGCCGGGTGAACACGTGCGGAGACGGCGTCACGTTCGGTAGCGAAGCGTGCGACGACAACAACACGACCAACGGCGACGGCTGCGACTCCAACTGCACCGTCACCGCCTGCGGCAACGGCATCGTCACCACGGGCGAAGACTGCGACGACAGCAACACCACCGACGGCGACGGCTGCGACTCCAACTGCACCGTCACCGCCTGCGGCAACGGCATCGTCACCACGAGCGAAGACTGCGACGACAGCAACACCACCGACGGCGACGGCTGCGACTCCAACTGCACCGTCACCGCCTGCGGCAACGGCATCGTCACCACGGGCGAAGACTGCACGACGACAGCAACACCACCGACAGCGACGGCTGCGACTCCAACTGCACCGCCGCCGCCCTGCGGCAACGACATCGTCACCACGGGCGAAGACTGCGACGACAGCAACACCACCGACGGCGACGGCTGCGACTCCAACTGCACCGCCACCGCCTGCGGCAACGGCATCGTCACCACGGGCGAAGACTGCGACGACGGCAACACCACCGACGGCGACGGCACCGAGCTCAACTGCACACCGCCACGCCTGCGGCAACGGCATCGACTCCGCACTGACTGAAGGCTGCGACGACAGCAACACCACCGACAGCGACGGCTGCGACTCCAACTGCACCGCCACCGCCTGCGGCAACGGCATCGTCTACCGGGCGAAGACGCGACCTTCGCCCAACACCACCGACGGCGACGCTGCTCGGCGACTTACCAGGTCAAGGCGATGACGACGAGCTCCAGCTCCACGAGCTCCAGCTCGTCGACGACGTCATCGACGACGACGACGACCGGCTCGGGCATGACGACGTCGAGCTCGACCGGCGGCGGAACCGGTGGTGGCGGTGGCGGCGGCGGGGACGTGCAACCGCAGGGCGGCTGCAGCTGCAGCACCCCGGGCATGCCCGCGAGCAGCCCCGAGTGGGCACCGCTCGCGCTGATCAGCCTCGCGGTGATGCGGCGATTGCGCAAGCGCGCCTGACACCCATTGTCCCGCACGCGACGCGAGCGCCCTCACGCGGGGCGCTCGCCTCGTGCTTCTGTGCGGAAGCGCGCGCGGAGCAACGACACGAGCCTGCGAGCCCCCCGTCCTGTAGCCTGCGGCGTCGATTGGCGCCGACGCGTGGCCGAGACGACCGTCCGGTCTCCGTCGCCGTCACGACTGACGCGTGGCACCCAGGGAGGGATCGTGGGCTCGGCCGGGCGCGTCACGGGACGGGATCGAGCAGCCTGAGGAGCTCTTCAGCGCCCAGATATTCCGAGATCCGCCTGACCTCTGCGCCCTTCGAGTCGATGACGATGATCAGCGGAAGGGACTTCATTCTCCAGCGCTCCACGATCGCCTGGTACCCGGGTACGGCGTCCTCGTTCGTGAGGTCGACGCGGACGGGGATGAACCGCTTCGCCCTCGTGCGAAACGCGTCGTCGCCAAACGTCCCCCGCTCGAGCTCTTTGCAGGCGGAGCTCCACTCCGCGCCAAACTCGATGAGCACTGGCCGCCCCTCGGCCCTCGCACGCGCGAGGGCCGCGTCGACATCCGTGGGCCACTCCGACCAGGGCGGAAGTCGCTCGGGGAGGCGAGGCGGCGGTGGGTCGGGGACGCGGGACGTCTCTACCGTCTTCTCGGGACGCGCCTTGTCCTCTCGCACGCCGTCTTCGTCTCGGCTGCGCGCCTTCGGCTTGGCGTCGCAGCCCATGGCGGACAGCGCGGCGAACAGGAGGAGCGCCGGGAGCGAGGAGCGGAGCGTGGGAGAGAGGAGCGCCCGCGCACTCGCCTCGCGGTGAACCGCATGGCCTCTCCGGGAAGCGCGCACGGTCAGCTCGGAGGGGGCGGGCCCTCCCGAGGAGGCGCCGTGTTCGTGGGCGTCGCGTTCGTGGACGGCGTCGTCGGGGTGGGGGCGACGCTCTCGGAGGGCGTGGCGCCCCCGGTCGTCGTCGTCGAACTCGACGGAGCGCCGACGTCGAAGGGCGGCGGCCCCTCCCGATGCGACGAATCCCCCGAACACGCTACGGTCGAAGTCGCGGCGCCCGCGAGGGCGATCCCACCGAGCACCACCACACGGAAGAGTCGATCGTCGCGCACGCCGCGAACGTACACGGATCCGAGCCGTCCGTCAGCGCACGGCGGCGAGCTTCGCCCCGAGCTCGGGAGCGCCGATGAAGTCGTAGATCCGCGCGGTCTCGGCGCCGTTCGAGTCGAGCAGGACCAGGGCCGGGAGCGTGGTGATGTTCCACTTCTTCTCGATCGCCACGACCCTCGGATCCTCGTCGTTCGTGACGTCCACGCTGACGAGGACGAAGCGCCCCGCCTCAGCGCGGAACGCGTCCGCGACGAACGTCTCCTTCTTGAGCTCCTGACACGCGGCGCACCAGGCCGCGGAAAAGTCGATCAGGACGGGCCGATGCTCCGCGCCCGCGCGCCTCAGCGCGAAGTCGAGATCGGTCTCCCAGGTCCCCTCGCTCGTCGGCGCGGGACCTCGCGCGTTCGTGCGCACCGGCGCGGGCGCGCCGCGCTCGCGCGCGGAGGCCCCGGTCACCGCGACGTCCACGCTGCCGTCGACCGGCGGCTCGGACGCCCCGCAGCCGAGCGCGACCAGCGAGGCCAGGGCGGAGCCGAGAAGGAGAGCTTTCGGAGAGTTCATGGAGGGCCGTTCTTCGCTGCGTGTTCGTAGAGGTGGACGCGCTTCATCCCCGCGGCGCGGGGCTTGAGGAACGGATCGCGGTCGATGGCGTCGAGCGCGTCCGTGAGGTCCTCGTCGCTGAGGTGGGGCGTGCGGGCGATCACGTCGACCGCGTGGAGCGCGGGCACGGTGTCGCTGTAGTACGTGACGAGCCATCGCCCGCGCGGATCCACGAGCGCGACGTACCACTCGGTCGGAAAGAGCGCGAGGAGCCCGTTCCCGCGCCACGTGAAGTGCGTCGCGTTCGCGGGATCCTGCGTGTCGAACCCCACATAGGAGGACGGCTCGCCGTCGTGGAGGAACTCCACTCGGTCGTCCATCTCGACCACGCCCTCGGCCGCGCTCCGCTGCTTGTACACGAGGTGAGTCTCCGTGTTTTCGCCGCTCGTCCAGGTCGGGAAGTTGGTCGCGAGGATGTACCACGTGCCCTCGATCTCGGCGGCGTCGAACGACCTCGGCGCGGAGGGGATCTCGGCGGGCAGCGGGAAGCAGCCCACGAGCGAGAGCGCGCCCATGAGGGCGAGGCCGGATCGACTCATGGTGTCGCCTTGCACGGGGACGTCGTGGCGCCGTCCGCGACGTGCTCCTTCCGCCAGGCCTCGCACTGCGCCGCGTCGATGAAACACCTCGGCGGCCCGCCCTCGGGCGTGAAGCAAGACGCCTGCTCGATCGGCTTGCAGACCTCGGCGCTCGGGACGCGCGGGCTCGCGGTCGATCCCCCGAGACGCCACGCGAGCTTCGGGGGCATGGGCGGCGCGGCGCGCGCGCACGCGTCGAGCGTCCTCTCGCAGGTGGACGACGTCATGCGGAGGACGTCGTTCGGGCACGAGGTCTTATCGGGGTGCGCCGTCGGGTGGGTGCACGGGCCCGCGTCGAACGGCATTTCGGCCTCGTACGCGTAGCAGAACCAACCCCGCGCGATGGAGAGCTCATCGGTGCTGCGCGCCGAGGCGCTGGGGAGAGCAGTCGGCGCGCGAGGAGGCTGCGCGCGGTCGCCGCTCGCCTTGGACACCGCGGTCGATCCATCACCGCACGCGCCGAACGAGAGGACAAGGAGGGCGGCCGGGGCGCGCATCGCGCGGAGAGCGTACCCCGCGCGCGCCTCGGTGGGCGCGTCCAACGTGTAAGCCGCGGCCGAGCGCGCCGTTGTCGCTGCCGTGCGCGCGCTCCGCTTGCTCCTCGGCCTCTCGCTCGCGGGCTGCGCCGCGGCGCCCGGGCCATGCCCCATCGACGCCTCGAGCTGGATCTCCACGACCCTCTCGGACGGCGCGTGGAGCGCACCCGCGACGCACGCCGTGGGGACCCGCGCATCCCCGACGTGTGCGTCGGTCGTGGTGGGGCCGATGGTCTCCCCCGACTTGCGGCAGGTCGCATGGATCGAAGATCGAGGGGACCACCGCATGTTCATGGTCGGGGGGCGGGAGGCGCTCCGGATCGGCGCCACGCCGGGCTTCCTGTCGCTCGGGATCGACGGATGGGGCACGTTCCACGTCGCCGCGCCGACGCTCCAGATGTTCGTCCACGTCGAGGGGAAGGGCGACGATCAGCGGTGGAAGGCCACGCTCGAATGCCCGAACTGCGGAGACGCCCCCCAGCGCTCGTTCGACGTCCTGCCCGCGGGGCCGCTCGGGTTCGACGCGTCGCCGGACGGCGCGTTCGCGTTCCTCACCGTCCCCTCGCGCGGGGGCCACACGAAGCTGTTCGTCCTCGCGTCGAAGACGCCGAAGACGGCGCCGACGAGCGATCGCTACCTCGCGGGCGAAGAAGGGACCGCGACGGCGCTCCGGTTCGGGACGCGCGTCTGGATCGGCACGTCCGAAGGACCGGTGCTCGACGCGGTCCGGCTCGATTCGTTCCGGCGGGATGCGCTCGGCGCGATCCACTACGAGGGCACCCGCGGCAACTCGCTCTACGACGTCGTGGACAACGTCCTCGGCCCCCCGCGCAGCCGGAACGTGCCCGTCCGGGCGCAATGAGGGGCGCCGAGCGCGCGCGGGCTCGTCAGGAAGGGCGGGCTGCGCGAGACTTCCGAAGCATGAGCCGCGTCCATCGCTCCGTCCTTTGCGCGGGCGCCGCGCTCCTCTCCGCGTGCGAGTTCTGCCCGGCGATCACGTGCGACGACGAGGTCCACGTCACCCTGTCCAACGTGGCCGGGTTGTTCGAGTCGACGACGGAGCCGTCCGTCGAGGTGTGCTCCACGGAGGGCTGCGGATGGTTCCACTTCACGAACGAGAAGGGCGACATCACCTGCACCCCGGACGACATGAGCCTCGAGTCGCGGACGGGGTGCGCCGTCGCCGGTGGCGTCGCCCAGCTCGCGTCGTTCGGCGGGCCGGACGGCGGGATCAGCACGTGTCGATCACGGTCCGCGGGCCGGACGCGAGATCCTCTTCCAGGACAAGAAGACGACGGAGACCACGGACGCTTCCACCTGCGAGAAGGACTGCACGAGCGCGTCCGTCGCGTTCGCGATCCCCTGAAGACGCCTCCGTCCCGTCAGGGTCGGGGCGCGCCGAGGAGACACGCGCCGAGGACGCCCGCGCTGTCCCCGAGCGCGTTCTTCACGATGGGGGTCAGGAGCTCGTCGTTGAACACGGCGCGCGCCACGGCGGCGCGGCCCTCGTCGTAGAGGAGGTCGAGGTTCGAGAGGCCGCCGCCGAGCACGACGCAGTCGGGATCCATCTCCATCGTCCGTTCGCGAGGCCGCGCCCGAACGTCTCGAGGAACGCCGCGATCACCGCCTCGGCGGCGGCGTCGTCCCCGCGCGCGCGGCGCGCGGCGATCTCGCTCGCGCTCACGGTCTCCCCCGTGCGCTCTCGGTACTGCGCGGCGAGCGCAGGGCCGCTGGCGTGCGCCTCGAAGCAGCCTCGCTTGCCGCAGTAGCAGTCGCGCGCGTCCAGGCCGGCCGGCCCAGACGCCGTGGTGCCCCACTCCCCGCGGTCGCATGGAGCCCGCCGTGGAGCTCCCCGCGGAGGACCGCCGCCTCCCACGCCGGTGCCCAGGATCACGCCGAGGCCGACGCCGTACGCTGGGCTTTGGCGGCGCCGATCCACGCCTCGGCGAGCCGCGAAGCAGTTCGCGTCGTTCTCGAAGCGCACCTCGAGCACGTGCGCGCGCGCGGGCCTGCTCGAGATCTCCCCGAAATCGCGGCCGTTGAGGCACACCGTGTTGGCGTTCTTCACGTGCCCGGTGCGCCGCTCCCTGCCGGGCATCGACCCCGACCCCACGTCCCGAGGGCGCCCACGCGGTCGCACGGACGAACAGCCCAGCCCAGGCTCCGCCGTACGCGGACGATCGCGTCGTAGCCGCGGACGAGGGGCGTAGGGACGCGCTCGCGGAACACCGTCTCGAAGCCGGCGGACGCGTCGGTGACCGCGATCTCCGTCTTCGTCCCTCCGAGGTCCACGCCGATGAGCCGCATGCGCTCGCGAGTAGTAGGCTCTCGCGCCATGGCGGACAAGCACGCCCCACCACCGTCGAAGCCCCCGCCGTCCCGCCCGCGCGGACGGCCGCGCAGCCCGTTCACGCAGCACCGCCGCCTCGACTCGCTCCGCGCGCTCCTCGCGCGCCACCCGAAGAGCCTGACGATCTACGAGCTCGCCGCGGAGCTGAACGTCACGCCGCGCTCGCCGCGGCGCTACCTCGTCGAGGTGAAGCGCGGTTCGAGCTCGTGAGCGCGCCCGACAAGCCGGGCGGCGCGCGCCTCTGGCGCGTCGCCCCCGGGGAGACGCCGCGCAAGGTGGAGGTCCGCCGTACGCAGGCGTATGCGCTCCTCGCCGCGCGGCGCCTGTTCGAGCCCATGAAGGGCTCGACGCTCTACGACGAGATCCACATGGCGAGCGAGAAGCTCCTCGGCGTCGCGCGCCGGCCGGGCCGCGGACCGAACGCGGGCGTCGCGGACGCGCGCCTCGAGGAGCGGTTCCTGTATTTGCCGTTCGTCGCGAAGGACTACTCGCTGCGGACGGAGGAGCTCGACGACCTCTTCCAGGCCGTGGCCGATCTGCGGCCGCTCACCTGCAAGTACCAACGCCCGCGCGACGGCAAAGAGGAGCGCATCACGATCCACCCGTACGCGATGGTCCTCTACAAGGACTCGATCTACTGCGTGGGCCTGCACGTCGCGAAGAACGACATCCGCACGTTCCTCCTCGACCGCATGCGCAACACCGAGTGCGCGACGACGGAGCGGTTCGAGCTCCCGGACTCGTTCTCGATCGACAACCACTTCCAGGGGCACTTCGGGATCCACCGGGGGGGCGAGCCCATCCACGTCGTCATCGACTTCGACGCGCGCGTCGTCGACTACATCAAGACGCGACGGGTGCACCCGAGCCAGACCCTCACGGAGCTCCCGGGGGGCGGCGTGCGGCTGTCGATCACGATCACCGATCTCACGGAGGTCACCCCGTGGGTGCTCGGCTTCGGCGAGACCGCGAAGGTCCTCGAGCCCGCCGAGCTCCGCGCGCGCGTCATGGGCGAGCTTCGGAACGCGCTCATGCAGTACGAGGACCTGTCCCCGCGCCCCCCGCCCGAAGAGCCGAAGAGCTCGAAGGGCGCGCGCGCGTTGCCGAAGAAGGCGAGCGTTGCGCCTCGCGCTGCGAAGAAGTAGGCCGCCCCCGTGCCGAACCTCCTCCTCAAGCGCGCGCTCGACCGCGCGAGCCAGTGGCACCGCGCGCAGCTCCGGAAGTACCCCGGGGTCGAGGTCCCGTACGTGAGCCACGTCGCGGGGGTCGTCGGCATCCTGTCGCGCCACGGGTTCGACGAGGAGGTCGTCGCCGCGGGCGCGCTGCACGACACGATCGAGGACTGCGGCGTCAGCAAGGCGGAGCTCGCGGAGCTCTTCGGGGCGCGCGTCGCCGAGCTCGTCGACCACGTGACGGAGCAGGACAAGTCGCTCACCTGGGAGGAGCGGAAGGCCGCGTACGTCGCGCACTTCACGCACAAGCCGTGGGAGGCGCAGGCGATCTCGCTCGCGGACAAGATCGACAACTTCGAGTCGATCCTCGTGTGCGCCGATCAGCACGGCAACCCCTGGGCGATGTTCAAGCGCGGCAAGGCGGATCAGCTCGCGCGCTTCACCGAGCTCGAGGCGAAGCTCGTCGATCTCGCGCCTCACGCGATCATCGACGAGTTCCTCGCGACCCTCGAGAAGGTCCGCGAAGTCCCGGAATGAGCTAAGGTCGAGCGCATATGCTGCTCGACGACCTCAAGGCCGCGATGTTCAAGGCCATCAAGGCGAACGACACCGTGGCGAAGGAGATCCTCCGGGTCGCCGTGGGCGAGATCACGACGGACGCCGCGCGCCCCGGCAAGAAGGGGGACGACGACGAGACGCGCGCGATCCTCCGGAAGCTCATCAAGTCGAACGAGGAGACGCTCGGGACGATCACGGATCCGTCGGAGCGGACGAAGCTCGAGCGGGAGAACGCGGTGCTCGCCGACTACCTCCCGAAGAGCCTGGACGTCGCGGCGATCATCGCGGCGCTCGACCCCGTGAAGGACGCGATCAAGGCCGCCGCGAACGACGGGCAGGCGACGGGCGTCGCCATGAAGCAGCTGAAGAGCGCCGGCGCCGTCGTGAACGGGAAGGACGTGTCGGCCGCCGTGAAGACGATCCGTGGCTGACGCGCCGCGGGTGACGATCCGCCCCGCGACCGCGGACGACACGGAGGCGCTCGGGCGCCTCGCGGGGTCGCTCGTCCACCTGCACCACTCGTTCGAGCCGCAGCGGTTCATCGTGTTCGAGGGCGTGGAGGAGGGCTACGGCCGGTTCCTCGCGTCCACGCTCAAGGATCCCCTCGTGGTGGTCCGCGTCGCGCACACGATGGAGCTCGGCGTCGTGGGCTATGTGTACGCGCGCCTCGAGAAGCGGGACTGGAACCGCCTTCTCGACGACCACGGCAAGATCCACGACATCGTCGTGGACGACCGCGTCCGCCGTCGGGGCGTCGCGCGCCTGCTCGTGGCGGAGGCGATCGAGGGCCTGAAGAAGCTCGGCGCGAAGCGCCTCGTCGCCGAGACCGCCGCGAAGAACGTGCAGGCGCAGCGGCTCTTCGCGTCGTTCGGGTTCGGGCCGACGCTCATCGAGCAGTTCAAATCGATCGACTGAGCGCTCGGCGGTGCGCGCGCTGCCGCGCGAGGAGATCCTGGTGGTGTGGGTCGGTCGCGATGAGCCGATCGATCTCCGCCTCGGCGAGCGGCCCAGGCACCTTGAAGTAGTACGGGTAGTCGTACTCGTCCCGGAGCGCGTAGCAGGCGTCGACGATCTCCGTGAGCGTCTCGGGTTCGGGGCTCACGCACGCGTAGTAGACGCGCCCGCACGTGATGGGGACGACGCTGCCGAGATCGAACGACCGGTCGTAGTAGAGGAGGAGCTCGAGATCCGGCTCCGTCTTCACGATGTCGATGCCGATGTCGTGGCGGGTGTAGTCCGCGGCGTCGTGCTCGTCGAACGGGAGGTTGCCCGTGATCTTGGTGAAGAGCGCGAACACGCTCGCGTCGTCGTAGATGGCGTCGTGCGTCCCCTGGAGGAGGAGCTTCCGGCCCTTGTGCATGCGGACGCGCCAGCCATCCCACGCCGTGCGGCTCAGGAACTGGATGCGGTCGACGATCTGCTGGGGGGTCATGGTTCGAGCCTCGGGCTCGAGTGTACAATCGCGCCCATGGTGCGTCGTGACGCCAAGGAGCAACGGAGCGGCTCGCCGCGCTGGCGCTC
>JAXLYP010000016.1:0-251620 GCA_046351395.1 Polyangiaceae bacterium
ACGGTCGACGAGCTGATGATGGCGGACGGGACCACACACCCGAGCGAGCTCGCGTTCCGCTCCGAGCTCGCGCGCCTCTTGGACGAGCCGATCGCGCTCGTCGACGAGGAGCTCGAGACGCTCGAGTCGGGCACGGTCGTCATCGCCGAGGAGAAGGCGATCGCTCCCGCTCAGCCGAATCACCCGTTCTTCGCGCGGAGCGAGTGGGACTACGCGCGCGACAAGGAGACGTTCGCCGCGCAAGCCGCCGCCGATCTCGAGCTCGTGCGGCAGACCATGGCGCGGCTCGAGGAGGATCGTCGCCGCGGCGCCGGCAAGCTCAAGCTCGGCTCTACGTTCGCGGATTTCGCGCAGGACAAGCCGTTCGCCGACGGGCACGTGATCGTCCACCCGCCCGGGAGCGAGGATCACGATCTCCTCGTCCTCGGCGATCTCCACGGCTGCTACTCGTGTCTGAAGGCCGCGCTCCTCCAGGCGGACTTCTTCAACAAGGTGCAGGCGTACCACGACGACCCCGAGAAGCACCCGAACATGCTGCTCGTCTTGCTCGGGGACTACATCGACCGCGGGCGCTTCAGCTACAGCGGCATCCTCCGGACGGTGATGCAGCTCTACCTGACCGTGCCGGAGCACGTGGTTCCGCTACGCGGCAACCACGAGTACTACGTCGAGCTCAACAACCGCGTGTACAGCGCGGTGAAGCCGAGCGAGGCGATGGCGAGCCTCAAGGACCTCGCGACGAACGAGGTGTTCAGCGCGTACATGCGCCTCTTCGAAGCGCTCCCGTGCATGTTCGTCTTCGACAAGCTGTTCTTCGTGCACGCGGGCATCCCGAGGGACGACACGTTCGCGGAGAAGTGGCAGGGGCTCGAGTCGTTGAACGAGTTCGATCTCCGCTTCCAGATGCTGTGGAGCGACCCGAGCCAGGCCGACACGATCCCCGTGGACCTCCAGAAGCAGAGCGCGCGCTTCCCCTTCGGGAAGCGGCAGTTCCGGAGCTTCATGCAGAAGATCGGCTGCACGACGATGATCCGGGGCCACGAGCGGATCGTCGATGGGTTCAAGGAGGTCTACGCCGACCCCGACGCGCGCCTGCTCAACCTGTTCTCCGCTGGCGGCGAGCACAACAACGACCTGCCCGCCGACTCGAACTACCGGGAGGTGAAGCCCAAGGCCCTCACGATCAAGTACCGCGGCGGTGTCGCCGAGATCGTCCCCTGGGAGATCGACTACGCGAAGTACAACAGCGCCGAGACCAACGCGTTCTTCCGCGAAGCGATGGACGCCGCGAAGAGCCCGCGCCCGGTGGGATAGTCCCGCGTTCGGCGCGCGCCGCACCGGAGAACGTGCCGCGACGCGATGCTCGGTCACCCGCGTTTTTCGCCTGCGAGCATCCACACGGGGCCGTGCGTCGCGCTCGACCCGAGCTACGATCGGCGCGTTCATGGCCGTGTGCGTCGACTGCGGGCGAGAGGTCCAACCAGGACGAAAGACGTGCCTACTCGCGGCGGGAAATCGTCGGACGACGCCCTGACGTCCCGCGAAGCGCTCGTCGCCCAGCACGTGCTGGCGGAGCGGCTGATCCGCGGCGACGGTGTCCCCAAGGACGTCCGTCGGGGCGTGACGCTGATGCGCGAAGCCGCGGAGGCGGGGACCACGAGCGCCGTCTACCGCTCGCGCAAAACCTGCCGCTGGGGAGACATCGTCACGCGGGGAGCGGTCGTGCGTTGGCTCCGGCGCGCCGCGCGACGCGGGTGATCAGCGCGCCCGCGAGCCGATCGTCGTCGGCGCTACCTGGCCTGCGCGTCGCGGGTGACACGTTCGTCCTCCCGGCCGCCTGTCGCGCGCGCGGAGGAGGCACACGCTGGCACGCATGTTTTCTCGTCGGGACACGCGATCCCTGGGATCCGCGATGCAAGGGTGAAGCGGAAACGCAGGTTGGATCCGCGGGCCGGGCGCAGTTCTGGAACATCTCCCCGCACCGCCGTGAATCGCTGTTCGTTCTCGCGCTCGTGTCCTCGCCGATGGCGGCGCAGCAGATCACCGCGCAGGACGATTCCCCGCAGGCCCCTCGCGTCGCGACGTTCCCCTGCCGATCGGCGAAGCGAGGGTCGAGAGCTGTCCGGTGAGCGGGAGCTGCTACGCGACCGAGGACAGCTGCGGTTTGCCCGCGACGTGCGAGATGGCGGATCACCTGCGGTGGCGCGGTCGGACAGTGTTCGGCGACGACGTTCGCGTCGACGCCTGTCCTGGGGATGCCGAGTGCTACACGAAGGGAGGTCCCGGAGCGAACGGCGGAACGTTCTCGACGACGTGCGTGACGAAGGCCACGTGCACCGCGAAGACGGCGTGATCAAGGCGACACCGAGGTCGCCAGCTGTCCTCCGGACGCGAGCTGCTACCACCCGCTCGGCTGCTCGGGGACCATCACGTGCATCGATCAGGGCCTCAACCACGGTTGCCCCGCCGCTCCCCCGGGCAACGGCACGAGCGTCTGCTCGTTCCCGCGACCCGCACAATGTCAGTACGACGCATGCACCGTGTTTCACTGCGTGGAAGGCGGGGATTGCTGCACCTGGGAGCTCGAGTCGATCTGCCCGCCTTGATCCGAGGCCACGCGGAGCGTCGCGTCTGGCTGCGCGCAGCATGAGCACCACGCGGCTCCGCTTGCCGCCACGTTACGGCAGTCGGCGGTATTTCGGAATTGTTCGATCCATCCCGTTGGCTCACGCCGCACTCGCCACCATTGGTCGATGCGGCGTGAGGTGCGAGCATCGCAGCGGGATGAGTGGGTGGAACGAAGCCGAAGCGCGTCGATGCCTCGACGTCCTACCTGCGGCGGCCGTGATCATCGACGACGCGCGTCGGGTCGTCGTGGCGAACGCGGAGGCCCGCGCGCTCCTCGGTGTCGAAGAAGGAGCGGAGGTCTCCTTGCCGACTCGCGATCTCCAGGGCGACGCGCGCACCGATCATCGGCAGGTGCGCGGCGCGAGCGCGCAGCCGTTCCTCGCGAGCGTCGCCTGGCGTCGCGTCGAGCTCGAGGGAACGAGTCACACGCTCGTGCAGGTGATCCCCATCCAGGGCGAGGCGCGTGAGCGCGTGATCGAGCACCGCGATCTCGAGGTCTTGCGGCACGGGGCCGCCATCGCAGAGCTCGGCATCTTCGAGCACGATCACCTCACGAACGCGATCTGGATCTCGCCCGAGATGCGCGCGATCTACGGCTGGAGCGACGACAAGCCCGCGACGCTCCACGCGCTCCTCGAGTGCGCGCACCCCGACGATGGCGAGCGGGTTGGGGCGGCCGTCGCGCGCGCGCACGACCCGAGCGGCGATGGCTTCTGCGACGTGGAGGGCCGCCTGTTCCGACCGAACGGCGAGGTTCGCTGGGTGCGCACCCGCTCGCGCACCTCCTTCGAGGGGGACGGCGCCGCGCGCCGTCCGAGCCGCACCATCGGCTCCATCGTGGATCTCACCGAGCCGAAGCGGCTGAGCCAGGCGCGCGACCGCCTCGCGTCGGTGCTCGACGAGACCCCCGATCTCGTCGCGATCGTGGATGCGGATGGGCGGACCGAATACACGAACCCCGCGCTCGGTGCGTTCTTCGCCCAAGAGCGCCCCGGTGTCGTCGCGGCCGCCTCGCTCCTCGGCGACTCCGAGGCGGCGCGCGAGCTCTCCCTGCGCGCGGTGCCCGAGGCGCTCGAGAAGGGCCGCGCGAGCAGAGAGATCGAGCTCGATGACGGACGCCGGCTCTCGGTGGTGCTCCTCGTGCATCGCCACCGCACGGGGGGCGTCTCCCACTACTCGGCGATCGCGCGCGACACGACGGCGATGCACAAGCTCGAGGAGCAGCTCCGACAAGCGCAGAAGATGGAGGCCGTGGGCCGCCTCGCGGGGGGCATCGCGCACGACTTCAACAACATCCTCTCCGTCATCCTCAGCTACTCGACGCTCGTGCTCGCCGACCTCCCCGACGCGCACCCGATCCGCCCCGACATCGAGGGGATCGCGGCGGCCGCGACGAGGGCGGCGCAGCTCACGCAGCAGCTGCTCGCGTTCAGCCGTCGGCAGGTCCTGCGCCCGCGCACGCTCGATCCGGCGACCGTGGTCGCAGAGATGCAGCCCATGCTCCGGCGGCTCGTGGGGGAGGACATCGAGATCACCTGCGTGTTCGGCGAGCCGCGCGCGACCGTCCGCGCGGACCGTTCGCAGCTCGAGCAGGTGATCCTGAACCTCGTGGTGAACGCGCGGGACGCGTTGCCTCGCGGCGGGCGGATCACCATCGAGACCTCGCGGGTGGTGCTCGACGACGCGTACGTCGCCACGCACGCGGACGCGTGCGCGGGACCGCACGCGATGCTCGCGGTGAGCGACGACGGCGTGGGGATGGAGGCGGCGACGCGAGAGCGGATCTTCGAGCCCTTCTTCACCACGAAGGGCCCCGGCGTGGGCACGGGCCTCGGCCTCTCGACGGTCTACGGCATCGTCCGCCAGAGCGGCGGCACCGTGTGGGTCTACAGCGAGCCGGGGCGCGGCTCGACGTTCAAGATCTACCTCCCGGTCACGTCGGGCGAGGCGCTGGAGGCGCCACCTCCCGAGCCCGAGGCGGCGAGCGTTGCGCCGCGCGAGGGTGTCCGGATCCTCCTGGTCGAGGACGACCCGGCGGTTCGTCGGGTGACGGGGCAGCTGCTCGCGCGCGCGCGCTACGAGGTGATCGAGGCCGCCAGCCCGACCGAGGCGCTGGCCCTCGGTGCCGACGGCGTGTCCCTGCTCCTGACCGACGTCGTCATGCCCAAGATGACCGGCCGACAGCTCGCGGATCAGCTCGTCGCCAAGCACCCTGGGCTGCGCGTCGTGTACATGTCCGGCTACACGGAGAACAGTGTGGTGCACCACGGCGTGCTCGAGCCCGGGATCGACTTCCTCCCGAAGCCGATCGTCCCCTCCGCGCTCCTCTCGATGATCGACGCCGTGCTGCGGCGATGATGCAGAGGCCGCGAGCCGGGGAAGGAGCTCACGCGTTCGCGGGGCCGAGCGTGAGCACGACGCTGCCCCGCTTTCGCCCCGAGTCGACGCGCGCGTGCGCGTCGGCGACGCGCGACAGCGGGTAGGTCGCGTCGATGACCGGGCGAAGCGCGCCCGAGCGCGCGAGGTCGATCGCGGCCGCGAGATCTTCGGCGCTCCCGGGCGCGACGCCGGCGATCACGCGGTGACCGCGGAGCCGCCCCTGGAGCGGCGCGACGATCTGTCCACCGAGGCTCGTGACGACGCGAAGGAGCCGGCCGCCTCGACGAAGGACACGGCGGGCGCGGCGGTAGTCGGTGCCGCCGATGCAATCCAGGATCACGTCCCACGTCGCGTCGCCCCGCGTGAAGTCCTCCCGGGCGTAGTCGATGACCGTCTCGGCGCCGAGGCCGCGCACGAGCTCCGCGTTGCCCGCGCTGCAGACAGCCGTCACGTGTGCGCCGTCGTGTCGCGCGATCTGCACCGCGGCGGCGCCGACGGCGCCGGACGCGCCGAGGACGAGGACGCGCTCGCCGCGGCGCACGTTCCCCTTTCGACGGAGGTAGTGGAGCGCGGTGCACGCGCCGAACGGGATCGCGGCCGCGTCCGCCCACGTCATCCCGTCCGGCATCGCGGTGACGGCGCCATCTCGCGGAGCCGCGCGAACTCCGCGTGCGCGCCCATCGCGGCGCCGACGAACGCGACGACGCGATCGCCCGGCCGGAACTTCACGCCGTCGCCGACATCGACGACCTCGCCCGCGAGATCGGTGCCGAGCACCGGGTGGCGCGGCCGTCGCAGACCGAGCGCGAGCCGCCCGAGGAGCTCCATCCCGAAGGGCACACGCATCGCGCGGACGCGCGCGTCGCCCGAGGAGACGGTCGTCGCGCGGACGCGGACGACGATCTCACCCGCGCGGGCGACGGGGCGGGGACCGCGGCGATCCGGAGGACGGACGGGGCGCCGTAGTGGGTGACGAGAGCGGCTTGCATCGTGAGGTGTCCATGGCGGACGCGTTCATGGCCGAGAGGGTGGTGATCCGGCGCGGATCCCGCCATTCACGAATTCGGGCGCGCCCTGTGCGCCGTTGCACAGCGCCCCGCGTCCCGCGCCGGGCGGGGTAGATTGTGCCGGTGGATTGGGACGATCTGCGGTACGCGCTCGCGCTCGCGCGGAGCGGCGCACGCTGAGCGGAGCGGCGAGCGCCTCGCCGTCAGCCACGCGACGGTGAGCGGCGCCTCCGCGCGCTCGAGGAGCGCGTCGGGGTCACGCTGTTCGACGTCGGCCCGGAGGGGTACGCGGCGACGGCGGCGGGCGAGGATCTGATCGCCGTCGCGGCGCGGATGGAGACGGACATGCTCGCGCTCGAAGCGCGCGTCGCGAGCCGGGAGGAGAAGCGCGGGGCACGCTGCGCGTCTCGGTGATGGAGCTCATGCTCCGCGCGTTCCGCGGCGCGTTCGCGTCGTTCGTCGAGGCGCACCCGGAGATCGCGCTCACGGTGACGGCGACGGACGACGAGGTCTCGCTCACGCGCCGCGAGGCGGACGTCGCGCTCCGACTGAACAGCGCGCCGCCCGAGCACCTGGTCGGCCGCCGCGTCGGTAGCGTCCAATTCGATGTCTACGCCGCGCGCCTGCTCGTCGAACGGATCGGCGAGGCGCGCCGCTCGGTGCCGCCCGTGGATCGCGGACGAGCGCCTGAACACGCGCTGGCTCGACGCGTGGCTCGCGAAGCACGCGCCGGGCGCCCGCGTCGTCCTGCGCGTCGAGGCGCGGGCGCCGCCGCGATGCATGACCTCATCGCCGCGGGCGTGGGCGTCCAGTTCCTCTCGCACATGGAGGGCGACGCCGACCCGTCGCTCGTGTGCCTCGGCCCCGGAGATCCATTCGCGCGCCGCGATCTCTGGCTGCTCACCGCGCCCGAGCTCCGACACACGCCGCGCGTCCGCGCGTTCCTCGACCACGTGGGCGACCGCCTGCGCGCTCAACTGGACGACGCGTCGCGGACGTCTGCGACGTAGCGGCGCGAGTCTCCACGGAGAGGTGCTCAGGGCGGAGTGCTCGAGCGTCGCGCGCGCGATCCGAAGCTCAGCGCCCGGCGTGTCACTGGCAGTCGAGCTGGAAGCCGGGCACCGCGCCTCCGCCCATCACGGCCTTGCACCCGGCGACGCACGGCGTGCTCGCGGGGAAGCACGTGCAGTCGTCCGTCTTCGGATCACACCCCATCGGCAGCGACTTGCACCCGAATCGGACGGTTCACCGGGCGCATCGTTGACGACAGCCTCGCAGTAGAACTTCGTCGGATCACAGAACTGCGCGCCGCACGGGATCATCCCGGTCGGCGTCGCCGCCGGACCGCAGCCGAAGTCGTGCTGATCCACGCCCGACTGGTTCGCGAGGCACGGGTTGTCGTGGAGCGCGCCGTCGCACCCGCACGTCTTGACGAGCGCCTTGTCGCACGTCGTTGCAGCGGGACGCACGTCCCCACCGCGCCCGCCCCGCACCGGTTGTCCGCGAAGTCGCAGAAGTTCCCCATCGGGCACGGCGCCGCGGCGGTGCAGGATCCGGTTGATGCGCTCGTCGTCGTCGCGCCGGACGTCGAGCTGCCGCCTCCGGTGCCGCCCCCGTGGTCGTCGCATCCACCGAGCGCCGCGACGACGAGAACGACCAGGGTCCCACGTGCCCAGCAGGAGAACGCTTTCACGTCTCGACGATACCGCCCGTTCGCCCCCGAGGAGATCAAGACCGCCAAGACGCCAAAAGCGCCGAGGAGAGCTCTCTCTTCCTCGGCGCTCGGCGTCTCGTTCGGCTCTCCGGCTGGATCCTAGAACTGCGCGGACTCGGTCGAACCGGCGAGGGCGACGGTGCTCGCCTCACCGTTCGCGACGACCTGAGCCACCTGATCGAAGTAGCCCGTGCCGACCTCGCGCTGGTGCTTCGTCGCGGTGTAGCCGAACGCCTCGGCGGAGAACTCGGCCTGCTGGAGGCGCGAGTAGGCCGTCATGCCCTCGGTGCGGTAGCCGCTCGCGAGCTCGTACATCGAGTGGTTCAGTGAGTGGAACCCCGCGAGCGTCACGAACTGGAATTTGTACCCCATCGCGCCGAGCTCCCGCTGGAACTTCGCGATCGTCGCGTCGTCGAGGTTCTTCTTCCAGTTGAAGGACGGGCTGCAGTTGTAGGCGAGGAGCTTGCCGGGGAACTGCTTGTGGATCCCCTCGGCGAACTTCTTCGCGAACTCGAGATCCGGCGTGCCCGTCTCGCACCACACGAGATCCGCGAACGGCGCGTACGCGACGCCTCGCATGATCGCGGCCTCGAGCCCGCCCTTCATCCGATAGAACCCCTCGACGGTGCGCTCGCCGGTGAGGAACGGGCGATCGCGCGGATCGATGTCGCTCGTGATGAGGTTCGCGCTCTCCGCGTCGGTGCGCGCGATGACGAGCGTGGACACGCCGCACACGTCTGCCGCGAGGCGCGCTGCGACGAGCGTGCGGATGAACTGCGCCACGGGGACGAGGACCTTGCCGCCCATGTGTCCGCACTTCTTCTCGCTCGCGAGCTGATCCTCGAAGTGCACGCCCGCCGCGCCCGCCTCGATCATCGCCTTCATGAGCTCGTGCGCGTTGAGCGCGCCGCCGAAGCCGGCCTCGGCGTCCGCGACGATGGGCGCGAACCAGTAGCGGCCGCCCTTGCCCTCGGCGTGCTCGATTTGATCGGCGCGCTGGAGCGCTTGGTTGATCCGCTTCACTACCGCAGGGACGCTGTTCGCCGGGTAGAGGCTCTGATCGGGGTACATCGCGCCGGAGAGGTTCGCGTCCGCCGCGACCTGCCAGCCGGAGAGATAGATCGCCTTCAGACCCGCGCGCACCTGCTGCATCGCCTGGTTGCCCGTGAGCGCGCCGAGCGCGTTCACGTAGTTCTCGGTGTGGAGGAGCTCCCACAGCCTCCGCGCACCCATCTCCGCGAGCGTGTACTCCACCTTGATCGAACCCCGCAGCCGGTCGACGTCCGTCTGGCTGTAGGGGCGGGTGATGCCTGCGAATCGCTCGGGGATGAGAACATCGAGATTGAATGCAGCGGACATGGGAGTCTCCATTCGTTGGGGGAGAGAAGGCGCACGCGTCCCGTGGCGCGCGCGGTCGGACGCGCACGCTCGGTGATCGCCGTGGGTGGGTAGATGGTTTTCGGGTTAGGGGAGACGCTCGTACGCGAGCGTCGTCAGGAACTCGGGAAGGTCGGCGCGGGTCACGAGGTCCGTGAAGAGATCGATCGCCTCGGGGAACCGACCGCCGCCGAAGCGGGCCTCACCGACCTCCTCTCGAACACGGTTCATCTCCTCGTCGACGACCGTGCGCACGCGCGCCTCGGTCAACGGCTCGCCGTCGATGCTCGCGCCGTGCCGAAGCCACTGCCAAACCTGCGTGCGCGAGATCTCCGCGGTCGCGGCGTCCTCCATCAGATCGTAGAGGGGCACGCAGCCCACGCCGCGCAGCCACGCCTCGATGTACTGCACGCCGACGCGCACGTTGTGCCGGAGCCCGCCGATCGTGCGCGCGCCCTCGGGGATGCGCACGAGATCCGCCGCGCCGACGCGCACGTCCGCACGCGCGACGTCGAGCTGGTTGACCCGGCCGACCGCGCCTCCGCTCTGAAGCTGAGCGTCGAAGATCTCCTTCGCGATCGGGATGAGCCCGGGGTGCGCGACCCAGGTCCCGTCATGCCCGGCCTTCGCTTCGCGGAGCTTGTCCGCACGGACGCGATCCATCGCGCGCGCGTTGGCGTCCGCGTCCCGCTTGATCGGGATTTGCGCAGCCATCCCGCCCATGGCGTGCGCGCCGCGGCGGTGACACGTCTGGATGAGGAGCTCGCTGTACGCCTTCATCATCGGCTGCTCCATCGTGACGAGCGACCGATCGGGGAACACCGCCGCCGGATCGGCGCGGAGCGTCTTGATGCTGCTGAAGATGTAGTCCCAGCGGCCGCAGTTGAGGCCCGACGACCGCCCGCGGAGCGCGTAGAGGATCTCGTCCATCTCGAACGCCGCGGGGAGCGTCTCGATGAGGACCGTCACTTTGCACGTCCCCTTCGCGAGCCCGAGCTGCTCCTCTGCGAACGCGAGGAGATCGTCGACGAGCTGCGCCTCGAGGTGCCCTTCGAGCTTCGGGAAGTAGAAGAACGGGCCCGTCGATCGCGCGGCGAGCGCGCGCGCGTTGTGGAAGAGGAAGAGCCCGAGATAGAAGACGCACGCGGGGATTGCGCGGAGCCCGCCTGCGCGTGACGCAATCCGCGCGTGTCGCTCCACGAGGTGCAGACCCCGGGGGCGCACCAGCAGGGTCGTCGGCTTCGCGCCCGCGGCCGGCGCGGCGAGCTCGTAGTGCTTGCCCGTCGTCGGGTCGTCGTACGCGATCGTCCCTGCGATCGCGTCGATGAGGTTCGCCTGGCCGCGAAGCAGGTTCTCCCACGTGGGCGACGTGGAGTCCTCGAAGTCCGCCATGAAGCAGCTCGCGCCCGCGGAGAGCGCGTTGATCACCATCTTGCGGTCCACGGGGCCCGTGATCTCGACGCGCCGATCGAGAAGCGCTGCGGGCACGCTCTCCACCTTCCAGTCGGCGCGCCGCACGTCCTCCGTCTCGCGCAGGAAGCCGAGCGGCTCCCCGTGGATGAACGCCTCACGTCGCCCAGCGCGTGCGCGCAGGAGCACATCGACGCGGCTCGCGAAGCGATGCGCGAGCTTCGCGACGAACGCCTTCGCGCCGTCCGAGAGCACGTGCTCGGTCCCGCTCGGCGGCGGCGCCGCGAGCTCGAGCTCGTCGGCCCCGGACTCGGCGGCGGCCGCCGTGGGATCGACCGCAGCCGCGCTCCGCGTTTCCCTCCGCTCATCGGCTCTCATCGCCATCGACGCCTCCAGTCCTCGGTCTCGACGCAGTCTGACGCCCTGCGCTGTAATGAGTGGAGAATGGTTGTCCGATTGACTTCGGACAAGTTTAAAAACGAATTCAATCAGTTAAGGTGTTCATGTAAAGTCATGACAGGACGTAAAGCTGTAAATGTGTGTAAATTCGGAGTGTGGATGACGCAGTCAAACTGGGCGGAAAGGTTCGTGTTCTTCGGCGTCGGGACGGCATCTCGCAAGCCGAGCTCGCGCAGCGGCTCGGCATCTCGCCGAGCTACCTGAACCTGATCGAGAGCAACAAGCGCGCCCTCACGGCCGCGCTTCTCCTCCGGCTCGCTCAGATCTTCAAAGTCGACATCGGGTCGTTCGCGTCCGAGGACGACAACCGCCTCGCCGCGGATCTCGCGGAGGTGTTCGTCGACCCGATGTTCGAACCCCACGACCTCACGAACGTCGACGTGCGGGAGCTCGCGAACGGGTCGCCGAACATGGCCCGCGCCACTCTCACGCTCTATCGCGCGTACGTCGCCGCGCGAGACGCGACGCACGCGCTCGCGAACCGCCTCTCCGAGGACGAGGCGAGCAGCGTCGACCGTCCCGACCTGCCGACCGAGGAGGTGAGCGACTTCATCCAGCGGCACAAGAACCACTTCGCGCCCATCGAGGACGCGGCCGCGGACCTCTGGCGCGAGGCGCGCCTCGACGCGGACGACGTGTACGCGGGGCTCGTGCAGCACATGACGAAGAAGCTCGGCATCCGCGTGAAGGTCGTCCGCGTGGGGGACGAGCGCAAGGCGATGCGCCGCTACGATCCGAAGAAGAAGATCGTCGGCATCAGCGAGGTGCTGCCGCCCCGGAGCCGCCGCTTCCAGGTGGCTCATCAGCTCGGGCTCCTGTCGCTCTCGAGCGTGTTCGACGAGATCGTCCACGCCGACAAGGACCTCACGACGAGCGAGGCGCGCGCGCTCGCCCGCGTCGTCCTCGCGAACTACTTCGCGAGCGCCGTGCTCATGCCCTACGAGCCGTTCCTCGAGGCGGCGCGCGCGGAGCGCTACGATATCGAGCTCCTCGCGCACCGCTTCGGCGCGAGCTTCGAGCAGGTGTGCCACCGCCTCACGAGCCTCGGCCGCAAGGGCAGGGAGGGCGTGCCGTTCCACATGCTCCGGATCGACATGGCGGGGAACATCTCGAAGCGCTTTTCGAACTCGGGGATCCGCATCGCGCGGTTCAGCGGCGCGTGCCCTCGCTGGAACATTCACTCCGCGTTCCTCACGCCCGGGATGATCCGGGTGCAAATCTCCCGGATGCCCGACGGAGCGATCTACTTCTGCCTCGCGCGCACCCTCCGGAGCGATCGCGGCGGCTACAACGTCCCGCACACGGTGCACGCGATCGGCATGGGGTGTGATATTCGGTACGCGCGCGAGCTCGTCTATTCGGACGGCGTGGATCTCGCGTCGATCGAGCGCGGTGATCACCAGGCGGTCGTCCCCGTGGGCGTCACGTGCCGCCTGTGCGAGCACCTCGACTGCGCGCAGCGGGCCTTCCCGCCGCTGCTCCACCCGCTCCGCGTGGAAGAGAACGTCCGCGGCGTGTCGTTCTACGCTCCTGTACCTTCCGAGTGAGTTCGCGGACGAGACCGCGGCGGATCGAGCGCCTTCGGCGCGCTCATTGACTACTATGGGCGCGCTGGATGCGATGTGAGGTCTGCCGAGAGTTCGTCGATCTGGAGGGCGCGAAGTTCTGCCCCGGGTGCGGCGCGATCATCCCGGAGCCTCCGCCCGATCCGTTGATCGGCGAGATCGTCGGCGGACGGTACCGCGTGGTGAGCCTCGTCGCCGAGGGCGGCATGGGGCGCGTCTACGCGGGCGAGCAGCGCATGGGCGCGGCGACGCGCAAGGTCGCGATCAAGGTCCTGCTCGCGGAGTACGCGGCGAGCCAGGTCGACATGGAGCGCTTCGCGCGCGAGTGCGGCACCGTCGCGGAGCTCGATCACCCGAACACGATCAAGTTCTACGACTACGGGACGACGAGCTCGGGGGAGCCCTACATCGCGATGGAGTTCCTCGCGGGGCAGTCGCTCTCGCAGATCCTGAAGAAGGGCCCCATCAGCCCCGACCGGATGGACCTCATCGTGGGCCAGATCTGCGGCTCCCTCCAGGAGGCGCACGATCGCGGGATCATTCACCGCGATCTGAAGCCGGACAACATCGTGATCACCTCCCCCGGAGGCGCGCCCGATTTCGTGAAGGTGCTCGACTTCGGCATCGCGAAGCGCCTCGACCGGAAGGACATCCGGCTGACGCCGCTCGGGGTCGTGCTCGGCAGTCCACCCTACATGAGCCCGGAGCAGTTCACGCTCCACGAGATCGACGCGCGGAGCGACGTCTACTCCCTCGGCGTGATGGCATTCCAGGCGCTCACCGGCAAGCTCCCGTTCGAGGCGGACGGGCCGATGCAGTGGGCCCACCTCCACATCAACACCGCGCCGCTCCCGTTCGAGGCGACGCCGGACGGCCGCTTCGTTCCGGACTCGATGAAGAGCGCGGTGATGCGCGCGCTCTCCAAGCACCCGATGGACCGGCACGCGTCGATGCGCGAGTTCTTCAGCGAGTTCTCGATCGGGAGCGGATCGCTCCCCGGGGGCCGGCTCCCGTCGCTCGTCCCTTCGGGCCCGGATCTCGTGGCAATGGCGCGACCGTCCGATCGGCCGCCAGCGATCAGCCGGCCGCCGTCGGCCCCCCACGTGCCGTCCTCCGGCAAAGCGGCGGCCCAGCCCGTCGCGCCTCAGCCCTTCATGCCGGCGCAGTCGTTCGTCGCGGGGCAAGGGTTCCAGGCGGCGCACCAAGCCGCGCTCGCGACGAACGTCAGTCCGCAGCAGGCGCGAAGGTCGCCCGCGCTGGACGCGACCTCGGAGGATCTCTCCGTGCCGTCGTTCTCTCCTTCGACGAAGTTCAAAGCGTCGGCCCCGACGGCGTCCGCCGAGTTCATGAACGCGAAGGACTACGGGGTGGCTCCGCCGCCGCCCTCACCGCCCGCCCCGAACCTGGGCGCGATGTTCACGCGCGAGACGGACCGCCGGAGCGAGCTCCGGGGGGACTCGGAGTCCGCGCCCAACATCACCTACGGCGAGACGCGCTCGTCGTCGCTCTCGCTCCCGAACGACGAGCTCGGCCCACCGACGGAGGAGCAGCGCCTCTTCGGCAAGGCGGGGACGATGGTGATGAACCACGCCGCGCTTCCGGCGCCCGTGCGCGCGGCGATCTCGGCGTACGGGACGTCGAGCGCGAGCGCGAGCGTCGCGGACGCGACCGCGGAGGAGATCGCTGCGCCCGGTCGCATCACGCTCAACGACGCGATGCCCGCGACGATCCGCGACGCGGACGCGCTCGCGCAGTACCAGAAGCCGAGGGGGCGGGGGAAGCTGATCCTCGCGATCGCCGCGTTGCTCGTGGTCGGGGGCGGCGTCGCGTTCGCGATTTGGTGGTTCGCGCTCCGCGCCGAGGCCCCGCGGCCGAAAGGGAAACCTCGGCCCGCTGAGACCTCCGTCGTGAATTGACTCAGCGCTTCGCGCGGCGCCGACGGGCGATCCCGAGCCCGCCGAGCGCGATGCCCGCGAGCAGCGCCGAGGCGTCCGGGGTGGAGCCCGATCCCTCGGTGACGCAGCCGCAGCCGCCCTGGATGTTCGGTTGCTTCGACGTGTCGGTGCCCCCGCCGGAGCCGCCCGCGCCCCCGCCCCCGCACGCACCGTTCGCGCACGGATCGGGCGGTACGGCGACGCCGACGATGCAGAGGTCGTCGACCGTCCAGCCCCCGAGCTCCTTTCCACCGTCGCTCTCGAGCTCGAACTTCACCTGCACCTTGCCGTCGACGACGTAGGGCGTGAGATCGAGATCGTGGAACCTCCACTCGCGGTCGCGGTGGTCGGTGTCGCTGTCGTTGCCCTTGTCGGAGTTGAAGTTGCGCCAGGCCTGTTTCTCGTTCGCGTAGATCGTCGCGTGATCGAAGAACGCGTCCTCCACGTTCAGCCAGCGGCGGTACTGCAGGCGAACCTTCGCGTACCCGCTCACGTCGATGACGGGCGTCGCCGACCAGTTCACCTTGTCCGGCTGGTAAAGGCCATTGTGGTTCGCGAGGTCGCCGAGATCGTTCCCCCACGCCTTCTTGCCCGAGAACGCTTCGAGCGGATCCCCGTTCGCGACGGTGCCCTTCGGCTTGCCCCACTCCCAGTCGTCCGCGCCGTCGCTCTCGGTTCCCTTCGAAAGGCCGTGCGTCCAGCCCGCCGCGATCGGATCGGTCTCGAAGTCGGTGCAGTAGATGTTCGCGACGTCGCCGACGTAGAACTGGTACCAAGCGTCCGCCGCGTTGTCGGGGAGCGTGAGCTTCGTCCCGCCGCCCAGCTCGGTCTCGATGCGGTAGTCGACGGTCGTGCCCGTAGGTTGCGCGGGGATGCTGGCCTTCAACGTCGTCCCGATGAGCGCCATCGGTAGCTCGCCCGAGATCGTCGCGTCGACCTCGTTCTTGTAGTGGAGCGTCGTCGCGACGACGGCGTCCTCGGGGCACTGCTCGAAGAGCCCGACGAGCTGCGCCGTCACGACGTACTCGTTCACGCCCCCCGGCTCGAGCGCGAGCGGGCTCGCCTCGACGCCGAAGCTGCGCAGCCCATGGCGCCCGAACACGTCGTTGATCACGCACACGTTGGGCGTGCCGTTCTCGATGTTGCCGTCGTCGTCGTCCGCCGTGAGGATCTCGGTGTACATCGACGGGATGTCCACGGCGCGGCGGATGCCCTGGTAGTAGAGCTCGTTCGCGTGCTGGATGCCGTCGACGTCCCCGAGCTTCTTCGCGAGCTCGACGCGGAGGTCCCACAGCGTCTCGCCGATGATCTCGCCGTCGTCGTGCGGCTCACCGTGGAGGTCGTCCGGCCAGCGCTTGTCGAACCCGGGATCGAGATCGCGGAGCGGCTCGGACGTGTAGAAGAACCCGCGCGCCGTCCCGTGGTCGCCGGTGAACGTCGCGGCGAGGTAGTCCGACACGCCCTCGGAGAGCGCGTCCTCGAACTTGCCGACGCCCGCGATGATCGCGTGGAAGTGAACCGAGTGCCCGTACTCGTGGTACACGACGTCCGCGATGCGGCCTGTGTTCTCGCACTGGTTCGTGGCCTTGTAGAAGTTGATCGTCGTCCCGTCCGAGAACGCGTTGCAGGAGTCGTTGATGTTCACCGTCACCTGGACCTTCGCGTTCAAGAACGGGAGGGTGGGCGCGAACGTCTTGCCGAACTCGCGCACCTGGAGCGCGTGAACGAACGCGGACAGCTGGGCGTCCCCCGGGGCGTCGTTCGAGAGATCCCACACGAACGTCGACCCATCCGCGACGTCGAACTCCGTGGAGACCTCGTCCCCCGCGTCGTTCGAGACCATCACGTTCGGGCCGTGCGCGAACGCGGTCACGTGCCCGCTCGGGCCGGCGAACGCGATCCCGCCCGTGGCGTCGGTGAGCGAACCCATGCCGTCCACGTTGAGATCCGCTGAGTTCGCGAGGACGTCGCTCCGCGATCCGAACGACGGCGCGCGGTCGGGGACCCGCATCGCGAGGCTTCCGCCGGCGAACCGGAGGAGCTCGCGCGACGCGAGCGCCTCGCCGCTCACCGCGTCCACGAAGACCTCGAGGCGGGAGCGCTCCGCCCCGCCCACCCGGGCCTCGACCACGCGGCTCTTCACGCGCCGAACGACGAGGCGCCCGCCCTCCACGTAGGGCAGGAGGAACGCGTCCGAGGGCGCGCTCCGGATCGACACGGTCGCGCCGGCGCGACGCCCCGAGGCCAGCGCGAGGGCGGAGGAGTCGACGATGGCGTCGCCGATCATCGGCACGTCGGCGATCGTCTCGAGCGCGTCGAACGGGACCGCTTGCGAGGCGACGAGCGAGAGCCGATCCGCCTTGAATCGGAAGCTGAGCTGCGCGTCTCGCACCGCGAGACCGCCGCGCGACTGCGCGAAGCCGAGGGTGCGGATCCCCGCGTCGAGGTCGTTGGAGACGAGCGTGAAGTCCGAGGGAGCGGATCCCGGCGCGAGCAGCTCCACGTGCCGCGCGAGGAAGGCGCGCGCGAACGCCTCCGCGGCGTCCGGATCCGCGACCGTGTTCGGCGCAGCGACGCCCGGGAGGACGAGCGCGCTCGGGACACCGGTGAGCTCGTGGAACGTCGCCCAGACGGGGCCGCCGACGTCCGCCTCGAGCGCCTCGACGAGCTTCGGGGCGCGCGACCCCGGCGTGAGGCTCTGCGCTCGAACGAGCCCCTGGGGAAGCGCGGCGAGGGCCCCGTCCGCGAGCTGGAACGTCCCGTCGGCGCCTTGGAGCGCGGATGCGGTCGTGGTGGGGATCGCGGCGAGCGCGATGGAGAGCGGGGCGAGGAGGGCAGCGAGGGCGCGGCGAGGCTTCGACACGCCCCTCTTTCTCACGGATCGTTCGCGGCGATCCAGTCGAGAGCGTCGCTCATGGTCGCTTCCGCCTCGGGGCCATACTCGCCGTGCTTCGCGCCAGGGATTTCGATGAACCTCGACACTCGGCCAGCCTTCACATAGTCGGCCGACGCATCGCGCAGCGGCTTGCGGACGTCGAGCTCTCCGGCCATGAGGAGGATCCGCTCGGTCTTCCCGAGGTTTCCGGGCTTTGGCGCGCGCGGTCCCCCGATGAGGATGACGCGCGGGTACCGGTCGGGGTAGCGCGTGGACAGGGACTCCGCTCGAAGCGCTCCCGCCGAGTAGCCAATCGCGACCAGGTGGTCCTTGTCGAGCGGCTCGCCGCGCTTCTCCTCGACGACCTCGAGGGCCTTCTTGATGCGCGCGTCGAGGAGCATCACGTCGTTGCTCCAGTTCGGCTGGCCTCCCTCGCACTTGATGTCGCCCCGCATGGCGACGAGGGTGCCGCGCTGCGGGAGGATCTTCGCGAACGCGCGAAAGGCGAGGGGATCGCCGCACCTGCCGTGGAGGTAGACGAACACGTGCGGGTTGCCCGGCTTGGCGAACACGACGTGGACCTTCTTGTCCTTCGGGATCTCGATCGTGACCGGCGCGACCGGTGCGTCCTCGACGGCGGGCGCCGCGCTCGCCGACGCGATCGGCTCCTCGCTCGCGCTCGCGGAGGGCGCAGCCACCAACTCCGCGGAGGGCTCCGCGCTCGGCGCCGTCTCGGGCGCGGAGGCGGTGGCGCGAGCCGTGGGAAGGGGGCGGCTCGTCCCGCACGCAGCGGCGATCACGGCGAGAAGGAAGATCGTGAAGGCGGCTCCTTCGCGCATCGGCGGGCCCATGGTAGCCCGCGCAGCATGGTGACCACCAACAACGAGCGCTCTGTCTTCGAGGTCGAGGCCGAGGCGGAGGCGGCGCAGCGGCGTCTCGTGGAGGAGAGCCAACAGGGCCTCGAGAACCGGTGCCCGGAGTGCGGGGCCCTCGGGAGCCTCGAGGAGATCGACGGCGTCATGAAGTGCGTCGACTGCGACGTGCAGATCGCGCAGGTGTCGCGGCTCGGCGGCATGGGCCGCAAGTGAGCGTCACCGCTCGCGGATGACGACCCAGCGATCGGGCGCCGCCTGAGCCCTCGCCCACGCTTTGAAGTCCGCCACCGACGCGGGCTCGACGGGTGCGAAGGTCGCGGGCGTGGAGCGCTTCGCGAAGAGCGCGAGGAGCCTCGCCCTCGGATCGGCGGCCTCGCGGAGCGCCGTCGCCCGCGCCGCGTCGCGGGCGCGAGCGAGCGCTTCGTCCGAGACCTCTCCGCGAGCGAGGCGCGTGAGCATCGCCGTCACCGCGTCGACGTCCGCGTCGACGTGATCGGCACCGCTCTCGACCTCGAGGACCACGATTCCCCCCTCGAAGCGCGCCCGTGCCTGCGGCCGCTCCGCGCGCGCAAGCTCCACAAGGATCGTCGCCATCGGGGGCTCAGCGCGGAGGCCGAAGAGGGCCACGCCGCGATCCTCGAGCGCGACGTCGATCTGCTTCGGTGAGCGATCGGGCTCGGTCGCGTCGAGCTTCGCGCACCCCCGGGCCACTTGCGAGGGCAGGAGCCACGCATCGACGGCGACCGCGGCCGCGGGCCCTTGGGTTGGAGAGCGGTTCGTCAGTGTGACGAGACGAAGAGGTCCGGACGCGAGCGCCGCCCACGACCCCGTCGCACGCGCGTAGTCGGAGCGCATCAGGTCGGTCACGGTCCCTCGGGGCTCGACGACGCTCGGATGCTCGGGCGCGAACGCGCGCGCGAACGCGTCCAGGCCGAACGCACGCGGTCCCCACGCGCCCTCGAGATCCCCGATCGACGAGGCCTGCGCTCGCGCGAGCGCGTCGCGCGACGCGCTGGATCCGAGGAGCGCCTTCGAGGCGACCGCCGCGACGCGCCGCGCGAGATCGTCGTCGGCCTCACCCGCACCGATCGGCGCGTGCGCGAAGACGCCGACCCCCTCCGGCGCCGCGAACGCCTCGACCGCGACGTCGCGCTCCCCCGAGACGTCCAGCGCTCGAGCTCGCGCCGCGAGGCTCGCGCCTCCCCACTGGTGGCCGCCTTCTTCGATCGCGGCGCACGGGTTGCCAAGCAGCACCCAGAGCTCTCCCTGTCCGCTCTCGTCCCGCTCCACGTGATCCACCGCGACCGGGGGCTCGTTCGGCGCGGCGTCGAGCACGGCGGCGGCGCTCTTCGTCGCGGAGGCCCGGCTCTCGGGGAGCGACGCGCTCACCGCCACGACCGGATCACCGCCGTGATCGGTCGCGAACGTCCACCACGCGGCGAGCTCCGCCGCGACGAGATCGGCCGTGCGCGCGACGCGCTCGAGGGCGGCGTCGGGCGCGGGCGGCCTCCCGATTTCGGTGCGCAGCGACGCCTCCACGAGCGCCGCGGACGAGCCGAGCGCGCCGTCCGCCGCCGCTTCGGCCGGCGACGCGGTGCCTGTCAATACAACCGAGATGCAGCCGCCTTCGGACCTCGATACGCCGTTGATCTGCGCGACCTGGAACCGGTAGGGCGAGCGCGCGAGCTTCGACCGCAGCGCGTCCCCAGCCTCTCCACGCAGCGCCTCGGACGCGCTCACGGCGCGCAGCGGATCCGGGACGAAGAGCGCGACGGTGAGCTCCGGCGCATCCGCGCCGTGCGGGAGCAGGCCCACCTTCGCGCTGCGGCGTGTGGGCCAGGGCGCCGCCGGAACCGGCGCGCCGTGCGGGTAGGGGCCGCTCTCCGACCACGCCGTGCTGATCGCGTCGATCGCGCCCTCGGGGCCGACCGCCGCGAACGCGACCGATGCGGGATCGATCGCCGCGCGGGCGGCCTCGAGCGTCGCGAGATCCTTCGCGTCGTCGCCTGCCGGCCGGCCCTCGCACTCGTCGACGTCGACCCGCTCGGGTCGCGGAGGCGCGCCGCCGTTCTTCGCATCGTCGTGGTCGGGGAGCTCGTTCGCACCGAGGGGAAGGCGATCGCCGCCTTGACGGCGGCGAAGAAGCCCGACGCGTCGCCGCGCACGCCGAGCGAGAACGCGCGCCGATCGACGCGCGTCTCGGTGGTGAACCCTTTGGCCGCGAGCCGCCTCGCGAAAACGGTGGCGAGCCCGCGCGCGCTCTCGGGCGTCGTTCGAACCGTGACCGCGACCGCCGCGCTCGGGTCTCCGGCGCGCTTGACGATCGCGAGCGCGGGAAGCTCCGCGTTCTTCCGGACCTCGATTTGTTGGAGCGCGGGGTTCTCGCTCACCCCGAACGCGGGGGGGTGCGCGCGCTCACCGACGATCGCGGGACCTCCGCAGGCGGCCGACACTCCGAGACCGAGGCACAGCGGAAGGAGCGCCCTCGGCGCGCGCACCATCTCTCAGAGCTCGAAATCGGCGACGGATCGCGGCGCGATCTTGAACCCGTAGAAGTACGTGAAGATCCCCGTCACGGCCTTGAACTTGGTCCCGGCCGCGATCGCGGGCATCTCGGTCTTCACGTCCATGAGCTCGTTCGAGATGCCCACGATGTCTCCGACAGCGACTCCACCCCCCACGTCGATGTCCGCGCTGTAGCGTCCGAGCCATCCCTCGGGGCACTGCGTGCAGTCCTTGGAGGGACACGAGGGGGACCCGCCCGAGCAGACCGGGCCCTTCGTGAGGGTGACCCCCTCGATGCGGACGAGCATCCCGAGCCACTGGCGCGCGTTCTCGTAGCCCTTGATGGGCGCGAAGCGCTCGTTCGAGGCGCCGTCCTTCACGATCGTCAGCGGTTCGGGCGTCGCGTCCTCGAAGCGGAAGGTGAGCGTCCCGTTGAACTCGGGGAGCGTCTTGCAGTCTCCGAACGGCCCGCTCGACGGTCCGATGAACTCGCTGAACGTGCCGAACGAGTCGACCAAATCCCCTTCGAATAGGCGCAGGTCCGGGGGGGAGAAGCTCGGCGCGAAGATGGTGATGCCGGAATAGGGCTTCGGCGCCTCCGTCGTCGGGAAGTCTTCGACGTAGATGTTCCCGGTCTGGCCCGCGCCCGTCTCGTCGTACTTGTCGACGCCCACGATGACCTGACCGGTCATGTACGCGGATCGATCGGCGGGGACGGCGCAGCCCGCGCTCATCATGTTTCCGGGCGAGAGCCAGACGGCTGGGCCGACCAGATCGGTGACCCTCAAGCCGGTGCCGTACTCGTTCGGATTCGGTGTCGTGCGCGGGTCGCCCGTGTCGCCCCCGCCCGTCCCGCTGCAACCCGCGAGCACACCGAGCGCCAGCGCGAGCATCGCCGCCTTGGATCGCGTCCTACAAAGCGCCATCGCCTCGGTGTTACCACACCGAGGCGACGAGGACTCGCGGGAATCGCCTGCGGTCAGGCAGCGCGCGAGAGCATCGCCTCGAGGCGGGTCTGGATCTTGTGCTTCTTGGAGTAGACCGTCTTCACGCTGATCTGGAGGCGCTCGGCGACCTCTTCAGCCTCGAGCCCTTCGGCGAAGTACAGCGCGACGAACTCACGGTCCCGCTCGGTGAAGCGCTTCAACACGCGCTCGACGTGAGCGATTTTCTCCTCCCGCTCGAGGAGATCCTGCTGCGACGGGAGCTCCGAGCAGAGGAACTCGGCGTCCGTCACCGGCGCCCGGTCCGGCTCACGTCGGAAGCTGCGGAGGTAGTCGTGCGCCGCGTTGACCGCGAGCAGACCGATGAACGAGCTGAAGCGGTTTCCGCGGTTCGGGTCGAACGAGCGGAGCTTGTGCATGTCGTTGACGAGCAGCTGGATGAGGAGCCGCGCGTAGATCTCGCGAACGTCGTCCTGGCTGAGGCAGGAGAACCGGCCAGTGACCTTCGTGATGCAGCGGTAAATCAAGCGATCGTACTTCTTGTGAAACTCGCGCCAGCTCGCGTCCTTGCCAGCCAAGAGTCCGGAGACGAGCTCCATGTCGGCCTTCAGGTCCACGTCGTTGCGGGCGGTGTCGTTTTGCATGTCCGAGCCTAGAGCACGGGTCATGCCACCCTCGATCTGCCGAGATTCCGCGGGATTTCGGGGTTTCATCGATCGATGTCACGCGTAACCTCGAGCGGTCTCAAGCGTCACGCCGTAACACCCCCCGTAACACCGGCGGACCCCTGGACTCTGCGTGGTACGGTCCCCCACGTCGTGACATTCCCTCACGCGCTCGCTCCTTCTGCTTGCATTGGCTACGAAGGGGACGGCCCACACCACGACCGCTTGCCATGAAGAAGACCATCGCCTCGGGTCGCGCGCTCGCCGCGATCGTCCTCGCTGTCGGGCTCGTCCGCGTGCTGCTCCTCCGCATGTTCGGCGCGGTGACGGGCCTCAAGCTGTTCGAGCGAAACTACGGCCCCGATCGGTTGAACGCTGTGAGCCCGCGCGATCGCGCCCGCATGCCGACGTTCTCCCGCTGCTTCGCGTGCGGGCGATGCGACTTGGGCGAGGGCGAGCGCATGCGGGCGTCGCGTGGCGCGTACCCGGGGTTGATGCAGCTCGTGCTCGCGTCGTCTCGGAGTATGCCCGACTACGACATGGCGGCCCGCGGCTTTGCGTTCGTCCCGACGGACGTGTTGCGGTCGAAGCGGCGCATCTGCCCGGCCGACGTGCCGTTCGAGGAGATCGCGAAGTTCGTGGACGACAACGCGCAGCGATCCCTTCGGTCGGGCGTCGCGACGGAGTAACATCTCCCTCGGAGAACCCGAGTGGAGCACGCCGGGGAAGCCGAAGCCGACAGAGACCCGATCGTGGTCGGTGGGCGCTTCAAGAACTGGAACATCGAGCGCGTCATCGGGCGCGGCGGCATGGGGACGGTGTACCTCGCGAGGCACGTCCTCGTAGGCCGCCCAGCCGCGATCAAGGTCGTGCGTCCGCCGCGCGGGATGCGCGCGGACGACACGGCGATCGCGCGGTTCCACGTGGAGACCGAGCTCCACGTCGCGCTCAGGCATCCGAACCTCCCCGAGTTCTTCGACGCCGAGCTCATGGCGGATGGCACCGCGGTCCTCATCCTCGAGTACCTCGATGGGTTCGACCTGTCGGTCACGCTGCACAAGCTGCGCACGCTCGCCCTGGGGGACGCGCTGTTCGTCGCGACGGAGGTGTTGCGCGCGCTCATGGTGATGCACGCGACGAGCGTGCATCGAGACGTGAAGCCATCGAACATCTTCCTCTGCCGAGCGCCGCGGTTCGACTCGGAGGGGCGCCTCGAGAAGGGGCGCGTTCGGCTGCTCGACTTCGGCATCGCGAAGCTGAAGAACCGGAAGGGGCCGACGAAGGAGACGAACACGATCGGGACGACGTCGTACATGAGCCCGGAGCAGCTCATGGGGCTCGAGCTGGATGGCCGCTCGGATCTCTACGCGCTCGGCGCCGTGCTGTACGAAGCCATCGTGGGGCATCCCGTGTTCGTACGCAGCGAGGACCAGCCCCCGCCGGCGGCGTCGCTCGTTTACCAGCACGTGCACACGCCCGCGCCCGACGTGCGCGAGGAGGTCCCCACGGTCCCCGAAGACGCAGCGCGGTTCGTCGCGCGTCTCCTCGAGAAGGCGCCCCGGGATCGCTTCGATCGAACGGAGGAGGCGCTCGACGTCGCGCGAGCGCTCAGGCAGCGGCACGTGCGCTCGGCGCTCCTCTTCCGCGAGGAGGTCAGCGACGTCGTCGAGGCCGTCGAGGCGCTCTCGCGCGAGCGCGCGAGGGTGCTGCACGGCCCCGTCGTGTTCCAACCCCGCGAGCCGGTGGCGCGCGCCGCGGTAGCTTCTGCGGACACGCTGGACGCGCCGCCGTTGCCCGCGGCGCGCTTCGGCCGCTCCACGGATCGAATGGCCCCGGAGACGCCGCGATCGAAGGAGCAGGTCCACCGTGGGCTTCGAGGGCCGCGCTGCTTCGATCGGCCCGCGTTCGTGCTGCTCGAGTCACAGGGGCCGCGCGCGTTTCCATTGAGCCAGGACACCGTCTCGATCGGCTCGGGCGTGGGAGCGTCCATTCGAATCCCAGGTCTGGCTGACGCGCACCTGATCCTCACGCGGAGCCGGGATCAGCGCGTCCACGTGAAGCTCCACCCGAGCGTCCCCCTCGCGCCGTGGGCACTCGGTGTCGACGGCCAGCCCGCGCCGCAGGGGGCGTACCTCGCGCTGGGTTCGAGGCTCGCGTTCGCGGGAGTGCACGCCGCGCTGACGGATCTCGCGGTGTGGGATCCTGCGGCTGCTGCGAGCGCGCCCAAGTGGTATCCGGCCCGCGTCGAAGCGACGAGCGGGGCGCGCGCCGCGTTCGTCTCGCTCGACCGCGCGCTCACGCTGGTCGGCTCCGCGGAGGGGTGCGATCTCGTCGTGCCTGGACTGAGCGATGCGGCGGCGGCATTCTGGGCGCGCGGGGATGGGTCGTTCGAGGTGCAGCTCCTCGACACGAGCGTCCTGCCCTACGGAGATCCGGTCGTGCGCGCGGAGATCCTGAGGCGAACGAAGCGCTTGGAGATCGCTGGGGTGCGGCTCGACTTCGTCGAAGGCGCGGCGCCTCCCGCGCCCGTGGAGCCGGTCGCACCTCCGTCCTACCTCGGCGCGAGGAACCGAGATCGCCTCGCGGTCACGGGCGTCCGGGCCAAGGGCTGCGTCGCGCCCATCCCCGACGGGCTCGTGCTCCCGAGCCGCGTGTGTGTGGTGGGGAGCGCGCAGGCTGCGGACGTCGTCCTGCCCCATGAGCTCATCGCCGGGCGACACGCGCGCTTGTCGTACGTGTCCCCCGGGCGCTACCGCGTCGAAGATCTCGGGACGACGACGGGCACGTTCGCGAACCGGAGGCGCGTGCGAGACGCGGTGATCGGCGCGGGGGACTACGTGGACTTCGGCGGCGGCGTCACGGTGCAGCTGGTCGTCGGGGAGCCCCCGCCGAGCGTCGAGGGCGCGCCCGCTCCCCAGGGAGGCTCGAGCTTGCGTGCAACGCTGCTCGAGAGGCTCGGCCTCGACCGCAAGCAGGCCCCGACCTCGCGCTGAGGCGTGGAGTCTCCGTGTGCGCCGTGTTCTCGCGGCGCAACCTCGCCGCGCGCGGGGGGCGCGCTCAGGGATCTCGACCGGATCGCACGCGCGCGGCGAGGATCTGGAGCGCGAGCACGTGCTCCCGACCGGCCGAGGCGATGCTGATGCCGAGCTTGGCCGCGACGGCGGGCCACTCAAGGCCGTCGAAGTAGCGCAGCTTGAGCAGCTCGCCTTTCTCGCCCATCGCGGCGATGTGAGCGCGAGCGCGCTCGCGCCGCTTCGCGGCGTCGATGTGCGCTGCGATATCGACCTCGGTGGGGGCCTGGGACGCCTCGCCCGCGAACGCGAGGTAGATCGCCGCGAGCGCGCCGCTCAAGAACTCGTGGAGGTGACGCCGCGAGTCTTCGTGGGAGTCCGCGAACAGGTCTCCCCGGTCTTGAGCCTGCTCCGCGTATTCGAAGACCATCTCGGGGGGCGCTGTGCGCCGCTGATGCTCCGCCTCCTCCAGGATCGCGCGCTTCATGTCCAGGTGCACGCACGCGAACGCGAACGCGCGAAACGGGACTCCGCGAAGCGGATCGAAGCGGAGCGCGGCCTTCACCTCGGACTCGTTGCCGATCGAGACGAGCTCGTCGTGCGTGAGGTAGTGGGTGCGCCTCGCCATACGGCGCGCGAGCCGAGGAACGATCTGCGATCCACGGAGCAGCGCCTTCTGCTCCGTCGTCAGCTCACGCGCTGCCGTCGCTGGTGTTCGACCTGCGGAGCCTGGTGCGCCGCGGTCAGGACGCTCCGCCATGCTCAGTCTGCTCCGCCTGCCTTCTTCGAATTCTGGGAGTCCTTGGCCGCTGCTCCAACCCCGTTCGCGTCCCGCTCTTCGGTATGCGCGGACGACGGACGCTCTCGCAGTCTCTCGCTCAGAAGGTGACCAAGGGGATGGGCCGCCATCATGTCGAGGAGGAACTCGCGCGCACCCTCAAGCTCTGCCGAGGTCATATCGGACGCAAAGCTCGTTAGCACATCTTGAAGGATGTCGAGTGCTTCCGACGGAAAGCCGGCGTCCTCTTCCGGCGGATCGAAGGGTTGGGGCTCGTCGTCGGACATGCTCACGGTCTCCTCGGGCATGCTTCATGGCGGAACCCGTTCCGCGCGAAATCACGAAGCAAGCGATGAGAGATGCGTCCCGCTGGAGGAACGTCGCTCAGGAATCGTACGCGCAGGAAACTTGGGGTTGCCAGCTCATTTCGAGTCCGATGCGAGCGCAATGCCCGCACCCGATCCGTGGACTGATGAGGGGAAGTCGCCCGAACGGGCGACGGTCGAGCCCGATCGCCTGGTCGAGGAGGGGGACCGAGCGCACGAGCGTGCGCTCTCGTCGATGCGCGCGGATGTTCGGTTCGCGGATATCGTCGCCACACTTCGCGCGTACGGCGCGGCAGCGGCCGAGCTTGACCCGTTCTTTTACCGCGTGCATTCACCCCGTCGATCCCGGGGTGAGTAAAAAGTTCGGGTCGCTGTCGATTTCTGAGCGATCGCGGATACGGAACGCCACAAATGGGGGGGGACGGATCGCGCTTCGACCGAAAACCACGCAGAGGGTCAAGTGGGCCTCTTGGAGCGACGGCGGAGCACGTTGCGCAGCAGACCCAAGAAGTCGCGCGCGGAGGTCCTCGCGATGACGAGCGCAGAGGGGACGTAGATCAGCCCGCCTAGCGTGATCTCGGCGATGAGCCGCGCCCAATTCGGAACCTTGGTGAACGTGAAGCCGAACCTCACCGCGAGGATCGCCGCAACCATCGGGAGGCAGGCCAGCAGCGGCCCGATGACGGGCTTCACGACCGCGCGAAACGCGATCCCTTCGCTCCTCAGGGACCACAGGTAAAACACGGCGTTCAGCCCATAGCCGACGCCCACCCCGGCTGCGGCGGCGATGGGCACGTGCTTCTCGTCGAGGCCCGCCTTGCGGCTGACGAACGTGAGCAGGAGCATCGAGCCGACGATGAGGCCGACCTTGATGATCTCGAGGAGCATGATCGCCTTCGAGCGCGCCACGACCTGCAGGTAGCTGCCGATCAGCCAGCCGATGGGCCGCACGACCGAGAGCACCGAGAGGATCGTCAGGAGGGGAGCAACGCCCGCCCACTCGGCGGTGTAGGCCGTCGCGACCAGCGTCTCGCCGACGGCACCGAGGCCGACCGCGAGTGGGAAGATGACCAGGCAGAGCAGACCCGTCGCGCGTCCGAGCTGGCGTTTGCGCTCCTCGGGATCCTCCATGTGCGCGAACGACGGGACCAACACGTCCCCGATCTGCTCGCCGATGTGCGTCGCCGGGAGATCCGCGAGCTTGTACGCCTGGTTGTAGAGGCCGACGGTCGTCTCGTTGAACGACGTCCCCATGATGATGTTGTCCCAGTTGCCCGCGCCGTAGTGGAAGAAGCTCGCGACGTTCAGCGGGAGCCCGAACTTGAAGAGCTTGCGCGTCGTGGCCGGGGAGAGCCGCGTGGGCTCGAGCCAATCTCGCCAGTCGACGACCCACCCCAGGATCAGGATCCCGATGGCGCCGCGCGCGATGTTGCCGACGACGATCGAGCTCCCGCCGAACCCCTGCCAGGCGGCGAGCACCGTGACGCCCCCGTAGACGACCTCGCCGACGGCCTGGCGAAGACCGATCACCTTGAAGTTCATGTCGCGCGCGAGGATGTTCCGCGGCAGCGTGGCGATGCGGTCGAGCGTGACCGAGAAGAGCAAGCCCGGAAGGAACACGTCCAGGTGGGGGATGTGGAACGCGTGGCCGAGAAAGCCGCGGAGCGCGTAGCAAAGGCCGAACGCGAGCAGGCCCGCCACGAGGTAATACACGGTGACGTGGAAGCTCACCGCGCGCCCCGCCTTCGGCTGGGAGGCGATGTATTGGCCGAGGCCGAGCGAGCTGATCATGCTCGCCGACGACACCAGGATGAACGTGTTGCCGACCTCGCCCTGCACGTCCGGAGGGAGGAAGCGCGTCAGAACGAACGTGCTCGCGACGCCGATCAGGCGCGACCCGATGCTCGCCGCCGTCGTCCAAATCGCGCCCATGACGGTGCGCTTCTCGAGCGACTTTTTCTCCTCGGAGCGCTCGGCCATGGGCGCGCCATGTGAGGCCACGGCGCGCCCCGAAGCAACTCGATTCGCCGCGATCGACGATCGACGTGAGGGCTCAGTCGATCGGTCGGCGACCGATGCCCGTGTACGAGAAGCCGAGGCGCGCGACCTCTGCCATGGGCCAGATGTTGCGGCCGTCGAAGAGCGCAGGCGTCCGCATGATCGACTTCAGTCGCCCGAAGTCGGGTGACCGGAACGTGTGCCATTCGGTCACGAGCACGAGCGCGTCCGCTCCCTCGGCGGTGTCGTACATCGTGTCGGTGAGCGTGATCCGCTCGCCGAACAGCGCCTTCACGTTGGGCATCGCCTCGGGATCGTGGCCGCGTACGGTGGCGCCGGCCGCGAGCAGATCCTCGATGAGGACGAGGGCCGGTGACTCGCGGATGTCATCGGTCTCGGGCTTGAACGCGAGGCCCCAGACACCGATGACCTTGCCCTTGAGATCGCCATCCTTGCCGAGGCGCGCCTTCACCTTCGTCCCGAGTACGTGCTTTTGACGCGCGTTCACGTTCTCCGCGGCGCGCACGACCTCGAGGGGATGGCCGACCTGATCCGCGAGGAACACGAGGGCCGAGAGATCCTTCGGGAAGCACGAGCCGCCGTACCCGGGGCCCGAGTAGAGGAACTTCGGGCCGATGCGCTGATCCGAACCGACGCCCTTCCGCACCATCTCGATGTCGGCGCCAATCTTCTCGGCGAGCGTCGCGAGGTCGTTCATGAAGGAGATGCGCGTCGCGAGCATCGCGTTCGCGGCGTACTTCGTGAGCTCGGCGGACCGCGGGTCCATCGTCTGGATGCGGTCCTGCGTCCGAACGAACGGCGCGTAGAGCTGGCGGAGGAGCTCCGTCGCGCGGGCGTCGTCGCTTCCGATGACGACGCGATCGGGCTTCATGAAGTCGTTGATCGCGTCCCCCTCTTTGAGGAACTCGGGGTTCGAAACGACCGCGAAGGGGTGCTTCGTGTGCTTGCTCGCGATCTCGCGCACTTTGTCGGCGGTGCCGACGGGGACGGTGCTCTTGTTGACGATGACCTTGTAGCCCTCGAGCGCCTTACCGAACGTCTCCGCGACCTGGTAGACGGCGCTGAGATCCGCCGAGCCATCCTTTGCGGGGGGGGTTCCGACGGCGACGAACACGACGTCGGCCTTCTTGATCGCGCCCGCGATGTCCGTCGTGAACTTGATGCGCCCCGTCTTCTGGTTGCGCTCGATCAGCGCGTCGAGACCGGGCTCGTAGATGGGGATCTCCCCCTTCTTGAGGCGCTCGATCTTCGCGCCGTCGACGTCCGCGCAGACGACGTCGTTTCCAAAATCGCTGAAGCCCGCGCCTGCGACGAGGCCCACGTAACCCGTTCCGATGATCGCCAAGTGCATGATGACTCTCTTCGCCCTGCTTCTGGCCCTGCTTCTGGTCGCTTCCGATCGCTTCGCTCGACGCTCGCGCGCCCGGTGTAGTTGCCTTCGCGGCGAGCGGCATTCATCCGCCCTCTTAGCGGCGCGCGGTGCAGCGCCCAATGAAAACGCGCGGCCCCCGTGAAATCGGGGGGCCGCGCGCCTGGGTGCCAGCCTTCACGCGGCCGGGCCGCGCGTCGATCCGCCCTACGAGATCACTTGCACTGCGTGCTCTTCGGATCCGACGCCGGCAGGGTGTGATCGCAGTGCGGGACGGGCGACGTGGACGCCGCCATGAGGTGGTACTCGCGGCAGGCGAGCGTGTCGCCGGCCGTCGCCGCGGTGTTGTAGGACACGTTGTCCGTGAACTTCATGCACTCGGTCTTGCACGCGGCGACGTCCGGCCACTGCGTCGCGCAGAGCGCGTGAGCCTCGGTACAGAACGAGTCGCACGGGTCGCCGCACGTCCCGGTGCCCTTGTCCGCGCCGAGCGGCCCGGCGTGCGCGCAGTGGACGTTCGGCATGCCCGCGGCGGGCGCGCCGCCATGGTAGAGCCGACAGCCGAGCGTGTTGCCGGAGGTGTCCGCGAGCGTGCCGACCGGGAAGGTGGCGCACATGGCGAGGCAGCTCGGCATGTCCGTGTACTGGGCGTTCGCGCCCGTGCAGTTCTTCATGACCTCGCCGCAGTACGAGTTGCAGTCGAGCGTCACCATGGAGCTACCGGTCGACATCGACGAGCCCGTCGTCGTGCCGGTCGTCATCGACGCGCCGGTCGTGGCCTTCGTGGACGACGAGGTGGTCGAACCGCCAGCGCCTCCCGAGCCGGACGAGTCGTCACAGCCGCTCGCGAGACCCAGCACCAGCAGACCCAAAGCACCCGCAAAAAGTTTCGTGTTCATGCGATTCCTCGTGTTTTTTCGAAGCCTGAAACCGTTCGGCCGTGAGGCGTACCACGAGTTACGACGGGGAGCCTAGTTCAGTTTCAAGCCGCGCGCGGTCCGCCTCCCTTGCTGCGCCCCCGAACCCTGAGTAGCCACGGGGCGACCTGCGCATGCAGACCCCGCGGAAGCAGTCCTCGACGTCCACACGCCTCGTCTGGCGCGCGTTCGTGGAGATCGAGAACGAGGACGGGACGAGCACGCCGCGCGGCCTGGTGAGCCAGCACACGCTCATCGGGCGCTCGCCGAGCGCCCCGCTCATGCTCGATCACGACACGGTGTCCCGCCGGCACGCGGAGATCTTTTGTGACCCATTCGCGCGATGGTGGCTCCGGGATCTCGGGAGCACCAACGGCTCGAGCGTGAACGGCGAGCGGATCGACGAGCGCATCCTCCAGCACGGAGATCGTATCGGCATCGGCGATCTTCGGATGCGCTTCAAGGTGGGGATCAGCCCCGACTCGAGTCGCGCGAAGGAGACGTTGGAGGGCGCGGGCGCGGTGGCGCTCCGTGCGGCCGCCCGCGACGGAGGGGAGGGGAGCTGGGTCAAGTCGCTGAGCGAGATCGCGACGCCGCAGATCTCGGCGGCGCACCTCTCGCTCGTGACCGGCCTGAGCCGGCGTCTGCTGAACCTCGATCAGGCGAAGAGCCGCCTCGCGGCGATCGCCGAGCTGATGGTGTCGGAGGGTTTTCACGGCGTGATGTCGATGGCCCTTCGCGTCCGCGTGGGCAGCTCCGTCCCGACCGCCCCGGAGATCATTTCTGGGCCTCACCACGCCGCCGGCACGCCGACGGATCAGCCGCCGTACATCTCGCGCGGCGTCCTCAATCAGGTCGTGACCACGGGGGAACCGACGCTCGGCTCGAACCTACCGGAGAAGGACGCGAGCCTCGAGCTCACCATCTCGGCGGATGTGGTCCCGCTCGCGGCGGCGGCTTCTCCGCTCGGCCGGGACGGGGACGCGATCGACATCCTCTACGTCACGCTCCCCCCGCACTACGGGCGCGCGGAGTGGCTCGCGCTCATCGCGCTCGCCGCGGAGGCGTACCAGCAAGCCGAGGTCGTGTGGACGGCGCGGAGCCACGAGGCCGATCACGTGGCCATCGAGCGCGAGCTCGAGACGGCGCGACAGATCCAGCGCGCGCTCATCCCGGCGGGTCGATCGTTCCCGGGGCTCGAGCTCGCGATCGGGTTCGAGCCGTGCCGCTGGGTGGGTGGGGATTACGTGGGCTCGGTCGCGACGACGGGTGGGCGCGTGCTGCTCTCCGTCGCTGACGTGTGTGGCAAGGGGCTTCAGCCGGCGCTCGTCACGTTCAGCGTGCACACGATGATATCCGCGCTCTCGGACACGGGCCGGAGCATCGAAGAGATGATGGTGCGGCTGAACACCCACCTCTGCGAGTACATGCCGAGCGACTCGTTCGTGACCATGGCGTGCGTCCTCGTCGACCCGGCGACGGGTGACATCGAGGTCGTCAACGCCGGGCATCTGCCGCCGCTCGTCATTGGCCGAGAAGGAGCGGTGCGGCGGCTCCAATCCGAAGTGAACCCGGTGCTCGGGGTGGGGCGCTGCGACATGACGACGCAGCGATCCCGGCTCGAGCGGGGGGAGGTGCTCTTCCTCTACACGGACGGCCTGACGGAGCTCCGCGATCCGAGCCGCAACATGCTCGGTGAGCAGGCCCTCGCGGAGAACGTCGCGCGAATCTACGCGGCGAAGGCGAACGCCGCCCTGAGCGTCACGCTCGGGGGGCTCACGGCGATGCTCGACGATTACCGCGCTGGGGAGCTCCGCGAAGACGATCAGGCGATCCTCCTCGCGCGTCGGGCCTGAACCTCGAGCATCGGCCGCGCGACCTCGACCGATTTTTGCCGGCCGGGGAGACGCGCCCGCGCACTTTTGCTGGCCGGGGAGACGCGCCCGCGCGCCTCAGCGGACGAGGCTGAGCTTCGCGCCGGCGCCGAACGCGGCCATGTGTCCGCTCTCCTCGGCCACGATGACGTTGCAGTGCTCGTCGACACGAACGAGATCGGGGACGAGCTCGGTGTCGACGGCCCCGAGGATCGCGCCGTCGAGCGGGCGCACGACGTGCACGCGGGTCTGCGGGACGAAGAGCGCGCCGCTCCGGAGGACGGGGTCGAGCTTGCGCGGACGGTCCCCTTCGACGCCCGCCGCGAACACATGGCGGTAGCGCACCGCGCCCGTGCGAGCGTCGAGGGCGGCGAACTCGCCGGCTTCGCTGTTGAGGATGACGGTGCCGTCGACGGCGAGCGCCGCAGCGTTCCCGAGGCAGGCGTCGCGCTCGAAGAGCTGGGCGCCGCTCCGCGCGTCGAAGCCGATGACGCCGGTGCCGTGTTGGGCGCGCGTCGCGAGCACGACGGCGTCGTCGCACGCGAGGGGCGGCGCGACGGGGCGAACCCCGCGCGGAAGCTCGACGGACCAGCGCGGCAAGCCGCTCCACGGATCGATGTGGTGAATCCTGGCGCCGCGCGTCGCGCGCCCGGATGAGGGCGGCGCACCACCGGCGACGGCGTAGAGGGCGTCGCGCTCGACGGTCACGCTGGACGCGAAGCAGAGGGGATCGCACACGCGCCACACGACCTCGCCCGTGACGACGTCGAGCGCGGTGAGCGACTCCTCGCCACAGCTCACGATGACGATCTTTTCCCGCGCGCTTGAGGCGGCAGGTTCCCGCGGGGAGGCAGTGCAACGCCATCGCATCTTCGCCGACGATCGATGCCGGTGATGAAGGAGCGGCCCTCGCTCAGGATGAGCATGCGCGGCAGGCCTGGCGCGCCGACCACAGCGCCCGTGACGGGGGCGCCGAGGCGGGGCGCGAGCTTCAGTGTCCACCGAACGTCGCCTGTCTCCACGTCGTGCAGGCGAAGCGCTCCATCGGCGTCGAAGCGCGCCACAGGCCGCACGGCGAGCATCGCCCGCCGCTCGTCGCGCCCGTCTTGCGCTCGATGCAATAGACCTCCCGGGCGCTGCCGACGAGGAGGCCGGCCCCGGTGAGAAACGTCGCCTTCAAATCGATCGATGGCACCGCTGCGGTCCACGCGGGCTGGAAGCGCAGGCGCGCGCCCGCGCCGGAAGACGGAGGCGCGACGTGGGACGCGGGGTCGATGCGCTGCAGATGCGTCGCGTAGGCGCGGTAGCTCTCCGGAGCGCGGTTCACGATCGCGTCCGCCTTGCCTCGCGCGCGGAGCTGTTCGCTGATCGCGCGGAGGCGCGCGCGAAACTCGACGAGCCGCAGGTTGTGCGAGAAGGCGCGATCACGGCGCACGAACCCGCGGGCGAGCGCGCGCCCGAAGGCGAAGCTCTCGGCGAAGCTCGCGAGATCGGAGAGCGGGAACGTCCAGAGCTCGCTCCGTCCGCCGCGCGCGCCGTTGCCGAGCGACCCGAGCGTGACGGTCGCGACGTGTGTATCGTCCGGCTCGACCGGCGTGATCGGGCGAACGGTGCCGGAGCGCGTTGCGAGCCGCAGCCCGACGACGGCGCCCCCCACCTGGACTTTGCGCCACACCGAGCGCCTCGCCTTTCTGGGCGTCGAGGTACTGCTCGTGAGGCGAGCGAGCTGCTCTGCGACGAGGAAGACGTACGCCGTCGAGTCGCCACGCGCGTGCCTGGGTAAAGCGCGGTGATGCGCAGCGCGTGCCGCGCTCCAGGAGCGCGTAGAGATCGGCGCGCGCGATGCTCGACGCTGCGCGAGGTCGAGGACTGCACCGACCCGCGGGAGTTTGACCCCGCGGAGGTCGTCCTCGTCGGGCCCAGGATCGATAGTGGCTCGAGATCGGCGAACAGGGCGCCTCTACGACGATCGCGCGGAGGAGGGCGTCGGCCGCGACGCGCGCGCGTGCGCGGCGCCGGCGCCGGCGACGTCCTCGAGGGCGACGAGGAGGCGCTTGAGGTTTCGCCTTGATCGGTGCGTTTGTCATGGACGAACACCGTCGGCAGGGCACCTCCAGAGAAGAGGCTCACGGATCGCGTCCCTGATCCACTCCGCCCCGAGTCCTGCGTCTCCGAGGCGGGACGCGACGGCCGCTGCGCCGCTCGCCGGAGAGGACGGAGGCGACGATCTCGGGTGACGTCGGAGACCGCCGGGGCCGAGCGGCACGGCTGATCGGGGGCGTCATCCGTTCCTCGCCCGCCGATGAGGAGGCGGGAGGGCTCTCGGTGAGGCGGTTCTGTGGGGCGGCGAGCGTGTCGAGACTCGCGCTCCACTGGGGAGCTCGCGCCAGACAAACCGATCATCCAGCCAGGGATGCTAGGAGCCAGAGCCGAGTCCTCGTAGTCGGAGCGCTTTGCACCAGAGTGGACAAGCCCCGAGCGACGTGGGTAGCCGATTTCCGCGGTACGTGCGCCGCGCGGGCCCGTCCCCTCGGAGTGCGGCTCGCGGCGCTGCTGCTCGCGCTCGCGCCTTTTTGGGTTCACGGTCGATGACGCGCTTCATCCCCGCGCGTACGCGGCGTGACCCAGCGCACGGCGAGGGCTACGTCTTCAACGCAGGCCGCGCCGTGACGGGACGGGGGTGACGCCGCTCGGGTTTCCGTATCTGCTCGCGCCGTTCGCGTCTGCGCTGCAAGCGCTCAAAGTTTTCGCGCATGTTCGCGCACTCGTGGATCGCTGGGGCGTGTCTGCTCGGCGTGCTCGTCGCCCGGAGGGGGCGCGGGACGCGGTACCTCGCGCTCGCGTTGGTGCCCTTCGGCGCCGCTCGGTGCGTGGTGCTCGTCCGGGCTGGAGACCGGCTTCGTCACCGGGATCGTGGCGCTGGGGTTGTGGCCGAAGTTCGGCGTGAGGGCGGGGAACTTCGCGCCTTCGATGGTGCTCGGTCTCGCCTCGGCGATGCGACCGGAGTGCCTGCCGATGGTCCTTCTCGTCGCGTTCGGCCGGTCGGGGCGCGAGGGCGAGGACTCGCGACCGCTGACGGGGGCGCACTTCACGCGGCTGTTTTCGGCGCTCGCTCCGTTCGTGGGGGTCGCGCTCGCGCGGCTCGCGCTGTTCGGGCGCCCCGCGCCGCTCAGCGTGTACGCGAAGCCTCCGATGGTCGAGTACGGGTTGAGCTACGCAGGTGCGTCGTTTCTTCTGACGGGGCCGCTCGCGCTCGTCGCGCCGCTCGCGTGGAAGAAGGTCGCGCCGATGGCGCGCACGCTGATTGCGGGAGCGTTCGTGCACTTCGTGGCGATCGCGCTCGCGGGCGGGGATTGGATGCCGGTGTCGCGCCTCGTGGTGCCGGCGATGCCCGTGATCGTGCTCGGCGCGGCGCACGTCCTCGCTGTGAGCCATCGGTGGATCGGGCTCGTCCGGTTGGGCCTGGCGCTCGCCGGGGAGGCGTTCACCTGCGCGAAGATGCACGGTGCGCTCCGGCGCGTGATGGACGATCGAATGGCTCTCCTCCGGGATGCCGAGCCCTACCTGAAAGACCGGCGCACGATTGGTGCACTCGACATCGGCTGGATCGGCGCGGCGACGGAGAGCACCGTCGTCGACTTCGCAGGCGTCACCGATCCGTTCGTGGCATCGCTTCCGGGGACGCACACTTCGAAGCCCATCCCGGACGCCTTCGTCGACGCTGTCGGTGTGGACACCCTCGTCCTGCTCGTGCAGCGGGGGGCGGACGTCGCCGAGAACTGGACGACGACGACTTTCGACCGCGGCGTCGAGAGGTACGTCGCGCTCGGGCCCGGGATCGAAGAGCACTTCGAGGTCGCCCACGTGACGAAGGGCAGGCTCAAGTACGTCATCGCGGTTCGAAAGGTGCACTAAGGCACCGAACAGTCGAACCCGGACGGAGGCGCAGGGGAGGCGCCCGCCCGAAGAGCGAGCATACCGACCCTTGCGCCGACCGAAGTACGGTCCAACGAAGTCGTGAGGTAGCTCCACCATCTCGCCGCGATCGTTTTTCACCCGACCTCGAAGACATCCATGCGGCTCCGTCGGGAGGTGCGCTGGGAAGGAATGCCTTGGAGCCGCGCGCCAGCGACCGCGCTTCGAGTCGTCGCTGGGCGGTTCCGGCCCTGTGGGTCGACGGCCGCTCCTCGCTGGCGCTCGTCGACGAGCCGACCCGTGCAACCGAGCCATCGCGACTCAGGGGACGAACCGCTCGCGGAGGGGGCGAACCCCTTGCGGGGTGGCGGTCGCCAGCGGGATCCGCCAGTTCGCCGGAGGTGAGCTTCGCGACGAAGCGGGAAAACTCGAGCAGTCGTGCTCGGCACGGGCCGTGCGAAGGGGCGGAGGCTCGGCCGTAGGGACGCGTACCTACGGGCGGCGCTCGGATGACGTGGTCTTTGGCTGCGCTCACCGATCGAACGTGGCGACGGCCGCGTTCGCGTAGTGTTTGGGGACGCCTAGGGACAGTTGGGATTGGCGTGTCGTCGGAACGGCCGGTTGTCTGACCCGCGGAGGAATGACGGGCGGATCGGTCCTGAACGGCGACTGGGTACACGGCGGGTTTTGACGTAACAGGTGCCGTGGTTGGAATTTGGGCTGTCTTGTGCAGCCAGTGCGTCGGGGCGCCCCCCTGGCGGGCGGAGTGATGACCACTCCCGGCAGGCAGTGGTTTGTTCGACGGGCGACACTCGCCCAGCCGCGGTGCCGCGACTCGTCGGCCACGGGACGGGGAGGGCGAGTCGCCGTGTGCCGTTCTTTCGTCCGCGCTCTGACGCGACGTGTTGCGCGCGTGAACGCCCCGCCAACCCTGCGACGGACGCTCCGCAGCGCTCGCGTCATCCCGATGTCGAAACCTCACCCTCCGCGACCGAGGCCGGCGCCCTGACGCGAACCCACTCCGTGGATCGCGAACCCTCAGAACGACGAACGAACCCTTCTCAGCCGCGACCTCGCCCCGTAACCTCTCACGCCCCACCGAGGAGAACGCACATGAGTGACGACATCGACTACAGCGAACGCACGCTCGCTGAGACTCCGGCTCGAGCGGCGAAGTTCATCTACGGGATCACCTCGAACCCGAGCGTCTGGGTGGCCCTCGCCGGCGCCGGAATGACCAAGGAGCACCTCGACGAGGGGCGCAGCCTGCTGAACTCCGCGCTCTCTCTTCCCTCCGACGACAAAGCGCGCCCCGGTCTGGATGCTCAGCGCAAGGCGCTCGCGGAGGTGGACGCGTGGGACGAACCCAACTTCCGCGCCTACAAGGCGACCCTCCGTCGCCATCACCCGCTCGCCGGCGCGTACGTCTTCCACGACCTCAACGCCACGACCGGACTGAAAGCGGCCCACGGCGTGCAGACCTTCCTAAACCGCATCGACGCGCTCGAGTCCGGCTCCGATCCCCACCGCAAGGACACGATTCCCGAGGACAAGGCCGCCGTCGATCACCTCGCGTCCCGCGGCCTCACCAAAGCGGAGCGAACGCGCCTCCGCGGCCTCGTGAACGCCGCGCTCGATGAGGGCCGCGAGGTCCCCGCCGAGGAAGTCGAAGCCCAGCACGCCGCGGCTCAGGCGCGCGCGACCGGACTGCTCGAGCTTCGCAGCTGGTTCGACGAGTGGAGCAGCATCGCGCACGCGCACGTCAAGAAGCGCAGCCACCTGATCTCCATGGGCCTCGCCGAGCGCAAGTCCGGGGTCACCACGGCGACGACGACTGATAGGCGCCACGAGCCCCCCACGAAGGCCCTCGCTCCCAGCGGGCCTTCTTTGGCTCCCATCCCATCGTCGATTCCCGTCCCAACGACCCATCAACCCGCGCCGACGCGCGCGCACCCCGCGCGTCCGCGCGCCCGAGCCCGCTCGTCGATCCCACCGGCCGGAAACGAGCGTCGGACGCTCCGCGGCTAGCATGCGCGCGTGCCCAGTCTGGTCGAGTCCGTTTCTCGCTTCATGGGTCGCGTCGAGCTCTTCGCTCCGCGGCGTCGACGGGGAGCTCCGCGCCGCCGAGGACGCCCTCGGCCGCGGCAAGCCCCTCGAGGCGCGCGAGCACGCGCGCGACATCCTCGAGCGCGCCCCAACTCGCTCCTCGGCCTCGCCCTCCGGGCGAACGCCGCCGAGGTCGCCTGGCTCGACCACGAGGTCACGGAAGCGCTCTCCGCACTCGCCGAACAGGTCCCTTGGCGCGCGGACGTTTGGCTCCGCCTCGGCCGCGCCCGCCTCCGCCTCGGGGAGCCCACCGCGCGCGAAGCGCTCGAGCGCGCCGTCTCCGCGCCCGACGAGCGCCCCGCCGCGCGCCTCGCCCTCCTCGATCTCGCCGACCTCGATCTCCACGTCTTCGACTTCGCCCGTGCCTCCCGCTGGCTCGACCGGATCCCCACGAGCCTCACCGAGATCGACCCCGACGTGCTCCTCCGCCGCGCCGAGTGCGCCCTCGGACTCCTCGACCTCGACGCGGCAAAAGCCCACCTCGAGCGCCTCGGGCCCGAGCCCCCCGATCACATCGATCCCCGCCGATCCCTCGCCTGGGCACGCCTCGCCTGGCAAAGCGGTCTCGCGACGCCCGGCTCGACCCTGCGCGCCGAGACCGTGGGCCTCGCGCTCCGCGCCCTGCTCATGGACGTCCACGGCGCCGCCGATCTCGTCGCGTCCATCGCCAGCACGTCCAAAGACGTCGCCGAGCTCGCCCTCATCAAGGACGTCGTCACCGGCCTCGGTCGTGCCGGCGAGCCCGCCTTCGGGTCCGCCTTCGCGCTCGCCGAGGGCCGCAAGGACGACGCCCGCGACGCGCTCGGCCGCTCCCTCGCGCTCGGCGACGAGCGCGCCGCTCACGCGCTCCTCTTCCTCGCAACCGAGGCCCGCGACCTCGAGGCGCTCCGCCTCGTCCTCGGCGCGCGCCCCAAGCTCGTTCCCGCGCCCCTCGCCGCGCTCTTCGCGGCGAGCGAGGCCATCTCGCGCGCCGACACCCGCGCCGCCCTCGACGCGCTCGACGCCGTCGGGGAGGCGAACGCGTCCTGGGCCGCGAGTCTCCGTGAGAGCGCCTTCCGCGCCTGGACCTCCCCCACGTTCGCGCCCTGGCACGAGCTCCTCGCCGAGCTTCACCGATCCGCGCACGCCCTCTCGAGCCTCGGCCGCGTCGCGGACATCGAGGGCCTCGCGATGGAGCAGAAGCGCCCCCTCCGCCTCGCCATCATCGGTGAGTTCAACGCCGGCAAGAGCACGTTCATCAACGCCCTCCTCGGCGTCGACGTCGCGCCCACCGGTGTCCTGCCCACGACCGCGACGCTCCATTGGGTCGCCTGGGCCCCCGATCCCTTCGCGCGCGTCGTCGTCCGAGGCGCCTCCGACCGCGTCGTCCCCCACGCCGAGCTCAAACCCACGCTCGCGAAGCTCAACGAAGAGAGCGCCCACGTCGAGCGCGTCTTCATCTACGCCCCCATCGAGCGCCTCCGCCACGTCGAGATCCTCGACACGCCCGGTTTCAACGCACCCGATCCCGAGCACGCGAAAGCCGCCCGCTCCGCCTTCGACGAAGCGCACGTCGTCCTCTGGCTCCTCGACGCCGTCCACGCCATGAAGTCCAGCGAAGTCAAAGTGCTCGAGGAGATCCGCTCGCTCGGCATCCCCACGCTCGTCCTCCTCAACAAGTCCGATCGCCTGAAGCCCGACGAGCTCGAGACCGTCTCCGCGCACGTCGCCGCGTCCCTCGTCGAAGCGAAGCTCCCGACCTACCGTCCCCCCATCGCTTTCAGCGCGAAGCTCGCCCTCCGCGCGCGCACGTCCGCCCCGGACGGCAAGCCCGACGGTGATCCGCTCGCGCTCCGCGCGTCCCACTTCGACGCCGTCGAGGCCGTGATCGAGGAGGCCGTCGTCGATCGGGCCGACGCGCTCCGCGAACACGGGCTCCGCCGCAAGGCGCGCGCGCTCACGAGCGCGCTCCTCGCGGAGGCGACCGCACGCCTCGAGCAAGAACAGGAGCGCCGCAAAGGCGCCCTCGATGCCGCGCACAAACTCCGCGCCGCCGCGGCGCGCCTCTCCAGCGAGGCCGAGGCGCTCACCCCCCAGATCGAGAAAGCCCTCGAGCCCGTCCGCACCACCCTCGCGCAGGATCTCCGCCCCATCGCGGAGCTCGCCGCGGAGGCCCAGAAAGAGCCCAGCGTTCGGTACTACGTCGCGGAGCGCTTCACCGTGCGCCTCCTCGATCCCCTCGCCACCGAGATCGCTCGCGCCGGCGGAATCGAGCCCACCGACGCGCTCCGCGAGGCCGTCCGCGCGGCCCTCGTCGGCGCCGCCAGCGTGCTCGAGCAAACCTCCACCGACGTCACCGCCATCGCGCTCGGTCGCGTGGTCCGCGCGGTCGTCTTCGTCGCGGGCGGCGCCCTCGCTCGAGAAGCCGGTGCGCCCATCCCCGAGCCCGCGACGGCCATCGTCGTCCGGCGCCTCGAGGGACTCCTCGCCGCCCTCTGAGAACGTCTGACGCGCGCGCTCCGAGCGCTTCGAGTAGCCTCTCCCCCATGGCTACGAACCCCCACCGCCGCGTCCGCGTCCCCGTCGTCCTCGCGGTCGTCACGATCGCGACCGCCGCCGCTGCGGCGTGCGGCAACGAGGTGTGCAAAGAGGGTGATCCCACATGCGCCGGCGGCGCCGGAAGCTCCTCGACGCATGCGAGCTCGACGAAGTCCGCATCCAGCGGCTCCACGGTCGCCACCACCGGTGGTGAAGGCGGATTCATCGCGTGATAGCCCACCGCGGTCCGGTCGGACCGCACGAACCCTCCGCCCCGCCCCGTCTCGTCCTCGCGCCGAGCGCGCGCATCCTGGAGTCCCGCGACGCGCTCATCGTCCTCGGCGCCGACGGGAACGCGCGTGCGTTCGAGGGGCCGAGCGCCCCCTTCGCGCGTGAAGTGCTCGACCTCCTCCGCGCGCCCCACACGCGCGACCAGATCCTCGCGGACATCTCCTCGCGCGCGGACGAGCCCTTCGACCCCCTCGTCGTCCACGCGCTCCTCGACGCGCTCGAGGGAGCGCGCGCCATCGAGGTCCTGCCCGCGCGCGACCGCGGTGCCCCGCGCGCGCGCGCGCCCCATGCGCGACCGCGGATCCTCGTCGGCGTGAGCGGCGCCGTGCAGGCCGTCGAGGTCCCACGCCTCGTGACCGAGCTCCACGCGCGCGCCTTCGACGTGCGCGTCGCCCTCACCGACGCTGCGCAGAACTTCGTGAGCCCCCTCGCGCTCGAGGCCCTCACGCACGCGCCCGTCACACGCTCCCTCTACCCCGACGCGTCCTCCACGCTCCGCGTCCCCCACATCGATCTCGCGCGCTGGGCCGATCTCGTCCTCCTCTACCCCGCGTCCGCGACCACGATCTCTCGCGTCGCCACCGGGGACTGCTCCGACCTCGTCGCGGCGATCGCTATCGCGACGCGCGCGCCCGTCGTCCTCGCGCCCAGCATGAACGACGCGATGCTCACCGCCGGCCCCGTCGCGCGGAACCTCGCGAGCCTCGTCGACGACGGCTACACGCTCGCGTGGCCCAGCGTCGGCGTGGAAGTGGCGGACGCCCCGGGCACGCGCGCGCGCCGCGTCGGCCCCGCCCTCACACCCGAGCGCATCGTGCCCCTCCTCGAGATCGTCCCCGCGCGCGCCCCCGGTCCGCACCCCCGCCCATCGATTGGGACGCCCTCTCTTCTCTCCCACGAGCCCCTCCCGTGGGAAGGCGACGTCGACGACGCTCCCCTCGACGCCGCCCCCGCCGCGCTGCCCCCGCCGCGCCTGCCCTCGATCTCGGCACCGGGAACGGGGGCGCGCGCCATCTCTTGGGCCGCGCGCGGCTACCGCGTCGTGGCGCCGACCTCAGCGACGCCGCGCTCTCGCCCGCGCCCGAGCCCGCGACGGCGCGCCGCCGAGCGCGTCCCAGCCCAGGACGACGTCCGAGCGACCCGCCTGCGGTCGCGCTTCGACGTCATCGCGGACCGCGGCCGCTTCCACTCCCTCGAACCCGTGGACGCACCCTCTACGCCGCCGCGGTCGACTCCCTCCTCGCTCCCGACGGAGCGCCCTCCTCGTGCTCCACGACGGTCCGCTCTCGTCCACGGAACGGCGCACCCGCCGCGTGCCACCGGAGGCGCTCGCGCTCGAGCTCGGGCTCACGCTCGTCCGCACCGTCGAGGCGACGCTCGCGCCCGACGACCCGAACCGCGCCTGGCTCTCCATCCTGCGCCGCCCTCGCGCTAGTTGAGCGACAACCCGACGCACACCCCCATCCCGCCCGGTCCCGTCGCGGGGCTGCACGTCCCGCCCATCGCCTCGAAGCACGCGCCGCAGTCCAGCGACGGGCACCCCGCGCCCACCCACGCGGCGCGCGCGTCCACCGCGGCCTTCACGAGCGCGGGGTGATCCTCGTTCAACACGAGCGACGGGCAGTCGCACGCGTCGAACAGGACGACCGAGCCGTCGCACTGCACCACGTCGAGCTTCGGATCGCAGACCTGCGCCGCCTCCACCGCCCCCGTGAACGCCGCCAGTAGATCCTCGCACGTCGCCGTGCCCGTCGAGGTCGACGCGCCGTGCGACGTGCTCGCGTTCCCCGTCGACGTCGCTGCATCGCCCCCAGCGCCCGTCCCGCTGCCCTCGACCCACGTGACCTTTCCCCCGCACGCCGCGGTCGCCACGAACCCGCACAACGCCCCCGCCCACGCCAACCTCGACATGCTCCGAACATACCCGGCGTCGCATCCTGCGACACCCGAGGCGTCACCGTTCCCCTGCGCCACCATCCCGCGCACCACCCGAGTGGTTTTCCCTTGGCACGTTCGATGAACGTGTCCGCCGCATGTACTCCAGGGCGAAGATCCTCGGGCACCCCATCCACCCGATGCTCGTCGGGTTCCCGATCGCCTTCTACACGGCCACCCTGGTCGCCTACGTCGCGTACGCGATCACCGGCCACACCTCCCTGTTCCACATCGGCGTCGTCGCGAACTGCGCGGGCGTCGCGGGCGCGGCGCTCGCGGCCATCCCGGGGTTCATCGACTGGGCGTTCGGCGTCCCCACCGGGCATCCCGCGAAGATCACCGGCCTGAAGCACGTGCTCCTCAACGTCGGGGCGCTCTCGCTCTTCACCCTCGACGCGATCCTTCAGCTCCGGCACTGGGACACGCCCCTCGCGCCCTACGCCGCGGCCGTCTCCCTCGCTGGCGTGGGCATGGCGTTCACGTTCGGCGCGGGCGTCCTCGGCTGGACGCTCGTCGGAAAGCACCACGTCGGCGTCCAGCCCTCGCGCGAGCAACAGCGCCTCGAGATCTCGCGCACGGGGCACCCGTCTCGGCCATGAGCACGCTCCCTCCCGAGCCCACGGCCAGCGCTCGGATGGGGCGCACAGACGCTCCCGCGTTCCCGCGCCTCGACCACGACCGTCGAGCCGATCTCTGCGTCGTCGGCGGCGGCATCTCCGGCCTCAGCGTCGCGTACGAGGCCGCGCTCGCGGGCCGCGTTGTCGTCCTCCTCGAGGCCGGCGACATCGGCCGCGGCGAGACCGCGCGCTCCACCGCGCACCTCGCGACCGCGATCGACGATCGCTTCCTCCGCATCGAGCGCGTGCACGGCCGCGAGGGCGCGCGCCTCTCCGCCGACAGTCACGGTCGAGCCATCGATCGGATCGCCGAGATCACCCGCGTCGCGGAGATCCCCTGCGGCTTCGAGCGCCTCGACGGCTACCTCTTCGCCGGCCCCGACACCGATCGCGACACCCTCTCTCGCGAGCGCGACGCCGCGCGCCGCGCCGGCCTCTCCGACGTCGAGCTCGTCGCGCCGCCCGCGCCCCTCGAGCTCGGCCGATGCGTGCGCTTCCCGCGACAGGCGCAGATCGATCCCCTCGCGTACGTCCACGGGCTCGCGCGCGCCCTCACGCGCGTGGGTGGCGCCGTGTTCACCGCGTCCCGCGTGCAGACCATCGAGGGACGCGGACCCGTCGTCGTCCGTGTGACGGGCGGCGCCGCCGTGACCGCTGCGGACGTCGTCGTGGCGACCAACGCCCCCGTGAACGATCTCTTCGCGCTCCACCTCAAGCAAGTCGCCTATCGGTCGTACGCGGTCGCCGCAACAGCGCCCAAGGACAGCGTTCCGCGCGGCCTCTACTGGGACACCCTCGACCCCTACCACTACGTCCGCGTCGACCGCTCCGACCCCGCGCAGGACCTCCTCATCGTCGGCGGCGAAGACCACAAGACGGGGCACGAGAGCGATCCCACGGTGCGGTGGGACCGCCTCGAGCAGTGGATGCGCCTGTTCTTCCCCATGGCGCGCGACGTCGTGCATCGCTGGTCCGGCCAGATCCACGAGCCCTCCGACGGCGTCGCGTTCATCGGCAAAAACCCCGGCGACGATCACGTGTTCGTCGTGACCGGTGACTCCGGCATGGGGATCACCCACGGCGCCATCGCCGGCCTCCTCCTCGCGGATCTCCTCGCGGGGCGCGACAACCCGTGGGCGAAGCTCTATGCGCCGAGCCGCATCAAGGACGTCGCGCAGATCCTCCGCGACGACGTGGGCGCCATCCTTCCCTACGCCGATTGGGTGAAGCCCGGCGGCGACGACGACGACATCCCGCGCGGCGAGGGCGCGATCGTGCGCGAGCGCGGCGCCCTCCTCGCCGTCTATCGCGACGAAGAAGGCGCGCTCCACCGCTGTGGCGCCGCATGCCCCCACCTCGGCGCCGTCGTCCGCTGGAACGCCGCCGAGAAATCCTGGGACTGCCCCGCCCACGGCTCGCGCTTCGACGCGCGCGGCGCGGTGCTCTGCGGCCCCGCGAACGCGGACCTCAAGCGGCCCTGATCAGGGACCCGTGCCCGTCGACGCGCTCGACGACGACCCACTCGACGACGACGAGCTCGTCGTCGACGTCGTGGAGCACCCGATGCCCGCGCTGTCGCACTTGCACGGGACGCACGCGGAGCCCGCGCCCTCGATGAGGCACCCCGCGTCCTTCCCGCAGTTCGTCTTCTCGTCGCACCCGATGCGCGTGCAGAAGTGCTCGTCCTGACCCACGTCCGCGAGGCACAACGACGCGAGCGGGAACTGCATGCACTCCCCGCCGCCCGGCGTGCACGCGTGCCCGACGCCGATGTCGTTCCCCGGATCGCCCGGCTGGATGCACATGTTCCCACCGCTCGACGAGCTCGACGCCTTGCCCGACGAGGACGAGCTCGCCGACGTGGACCCACCGCTGCCCGTCGACGCGTCGTCGCACCCGATGAGCCCCGCGACTCCGCCCACTCCGGCGATGAGGAGGAAGTGATGGAGCCTCATTGGGCGACCGGCACCATCTTGCAGTCGAGGTCGCCCCCGCCCGGCCAGTAGTAGAAGAACGAGAGGCACATCTCGCGCGGGAAAATGACCGGGTCCATCGTCGAGTTCTGCCACTCGCACTTCTGGCGGAGCTTCTCACCCTTCTTGAGGACGTAGGGCGCGTCCATCGACCACGTCTTCACCGGCGGGTGCGAGCTGTACGAGAGCGCCCAGTCGGTGTCGATGAGGCGCTCACGCGGCTTGCCGTCCGTGCCGATGACGTCGAGCGTGAAGTGATTGCCGAGCTCGTGCATGTGCGGCAGGGCGATCGCCATCTGGTAGTCCTTGTCGATCGTGCACTCCGTCTCGCGCACGAGCGGCGCGTTCGGCGCGATCTCGAACGCGTCGTCGTTCGTGACGAAGTAGTTCACGAACGACTTCACGTCCGCGGGCTTGCCTTTGACGATCTTCACGGTGTCGTGGACCTTCTCCTCCACGCCCGTCGTGTTGATGTAGTGCGCCTGCACCACGATCTGCTTGCCCACCGGAACGTGGATCGCGAGCCCCGGCGGCAACGCCAACACCTGCCCGCCGTCGCCCGCGCTGCCCGCGATCTGGTTCAGGTTCACCATCTCCTCGTCCGTACACGGGTGGTTCCCGACGGGCCGCGGCTCGTCCGCGAAGTACGCGATGATGTGGTGCCCGCCCTGGCCCTGCACGCCGTCCCCCGACACGATGGCGAGCTCCTCCGTCGTCGTGAACTTCGTGTAGAAACACGTGAAGCTGTCGCCCGGGGGAATGACGAACTCCGGCGTCGTCACCACGAGCGCGTCCGCGGTGTCCACCACCGAGTCGAGCTGCGGATCGTCCACTTTGCCGTCGTCATCGGGGGTCGCGGCGTCGCACGACGCGATCGCGAGGGCGAGGGGAACGAGAGCGGCGAACGAGGCAAGGCGCGACAGACGCATGAGGACCTCCGACTCCAGCCTCTACTCAGTCGCGCGCGCGAAGTCTCCCCCATTTTCCGCCGAGAACCGCTGACGCGGCCGCTCGACACTCCTGCCGCGTCGCATTACCGTCGTCGCCATGCCCGACCTCCGCGCTTCTCACATCCTCCTCATGTACAAAGGCTCCGATCGGTCCTCGGCGACGCGCTCGAAAGAGGACGCGGCCCGCGAGATCCAAGCCATCAAGGCGCAGATCGACGGCGGCGCCGACTTCGCCGCCCTCGCGAGGCAGCACTCCGACTGCCCCTCCAAGGCGAAGGGGGGAGACCTCGGCTCCTTCTCCCCCGGCGCGATGGTGAAGCCCTTCTCCGACGCGACGATGGCGCTGCCCGTCGGCGGCACGAGCGGCGTCGTCGAGACCCAGTTCGGCTACCACCTCATCCGCCGCACCGGCGGCGTGCGCGCCACGCGGCCGTCCTCGCCGTCGCGCTCATGATGTGGGGCCGACCTGTGGCCGGCGCGGAGAGCGCCTCGGTGAGCACCGCGCCCACGGCAGCTGCCCGAGCTCCGCGCCCGCCCGTGAGCCGTCACCGCCGCTTCGGCCGGGCGCACGCCGCCGCTCTGGGATCCCCGCGCCCGACGTCGTCTTCACGTTCGCGGAGGGGACCGCGCCCTCGCGAGCTTCCCGTGGCCAGCCCGTCCTCGTCTACTTCTACCCGCAAGGACGACACGCCCGGCTGCACCAAAAGAGGCGGGGCATCCGGGACGCCTACGACCAGTTTCGGTCCGCGAACGTGAAGGTCATCGGCGTCTCCATGCAGGACGCCGCGTCCCACCAGGCGTTTTCCGCGAAGCTCAAGCTCCCGTTCTCTCTCGCAGTGGACGTCGACGGGAGCGTCGCGACCGCGTTCCACGTGCCGATCCGCGACCAGCGAGCCGCACGCCAGTCCTTCTTGATCGACAAGGACGGCAAGATCGCGTTCGTCTGGTCGCGCGTCGACCCCGGGCCCCACGCCGCCGCGGTGCTGAAGCAGCTGAAGGGCCCCTGAGCGCCGCGCGCTATCCGTCGACCGGGCGCAGGACGACGGTCGAGTAGCCCACCGCCGTGGACCTCCCGAGGTTCGCGTACGAGTGCCTCTGGTCCCCGCGGAACACGACCACGTCCCCCGCGGCGAGCACGTACCGCTCGCCCGACGCGACGAGCTCGATCGAGCCCGCCTCGCACGTCAGGTACTCGCGCGTCCCCGGCGTGTGCGGCGTCCCCACGAACCGCGCGAGCGGCGGGAACTCCATCCGCTCGAGCACCATGTTGGGGACCTTGTGCGGCAGCAGCGATCGCACCAGCACGCCCGAGCGCTCGCGCTCGTGGAGCGTCGCGCGCGGGTAGTATTTCGCCGAGGGCGACGGCGCGGCGAGCAGCTCCTCGAACGACACGCTCAGCGCGTGCGCGAGCTTGTGCAGCACGGCGAGCGTCGGGTTCGCGGCGCCCGACTCGACGTTCGCCCACGTCGCGCGCGGCAGGCCCGAGCTCTTCGAGATTTGGTCCTGCGTGAGGTTCCTCGCCTCGCGCAGCTGCTTCACGTTCGCGGCGAGCCGGGCCGACAGATCCTCCGCGCTTCCGTCCATGCCTCATCCTGTCACTCTTTTGGCAGCGCTGACAACGTATGAGCGCGCTGCGCGTTGGCTTTCCGCCAATCGGTTGGCGCCGCGCCCGACGCGCAGGATCGCGCCGCTAGCTTCTCCACCATGAACACCCCATCGAACTCGAACATCTCTTCGCGCGCTCCGCGCGCGGCGCTCGTCACCGGCGCGGGTCGCGGCCTCGGCGCCGCTCTCGCCGAGGAGCTCGCGCGCCGCGGCGTCGCGGTCGTCCTCGTCTCCCGCACCTCGGCGGAGGTCGAGGCCGTCGCGGCGCGCATCCGAGCCGCGGGCGGCACGGCGCACGCGCTCGCGTTCGACGTCGCCGACAAGGACGCGATCCACCGCGTCGCCGCGCTCGCCGCCGACAAGGTGGGGCCGCTCGATATCCTGGTCCACAACGCGAGCTCGCTCGGCCCGCTCCCGATGCCGATCCTCCTCGACACCGAGTGCGAGGACTTCTCCGCCGTTCTCGAGACGAACCTCGTCGGCCCGCTCCGGCTCACCAAGGCCCTCGGCGGCAAGATGGTCCTCGACGGGCGCGGGACGATCGTCTTCGTCTCCTCCGACGCGGCGGTCTCCGCGTACCCGAACTGGGGCGCGTACGGCGTCTCGAAGGCCGCCGCCGATCACCTCGCCCGCACCCTCGCCGCCGAGCTCGATGGCCAGGGCGTGCGCGTGTTCTCCTTCGACCCCGGGGAGATGGACACGGCGATGCACCGGGCGGCGCTCCCCGACGCCGATCCCACGACGCTCGAGCGCCCCGAGCGCGTCGCCCGTCTCCTCGCGACGCTCATCCTCGACGACTCGACCCTGGCGAGCGGCGCACGCGCGGTCGCGTCCGACCACTTCGCCCGCGAAGAGGCCGCGTGAACCCCGCGGATTGGCCGCGCGACGATCGAGGCTCCGAGCGTCTCTTGATTTGCGACGTCGGCCGCGGCGCGCTCGAGCACGCGACGATCCGCGACTTCGCTCGCCTCTGTGATCCGGGGGACGTCGTGGTCGTGAACGACGCGGCGACGCTCCCCGCGGTCGCCTCCTTCACCTCGGGCGGAGGGGAAGGGGAGCTCCGCGTCGCGACCCTCGAGTCCCCATTCACCTGTCGCGCTGTCCTCTTCGGCGCAGCGCCCGCTCCCCGCGCGCCCACGGAGGCGTACGCTCCTGCGCCGCGCCTCGCGGCTGGTGACGCCATCGTCCTCTCCGGCACCTCGACGCGCGCGACCGTCATGGAGGTCGACGCGCGGCACCCCCGCCTCGTGCGCCTCGCGTTCCACGAGCCCGTGGTCGATGCGCTCCTCCGCGTGGGGCGGCCCGTCCAGTACGCCCATGTCCGAGCTCCACTCCGCCTGTTCCACGTGCAGACGTCCTTCGCGACGCGCCCGTGGGCGGTCGAGATGCCGTCCGCGGGCCGCCCCCTCACGATCGAGGCGATCACGTCCCTGCGTCGTCGCGGGGTCGAGGTCGTCGCCCTCACGCACGGCGCCGGGCTGTCTTCGTCCGGAGACGAGGGGCTCGACGCGCGCTTCCCGCTCCGCGAGCGCTACGAAATCCCGCGCGCCACCGCGGACGCCGTGGAGCGCGCGAGGGCGCGGGGAAGGGGCGTCATCGCCGTCGGCACGAGCGTCGTCAGGGCGCTCGAATCGAGCGCGGACACGCACGGCGGGCGGGTCGCTTCCGGGGAAGCCTGGACGGAGCTCCTCGTGGGCAAGGCGCGCCCGCCGCGCGTCGTCACGGGCATCCTGAGCGGGATGCACCGACCGGGCACGAGCCACTTCGAACTGCTCGAGGGGTTCGCGGACGCCGACGCCCGCACCGGCCTCACGCTCCGCTCGTTCGAGGAGGCGGAGCGGCGCGGGTACCTCGAGCACGAGTTCGGGGACTCCATCTTCGTCACGCGCCGCGCGCCCGCGGTCGCCCGCCGGGCCGCATGAGCTAACCTCCCGCCGTGTCCGAGAACGACGGGGAGCTCCCGAACCCACTCGAGCGAACGGGATCGAACGACAAGACGATCCGGGATCTCGAGCCGTTCCCGAAGCGGCCCGAGCGCCGCGCCCCCGAGCCGGACGCGCCCACCGTCGACGTCGCGACCCGCCGCCCTCTCGTCTCCGACGCGCAGGCCGGGCACGTGGAGGAGCGCTCCGCCTGGGCTCGCGTGAAGGAGGGCCTCCGGGTGTTCGTGCACCGGCACGAGCGGAAAATCTGGTGGCTCCACACCGCGTACGCGCTCTCCCTGGGGCTCTTCGTCGCGTCGTTCGCGCAGAAGGGGTTCGAGCGCGCGCGCTTCCTCACGGTGACGCTCCTGCTCGTCTGGGCGCTCGTGGTGCTGTTCTTCCGCTTCTTCGGCACGGGCGCGCAGCAGGACTTCATCACCGCGTTCCCGGGCGCGCGGCGCCGGTTCTTCGTGATGACGTACCTCATGAAGAACCTCTTCCAGGGGATGCTCTTCTTCCTCCTCCCCCTCTATTGGCGGAGCGGGAGCGCGGACGCGAAGACGATCGGCATCGCCTACCTCCTCGGAGCGTGCGCCATCCTGTCGACGCTCGACCTCGTCTTCGATCGACTGCTCCTTCGGTTCAAGCTCGTCACCTCGCTCTTCTTCACGATGACGATGTTCGGATCGATGAACGTGTCGATCCCCGCGCTCATCCCGAGCGTCGCGACGCTCACGGCGCTCCTCATCTCCGCCGGGCTCGCGTCGGCCGTGTTCTTCCTCTTCCACGTCCCGGTCCGGTGGCTCAGGCGTCCTCGCGTCGCCGCCTTGTTTGGAGCGACGATCCTGCTCGGGATCGTGCTCGCGTTCGTCGGCCGCCACGCGTTCCCCGCGGTCCCGATGTACATCCGATCGGGCGGCGTGGGCCCCGCGATCACCCACGAGGGCACAGTGGATTTCGAGGTGCGCGCGCTCCGCGTCGCCGCGCTCGAGCACCTCTACGCGGTGACGGACGTCGCCGTCGTCGAGGGCGCGGACGAGAAGCTCGTCCACGTGTGGCGCAAGGGGGGCGTCGAGCTCGCGCAGGAGAGCCTCGGGGACGTCGCGAAGCCGAAGGTGCCCGAGACGACCCGCGTCGCCTCGAGCCTGGACGTGAGCAAGCTCAAGTCCGAGGGCGACCCGCAGTCCTGGTGCGGGCGATACACCGTCGACGTCGAGACCAAGAGCGGTCAGGTCGTCGGGCGCGTCGCGTTCGACGTGTTGCCCTGACTTGTCGCTCCGGCCTCGTGGGGCTAACCCATGGCCATGCGAACCCTTGCTGTCCTTCTCGTCGCTTGTGCGGTGGCCGGCTGCGGCGACAACTCCTCCGCCCCCCCCAACCCGACGCCCGACGAGCCGGCGAAGACGAAGAGCACCGCGCTCTCCCGGAGGCAGCTCAAGCCGAACCTGCTCGGCCGGGCGGTGTCCTCGAGCACGGCGGGGCCGATGCGCGTGGACCAGCCCCTCGGCGCGAACCCCCCCGCTGCGAGCTACCCCGAGGCCGGCATCCCCGCCATCGACGCGAGCTGCAAGGCGCCCTTCGTGACCGTGTCCCTCGCGGATCCGAAGGGCGGCGCGCGCGACGCCGCGATCGTCGAGCAAATGCTGTTCGCGAACCCCGCCTTCAAGGTCGTCGAGGGCGAGCCGCGCGCCGCCGGGGAGATCTCGGTCGAGTTTCGCGGACAGCTCCCGAGCGCCCCGGCGTCGCCCGCGCCCGCGCCCGCGCTCTCCGCGAGCCCTTCCTCTCACCCGAAGGCGTCCGCAGCGCCGAAAGCATCCGCAGCGCCGAAGGTCGCGAGCGCGCCCTCCGCCGCGCCCTCGGCGGCGTCGTCCGCACCCGCGGACGCGAGCTTCATCGTCGCGCGCTGCCACGACGCGGGGACGTGCACGCGCTTCGCGGCGATGTTCAAGGCCGTGGCGAAGTGGACGCCCGCGACGGGCTGCGGGGAGCTCGACGCGAAGGTCGCCGCGGCGCCGAAGGCGCGCAGCCTCGGCGCAGTAATGGCGAAGGCCGGTGACAACGACGCGCTCTGCGCCCGACTCGGCGCCTGCAAGATCGCGAGCGAACCCGCCTCGACGGACGACCCCATCGGCGCGTGCCTGAAGTCCGCCTCGAGCTTCAAGCTCGAGTGTGCGCTGAAGCCCGCGTGCGACGAGGTGCTGAAGTGTCAGCAGTGATCGTCTGAGGCGGCGAGAGGGGTCCGGCCGCGCGCCGCTGTGTACTATGTAACCATGCGGACCCGACTCTTCGCTTCGACCATCTTCGCGGCGGCCTTCGTCGCCTGTGGCAACCCCGAGATCACCACCCACCCGACGTCCAGCAGCACGACGGGCGCGGGCGGCAACACCTCGAGCACCTCGGACTCGACCACGTCGACGGGCGCGAACACGTTCGCGACCGGATCGAGCAGCTCGGGCATGGGCGGGCAGGGTGGGATGCCCCCTGGCCCCGCCTGCGGCGACGGGAAGATCGATCCCGGCGAGAAGTGCGACGACGGCAACGGCAACTCCGGAGACGGGTGCACCGGCACGTGCGACGCGATCGAGCAGGACTTCGCTTGCCCGAACCCCGGCATGCCATGCGTGTCGACCGTGGTCTGCGGCGACGCGAAGATCAGCGGCAACGAGACCTGCGACGATCAAAACAACGTCCCCGGGGACGGCTGCGACGCGAGCTGCCACGTCGAGCTGGGATGGAGCTGCATCGTCGTCGGCGCGGCTTGCGTCCCCGCGATGTGCGGGGACGGCACCCGGGTCGGCAACGAGGCGTGCGACGACGGCAACCCGATGAGCGGGGATGGCTGCTCCAGCACGTGCAAGCTCGAGCCTGGCTTCAAGTGCGACACGCCCGGCATGCCCTGCACCGCGACGGTCTGTGGTGACGGCGTGAAGGAGGGGACGGAGCAGTGCGACGACGGCAACCACGACATGGGCGACGGCTGCTCTCCCAACTGCGTGAGCGAGCCCACGTGCGCGGTCGCGGGCGGCGCGTGCACGTCGACCTGCGGTGACGGCATCAAGCTGCCGAACGGGAGCGAGGAGTGCGAGGACGGCAACACGAACAACGGGGACGGCTGCTCCTCCACGTGTACGATCGAACCCGGGTATGAATGTACCAATCAGACCGCGAACCCGACGCAGCTCGTCCTGCCGATCGTGCTCCGTGACTTCAAGCCGCCGCACCCCGACTTCGAGACGTTCCTCGGCTCCGAGCTCGGGATCGTCTCGACGATGCTCGGCGCCGACCAAAAGCCCGTGCACGCCTCGATGAACGGCACGGCGACGACGTCGAGCAAGGCGAGCTTCGATCAGTGGTACCGCGACGTCCCGGGGACGAACCTCACGATCCTCCAGTCCCTCACGCTCACGAAGCAGATGAGCGGCGCGTTCCAGTACGCGAACGGAAGCTTCTTCCCGCTCGACAACCTCGGGTTCGGCAACTACGCGAACAGCGGCCACAACTTCCACTTCACGAGCGAGGTGCGCTACTGGTTCCAGTACAACGGCACCGAGGTCTTCACGTTCACCGGGGACGACGACGTCTGGGTGTTCATCAACAAGAAGCTCGCGATCGATCTCGGCGGCGTGCACGGCGCCGCCACGAAGACCGTCACGCTCTCGAGCATCGCCGCATCGCACGGCCTCACCGTCGGACAGATCTACGAGATCGTCGTCTGGCAAGCGGAGCGGCACACCGTCGCGTCGAGCTACACGCTCACCCTCGGCAACTTCGTGAACGGCGTCTCGAGCTGCCACAGCGTGTGCGGGGACGGGATCAAGACGCCCGACGAGGCGTGCGACGACGGCGTGAACGACGGCACTTACGGGCACTGCACGATGTCGTGCGGCTTCGGCCCCCACTGCGGCGACGGCCTCGTCGACCCCACCGAGGAGTGCGACGACGGCGTGAACCTGTCGCCCTACGGCGGATGCGCGCCGGGCTGCAAGTTCGGTGGGTCCTGCGGGGACGGCGTGGTCCAGAGCGCCTTCGGCGAGCAGTGCGACGACGGCACGAACGACGGCGGCTACGGCGAGTGCGCGCCGACTTGCAAGCTCGGTGAACGCTGCGGCGACGGCGTCGTGCAAGCAGCGCACGAGGAGTGCGACGACGGGAACAAGATCAACACGGACTCGTGCGCGAACGATTGCACGTCGAACATCGCGCAGTGACGGGGCGCGCGTCGGTGTTCACGTGCTCGTCATGCACCCGGTCGACGTGACGCGCGGCCTCGGAGGGCCCCGCTCCGTCACCGGGTGAGCGGGCCCGCCCGAGGTTCTCGAGCCGACCTCGCGAGCGCTACCTCAGGCGAGCCACTCGGCGGCGCGCTCGCCGATCAGGATCGCGGTGAGGTTGGTGTTCGAACTCGGCACCGTGGGCATGATGCTCGCGTCCGCGACCCACACGCCCTCGACGCCCCGCAGCTTGCCCCGACCGTCGACCGCGCCGTCCTCGATCGACCCGGCGCTCATCGGGGCCGTTCCGCACGGGTGGTACCCCGAGCCCGTGGCGAACGGCAGGTGCGCTCGGATCCCGCCCTTCGTCTCGTACGTCCGGCGTTGCGGGAAGAGCGGGAAGGCCATGTCGCGGAGCGGCGGTGTGCGCGCGATCCTCCACATCTCCTCGATCGCGTCCTCGCACCGCGCGCGATCCGCGGGGTCGTTCAAGAAGCGTCCCTCCACGATGGGCTTCGCGGCGGGATCCGCGCTCGGGAACCGGATCGTGCCCCAGCCCTTGGGCTTGCCCACACAGCTCATGAGCGTCACACACGGGAACGTGATCCCGGCGAGCGGGAGGTTGGAGCCCGCCTGAGTCTGCATGTCGCCCGGGTGGTCCGCGTTCCGGGACGAGTACCGGACCATCGTCTGGATGAGGGGATCGCTCACCTTCGAGACCCCCATCCGCGGCGTGAAGAGGATCGCGACCCCGGGGTGATCGAGGAGCCTTCGCCCGACGCTCGGGCTGTGCACGACGCAATCCACCCCGAGGCGCGCGAGCTCGTCGCGCGGGCCCACGCCGGAGCGGAGAAGGATCCCGAGCGAGCCGATGGCGCCCGCGGAGAGCACGAGGCGATCGGCCCGGAGCGTCGTGACCTCGCCGCTCGTCTCCACCTCGAGGCCCGCGAACCGACCGCGCTCGAAGAGGGCGCGACGCACGAGCGTGCGCGCCCGGATGTGGAGGCCGACGCGCGCCCGCGCCGTGGGCGTCAGGTACGCCTCCGCGACGCTGATGCGCCGCCCGTCGACCTTGTTCATCGCGTGCGGGCCCACGCCGAGCGGAGCATCGGGCGCGTTGTGATCCACGACGCGCGCGTGGCCGAGGCGCTCGCAGACCTCCACGAACGCAGACTGCCACGGCGTCCACTCGCGCTCGGGGTGGCGCCGGATCGGCAGCGGACCGCGGTCTCCGTGGTGCGGCTCGCGGCCGAAGTCGAGATCCGTCTCGAGCTTCGAGAGGTAGGGGAGGCACGCGTCGAACGACCACTCGGAGAGCCCGAGCGCGGCCCACTCGTCGAGATCGTAGCGCTGCGGCCGGAGCGCGATGCACGTGTTCACGGCGCTCGAGCCGCCCACGACCCTGCCGCGCGGCAGGTCGAACGGCACGGTCTGCTCGGCCGTGGGCTTCATGCGGTACCCCCAGTCGTGGAGGCGCATCGAGTTCTGCCTGCCGTTCGCGAGATCGGCGGGCAGCGAGCGCGCGTCCGGGTAGTCGGGCCCCGCCTCCACCAGCGTGATCTCGTGCGCGCCCGACTCCGTGAGGCGCGCTGCGATCACGGCGCCCGCCGACCCCGAGCCTACGACGATCGTGTGCATGTCCGTCGAGACTCTACGCGCTCGCGGGCCGAAGGCCGAGGCGGCCGTCCACGGTGACCTGATCGAGGCTTCGGATCTCGAGGATCTTCACCTTCGCGGTCTCCCCGCTCACGAACGCGATGTCCGCCCGCCGCACGCCGAGGTGATCGGCGACCACCTCGACGATCTCCTCGTTCGCGCGACCGTCGACGGGCGGCGCCGTGACGCTGACGATCACGACCCCGTCCTTCACCGCCACCCCGCGCCTCGAAGCGCGAGGCTTTGCCTTCACCGTGATCCGCGCTGCCATGGATGCGTAAAGTGTAAAGTGTTGCTTGACAGACTACAAGCCGGCCCCTACGCTCGTGCGCATGTTCGGTGGGCTCAAGAAGAAGCTCGCGGAGAAGCTCCCGCAGCTGCAGCGCGATCTGGGGATGCTCGTGAAGGGCCTGAAGGGGGACTCGAGCCCCACCTTCGAGGAGCGGAAGGAGAAGCGGGAGGAGCCCGCGCGCGCGGGGCGGAAGCTCCGCATCGACGCCGTCGTGAGGGAGACGCCGAACGCGGTCAGCCTCGTGCTGGCCGATCCGAGCGGGGCGCCCATCGAGTTCCTCGCGGGGCAGTTCTTCACGCTGACGTGGCCGCCCAAGTCCCGCGCCCAAGCCACGAGCTTCGACAAGCGCGCGTACTCCGCGTCGAGCTCGCCGCTCGATCCGTCGCGCGTGACGGTGACGATCAAGCGCGTCGACGGCGGGAAGGTCTCGAGCGCGATCCACGCCACGGCCGCGCCGGGGGACGTGGTGGAGGTGCTCGGGCCGTCGGGAGCGTTCACCGTCCCGGACGGGGAGGGCGATCTCGTGCTCCTCGGTGGCGGCTCGGGGATCACCCCGCTCATGTCGATCACGCGGACCGTCCTCGAGGGCGACGGACCCAAGGCTCGCCGCGTGTTCCTCGTGTTCGGGAACCGGAGCGAGGAGGAGATCATCTTCGACAAGGCGCTCGCGGAGCTCGTCGCGGCGCACCCGGAGCGCTTGATCGTGAAGCACGTCCTCGAGCAGCGGGGCAGTCGAGACGGGGCGACCGAGGGCCGGCTCGAGGAGGCCGTCGTCGAGGCGGAGCTCGCGCGGTTCGGCGAGGGGCTGCGCGACCCGCACTATTTTCTCTGCGGCCCCGAGCCCATGATGAACGCGGCGGAGAAGGCGCTCCTCGCCCGCGGCGTGCCCCCTGCGAAGATCCGGATCGAGCGGTTCGTCACGCTCCGCAAGGCGGAGGGCGGAGCCCGCACGGAGCACGAGGCAACCGTCGTCATCAAGGGCAAGCGCCGCTCGCTGTTCGTCTCCGGGGACGAGACGCTCCTCGAGGCCGGCCAGCGGATGGGCGTGGACTTGCCGTTCTCGTGCACCGTCGGCGGGTGCGGCGCGTGCCGCGTGAAGCTCCTCGACGGCAAAGTGACGATGGACGAACCCAACTGCCTCGCCCCCGAGGAGGCCGCCGAGAACTACATCCTCGGCTGCGTCTCTCGGCTCGACGGCCCCATCACGGTGGAGGTCGAGTGATGGACGGCGCGGGGAGGGCGGAGGGCGCGGGGCGAGGCGAGGCGTCGCCCAAGCTGCGCATGCGCGATCTCACCGCGATGACGGGGCTCGATCGGCAGACCATCCATTTCTACATCCAGGCCGGCCTCCTCCCCGAGGGCGACAAGACGGGGCGCAACACCGCGCTCTACGATCGCGGGCACGTCGAGCGCATCGAGCTCATCCGCCGCCTCCAGCGCGAGAAGTTCTTGCCGCTGCGAGCGATCCGGGCCGTCCTCGACGGGGACGAGGCCGCGTTCGAGCCGTCGCAGCGCAAGCTCCTGCTCGACGTGAAGGCGCAGCTCCGCTCCCAGGGGTTCCAAGCCCCCGAGAGCACGGCCGCGGAGGAGCTGCTGCTCGTCGAGCCGCTCCTCCGTGAACACGGCCTCGACCGCGCCGACTTCGACGAGCTCCGCGAGCTCGGGTTGATCGAGGTCCACCGGCGAAAGGGCGCGCTCGCCATCCGTCGGAGGGACGCGTTCCGGATCGAGATCCTCGGCGCGATCCGCACCGCGGGCCTCACGCGCGAGCTCGGTTTCGTCGGCGCCGATCTGCTCCTCTACGAGGAGGCGATGCAGCGACTGTTCGAGCGCGAGCGGGAGCTCGTGCTCTCGCGCGTGCAGCACCTCGATCCCGGGGAGCTCGCGCGCATCTTCGAGCGCGTTCTGCCGCTCGTCGGCGACCTGCTCCACCGCCTCCACACCGCGCGCGTGGAGGCGTTCTTCGAATCTCTCGGCGCCGACGCGAAGCCCGCGAAGGCGCGCCGCTCCACTCGATCCAAACGAAGCCCCGACGCGAGGAGAAGATCCCATGCTCAGTGATAAGGTCATGTCCAAGCTGCCCGTGAAGGTCCGCGGGCAAGTCGACGCGTGGGTCGAGGCCGCGGAGATCCTCACCGAGATGCGCGATCCGCGCGTCGCCGCGGCGCTCGGGCCCTCGAGCGTTCGGGGGTTGTTCTTGAAGCGCGGCAAGCAGGGGAGGCCGACGAAGATGCCCGCCCACCACGAGGCGCACTTCGACTGGACGTATCCGCACGACCAGCCCGAGATGGCCGAGCTCTATCGGCGCGCGAAGGCCGGGCAGTGGGACTCCGACCGGGATCTGCCCTGGCACGTCTCGGTGGATCCCATGAACCCCGAGGTGCCCCTCTTGCCCGAGAAGTGGGTCGATTTTTCCATCCTGGAGGAGATGGGCGTGAAGCTCACCGAGCGCGAGAAGCTCGCGACCCGGTACTCGTTCGTCGCCTGGATGCTGTCCCAGTTCCTCCACGGCGAGCAGGGCGCGCTCTTCGCGGCCGCGCAGGTGACCGAGGCGGTGCAGTTCTTCGACGGGAAGCTCTACGGGGCGACGCAGGTGATGGACGAGGGCCGCCACGTGGAGGTGTTCAGCCGGTACACGAGCGAGAAGCTCGAGCGCCTCTATCAGGTGAACGACAACCTGTTCGTCATCATCGACTCCCTCATGACGGACGGCCGGTGGGACATGAAGTTCCTCGGCATGCAGATCATGGTCGAGGGCCTCGCGCTCGGCGCGTTCGGCACCCTCCTCAAGCAGACGAAGGAGCCGCTCCTCCAGGAGCTCCTGAAGCGCGTGATCCTCGATGAGGCCCGCCACGTCCACTACGGCGTGGTCGCGCTGCGGGAGCACATCACGAAGCAATTGTCCGAGCGCGAGCGCGAAGAGCGCGAGGACTGGTCCTTCGAGGTCGCGCTCCTCATGCGCAACCGGTTCATGGCCTACGAGGTTTACGAGGAGTGGTTCGAGCACAAGATCTCGCGCGCGCAGTGGCGCACGTTCCTCGATCGATCGCCCGGGATGAACGAGTACAGGAAGGTGATGTTCACGCGGCTCGTGCCGAACCTGCGCGAGATCGGCCTGCTCTCACCGAGGATCATGCCGGCGTACGAGCGCGTCGGGCTCATGCAGTACTTCGGTGGGAAGTCCGCCGACAAGCTCACGGGTGACGAGCTGCTCGCCGGACTTGCCGCGTGAGCGAAGCTCGGCGAACGCTGTCCGCGTGAAGCGGCGCGCCTCCTTCGTCCTTGCCCTCCTCCTGTCCACCTCGTGCGGCGGTGACGGGGACCACCGCCCGGCCGTCCCCGCCGCGAGCGCGAGCGAGAGCGCGCAGGTCGCCTCGGCGAGCGCATCCTCGGCGCCGTCCGCGGCGCCCCCGATCACCCGCAGCTTGCCGAAGGGAAAGGACGAAGCGCCGCGCGTCGCGCTCGGGACGCACGGCGCCGTCGCGAGCCAAGAGGCCAACGCGACGGACATCGGGCTCGCTGTCCTGAAGAAGGGCGGCAACGCCGTGGACGCGGCGATCGCCGTCGCGTTCGCGCTCGCCGTCACGCACCCGATCGCGGGCAACATCGGCGGGGGCGGGTTCATGGTCGTCCACATGAGGGACGGTCGCGACGTCGCGATCGACTACCGCGAGGTCGCGCCCGGCAAGGCGACACGCGACATGTACCTCGACAAGAAGGGGAACGTGTCCAGCGAGGCCACGCTTGGCGCGAAGTCCGGCGGCATCCCGGGCACGGTCGCGGGGCTCGCGCTCGCCCACGCGAAGTTCGGCACGATCGCGTGGAAGGATCTCGTCGCGCCGGCCATCACGCTCGCGGAGGAGGGCTTCGTGATCGACGCCCAGGCCGCGAAGGACATCGCGCAGAACGTGCCGAAAATGCAGGACGAGAAGCTCGGCGCGGACGGGCACCAGGGGGCGACGATCCTCTCGAAGGACGGCAAGCCGCTCGCCGCGGGCGACAAGCTCGTTCAGCCCCAGCTCGCCGTGTTCCTCCGCGCGATCGCGAAGAACGGAGAGAAGGCGTTTTACACCGGCGAGCTCGCGAAGCTGATGGTGCAGGGCGTGAAGAAAGCGGGCGGGATCTGGGAGGAAGCGGATCTCGCGAGCTACAAGGCCATCGAGCGCGCGCCCATCACGTTCCAGTACCGCGGCGCGAAGATCGTCACCATGCCCCCGCCGAGCGGCGGGGGGATCGTCCTCGAGCAGCTCCTCGTGGGCAGCGCCGATCTCCACCTGGATCAGCAGCCCTGGCGGAGCGCGGACGAGATCCACCTCTTCGCCGAGGCGATGCGGCGGTCGTACGCCGATCGCAACGAGCTCATCGCGGATCCCGCCTTCGTGAACGTGCCCGTCGAGAAGCTGCTCGACCCGGCGTACATCGCGAAGCGCATGAGCGATATCGACCCCGCGAAGGCGACGCCGTCGAAGGACGTCAAGCCCGGAGTCGAGGCGCCGCACGAGTCCGAGCAGACGACGCACTTCTCCGTCGTCGACGACGCGGGCAACGCGGTCTCGAACACGTACACCCTGAACGGCGCGTTCGGCTCGAAGTTCGTGATCCCGGGGACGGGCATCTTCCTCAACAACGAGATGGATGACTTCGCCGCGAAGCCGGGCGCGGAGAACCAGTTCCACCTCGTCCAAGGGGAGAGCAACCGGATCGAGCCCGGAAAGCGCATGCTCTCGAGCATGACGCCGACGATCCTGCTCGAAGGCGGCGACGTTCGCGCCGTCGTGGGGTCGCCCGGCGGCCCGACGATCTCCACCACGGTCGCGCAGATCGTCCGGGGCCTCGTGGACTACGGCAAGCCGCTCGACGAGGTGGTCCCCATGTTCCGCGCTCACCACCAGTGGCTGCCCGATCTCATCTCCACCGAGGGTGGGATGCCCGCGGACGTGGAGGCCGCGCTCGTCAAGAAGGGGCACAAGGTCGATCGCCGGGAGCGGATCGGAAACGCGAACTGCATCGAGGTCGACCCCGAGACGCACGGCTACCGCGCCGTCGCCGACACGACGCGCGGGGGTGGCAAGGCAGCGGCGTACTGAGCCCGTCCGCCCTCGAAGCAGGGTTTACTCGTAGCTTGCGGCGGGACGCGCGTGTAAGAGGCTCGGATGAAGCCTCGCGTCTCCCTGCCGTACTTCGACATTCTCCTCGGCGAGATCGCCAACGGTAAGCGCGACATCGCGACCGCGTTCGGGCGCCACGTGCACTGGGGATACTGGGACGACGCGCACCCCGCGGACGGGACGATGGAGAACTTCGCGCTCGCCGCGGACCGCATGAGCCAGCGCGTGTGGCAGGCGGGCGGCGCGGCGAGCGGTCAGCGGATCCTCGACGTGGGCTGCGGCTTCGGCGGGACGATCGCGACCATCGACGAGAAGCTGGACGACGTGGATCTGGTCGGGCTCAACATCGATCCGAGGCAGCTCGAGCGCGCGCGGGAACAGGTGAAGCCTCGCGGCCGAAACCGGATCGAGTTCGTCGAGGGCGACGCGTGCGCGATGCCCTTCCCGGACGCCTCGTTCGACGTCGTCCTCGCGGTCGAGTGCGCCTTCCACTTTCCGAGCCGCGCGAAGTTCTTCTCCGAGGTCCGCCGCGTGCTCAAGCCGGGTGGCCGGCTCGCGCTCTGCGACATCGTCCCGTCCGAGCGCGGGAAGTACCTCCTCCCGCTCCAGGCGATGTTCTTCCAAGGGTACAGCGAGCGGCTCGGCGGAAAGCTCGACCTCACGCACACCGTCGCGAAGTACCGCGCGCTCGCCGAGGCCACGGGGTTCGACGTGCTCGTCGAGGAGGACGTCACGAAGAACTCCCTGCCGACGTACCGCGTCCTCCGCCACGTGATCCGCGAGACCGGCAAGTTCGTGAGGACGGCGCTCTGGGGCACGGGCGCGATGGAAGTGTTCTCGCGCGCGAACGTGATGAACTACGTGGTCCTGTCCTTCGTCCTGCGCGGCGCCGAGCGCGCCAAAATGCGTGACGGATCGACGCGGGCGGTGACCGAGGCGGTGGCGGGGGAGTAGGCGAGGACGATATGGCGGACGCTGCGGCGAACACGGAGTGGAAGGTCGGCGGGCACGGACCGATCGAGAAGCTCGCGGAGAACCTCTGGCGCGTCGAAGGCGACCTCCCGGGGATGCCGCTCAAGCGCGTCATGACGGTGGCGCGGCGGAGCGGGGGAGGGCTCGTCGTCCACAACGCGATCGCGCTCGACGACGCGAGCATGAAGGAGCTCGACGCGCTCGGTGACGTCGCCGAGATCATCGTCCCGAACGGCTATCACCGGCTCGACGCTCCGCGGTTCAAGGCGCGGTACCCGAAGGCGAAGGTGTTCGCGCCGGCCGGCGCCACGAAGAAAGTGTCGGACGTCGTCCCGGTCGACGGATCGTATGACGACCTCGCCCGGGAGGCCGGTCCCGACAGAGAGGTGGCGTTCGCCCACCTCGACGGCACGCGCGAGGGCGAGGGGGTCATGACGGTGCGCTCGAAGGACGGCGTGACCCTCGTGTTCAACGACGCGATCTTCAACATGCCCCACGTGCCCGGCTTCCAGGGCTTCGTGCTGAAGAGCCTCACGAAGTCGACCGGGGGGCCGCGCGTCAGCCGCATCGGCAAGCTGTTCCTCGTGAAGGACAAGGCGGCGTTCAAGGCCGGGCTCGCCGTCCTCGCGGACACGCCCGGCCTCCGGCGCGTCGTGGTCTCCCACCACGAGATGATCACCTCCGACTGCGGTGACGCGATCCGCGCCGCCGCGGCGACCGTCTAGCGCCCCTGCCGGCGCGGACGCGCGACAGGAGCGCCGCGGCGACCGTCTCATGGGCGACTGCCGCCGTTCGGTGACGCGACAGGGATCGCGCAAGGCCGCCTTCGACGCGCAGGAATTGGGTGCACCGTCGCGGGGCCTTGTATCCTCGTGGGACCATGGCTCGTGCGTCCCGCGTCCCCGATGACGTTCCCACCTCGCTCCGGGATGCGGACGCGGGCGTCGACTCGATGGGGCGCCCCTTCTCGACGCTCCATGTCCTGCTCGCGACGCTCAAGAAGTCGCTCGTCGCGATCGCCGAGCGTCGGCCGGATCGCGCGACGCGCTGCGAGGCGCTCTCCGACGCCGCGATCGAGCGGGCCGGCTGCGAGCTCCACCGCGCGCTCCTCGACCCGCGCCGGGAGTTCCACACGCACGACCACGTCCTCGGCTTGGTGGACCAGTGCGATCCCATCCAGACGCTCGCGGCGCTCTATCACGATCTCGTGTACGTCCACGTCGACGCGCAGCGCGACGCGCGCGTCGCGGCGATCCTCGACCAGTACTTCGACGTGCGGGACACGCGACATCGCGTCCGGAGGGACGCCGCGTCGACCGACATCGGGCGCGAGGCACTCGCCGTGTTCGCGGTCGAACCCGGCCAGGAGCTCACACCGTACACCGGGCTGAACGAGCTCTCGAGCGCGCTCGTCTTCGCGAGCGATCTCGGTCGCGGGCTCACCGCCGAGGAGCGCGTGGGCGTGCTCGCGTGCATCGAGGCGACCATCCCCTTCCGCGAGGACGTCGGCGATGTCCTCGCGCACCGCATCGGCAAGCTCGGCTTCGACAAGCCCGTGGTCGCCGCCATCACCGAGCGCGCGGTGCAGCTCGCGAACAAGGACGTCGCGAATTTCGCGGAGGAGGACGCGGCGCGGTTCCTCGACAACACCTGGCGCTTGCTCCCGGAGACGAACCCGACGCTCGACAGGCCGGGCGTGACGCGCGTCGGGGAGTACCGGGCCGCGCTCCAGAAGATGGAGGGGTTCCTCTCGACGCTCTCGGCGGACCGCGTGTTCCACACGTGGGGGCGCGAGCCGCACAAGGCCGTGCACGCGACGCGCGTCGCGCGCGCGGACGCGAACATCAAGACGGCGGTCGCCTACCTGCGGGCGAAGCTGTTCTCGAGCGGAGTCCTCGAGGCCATCGTCCTCGAGACGGGCGGCGACGTGCCCATCGAGTACGTCATGGGCGCGCTCCCCATCGGCGGGAAGCTCCCGTACGCCAGGCTCGAGCGGTTCCTCCCGACCGTGACGAAGGTCGCCCCAGTGGAGCCCACGCTGCTCCGGCTGCTCGTGTCCGGCCGCGCGAGCGCGTCGAGCTTCGACACGCCGAGCTCGCCCCTCGCCGCGTTCCTCGCGAAGAACGTGGGCGATCGCGGCATCGCGGAGGGGTTCGAGCGTGCGCAGCGCATGTGGCGCGGCGAGCTCTCGCCCTTCGAATCGCTCGTCCCGATCGCGCTCCCCGCCGCCAAGATCGCCGAGGCCGCGTCGAACGTCGCCATCATGAGGGAGGACCAGCTGCGCGAGCTCGCGTCCCGGCTCCGCGGCGCCGCCCTCGACGTGAAGAAGCGCAAGTAGCACCCGCCGAGAAGTTGGCCCTCGCGTCGAGATTCGTTCAAGTGCGTGACATGGGTCCGCCGAGCCGGTTTTCCCTCTGGATCGAGCGGGTGCTGCCGATCGCGCTGCTCTTGCTCGCGATCATCGCCGCGCCGGTCATGATTTTCTCCGCGGAAGGGCTGCCACGTCTGCGCGGCCTGCAGCGCGAGTACGACGGCGTGCTCGAGGAGAACAAGAAGCTCGAGCGGGAAATCGAGGAGCTGCGAGGTCACGCGGATCGCCTCAGGGAAGATCCCAAGGCGGTCGAGGGGATCGCGCGCACGGACCTCGGCCTCGTTCGGCAGAGCGAGGTCGTGTTCCAGTTCAAGAAGCCGAAGCGCTGACCCGGGACGATCGCCCCGTTGGGTGATAACGTTCGGCGCCGTGACGGCCGAACTCTCGCGGCGCCTGCTCGCGCTCGGGGTACCCCGCCCCGAGCTCGAGGCGGCGCTCTTCGTGTCCGTCGTGCGCGGAGTCGCCATCGCGCGCGCGCTCGTGGATCGCGGCGTCCTCACCGAGCGCGTCCTCGAGGAGGATCTCTCGCGAGCGCAGGGCTTCGCGCTCGAGCACGTCACCGCCGCAGAGGAGCTCACGCTCCGGGTGCCTCCGTCCATGTGCAGGAGGCTCGGCGCGATCCCGATCCGGTTCGACGCGTTCGCGAACACGGCGGAGGTCGCCGCGATCGACGCTCAGGATCCGCACGTCCAGGCGGAGTTCGCGTTCCACCTCGGCTTGGACGTGCGCGTCGTCCGGGCCACCATGAGCGCGATCGAGGCGGAGATCCGTCGCCTCGAGCTCGGCGACGCGGGCGCCGCGCCCGTGCGCGTCCGGCGGCGCACGCCCGCGTTCCCGCACGGCGCACCTCGCTCGAGCATCCCGCCGCCGCCGATGGAAGAGGTCCCGATCCCCCTCGTTCGCCGCGTGGGCGGTCCACCCAGCGCGCGCAGCTCTCCAGGCGCGATCCCCGCGGTCCAAAAGGAGCCGCGATCGAGCCGCCGAAACCCGACGCCGGCGCAGTTCTCGTTCGGCGCGGCCCACGTCCGATCGGGATCCCAACCGGATCCCGCCGAGACCATTCCCGCGTCGGTCGACTGGGACGCAGATCTGGACGCGTCGACCCTCGCGCTCGAGAACCGCGCGAACGGCAGTCGAGAGCGCGCGTCGCACCTGCCCACGAAGGGGAGCGACGCGCCCGCGAGCGTCCGCCACGCGCCGCGGCTGCTCGGGGACGGCCTCGCGTCGCCAGGCCCGGCGGTCTCTTTTCCGTCGACGCCGCCGTCGTCCCGCCGAGCGAGCGAGCTCCCGGCGGAGCCGCCTCCCAACGAGGAGCCGCGGCCCTCGCCGGCGCGGGATCCCGCGCTCTCGGCGATCGCGCCGCAGAGCCTGGTCCCGAGCACGGAGCTCGCTCCACCGCGCCTGCCGACGATGGCGCTCGGCCCGGTCTCGGCGCACGCGGTGCTCGAGTGGGGCCCGGCATCGGATGCGTTCGCGCGCGGGATCGCGACGTCGTTGTCCGAGACGGATCCGCCCTCGCTCCCCGCGCCGGAGGACACGCTCGCGGGCGTCGCGCCGTTCGCGACGATCCGCGTCGCGCCCGAGCCAGCCCCGTTCGAAGAGGAGCCCGGCGGGGTCGAGGAGCCTCCCATGGCCGAGCGCACAGCGGACTCGGACCCGACGGTCGCCCCTCCGCGCGAGTGGGACGAGCGCACCGACGAGCACTCGACGCCAGGGTGGCAGGCGGAGGACTTCACGCGCGCGCCCGACAGCAACACCCGGTTCATCGAGCGATCGCCCGAAGACGGCCTGTCCGAGGCGCTCGACGCGCTGAGCGGCGCGCTCGACCGAGACGAGCTCATCGCGACGCTGCTCGAGGTCGCCGGGGTCGTCGCGGAGCGCGTGGGCGTGTTCGTCGTGAAGAAGGACGGGTTCCACGGCTGGGCCTGCAATGACGCCTTCGGCGACGTCAACGCGCTCAAGGGCGTGCGGATCCCCTCGGCGGTTCCGAACATCCTCGCGACCGCGACCGCCGCGGGCTTCTACCTCGGCCCGGTCCCCAACACCCCCGGCCATCAAGGGCTCCTTGCCGTCATGGGCAGCGCGGGCGCGGAGGTGTCCGTCAACGTGGCGACCGTCGCGACGCGCCCCGTGCTCGTGCTCGTGAGCGACGGCTTCGGGGACACGATGCGTACGACGAAGGTGCTCGGCGAGATGATGCGCGTCGCGGGGCTCACGCTCGCTCGCCTGCTCCAGCTTCGCTGAGAGCGGACGCGCGCCCCAAGCCGATCCCGTTCCGTGCTCGACAGCGCTGCCCGCGTTCCGTCGCGGACGCCGCTCAGCGCTCGTCCGCGTGGCGCGCGCGCGGCGGCAGGGGTGCCTTGCGCTCGCGGTAGCGCTCGTTCACGAACGCCTCGATCACGGGCGCGATGTTCGCTGCGGTGTCGTCGGTCCACTCCGCGCCCGAGATCCCGTCGCGCGCGTGGCCGCCCTCGTCGAGCAGGAAGAGCCCGGGCATCACGTAGCTGTCGAGACCGAGCGGGACGATGTCGCCGGGGTAGCGCGCGACGTCCACGCGCACGACCACGACCCCCGTGAGCGCGGCGCGGACGCGCGGATCCTCGAGCGCGTGGAGGAACCGGCCGCAGGCCCGGCAGTACTGGGCGTTCGTCATCACGAGGATCCGCTCTCCGGACGCGGCGGCGGCGGTGACCTGCTCGCGGAGGAGCTCCGCGAGCGGTTCCTTTCGAATCATCCGAACGACGCGCACCGCCTTGGAGCCGTCGGGCGCCTCGTCGGCGCGCGACACGTCCACGTCCACCTCCACGGCCTCCGTCCCCGCGGCCCGCGCCCCGCAACCGAGCGCGAAAAGCGCCCCGAGGAGCGCGAGGCTCAACGCGCCCCGCCGCCTCACGGCTTCGGCTTCGGGGGCCCCGCGGCCATGCGCTCGGCCTCGATCGCGTGCTGGAGCCTCGCCTTCGCGTCGTCGAGCTTGGCTTGATCGAACTGGCCGGCGGGTAGCCCCGCGTGCGCCGCGATCTCGGCCTCGACCGTGGCGCGAGCGCCCGACAGATCTCCGAGCGCCGTTTGGATCTCCGCCTTGAGGACCATGTAGCGGAGCTTCCTCGGGCCGTACGAGAGCTCGATGGCGCGATCGATCGACCCGAGCGCCGGCTTGTCCTTGCCGAGCGTGTGCTGCGTGGACGCGAGCCTCGCCCACGCCTCGTACGAATCGGGGAACTCCTTCACCCGGCCGAGGAAGAGCGTCTCGGCCTCCGCCCCGCGATCGAGCGCGAGGAGCGATCCCATCCGGGCGTAGTCGAACACGCGGGCGGCCTCCGAGGAGCCCGCTGATTTCGCGGCGCCCTCGAGCAGCGCGAGGCGCGCCTCGTGCGTGCGCCGCGCGGCCGCGTCGTCCCCCGCGTCGTGCTCCGCGTCCGCCAGCATGTCCAGCAGATCGGCCTGATCGTCGACGCTCGCGCCCTCCGGAAAGTGCGCCGCGAGCGCGCGGAGGCGCTCGAGCGTGGTCGAGAGGATCGACTTGCGCGCGTCGATGTCCGTGGCCTTCTCCGCGCAGCCTCGGAGGATCGCGATGAAGTCCGCCTGCGAGCTCGCGCCCCGCACGTCCCCGAGGTGCTGGACACCGAACGAGCCGCAGCGCGCGAAGGCTTTCGCCGATTGCATCGAGTACATCGCCCCGAGGAGGGCCTCGGTCCTTCGCGGCCACTCGCTGGCGGAAGCCGTGGTGTAGAGCTCCGCGGCGCGTTCGTACTTCTTGCCGGCGAAGGCCTCGTGGGCTTCGGCGATCGCCTTCGCCTCGTCCGCGAACGGGCCGCCCACGCCGGCGTGGGCGACCCACGCGTCGTCGAGGAACCGCTCGAGCTCGTCGAGCGAAAGAGACCCTCCGTAGAGCGCGACGATCCCGCGGCTCGTCGGATCCACGACGAAGAAGGTGGGCCACACGCGGAGCGGGTGAGCGGCCACGAACGCCGCGTTCTCCTCGCGGTCACCGTCGAGCGATGCGAACACGAACGAGGCGGCGTGCGCGCCCAGCGCGGGGGCGTCGAACACGCCGTGCTTCATCGCGAGGCAGGTGTGGCACCAAGGGGCCCAAACGTCGACGAAGAGGAGCTTGCCTTCGGCCTTCGCCTGCGCCTCCGCGCGCGCGTAGTCGTCCTCGACGAACGTCGCCACGCCGAGCGGCCCGCGCGGCGGAGCGGCGGCCGACGCCGACGTCGTGGGCGCCGGGGCGGATGATCCCGCGGGCACCGCGGGTCCGCGCGGCGGCTCGCTGCAACCGAGCAGCGCGACGGCGAGGGCGCACGAGAGGGGGATGGACCTTCGGAGCACCCCCGTTTCCTAACATAGGCGTTCGAGATTGCCCGCCGCTGTATTAGCCTCCCGCGCGGCGCGTCTCCGCGGGCGGAGCCGCGGCAGGATCGAGAGCCGCGCCAGAGGGAAGGAGCGCCTTCAGCGCGCCTATGGATTCGGCCGACAAGCTCTGTGGTACCTGTGCCGCGTTCATGGGAGCGAGGATGGACGAGCGGCTCGGCCGCGTCGGTGCGTGCGCGCTCCAAATGATCGCGCCCCCCGTCCGCGAGGGGATGACGTGCTCTCGCTACCGGCCGAAGGGCGCCCTCGCGCCGCCGCCGCGGACGCGCGCGCACGGCGAACCTCGACGTTACGCAGCCACGTCGGGGAGCCTGCCGCGCGCGGCCGCGCGGCCCACGTCTCAGCCCGGCACGACCGACGCTCTTCCGAAGGAGATCGACATCGACATGGACATCGAAGACTTTCGCCGCGTGCTCCGAGAGGTCCTTCAGGAGGAGCTCGGCGTAGGCCGCGCGGAGCTCGCGCCCAAGTGGCAGGGCGGCGAGCTGGTGCTGAAGCCGGGCCGCGAAGGGACGCAGGAGAAGCACATCCCGCTCGATGTGTTCTTCAAGAAGATCGTGATGGTCCGGGATCGCCTCCGGCTCCTCGAAGCGAAGGTGAACGCGCACGGCGGTCTCTCCGAGGAGGACAAGGTGATCCTCACGGGGTACGTGACGGGTTGCTACGGATCGCTCACGTCGCTGAACCTCCTGTTCCATTCGAAGGACGACCAGTTCGTCGGCGCGGGAGGGAAGGACGAGTGACACGGATCCTCATGCCGCTGCCCGATCGCGATTTCGACGTGACGGAGGTCGCGGTCCCGTGGCGCTTGCTCACGCGCCGTGGCATCGACGTCGTGTTCGCGACGGAGCGCGGCGCGACGCCTCAAGGTGATCCGCTCCTCCTCACGGGTGTCCTCTTCGGGCAGCTCGGCGCGGAGCGCGAGGCGAAGGCGTTCTACCGAGAGCTCACCACGGTCCCCGCGTTCAAGAGCCCCATCGCATGGTCCGACGTCGACCCGACGAGCTTCGACGGCTTGTACCTTGCGGGCGGTCACGCGAAGGGGATGCGGCAGTACCTCGAGGGTGAGGTGCTGCGCCAGAAGACGCTCGCGTTCTGGGCGCTGAGGCGGCCCGTGGCCGCGATCTGTCACGGCACGATCGTCCTCGCTCGCACGGCGGATCCGATCACGGGGAGGAGCGTTCTGTTCGATCGGCGGACGACGTGCCTCCCGAAGTACATGGAGAAGACGGCGTACTGGCTGACGCGCTGGAAGCTCGGCGAGTACTACCGCACGTACCCCGAGTACGTGGAAGACGAGGTCCGCTCCGTGCTCGCGCACCCCGAGCAGTTCGTTCGCGGCCCGATCCACCTCACCAAGAAGGGCTCGATCGACGACGACTCCGCGGCCTTCGTCGTGGACGACGGCCACTACCTCTCCGCGCGCTGGCCAGGCGACGCGTACAAGCTCGCGTCGCTCTTCGGCGACAAGATCCTCCGACGACAGGAGCCCGCATGACCATCGTGAAAGCCCCCCCCCGAGTCTCCGCCATCGAGTGCACCCCCAAGGAGCTCCTCCTCACCGAGACCTTCGGAACCGCGGCGGGCAAGCAGGAGTCCGCGCGCAACGCGTTCGTGCAGGTGAAGCTCACCGACGGGACGGTCGGCTGGGGAGAGGCGGCGCCGTTCCAAGCGATCAACGGTGAGTCCCAGGAGGCCGTGCTCGCGGCGTTCAACAAGATCGTTCCCCTCGTCCTCGGCGCGAACGTCGCGCAGTTCCGGGCGATCTCGAAGAAGGTCGAGGCGGAGCAGGCGTGGCCCATCGCGGCGCGGTGTGCCCTCGAGCAAGCGCTCCTGGACGCCTACACCACGTACCTCGGCATCCCGCTCTGGGCGTTGTTCGGTGGCGAAGGCTGCGAGCTCGACACGGACATGACGATCACGACGGGCAACGTGGTGCACGCGAAGCAGAGCGCGGAGGCGATCCGCGATCGGGGCATCAAGAGCTTCAAGATCAAGGTCGGCGCCGTCTCCGTGGATGACGACGTGGAGCGCGTGCGCGCCGCAGTCGAGGCCGCGCCGCAGGCCCAAATCCTCCTCGACGGGAACGCGGCGTACGAGGCGGAGGTCGCGCTCGATCTCCTCGCGAAGCTGCGCTCGCACGGAGTGCACGTCACGCTCTTCGAGCAGCCCTGCAAGGCGGGCGACCTCGACGGGATGGCGAGGCTCGTGCGCGAGGCCGACACGATCATCTGCGCCGACGAGTCCGCCCAGACTCCGGCGGACGTCCTCGAGCTCGTGAAGCGTCGGGCGGCGACGGCCGTGAACATCAAGGTCATGAAGTCCGGCGTCATCCGCGCGTGGGAGATGGTGACCATCGCGCGCGCGGCCGGGCTCGACCTGATGATCGGGGGCATGGTGGAGTCCATCGTGTCGATGAACTTCTCGGCGAACTTCGCGTACGGGCTCGGCGGGTTCCGCTTCGTGGACCTCGACACACCGTTCTTCATGAAGGACACGCCCTTCTCCGGCGGCTTCACCGTGAACGAAGGGCGCATCTCGCTCGCGAAGAAGGTCGCGGGGGCGGGCGTCACGTACATCGAGCCGCCGGCGTCTCCGGCGGATCCGGCCGCGCCAGCAGCGAATTGACCATGAGCGCGTCCGACACCAGAGAGATCGCCGCAGCGCTCGGGCGCTCGGCCGAGGTGCGGCTCGCGGATGGAGCGTCCTCGCCCGACGCGGCGCACGCCGCGATCGCCGAGGCGCCGGACGAGGTCGTCCTGAAGGCGCTCGAGCCGCACACGGGTCCGCGCGAGACGCTCGACGATCTCGCGGGCGGCGCGCAATTCGGTCCATGGCCGCCGTCCCTGGTGTTCATCGCGCGGGCCGGCGACGCGGGGGCCGTCGCGCTGACGACGGTGCCGCTCCGGGGCGACCCCGTGACGGTGTCCGCGAACATCGTGAACGTCGAGACGAGCGCGGGGGCGTTCGATTGGTATCGGCCGAAGGCCAAACGCGTCGGCCCCGCGAAAGCCGAAGAGCCGCGGCCCGCGAAGCACTGGGCGGAGCTCGTCGCCGAGCTCGACGCGGGCGGCGAGGCGCGTCGGCTCGTGCTCGCGTTCGCGGTCGCCGCCACGGAGGACGAGGCGCGCGCCGCGCTCGCCCCGCTCGAGCGCGCCGTGGCGTCGTGGGCGCGCGGTGAGCCAGTGGATCCCCCCGCGCAGCGCGCCCCCGCGCGCGCGCTGACCATGGACACGGGGGCCGCGCGGCTCGCGTGGAGCCGCGAAGGCGAGGTGATCGTCCTGCGCGACTTCGCGAACCCGGGCCCGGCGCGGTACGCGGCCGCCTACCGCACGACCTCCATCGTGAGCCTCGCGGTCGCGGTCGCGCTCGCTGGATCCATCGCGATCCAAGCGGCCGCGGGAGCGCCGGTCGGCGCGTTGATCGGCACGGGCGCGGTCGCGGCGGTGCTGCTCGTGAACGCGTTCGCGTTCTTCCAGATCGCGGGCTTCGCTCGGCGCTACGCGTCCGAGAGCCTCGCGCTCGCCTGGTTCGGGGACGATCGCGTCGTCGTCGGGCCGTGGCTGAGCCGGTACGGCGCGGTCGACATGCGCCCGTCGGGGCGGCTCGGCGCTGCGATCCCCACGGCGGAGGTGAACGGCGTCGGGTGCTTCGATCGCGGCGGCGCTCACGCCGTGGAGATGGCGAGCGAGCACGGCCCGTTCGAGATCGTTCGGGCGCCGACCGCCGCCCTCGCGGAGGACATCAAGCGCGTGACGGACGCTCTGCTCGAGACGGTGGCCGCGCCGCGAAAGCGACCGAAGAAGGGGAGCGCGGCGCCAGCCTGATCGTCACTTCGCGCAGAGCGGATCCCCAGCGCAGTCGAGGCACGCGCAGCCCTCGAAGAAGTAGTCGCACCAGCCGTCGTTCTTGCAGGCGGCACCGCCGCAGTTCGGGTCGGCGAAGCAGTCCGCGCAGGAGCACGGCTCGTCGTTCGCGCACGTCGCGTCCGCGACGCAGCCCCCGCCGCAGTCGATCGAGCCGGGCACGCAGTCTGCGCACACCCCGCACCGCTCCCCCTTCGAGATCTCACACACGCCGTCGGCGGTCGCGGACGTGCACTCTCCGCTCCCCGCGCCGGTCGAGGTGACGGCGGTCGAAGCGTGCGAGGTCGACGTCGCGGCGGACGCGCCGCCGCTGCCCGCGCCATCATCGCAGCCGCACGCGACCGCGCCGACACCCGCGATCGTGACGGCGCGGAGCGCCTGGTGTAGCCGGAGCGGAGCCATGGAGATGAAAGACACGATCCGCGAAGCCTACGCGAACCGAGACCAGCTCGCCTCCGAGGCGGTGCAGTCTTCCGTGCTCGAGGCCATCCGCCTGCTCGACGCTGGCGAGCTGCGAGTCGCCGAGCCCGGCCCGGACGGCGAGTGGATCACGCACGCGTGGGTGAAGGAGGCGATCCTCCTCTACTTCGCGATCACCAAGCTTGCGCCTCTCCAGGCGGGGCCGCTCGGCTTCTTCGACAAGATCCCCATCAAGAGCGCGGAGAGCCTCTCGGCCGCGGGCGTGCGCGTCGTTCCACCGGGCACGGTGAGGTACGGCGCGTTCGTCGAGCGCGGCGCCATCGTGATGCCCGGGTACGTGAACATCGGGGCGCGCGTCGGCAGCGGGACGATGGTCGACACCTGGGCGACGGTCGGCAGCTGCGCCCAGGTCGGCAAGGACTGTCACCTCTCCGGCGGGGTAGGGCTGGGCGGCGTCCTCGAGCCGCCGAGCGCGACGCCGGTCATCGTGGAGGACGGCTGCTTCGTGGGGTCGCGCGCGGTGATCGTGGAGGGCGTGCGCGTCGAGCGAGAGGCGGTGATCGGCGCCGGGGTCGTCCTCACGTCGTCGACCTCGATCCTCGACGTGCGCGGTTCGGAGCCCGTGGAGCTCCGGGGTCGCGTCCCGGCGCGCAGCGTGGTCATCCCGGGGATTCGACCGAAGAAGTTTCCCGCGGGGGAGTACGGCGTGCCGTGCGCGCTCATCATCGGCGAGCGCACGGCCTCCACGGATCGCAAGACGTCGCTGAACTCCGCGCTGCGCGACTTTGCCGTGGCGGTCTGATGGACGACGTCACGCGCACGCTGCTTTGGCTCTGCGAGATCCCTTCGTTCATCGGCGAAGAGGCCACGATCTGCGACGCGGTCGCGCGCCGCCTCGCGAGCGTCCGCCTCGCGGCGCCCATCCGGCGGTACGCGAACTCGATCGTCGTGCCCGTGTCCCGCGGCACGGGCGGACCGCACGTCGGGCTCGCGGGTCACCTCGACGTCGTGCGGACGAGCCACGACGCTCCGCCGCGCATCGAGGGCGACAGGCTCTATGGCCCGGGCGCGGCGGACATGAAGAGCGGGCTCGCCGTGATGATCGACCTCGTCGAGCACCACCGCGCGCTCTTCGACGCGGTGGACCTGACGCTCGTGTTCTATTCGAAGGAGGAGGGCCCGTACGCGGAGAACGAGCTCGGCCCCGTGCTCGCGGAGGACCCCGATTTGACGAAGGTCGATCTCGCGGTCTGCCTCGAGCCGAGCGACAACAAACTCAGCCTCGGCGCGTCCGGATCGATCCACGCGACGCTCTCGTTCGAGGGCAAGACGAGCCATTCGGCGCGGCCATGGCAGGGCGAGAACGCGATCCACAAGGCGGGGCCGCTGCTCACCGAGCTCGCGGCGATGCGCCCCCGGGAGGTCGAGCTCGATGGGTTTTTCTACCGCTCCGTGTATTCGATCACGACCGCCGCTGGCGGGCGCGGTCGCAACATCATTCCGGACCTCTTCGAGCTCAACTTGAACCACCGGTTCGCCCCCGACACGACGCTCGAGCAGGCCCAGCGGGACGTCGAGGCGCTCGTCGCCGGGAGGGCGCGCGTCACGTTCACCGATTTGTCTCCGTCGGCGCCCCCGAGCGCGTCCCACCCGCTCGTCGTCGCGCTCCGCGATGCGGGCGTCTTCGGCGTCGAGCCGAAGCAAGCGTGGACGGACGTCGCGCGCTTCGCGGCCCTCGGTGTCCCGGCCGTGAACTTCGGGCCGGGCGACAACGCGGAGGCCCACCAGCGGAACGAATCGACGAGCATCGCCAAGCTGGGCGTGGGCCTCGAGATCTTCCGCCGGTGGTTCGCGACCCTCGCCTCGTGGGCGTGAGCCAGGCGCGCGCGCCGAGGTCCAAGCGCGCGCCGAAGTCCGAGGAGGTGGCCGAGGCGCGGAGGACGGCGAGGGGCTCGCCTCACGCGCCTTTGCTCACTCGGTCCAGTCGACCTCGGTCGCCGGCATCGTGCGGTAGTGCGCGTCGACGTAGTCCATGAGCTCGAGCCACCATGACTCGTTCTCGAACCCGCCCTCGCGGGGGCTGTCCGTGTAGAAGCCGCCTCGGATGCACTCGGCCTTGCCGTTCGCTCCCTCGCGGCAACGCCCGTCGACGTACACGAGGAGCGCCTTCGGCAGGCGCGTCGCGACGCTGTCGTTCGAGTTGTTCATCCAGTTCGTGACGAAGACGATCGCCGCGCCGAGATCCTCCGGCGTCTGCCCGTACCCGTGGAGCATGTAGATGACGGGGTACTTTCGGTCTTTCTGCGCCTTGTGCGCGTAGCCCGGCGGGAAGTTGATCGTGACCGGCCCGGTGCGGCCGCTGGACGACTGGAACTGGATCGTGCACGTGCCCTCGATCTCGCACTCGGCCGCGTCGGGATCGGGGTCCGACGCCGAGGACGCGACGAAGGATCGCAGCTCGGGCTCGGGCCAGCGCGCGCCGATGTAGTAGAGCGCGGTCTGCAGTCGATACGCGATCTCCGAGACCGAGCCGACGTGCTGGCCGCTGCCCTTGTCGATGTCGTCCGCCGTCGGATCGATCGCCCCGTAGCGCATCAGCACGCCGCCCGGCACGTCCGCGAAGTCCACGCGCGCGGGGTTGAACGAGTTCGGGTCGGCGGCGTCGAAGCCCGGCATCTCCCAGAAGTGCGTGTAGTAGTTCACCGCGCGACCGCGCGGCACCATGCCTCCGATCATGTGGGCCGCGGCGACGTGGAAATTGAAGATGTCGCGGAGGCCGCCGTCGGTCCAAAGGTCGACCCGCTGGAGGGCGGCGTCGTCGAGCGGTCCGCCGGGCACGTCCTTGCTCTTCTGGAGGAGCACGTTCGTGGGATCCCGATCCCACATGCGTTGGAGCCCGCGCGTCGTGGTGAACTTCCCGTCCGCCTCACCCACGTCGTAGCCGTCGCCGGCCTTCTGCCACCCCATGGGGTACGCGGGCTGCTGGGGCGGTCCGGCGACGCCGTCGAGCCCGACGTCTTCGAAGGGCTCGCCCTCTTGATAGATGTGATCTCCCTCGGTGCCGCCCGGGTTGTACTGCGCGTCGAAGTCGTCGCCGTTCGGATCGGGGTTGGTCTTCGCGTCGTAGCCGGGCTCGTCGACCGAGAGCAGCTGGTCGGGGCCGGTGTCCGTCCAGGGCTCGTGCGCCGACTTCACGATCGGCTCGAGCTCGTCGCGCACGCCGTTGTTGTTGTAGTCGACGGCGAGGCCCACCTCGAGCGGGTAGTCGTTGCCGTCCGGGTGCCAGCTGTTCGCGTACGGCGTGAGGGACTCGTTCGTGGACGAGCCGTCACACACCGTGATCACGGGGAACGCGCCGTCGGGGTTGAAGTTTCGGTCGTAGTACTTGTCGAGCTTCAGCGTGTGCGCGCAGCGCTCGTGCGGACAGTTGTGCGCGCGCTCGTCTTGCTGCTCCTTGTTCGGGCCGTCGATCGGATCGACCCACGTCGCGCACTGGTCGCCCGGGTGATCACCGACGACGCTCTTGTCCGTGGGCGACACGCCCGCAGGGAGGAACTCGGCGCCCTTCGTGAGGTTGTCGCTGTTCGGGTTCCCGAACTGGAGGCTCAAATCGCGGAAGATCTGCGCGTATTCGTCGCGGGGGAACGAGCCGCCGGTGCCGGTTCGCGGGTACTCGGCCCACCACGTGTTGAACGTCTGCGTGTGCTCGTAGGGATCGACCGGCTTCGGCAGGAGCGTGCACCCGCCAGTGACGGGCGGGACGTTGTTCACGCAGCGCTCGTCGGGCTTGCACTCCGCGTCCGTCGTGCACGGCGTCTTCGTCAGCTGGATGTCCGCCTGCTGCGTTCCGGGCGCGATCGGCCGGAACCCGCCGAGGTGGTTTCGGTCGAGGTGATCGAGCAGCCAGGTCCACGCGCCAGGGCCGCCGAGCGGCGCGACGACGTCGAACTTGTCGTGGTGGCGCATGCCGAACATCGAAGACCCGATCCCGCCCATCGACACGCCGGTGACCGCGCGGTGCGTGAGCCGCCGCTTGTGTGAGACGGCGCCCGCGTCCGTCGCGACGATCGCCTGGTAGGTGCCGAGGCGCGGCGCCTTGAACGTCATCGCCCACGCCCCGTTCACCTTCTCGAAGCGCACGTCCGCCGCGGGGATGATGCGAGGCTTCTTGAACGCAGGCCCAGAGTAGAGGACGCGCACGTGGCGCATGCGCGCCTTGTCGGGGAGGAGCGCGGGGTTCACTGGCACCGATAGCGGGATTTCGCGCTGGAACTTCAGCGTCTCGTCGCCGAACGTGATCGCCGGTCCGAGCGCCGTGAACCCGGCGGGCAGCTCCATCGATCCACAGCCGATCGTCGCTGGGAACGGGGCCACGCTCCAGAGGTAGCTGCCGGAGTTCGGATCGTTCGCGTGCGGCGGTAGGCCGATGCTCGCTCCAGCGAGCCCGCCCTCGCCCGTCAGGTTGCTCCCCGCGGTGAGGGACGGAATCGACGCCGTACCCGTGCACGTGGGCGCGTCGGAGGGGAGGACCACGACCTCGATGGAGGCGGTGGCCTCGGCGTTCGTGTCCTTCACGGCGGCGGTGAGCGTGTAGGTCCCGGGCGTCGCCGCGCCCTTGATCGTGATGGTGCTCGCGCCCTTGTAGAGGCCGAACCCTTCGGCCGTCGGCGCCTCGAGCGCCGGGTCGGACGACGTGATCGTGAGCGCGCGATCGTTGCAGACGTCGGGCTCGAGGATGATCTTCGCCTCCCGCGTCGGACAGGCGTCGCCCGTGCAGGCCTTCACGAACACGCGCTCGGGCGTGGCCCGGAGCTTGAGCTCGTTCGGGAGCGGCTCGTCACAAATGTCCCCGGGCCGCACTTGCGGGCCGCTGTCGGTCGGCGGCGTCACGACCGCGTCGTCGCAGCCGCTCGTGGGGAGCATCGCGACCGCGAGGCCACCGAAGGCAGGCACCAGAACCGCGAACGCCGTCAAACCTCTACGAAAGCGCATGCGCCCACGATACACGAGCTGAGCGCGTCCGAGGCGGTCGCCTCGGGTTGATTTGACTGCCTCCCGCGGCGCTGCGACGGTCGCCGCTTCCTTCATGACGGAGCTGGCGCTCATCCTCGCGATCGCGATCGTCGGGCTCGGCCTTTCAGGGTACCTCGTGCGCTGGGTCCTCGTCCGGCCGCTCGGCGACGAGGAGATGAACCGCGTCGCGAACGCCATCCGGCTCGCCTGCGAGGGGTTCATGCGTCGGCAAGCGAGCACGATCCTCGCGCTCTCGGGGCTCTGCACGGGCGCGGTGTTCCTCGCGTACGGGCTCCGCCGGGGCGGGGAAGAGGCGATCTCTCGCCTCGAGACGGGGGTGTGGCTCACGCTCGCGTGCGCCGTGGGGGCGGCGTCGGTGATCCTCATCGGCCAGGTCGTGACGTTCGTGTCGACGCGCGCCACGATCCGCGTCGCGAGCGGGGCGCGTCGATCGATCGATGGCGCCCTCGTGATCGCGCTCCGCGGCGGCGCCGTGATCGGCCTCGTCACGACCACGCTCACCACGCTGGGCGCGGCGGCGCTCATCCTCGCCATCCTGCTCTACCACGGCGCGCTCTCGGACGACCCGAGCGGCGTCGCCCAGATCACCCCCGCGATCCCGATGTTCCTGACGGGCTTCGCGCTCGGTGGAGGGTTCGCGGCGCTCCTGTGTCACTTCTCGGGCGGGTTCTTCGCGAAGTCGAGCGACATCGGCGCGGACGTGGGCGGCCGCGAGGCGGGCCTCGACGACGATGACCCCGCGAACCCGGCGACCATCGCGAACTTGGCGGGCGACTGCGTGGGGGAGTGCGTCGGCCAGAGCACGTCGGCGTTCGGCGCGGCGGTGGGCGAGGATCTCGCGGTCATGCTCGCGGGGGCCTACTGCTACGCGGAGAACCCGACCCTCAAGAGCGCGCTCACGCTCACGCTCCTGCCGATCCTCGCGCGCTCGTTCGGGCTCGTGGGGGCGGCGTTCGGCGTGATGATCGTGCGCACCGACGAGCAGGAGAAGCCGGAGAGCGCGCTGTTCCGCGGGTTCGCGGTCGCGGGCGTGCTGCACGCCGTCGGCTTCGCGGGCGCCGCGAAGTGGCTTCTCCCGCGGCACTGGATCGAGGTGTCGATCTGCTGCGGAATGGGCCTGCTCGCGAGCTTCCTCAGCCTCCCCATCGTGAACCAGTTCGCGACGGTGCGCGGGCGCGTGCGTGAGATCTCGGAGGTCGCCCGGGCCGGTCCGGCCGTCACGGTGCTCGCCGGCCTGGTCGCGGCGCTCGACGCGTTCCTCGTCCCCGCGCTGCTCGTCGCCGCGGTGGCGCTGGGGGCGTACTGGACCGGCGCGCACACGGGACTCGTCGGCGGGGGTCTCTTCGGCATCGCGATCGCGATGCTCGGGTTCGTGGGGTCGACGCCCTACCTCACGAGCCTCGCGGCGAGCGCCACGATGATCGACGCAGCGGCAGGTGTCGTGGTGATGAGCGTCGGCCGGGACCGCCCGGACGTGCGGGGCCGGCTCTTGGTGCTCGACACGATCGGCGCGACGGCGAAGGCGCACGCTCGACTCCACTCCGCGATGCTCGGCATCTTCGCGTCTGCCCTCCTGGTCGCTGCGTTCCTGCGGGTCACGCGAGGCGCTACCGCGGGCGGAGCGTCGGCGCTCGGCCAACCGGTTTGCTACGTGGCGGCCATTTTCGGCGTCGGGTTCGTCGCGTGGCTCCTCGCGAGGGCCACGGGCGGCGTGGCTCGGTGCTCGCGCCGCGTGCTCGACGAGGTGCGGCGCCAGCTGGGCGGCAGGGCGCGCGCGAAGCCTTCCGATCAGCCGCGAAGCGAGGACGACGGGGCGGCGGTGACGGCGGACTACGGCCCGTGCGTCGAGATCGCTTCGCGGTTCGCGCTCCGCCACCTCCTCCTCCCAGGCGTCGGCGCGATCGCGCTCCCCGTGCTGGCGTTCCTCGGGGTCCGGCTCCTCGCGAGGCCTCCGTTCGACGTCTCGACGTCCGAGGCGATCGCGACGCTCGCGATCTCGGTGGGCGTCGGCGCGCTCCTCGTGTCGGTCGCGGTGGCGAGCGCCGGGGCGGGGTGGTCGAACGCGAAGAAGTACGTCGTCACGCACGGGGGCCGGCTGCTCGTGGACGACGGCGGCGCCGACAACCCGACGTACGTCGCAGCGTCCGTGGGCGACGCGATCGGGGACGCGCTGAAGGACGTGGGCGTCCCCGCCATCCAGCTGTTCGCCCGCCTGCTGCCGGTCATCGCCTTGGTGATGGCCCCCTTCCTGGTGCAAACATGATCCGACTGGATCGCAGCTAGCCCACTCCATGTAGGCAAACATCGCTACTTTGGCGATATAGGCTCATCCTGAACTACCGGCATGGGGGTTGCTTGGAGCCCGGCCATGAAGATCGCCTCTCGCGGACTCGCTCTCCTCGCTGGCCTCACCCTCCTCGGCACGACCGCTGTCGCCTGCGACGTCGAGACCCCCCAGACGGGTGACGAGGAGGATCTCACGAGCCTCACGGCGCGCTCTCGGGAGCTGAAGTTCGAGGGCGTCGTGTACGTGTCGAGCCTCGCGTCGGACAGCGAGATCACGAGCGCGATCGACAAGCAGACGCGCACCGCGTTCGGCCCGCTCCGCACCAGCAACGTGGGCGTCAACGAGCGGGAGCTGAAGGGCGTCGACCCGGCGAGCTGGAAGAAGCGCACGGTGAACGTCATCGACACGTCCAAGGCGGCCGACCCGGGCAAGCAGATGCTGGAGGTCCGCTACACCTACGTCGATGACGCGGTCGTCCCCGTGAGCATGTCGACGAAGTCGTCGTTCTCGAGCGCGATCCTCCGCCCGAACTACCAGAGCGAGCAGGACCGCATCCTCAAGGAGTGCACGGCGAACGACGCGGAGGCCCACGATTTTGCCTCGTCGCTCTGGTACGTGTTCGAGCCGAGCCTCTCGAGCTGCAAGACCGCGATCAAGAAGGAAGCGGATGCCGTGACGGCCGCGCGCGCGAAGCTGAAGAGCGCGACGGACGTCGCGCTCGTCGAAGCGAACCGGCTCTACCTCCCCGTGACGATGCAGCTCGGCGCGGACAAGACGAACACGGGCAAGAGCTGGCCGGAGTACGACAAGTTGCTGGGCGGCGCGGGCGTCAAGCCGGGCAAGCTCGTCATCAGCCTGCTCAACGGGCTCATCGATCACGGCGAGGGCGCGCCGATGGATCTATACAAAGACTCCGGTTACAGCGAGTGGCTCGACAGCGTCGAGCAGGTGCTCGACGCGCGCCCGACGTTCGCGCTCCTCGAGGTCGAGGGCGGCGTCGACATCACGAGCTACACGTTGAAGAGCGGCAAGAAGGTCTCGAACCTCGGGTTCAAGGACTTCATCGCGTTCAACAAGGGGACCGGGTTCCCGACAGGCTTGAGCACGGCGGACAAGACAGACCTACAGAAGCAGATCGCCGACCGCGTCGCGGATCGCTGGATCACGCTCGAGATGCCGACGACCGTGAAGATCGGGAGCGCGAAGGCGAAGCCGCTCGGCATCCAGCTCAAGCTCTTCTTCGGCCACTCGGACGTCATCACGCCGTACAAGACGGCGATCAAGGGGAGCGACGTGTTCATCTACAACGGCCACTCGTTCATCGGGAACGGGCCGCTCGACCCGAAGAACTTCACCTCCGCCGACTTCCCCTCGACGTACCAGCTGCTCTTCATCGATAGCTGCGTCTCGTACAACTACTACGAGTCAGACTTCTTCCCGATGAAGCCGGGCGGCTCGAAGACGCTCGACATGATCACGAACGGCGTCGAGGCGCCGAGCTTCGAGAGCGGGTTCGCTCTCGGGCAATTCATCGCGACGCTGATCGACGGCAAGCAGGAGAGCTACCTCGACCTGCTCCACTCCGCCGAGGCGACCGGCGAGGCGATGCGCGTGGTCGATGGCGAGCTCGACAACAAGTACAAGCCGACGTCGAAGAAGATCACCGTCACGGCGCAGTAGGAACGAGGCGCACGACTCCAAGCACCGTCCCAGCCCCCGTTCGGGGGCGGGAGGCGTGGTGGCGCCAGCCCTCCCGTCAGGGCTGCGCGCCGCTTTCCTGCGAGAACACGGCGACGTCCCTCAAGGGGGAGTCGCCCTCCCCGCCGCGAGCCTCTTGCGCATCCGCTTGATGCCCTCCTCGATCCGCGCCGGGTTCTTCATGCAGCCCCGCGCGACGATGTCGAGCGCGTTGATGGCGCGCTCGTCCCCGTCCTCGATCGCTTGGTCCACGAGCGCGAGCTTCTCGGCGCAGGAGTTGGTCTCGCGGAGCTTGAACGCGACGACGAGCGCCTTCGAGAACGTCGCCTTCACCTCGGGCAGCGCGAACATGTCGCGCGCCTTGCGGGACTGGAGCGAGTCGCCCTTCGCCTCGATCCACCGGAAGAGGAGATCCGCGCCGCCCTTCGCGAGGGCCACCGCTCTCCAAATCTCGTCGGCGCGGGGGTGGCTTTTCTCGAGCACGGCGACGAGCAGCGCGGTGAGGATCGGGGTCCGTGCGGGCCTGGTCGCTGCGTCGGGCTCTGCGCCGAGGAGCTTCTTGGCCGCGTCGATCGCCGCCTCGAGATCTTCCTTTTCGGTCCAACCCTTCACCTGCGCGGCGAGCTCCTCCACGTCGGGCGGGGGAACCGGCGCGGCGCTCGCGCTGGGTGGCGCGGCGACACTGGGCGCTGGTATGGCCGCGAGCGCGCTCGGGCGCACGCTCGGCTCGGGGGAGGGCTGGTGCGCGTCAGCGCTCACGCTCGGCGCGGGGGACGTGTTCGCCGTCTGCGGGGTCTCGCGCTGAGAGAGCAGGTAGGCGGCCACTCCGACGACGATGACGCCCCCGATCACCCACGGGAGCATGCTGCCCGAGCGATCCTTCGCGGACTCGATCTCACGCACGGAGGACGGCGGAACGAGCGCCTCGCGCTGCCCCTCCGGGTCCAGATCCTCTTCGATGTCGACGGGCCGTGGTCGCCCTGGAGGCGTGGCCGCCGGCGCGTCCGTCTTCCCGCTCTTCCGCGCATCGTTCGGCGCGTCGCTCGGGACCGCGTTCAGCTTGGATCGCCGGATCTGCGTCCGCTTGCGTACGGCCGCGCGCTCCGACGATCGCGGGTCGTCGGAGGGAGGCGCGGCGGACTCGGCGGGCGCTTCGTTGCTGGATGGGGGCGGCTCCGTAGGCTCCGGCGGCGGTGTGCTCCCCTCGGGCGCCTCTCGGTCGAGCGCCGCGATCAGCGACCCGGCCGTCTGGAAGCGCTCACCTTGCTCCTTCTCGAGCAGTCGCCGCACGACCATCTCGAGACCCTGGCTGATGCGCGCGTCGGGGTTGCGGTCCACGACTCGCGGCAGCTTCGCCGTGCGGTGCTTCGTGAAGAGTTCCGCGTCGGACTTCGCCTCGTAGGGGTGCCTCCCAGCGAGCATCTCGAAGAGCATCACCCCGAGGGCGTAGAGGTCGCTGCGCGCGTCGACGTGGTCCATGCCCAGGGCGGCCTCGGGGGCGAGGTACTCGACCGTGCCGAAGATCACTCCGCGCCCCGTGAGGCGGGCGTCCGCCTCTTTCTCCTCCTCCGGCAGCGCGGAGAAGCGCGCGTTGTCGACCTTCGCGAGGCCGAAGTCGACCAGCTTCACGAAGTCGCGATCGGTCAGCATCACGTTCCGCGGCTTGAGATCGCGATGGACGATGCCCTCTTTGTGGATGGCCTCGAGGGCGACCGCGATCTGCCTCGCGATCTTCGCGGCGCGCTCCACCGGGAACGGCGCCTCGCGATCGATCGCCGTGCGGAGCGTCTCGCCGCGCACGTATTCCATGACGAGGTAGCGCGTCCCATCGTCCAGATCGCCGAAGTCGGTGGCGCAGGCGACGTTGGGGTGCGTGACCTGGGCGCCCGCCGCGGCCTCGCGCTCGAACCGGAGGAGCAACTCCTCGTGCTGCTCGACGTCCGGGTGCAGGATCTTGAGCGCGACGCGTTTTCGCAGCTTGAGGTGCCGCGCGAGGTAGACGGTCCCCATCCCTCCCATCGCGAGGATCTGATCGATCCGATAGCGCCCATCGATGGTGGCTCCGACGAGCGCCTGCGCGCGTTCGGTTGCTTGCTCGTCGGCCGTCGGCATGGACGGCGCGCATCGTACTCGACTTCGCGCTCGCCCCTTCGGATGCCGTGAACAAAGCGTGTGGACGCGCTACGCCGCGCTACGCCGCGGCGCTGCGCCCGCACCGAGCTCGCTCGTCGCGGGGGTCGGCGCCGCGCGGACGACCGGGGACGGGCGGAAGGGGCGCACGAGGAGCGAGGCATAGCCCGCGCGAGGCAGGCCGTCGCCGAGCGCGTAGCGCTCGCCCTCTTTGGGGAGGTGGTGCGTGCCGAACACGAGATCGAGCCATGGCGCGAGGTTCGCGAAGTTTCTGACCGGGGCGCCCGGCTCGAGGAGCGCGTGGTGGTAGTGGTGCAGCTCCGGCGATCCGAGGATCCAGCGGAGGGGGCCGAGGGGGATGCGGACGTTCGAGTGCACGAACACGGCCCACATGCCCCGCAGGACGGCGAGCCACGCGATCGAGCCGAGCGGGGCCGCGAGGAGGATCGCGGGGGCGTTCTGGCAGAGCTGCGTGAGCACGCCGTCGACGGGGTGCTCGCGGTGCGCGGCGAGCCAGTCGAGGTGCTCGCTCGAGTGGTGCACCGAGTGGAAGCGCCAAAGCAGTTCGAACCGGTGCGACGCCCGGTGGAACGCGTACACGGCGACGTCCCCGAGGATCACCGCGAGCGCGAGTCGAGCGGGCAGGGGCATCGAGACCACGCGCGCGACGACGTCGGGCGCCACGCGTGTGTAGACCTTCGAGAGCTCGACGAGCAGGGCGATGCTCGCGGTCGTGAACACCAAGTACTGCCCGAGGAAGAACAGCAGATCGGTCGCGATGGCCGGGCGCAGGATCCCTTGCGCTCGCGCGGGGAACGCGCGCTCGAGCGGGACGAAGCACACGACGAGTACGACGAAGCTGAGCGCTGCCGCGACGAGCGCCTCGGTCACGGCGCGCCGCCCTTTTGTGCGGTCGGCGTCGACTTCGGCCGGAACACCGGACCGGCCTTCGACGCCGGCAACCACTCCGGGCTCTCGACGGGCGCGCGCGCGGCGCCTGTCGAAGTGGGCGGGGTCGGAGTGGCGGGGGAGGGGGCGGGCGCTGCGTCGCCGGTGGTGGTCCCCGTCGCGGGAGTCACGGCGATCGCCGCGGACGCCGGGGTGCTCACCGACGGAGAGGGCGGGCCGGCCACGCGCTCCGCCGACGGCGTCACACCCTCGCTCGTGTGGCACCCGGTGAGCGCCGCTTGAGCGACGAGCGCGCCGAGCGTCCCGAGGGAGAGCGCGAGCGCGAGAGCTTTCTTGTAGACGGGCTTCATGTCTCCCCCGTCGGATGGCGCCCGAGGAGTGTGACGCGCGCCCGCTCCCGCGCAGCGGGACACGGAAGGTTCAGCCGCCGACGCCGAGCATGCCCAGGATCCGGTCGAGCTCGTCGAGCGAGCCGTAGTGGATCGCGACCTCGCCGGTGCCCTTGTCGTCACGGACGTCGACGCGCGCGCCGAACCGTCGCGCGAGCTGCATCTCGAGGTCGCGCACGGCGGCGGATTTCTCCGCGGCCTTCGGCTCCTTCTTCGTCGATCCCTTCGACTTGGCGGCGCGGACGAGCGCCTCGACCTTTCGCACCGCGAGGCGTCCGCGCACGGTCTTGTCCGCGATCTCGCCCATCTTGTCGTCCGGCGCGCCGAGGATCGCGCGCGCGTGTCCCTCGGTGAGCTCGCGGGTCACCACGAGGGCGCGCACGGCGAGCGGCAGCTTGAGCAGGCGGAGCGCGTTCGTGACCGTCGATCGCTCCTTGCCGATCCGGGTCGCGAGGGACTCGTGGGTGTACGCGTGCTCCTTGAGGAGCCGATCATACGACTCCGCGACCTCGATCGCGTTGAGGTCGGCGCGCTGCACGTTCTCGATGAGCGCGAGCTCGAACGCCTTCGCGGGGGAGACGTCCTTCACGACGACGGGCACGTCCAGGAGCCCAGCGCGCTGCGCGGCCCTCCACCGACGCTCCCCGGCGATCAGCTCGAACTTCGCCTCGCGCGCGTCCGTCGCTCCGCCGACGCGGCGCACGACGATGGGTTGGATGATGCCGTGCTCCTTGATCGATTCGGTGAGCTCCTCGAGCTCCGCGTCGTCGAAGTGCTGCCTCGGCTGCCCCTTCTGCGGGACGATCCGCTCGACGGGGCACACGAACACGGAGCCCTCGCCGTACGCCGCGACCTCCTTCGTGTGCCGCGGGGCCGCGGGCAAGAGGGCGTCGAGGCCTCGACCGAGCGCGCGCTTCTTCTCCATGCCGATCAACCCTCGGGCTCGCGCGTCTTCTTCTTCGCGCTGCGGCTCGTGGAACTCTTCTCCTTCGCGATCTTGTCCGCGAGGAACTCGTGCGCGAGACCGAGGTAGGCCTGTGCGCCCTTCGACTGCGCGTCGTAGAGGAGCGCCGGCACGCCGTGCGAGGGCGCCTCGCTCAAGCGGACGTTGCGCGGGATGACCGTATCGAACACGCGGAAGTGGCTCTTCACCTCGTCGGCGACCTGGTGCGTGAGCGAGTTGCGGCCGTCGAACATCGTGAGCACCACCCCCTCCACGCCGAGCTTCGGGTTGAACGAGTTCTTGATGCGATCGACGGTCGCCATGAGGTGGGTGAGCCCTTCGAGCGCGTAGAACTCGCACTGGAGGGGAACGAGGACGCTCGTCGCCGCGGTGAGCGCGTTGAGGGTGAGGATCCCGAGCGAGGGCGGGCAGTCGATGAGGATGAACTCATAGCCCTCCACCTCGGCGAGCGCGTGTCGAAGGCGGAGGGCGCGGTCGCTCTCGTCCACGAGCTCGAGCTCGGCCGCCACGAGATCTTGGGTGGCGGGCACCACGTCGAGCCCCTTCACCGCGGTCGGGCGGATGGCTTCTCCGATCTTCGCGTCGCCGATGAGCACGTCGTAGACGGATCGCTCGACGGACTGCTTCGCGACGCCGACGCCGCTCGACGCGTTCCCCTGAGGATCGCAGTCGACGAGGAGCGTGCGCCGCTCCGCGGCCGCGAGGCTCGCCGCGAGGTTCACGCTCGTCGTGGTTTTCCCGACGCCGCCCTTCTGGTTCGCGACTGCGACGATGATGGGGCTCAAGTTGGCGCCATGCCTACACGACCCGGTCGAGTGCGGCGAGCCCCGTGTGGTCGAGCAACGTCCGCCCCCCCGCGCGGCCGTGATCCACGTGCTGGCCTGTCGGAGGGCGAGGCCGCTCTGACCGGGGACGGCGCGAGCCTGCCCGGGAGCCTGAATAGAAAGTCAACGAGAAGTTGGCCGACGCGGTCGTCCTGCCTACATTACCGACATGTCGTCACATGTAGGTGTACGTAGGGACTCGAAACGAACGGCCGAAGGCGGTCATTCCGGTCCCGACTCGTCTCCGAAGCGTTCGCCCGGCCTCACCAAGCGGCTCGGCGCAGCGCTCACCGACGACGCGTCCGGCCCGCACGTCCAGCGGGTGATGCAGCAGAGTTTCTGGTGCTGTGTGGCTGCATCTCCGTCGGCCCGAGAGGGCCGGGTCGGAGCCGTTCATCCGCTTTTTCCGTCGATCCCTCACGCCTGAGCTTCCTTCCTTTTCCGCAACCGCCGCGTGCCGCTGCCGCGCGATCCCAAGCGATCGCTGGGCCGAGCCTTGCCCTTCCTGGAGGTTTGAGACGATGTCGCTTCCGAAAGCTTTCTCCACGTTTGCCGAGTTCGAGCGGGAGATCATCCGCCCTGCGAACCGCATTGGCCTCACCCTCGAAGAGATGGTGGAGGACACGTCCTTCGACGCCGAGGTCGAGTTCGACGACGACCCGTTCGCCGAGATGAAGGACGAGTACTGACTCCCGCGGCCGAAAGGCTGCGGCCACGCACCTGCCGCACCGCACTGACGTAGGTCCAATCCTCCCGGGTGGACCACCGCCCCCGCTGGGTCGCCTCCCCAGCGGGGGTATTTTTCTTTCGCTGGGGTCATGTCGAGGGCTGGGCTCGGGAGATCCGGAGAGATCGAGTACCAGTACGAGTACGAGGCACGAGTGAGACGCCTTCGGCGGAGAGGGGATTCTCGCGAAGGCGTCTGGCTCGTACTCCTGCTCCTACCCCTCCTCGTGCTCGTGCCCGATCTCGATCTCCGGCCCACAGCTAACGAGCGTTGACCCTGCTCAAATGACGTGACAAAAGCCCCGACCCTCCTATGCAAGTCTCTGTCGAGAAGCTTTCGCCCGTCGTCGTCGAGTTTTCCATCGAGGTGCCTGCGCAGCGGGTGAAGAGCGAGGTCGAGCGCGCCTACGGGTCGCTCCAGAAGACCGCTCACATCCGCGGCTATCGCCCGGGCAAGGCGCCGCGCCAGGTGCTCCAACACCTGTACTCGGGCCGCATCCACCAGGACGTGGCGCAGCGGCTCGTCGACTCGACGCTGAACATGGCGCTGCAGGAGAAGGCTGTGCAGCCCCTGTCGAAGCCCGCGATCGCGCCGGGCGAGCTCACGCCGGAGGCGGCGTTCTCCTACAAGGCGCGCTTCGAAGTGCGGCCCGAGCTCGAGAAGGTGAAGTGGGAGGGGCTCGCGGTGAACCGCGTCGCGTACGCGATCGCGGACGCGACGATCGACGCGGAGGTCGAGCGTCTTCGGCTCGAGCACGCGACGGAGGAGCCGCCCGCGAGCGAGCGCCCCGCGGAGAAGGGCGATCTCGTCGAGCTCGGGTTCTCGCTGTTCGTCGGCGACAAGGACCAGACCAACGGGGAGCAGTCCGTTCGGACCGAGATCGGCAAGGGCGAGCTCATGAAGGAGCTCGAGGACGGCGTCATCGGCATGAACGTCGGCGACGCCAAGGACATCGAGGTCGCGTTCCCCGCGGGGCACCCGAACCCCGAGCTCAAGGGGAAGACGGGCACGTTCAAGCTCTCCTTGAAGTCGATCAAGGTGCGCGTCCTCCCCGCGCTGGACGACGAGTTCGCGAAGGAGTGCGGCGAGTACGCGACGCTCGACGCGCTCCGCGCCGACCTCAAGGACAAGCTCGACAAGGCTGCGAAGCAGCGCCAAACCGAGCAGCTCGCGGAGCAGCTCGTCGCGGAGCTCTGCAAGCAGAACCCGATCACGGTCCCGCCGAGCCTCGTCGAGCAGCAGGCGTCGCTCACCGAGCGCGAGCTGATCCAGAACGCGCGCCGGCAAGGTCAGCGCGCGGACTCGTCGCCGGAGTTCCGCGCCCGCGTCCGTGCGGACTCGGAGATGAAGGTGCGCGCGGGCTTGCTCATGGCCGAGATCGCGAAGGAGAAGTCGGTGAAGGTCGAGGAGGCCGACATCGAGAAGGGCTACGCCGAGCTCGCGGAGCAGACCGGCAAGAACGTGAACAAGGTGAAGGCGGAGTACCGCGATCCGAAGAAGCGCGAGATGCTCGTCGCGATGATCCTCGAGGACAAGATCCTCGACCTGCTCGAGGGCGCGGCGACGATCACCGAGGTCCCGGCGCCCTGACCGCATACCCCACGGTCTCGATCGAGAGTTCTTCATCTATGGCGCGCTTGCCAAGCGCGCCCGTTGCTCCAAGATTGCGCCTTTGAAGTTCCGCGGAGGACCGCGGCAGAACGGAGCGCCTGCGGCGCGCGCTCTTCTCCACCCCACCACGAGAGCACATGACCCGACGAATCGAGACGCGGACGGAAGCGATGCAGTTCCTCGAGCGCGAAGGCGAGCGGCTCGCCAGCGCGCACGACCGTGAGCGAGCGACGTACATCATCCCGAGCGTCACCGAGGTCACGCACCGCGGCGAGCGGGAGTGGCACATCTTCAGCCGCCTTCTGAAGGATCGCATCGTCTTCCTGGGGACGGAGATCGAGGACTACGTCGCCAACGCGGTCATCGCGCAGCTCCTGTTCCTCGAGAGCGAGGATCCGGAGAAGGACGTGCAGATCTACGTGAACAGCCCCGGCGGCGTGGTGACGAGCGGCCTCGCGATCTACGACACCATGCAGTACGTCCGCTGCCCCGTGTCGACGATGTGCATCGGCCAGGCCGCGAGCATGGGCGCGGTGCTCCTCGCGGCGGGCCAGAAGAAGCGGCGCTACGCGCTGCCGAACGCGCGCGTGATGATCCACCAGCCCCTCGGCGGCGCCCGCGGTCAGGCGACGGACATCGAGATCCAGGCGCGCGAGATCAAGAAGATGAAGGAGCTCATCATCGACATCCTCACGGATGCGACGAGCCACGTCCCGACGCACAAGGGCCGCGAACAGATCGCGAAGGATATCGAGCGCGACTTCTACCTCACGGCGGCTGAGGCAAAAGACTACGGTCTCGTGGACGAGGTCCTCCCGAAGCGCGACAAGACGGCTAAGGAAAACACGAAGTAGATCCGTCGAGTCCCATGGCGCGATGGGTCGCCCCTTGCCCCGTGACTGGGGATGGGGGGCACGAAGACGGCGTAGTGGGCGGCGTTGTGTTCGGGTGTTGTCGGGTTGGTGGACGGCGTAATCGGCGGCGTTGTGGCGGCGTCGTCGGGCGATTGTTGCTAGGTATTCTCACGAGGTCTAGACTCCCGGCCTCGTCGGCCTCCTCTGGTCCGACGGGCGACGGCCCCGATTCACGGGGGCGGGCGTTGTCTCGACCGATGGTTCGAAAGGTCTTGGGATCAGGGCATGGATCGACGGCGTGACGACCACTCGAGCGGGAACCTCAGCTGCTCCTTCTGCGGCAAGTCGCAGAAAGAGGTGAAGAAGCTGATCGCGGGCCCCACCGTCTACATTTGCGACGAGTGCATCGGCCTCTGCAACGACATCATCGCTGAGGAGGTCGAGAAGGACGAGCCCGCGACGGGGTCGACGCCGATCCCGCGACCCGCGGAGATCAAAGCCATCCTCGACGAGTACGTCGTCGGTCAGGACCGGGCGAAGAAGATCCTCGCGGTGGCGGTTCACAACCACTACAAGCGCATCGACTCGCGCGCGAGCACGGCGAACGACGTCGAGCTTTCGAAGTCGAACATCCTCCTGCTCGGCCCGACCGGCTCCGGCAAGACGCTGCTCGCGCAGACGCTCGCGAAGATCATCAACGTGCCCTTCGCGATCGCGGACGCGACGACGCTCACCGAGGCGGGGTACGTCGGCGAGGACGTCGAGAACATCATCGTGCAGCTGCTCCAGAACGCGGACCACGACGTGGAGCGCGCGCAGCGAGGCATCGTCTACATCGACGAGATCGACAAGATCAGCCGGAAGAGCGACAACCCGAGCATCACGCGGGACGTGTCGGGCGAGGGCGTGCAGCAAGCGCTCTTGAAGATCATCGAGGGCACGGTCGCGAACGTTCCGCCGAAGGGGGGGCGCAAGCACCCGCAGCAGGACTTCCTCCAGGTCGACACGACGAACATCCTCTTCATCTGTGGCGGCGCGTTCGTCGGGCTCGACCAGATCATCCAGCGGCGCGTGGGTCAGAGCAGCATCGGCTTCGGCGCCGAGGTGAAGAGCAAGAAGGAGTACAAGCTCGGCGAGCTCTTCGGTCGAGTGCAGCCCGAGGACCTCCTGAAGTTCGGGCTCATCCCCGAGTTCATCGGCCGCTTGCCCGTCCTCGCGACGCTGCACGAGCTCACGGAGGAGGCGCTGATCGACATCCTCACGAAGCCGAAGAACAGCTTGGTGAAGCAGTATCACAAGCTCTTCGAGCTCGACGGCGTGAAGATCAAGTTCACGAAGGGCGCGCTCGTCGCCGTCGCGAAGCAGGCGCTCGAGCGGCACTCCGGCGCGCGCGGTCTCCGCGCGATCCTCGAGAACGCGATGCTCGACATCATGTACGACGTCCCCTCCCGCAGCGGCGTGAAGGAGGTCGTGGTGAGCGAGGAGGTCATCCTCCGGCAAGAGGCGCCGCTCATCGTGTACACCAAGGAGAAAGAGGCCGAGCTCGCGTAGCGCGGGCGAGGCTCGCGGTTCGGCCTCGAGCGCCGGAGAGGCTCGAGGCTCCTTTTTTCGCTCACTCGCAGCGAGGGCTCAGCATGTTCTTCAAGAACGACGCGCGGGGGAAGGCAGCGCCGAAGGCCACGCTGCCGCTCGTCCCGCTGCGCGACATCATCATCTTCCCGCACATGGTCTCGCAGCTGTTCGTCGGCCGCGAGCGCTCCATCGCCGCGCTCGACGACGCGATGGGCCGTGAGAAGAACAAAGAGATCTTCCTCGCCGCGCAGACGCATTCGAAGACGAACGATCCGACGCCGGACGACATCTTCGGCGTCGGCTCGGTCGGCGTGATCATGCAGCTGCTCCGTCTCCCGGACGGAACCGTCCGCGTGACGATCGAGGGGCGGCGCCGCGCGAAGATCTCGAAGTATCTCCAGACGGATCCGTTCTTCGTCGTCGAGTACGACGACGTCCCGGAGATCGGCCAGCCGAACGTCGAGGTCGAGGCGCTGATGCGCTCCGTGCAGTCGACGTTCGAGATGTACGTGAAGCTGAACAAGAAGGTTCAGCCCGAGATCATCGTGAGCGTGCAGTCGATCGACGATCCGTCGCGCCTCAGCGACACCGTCGTCGCGAACCTCCCGACGATCAAGCTCACCGACCGCCAGGCCCTCCTCGAGCAGCCCGACGCTCGCCCGCGCCTCGAGAAGCTCATCGAGCTGATGCAGGCGGAGGTCGAGATCCTCCAGGTCGAGAAGAAGATCCGCTCCCGCGTCAAGAAGCAGATGGAGAAGACGCAGAAGGAGTACTACCTCAACGAGCAAATGCAGGCCATCCAGAAGGAGCTGGGTGGCGAGCGGGACGAGTTCAAGTCCGAGATCCAGGAGATCGAGGCTCAGCTCAAGAAGAAGCAGCTCAGCGAGGAGGCCCAGGAGAAGGTCAAGAAGGAGCTGAAGAAGCTCAAGATGATGCACCCGACGAGCGCGGAAGCGACCGTCGTGCGCAACTACATCGACTGGATCCTGGAGCTGCCCTGGGGTGACAAGAGCGAGGAGAACTACGACCTCGCGGAGGCCGAGCGCATCCTCGACGAGGACCACTACGGCCTGCAGAAGATCAAGGAGCGCATCATCGAGTACCTCGCGGTGCAGGCGCTCACGAAGAAGCTCCGCGGGCCGGTGCTCTGCTTCGCGGGGCCGCCCGGCGTCGGCAAGACGAGCCTCGGAAAGAGCGTCGCGCGCGCGACGGGGCGCAAGTTCGTCCGCCTCGCGCTCGGCGGCGTGCGCGACGAGGCCGAGATCCGTGGCCACCGGCGCACGTACATCGGCGCGCTGCCCGGGAAGATCATCCAGAGCCTGAAAAAGGCGGGGACGAACAACCCCGTCTTCCTGCTCGACGAGGTCGACAAGATGAGCGCCGACTTCCGCGGAGACCCTGCCGCCGCGCTCCTCGAGGTGCTCGACCCCGAGCAGAACCACGCGTTCAACGATCACTACCTCGACCTCGACTACAACCTCTCGGACGTGATGTTCATCACGACCGCGAACTCCCTCGGCGGGATCCCGATCCCGCTGCAGGACCGCATGGAGATCATCCAGCTCAGCGGCTACACGGAGTTCGAGAAGCTGAACATCGCGTCGAAGTACCTCGTGCCGAGGCAGCGCGCCGAGTGCGGCCTCGAGGACGTGAAGGTCGACTTCAGCGAAGGTGCGATCCGCACGATCATCCACCACTACACGAAGGAGAGCGGTGTCCGATCGCTCGAGCGCGAGATCTCGAGCGTGTGCCGCAAGCTCGCGCGGAAGGTCGTCGCGGAGGGGAAAGACAAGCCGATCGAGGTCACTGCGAAGAGCGTCCCGAAGCTCCTCGGCGTGCCCAAGTTCCGGATCGGACGGAACGAGGAGACCGACGAGATCGGCCTCGTGAGCGGCCTCGCGGTGACGAGCGTCGGCGGCGATCTCCTCCCGGTCGAGGCGACCGTGTTCGCGGGCAAGGGAAAGCTGAGCGTCACCGGCCTGGTCGAGAAGGGCATGGAGGAGAGCGGCCACGCGGCGATGAGCTACGTGCGCTCGCGCGCGGCGCGGCTCGGCCTCGATCCCGACTTCCACCAGAAGCTCGACGTGCATGTGCACTTCCCCGACTTCGTGAAGAAGGACGGCCCGAGCGCCGGCGTGACGATGGTGACGGCGGTGACGAGCGCGCTCATGCGCGTCCCCGTGCGGCGCGACGTCGCGATGACCGGTGAGATCACGCTCCGAGGCAAGGTGATGCCGATCGGCGGCGTGAAGGAGAAGCTCCTCGCCGCGCACCGCGGTCGGATCACGACGGTCATCATGCCGAAGGAGAACCGCAAAGACCTGCGGGACGTGCCGCGGCGCGTGCTCGCGGCGATGCGGCTCGTGCTCGTCGACCACGTCGACGACGTCCTCCGGGAGGCCCTCGTCGTCGAGGATCCGACTCGGTTCTTCGGCCCGTCGCACGGGATCATCGAATACCGAAACGGTGAGCTCGTTGGTGGCGAGTCCGCGCCCCCGCCGGCGACCGGTCAACAGAGCATCCCCTCGCTCGCGCCGCCGGGCGCGGGCACGCCCTCCGGCACCGGCGCACCCACTCCGGCCGAGTAGCACCCGGCACGGCTTGGCCACGGGGCCGCGCGGAGCGTCCGCGTGGCTGGCTCGCCCGTGGTCGCCGCAGCCGCGATCAGTGCCGGAAGTGGCACCGGAGCCGTGATCAGTGCCGGAAGTGACGGGACGCCGCGGCCGCCATCAGTGCCGGAAGTGGCGCACTCCGGTGAAGATCATCGCCGCTCCGCGGGCGTTGACCGCGTCGATGACGGCCTGGTCCTTCACCGAGCCGCCCGGCTGGACGATCGCGGTGACGCCCGCGTCGAGCGCGAGCTCGGCGCCGTCCGGGAAGGGGAAGAACGCGTCGGACGCGAGGACGGCGCCCTTCGCGCTCGCGCCCGCCTTCGAGCACGCGATGCGGACCGACTCGACCCTGCTCATCTGGCCCGCGCCCACGCCGACCGTCGCGCTCTTGTTCGCGAGGACGATGGCGTTGGATTTGACGTGCTTGCACACCACCCAAGCGAGCCGCAGCGCGGCCATCTCGTCGTCGGTGGGCGCTCGGCTCGTGACGACGCGCGCCTTGTCGAGATCCTTCGCGCCGGTGTTGTCGCGCTCCTGCACGAGGAGTCCACCTCCGATGCGCTTGAAGACCCGGTCGACGGCCCCCGCTGGCAGCCAAGGCCCCGTCGCGAGCAGTCGGAGGTTCTTCTTCTGCCGGAGGATGTCGAGCGCGGATGGCTCGAAGCTCGGCGCGACCACGCACTCGAGGAACGTCTCCGTCAGGGCGACGGCGACGGCGCTGTCGACGGGGAGGTTCAGCGCGACGATGCCCCCGAACGCGCTCGTCTCGTCCGCCGCCCGCGCGCTTCGATAAGCGGCCTCGAGCGTCTCGCCGATCGCGACGCCGCACGGGTTCGTGTGCTTCACGATGACTGCCCCCGGCGCATCGAGCTCGCGCGCGGCCTCCCAAGCCGCGTCGGCGTCGACCAGGTTGTTGAACGACAGTTCCTTCGACCCCGTGCCCAGCGACTCCGCGAGCGCGAGGGAGCCCGGCGTCGCGCTGCGCTCGCGGTAGAACGCGGCGGCCTGGTGCGGGTTCTCTCCGTAGCGGACGGGGTAGACGCGCTCGAACGAGAGACCGAGCTCCGCCGGGTGCGGGCTGCGCTCGGCCGGGGTGTCGGTCGGGGCGGCTGGATCGATCGACGAGAGGTAGCCCGTGATGGCGGCGTCGTACGCACTCGTCCTCGCGAACGTCTTCGCGGCGAGCCTCCGTCGGGTCGACGCGGAGGTGGAGCCCTTGGACGAGAGCTCGTCGAGGACGCTCGCGTAGTCATTGGGGTCCGTGAGCACCGTGACGCGCTCGTGGTTCTTCGCGGCGCTCCGGAGCATCGAGGGCCCACCAATGTCGATGTTCTCGATGAGCTCTCCGACCGTAGCTGATGATTTTTGCAGGACTTCTTCGAACGGATAGAGGTTTACGACCACGAGCTCGATGGGGCGCCCACCGAGGCGCTCGAGGTCGTCCTTGTCCACGTCTCCGCGCTGAAGGATGCCGCCGTGGACGCGGGGGTGGAGCGTCTTCACGCGGCCCGCCATCACCTCGGGCGATCCCGTGAAGGTTTCCACCGAAGTCACCGGGATCCCAGCGTTCTTCAGCTCTCGCTCCGTCCCCCCGGTGCTCAGGAGCTCGAACCCGAGCGCCACGAGCCGCTCGGCGAGCGGGACGATGCCGGTTTTGTCGGAGACGGAGATCAGCGCGATGCGGGCGGTCATGGGCGGGTTCATAGTCGAGGCCGCCCTGGGGGAACCCCGGAAAGTCACAGGTGAAGCCCTCGAGCGGGACATTCGCGCTCAAAAAATTTGGCCCGTGTTCGACGTGTGTGGTGAGAGGGGTGCGGGCCGAAGCTGCCGGCCCACGTTCGGCGCCGAGGTGGCGCTGGGCGCTCACGCCAGGGAGGCAACGTGGCCATCCGCGAGACCTGCACCGTCTGTTCGACCGCCTTCGACGTCCAGTTTCGGTATCAGATGGAGGAGCGCGACAACGCGTTCTCCTTCTTCTGCTCCCAGAAGTGCCTCGAGCAGAGCCAGCAGAAGGGCAACGAGGGCGAGGGCGCGGTCTGCGACGCGTGCGCGAAGCGCTTCCCCGTCACGCTCGCGTCCCAGGTCTTCTACCTCGGGAAGCGGCGGGCCTACGCGTGCTCGAACGGGTGCCGAGCCCAGCTCATCCGCGAGGCGAGCGGCGCGCGCCTCGGGGACATCGCCCGGCAAGCGCCGGAGCCGAAGCCCGAACCCGCGAAGGTCGCCGCGTCGCCGATGCCCCCTGCGCTGCCGACGCAGCCGAGCGCCGTCGTCGTGCCCGTCATGCCGCGCACGCCCGAGGCTGCGCGCGCCCCGAGGCCTGCGGCCAACCCGACGGAGCAGGCGCGCCCGAAGTGCATCGCCGTGTTCAACCACAAAGGGGGGACGGGCAAGACGACCACGAGCGTGAGCGTCGCCGCGGGCCTCGCGATGCGCGGACACAAAGTGTTGGTCGTCGACACGGACGCGCAGGGGAACGTGGGCGTCTCGTTCAACGAGTCGCACGAGCGCACGCTCTACCACGTGCTCGTCATGGGGCTCCGCGTCGCCGACGCGGTGAAGACCGTCCGACCGAACCTCGACCTGCTCGCGTCGAACGAGACCCTCGCCGCGGCGGAGCTCTACCTCGCAGGACGACAGAACCGGGATCGGGTGCTCCGGGATCGCCTCGCATCCGCGCTCGACGCGTACGACTACGTCGTCCTCGACTGCTCGCCGAGCCTCTCGCTCATGAACCAGAACGCGCTCGTCCTCGCCGACAGCGTGCTCGTCCCCGTCGCGTGCGACTACCTCTCGCTCGTCGGCGTGCGGCAGGTGATCAAGACGGTGAAGAACGTGAACTCGCTCCTCCACCACCCGGTGCAGATCTGGGGCGTCCTGCCGACGTTCTTCGACGCGCGCGCGAAGATTTGCCACGAGGCGATCGGCACCTTGAAGGAGCACTTCGGGGAGCGGTGCCTCGCTCCGATCCGCGCGGCGATCAAGGTGAAGGAGGCCCCCGCGCAGGGCCAGACGATCTTCGAGTACGCGGCGGGCGCGAGCGCCGCGGAGGACTACGCGGCCGTGGTCGATCGAATCGTCGCGGCGCGCGCCGAGTCCGTGACCCCGAGCGCCGCCGCTCGCCCGGCGCCGCCCGCGCCGATGCGCGCCCAGTCGATGCCAGCGTGAGTCGCCGGAGGATCCGGCGCAGGACGGAGCGCCTTCGGCGCGCTCGTGGAATTTGAGAGGAGCCCCGAGGAGGACCCAGGATGAAGACGGAAGAAGGCATGAGCTCACGAGCGAACGCGCTCCTCGACCGCGACGAGCTCGAGGGCGTGCTCTCGGGGGCGTTCTACAACCCGACCAAGTCGCGCGGGCGAGCGCACCGCGACGACGTCGAGAAGCCCACGCACTACAAAGTCATTTGCATCTCGATGTACACGGACGACCTCGCCCGGCTCGACGAGATGATCGACGCGCTGAAGGCGAAGGGGCTCACGAAGGCGAGCCGCAGCGCGCTCATCCGCCACGCGCTCTCGAACGTCGACCTCGACAAAGTTCCGCGCGGGATCTGAGCGCTGACACGCGTCCGCGTCCACGAGCTCGACTTCGAGCCCACGCGGCCGGAGGGGGTCGCGATCGAAAGCGTGGTCAGCGCGTTCCGCGTCCCCCCCGAGTACGCGGGGATGCGCCTGGACCGGTTCATCCACCAGGAGCTCAAGCGCACGAGCCGCACGCGCGCCCAGCTCATCGTCCGCGTCTCCGCGTTCGACGCGGAGGGTAGGCCGAAGCGGCCGAGCGATCGCGTGCGCGCGCACGATCACGTGTTCCTCTGGCGCGCGCCGTGGGACGAGGAGCAACCGGAGGAAGAACTCGCCGTCCTGTTCGAGGACGCGCACCTGCTCGCGGTCGACAAGCCGCCCAACGTCCCCGTCCACCCGAGCGCCAGGTACTACCGATCGACCGTCGTGAAGCTCCTCGAGGCCGCGCGCCCGGGTGAGACGCACTACCTCGCGCACCGCCTCGACAAGGAGACGAGCGGCGTCCTGCTCCTCACGAAGACGGCCGAGGCCGACCGCGCCGTGAAGCGCATCTTCGCGGGCGGCTCCGCCGACCCCGCGGTGAAGCCGCCGAAGATCCGAAAAAGGAAGGCCGAGCGACTCGCTGCCGCCGTCGCCGCTGGGGCGCTTCCTCCGCCGCCTCGCCCGACCCGCACCGACGAAGTGGAGAAGGTCTACCTCGCGATCGCGCGCGGAGCGATCACGGAGGAGCGCTTCGAGGTGGACGCGCCGCTCGAGGAGGATCCGAGTCCACTCCGCGTGAAGATGCGCGTCGCGCGCCCCGGCGAAGGCCTGGTCGCGCGGACCCGGTTCGAGGTGATCGAACGGCGCGCCCACCCGTCGGATCCGGTGCGCGCGTACACGCTCGTGCGATGCACGCTCGAGACGGGCCGCCAGCACCAGATCCGCGTGCACTTGGCGTCGATCGGGCACCCCATCGTCGGAGACAAACTGTACGGCGGCGACGATCGCCTCTTCGCGCGCGGCGCCGACGGCGAGCTCACCGCCGAGGATCACGAGATCCTGGAGCTCCCGCGGCAAGCGCTGCACGCGCACCTGCTCGGCATGCGCCACCCCATCGAGCTCGATCGGCGCGTGCGGATCGTGTCGCCGCTCGCGGCCGACCTACAGGCGTTCTGGGACGGGCTGACTCACGGCTGAGGTTCGGCGCATCCGAACGCGCACGCGTCGAAGAGGATCTCGACCTTCCCTTCGGTGGGGTAGAGGAGCTCCGACGGAGTCGCATAGCCGGGCTGGCCGGTCGCGTAGCCGCTGCAGAGCCCTTCGGAGTCGCATGCGCACGCGCCGTCTCCGCAGTTCGCGAATCCGTTCACCAGGAACCGGTACGTTTGGGGCGCTGCCGCGAGGAGGGTCACGCAGCTGTCCGCTTGCTGCGGCACGTCCCAACACTGCGCAGGCATCTGCCGCGGGGCGGAGAGCGCGGTTCCCTGCCACGTGAAGTCGCGCGACGCTCCCGACGCGATCAGAATCGACGCGGGGGCGCAAACGCCGCACTCGTACGCGGGCTCGTGCTGGAGATCCGCGCACGTTTGGAGGCAGCTCGGGTCGAACGCGTAGGTGTTTCCGTCCGGACCCGAAGCCGGCGTCACGTCCAGGATGGGCGCGCCGGTGCAGTCGGCGGGGAGGTAGAGCGGGAACGGCGACGCGTTCGTGACCGTGACGGTGACGGAGGTCGACCCGTCGCTGTCGTCGTACCCGTCGCAGAAGCTGACTGCGCCCGTCGACGCGCTCGCCGAGACGCTCGTCGTCACACCCACCGACGTGCTCGAAGTCGTCCCGTCCTCGATGGTGATGTCCGTCTGACAGCCCACGAGCGCGAAGACGGCGGTGCTGGTCGCGAGGGCGGCGGCGGTGGCGAGGCGCGGGAGCATGCTGGGCGCTTCGCACGCTGCATGCCATGTGACCGCCGCGGGTTCGGACGGGCGTCGCGGGCTTGCGGCTGTGCCTCCCTGCGCCAGCCAGGTCTGCGAGATCAGCCGCCGACGACCTTGAGCACGGCGACGAGCGCGTCGGCGTCTTCGGGCGTGACCTCGAGGAACAAGCTGACTTCGCCCTGCTGCATGTGGACCTTCACGCCGGGGATGGGGAGCTTCTCGACGAGCGTCTTTTGATCGATCGACGGGTGCTCACTCTTGAACCGCCCGTCGATCCGAAGGCTGTTGTCCGGTCGAACGATCGCGCTCATTTCGCCCGCGCCGAGCGAGTTCGGGAAGCCCAAGTAGTGGAAGATGCGCTCGTCGAGCACCGCGAAGTGCGCGGCTTCGTCGCTCGACGGGGAGGGGATGTCCGCCGCGGCCAGCCGATCCCAGAGGTCGAGGTGCGTGTTGTTGGTGATGAGCAGGAGGCCCGGCGCGAGCGCGCACGCGGTCCCCCGTCCGTTCTTGTTCCGAAGCTTCGCGCACGCGTGGCCGCCGATGGTGGCGCGGCTCGCGGGCTCGTCGCTCTCGCCGACCGCGAGATCCAGGAACTTCTCGAGGCGCGCGTCGTCGACGTGGTGTTCGACGAGCGTGAGCGAAGGGTGCACCGCGAGGAGGATGTGATCGAAGTCGCGCTGCGGGGCGATGCCGGCGCGCTCGAGGCTCCGTCGGAACGGGACGACGGCGACGAGGGAGTCGGCGATGGGCGTCGAGCGGAGCCGCGCGACGTCGATGAGACCCCACGCGGTGGTGCCCTCGTCGCGGAGGATGTCGAGCGCGCTCGCCCCGCTCCGGACCCGTTCGCCGGGCCCTGGGGGCGAGGGTGCCGCGCTCACGGGGGGCGCCGCGCTCGACAAATCCACCGTCTGCACCGCCACGGGCGCGGAGCTAGAACCGCAGCCGAGAACCGCGCCGACGATCATCAAGGGCGCAGCGAATGCTCGCCGTGAAGGAGTTCGGGCGATGGGCATCGGGGCGATACTAGAGCACCGAACACGTCGAAACGCCGACGTATGCACCCGACTACTGAGAGATCCACACGGCCTCGTCGCGGTGCTCCTCGGATGACGCGGAGTCGTCTTGCGGTGCTCGCTCCTCGGGCGTGCGCCACTCTCTCGAAGCCGAGCGCATTCGTTCGGGTTTCAACGGTTCGGTGGTCTTGGAGTTTGGTTTGAAAGCTCCCTTCGCCCGCGTCGACGAGGGATCCGCAAGGACGTCGTCGGACCCCGCGGGGTGTACTCACGCGGCTTCAGCCACATTCCGTGGTCCCCTCGGGCACCGACGACGGACTTGCCGCGCCTCGTCGCGCGTGCTCGGTCCGTTTTTCAACGGACGGCGAGGCCGACCGGCCGCGCTTTGGGGCACGCGGGGCGCCGATCTGCCCTGCTCCGTTGACAGCTGTGCTAGTCAGCGTCGCTCATATGGAGATCCTCTTCGTCACGACCGAGCTCGCGCCCATGGTGAAGACGGGCGGCCTCGGGGACGTCGTGTTCGCGCTCTCGAAAGCGCTCCGCGTGCTGGGTCACAAAGTGACCATCCTGGTTCCGCGATTCGCAGCGTTCGAGGAGAGCGGCGTGATGCTCGCGCGGCGACTGACCCCGCTCACTCTCCCGGGCGCGGATGGTGCGGCGAGCGAGGCCGTGACGCTGTTCGACGGAAGGCTCGGCTCGGGCGTCGACCTCCTCCTGATCGACAAGCCCGGCTACTACGATCGCCCCGGCGTGTACGGGGAGGGGACCGCGTACGCCGACAACGCCGCGCGCTTCGGGCTCCTTTGCCGCGCAGCGGTGGAGATCGCGCGGCAGCGCGCGATCGATGGGGAGGCGTTCGACATCGTGCACGTGCACGACTGGCCGACCGCGCTCGTCCCCTACCTGCTCGCGGAGGCGCGCGCCGTGACGCCCGAGCTCGAGAAGACGCGCACCGTGTTGACGATCCACAACCTCGGGCATCAGGGCGAGATCGGCCGCGCCGACCTCGGGCACTTCGGCCTCGGCAAGGCCCACTTCGACGTGGATCGGCTCGAGTTCTACGGCGCGGTGTCCGCGCTGAAGGGCGGCATCCTCAAGGCAGACGCGGTGACGACGGTCTCCGATAGCTACGCGCGCGACATCACGACGATCGGGCACGCGGATCGGCTGGACGGCGTCCTCCGCTCCCGTTCGAACGAGATCCTCGGGATCCTGAACGGCATCGACTACGCGACGTGGAACCCCGCGACCGATCCAGCGCTCGTCGCGCGCTACGACGCGGACGATCCGAGCAACAAGGCGCGCTCGCGGACGGCGCTGCTGCGCGAGCTCGAGCTCGAGCTCGACGTGAACCGGCCGCTCATCGCCTCCATCGGTCGTGTCGCGCATCAGAAGGGCTCGGACGTCCTCGCGGAGGCGATGCCCGCACTCCTGAAGCTCGACGCCGCCTTCGTCATCGCGGGCCACGGGGATCGCGCGCTCGAGGACGCGCTCGAGCGCGCCGCCGCGGGGCGCGCGATCGCGCGCGCTTCCTCGGGAGGGTCTCGGAGGCGCGCTCGCATCAGCTCTACGCCGCGGCGGACATCGTGCTCGTGCCTTCGCGCTACGAGCCTTGCGGACTCGTGCAGATGTATGCCCAGCGCTACGGAGCGATCCCGGTCGCGAGCCGAACCGGCGGGCTCGTCGACACGGTCGTCGACGCGGACATGGACGGGACCACAGGCACCGGCTTCCTCTTCGACGGACCGACCGCCGCGAACCTCGTCGGCGCCGTCCAACGCGCCGTCGCGCTCTCGAGGACGCCCCTCTGGTCGAAGCTCGTCAAGCGCGTGATGCGCCTCGACCGCGCGTGGGATCGACCCGCGCGCCGCTACGTGCAGGTCTACAAGAATGCGGTGGCCGCGGCCGCTCGCTGAGCGGCTCGCGCTCGCGCTCGCCCTGAGCGCGTGTGGCCGCGTCGATCCGCCGGGCCGACTCGAGACGGACCCGGCACCTTCGACGCTGCCGCGACCCGTCGCGACGGTCGTCGCGCCCTCCGCCCCCGAGGAGCCCACCGCGCTTCCCGTGCTCGACAAGTCGCGGCAGGAGCCGGGGCAGGGCGAGAAGATCGCGAGCCTCGCGATGCGGACCTGGGTGTACGACGAGCCCCGCGACGGGTCGCGCAAGCTCGGCTACCTCCGGGCAGGCGCCGTCGTCGATCGGGCCGCGGAGTCCGCGGGGACGAAGGGGTGCGAAGGCGGCTGGTACCGGGTGGAGCCTCGCGGCTACGTCTGCGTCGGGAAGGGCGCCACGCTCGATCTGAACGATCCGATCGTGCTCTCGATGCCGCGCGCCCCGAGGCGCGGAGAGCCGACTCCTTACCTCTACGTGATGAGTGGGTCTCCGCCGCCGAACCTCTACTTCCGGCTGCCCACCGAGGACGATCAGAGCCGCGTCGAAGGGGGCGGAGTGAAGAACCACGCGATCGAGCAGAGGCACGTGTTCGATGCGTTCCCGACCGATCCGATCCCCGAGTTCCTCGCGGCGGGGAAGAACCTCCCGCAGCCCTACGGGAGCACGAAGGAGCTCAGCTACTCCGTGCATCGAGGGCGCGCGAAGGAGGAGTCCGCGTTCGGGCTCGTGACGACGTTCGAATGGACGAACCGCCTGTTCGGGATGACGACGGAGCTCGATCTCATCCCGCTCGATCGCACCAAGCCGGCGCGCATCAGCAAGGTCGACGGTGTGAAGCTCGAGCACGGTGGTCGGCCCGCGTTCGTGCTCGCGAGCGGAACGACCTTCTACCACCAGGTGAACGGCCGCCTCGTCGCCGCCGGGCCAGCGCCGCCGCGGAGCGGCTGGGAGCTCACCGGGAAGTCGGAGGGCGGCGCGACGGGCCTGCTCGAGACGACGACGGACGGCCTCTGGCTCCCGGCGCCCGGGGTCGTCGTGGGCGATCTGACGAAGGACCGCGTCGACTACGCGACGCGCGGGCGCAAATGGATCAGCGTCTCGATTCGAAAGCAGCTCCTGATCGCGTTCGAGGGGGAGACGCCCGTCTACGCGACGCTGATCTCGAGCGGCCGCGGCGGGATGTCGGATCCGGACGAGACGACCGCGACGATCCGCGGCAGCTTCTTCATCCGCTCGAAGCACGTCTCGGGGACGATGGACGGCGACGAGACCTCGGAGGACTCGTTCGACCTGCGGGACGTCCCCTACATCCAGTATTTCCACGAGGGCTACGCGCTCCACGCGGCCTACTGGCACGACGACTTCGGCAAGGAGCGGAGCCACGGCTGCGTGAACCTGCCGCCGGCGGCCGCAGCGTGGCTCTTCGAGTGGACGGATCCGCCGGTGCCGAAGGACTGGCACGGGGCGATGAGCCAGCAAGGCGGCACGCTCGTCTGGATCCACGGCTGACGAACTCACGACGAGCGTGAGACCGCGGTCAGGACGGCGGTGGGCCGGAGCTCGACTCGAAGCCGAGCGTGATGCGCAGCCGTTGCGATTGGCCGACGGTGTTGCCCATCGTGCTGTGCGTCTGGAGATCCCCGTCGATCGCGAGCGGCGCGGACGTCGGTACGGCGTTGTCGCCGAGCGCGACGAAGCTCGCGACGTAGTTGCCGTACTCGACGGTCGAGTCCGAGAAGTTGAGCCCGATCTCGGCGAGGTTGAGGCCGCCTCCCGCGGGGAGCGCGTACGCGAACTCGCCCGAGATCGTGAGGTAGCTCCCGTTCAGATCGAAGTTGCCCATCTCGTCGGAGTAGTAGACGTCGTAGTACTCCGTGCTGACGCCCTGGATGTCGCGGTCCGTGTCCGAGAGCTGCGCGATGTACGTCGACATCTCGGGCCCATCGACGAGGAACGTATACGCCGTGGGCTCGGTGCCGCCGCTCCGCTCGTAGTACGTGATGCTCTCGAGGCCGGGGATGTCGCGCACGGGGATCGGCGTGAAGCCACCCGTGCTCGTCGAGAAACCTCCGGAGCTCGCGACCGACGACGTCGACGCTTGCGAGGACGAGGACGCGTTCGACGAGCCGCTCACCGTGCTGGACGTGGTCCCGCTGCCCCCGACGCCGTCGGTCGCGGCGGGGGCGCAGGCGCCGAGCGCGACGAGGAGGGGGACGGCGAGGAGGCGACGCGGAGCCACGGCTACTGCGGCCCCTTCTCGGCGCAGAACCCGTTGATGCAGAGGTTCGTCCCATCGCAACAGTCCGCCGCGCTGTCGCACTTCTCCTGCGGCTGCGAGCACATGCCGTTCGGCGGGATGTTCGAGCACACGAGCATCCCGCTCATGTCCGGCTGGCAGTAGCCGCCGCAGCATTGGTCGCCGGCCTCGCAGCTCTGCCCATCTGCCTTGCAGGGGTCGAGCGCCCAGAACCCGCGCGAGTTGCCCGCGAGCAGCTCCTGCGCGGGGAGGTAGAACGCCGGGTGGCTCGGATCCGTCCCGGGCTGCGCGCTGAGGTCGATGGCCGCGACCCAGAGCTTCTTCGGGGTGATGTTCTGCACGAGATCGACGCCCCTGGGATCGCTGCAGAACGGCGGGATCGTCGCGACGCTCCCGTACATGCGGCGACTCGTGAACACGACCCAGACGTACCCACCGGACGCGACGGGGTTCACCGTCGGCTCGTAGTTCAGGTTCACGTCGTCCTGGTGGGAGGTGTCGATCGTGCCGACCTGGGCGCCGTCGCCCGTGCACGAGAGGGACACGGGAGCGTCGAGCGCGGGGACGTACGGTGTCCCGTTCGCGTCCTTGCCGTTCAACGCGTTCAGCGGCTCGGCTCCCGCGGTCCCGACCTTCGCCCACTCGAGGTGCGCGCGCGCCCCCTTCCGGGTCCAGAGCGCGCCCGAGCCGTTCCCATCGAGGCCGGCCGCGGATTGCTGGTGGAACACGAGCCCGGAGGCGTCCGGGAAGAACGCGCCCCAGCCGGGCCGCGTCTGCGCGGGCTGCCCCGTGAGGTCCACGATCGTGAACGGATTCGAGAACGTACCCGTCGCCTTGTCGAACTGCATCGTGAGGAGCTTCTGCGTCGGGTTCGTGACGCCGGGCCCCGCGATCGGGTTGAAGACGACGAACTTCCCGTCCGCGGAGAACGCCGGTGTGCCGACGTTCGTCGCGACGCTCGAGAGCCCGTTGACCGGCAGGGGCATCGAGTCGTTGGGGAGGGGGAGGAGCTGCCCGCTCGGCGAGAGCGCGAGCGAACCGTCCGGGTACATGCCGGGAAACTCCGCGCCGATGGCGAGCGGCGTCTCCACCGAGCCCGTGGGGGTGAGGTCGTACGCGGAGCTCTGCGTGCTCTGGTCACCGTGCTGCGCGATGAGGCGCGAGCCGTCCGCGGAGACGGAGTGGCAAACGCGGCACTGCGCGCTCGCGCCGTTCGCGCCCGCCGTGAGCTGCGGTCCGGTGTCGCCGCCGTGGATCGAGAGGACCGCGCCGCCGAACATGTGATCTCCCCCGACCGCGCCGGGGTAGTTCTTCGCGAGCTGCGTGCCGTACGAGTTGTAATAGATGATGCCGGACAGGCGTCCGGGCGCGATCGTCCAGGTCTCGGAGATCGGCCCGTAGCCCACGCCTCCCTTCGCGACCGTGAGCTTTACGGTCAGCGTGTCGGTTCCGCCCGCCGAGTTCGTGGCCGCCTTCCAGACGTTCTGGGGGATCGGGTGACGGACGAAGGGCTTGCCCGTCTGCGCGAGGATCGCTGGCTTCGCGAACGTGCCGGTCCACGAGAACGATCCCGACGTCGTCGTGAGCTCGATCCGCACGGCGTCCACGTCCCCGAGCGTGGAGCGCCATTGGAGCAGCGGGGCGAGCATGCCGCGCGGCCACACCGTCTTGTCGTACGGATAGAGGAACTTCAGCGCCTCGGCCGCTCCGTCGCTCGTCGGAGCGCCGAGCGCCGTCGCGGTCGCGGGGTCCACGGCGACGCCGAGGCCTTCGCCTCCGACCCCGCCGACGCCGCCTCCCGCCGTGAGCTGTCCGACCGTCGTCGCGATCTGCGTCGCCTGATCGGGGTTCGACGGATCCGCGCCGTTCTGAGACCCCGTGAGCTTCACGAAGACCTCGCGCTCGAGCGTCTTTCCGTTGAGCCCTGCGGTGACCTTCGCGAGCCCTCCGGTGGCGCCGGTGGGGGTGAACGTGGCGCTCGAGGCGGGCGCCGTGGGCACGAACCCGATGTTGCCCCTGTCGACCGCCCAGCCCGCGTTCACGGGCGAGCCGTTGAACGTCGCCTGGAACGTGACCGTGGGCGTGGACTGGCCGAGCGGCACCGTCAGCTCTTGCGGCGCGGCGGGCTGCACGTCGAACGCGTCCCCCATCGACGTGCCCGAGCTGCTGTCGGAGCCCATGACCGCGCCCGTCGAGACCGTGGCGGCACCCCCGCCGCCGTTGCTCCCGCTGCTCGAGGACTCGGTCTGGCCCGAGCCCGAGCTCCCGACGATGACCGCGTGATCGTCGCAGGCGGAGCCGAGAGCACCTGCGGTCGCTGCGGCGGCGAGGATCGAAGCGAAGAGCGTGGCGTGGCGAGGAGGGTGCATCGTCGACGAGTCTACATCACGCGCCCCGGCCACCGCGCGCCCCGAAGAGCTGTTTTGAGGCTGTTCTACCGGCGAATCTTGCCATGAGGTGTGCCTTCACCGTACCCCGCTGCCGTCTGCACACCCACGATCGCGCGCTCGTGAAACTCGCTCACGCTGCGCGCGCCTGCGTACGTGAACGCGGACTGCACGCCGCTCAGCATGTCGATGAGGATCGCGCCGACGCTCTCTTGTCCCTCGCGGATGTAGATGCGCGAGGACGAGATCCCTTCTCGGAAGAAGCCCTTCTTCGCGCGCTCGAACGCGTCGAGCTCCGCGGTGCGATCGCTCACGGCGCGACCGCTCGCCATGCCGTAGTTCTCCTTGTAGAGCAGGCCGTCCTTGTCCTCCTTCACGTCCCCCGGGCTCTCGTACGTGCCCGCGAGCGCGGTGCCGATCATCACGCGCGACGCGCCCGCGGCGAGGTAGAGGGCGACGTCCCGCGGGTGACGGACGCCGCCGTCCGCCCAGACGTGCTTGCCGAGCGCGTGCGCGGCGCGCGCGCACGTCAGCACGGAGGTGAACGTCGGTCGGCCCGCCCCGGTTTGCATCCGCGTCGTGCACATCGCGCCGGGCCCCACGTTCACCTTCACCACGTCGGCGCCCGCCTCGATGAGCGCGCGCGTCCCCTCGGGCGTGCACACGTTGCCGGCGACGATCGGGACCTTGTCCCCGACGACGCGCTTCACGGCGCGGATCGTCTCGAGCATGCGGCGTTGATGCCCGTGCGCCGTGTCGAGCACGACCGCGGACACTCCCATCTCGAGGAGCTTGCCCGCGGTGTCCGGCGCCTTCTCCGATATCCCGACCGCCGCGGCGACCATGAGCTCACCCGATCGCCCGAGCGCCGGGCGCAAGAGCTCGAGGCGGACGGCGTCGTCCTTCGTGAGGACACCCACGAGGCGGCCCTCCGCATCGAGGACGGGCACCGCCTTCACGCGCGTCTCCTCCATGAGGAGGAACGCGTCGCGGTTCGAGACGCCGACCGTGACGGTCACCGTCTGTCGAGACATGAGCTGCGTGGCGGGCGTGTACTGGTCGCGGTCGCGGAGCGCCGAGTGCGTGACGACGCCGAGGGGGCGTCGCTCGTCGTCCACCACGACGACGAGGTCGTGCGAGCGCTTCCGGATGATGCCTTGCACGTCTCGGAGCGTCGCGCGCGGCGAGACGTCGAGCGGTGTGTCGTAGCGGGGATCCGCGCGCTGGATGTGCGCGACGATCCGCGCGGTCGTGTCGAGGTGCATGTCCTGCGGCAGGACGCCGAGCCCGCCGAACCGAGCCATCGTCTCCGCCATGCGCTTGCCCGTGACGGCGTTCATGTTCGCGGACACGATGGGGTGCGCTCCCCCCGCGAAGTCGGGCGGCGTCAGATCCGTGTCGAGCCGCGAGCCCCCGTCGAAGTAGCTCGGGGTGAGGAACACGTCGTCGGTGGAGAGCTCGAGCTCTTCGTCGTGGGCGGGGTGGAGGAATCTCATGGGCCTCGAGCACCCTACCGCCGACAGCTCTCCGGAAGCTCGAGATCTCCGATCAGCGCCTTGATTTTGGAGGGGGAGAACGCCTTCGCCTTCGTCGCCCGATCGCACTCGAGCGCGGCGAAGAGCAGGGCGCTCTCGTCCTCCACGCCGACGCGCGCGACCTCGGCGCGGAGCGCGTCGCAGCACCCGAGCTCGGCCGACGCGCTCGGGGCGGGAGAGCTCGGCGGCGGACCGGCGCTCCGGAGGCCGAGGGTGAGCACCGGGGCGCTGAACGTGCGCGGAACGATCCGCTCGTCTGGCGGTGGATCGAGCTCCTTGCAGGCGGAGATCGCGGTCGCGGTCGCGAGGAGGGTCGCGGCGCGAAGGACGCGCGACGCTCTCACTCGACGAAGTGCGTCCCCATCAGGAACAGCTGCACCCCCGGGTTGTTGCCGAGGAACTTGGCGAAGTCGGTGCCCGCGATCCGAAACCCTCGCCCCTCGCCGATCGAGCGAGCCGTGGTGTCGTGCGCGCCGCCGTCGCGGAGCGCGTCGACGTCTGCGAGGAGCGCGCCGGCGCCGAATTTCGCGGACGTCGACTCGCCCTCGAGCTCGACCTCGCCTTGATCGATGAGGAGCGCGGCGCTCACGCGATCCCCCTTCTTCCAGAGGATCTCGCCGGGCGCGAACGTGACGATCTCGAGGTAGCTCTGGAGCTCGGTCTTCTGGGCGCCCGAGAGCTGGCGGAGCTGGAGGTTGCACTCGAAGAGCTCCCACGAGCGCTCCTCGCGCGCGCGCGCGAGACGGACGAGGCGGCTCGGGATGTCCGTCCCTCGGAGGAGGTAGAGGAAGCCGTGGCGATCGAGCGTCACCATCTCGACCTCGGTCCGCGCGATCACGTCCGCCGTGCGGCCCTGGTTGAGGACGAGCGCCGTCTCTCCGAAGAAGTCGCCCGCGTGGTAGCTCTTGATGCGGACGCCGTCGCGCTCGACGCTCACGCTGCCGCTCGCGATCACGAAGAACTCGTTGCCCACGGTGTCCTTCTCGATGATGCGCTCTCCCGCTCCCACCCGGCGACGCCGCGCGACCATGAGGATCTCGCGCGCCCGGGAGAGCGGAAGATCCCGAAAGAAGTCGACCGAGCAGACGACGTTGAGGATGTCGATCGCGTGCGCGTGGACGGGATCGTTCACGTCGATGACCAGGGTCTTGTCGAGCCCCACGTCCGCCGCCTTGAGGCCGCCGCTCGCCGGCACGTCCTTCTTCGCGATGTGGACGAGGTAGAGGCGCTCCTTCACCTCCGCCGGCAGCGCGGCGAGCGAGCTCACGGGGGTGTGGAGCGGGGGGACGCCGGCCTCGTGCAAGACGACCGAGTGGTGCCACGGGAACCCGAGGAGCGCGTCGCGCCGCTCGGGGCGGATGACGCCTCGATCCGCGAGCATCCGGATCGTGTGGGGCTCGTAGAGCGTGTCCCCCGAGAACGCGAGGCTCTTGCCGCCGTAGAACGCCTCGAACCCGATCGCTGGGATGGAGTGGAGCGTGTAGAAGAACGAGAGCTCCGCGCCGTTGATCACGGTCGGCGTGCCGATGGTGATCGGGCAGAACGAGAACGTCCTTCGGAGCGTGTCCTGAGGGATCCCCGAGAGCGCGGAGTACTTCCGCAGGAACGACGCGAGGATCGTCGGCGTCGTGTAGAGGCGGACGCGCCCCTCCTCGAGGAGCTTCGCGAGCACGCCGGAGTCGTGATCGGCGTGGCAGTGCGTGAGGATCACCCCGTCGATGATCTTCGGCATCAGCCCGTGTTCGCGGAGGTGCTCCGTGGTGTCGACGGGAGGATCGATGAGGATCCCTCGATGCCCGATCCAGAGGAGGAAGCCCGTGGTCTTTCCGCGCGGGTCGAAGCCGTGGCTCGCGCCGAGGACCGTCACGCCGAACGAGGGAGGCTCGAACGGCATCCCCGACGCGGGCACGGACGGCGGAGGCGTGCGGTCGGGCACCTCGACGGACGCGCGCACCGTCGCGATCTCGAGGCCCTCCGCGAACACGGTGTACGTCTCGTCCGCGTTCTTCGTCACCGCCATGCCGCTCGGCAGATCGACGCGGCACGTCTCGCCGAGGACGAGGAACTCCACGAGGTCGTCGACGTCCTGACACGTCCCGTCGGGGCCACGCCGGAAATGATCCGTCTCGCGCTCGAAGTCGGGGCGAAGCTCGACGGGGTAGCCCGGCGCGAACTCGTCGTCGTTCGCCTGGACGCGCGATCCGAAGAGGGACTCGCGGAACACGGTGCGCAAGCGATCGGCGGTGTCCTCCGTCTCCACGATGAGCTTCGCGCGGCGCTTGAGGACGAAGTAGTTGTAGTAGGCGGGGAACTCGATCTCCGCGAGCGCACGTCCCTTCCGCTTGTCGAAGAGGAGGGGCGGCACGACGAACACGTCGGGCAGTGGGAGGCCGAGCGCCATCGAGTCCTTGATGGTCTCCGGGGGCGCGCCGATCTGCAGCGGTCCCACGGGCGTCGAGACGTACACCCCGCCGCGCGACAGCCGCAGCACGGCGCTCGTCGCGGGAGGTTCGCCCTGCTCGGTGACGGCCGTCACTCGGCCATCCTAGGGCCTCTCGACTCGGAGGTCTTCTTTTCGGTCCCCGTCACGAACCGGAGCGCGATCGCGAGCGCGGCGAACGCCGCAGCGTCGACCGCCCAGAGGCCGTAATCCCCCCCGGTGATGAGCAGGCCCCCGAGGATGGGCGCGAGCGTGAGCGCGATGCTGTTGAGCGCCTGGCTGATGCCGAGCGCGAGGCCGTGCTCGTGCTCGGGCACGGTGCTCGTCAGCATGGTCGTCAGCGCGGGCCGAACGACGGACGACCCGAGCGAGCCGACCCCGAGGGCGACCAAGAGGAGGCCGAGGTTGTCCGCGTACGCGAGCAGGACAGACCCCGCGAACATCAGCCCGAGCCCGGCGAGGCTGAGGCGGTGCTCCCCGAACCGCGCGGACGCACGCTTCAGCGCCCCCGTGATCGAACCGCCGACGATCGCCGTGTACGCGAAGCAGTACGCGACCTCGCGGATCTCGTAGCCCATGCGCGCGTGGAGGACCAACGCGAGGCCGCTCGTGAGCGTCGAGAACGACCACACGAACGCGAACATCTCGAGCAGCCTGCCGCGCGTCTCGCCCGCGGCGAAGTACCGGCGGAGGAGCTCCGCGCGGCTCGGTCGGGGCCCGAAGTGCTTCGGCTTGTTGGCGGGGAGGAGCGTCACCGTGAGGACGACGGAGAGGAGCGAGAGCCCGGCGGCGACGAGCGGCGGCACGCCGTAGTCGAAGCGCTGCGCGAGCCAGCCGCTCGCGGCGGGTCCGATGAGGAACCCGATCCCGAACGCGAGTCCGATGAGGCCGTACGCCCGCGTACGGTTCTCCGGGCGCGTGACGTCCGTGATGTAAGCCTGCGCGATGCTGAGGTTCCCGGCGGTCAGGCCGTCGATCATGCGCGCCACGAAGAGGAGCTCGATGCGGTTCGCGAACGCGAGGACCAGCAGCCCCGCGAACGTCCCGAGCTGCGAGACGACGAGGGTCGGCTTGCGGCCCACGCGATCACTGATCCAGCCGAGGAACGGGCCGGAGATGAACTGACACGCGGAGAACGATGCGAAGAGGAGATCCGCGACGAACGGCGACGCCCCGTACCTCGTCGCCATGAAAGGCAGGAGCGGCAGCATGATGCTGAGCGCCAGCACGTCCACGAGGACGGTCATGAACAGCGGAAGGAGCGGGCTCCCGCGCGTCGTTGGGGGCGCGACGCCGGCGTCGCTCAAGGCTCGGAGGCTCGGCGAAATGAGCTCACCACGCCGCGCCCATCGGCGGCGAGGCGGTGGAGCTCTCGGATCCGCTCCACGAGCGCGGTGACGAGCTCCACCCCGATCCGGTTCTCACCGCCTTCGGGGATGATGACGTCGGCGTACCGCTTCGACGGCTCGACGAAGAGGAGGTGCATCGGCCGCACGGTCTTGTAGTACTGCTCGCGCACCGAGTCGAAGGTCCGCCCGCGCTGCTCGATGTCGCGCCGGATGCGCCGGAACGCGCGGATGTCGGCGTCCGTGTCGACGTAGATCTTCACGTCCAGCTGCTCTCGGAGCGGCGCGTCCGCGAAGACGAGGATCCCCTCGACGATGATCGCAGGAGTGGGCCCGAGGCGGCGCTTCTCCGTCGAGCGGCGGTGGTGCTTGAAGTCGTAGAGCGGCACGTCCACGGGCTGCCCCTCGCGGAGCGCCTTCAGGTGCTCGACCAGGAGGGAGGTCTCGAGCGAGTCGGGGTGGTCGAAGTTGAGCTGGCAGCGCTCCTCGTACGTGAGGTCGTCGCGATCGCGGTAGTACGCGTCGTGCTCGATGATGACGACGGACTCCGTCGCCGGGTCGCTCTTCTCGATGCTCCGGGCCAGCGAAGCGCGCACCCGCTGGGCGATCGTCGTCTTGCCCGAGCCGCTTCCGCCGGCGATGCCGATGAGGAGGGGACGCATTCCGCAGCTCATTCGCACGCGGTGAGAGCGCGTGCAATCTATCGATGGCGTGCGCCTTCCCTGCTATGTTCGCCGGTGCGCATGTCATTCGGACCGGGCTCCGTCATCGCGGGCCGTTACCACGCCGACCGGCTCGTCGGGCAGGGTGGCATGGGGGAAGTCTGGTCCGGAGAGAAGGTTTCGAACCACCCGTCCGGAGCGGGCGAGCGCGTCGCGCTGAAGCGCCTCCTCCCCGCAGCGTCGAAGCACCACGAGGTCGTCGCCCGCTTCCGGCGCGAGGCCGTCCTGCTCGGGCGCATCCAGAGCAAGTACGTCGCGCGCGTGATCGAGTTCGTGGACGACCGCGAGTTCGGCCCTGTGCTCGTGATGGAATTCATCGAGGGCCCGAGCCTCGCGCACATCCTCGAGGACCGGAAGCTCTTGGTCGAGGAGGCGGTCGACCTCTGCGTGGACCTCGCCGTGGCGCTCTGCGATCTCCACGAGGCGAAGGTGGTCCACCGCGACCTGAAGCCCGGAAACATCATCATGAAACCGATGCCCGACGGGACGACGCGCGCGGTCATCGTCGACTTCGGCATCGGTCGGCAGCTCACGAACAAAGACAACCCGGACGAGATCACCGGCATCACGCGCGCGAACATCGCGCTCGGCACGGTCGAGTACATGGCGCCGGAGCAAATCCTGAACTCGCGCGACGTGACGCCGACCACCGATATCTACGCGATCGGCGCGATCCTCTACCGCGCGGTCGCGGGCATCCACGCGTTTGGCACGCGGAGGGGCGAAGAGCTCGCCCGCGCGAAGCTCATCGAGGACGCTCCGCGCCTCGACTCCGGGCGGAACGACGAGATCGCTCGAGGCCTCGCGGACGTCGTCGCGCGTTGCTTGAAGAAGCGCCCGGCGCAGCGCTTCGGCTCGGCGAAGGAGCTCCTCGACGTCATCCGAAAGACGCAGGAGCGCGTGCGCATCGCCGAGGTCGATCTCGACTCCACGACGGAGGACGGGAGCGACGTGAGGACCGCCGCCGTCGACACGAGCAAGAACCTCGCGCTCGCCGAGGCGCGTCGCGCGATGCAAGAGGCGGATCGCGCGGCCGCGGCGCGTCGTGCGGCGCAGCTCGTCCCGCAGGACGACGCGCCCCCGAACACGCGCCGACAGCCGCTCCCCGCCGTGCTCCCCGCGGCGGGAAGGCCCGCGGATCGCGCGCCGGATCCCGCACCCCCGCGGACGTACTCACAGCCGCCGCAGCCGCGCCCGAGCCAGGCTCCGCGCGCGCCGCTCGCGTCCATCCCCGATGGCATCGGTCCGCCGAGGCCTCCGCAGGGCATCGATCCCCGAGCCTCGATCCCGGACACCGGTGAGGTGGCGAGGAGCGCCGCGAGCGAGTCTCCGCGCGCGCCGATGCCGAGCATCCCGGATCCGCGGAGCTCGCTCCCGAGCATCGTCGGTCGAGACGCGGGCGTCTCGGTCGACGCGCGCTCGTCCATCGCGGAGGGGCGCGCTCCCATGGCGTCGCTCTCGGACATCCCGCAGGCCCGACCGGCGAAGGATCCGAAGCCCGAGACGACGGGCGTCGGCGTGAAGACGGTCGCGCTCGCCGTCGCGACCGCGTTTGCCGTGGGCACGGCGCTCGGGCTCGTGCTCGCGCCCGTCGCGAGCGGCGGGGATCGCGGCCCGGCGAGCTCGGCGTCGGCGTCGGCGCTCGTGTGCCCGCCCGCGGTCACCGAGAAGCCCTCGGCCGCGCCGCCTCCGAGCGTCGCGGCCGCGCCGCCCGCCGGCTCTTCGTCGTCCGCTCCCGTTGCGTCGGCGTCCGCCGTCGCGTCGACCGCTCCGAGTTCGAAGCCGGCCTCGAAGACCGAGGCGCCGTGGCCGAAGCCCGCGACGCCGGCGACATCGCAGCCCACGGCGCCGACGAAGCCCGTGACCCCCCCGGCGACGCCGCAGACGAGCACGCAGAGCCCCCCTCCGCCCGCAACACCGAACAACCTCTGAGGGTTTGAGCGCGTCCGAAAGCGAGCGCGCGATCGACGTGGCTCTTCGGTTCACAGCGGCGGCGAGGTGCATTACGTAACTCGCTTCGATGCCTTGGCTGATCGCGCTGGATGGGGGGCTCTCGGGGCGCCGCTTCGCGCTCGACACCACGTTCCTCGTGGGGCGCGGCCCGTACAACCACGTCGTCATCGACGACGTCCGCATCTCGCGCCAGCACGCGAAGATCTCGCCCGAGGCGGGCGGCGTTGCGGTGCATGATCTGAACAGCGCGAACGGCACGTTCGTGAACGACGAGCAGGTCCAGCGGCGCGAGCTCTACCCGGGAGACGTCGTGCGCTTCGGGCCGTTCCGCTTCCGCTTCGAGGGCGATCCCGACACCGAGGTCTCGATCGCGCGGCCCACGCGCCGCGTCGCGCGCGTGGAGGAGCTGACGCGCCCCGGGTTCGAGGCGCCGACGAAGATCGTCGGCGCCGTCGACGCGTCGATGGTGTTGAAGCCCGGTCTCGTGGAGCTCGAGGACGCGGATCGCAAGCTCCGCACGCTCTACACGTTCGTGCACGCCATCTCGGCGACGCTCGATCAGACCGAGCTCCTCGATTTGATCGTCAAGAACCTCCTCGACGTCTACCCGAGCGCGCAGCTCGCCGCGATCTACATGCTCGACCGCGAGACAAAGCGGATGGAGCCGATGCGCCTCTTGATGCGTGATCGCCGCGACGTGCCCGAGGCGCTCGTCCAGCCGATGCCTCCCGAGCTGCAGTTCGAAATCGTGCAGAAGGGCCGCGCGACGCTCTCCGCGCCGATGTCGCTCTCGTTCGAGGAGGAGTCGCCGACGGCGTCCGGCCTCGTGATGCACGCGCCCATGCTGCACGGCACCGGCGTGCTCGGCGTGCTCAACGTCCGTGCGCGCGAGGGCGCGTCCTTCACTCAGGGGGATCTCGACCTCTTCACCGCGCTCTCGGTGCACGCGGCGCTCGCGCTGACGAGCGCGCGGATGCACCAGGAGTCCCTCGCGCGCGAGCGCCTCGCGCAGGATCTCGTGCTCGCGCAGCAGATCCAGAAGAGCTTCTTGCCGAGCGCGCTGCCGGTGCTCGAGGGGATCACGTTCGCCGCGGACTACGAGCCGGCGTACTCGATCGGCGGCGACTTCTACGACGTGTTCTGGCAAACGCCCGAGCGCATCGGCGTCATCGTCGGGGACGTGTCGGGCAAGGGCGTGAGCGCGGCGCTCCTGATGGCGCGCGTGTCCTCCGATCTCCGCGCGGCGATGCTGCGCGAGCACGGCGATCCGGCGACCGCGCTCGAGATCGTCAACAAGAGCATCTGCGCGCGCGGGCAACACGACATCTTCGTGACCGCGATCTGCCTCTCGATCGACGTCGCGTCCCGGGTGGTCGCGCTCGCGAGCGCGGGGCACCTCCCGCCGTACGTCCGCCGGCACCGCGAGAGGGACGTCGTCCGTGTGGAGGACGGCGCGAGCATGCCCCTCGGACTCTTCGAAGACGTCTCCTACCAGGTCGCGACGCTCCAGCTCGCGCCGCTCGACGCGCTCGTGCTCTGCACCGACGGGGTCATCGAGGCGACGAGCGAGCGCGCCGTGCAGTTCGGGTTCCAGGGCATGGAGCAGTGCCTCCGACAGAGCTCCGCGTCCCCGACGGACATCTGCGATCGGATGCTCGCCGCCATCCGCGCGCACGTCGGGGCGGCCCCGCAGTACGACGATCTCACGCTCGTCGTCTGCGGGATGGGCGCGGCTCCGCGACGAGGCTGACGTGCGCCTCTTCGCGCTGCTCGCGCTCGCGCTCGCGACGCTCTTCGCCCCCCTCGCGCTGGCTCAGGACGCTGGTCCATCGGCTCCCGCCGCGCCGAGCTCGACCCTCGCGCCCACCGCGCCGCCCGCGGTCTCCGCAGCTCCGGCGCGCGGTCCGACCCCCACGGCGACACCGCGACCCTGGACGCCCGAGGCCCCCGCGCCCGAGGCGGTGATGAAGGCCCGCGCCACGCCGCGGCGCGCGATCGCGGGCTTCCTCCGCGCCGGATCGGCCGGGGACTTCGCGCGCGGTGCGGACTTCTTGGACCTGCGCGCGATCGCGCGCGAGCGCCGAGCGAAGGAGGGCCCCGAGCTCGCGGAGAAGCTCTATCGCGTGATCACGTGGCGCGTCGCGATCGATCCCGACGCGTATCCGGACGACCCCGAGGGCGAGACCCAGCGCGTGCTCATCGACTCGGTGGATCTCGACGGAGCCACCACGGAGATCACCCTCGTCCCGGTGAAGATCGGCGGCGAGATCGCCTGGCAGTTCTCGAAGGAGACGGTCGCGAACGTCCGGGCCCTCTACGATCTGAACGAGCGGCGTTGGCTCGAGGAGCGAGTCCCGGCGAGCCTCCGATCGGGGGCGTTCCTGGGCCTCGCGCCGTGGCAGTGGATCGGTGTCGCGCTGTTGATCGGCGCCGCGTTCCTCGTTTCGTGGATCGTCGGCCGGAGCGGGACGTGGTTCGCGCTCCGCGCCCTCGCGCGCGCCCCCACCTGGATGCGCTCTCTCGCGCGCGCGTGGAGCCGCCCGAGCGAGGTCGCGCTCTTCGCGGTGACGATGACGCTCGCGGTCCCGTACCTCGTCCTTCCGAAGAAGGCGTTCGACGTCGTGGGGTACCTCGTCACGTCGCTCTACGTGCTCGCCGTCGCGTGGGCGCTCATCGCCGCGCTTCGCGTGGGGACGGCGGGGTACCTCGCGGCGCTCCCGCAGGACGAGGAGCACGAGATCGCGAACCGAGGGCTCCGCACGCGCCTCGCGATGGTCCGTCGGATCGGGACCGTGATCATCGGCATCGTCGCGATCGGAATCGCGCTCCTCCAGTTCGACGTCGTGCGCAATGTCGGGCTCTCCCTCCTCGCCTCGGCCGGTATCGCGGGTGTGCTCGTCGGCTTCGCGGCGCAGCGCACGCTGGGTGGGATCATCTCCGGGATCGAGATCTCGATCACGCAGCCGCTCCGGATGGGAGACCTCGTGACGATCGAAGGGAATGAAGGGATCGTCGAGCGCATTTACTTCACGTACGTCGTCGTTCGGCTCGCGGACGATCGGCGGCTCATCGTGCCGGTCCAACAGGTCATGAGCCGCTCGTTCGAGAACCTCACGCTGACGGGCGCGGATCTCCTCGTCCTCGTGGACGTGTTCGTCGACTACGAGACGCCCATCGACGCCCTGCGCGACGAGTTCGTGCGGCTATGCAAGGAGCAGAGCGAGTGGGACGGGCGGCGCGCGTCCGTCATGGTCGTCGAATGCACGGACAAGGCGATGCGGGTGCGCGGGATCGCGTCCACGGACAACGCGATCAAGAGCGTCGCGCTCCGAGCTGCGCTGCGCGAGCAGTGGGTGCGCTACCTGCAGCGGTTCGAGGGCGGACGCTTCTTGCCCCGCGGCCGCGTCACCTCGATCGAGCCTTCGAAGGACGGCGTCGCGCCGGCGGGGCCTGCAGCGCCGGCGGTTCCTGCCGCGCCTCCGCCTCCCGAGGGGCCGGCTTCGCCGTGACGAGCGCGCGGCGCAGGAAGCGCTCGATCCGCTCGAATTCGGTGACCCACCAGTCGCGCTTCGGTCGTCGGTGACTCGACGGGGCTGCGTTGTCGTTCGCAGGATCGCCGTTCGGGAGCCGGTCCACGCGCTTGTTACGGGGGGGTGGTGGAGTTCCTTCCTTCGAGATCGGGGCGGTGCGCATCCATGCCGATCGCCCACGCCATCGTGTATCGGGCATTGATCTCGCATCGGGAGAGGAAGCGCGCGGCGCCCGAGCGCGGATCCGCGTAGCGGAACGCGTCCACGCCGAACGGGCCGATGTACCCCGCGGCGAAGAGCGCTTCGCCCACGCGCTCGGCCTCGAGCTCCAGCGCTCGCCGCTCCGCGGCTTCGAGCGCGCCGCCCCGATCGAGCTCGGCGCCGAGGAACGAACCACCGAGGGACACGGTCGAGATCGTCACCGATCCACGGCTGAGCCCCCCATCCTCGCGCAGGAAGCCGTGGATCGCGGCGTCCAGTCGGCGCTCGAGCAAGGGTTCGACGCCTACGCCTCCCTCCTCGACGAGGGCGCGTCGCGCGAACGACTCGACCGCGGCGTCGAAGGCGACGGCTCGTCGTCGACCCTTGCCCGCGAAGCCGAACGGGCGCTTGAGGAGCCACGCACCCGTCGGGCTCGGGCGCGCGAGCGCGCGCGCGACCTCGTCCATCGTCGACGCGAGCGTCACGCCGGGGGGCGCGCCCTCGAGCGCGTACGAGAAGCCGCGATGGTTCACCGCGCGCAGCGTCTCGAGCGCTGGCGCGACAGGCAACAGGGCCCCGGCGCGCGCGAGCGCCGCGAGCGCGGCGGGCGTCGCCATGAACGCGAGCCCGCGGAGGCCGTCGCACCCGTTCGGCGGTGAGGCTCGGTCGATCACGCGCGCGTCGAGCACCAGCGGGTCGAGCGCCGAACGCAGCGCAGGGCGCGTCTCGAGCGCGCGGAACGGATCGCGCGCCGTGCCCGCGAGCTCACGCTCCGCGTCCAGGTTGAGCACGAACGCGAAGCCTGCGCTCGCCTGTCGCGCGCTCACGCCGCGGACCAAGCGGCGAGCTCTGCGAGGAACTCCGGCGACGTGCCCGCGCGCACGCGCGCGTCCCGATCCATGGGATCCCCGCGCATGAGGAGCGGCGAGAGCGGCGGGGGTAGGTGGCTCGACCAAACGTCGAACGTCGCCGGCGCGGCGCCCGTGAAGCGCTCGAACCAGCGCGTCGCGAAGAGGACGTGCGGGATCTCCTCCTTCCCGACGACGCGCTCGATCTCCGCGGCAGCGGCGTCGCCGGCCGCCTCGAACCGCGCGGCGAAGCGCGCGGCGTGGTCGAGGTTCGCGGCCTCGAGGCCCATGCCGAGCGTCGCGCAGAACGCGGCGGGGCTCGTCACGCTCGGGATGCGCTCCCAGAACCAGTCCCTCGACCAGAACGCGCGGAGGTCGAAGCCGCGCTCCTCGAGGTAGGCCGCGTAGAGGCGCATGTGCCGGATCTCGTCCGAGAGGATCCCGAGCAACCCACGCCGGAACGCGACGGGCGTCTCGGGGAACGCGAGCACCGCCCACGCGAAGAGCTCCGCGGCCTGAAGCTCGTGGTGGAAGAACGCGTGCACGAGATCCGCGCGGCGCTCTTGCGACCGGAGCGCGTTCTTCCCGGTGCTCCGGACGCCCTTCGTCGCGATTCGAAAGTCGCGCCCGCGTCCGGGGCCCTCGATCCGGACGGGCCGAGGATTCGCCTCGAACGCGCTCGGGACCGGGGGCGGCCGGAGCTTCGCGTCGATGGAGTCGGCGGCGATGTAGTCGCGGGCCCACTGCTCGACCGACTCCATCAGACGCGCGTCCCGATGAGCCGCTGCAGCACGCGCATGAACTCCTCCTTCGAGATGTCGACGCGCTCGACGACTCGCCCGTACAGCATCGCCGTCGGCACGTTGCGGCCGCGCTTCTCCTCTTGGGCCTCCTTCAGCGTGAGCAGGACGATCCGCTCGACGCGCGTCAGCCCGTCGCGCACGTCGGGGATGCGCGCGCGCACCGCCTCCGAGAGGCGAGGCCCCGAGTCCGGGGCGTCGTCCTCGTCGCCCCCGGCGCTCACGGGCCTCCGGGCGGACCCAGCTTCTCTCGGACGAGCGCGGGATCCATCGCAGCCCATCGGGCGAGGACCTCGTCGTTCGCGCCGAAGGTGCGGGTCAGCATCCGATCCACGTAGAGCGTCCCGTCGAGGTGATCGCACTCGTGTTGCAAGATGCGCGCGGGCCACCCTTCGACGGTCCAGTCGATCGGCTCGGCCTTCTCGTTCGTCCCCGTGACGCGAACGGAGATCGCTCGCTCGACGAGCGCCATGTACCCGGGGACGCTCAGGCACCCTTCAAAAAACGTCGCCGGCTCGGCCTTCACGATCGTGAGCACGGGGTTCACGATGCAGGTGAGCGGGAACGCGACGCGCCCCCGGGCCGCGCGCTCTTCGGGAGAGAGCTTGTTCATCAGGCGCTCTCCGTCCTCGAGCACGATGACGCGCTTGTCGACGCCGATCTGGGGCGCGGCGAGGCCGACGCCGGGCGCGGCGCGCATGGCTTCGACCATCTTGCGCACGAGCTTTCGAAGCTCGTCCGTCCGGAGCTCCTCCGCGGGGACGTCCGCGGCGCGGGACCGGAGCACGGGGTGGCCAGACTTCACGATGGGCGGCGGCTTGCTCATGGGCTCGCGTCGACGGCCTACTACGGCGGCCGCGGAGGCACTATAAGCCCCCGCATGACCACGCACGTCGTCCTCATCCCGGGTGATGGCATCGGCCCCAGCGTCGCCGATGCCGTGAAGCGAGTGTTCTCCGCCGCACAAGTCGACGTCGAGTGGCACGAGCACCCCGCGGGCGTCGCCGCGCTCGCGAAGGGCAAGGACGTGATGCCCACCGAGACGCTCGAGGCGATCGAGTACCACAAGGTCGCGCTCAAGGGCCCCTGCTCCACGCCGGTCGGCGAGGGGTTCAAGAGCGTCAACGTCACGCTCCGCAAGAAGCTGAACCTGTACGCGGCCGTCCGCCCCGTTCGCTCGATCCCCGGCGTGACGACGCGCTTCGAGAACGTCGACATCATCATCATCCGCGAGAACACCGAGGGCCTCTACAGCGGCGTGGAGAACGAGGTCGTGCCCGGTGTCGTCATGAGCATGAAGGTCGCGAGCGAAGCCGCTTGCTCCCGCATCGCGCACTGGGCGTTCCGGTTCGCCACGCGCCGTCGTCGCAAGAAGATCACGGCGATGCACAAGGCGAACATCATGAAGCTCACGGACGGCATGTTCATCAAGTGCGCGCGCAGCGTGCACAAGACGGAGTACCCGAACATCGCTTACGACGAGCTCATCATCGACGCGGGCTGCATGCGCATCGTCCAGGATCCGACGCGCTTCGACATCCTCCTGCTCGAGAACCTCTACGGGGACGTGATGAGCGATCTCTGCGCCGGTCTCGTGGGTGGCCTCGGCGTCGTGCCGGGCGCGAACATCGGCGACCATGGCGCGGTGTTCGAGGCCGTCCACGGATCGGCGCCGGACATCGTGGGCAAGGGCATCGCGAACCCGCTCGCGCTCCTCATGAGCGCCGTGATGATGCTCGAGCACGTCTCCGAGGAGCGAGACGATGCGGCGCTCGGCACCAAGGCGGATTTGATTCGCTCCGCGTACGAGCGGGCGATCGCGGACGGAAAAAAGACACGCGACCTCGGCGGTGACCTCGGCACGGACGCGTTCACGGACGCGATCATCGAGCGCCTTCGGGGATGATGGGGCGACCGTCGGCGCCCACTTGGGGCCTTCTCGCCACAGCCGTCGCGCTCGCGGCGGCGGCGTGCGGTGCGTCCCCTGGCGCCGATGACATCGGCGCGGTGGCCGCCGCCCACCCATCGGCGTCGGTGGAGGCTCGCCCGCGCCTCGAAGCGAGCGTGAGCGACGCGCGCCCGACCGAGCCGCCGACGGCGCTCGATCCATCCCAGGAGCGCGATTTTACCGACGCTCGTCCGCCTGAAGCCGCGGGTCTGCGCGCCTCGCTTCGGGATGCCGCTCGGAGCCCGGACGGCTCGGGGTTCCTCGTACGCTTCGTCCTCGAGAACACGACGGACAAGCCGATCCCCATCTTTCAGCGGTGGAACTCGTGGGGGGCGTACCAGTGGCGGCTCGCGATCCAAGACGCGAGGGGGCTCGACGTCGTCGCCACCAACCCGCAGATGGAATGGACTCGCAATGGGCCGACCGCGATCGCGATCGCGCCTGGATCGGAGTTGGTGCTCAAGGCGCTCGTGCAGGTGGACGCGTCGGGTACCGTGCCACCCGGGATCGATCGGTTCACCACGGGCGCGCGCCTCACGTTCCCGCTTCGTGTTCGTGGTCTCTTCGAATGCACCGAGAGCGCGGAGCGCGGACTCGAGGTGCACCTCGGCTCCACGACGATTCCGGTGTCCGAGCTTTGGGTCGGATCGATCGCCACGGATTGGCTGGACGTCGATTGACGCTGCGCGGGGGACCGCGTGCCAGCGGTGGATCGGACGAGCGCGCGCGTCAGGCTGCGTGGCGCGGCCGGTCGAGGAACGCGTCGATGGATCGCTGAATGGCGGAGTTGCCCTCGCGGCCTCGGAGCCAGCGTGCGTGGAGCATGCGCTGACGGCCCTCGTCGACCGCACCGGCCTCGAGCAGCCACGCCCCGAGCAGCGCGAAGTTTCGCGCGTTCCACTCGTCGGTCGCGCACGCGCGCCGGAGCATCTGCTGGGCCTTGCGCGTCTCACCGCGGCGTCTCAATCGCCTGGCCGCCTCCACGAGCTGCTCGACCGGATCGGCGGGCAGCGCCGAGGCGGGTGCCGAGGCGATACGACACAGCGGAGGGCGGCGGCGGTTCTTCATTGGATCTCCAAGTACCGTTTGACGGCAATGCAGCGCGCGGGCCAACTTCCGACGGTGATCGATCTCGACGGCGCGCGGCGACGCGATGGAGGTGGGCTGGCGGTGACCGTCACCGCGCGCGGGCTTTTCCTCGATCGACGTCTCCGTGTTCAGGACAGCGCCGAGACCCGCTACGACGTCGAGCGTCAGGCGCACGTCGCTCCGAGTTGGGACCATGACACCGCTGTCGGGGGCCTCGGGCTCGACGCCGATCGGATTGAAGGGTGGTCCGCCGTAGGCGCGCGTGTGCTCGATGTCGCCTCGGGCCTCAGCGTGGTGCCGACCGAGCTCGCCGCGCTCGGCGTCGACGTGGACGCGGTCGACGCGGAGTTCGACGAAGGACATCCCGAGCTCGCGCGCGCGGCCTCCGCGGTCAGGTCTCTCTACCCCGCGCAGATGGAGCGCCTCGAGCAGCTCCTCGGGAGCCCCCGGTACGAGTTGAGCGAACGACACCTGCGGCTCTTTCGGCGCTCTCTCGAGCGACGTCTGGAGGTCGCGCGCGCCTACCCGGGCGGGCCGAAGCGCCGCCTCCTCGTCGACGCGACCGACCTCGCCCCGATCTCGGATGGGTCGTACGACGTGGTGCTGTGCGGCTGGCTCTTCGTCCACCTCGATGAGAGCTCGCAGGCGCGCGCCACGCAGTCGCTCCTCCGCGTGACGCGCCCGGGCGGCGAGGTGCGCATCAAGGCGGGCCACGGCGGTGACGCGCGCCGCGAGCTCCCCGAGCTCCCGCCCGACTGGACGCTCGACCCCGAGTCGCGAGGCGATCTGCTGGTGCTTCGGCGAGCCGCCCTGCGCATCGACTGAGTCGCGCGCCGCGGTCCCGTTCACGACCGCTGGGAGGCCGCCGCGAGACGCTCTTCAAACCGCGGAGCGGCCGTCTGTGCGAAGCACCGTCAGGCGCACCGGCGCCTTCTTCTTCGGGGGCGGTGCCGCGGCGTCGTCGAGCAGCTCGCCGACGAGATCGTAGTCGCTCGCTTGGGTGATCTCGACGCGCCGCATCTCCCCAGCGGTCGCCTCGCCGCCCGAGAGGTACACCTGCCCATCGATGTCGGGCGCTTGGCCGGCGTGACGACCCATCAGCACGTACTCGTGCTCGTCGCTCGTGCCCTCGACGAGGACCTCGAGCTCCTTGCCAACGAGCGCCTTGCTCTTCTTCTGCGAGATCTTTCGCTGGATCTGCATCAGCTTGCGATAGCGCTGCGCCGCGACCTTCTCGGGCACCTTGCCGTCGATCGTGAAGCTGCGCGACGACTCCTCGTCCGAGTAGCGGAACACGCCGACGCGGTCGAACTCGGCCCACTTCACGAATTCGCAAAGCTCACCGAACTCCTCGTCGGTTTCGCCGGGGTGCCCGACGATGAACGCCGTGCGGAAGACGAGGCCCTCGACGCGCTCCCGAAGGCGCGTGACGACGTCGCGCAGGCGCGCGCCCCCGTGCCCTCGGCGCATGCGACGAAGCATCCCGTCCGCCGCGTGCTGGAGCGGCATGTCGACGTACGGCACGACGCGCTCGTGGTGCGCGAGCAGCTCGATGACGTCGTCCGTGAGCTTCTCGGGATAGAGATAGAAGATGCGCACCCACCGCACGCCGCGCACGTCCGCGACGGCGCGCACGAGCTCGCCGAGGCTCGCTTTGTCCCCGAGATCGCGCCCGTAGGCGATCGTGTCCTGCGACACGAGGTTCACCTCCTTCACGCCCTGATCGACGAGCTCCTCCACCTCGCGTCGCACGTCGGCGACGGTGCGCGAGCGCTGCTTCCCGCGGAGCTCCGGGATCACGCAGAACGAGCACGTGCGGTTGCAGCCCTCGGCGATCTTCACGTACGCGTGACCGCGCGGCGTCGACAGACGGCGCGGCGCAGCGGCGGACGTGAGCCAATCCGCGGGCGTCCCGACGAGCATGCGATCGGCGCCGCCGCGCAGGACCGCGCCCAGCTTCAGCATGTCGCTCGAGCCGAGGAAGTGATCGACCTCAGGCATCTCCGCCGCGAGCTCGACCGGGTGGCGCTGCGAGAGGCACCCGGAGACGACGAGCTTCTCCAGCCGGCCGCGCTCTTTCATCGACGCCATCTCGAAGATCGCGTCGATGCTCTCCTTCTTCGCCTCGCCGATGAAGCCGCACGTGTTCACGACGATGACCTCGGCTTCGCTGGGATCGTCGGTGATGCGGTACCCCTCGTCGCTCGCGACGCCGAGCATGATCTCCGAGTCGACGCGGTTCTTCGGGCAGCCGAGGCTGACGAAATGGATCTGCTTGAGGGGCTTCATGGGCGGTGCATCCGAACTGATTCAGGGAGGTGTCGGAGGAGCGGAGCCCCTCCGACCAGGGCGAGACAGCGAGCTTGCGAGCGACCCGGAGGGCCTCCCTCCGGAACCGAGCGAGCCTGCGAGCGAGGAGAAGGTCAGGCGATGTTGCGCGCGAACCGCTCGAAGAGGTGCAGCGTGTCGTGCGGGCCCGCCGCCGCCTCGGGGTGGAACTGGACGCTGAAGGCGTTCGCGTCCGGGATCACGAGACCTTCGCTGGTCCCGTCGTTGAGGTGCACGTGGGTCGCTCTAGCGTCCTTCGGGAGCGTGTCCAGGTCGACGGCGAAGCCGTGGTTCTGAGACGTGATCTCCACGCGCCCCGTGTCGAGATCCTTGACCGGCTGGTTCAGCCCGCGGTGCCCGAACTTCAGCTTGTACGTGCGCGCGCCTGCCGCGAGCGCGAGGAGCTGATGCCCGAGGCAAATCCCGAAGAGGGGCTTCTTGCCGACGAGATCGCGAAGGGTCTCGATCGCGTAGGTCACGGCCGCGGGATCCCCGGGCCCGTTCGAGACGAAGACGCCGTCCGGACCGAGCGCGAGCACCTCCGACGCGGTCAGCGTGGGCGGCGCCACGGTCACGCGCGCGCCGAGGTCCACGAGCGATCGCAGGATGTTCCGCTTCATTCCGAGGTCGATCGCCACCACGTGCGCCCCCTCGACGGGGCCATAGGTGTGCAGCGTGCGAAACTCGTCCGGTGTGTGCTCGGCGAACGGCTCGACGGCGTCCGGCTTGACGCGCCCGACCAGATCCAAGCCCTCCATCGACGGCGCCCGCCGCGCCGCGTCCGCGAGCTCCTCGGCGGAGGCCGATCCGATCGCGCCGTTCTGAGAGCCCTTCTCCCGGAGGATCCGCACGAGGCGGCGCGTGTCGATGCCGCTCAGCGCGACGACCCCGTGCCGCTCGAGGTACGCATCGAGGCTCTCGTCGGCCCGGTGGTTCGACGTCGTGATGCTCGCGTTGCGCACGATGAAGCCGGCCACGCTCGGAGTGTGCCCGCGGTGCTCGTCGTCGACCGCGTTCGCGCCCGTGTTCCCGATCTCGGGCGCGGTCATCGTCACGATCTGACCGGCGTACGACGGATCCGTGAGGACCTCCTGGTAACCCGTCATGCCGGTGGTGAAGACCACCTCGCCGATCGCGACCGACTTCGCGCCAAAGGCCTCGCCCTCGAAGCACGTCCCGTCCGCGAGGACCAATCGCGCTCGCCGCATCGAGCAGGGACGTAGTCGCCTGAGCGGGCGAACACAATCCCATCCGCGGGAGATCCGAGCTTCGGGCGCGACCGTTCGCTCCGCTATGCGCGCCGGCGGGCGGCGAGCGCGGGCGCAAGATCTCCAGGCAAGTCGCTCATGATGCCGTCCACGCCGAGGTCGAGGAGGCGCTCGGCGTCGGCCCGATCGTTCACGGTCCAGACGTGGACCTCGACGTCGAGCCTCTTCGCCCGCTCGAGGAACGCCGGCGTCACGATGGGCATGCCATCGAACTGCTCGGGCACCTGGAGGGCGAATCCAGGCGGGCGATACGCGGGGCTCGACCCCTCGAGGATGAACCCGAGCACCTCCCGGCTGGAAAAGCCGGTGATCTGATCGGGCGCGAACGCACGAATCGCGAGCATGATGTCGTGGTTCTCGGCAGCGACGAGCACGCGATCGCGCGCCGCGTAGCGATCGAGCACGCCGAAGAACGCCTCGACCATGGGCGGATCGGGCTGCTTGACCTCGACGTTGAGGGGCACCTCCGGGAACGCCTCGAGGATCTCGGAGAGGCGCGGGATCCGCTCGCGCTGTCGAGGCTCGCGCGGTCCCTTGCAGCCCGCATCGAGCTTCACGAGCTCCGCCCACGGGAGTCGACGAGCCTCCCCGTGCCCGTCGGTGGTGCGGTCGAGCGTCGCGTCGTGGTGGACGAACACCTCGCCGTCCGCGCTCATATGGACGTCGAGCTCGAGGTGCGTCGCGCCCTCGTCGACCGCCGCGCGAAACGAGCGGAGGGTGTTCTCCGGGAAGCGGCCCGAAGCGCCGCGGTGGCCGAAGAGGCGAGGGGAGGGGGCGTCGCGGAAGTTCATCGGAGCTCACGGTAGCGAAGAACTTGGCCGATGGCGTTGGGCCTTGATACCCGCGGTGCATGGAGGGCCGAGCGATGGCGATGAAGGACCCACTCATGGAGCGCGCTGGAGGCTCCTCCACGGAGCTCTTGGACGAGCTCCGGACGATGCTCTCCGAGGCGTTCGCGCTGCGCGAGAAGGGCGTGCACCGCCCGCTGATGATGCAGGTGCAGCGCGCCGTGGATCGCCGCATGGCGATGCTCATCGACACGAAGCTCGCGACCCAGTCCGAGATCCTGAAGCTCGTCGCGGAGGAGCGTGAGAAAGCGTTCGGTGCTGCGACGCGGACGTTCGTCCCCGAGAGCACGCGCGCCGAGCGCCGTCGCGTGATCGCCGCGAGCGCCCAGGCGCGCCGAAACGCGGCCTGAAGACGACTCGAGCGCGCCACCCGGGCGCGCTCGAATCACTGCGGAGACTTCGCCGACGTCGCGTCTACGGCGACACGACCGCGACGTCGCCCTGAGTGATCTCGCCGCCCTGACGCCACCAGTTCACGAGCTGGAAGGTGCCGCCGAGGTTGACCTGGCTCGAGAAGAACCCGGCGAAGCCCGCCTGGTCGACCACCTTCACGTTCCAGTCGTGCGTGTTGCCCTTCACGGTGCCCGTCGCGAGCCGGAGCTTTCCGTTCGTGGCGTCCTGGTAGCTGATGCGGATCGTCCCGTCGCTCCCGACCGTGATGAACGAGTCGTCCCCGATGACGTGCTGCCCGTCCGGGAAGTCCACGCCGCCCACCCCGAGACCCGTGTCGACGAGCTCCTTCGTGACCACGCCGTTCGAGACGGTCGCGTAGCGAAGGGCCTCGTCGTACCCGTCGACGTAGCTGATGTGCCAGTCGCCGTTCGAGTCGATCGCGACGGAGGTTCCAATGCCCACGTCCTGCGGGTTCATTGGGTTCGCGCCGTCGACGTTCACGTGCGTCCAATCGCCGTCCTTGTAGGCGATGTTGAGGCTCCCCTCGACGCGATCGTAGTACGCGATCCCGAAGCCCCCACCGGGCAAGGGTGACGTCGAGATGTAGAGGCCGGTCGCCTCGGGGTATGCGTCGAGCGTGCCCGGCGGCAGCGGATCCACGCACTTCGGGCCGCCGTCGTCGACGCACTGCTGGCTCGAGGAGCAGTTCGAGCAACCCGTCGCGGCCGCCGAGCACTTCCCCGTGTCCGCGACGCAAATCGATCCGCCGCTGCAGTACTGTTGGCGGCACGGCGTCTTGTCGTTCGTGACGACGTCCTCCTTCGTCCAGCTCTTGCCGTCGCTGCTCCGCGCGACACGCACGCCGGACTTGAGGAGCCCCGCGTCCGCGGGCGAGATCTGGAGATACGCGATGATGGCGTCGTTCCCCTCGTAGTGCAGCTTCGCGTACTTCCCGGCATCGCCGTTCGGGATCTGCTCGACGACCGACGTCGTCCACGCCTTGCCATCGCTCTTCGCGAACTTCAGCGCGTGGTTCGTCCGGTCGTAGTACGCGACGGACGGCTTCCCGCTCGGATCGATCGCGATCGACGACCAGATGCCCACGTCGTCGCCCGGATCCGTTTGACCGCCGCGGAAACCCTTGAGGTTGAAGAACTTCCCGTCCACCGGAGGGTCGGTCGGCACTCCGTCCACGATGGTCCAGTTCACCTTCGTCCCGTCGTACTTGCCGACGACGAGATCGCCGTATTGGTAGCCGTTGTCGTAGTCCGCCTCGAGGTACCCCGCGACCCACAGCGCGTCGCCCGCGATCGCGGTCGACGTGTACGACCCGATGAGGCCGGGGCTCAACGTGAAGCAGTTCGGCGCCACGCACGAGTAGCTGCCGTCCTCGATCGTGTCGTCCCCGCAGTTGCAGCCGCTGTACGTGCCCGCGACGCCGAGCACGATGGCGGCGCCTACGAGCTCCTTCTTCCGGCGGCTCACGATCGCGGCGGCTCGCGGGGCGTCAACCCCGCTCGCTTTTTTTTCGGAGGACACTCGCTCGAAGGTGCGCTGAGGAGCCGCGCCGCCTGCGTCACGTGCGCTCGTCTTGAAGCGCTTTCGGAGCCGCGCGCCCAGACCGGCGAGCGCCGCGCCGAGCGCGACGAGGGCAGGGGTGGAAGGTCCACCCGACTCGGTGGGGACGCTGCACGCGCAGCCCGCAGCCGCGCCGTGCGCCGCGCCGCGGATGAGGCCCGACTGCGCCGTCGCGACGTGGCCCTCCTCGTCGCGCGCCTCGACCGTGATCGCGTCGCCTTCGCCGACCGGGATCCGCTTCAGATCGGCGACCGGCATCCAGGCGCTGAACGCACCGTCGTCGATGCGGTAGCGCGCCACCGTCTCGTCGCGCGACACGAGATCGAACACGTCGATCTCCGCGTTGCCGTCGTCGTCCACGTCCCCGATCTCGATCTCGGGTGCGTCCATGTCGATGAGGACGGTGGCCTCGGCGGGCGTCGGGTCGAGCGTGTAGTCGGCGCCGTGCACGCGCGCGCGGACCTCGATGTGGTGTTTGCCCTGGAGGCGGAACGTCTCCGAGGTGAGGTGGAAGTCGGGGCTCGCTTGCCACGGCTTCCAGAGCCCACCGTCGATGCGCGCCTGGTACTCCATCTCCCGCGTCCCGTCGTCCGCGGTCGAGCCCGCGTGGAGATCGATCACCGGCGCGTTCGAATCGGAGCGCGTCGTCACCACGAGGCCCTTCGGATCGATGTGGCGATCGGTGACCTCGACGGACGTCTCCACTGTGTTCGAGAGGAGCGTCGCCGCCTCGAGCGAAGCGAAGATCCCGAGGTAGTTGTCGCTTCCCTTGGTGAGCTTTCGCAGGCCGGGCGACCCCTTGCCCTCGACCGTCGGGGGGATTGTGAGCTTCAGTCCGAAGCTCGACACCGCGCCGTTCAAGTCGATCGCAGGGAGCCCGCCGCCGAGCGCCGCGCCGACCTGCCCCGCGAGCAGATCCTGCAGGATCGCCGCGAGCTGAACGGGATCCTCCTTCAGGAGGTCGTTGTTCGTGATCGTGCCGTTCTGGATCGCGAGCTTGTCGAGCACGGGGACGAGCCCGTCCGGAGTGACCGTCAGGTTGACGGGCGCCTTGATGTCGAACGTCGCGGTCATGAACCGGATGAACCGATCGGAGGACATCGCGTAGAAGTCGAACGCGGCCTTGTCGAGCTGCAGCAAGATGTTCGGATCGCTGGTCAGGTTCGTCCCATTTCCGAACGTGACATGCGGGGCCGTCGTCGGGCGGATGACGATCCCGACCGGCTGCGTCTCTTTCTGGATCGTGAGGTTCCCGAGGCTCGGGATCAGCGCGGAGAGCGTGCCGGTGTTGAGCAGGTCCACCGTGCTCGTGGTCACGCCGAGGCAGAGCAGACCGCTGTTGTACATGCCGCTCAGCGCGTAGTTGAAGAAGCGCTCCGAGACGCCGATGCCCACGTGTGGCCCGGGGATGTTGCCCGGCCAGTCGGTGATGAGCGAGTCGTCGAGGAGCTCCGACGGAATCGGGATCCCCTTCGGGAGCGGCAAGTTGCTGAGCGGTACACACTTCGACAGCGGGTTCGGCTCGACGCCTCCGTAGATGCCGAGCGTCGCGCCGCCGCCGACCACCGCGAGATCACCCCACGTGTAGCCGCTGCCGTCGTCGCGGACGCTCGGTCCGCCGCCCGCGAAGAGGAAGTCCATGCCGCCCTTCGTGCCGGGCGAGAGGTTGGCGAGGAGGCCGCCCAGGTTCGCGTGCCCGTCCGTGCCGAGCTCGATGGAGACGCACTCCGACTTGTCGTCCGTGCCGAACCGGCAAACACCGTTCACGTCGTTCGTACCCGTTGGGCACGACGGGGACAGATCCGGGTTGGCCTTCTGGCAGAGCTGCTGCTCGACGGTGTTCTTCAGCGCGCCGTTGAGGCTGTCGTACGCGTAATCGATGATGGTGCTCTTGAAGAGCCCGAGGAACACGCCGAGCACTCCGCCGTTGCAGAAATTGAGCGATTTCTGAATGTCGGACTTCGAGATGTTCAGCGTGTTGATCTTGAGCTTCGAGTAGCCGTACCGCGAGTGGTCCATGTTGAGGTCGGTCTCGATGCTCAGATCGACCGTCGCGTTGATCGGGCCGAACATCGAGTTGTCTCCGGGGCACGACTGGTTCCCGCTCAGCGTGATGTCGACGTCTCCGAGGCTGGTGTCGATCGGGAGGTTCTGAATCCGCACGGGCAACGTGCCGACGACGCCGAGGTTGTGTGGCTGATGAGCGTTGAGCGCGAAGTCGGCGTTCGCGAGATCGATCTCGACGATGCACTTTTTCGACGCCGCGTCAGGCCCGCTCGGGCACACCGAGTAGTCAATCGTGGTGATTCCAGCGTCGATGCTGTCGCTGATCGTGTTGACCGGGAACTCGAGCACGCCCGTGCCGCCGCCGAGCAGGTTCGACGCGATCGATCCGATGTTGTCCTGCATGAACTGCAGGCCCTCTTTCGTGAGGCGGACGGCCGCGCCGTTCTCCACCCGAGCCTCGGGCGCGAAGCCGCCGGGCAGGGGCGTTACGCCGCCACAGCTGCTGCACCCACCCCCGCTACACGCGGGTACGGCCGCGAAGAAAGCGATCGTGGCGTACCGTCGAAACGCGCGGCGACGAACTCGAGAAACACGAGTGAAGTTGGCGGCCATAAAGCGTCTTCCTTTGGTGCAAGCAAGACCAACTCGGGAACCAGCCCCGAGCGAACAGTTGCGGGATCGAGGCTATCCGTTCCGCAAATGCGCGCGCAAGGCCTCCAGCGCGCTCGCGCACGAATTGTGCGGTCCCCGAAGGCCGCCGGACGCCACGCAGCTCAGGGGCAGCTGGTCTTCATCGCGACGGAGCTCGCCGCGAACGTGCCCTGGAGCTTCATCGCGTCGTGGCACGTGTCGGTCGCCGCGGAGTTCGTGGCCGCGCACCAGTCTCCCTTGAGGACGATCTGGTTGTTCATGTCGCGCAGGCACTTGGCGCCGCTCGGATCGGTGAACATCGCGGCGTTGTCCCCAGCGAGGAGGACGCAGAGCGACTTCTTGAGCTGCGAGACGGTGACCGCGTCGGCGTCCTCGAGCGTCGCGAACCCCACGAGCGTCGCCGCGTCGTTGAACTTCGGGACGTCCGCCGAAGCCGCACAGAAATTGTCGCCGAGCGCGGCGCCGTTGTAGCTGCCGAGGCAGTTGTTGTTGTTCGAGAGCTTCGCCATCGTGATCTTGACGCTCTTCAGGGGCAGCAGGATCACGGTCGTCGCGGTGCGATCGGCGTACACGGGCACGACGACGTCCGCCGGCATCGCGATCTCGAAGTTGCCGTTCGCGTCGATCGGCGCCGAGACCTCGAGCGGCTTGATCGCGAAGCCGTCGATGGTCTTGTCGACGAAGCAGTAGCCGTCCGCGGGGTTCTCCGCCGGGAGCGCGCCGCCCGTCTTGAGCGTCTTCGCCGTCGTGTCGAAGTTCAAGATCCAGGAGAACGCGCCGGTCGCGGGCGTCGTCGGGAAGAGGAGCGTGCCGTTCTCGCTCTTGCACTCGCCGAGGTTGATCTGGACACCGTCGTCGAGGAGCGCCTTCACCGTCTGCGTCGTGAGCGCGGCGGGCTGCGTGATCTCGAGGTGGGAGATGCGGAGCGCGAAGTTCGTCTTGCCCGTGTTGTCGACGAGGCCGACGCACTCGGGCGCGGCCGTCGGACAGCCCGTCGTCGGCGTGCACGTCTCCCCCGCGCCCGACGTGGTGCCGGACGAGTTGGTCGAGTCGTCACAGCCGGCCGAGAGAAGCGCACCGACAGCAACCAGAGCGAAGGCGAAATGACGACCGTTCATGGCAAGTTCCTCCAGATCGAGACTGGCCCTTCGGGCCCAGTTGGTTTCGACGACGCGGTCGCCGAGCGCGAGTGAATCCCAGCGCGGTCGTCCGCGCAACCTCGAGGCGTGTTTCGGGCTACCAGCGGACCTCGACGAACGAGCGGAGCTCCCCGAGCCGCCGGTCGATCGCCGCCGCGGAGAGATCCAGCACACCGCGCGGGCCCACGTCCTCGACGCAGAACGAGGCCGTCGCGGTGCCGTACACCATGCCGAGCCGGAGCGCGTTCGTGTCGAGCGTGCCCGTGCGCGCGAGCTCCCGGGACAAGCAGCCGACGATCCCACCGGCGAAGGAATCCCCGGCGCCCGTGGGATCCACGACGCTCTCGAGCGGGATCCCGGGGATCACGAAGATGCCGTTCTCGTCGAACAGGGCAGCGCCGTGCTCCCCCCGCTTCACGATCACCGAACGCGGTCCTCGCTTCCGCACGGCGAGCGCCGCCTTGCGCACGTTCCGCTCTCCGGAGAGCTCCCGAACCTCCTCGTCGTTGACGATCAGCACGTCGACCCTCGGGAGGAGCTTCTCGAGCGCGGCGGGCTCCCCTTGGATCCAGAAGTTCATCGTGTCCGCGAGGACGACCTTCGGCGGCGCGATCGCGTCGAGGACTTGGGCCTGCAGCGTCGGGTGGATGTTCCCGAGCAGCACGATCGCGGGCGATCGCAGCTCCTTCGGGATCTTCGGCTCGAAACCGGCGAACACGTTGAGCTGCGTGTCGAGCGTGACGCGGCTCTCGAGGTCGCTCGAATATCGGCCGGCCCACCGGAACGTCTTGCCCGAGGCGCGCTCGATCCCGCGCGTGTCCACGCCCCGCGCTTCGAGCGCGGAGACCGTCGAGGTGTCGAAGTCGTCGCCGACCACCGCCACGACGCCCACGCCGGGGGCGAGGGCGGACGCTGCGAACGCCGCGTAGGTCGCGGAGCCGCCGACGACGTTGGGGAAAACGCCGCTCGGGAGCTCTAGGTCGTCGAAGGCCCTGGAGCCGACGATCAGGCTCTGTGGGTGCGCAGTGGAGGTCACGGGATCTCTCGGTGGTAGGGGTGCGGATCAGGTGGAAGAAAAGGCTCCGGGTCGAGCGTCGACGAGCATCGCCTCGCAGAGGAGGGCGTGCCGGCTCCGCCTGCAGCGCTCCGCAAGCACGATGCCGCGGAGCTTCTCGTGCGCGGTCGAGACGTCGTCGTTCACGATCACGTAGTCGAAGAAACCATAGTGCTCGATCTCGCGCTTCGCGGCCTCGAGGCGCCGCTTCGTCGTCGCCTCGTCCTCCGTGCCGCGACCGCGGAGGCGCCGCTCGAGCTCCGTGAGGCTCGGCGGGAGGATGAAGACGCCCACCGCCTCCGGGAAGTGCGCCTTGATCTGGCGCGCGCCCTGGTAGTCCACGTCGAAGATCACGCCCGCGGAGCCGTGTTTGGCGGCGCGGATCTCCGCGAGGCTGGTCCCGTAGAGGTTGCCATGCACCTCTGCGTGCTCGGCGAACGCGCCATCTTTCACCATCGCCTCGAAGCGCGCGCGATCGACGAAGTGGTACTCCCGACCGTCCTCCTCGTTCGGGCGAGGGCGCCTCGTGGTGTGCGAGACGCTGAAGCGGAGCGCGGGGAACGCCGCGCGCAGCATGTTCGTGAGCGTCGTCTTCCCGGCGCCAGAGGGGGAAGAGAGGATGAGGAGCAGAAACTCCGCGGGTTGGGTGGGCTCGGCGGTCATCGGCTCTTACTCGACGTTCTGCACCTGTTCGCGCATGCGCTCGAGCTCGACGCGGATGATGACGACGTCCCGAGAGATGGCGGTGTCCTGCGCCTTCGCGCCCAGTGTCGCGACCTCGCGCGACATCTCCTGCAGGAGAAAATCCAGGTGCTTCCCCGTGAGCGTCGCCTCGTCGCACTGCTCTGCGCCTTCGACCACGGAGGTGAAGTGGACGAAGTGGGCCTCGAGCCGGGCGAGCTCCTCGCTCACGTCGCAGCGCTGCGCCAAGAGGGCGACCTCGGCCTCGATCCGCCGGGGGTCGAGCACGTCGACCCCCAACCGAGGAGCGACGTCGAGGCGAGCGAGCCGCTCGAGGAGGCGGTCCCGGGTCGACTGCGGAAGATCCGCCGCGCGCTCCCGCAACCGTGCATGGGCAGAACGCAGCGTATCGAGGTGTAGAGTGAGGTCCTTCCGCGTCGCCTGGCCCTCGCGGAGCCGGGACTCCTGGAGATCCGTCAGGGCGAGGTCGAGGGCCTCCTGGCAGGCGCGTCGGAGCTCGTCCACCTCCTTGGCGCGGCTCACGAAGAGCCCGGGGACCACCGAAAGGAGCGAGAGCGAGAGGGCGCCGTCCGATGGCTCTCCGTTCGCCGCGAGGCGGCCGGCGAGTCCCCGCACGGCCTCGAGCGCCGACTCCGCGCGCACGAGATCGATCTCGACGGGCGTCGACACGCACCCTTCCGCGCGGATGCTCGCCTCGACGCGGCCCCTACGCAGGCGCTTGCGCACGAGCTGCTCGGCCCAGATGGTCAGGTCTCCGAGCGCCTCGGGCAACCGGATGCGAACGTCGAGCGTCCGGCCGTTCACCGAGCGGACCTCGGCGACCACGCGGCCGCGAGGCAGCGCTACGTCGCCGATGCCGTACCCGGTCATGCTCCGCACGTCACGCACTCCAGAGGCGAGCCATCACCGACGAGCCCGCCTTGATCCCTTCGCTCGGGCTGGCCGCCGCCCGGAGCGTCTTCAAGTACTCGATCGTGGGGGCGATCCCGTCCTCCCACTTCACCTTGGGATCGTACCCGAACAGCTCGCCCGCACGGGAGATGTCTCCGAGCGAGTGCCGAATGTCTCCCGCGCGAGGCGCGCCGTGCTCGACGGCGACGTCGCGCCCGAGGACGCGTCCGATCTCCTTCACGAGATCGTTCAACGCGATCCGGCGCCCACCCGCGATGTTCACGACCTCGCCGGCGAGCTTCTTCGGCGTCGCCGCGGCCTGCAGGTTCGCTTCGACCGTGTTCTTCACGAAGCAGAAGTCGCGCGTCTGCTCCCCGTCCCCGTAGATCTCGATCGGCCGACCCGAGATCGCCCGATCCACGAAGCGCGGGATCGCGGCCGCGTACGCGCCGTCCGGCGTCTGACCCGGACCGAACACGTTGAAGTAGCGGAGGCTCAGCGTCTCGATCCCATAGATGTTGGCGAACACCTTCATGTAGTGCTCGCACGTGAGCTTCGTGACGGCGTACGGCGAGAGCGGCATGGGCGTCATCGACTCTCTCTTCGGCAGCTCCTCCGTCTCCCCGTACGCGGACGATGACGCGGCGAAGAGCACGCGCTTCACGCGCGCCTCTTTCGCGGCGTAGAGCACGCTCACCGTGCCGTTCACGTTCGCCGAGTCGCTGTCGATCGGGTTCTCGACGCTCTTCGGCACGGACCCGAGCGCGCCCTCGTGGAACACGACCTCGACACCCTCGCACGCCTTGGCGATCGCCGCGCGATCCCGAATGTCCCCCGTGATCCGCTCGATTTGGGACTGCTCGCGGATGCCGTCCAGGTTCTCCCAGAACCCCGTCGCGAGGTTGTCGAGCACGCGCACGTGCTCCCCCTTGGCGACGAGCGCCGCGACGATGTTCGAGCCGATGAAGCCAGCGCCGCCGGTGACGAGATAACGTGCTTTTGCCACTTCGCTCTCCCTGAAGAAGCCCGTTGCCGTTGCCCCCATCCGGACGTCGGACCGGGGCGCGTTCGAGTCGAGATCCGGTCAGGAGAGGCGCTTGCGCCGCTCGATGTCGCCCATCACGCGCTGGTACTCGACCTCCCAGACGCGCGTCCCCTCCTGGACGTGCTTGAGCTTGCCGCGAACCTCACGGTCGATCGCCTCGTCGAGCTCGAGGTGTTTTCGGAGGATCGTCCGCATCGTCTTGCGGAGCACGTGGTCCTCCGAGAAGACCTCGTCGACGTTGTTGGAGTGCATCAGCATCTCGATGGATTGATCGAGGAGGTAGTCGAGCATCTCGTCCCCGATCTTGATGCCGCGCTCCTCCGCGAGCAGGCGCTTGAGCCGCCCGTACTCGTTCGGTCGAGCCTGGCTCATCTCCTTGGCACGGTCGGAGATCTCCCGGTCGGTCGCGAGGTACTGGCCGAAGATGGCCTCGAGATCCTTCGCGACCTCCTTCGTCTCCTCCGTCTCGATGTGATTGCCCGACACGAGGCTCTTCACGAGCTCGTCGCTGAGTTCTCCGATTTTTCCGCTGAAGAGACGCATGCCGCGTCGCTTTCGCACGAATGACGGTGGACGTCGACCAGGTTCAGCCCTTGGGTCGCTTGCTTTTCCCAGGCGGTCGCTCTCGCTTGCCGCGCTCGGGCTCGGGCGGTTTTGCGCTGCGCGAACTCGCAGGTCGGGAGGGCGGACGTGTCGGTTGGGGGGGAGGCTTGGACGATCGCAGCGCGGCGTCGGGCGGCCGGGTCATGGGCTGCGAGGAGGGGGGTGGCTCGCGCAGCGGCCGAACACCGATCTTCAGACGACGTTTCACCGCGAACTTCTGGCGATCTTTGTATCGCTCGTGGCTCGCGTCCCCGAGCTCGTTCGACGCCTCCGTCTCGCGGTCGAGGATCTGGAACTCACACAGCACGAAGATGATGGGCCCGAGGGACCACGCCGTGGGCGGTGCGATCTCCATGATCGCGGGCGGCAGACGGACCGGGAGGTCGACGACGAAATGGATGACCCGGTAGCTCTGCCCACTGAACGCGTTGTCGCTCGGCGTGTACGCGTCGTCGATCCCGGTCTGGAAGTCCGGGATCATGAGCCGGAGGTGGGGGTGCCGCTGGCAGTACGTCCGGAAGTGGAAGATCGTGTTGATGCTCTCTCCGCTGAGCACCTGGCTGAACGGGAAGAGGCGCTCCGTGAGGTAGACGAGCACGGGGAGGATGTCGTCCGCCGAGCGCGTGACAATCCGGAAGCGGAGTTTGTCGTAGATCTGAGACGCGCTCGAGTCGCGCTTCGAGAGCAGCTTCGTGTAGAGCGAGTCCTTGTTCTTCCGGCCGCCGACGAACTCGACGATCGGAAACCCCGCGGACAGCATCCCGCCGATGACCCGATAGATCTTCTCCTCGACGAGGTGGAAGACGTCGTGGTCGCTCATCGGCAGCGAGAACAGAAGCTCGCGCCCATCCAGGTGATGGATGATGTGCATCGCTTTCAGGATCGCGCACGCGCAGAGCTGCCGGTGCCCCTTGCCCGAGGCGAGCAGCAGCAGCTCCTCCACGCTCGAGGCCGCGACGGGGCTCGGGATGGGGAAGTCGAACTGGCGCCTCAGGTAGCCGATCGCCTCGTTCTTGATGCTTTCGAGCCGCGCGCGATGCGCGTGATCCTCCGGATCGAACTCGTGCGCGAGGAGCAGGGCACGTGCTTGGTCGGCCGTCTGCAGGTTCAGCCGGTGCCAGTCGACGACCGAATCCCCACGAAGGATCAGCCGGACCGACTCCACTTCGTGGAGGGTCAGCTCTTCGAGTCGCTTGAGCTGGCCTACGCCAAGCTCTTGGGTCATCGCGTCATGCGACCCACCTCGGTCAGTCCCGTCAAGTGCCGACTCCGTCGAGCTGATGATTCTGGTGGGGGCGGATCGCCCTGGGGCGGGCGTGGCCGAGCCAACGGCGCGTTCCTCAGGGGCGCCGCCGAGCCTCCTCGAGCCGCACCCGAGGGCGCGACGGGCCCGCGGAAGCGACGACCCAATGCGAACGACGCTGGCCGGATACGCCGGAGCGAGCGCATTCCACGGATGGGCGGGGTCATGACACCCTGCGGAGCGGGGGGATCCCCTTACGACGGGTGCGCCGCGGGAGGTGCGCCGCGGGAGCACGCGCGACCGGAGCCCTTCAGTCCGGCGCGAGCGTCTGGAGTGGGTTCAGGACTTGTCGAGCTCGGGGGGCCGGGGCGTCTTGTTGAGGGAAAGCGTGCCGAGGAAGATTCCCACGGTCACGACCACGACGAGAGCGTGTCCGAGATAGCCGCTATAGGCGATCGCGCCAAACGGGGCGAGAGCAGCGAGCAACCAGGGGGTGAACTTCATTCCGTCGGGCTCCGATTCGATCCGCCGTTGGGCGGGCCAGATGGGCGGGGTCTCCTTGGAAGGGGACCCTCGGGTCTGCGGGCGTCGGTGAGTCCCTTACGGGCGACCTACCAGGGGTACAGCCAAGCTCTTGTACTGCGTCTCGCGTCTCTAGCTTCGCGCCGGGAGACTCGAGTAAGCCGATGTAGGATAAGGTGGCACAACCCCGTGGAGCGGGGCAAGAAGTAGCGACCTCCACCGACGCGTTCAAGACAAATGAGCTATCACGCCACATACCAGGCGAGGCGCGGCGTACCCCATTCCCAAATTGCCGTTTAAATAAGAACGGTTACGGATGAACATTCAACCAAATCATGGGTGGGAGAGAAGCGCATGTGTTGGTGCATGAACACACGCTGAGTCCGCGCATCCACTCGACCTTCGAAGGAAGCCACCGCACACGCGAGCAACGCCCGCTCTACGGGTGACCAGCGGCGCGAATGCGCTTCACGAGCAACTGGACTGCACGTTCCGGGAGGGACTCGAACGGAGGCATCTTCCCTTTGCCGGAGCGGATCGACGCCGCCATCTGCTCGTCCGTCAACCCGCCCAGGAACTCAGGCTTCGTCAGGTCGGGTGCATTTACGGCGGGGCCCATCGGGCCATCCCCCTGACCGAAACGGCCGTGGCACCGCTGACAGTTCTTCGACCAGGTCAACTCCATCAGCTCCGGCTCGTCCGAGGCCTCCACGCGCTGCTTGACGCGACCGCCATTGTTCTTGGCCTGTTCCGTCTTGTCGTGGTCCGCGGGCTTCCACTCGCGCACGGGGCCCGGATCCGGCGAGCACGCGGAGAGCGCGACGAGGCTCAGCAGGAGCGCGGCCTTCATTTCGGTTGGGGCATACTCGCGCGAAGGGAGGGCCGGGGACAAAAAGCGAAGGCCCGAGCGACGATGGCTCGGGCCTCGCGACTTCGAAGCGAAGGGAGCTAGCGGCTCACGGGCAGACCTTGCCGGCCGGTTCGCTGCGCCCGCCGCCATCGATCGGGACGTCGTGGCCCTTGTCGTCCTTGACGGGCTTGCCGTTCTCCGTGGCGACGATGAAATCGACGCGGCGATTCCGCGCCTTGTTCTCCGGGGTGTCGTTCGGGACGGGGTTGCCGTTGTCGTCCGTCGCCGGAGTCGTCTCGCCGAAGCCGACCGCAAGCAGGCGCTTGCAGTCGAGCCCCTTCGCCACGAGCCACGCGCTCACGGCGAGCGCGCGCTGCTTCGACAGATCCATGTTCGCCTTCTCCTCGCCATCGGTGTCGGTGTGACCCTCGATGCGGAGCAGGTTGACCTGGGGGTTCTCATCCATGAACTGCTTCACGACCTCGAGGATGGGCTCGGACTCCGGCGCCAGGATGGCGGTCCCCGTGGTGAACGTGATGGGTCCCGGAAGCTCGACCTTGTTCTTCTTACGGACGACCTTGATCCGGATCGGCTTCGGCTTCGCCGTCGGCGCCGCGGTCGCCGTCTGCTGGGGGGTCGGCGTCGCCGTCGGGGTCGGCGTCTCCTCGCCGGTGGTCAGGGTGAACTTGCATCCCGCGGCGAATGCACCGAGCAGAAGGGAGGAGCAGAGGACGGGGAATACGAGTTTTCGCATGGGGAGGGTCTCCTTCGAATAAGGCGCAGGGTGCGGAGGAGACCTCAACAGGGTCTCGGCTCGCAAGAAGTTTGACTGGACAGGCCCAAGGGCCAGGGTTGGACGAGAAGTGGGGTCGAGCTCTTCAACGGGACTTCGCGTTCGCCGGGGTGCACTCCGATGCCACTCCGATGGAAGAGTGGCGTGGCCACACGGCCAACTCGTACGGCGGAGGAGGTTCGATCTTCCCGACTGAACGGACGCTTTGCGGTCCCGCGACGGCTCATCGGCGGCTCGTCAAAACAAGAAAACGGCGTAGCCCACGAAGGGCTACGCCGTCTCGGTCCCCCGAACGCTCAGCTCACATCCCGGTGCCGGTCGACGCGCTGCTGCTCGTCGTCATCGCGCACTTGTCCTCCGGCGGATCCGCCTTCATCCCGACGGGGCCGAGCGTGACGGCCTGCGCCTCGAAGCCAAGGCCGATCGAGATGCCGTCGCACGTCTTGCCCGGCCCGTTCGACCCGTCCGCCATGATGTCGCTGTTCTGGCGGATCTGGTTCAGGATGCTGAGGAGCGTCGCGTTCTTCGGATCGCAGAAGTCCTTGCTGAACGTGCTCGCGAGCTTCTGGATCTGGGAGATGAGCGCTTCGGTGTTGAGTACGCCCGCGATGACGCCGCTCGTCGCCTTCGTGTGCGTGTCGTCGAGCTTCATCGAGAGCAGCGCGGCGTTGATGTCGAGCGCGATCGTGAAACCCGCGACGGAGAGCGAGAGCGACACGGTGCCCTTCTCACCGGAGACCCACGTGTTGTCCGTGAGGTACGAGGTGTCGAAGTGGACCTTCGCGCTGTCCGCCGTCGTCCCGTTCAGGAGCTCGGGGACGATCTCCCACGTGGTCGGCGCGCCCATCGGCGTCCCATTCTTGCCGCCGAGGAGGAACGCCTTCAGCGGGTCGTAGTTCTTGTCCGCGCCGAGCGTGGGCAGGTTGATCATCACGGTGAACGACCCATCCGAGATCGCCTTCGCGACGGAGTCCTCGAGGTTCGTCGAGCCCGCGATGCTCTTCACGAGCGGGAGGATCTTCTTGCCGAACGCGTTGTCGCGGCCCTCCTTGCCGTCCGGGAACACGTCCTTCGCGGAGCCACCGCTGTTCGGCGTGCAGTGATCCGTGAGGTTCGTGGTGGTCGTGACCTTGTTGTCGAGGTCGTACCCGAGATCCTGCCACGCCGTGCTGTTGGCGGTGCCGAGCACGATCTTCGTCAACGCGATCGTCTTGCCCGTGCCGTCGCCTGGCTTGCTCCCGCTGGGGCGGCCTGGCGGATGGAAGCCTCCGCCGCCGGACGTGTCGCCGCCGCCCGTGCCGCCGTTGCCATCGTCACAGCCAACCGCGCCGACCGCGCCGACGCCGAGCAACCCCACGGTGAGAACACTGATGAGCCAATGAGAACGAAACATACGAGACCCTCCTAAGGGATGACCGCGGCGCGAAGCTCCCGTGGGGTTCGCACGTGCACGCTCGCAAAACCGGATTTGTTCGCGGCCCGGATCCGGGCGCGACAAGAAACAATGTCGCTAGGCTACTCCGCGCTATCGGCGCCGACAAGACCTCATTGTGGGCCGTTCCCTGCTGCAGCGGGCGAGCGGGCGGCAAGCCGCGTGGACACGCGGTTGTGCCGGGACCGGAAGATCGATAACCCGAGGGCGTGTCCTCGTTCGTGCACCTCCACGTCCACAGCCAGTACTCGCTCCTCGACGGGGCCGTGCGGGTGAAGGACCTCGCGAAGCGCGCGAAGACGCTCGGGATGGACGCGGTCGCCCTCACGGACCACGGGAACATGTTCGGCGCGATCCAACACTACCTCGCCTGCAAGGACGCGGGGGTGCGGCCCATCCTGGGTTGCGAGGTCAACGTCGTCCGAGAGAGCGCGGAGCCCCCGCCCGTCCGCGCGGGCGCCTCGGCGGACGTCGCGCCCGACCTGCCCATCGACCACCTCGTCCTGCTCGCGGGATCCGCCGAGGGGTATTCGAACCTCGTTCGCATCGTCTCCGCCGGGCACCTCGACCCGAGGTCTTCGCAGGGCCCGAGCCTCGCGGAGGCGACGATCGAGGCGAACAAGAAAGGGGTGCTCGGCCTGACGGGGTGCCTCGGCGGCGTCGTCGCGCAGCGCGTCCTCGAGCAGGGGCGGGACGCGGGCCTCGCTGCGCTCGATCGCCTGAGGTCGCGGTTCGAGCCGGGGAACCTCTACGTCGAGCTCCAGGATCACGGCCTCCCCGAGCAACCCGTCGTGAACGGCATCCTCGTCGAGATGGCGGCGGCGCTGGGCCTCCCCACCGTCGCGACGAACGACACGCATTTCATGACGCGCGACGAGGGCGAAGGGCAGCTGTTCCTCTCGTGCATCGCCCAGAACCGGCTCATCACGCACGCGCGCGACGCGCACCACGGCAGCTTCGAGATGTTCCTCAAGTCGCCCGAGGAGATGGTCCATACCTTCCGGGCCAACCCGGAGGCGATCGCGCGCACCCTCGAGGTCGCGGAGCGCTGCACGTCGTTCAAGCTGAAGCTCGGGGAGCCCATGCTCCCCACGTTCCCCGTGCCCGAGGGGTACGACGCGGACGGCTATTTCCGGTTCGTCGCCGAGCGCGGGCTGGAGCAGCGGTTCGAGGAGCTCGCGAAGACCGGGCGCGCCGACGTCGACAAGGAGCAGTACCGCGCGCGCCTCAAGATCGAGCTCGACGTCATCTGCCAGATGAAGTTCCCGGGGTACTTCCTCATCGTTTGGGACTTCATTCGCTACGCCAAGGAGCACGGGATTCCGGTGGGACCGGGGCGCGGGTCGGGGGCCGGGTCGCTGGTCGCCTACTCGATGCGCATCACGGATCTCGATCCGCTCCCGTACAACCTGCTGTTCGAGCGCTTCTTGAACCCCGAGCGCGTGAGCATGCCGGACTTCGACGTCGACTTCTGCATGGACCGGCGGGACGAGGTCATCCAGTACGTCGGCGAGCTCTACGGACGACAGAGCGTCGGGCAGATCGCCGCGTTCCACGAGGAGAAGTCGCGCAGCGCGATCAAGGACATCGCGCGCGCGATGGCGATCCCCCCGCAGGACTCCCAGCGCATCGCGAGCCTCGTCCCGCAGAAGAGCCCGGGCGTGATGTACACGATCGCCGAGGCGCTCGAGGTCGAGCCGAAGCTCAAGGCGCTCCGCGACAGCGATGGAACGATCGCGCAGCTCATCGGGAACGCGCAGCGAGTCGAGGGGATGACCCGGCACGTCGGCAAGCACGCCGCCGGCATCGTCATCAGCGAAGGACCGCTCGAGAACCACGTGCCCGTGTTCCTCGCGGACGGTCAGATCGTCACGCAGTACCACAAGGACGACGTCGAGAAGGCGGGGCTCGTCAAGTTCGACTTCCTCGGGCTCAAGACGCTCACCGTCATCGACATCGCGCAGCGCCTCGTAAACGCGCGGCCCGACAAGCAGGGGGGCGCGAAGCTCGACGTGAACGCGTTGCCGCTCGACGACGCACACACGTACTCGCTCCTCCAATCGGGTGAGACGACGGGCGTGTTCCAGCTCGAGTCGAGCGGCATGCAGCAGCTCTTCAAGGACCTGCGGCCCGACGCGTTCGAGGACATCGTCGCCGCCGTCGCGCTCTACCGGCCCGGCCCGCTCGGCACGGGCATGGTGAAGGACTTCGTCGACTGCAAGCACGGGCGCAAGCCCATCGCGAAGATGCACGCGCTCGTCGACGAGCTCCTCAAGCCCACGTACGGCGTCATCGTCTACCAAGAGCAGGTCATGCAGGTCGCGCAGAAGCTCGCCGGGTACTCCCTCGGCGGCGCGGATCTCCTCCGACGCGCGATGGGCAAGAAGAAGCCCGAGGAGATGGCGAAGCAGAAGGCGACGTTCGTCGACGGATCGCTGAAGAACGGCGTAAGCCAGGAGGACGCGGAGCGGATCTTCGCGCTGCTCGAGTACTTCGCCGGGTACGGCTTCAACAAGAGCCACTCTGCGGCATACGCGCTCATCACGTACCAGACCGCGTACCTGAAGGCGCACTACCCGGTCGAGTTCCTCTGCGCCCTCATGACCGCAGACCGAGACAAGATCGAGAAGGTGGTGCGCATCATCGCGGAGGGGCGCGCGTGGGGCGTCGAGATCCTCCCGCCCGCGATCAACGAGTCGCGCACGGACTTCACCGTCGTCTACCGGAAGCCCGGCGACGCGGCCGCGCGCGCGAAGAAGAACGTGCGCAAGAAGCTGAAGGGGACGCTCGACCCGCTCGATCCGAAGATCCGGTTCGGCCTCGGCGCCATCCGGGGGTGCGGCGAGTCCGCGCTCGAGGCGATCCTCGAGTCGCGCGATCGCGACGGCCCGTTCAAAGATCTCTTCGACTTCGGCGAGCGCGTGGACGGAAAGCGCGTGAACAAGGGCGTGATGGAGTCCCTCGTGCAGTGCGGCGCGTTCGACGCGACCTTCGCGGACCGAGGGATCACGCGCGCGGAGGCGTTCGCCGCGATCGACCGCGCGCTCGAGCGCTCGCGCGCCGCCACGAAGGATCGCGAGAGCGGGCAGACGAACATGTTCGCGATGTTCGCCGCGGCCGCCCCCGCCGTGGGGCAAGCGCGCGCCGACTACCCGAAGGCCGAAGCCTGGGACATGCGCGAGACGCTCAAGCGAGAGAAGGAATCGCTCGGGTTCTACGTGTCCGGCAACCCCCTCGATCGGTACGGCGTGGACCTCTCGCGCTTCGACGTGGTGCCGACGAGCGAGCTCGCGGCGATGCCGCCGTGGTCGAAGGTGAAGGTCGGCGGCATGGTCGAGGAGTGGCGCGTCCGCATCTTCAAAGGGGGAGGCGGGAAGGTCGCGTTCTTCAAGTTGGAGGACACGCGCGGTCAGATCGAGGTGAAGGTCAGGGAGCGGCAGATCGAGCTCTTCGAGCAGCTGCTCACGAGCCAAGAGCCGGTCCTCGTGAGCGGCAAGCTCCAGTTCCCGATGACCGACGAGGAAGACGACAACTCGGGCCCGCGCGATCCGACGGTCCTGCTCGACGAGGTGTCCCTCCTGTCGGACGCGATACGGGCGATGACGCGCGTCGTGAACCTGCGCCTGCATGCGAGCAAACACTCCCCCGAGCAGCTCGCGCGCCTGCGCACCGTGCTCGCGGCGAGCCCGGGAAACTGCGCGGTCGATTTGTTCGTCGATCTGGACGCGGGCACCGACGTGGCGATGCGCCTGCCGAGCTTCCGCGTGGAGCCCACGGACGCGCTCCTCGCGGGTCTCGAGCGGATCTTCGGGGAGAAGGTCGTCGAGCTCGTCTGAGCTTCGCGCGGTCTCGCCGCGCTCAGCGCCCGAGCAGGGTTGGGAGCTCGGCCTCGACGCGCTCGCGGTCCTCGCGGTGCTTCAGGATCACCCCGAGGGTCTCCCGCGCGACGTCCGCGCCGAGCACGCGCGCGCCGAGCACGGCGAGCGCGCGCGCCCAGTCGAGGGTCTCTCCGATGCTCGGCGCCTTTCGGAGATCCAGCTTCCGGACCCGGTCGATGAACGCGACGAGCTGATCGGCGAGGCTCCGATCGATCCCGGGGACGCGCGCCGCGAGGATCTCGAGCTCGCGCGCGGGGGAGGGGTAGTCGAGGAACGCATGGAGGCAGCGCCGCCGGAGCGCCTCCGTCATCTCGCGCGTCGCGTTCGTCGTGAGGATGACGAGCGGCGTGTGGCGCGCGCGGACGGTGCCGATCTCCGGGATGGTGATCTGCATCTCGCCCAAGATCTCGAGCAACAGCGCCTCGAACTCGGGGTCCGCGCGGTCGACCTCGTCGACGAGGAGCACGACGGGCACGTCGCTCTCCAGGGCCTGGAGCAGCGGTCGCGCGATCAGGAACCGGCGATCGAAGAAGCTGTCCACCGACGAGCCCCGCGGCGCGCTCTCGGCGCGCGCGGCGTCCGCGCTGAACGAAGCGGACCGCTCGACCTGCACGGTGAGGATCTGCTTCGCATAGTCCCACTCGTAGAGCGCCTTCGACTCGTCCAGGCCCTCGTAGCACTGGAGTCGCACGAGGGGCCTCCCGAGGCACCGGGCGAGCGACGAGGCGAGCTCCGTCTTGCCGACGCCCGCGGGTCCCTCGACCATCAGCGGGCGGCCGAGCCGGAGGGCCAGCCAGGCGGCGACGACGGTCGCCGGATCGCTCACGTACCCGGCGGCGGCGAGGGCTTGTTCGAGCGCCTCCTTCGAAACGAAGGTTTCCACGACGACGCCCGGGACGCTATCACGAGCACTGAACGAAGCCCTTCGATTCTGGCTCGGCTCGTAATAAGGATAGAGACGACGATGTCTGAGGAGCGCAGCGATCTCGTTCGCATCGACACCACGGGGGCCGCGCACCCCGTGGGCCGACAAGCGAGCCAGTGGATGCGCCAGCGTCAGGGGACGTTCCGGCTCATGCCCGGCCCTCCTCACCTGGTCTTCATGCGCTACGTGGGCGAGGACGGGAAGCGCGACGCCGAGGACGGTGCGGTCTGCCGCCTCGCAGGCGAAATCACGACGCCCGGCACGCTCTGCGACGTGGTGTCGCTCGTGGCGCAAGCGGGATGGCGCGGCGAGCTCATCGTGCAGTCCGGCCCCACCACGCGGAACGTGTACTTCGAGACCGGTCAGGTCGTCTCCGCGCACTCGACGGCCGAAGGCGAACGCCTCGGTGAGGTGCTCTATCGCTACGGGGTCCTCACCGAGGCCCAGGTCGCCGAGGTGGCGAAGGCCGTCACGCCGGAGCTCCGCTTCGGCGAGGCCGCGGTGAAGCTCGGGTACATCTCGCGCGAGCGCCTCTTCCAGGCGATGCAGCGGCAGTGCGAGGAGGTCGTGTACGCGGTGCTCCTCGTGAGCGACGGCATGTTCTACGTCCTCGACAACTACGACGAGACGCGCCTCATGGCCCGGATGAACCTCTCGGTGAGCTCCCTCCTGATGGAGGGGGTTCGGCGCATGGACGAGACGCGGTACTTCCGCGAGCGCATCCCGAGCGAGGAGCACGTACCCGCGCGCGTCCCGAACAAGCAGGCGCCGACGGAGGAGAACCTCCTTCCGGTCTACGAGGCGATCGACGGCAACCGCAACATCCAGGAGATCTGCCGCGTCGTCGGGCAGGGCGAGTTCGAGGTCACGCAGGCGCTCTTCCAGATGCTCCAGTCGAACACCGTCGTCGTTCATCCGCCGCGGCCCACGGGGAAGAACGCGCTCGTCGCGCGCTTCAACGAGGCGATGGCGCTCCTCATCACGGCGGTGACGGAGGCGGGGCGGTTGCCCGAGATCCGAGAACAGCTCTCGAGCTTCGCGAGCGGAGCCGGGGTGTACGACGTGCTCTTCCAGGGCGCCGGCCCCGCGGCGGACGGGACGGTCAACGCGGACCGGATCGGTGAGAACGTCGCGATGCTCGTCGGCCCGGCCGAGAGCGAGGCGATGCTCTCCCAGTGGTTGTACGAGTACTCGTCGTTCGGTTTGTTCGTCGCAGAGCCCATCCTGCGCCAAGGGGAGGGGGGCGTGACCAAGAAGGTCGCCGAGCTCATCGCGCCCCTCGCCCCCAAATAGTGGGTAGACGCCGTCCTTTCTGGCACGGATCCGCGGGCCTCGGTGGTAGAACGCGCACCTCGATGAGGTTCCTCGGCGTCCTCGGTGCGTTGTTGTTGTCCGCCTCGGCGCTGACGGGGTGCAGCATCACAACCGCGGGCGCCACGCGAACGCTCACCTACACGGACGACGCGAAGAAGGCGTACGACGAGGCGCTCGCGGCGTTCCACGACAAGGACTGGGAATCCGCGCGGCCGCTCTTCGAGGAAGTGAAGAAGAGCTTTCCACAGACGCGGTACGCGCGCCTCGCCGAGCTTCGGATCGCGGACGTCGACTTCGCGCAGGGCAAATACTCGGACGCCATCAGCGGCTACCGCGAGTACATCGCCACCTACCGCACGGACCGCGAGGTCGAGTACGCGCGCTATCGGCTCGCGAAATCCCTCTACTTCGACATCGACGACACCGTCCTCCTTCCCCCCGCGGAGGAGCGTGACCAAGGGACCACGGCCGACTCGTACCGCGAGCTCCGGGCGTTCCTGCGCGCGTACCCGCGGAGCCGCTACAAGAAGGACATCGACTACATGCTCGAGGTCGTGACGGGGCGCCTCGTCCGGCACGAGCTCTACGTCGCCCGCTACTACCGACGGAAGGACAACTACGAGGCGGCCGTCGCGCGGCTCGACTACGCGCTGAAGACGTTCCCGAACTCCGGCCTGGATCCGGAGGCGCTCGTCTTGAAGGGCGAGACGCTCATGATGATGAACCACCGCGAAGAGGCGAAGCTCGCCTTCCAAGTGGTCGTCGACGATTGGGGTGGACCGTTCGTCGAGCGCGCGAAGGAATATCTGAAGGAGCTCGGAAAGCCGACGCAGGCGCCCCCAAAGATCGTGCGGGATCCCGATCCCGGTCCCCCCAAGACGCCCGTGAAGGATCCGAAGGCGAACCCGAATCGCCTCCCGCAGGGCAACGCCCCGAGCGAGAAGCCGCCGGGGGACGAGAAAGAGCCGAAGAAACCTTGAGCGACGAGGGGCGAGCACCGCCTCCGGACGCTGGACAACCCGCTTCATCGCACGCGGGGCTGCGCCTTTCGGTGTCGCTCGCGCGACCCGAGTCGGCGGGCGAGCGCGTTCCAGAGGGGACGTTCCTTTACCGCGGCACCGTGGCGCTCGCGGGTGCCTCGATCGATCTCGTCGCCCGCGTGTCCGCGGCGGACGTCGAGCTCACGTGGGGCTCCGAGCCCGCGGACTTTCCGCGCGTCGACAAACTCGTGCGGGCACTCCTACGCGCAGCGACGCGCGCCGAGCTCGCGCAAGGCATCGCGCCGCCGAGGCGCGTCACGCGTTGGCGCGAGCTCTAAGAGCGACCGCTACCGCTTGGCAGCCGGCACGCCGCGCTGCCCACCCGCCGTCGTCCAAGCCTGCTCCGCGCCTCGCGCGAGCCAGGTGAGGTTGACCTTGGTCTTGCCCGCGGTCGCGCTCGCTCCCTCCGACCACTTCGCCGGCGCGGAGAGGACGAGCGACTTCTGTCCGATGAGGCTCTTCACGGACGCCGCATCCGTCGAGAACGAGGCGATGCCATCGCTCGCGAGCGCGCTCGCCACATAGCTCGGAATGAACGGCGCGATGAGCGCTCGGACGCCGACGCGCTCGAGCGGCTTCTCGAGCACGGCACGCGCCTCGTCCACCGTGGACGCGAGTACGGCGAACCCGTCCGCGGTGGATTTCTTTCCAGCCGCGAGCGGCGACTCGAGGATGTCCAGCGTGAGGCCATCCTTCATGGCGACCAGCGGCGGAAGCACCGGCGCCTTCTTCGACGCCTGACCGTCGCCCTTCTTGTCGCGGAGGACCAACACGTCGTCAGTCGGGAGGGCGCGTGGGACCGTGACGCGCACCGGTCGCTTGAAGCCGCGCGGATCGCCGACGCTGCCCGTCGCGACTGCGTACGCGAGGGTCTCGGCGGACGCGACGACGAAGCGCGGGCTCCCCTCGAGACGCGGCTCGGGATCTGCGGTCCGCAGCGAGATCGATCCCTTCGTGGGCGGGTACATCTCCGCCGTGACGACGCGGTGATCCGGCTCGACGATGCGCGCGCCCGTCGCCACGAGGTCGACGAGCGCGCCGGTCTGCGCCAACACCTCGAGCGCCTGGCGCGACGGCGGGGACACGAGAAGATCGAGGCGCGCCGGGACGCGCTTCGACTTGAGGAGCATCGCTGCGGCGAGCAGATCGCGCAGCGTGACGCCCGAGTCGCCGCCCAGCACGACCTGGCCGACCGGCTTGCCCGCGTAGTCTCGAATGGGCCGCACCACGCCCTCCTCGTCCATGAGGAGGGGGTCGACGGTGCCGAGATCGATCGAGATGACCTCCTCGCACGGCGCGCCCGGGTCGGGCACGAGCGCGCGATGCGCCTTCGACCGACGCTGGTCGCGCAGGAAGCTCTCCGTCTTCTCGTCGCTCACGAAGAGCGCAGCGGCAGCGCCCACCTGATGCGCGATCCCCGCCAGCACCGAGCGCTCGGGCACGGAGAGGAGGCGCGCGCTCGGGCCGGCGAACTCGAGGACGACGGGCGTGTGGTGCTCGTCCTCGATCCGCTTGACGATCGCGTCCACGCCGCGCCGCATGAGCTCGAGCGCGACGTCGCGCGCGCACACGAACGGGCGCACGCGCCCCGCGAGATGGATCTGGACGCTCCGCGGGGGCCGCAGCCACACCGAGCCCGTCGCGAGCGCTTGGCCGAGCATCGCCGACGAGACGACGAGCGTGAGCATGCCGATGCCTCCCACCGACGCGAGCCGCGGGTCGTCCGTCAGCGCGAGCCGCGCGGGAGCCGCGAACCGCTCGAGGTGCACCGGCCCGGGGAACCCGATGCCGGCGCGCGCGATGGGGACGTTGTACGCCGGGAACTCGGGAGAGACGGCTCCAGGGGCGCGCTCCTCGACGTCGCGAAGCGACGACGCGTCGCTCACGCAGGTGCCGTCATACGCGACGGCGACCTCGACCGGGCTCTTCTTCAGACCGAACGCGAGCGCCTCGGCGAGAGCGCGTGACGGAGCGCGCGAGAGGATGACCTGGTCGACCTTGACCTGAACGAGATCGCCGCGCAGCTGTGGATCCGACGCTCTTCCGGCGAGTACTTTTTGAGGCATCGTGCGGGGAGGATCCCCAGCTCGTGCGCGCATTGTTCTTCGGCCCTCTCTGTGTTGACGCGCGGCAAGGTAGCCGCTCGGCGCAGGGAGGGTCAAGACGAACCTAAACGCCGGCTCGTCCGCACGTTCACCCGGATGAACGGCGGAAGCAAGGGCCGTTCGACACATCCTCCGCCCGACCTCCGCGGCTCCGGCCGCCGCGCACGGCACGCGCGCCGGGCCGCGGACCCCTCCTCGTCTCGAGAGCTCCCGTCGCGCCTCTCGGGACAATCCCGGCGGGCCGCCCGCGAACTCCGTCCCCCGTTCGACCCGGACCGGGACGCTTGCGTCTCCGGGGGCGGGTTCGGGCGAGCCCGCACACGCGGATCGCCGGGAGTGGCCGCGCCGCGCTCCACGCCGTTCGGGGCGCTCGGCGTTCGGCCGCTGCAAAGACTTGTCGCTCGAGCGCCGAGGTCGCTATCTTCGCGGGTCGATATGTTCCAAACCCTGCTGAAGGAAGTGGTGGATAGCGTCGACGGTGGCCTCGCCACGCTCGTGATGGACTTCGAGGGCATCACGGTGGACAGCTACTCGCGCCCACCGAGCGGCGGGGCCGAGTTCGACATCAACACGGTCGGCGCGGAGTTCAGCGTCGTGATCAAATCGATCCAGAGAGCCGCCGAGATGCTCGAGGCGGGCGAGACGAGCGAGGTCACCATCCACGCGGGCAAGGTCGTTACCCTCATTCGCGTGGTCTCCGACCAGTACTTCGTCGCGTTCACCATGCGCCCGGACTCGAACCTCGGGAAGGCGCGGTACGTGCTGCGCACCCGGACGCCGGCGATCGCCAAAGAGCTCGCCTGACGTGGCGCGCGTCCGCGTTCGAAAGCCCGCCGAGTCGCCTCGGGCCGGGAAGGGGCAGGAGCCTTCGCGCGCGCCGCGGGAGCGGATCAGCGTGCTCCTCATTTCGGGGCCCAACCTCGATCGGTTGGGCAGCCGTCAGCCGGAGATCTACGGCACGACGACGCTAGCCGAGATCAGCCAGGCGTGCGGCGAGCGGGGCGCGTCGCTCGGCGCGGACGTGACGAGCGTGCAGACCCACCAAGAGGGCGACATCGTCCAGTTGATCGGGGACGCAGAGAGCGATGGGCACCACGCGATCGTCCTCAACGCGGGGGGCTACACGCACACCTCCGTCGCGATCCTGGACGCGATCCTCGGCAGCGCTCTGCCGGTGATCGAGGTTCACCTCTCGAACCCCGAAGCGCGTGAGGACTTCCGTCACCGATCGATCCTCGCGCGCGGGTGCGTGGGAAAGATCGCCGGGTTCGGCCCAGCCAGCTACGAGCTCGCGGTCGACGCCGCGGTCCGTCTCGTTCGCGGCGCGACCGCGCCACGCTCCTCGCGCCAAGACCGCGCGTCCACGCCGCCCGCTTCGGGGCGCCGCTCGGAATAGCGCGGTTCGTTCGCGTTCGGGTCCCCGCTACTTGTGAAGGCCGCGGGGTTTTGGTAGCGAGGACACGCGAGGGCCTTCGCGGCCCGGGAGCGCACAGAGTGGATATCGATCTGGATCAGATGAGGGCGCTGTTCGCGGCCATGCGCGAGCACGACATCTCCGAGTTCGAGCTGGAGGACGACGGGGTGAAGGTCCGGATCGGTCGCGGCGCGCGCGTCGTCGCAGCGGCCGTCTCCGCGCCCGCATCGCAGGGGGCGCCGATCGTCGCCGGGACCTCGGCGCCCCCCGCGTCGTATCCGCCGCCGCCGTCGGCGCCCGCCCCCGCCGCGGTCGATCCGTCGGACGTCGTGTACCTCACGTCGCCCTTCGTGGGGACGTTCTATCGGTCTCCCTCTCCAGACGCGCCTCCGTTCGTCAACACGGGCAGCTCGATCCGCGAGGGTCAGACGCTCTGCATCGTCGAGGCGATGAAGCTGATGAACGAGATCGAGGCGGACTGCGCGGGCACGATCCTCGACATCCTCGTCGAGAACGGGAAGCCCGTGGAGTTCGGGCAGAAGCTCTACAAGATCAAGAAGGCCTGACGTGTTCAAGAAGGTGCTCATCGCGAACCGCGGCGAGATCGCGATGCGGATCTTGCGCGCGTGCCGCGCGCTCGGGATTCGAACCGTGGCCGTCCACTCGACCGCGGACGAGGGCGCGCTCCACGTCCGCTTCGCGGACGAAGCCGTGTGCATCGGCCCCCCGGAGGCTGCGAAGAGCTATCTGAACGTGCCCGCGATCATCGCGGCGGCCGAGGTGACGAACGCGGACGCGATTCACCCGGGCTACGGCTTCCTCTCGGAGAACGCAGCGTTCGCCGAGCTCTGCAAGAAGTGTCGGCTCACGTTCATCGGCCCGACGCCGGAGGCGATGCGGAGCTGGGGCGACAAGGTGAGCTCGCGCGAGAACGCGAAGAGGTTCGGGCTCCCGCTTCTCCCCGGGACCGGCGTGCTCAAGGACGCGGAGCACGCCGCGGCGATGGCGCGCGAGATCGGCTTCCCCGTGATCCTCAAGGCGAGCGGCGGCGGCGGCGGGCGCGGGATGCGCATCATCCGCGACGAGGCCGAGATCCGCCGCGGGTTCGAGACCGCGCGGCACGAGGCGAACACCGGGTTCAAGAACCCGGACGTGTACCTCGAGCGCTTCGTCGAGGAGCCGAAGCACATCGAGTTTCAGATTCTTGCCGATCAACAGGGCGGCATTTGGACCCTCGGCGAGCGTGAGTGCTCGCTGCAGCGGCGCCACCAGAAGGTGATTGAAGAGGCGCCGAGCCCCGTCCTCACGAACGAGCAGCGGAGCTCGATAGGCGATCGCATCCGCGAGGCGATCGGCGCGACCGGCTACACGTCCCTCGGGACGATGGAGTTCCTCATGGATGAGAAGGGGAACCTCTACTTCATGGAAATGAACACGCGCGTACAGGTCGAGCACCCCGTCACCGAGATGACGACGGGCGTCGATCTGGTGGAAAACCAGATCCGAGCGGCCGCTGGCGAGAAGCTCAGCTTGCCGGATACTCGCCCGTGGAGCTTCCGGGGGCACGCGATCGAGTGCCGCATCAACGCCGAGGACCCGAAGAGCTTCGCGCCGTGGCCGGGGCTCATCACGAGCTATCACCCGCCGGGCGGCGGCGGCGTCCGCGTCGACAGCGGCGTGTACGGCGGCTTCCGCGTGCCCTCGAACTACGACGCGATGCTCGCGAAGGTCATCACGCACGCGCCGACCCGAGCGGAGGCGATCGTGAAGATGCAGTGCGCGCTCGACGAGTTCATCATCGAAGGGATCCGCACCAACATCCCGCTGCACCAGGCCCTTCTCCGTGAGCCGGACGTCCTCGATGGGCGGATGAGCACCCGAACGATCGAACGCGTCGTCGCCCGCGGGTTCTAAAGCCGCGGAATGTGAGCTGCGGGCTCGGGGCCGCGGGTTCTGAGCCGCGGGTTTCCGACCCTGGGGCAGCATGGCGCCGCCCCGCGCTCGGCCGAAGGGGTCGAAGAACGACCGGCGGGGGGCAGCGTCATTCGAGCTCCTCCCAACGTTCCCGATGTGCGCGTCCCGCCGCCGCTCCTTCTCGCTGAGCGCCAGGTCACGTCGAGAGGGCCTACGGCGCCGCGGTGATGGGCTGGCTCATGAGGAAGCACCGCACGCGACCCGCGAGGGGCAGACCGTTTTGGCCGGCCGCACGTACACTGCGTTCACGATGAGCGCTCTCTCGAGCCGCGCCCGCGGGCGCACCCTCCGCCACATGCAGGCTCTGCTGTCGACGGCGGCCCTGACCGCCGCCTGTTCTTCGAAGGACGAGAAGCGCATCGACCGGAGCTGGCCCGACCCACCCAGCGGGCGCGGGTCGAGTTCGGCGTCGAACTTCACGTCGAGCTCGAGCGGCTACGCCGTCGTCGATCCGATGCCGATGCCCGCACGCTGCACGACCGTGGGGCAGGCGAACATCACCGCGAAGGCGACTGGCAAGCCCCGCAGCGACGGCAAGGTGGACCTCACGGTCGAGCTCACGGCCGCGCAGACCGAGCCGCTCGTGATCGCGGGCGTCACCGCGCTGTCGAACGTGATTGGGACGGCGAAGTTCGAGGCGAAGCCGCCGGGGGCGAGCGTCACGGCGGTGGTGGACCCCACGAAGGCCAACGCCGACCTCACGCTCCGGCTGACGTGCGGAGCGGAGACCGGTCCGCTCACGCTGAGTATCGAGACGAAGGCGCCCTACGCCGTTCGAATCCTACCGTACTGAAGCGCGCGAGCGCGTCCCTCACGCGTCGACGAACGTGACGTTCTTCTCGATCGGCTCCCGCGTCGTGCGGCACGCGTTGGCCGCGGCCGACGTGTCCTCGTAGCCGATGGCGACACCGAACAAGAGGCCGATGGAGTCAGGGATGCCGAGCACTTCGTGCGCGGGCTTCGCGTACATCGCGAGGCTCGCTTGCGCGCACGTCGCGAGGCCCTCTTGGACCGCGGCGAGCATCAGCGCCTCGAGCCAGCAGCCGACGTCGAGCGCCGCGTAGATCCCGAAGCGCTTGTCGATGCCGACGAGCGCGACGACGGGCGCGTCGAACGCCTTGAAGTTCCGGAGCCAGGCCGCTCCGCGCGCGGCGTGATCGTCGCGCGCGACGCCCATGGCCTCGTAGAGCGCTTTGCCGCACGCGCGCCGGTGCTGGCCGTAGGGCTCCGGGTACTCCGTCGGGATCGGGAAGTCGGTCTCGGGCCCGCCCTTCTGCGCGGCCTCGACGAGCGCAGCCGTGAGACGTGAGGTCGCCGCGCCGCGCGTGACCCACACGCGCCACGGCTGGATGTTGCACCAGCTCGGCGCGGTCTGCGCCGCGCGCAGAACGCGCTCGAGCGCGTCGTCGGGCCCGGGCTTGTCGAGGAAGGCGCGAACGCTCCTTCGCGCATGGAGGACTTCGTCGAGATTCACGACCCGGGTCTCTAGGGTTTCCTCGGCGAGCGGATCAAGCGCAGTTTTGCCGCATCGCTCGGCGCGCTCGCCGAGGCGCAAAGACGAGGCAGAAGCGCGTGCGTCGTGGTAAGGACCCGCCGAATCATGAGCGTCTCGAGCACAGCGAACGGGCACACGGCACACGACACGGCGCAGCCGCACCGCATTCAAGAGGACTTCTCGTCGTGGATCGCGGCGACGTCCAACCCGAGCGAGCTCCACCTCGGCATCCCGGGGTTCGCGTTCGAGGACCTCTTCGACGCGAACCGACTGCGAGCGCTCTACGAGCTCTTCGAGGCGGAGTTCGCCGCCCGCGCGCCGGACGCGCACGCGAAGTTCGAGGCGTATCGCGCGTGTCGCGGTGAGGGGATGACGCCCGAGGCCGTGAGCGAGGCGCTGCTCGGCAAGGCGCCGTTCGTCTCGCAGTTCGTCGCGCGGCTCTTCCGGGTCGAGGCCGAGCTCGCGGAGAAGCGGGACGCGACCAACGGCCGCGACGTCCTCTGGACGTTCAAGCGCGAGTTCGCGAAGAAGCGCGTCTTCAAGGCGAACGCCGGGCAAGGCTTCGGTGCGCGCGTGAGCGGCGCCGACGGGCCCGTCACCGTCGCGCGCCTCGTCGCGGAGAGCGCCCTCGTCGGCGCCGGCGCGGAGCGCTCGCTGCTCGGCTCGGGCACGGACGACGAGGAGAGCTCCATCGCCGCCGCGACGATGAAGCTCGTCGAGGTCGACGAGATCGCCCGCAAGGCCGCGAAGTCGGGCGGCGCGGAGTGGACGACCGACCTGCACGCGCGCGTCGCGAAGGTCCGCGCCGCGCTCCTCGAGACGCGAGGTATCGACGCGATCACGCCCTCCGTTCGAACGGCCGCGTCGGCCGCGACGAACGAGGAGGACGCGAGTTTGGTCGCGCTCGCGCTCGACGCGATCGAGGCGTGGCTCGTCTCGAGGCGCGCCGATCACCACGACCGCGCGCACAAGTGGCCGACGCTCCACGCGCCGATCCCGACCGATCCGATGCACCTCGTGCAGCTCCGCCGCCCCGACAAGGACCTGCCGGAGCTCTTCGTCGGGCCCGAGCACGAGCGGCGCGCGCGCGAGGGCTTCACGCTGACGGATCGGCGCGGCTCTTCGCGCGAGATCGAGGCGCACGTCGACTACTGCCTCTACTGCCACGACCGCGACAAGGACTCGTGCAGCAAGGGCCTACGCGACAACAAGACGAAGGCCCTCAAGAAGAACGCCCTCGGGGTCGAGCTCGCGGGCTGCCCGCTCGGCGAGAAGATCAGCGAGATGCACCTCATGCGGCAAAAGGGGGACGTGCTGGCCTCGCTCGCGCTCGTCGCGATCGACAACCCGATGATGCCCGGCACGGGGCACCGCATCTGCAACGACTGCATGAAGGCGTGCGTGTTCCAGAAGCAGGAGCCCGTGAACATCCCCGAGGTCGAGACGAACGTCCTCACGGACGTGCTCGGCCTCCCGTTCGGCTTCGAGATCTACGGGTTCATGACCCGCTGGAACCCGCTCAACATCGACCGCCCGCACGCGCGCCCGTACAACGGCAAGAATGTCCTCATCGTCGGTCTCGGGCCCGCGGGGTACACGCTCGCGCACCACCTCAGCGAGGAGGGGTTCGCGGTCGCCGCCGTGGACGGGCTGAAGATCGAGCCGCTCCCGAAAGAGCTCACGGGCGACGAGACGCACGCGCCGCGCCCCATCCGCGACTTCAAGAAGCTCTACGAGGAGCTCGACGAGCGGATCCTGCTCGGGTTTGGCGGCGTCAGCGAGTACGGGATCACCGTCCGCTGGGACAAGAACTTCCTGACGGTCGTCTACGTGACGCTCGCGCGGAAGCGGAACCTCCGGATCCACGGCGGCGTTCGGTTCGGCGGCGCGCTCGACCTGTCGGACGCGTGGAAGCTCGGGTTCGACCACGTGGCGATCGCCGCGGGCGCGGGCCGGCCGACGCTCATCCCGTTGAAGAACAACCTGTCGCGCGGCATCCGCAAGGCGAGCGACTTCCTCATGGCGCTGCAGCTCACCGGCGCCTACAAGCGGAGCGCGCTCGCGAACCTCCAGGTGAGGCTCCCCGCGGTCGTCATCGGGGGCGGCCTCACGGCGATCGACACCGCGACCGAGCTCATCGCGTACTACCCGATCCAGGTCGAGAAGACCGCGGAGCGCGTCGCGCGCCTCATCACCGAGCGGGGCGACAAAGCGCTCGTCGAGATGTTCGACGACGAGGAGCGCGCGTTCATCGCCGAGCAGCTCGGTCACGCGGCGCTCATCCGAGAGGAGCGCGCGCTCGCCGAGTCGGAGGGCCGCGCCCCCTACTTCGGCAAGCTCATCGACCAGTGGGGCGGCGTATCCATCGCCTACCGCAAGCGCGTCATCGACTCGCCCGCGTACCGCTTGAACCACGAGGAGGTCGCCAAATCGCTCGAAGAGGGTGTGCGCTATATCGAAAACCTCGCGCCGTTCGAGGCCGTGCTCGACGACAAGGACGCGGTGAAGGCCCTCAAATTCGAGCGTCAGGCGCTGAGCGAGGACGGCAAGTGGACGAACACGCGTGAGGTGGTCGAGCTCCCGGCGCGCACGGTCTGCGTCGCCGCGGGCACCCAGCCGAACGTCACCTACGAGCGCGAGCAGCCGGGCACGTTCGCGTTCGACAAGTGGAAGAACTTCTTCCAGCCCCACACCGCCGTCGTGGACGAGGCGGGCAAGCTGCTCGTCGAGCCCGCCGCGAACGCCGCGGACGGCTACTTCACGAGCTTCAACGACGGTGTGCACGCCGTGAGCTTCTACGGCGACAACCACCCGCACTACGCGGGGAGCGTCGTGAAGGCGATGGCGAGCGCCAAGGACGCGTACCCGAGCGTCCGCGCGCTCTTCGCGCGCGACCTCGCCCGGCTCGACGAGGAGCCGCAGGCCGCACGCGACGCGCGCCGTCGCGCGCTCTTCCAGCGCATCGACGACGAGCTCACCGCCGTCGTGCACGACGTCCGTCGGCTCACGTCGACGATCATCGAGGTCGTCGTCCGCGCGCCCGCCGCGGCGCGGAAGTTCGAGCCGGGGCAGTTCTATCGCCTGCAGAACTACGAGTCGAAGTCCCCCCTCGTGGATGGGACGCGCCTCGCGATGGAAGGGATCGCCCTCACGGGCGCGTGGGTCGACAAGGAGAAGGGGCTGCTCTCCCTCATCGCGCTCGAGATGGGCGTCTCGACGCGCCTCCTCTCGGGGCTCGCGATCGGCGAGGAGGTCGTGCTCATGGGGCCGACCGGGACCCCCACGGAGATCCCGAACAACGAGACGGTCCTGCTCGCGGGGGGCGGCCTCGGGAACGCCGTCCTCTTCAGCATCGCCAAGGCGATGCGCGCGAAGGGCGCGAAGGTGATCTACTTCGCGGGCTACCGCCGCGGGGAGGACGTGTTCAAGCAGGAGGAGATCGTCGGCTCCACGGATCAGGTGATCTGGTGCACCGACGCGGGCGCAGAGATCTCGCCGACGCGCGCGCAGGACCACCATTTCCGCGGGAACATCGTCAAGGCGATGATCGCGTACGCCGAGCGGAAATTCGGCGACGAGATCGCGCCCCTCTTCGATGTGACGCGGATCATCGCGATCGGCAGCGACAAGATGATGAACGCCGTCCGCGAGGCGCGCCACGGCGTGCTCGAGCCGTACCTCAACAAAAAGCACGCCGCGATCGGCAGCATCAACTCGCCGATGCAGTGCATGATGAAGGAGGTGTGCGCGCAATGCCTCCAGAAGCACGTCGACCCCGAGACGGGGAAGGAGACGTTCATCTTCTCGTGCTTCAACCAGGATCAGGAGCTCGACCGAGTCGACTTCCGGAACCTCTCGGCCCGCCTGCGCGCGAACACCGTGCAAGAGAAGCTCTCGAACGCGTGGCTCGATCGCATCTTCGCGCAGAAGCCCGAGCTCCGGAGGGTTTGACGGGGGCCTAACGACGACCCTCACCGGCCCTCGAAAGGGGCGGTGCTCGGATTTGGTTGCGTTTTTCGCCTTTGAGGGGGCCTCGGGCTCGAGGCTGAGGCGGTTTTGCGCTCGAAAAGCACCGCGACGAAGGGCGTTGACGGATCAAATGCGCCCGGAGTAGGGTGCGCCCACGATCCGGAGAGTGCGGCCGCGGTGATGTGGGCAGCGGTGATGTGGGACGTGCGCACTCTTCTTGGGACGAAGGCGCCTTCAGTTGCGCTTTTGTCATCGGCGGGACTCTGAGCGGGGCAGCGATCGGGAGCATGGCTCGGAAAATCACGAAGGCTGGGGCGGCGAAGAAGTCGACAACGCGCAAGGGCGCGGGCGCGTCCCCACGCTCGAAGGCCAAACCGGTGAAAGCGAAACCCGCGAAGAAGCCCGCCAAGACGACGAAGAGCTCAGCGTCGGAGAAGTCCGCCAAGAAGGCGAAGAAGGGCGGCGCCGCGAAGAGCAAGAAGCCCAAGGTCTTCTTGCCTGGCCCCAAGATGAACCCCGTCGCGAAGCGCGCGCTAGCGAAGCGTGGGTTGCTCGAGAAAAAGGCGAAGAAGGCGGGTGCGAAGGCCCCTCCGTCGAGCCGCTCGGGCCAGCGCAAGTCGCGCCTCCCGCAGATGCCGCCGCCTCGTCTGGTGATGCCTGCGAAACCCGCCCCCAAGTCGGCCCCAGCGGCGGCGAGCAAGTCCAAAGGCGTCGAGTCGAGGCCCGCGAAGGGCAGCCGGGAGAGCGCTCCTCCCCCCAACAAACCGTCGAGCATCCCGCCTCGCCCGGCGAAGCCCCTCACGAAGCCCGCCGCGTCCAAGCCCGCCCTCACGAAGGGCTCGCCCAACAAGTCGGACGGCGCACGACTCGCGCAGCGCCCACCGCCTCCGAGCGTAGGGCCTCGATCGACGGGTCCCCTGAAGAACGCTGGGAAGTCGCTCGTCCTCGCGCCCGCGCGTTCGAGCGCCGGCACGGATCGAGCTGGGGCGAAGGGAGCACCGGGGCGGGGCGTCACGCTCGTCCGCCGGACGTCGGATCGGCCGACGGGAAACACCGCACCGCTCCTGCCCACGCCGCTTCGCACGCCGACGATCCGCGTCACGCTGGAGGACCGCGCAGCGAGCATCGAGAAGCGCCTCGAGAATGAGTCGGACGAGTTCCGTCAGCGGTTCTACGACCAGTTCGACATGTCGTGGATTTATCACGACAGCGCGCTCGAGGGCGTCGTCTACACGATGGAGGAGCTCCGCGCGGGGCTCTCGAAGACCGACCCGACCGCGGTGGTGGTGGACTCGGGCCTCCAGCCCGCGGCGGACGAGATTCGCCGACACAAGGAGGCGATCGAGTTCGTGCGCGACTACGCGACGAAGAAGCGCCTGCCGCCGACGATCGACACGGTGAAGAAGATCTACCTCATCCTCCACCCGAGCGAGGGCGATCTGAAGACCGTGAAGTACAGGCGCGATATTCCGCAGCACCGCCTCTACTTCCACGAGTACGCGCAGCCGGATCAGATTGCCTACAAAGTCCGGAAAATCGTGGACTGGGTGAACGACCCCGAGGTGCGCAAGAGCCGCGGAGCGCTGCGGATCGCGGCGCGAGCCCACTACGACATGCTGCGCGTCTTCCCCTTCCAGTCGGACAGCGGGAAGGTCGCTCGCCTGTTCATGAACCTCCTCCTGATGCGCGTGGGGCTGCCGCCGTCGATCATCCATCTGACCGAGCGCCAGCGGTACTACGACGCGCTCAAGGGCTCCGCGAACATCGTCCTCACGATGGTGCAGGAGTCGGTGGAGAACGCGGTGGCGAGCGTGGAGAAGCTCCTCGACGAGCACGGCTCGAAGAAGCGCCCCTCTTCGCCATGAGCTTGGCTCCTTCGTGGATCGCGGGGGCGCGCGTCGAGCGGGCTAGGCGACGACGCTAGCTTCGCGGTGGGTGTGGGTTCTCCATGAGTGGGACGACGACGAGCTCGGCGAGCGGCCCGGCTGCTCAACGAGATGAGCTGAAGAAGCGCAGCCTCGCCATCTATGACGGGCTGCGTGCGCTCCATCCGGACGCGCACTGCGAGCTCGATCACCGGGACGCGTTCCAGCTCCTCGTCGCGACGGTGCTCTCCGCGCAGACGACGGACAAGCTCGTCAACAAGGTCACGCCGCACCTCTTCGAGCGTCACCCAGACGCGGCTTCGCTCGCGGCCGCGAACGTCGCCGACGTGGAGTCCATCCTTCAGACCAACGGGCTCGGGATGTACCGCCAGAAGTCGAAGAACATCTGCGGGCTCGCGCGGATGCTCGTCGAGGAGCACGGCGGGCAGGTCCCGCGCTCGATGGAGGCGCTCGTCAAGCTCCCGGGCGTCGGCCGAAAGACGGCGAACGTGGTGCTCGGCGTGATCTGGGGGACACCGGAGGGTGTCGTCGTGGACACCCACGTCATGCGGCTCGCGCAGCGCCTCGGGTTCACGAAGAAGAAGGATCCCGAGGAGATCGAGCAGGCCCTCTGCAAGATCTTCCCGCGCGAGGCGTGGGATCCGCTCTCGCATACGCTCATCTTTCACGGGCGGCGGATCTGCTTCGCGATCAAGCCCGCGTGCAGCAGCTGCGGCGTCGCCGCGCTCTGCCCGAACGCATTCAAGGCCGACAAGGTCGGGCGGAAGAGCGTGGAGCGCGCGAAGGCGCTGAAGGCGAAGGAACGAAAAGCGAAGAAGGCGTCACTGACTGGTGCGCCCGTGACCAAGGCCGCGAAAGCGATCGCACCGTCCGACGCGAGCGCGCGTTCGACGAGCCGTGCGGCGGCGCGGAGCGCAGCGGCGGGGAAGGGGACGAAGCCAGTGACGAGGCCTGCCCGCAAAGCGTCGAGCCCAAAGTAGGGCCGATCGCCGTGATACCTTCGCGGCCGGAGGTCTCATGAAGGTCAAGGTCGTCGTCGTCGAACTCGAGCTCACGCGTCGCCAGAAGCTCGCCGCTGGGTGCGCTGTCGTCGTCGCCGTCGCGGCCGGCACCTCGGTCGCGCTCGCGACGGTCAAGCACGACTTCAAGGGCGGCGAGAAGATCACCGCGGCAGCGATGAACGGCAATTTCGAAGAGCTCGACACGAGGCTCGCAGCGCTTGAACAGCAGGTGCACGCCCCCGTCGCGTTCAGCGCGCACCGAAGCACGAACCTCACCGTCTCGGGCGGCGTGACCCCGCTGAACTTCGACCAAGTCGTCTACGACGCCGGCAACGTGTATGACGCGGCGACGGGGACGTTCACTGCGCCGGCCGATGGCATCTATCTCACGGCGTGCGCGACGGACTGGACCGTGACCGGCTCGTACGAAGTCTCCTCGATCCTGTCGGTCAACGGCGTCGCTCAGTCGGGCGCCGACACTCCGCTCTATGGCAGCACGGGGAACTTCGCGCGGCCCGAGACGACGGACCTGCTGAGCCTCAAGGCGGGCCAGAAAGTGACCTGCAGCGCGTACCACAACTCAGGGGGCATGCTGACCGTCCAGGGCGGGCCGTACACGTTCTTCGCCGCCGCCCGACTGTACTGACCGCGGCGTTTGGCGCATAGGCATGCCCCCGGAGGAGTGCTCAGGGCGCCGAAGACCGCGGCGATCAACCCAATCGGTGCTCTAGCGAGACCTTTGCTTTCCAAGCTCTCGCGGGGGTGCCCCTCCCTGGTCACAGCTCTTCTTCGATGGTCTCCTCCACGCGACCATGAAGGCGCTCCCTCGTCTCATCCCGAGCAAGCTCCGCTATCGATTCGACAACTGGCTCGCGTGGAGCCCGTTCGCGCGGTTCTTGTTCGTCCTCATCTTTGGCGCGTTCGCTCTCGGCCTCGGCGTCACGCTCCTGCAGCTCCTCGCGCCGGATTCCGAGCCGGCACAGGACGTCCTCGAATCGCTTTGGTGGGCATGGGGCCGGGTGGCGGATCCGGGCACCGGCTCGCAGGATACGGGGCGCGGGATGCGGACCGCGTCGGTCGTCACCACGTTCGCTGGGCTCTGCGTGTTCGTGTTGCTCATCGGCTTCGTCGCCGGGTACGTGCAGGACAAGATCAACGAGCTGCGCCAGACGGGTGCGCCGGTCGGTGAAGAGGGGCACACGCTCATCCTCGGGTTCGGCGACAAGACGCTGAACCTCATCGACGAGATCTCCATCGCGAACGCGAAGAGCCGACGGAGCTGCGTCGTCATCCTCTCGGCGCGACCGAAGGACGACGTGATCGGCGCCATCCTCGATCGCTTCGGCGCGAACAAGGTGCGGCGAACCCAGATCGTGGTGCGCGAGGGCTCCTCGAGCTCGCCGAACGATCTCCTGAACGTCGCCGTTCTCCAGGCGGCGAGCGTCATCGTCCTGAGCGACGACGGCCCCGCCGAGCGCGGGGACGTGCGCGTCGTGAAGACGCTCCTCGCGATGCTGCGCGGGCTTCCCGTGCGCGTCCCCGGTCGCATCGTGGTCGAGCTCGAGGATCCTCAGCGCCTCGATGTCGTGAAGGCCATCGATGACCATGGCTCCGTCCTCGTCGTCTCCCGGGACTTCCTCGGTCGGCTCATGGTGCAGACCGCGCGGCAGGCGGGGCTCGCGGCCGTCTATGGCTCGCTGCTCTCCTTCGAGGGGGACGAGTTCTACCTGATGCCGCTGCCCGACGAGCTCGTGGGCAAGACGTTCCACGACGCGTGGACGCGTGTGCACAGCGGGGTCGTCGCCGGAGTGCTCCCAGCGGGCGAATCGCGGACGATCCTCTCGCCGAGCGAGGACCACCCGCTCGCCGCGGGCGACCGGCTCCTGGTCCTCCTCGAGGACGACGCCCACGGCTTGCGCGTGGACGAGCCCGTTCATCGGGATCGGAAGGCCAAGAAGGCCGCGCGCAAGAAGGCCGCGCCCGCCGAGCCGTCGAGCGTCGCTCCCGTGGTCGCTGCGAGCGCACAGCGCGTGGTCATCCTCGGGTTCAAGCAGGACATCGGGACGATCGTGGCCGAGCTCGATCAGTTCCTCGGCGCGGGCTCCTCGATCACCATCGTCTCCGAGCTCGCGCCCGACGACTGCCTCCGCCGCGTCCGCTCCTCGCTTCCGCTCGACGCGTCGGGAGCCGTTCATGCGCTCACGAACGTGGAGATCTCCGCGAAGGAGGGCGACACGACCGCACGGACCGCGGTCGAGGACGCGTGCGCCGGCGGCTTCGACGCAGCGATCGTCCTCGCGGACGACCTCCAGACGCGCAGCGTGGACGAGTCCGACGCACGCACCCTGATGTCCCTCCTGCTCCTCCAGAGCTCTGCGCGCACGAGCCAGCCGAACGCGGGCGCGCTGCGCGCGAACGCTCCGCGCACGGTCTCGGAGATCCGCAACCCCGCGACGAAGGACCTGATCTTGGCTGCGCGCGTCGGTGACTTCGTCGTCAGCGACGAGCTCGTGAGTCAGCTCCTGGCGCAGGTGTCGCGCACCCCAGAGCTCGGCGCGGTCTGGTCCGACCTCTGCTCGGCGCAAGGGTTCGAGCTCTACATCAAGCCCCTTGGAACCTACGCGACGACGCTCGGCGAGATCAGCTTCACCGATCTGCAAGCGCGCGTCCGGGCGCGCGGCGAGCTCGCCCTAGGCTGGTCCTTCGAGGGACGGCTTGAGCTGAACCCCAAGGACAAGCACACCCCGCGCCCCTGGGACGAGCAGACCCGCGCCATCGTGCTCGCGGAGCGAGAGCAGTAGCCGTTGGCTCTCGCCCCAACGGCCGGGTCGTTGGGGCGAGCGCTCTGCGGGCGTTGAGGCGTGCCGCAGCCGTCAGGAGTCGATGCCGATGCCGAGCTTCTGACGGAGGTTGAAGTACTCCTCGCTCACCGCGAAGAGCAGCAGCTCTTTGCTGCGCTCCTTCGCAGCGACGCCGCCGCCATCGTCCATCGCGCGCACCATCTCGAGGGCGACCTCGAGATCGTGGGCGAGCAGCAGGCCCACGCGATCGGCCGAGAGGTCGACCCCGTTGACCCACTTCTTCAGATCGATTGCGCCCGCGTTGAGCAGCTTCGTCACGAGGCTCTGAAGCGTGTCGCGTACGCCACCCGTCAGGATTTGCTCGATCAGCGCCTGGTTCTCGGCGACGGGCTGCTCGAGCTCCGGCTTGATCGGGAACGCGGGGACCACGAGCTTGATCGCCGCGAACAGCCACGCGCGGAGCCCCGTGCCCGTCGGCACGATGTGGCGGATGTAGAGGCCCGGGCGGTAGTAGCTGAGGTGACGCCCCGCGATGAACGCACTCGGTTGACCGGGGAGCTCGTGCGCGAGCGCGGCGGCCCCGAGGACGATCGCGGGCGTGTGGGCGTGAAGGAAGGAGAGCCCACCCGGATCCTCCGGGTTCTGGAACGTCGGCGGGGGCTCCATGCCGAGGACGCCGGCGGCGTAATACAGCGTCTGCGACATGGGGTAGGGGTGCCGCACCAGATCGAGTTGGTACGCGAGCTGGTAGCCGAGCTGCTCGAGAGGTTGACCGTTCCTGCGGAAGACGGCGGGCTCGATCAACGCGAAGATCGCGGTCACCAGGGGGTCGGCCTCCGCGTGGAGGATCGTGGCCCAGTCGTCCCCCGTGAGCCGTGACTGCGCCGCGGCCGCAGTGTCGGAGCGCATGCGGCGGTAGAACCGCTCCTCGTCCGCCTCGGCGAGGTTCATGCACGCGAGCGCCTGGCAGAGGCACCACGCCGCGTCCGCGCGCTTCGCCTCCGTGTAGAGCTTGCGGAGGAGCCGGTACGGCTCGGGCTTGAGCGGGTTGCGCGCGAGGATCGGCCGCTGCGCGGCGACCGCCTTGTCGAGGTACACCGCAGGATCGCTCGCGTAGATGGAAGCGAGGAGCTCGTTGCGCTCCACGTTCTCGGGATCCAGCGTCTGCGCGGCCTCGTACGCGTCGATCGCGTCGTTCGTCCAGCCGAGCTTCTCCTTGTAGAGCTTGCCGAGCTTGTCGAACGTCGCGAGCATCTTGTCGCGGTCGTTCGCGTCCGTCGCGATGTCGAGCTGCATCTTCAGCAGCCGCTCGACCCCCTCGTTGTCGCTCTTCTGCTCGCGCACCTCGATCGCCTCGAGGATGACCTTCTCGTTGCCCGGATCGAGCGCGAGCGCGTCGTCGTAGAACTGCGCGGCGCGCTCGAGATCGCCCATCTGTCGGGACGCGACCATCGCCGCGGTCTGCAGGTACTTCGACTTCTGCTTCGGCTCGCTCACCATCTGCGACAGCTTCAGGACGATGTCGATCAGGCGCGACCAGTCCTTCTCGTCGCTGTAGAGCTGCATCAGTTTCGTGAGGACCTTGCGATCGTCCGGGCGCTCGTCGAGCGCGGCGACGTAGCTCTTGCTCGCTCGCGTTCGGTCCTTCATCTGGTTCGAGTAGATGTCGCCGATCTCGAGCAGGAGATCGCTGCGCGCTTCGCCCGAGAGCGCGTCCAGGCGGCGGGTCTTGATGCGGATGACCTCCTCCCAGTCCTTGCGCGCCTCGTGCACCTTGCAGAGCAAGTCGATCGGCGCGTCTGTCTCCGGGTTGAGGTCGCTCGCGTCGCTGAGGGGCTGGAGGGCTCCCTCGAGATCCCCGCTCTTGAACCGTGCCTCGCCGAGCCCGAGCGCGACGAGCGCCTTCGTCTCGGTGTGGAGCTCCTTCTCGAAGCGCGCGCCCACGTCCTCGTAGAGCTTCACCGCGCGCGCCGCCTGGCCTGCGTCGAGCAGGACACGCGCCGCCTTCACGAGCGCGTCCACGTTGTCCGGCGCGAGCTTGAGGAGGTTCTCCACGGTGCCGACCGCCTTCTCGGTCGACCCCGTCTTCGAGAGCGCGTCGATGTAGCGCAGCATCACCCGCACGCGGTCGTGCTCGGGCAGCGCGTCCACGCGCGACACGACGCTCTCGAGCGCCTTCGCCGTCTCGAGGAACCGGCCCGCGTCGAAGGCGATGTCACCGGTGACCGTGAGGCCGACGAGCGACGTCGGATCGAGGTCGACCGCCTTCGTCGCGGCCTCGAGGGCCTTCGCGGACTCCTTGGTCTTGTCACGGTGAAGGAGGGCCATCTCGCCGTACAAGCGCGCCTTCGCGAGGTTCCCCTCGACGCGATCGATCTCTCGCGCGATGAGCTCCACGGCGCTCGCAGCGTCGCCGCGCGCGAGGTACGCCTGCCGGAGCGCGATCGTCGCCGTCGCGTTGGTCTTGTCCGCGTCCAGCGCCGCCTTGTAGCGCTCGATCGCGCCGTCCCGATCGCCCTTGTCCTCGAGGATCTTCGCGGCGCGCAGCCAGAGCTCCGCCTTCTGCGCGGGCTTGTCGGCCTTCGCCGCGAGGGACTCGACCGCGGAGAGCGCGGCCATCGCGTCACCCGTCGCGACCCGCACGTTCGCGAGCGCTTCGAGCGCGCCGCCGTGCTGGGGGTCGATCTCGAGGACGCGCTCGTACGCCTTTTGCGCGCGCTGCGGCGAGCCGATCTGCTCGACGAGGACGCGCCCGAGCGCGAGCAGCAGGTCGACGCGGCGCTTGTCGTCGGTGACGATCTTCAGGTTCTTTTCGTAGAGGTTCGCGACGTCCTCCCAGCGGTCGAGCGCGCGATAGTGGCGGATGAGCGACGTCATCGCGCCCTCGTGCACGGCGTCGATCTCGAGCGCCTTCTCGAGCGCCGTCGCCGCCTTCTCGTGGCTCAGGAACTCCTCGTCCTGGATTCCGGCGATCCGCTCGAGCAGGTTCACCTTCTGCCGCGGCGTCGCCGCGATCGCGAGCTGCTTCTCGAGGTTCCCAAGCAGCTCCGAGTATCGGCCCTGGAGGTTCAGGATCCGATCGATGCCGCGGAGCGCGGTGAGGCTCTGCGGATCGAGCTCGAGCGCCGCCTCGAACCGCCGGAGCGCCTGCGTGCGGTTGTTGAGCTGGTCCTCGTAGACTTCCGCCGCGCGGCAGATCGCCTCGACCTTCGCGTCGCCCCGGAGCGCCTCCGCGCGGCGCTCGAGGATCTTCACATAGCCCTCGTGGTCGTTCAGCTGCTGGTAGATGCGCGCGAGCGCGTCGCACGCTTTGTCGTGCCCCGGATCCTCCGCGATGATCTGCTCGAACAGATCGCGCGCGCGGCCCGGATCGCTGAGCTTCGTCTCCAGGAGGTCTGCGGCCTCGGCGCGGAAGTCGCGCGTCTTCTCGGGCGTCGGCGCTCGATCCGCGCGGCGGAGGAGGACGGCGCCGAGCTCCTGCCACTGTTGGGCGCGGCGGTAGACCGCGGCCATGCCCGCGAGCGCCCCGTCGTGCGCAGGATCGACCGCGAGCACCGCCTGGAAGCAGGGCAGGCCGAGATCGGGGCGCGCGACCTTCTCGGAGTACCAACGCCCGAGGCGCGTGAAGAGGACGACCTTCACCTCTGGCGGCATCCGCGGGTGCCCGGACGCCTCGGAAAGGATGTTGAGGGACTCCGTCCAGAGCTTCGTGTCCTGGCCGGCGGCGCGCTCGAGATCCGCGGCGTACTCGTCGTTCTGGACGTCCTGCGCGAGGGCCTGGGCGAACGCGAACACCGCCTGCTCGTGATCGTCGAGCTCCCGCGCGTAGAGGTGACCGATCTGGCTGTAGGCCCGCGCTCGCTCCGTGTGGCTCTCGCTCTTCTCGCTCCGGGCGAGGAGCATCTCGATGAGCTCCTCGTGCTTGCCGTTGTGGCGGCGGAGCTCCTCCAGCGCGACCTCCGCGATGTCGTCGCTCGGGTCGAGCTCGCAGATCTGCGCGTAGATCTCCTCGGCGCGCTCGGGGTTCTTGCCGGCCTCGTACACGCGCGCCGCGCGGAACAGCAGCGACTTCTTCGACTCGATCGCCTTCGTCCGCTCCTCGCTCGGCTTCGCGTCCTTGTCGTCGCCCTCGGCGGCGGGGATCTCGACCTGGTCGGCGCCCACGATGAACGCCTCCGCGACCTTGGAGTGCTCGATGCCGAGCTCCACCGCGCCTTCGAGCGAGAGCGCGGCCTCCGTGTCCGACGGATCGGCGACGAGCAGGTCGACCTTCTCGTCGAACTGCGCTTGCGTCATGCCCTTCTGCGCGGCCTTGCCGATCGGCTCGAGCAGATCGAGGACGGCTGCCACGCTCTTCGGTCGCGTCGACGGGGTGCGGTGCAGGAGCTTCGCGACCAGATCGTCGAGCGCGAGGCTGACCCAGCCCTTGGGCGCGACCGAGCTCGCCGTGGGCGCGTTCGTGAGGAGGAAGTGAGCTGCGAGGTCCCCGCCCGTCTCGGACGCGAACGGCGGCTTGCCCGTGAGGAGCTCGAACAGCAGGCAGCCGAACGCGAACAAGTCGGACTCGGCGCCCGCGATCTTTCCGCGCAGCGTCTCGGGGGAGAGGCCACGGATGCCCGCAGGATGCGTGAGCGCGCTCCGACCGAACAGGCGCTCCGTGCCGCCGTCGACGAGGTACGCCTGCGACGCGCCCTGCGCGTTGCGCGCCATGATCACGTTCTCGAGCTTGATCCCGCCGTGGACGAGGCGCGCAGCGTGGAGCGCCTGGATCGCGCCGAGGATCCCCTTGATGAGCGGCTTCGCCTCGTTGATGTGGAGCGCGCCGGTCCGCGCGATCCTCGCGGAGAGGGCCTGCCCGTCGTTGAGCGCGGAGTACGCGTTGTAGGGGATGCCCCCGACGATGCCCGCCTCCACGTTCTTCGGCAGGTTCTCGTGCGCGACCTTCGCGAGGAAGCGCTGGTGCGTGACGAAGCGGCGCGCGGCGCCCGGATCCATCGTCGCGCTCCACTTCAGCGTGCGCAGCGTGAAGTCGGCGTCCCCCTTCTTCGCGGCGTAGACGATGCTCCGCGGCCCTTCGGCGATCTTCTTCTTGATCGTGAACGGCCCGAACACCGCGTCCGCCTTGAGCTCGAACGCAGACGCGCCCGGCGGCACGAGCACGACGCCGGCGGAGAGCGCCTCTTTGATCTTCGCGTCCGTCTCGGGCCGCGACGCGACGAGCGCGTCGAGCAGGGCGCCGACGGCGTGGGTTTCGACGCACTTGTCGACGAGCGCCTTCGCGAACGACGCCTTCGACGCCGTGCCACCGATCGTGGCCGGATCGAGGCCGAGGTAGTCGGCGGAGATCGCCGTCAGCTCCTCCAACGAGAACAGCCTCTCCAGCTCGCCACGCACGGTCTCGATCGACATCATCAGTGTTCCTCGGCCTTCCGGGTGCAATGTGAGGGGCTCCAAAACGAGCCCGGGACGGGCGCGCGATGCTAGCCGTTGGAGCCGGAGACGGCGTCATATTTGTCGTTCGGCTGGGCGAAAACGCGCGCCCACGTCGGTGCGCATGGAGCTCGGCCCACCTCGCGTTGCGGATCTGCGAGGGTGATTGCGGACGTGCAACGCGGGCCCGCGCCGGCGGAGAGTCATTCCAACCAGTTGCAGGGGAAGCTCGACTGGCGAGCCGTTTGCTGTAGACGTTGTCGTCGAGGTTCGGCTCGGCTCGGTGAGGAGGGGACGATGAGCGGCGACTGCGTGGTGACCGCCACGGAGCGGGTGGGGCAAGAGGTGGTGCGCGAGTGCGTCGACGCGCTCGTCGAGGAGCTCTCGGCGTGGGCGTTCCAGCGGGAGAAGGTGCTCGCGAAGCTGGATCTGCGGGGGGCGCGCCGGGCGCGCAAGGCCGCCTCCGCGCTTCGGATGCTGCACTACGTGCTCGAGGATGGGGCCGCGTTCGAGGACGCCGTCGCGACCATCCTCGGTGAGTGCCACGCGCTCCTCGAGTCCACCGGAGAAGCCGAAGCCGGCGCGGCGCCCACGAGTCAGCCCCCGCCCGAGCAGTCGGGCCGCCGATCCCTCGACGGCGTGGTGCGGCTCAACGAAGACGACGAGCTCGACGACATCGACAAGACCGCGCCTGGCTTGCCGCGCGGTGTGCTGGAGAACTACCTCGCCGAGGTGAAGCGGGCCGCCGTCGGTTGACGCCGCTGTTCGAGGGCGGGAGCGGGGACAAAGGCATAGAACGGCGAAGACAACAAAGACGAAGAAAGACGAAGACAACAAAGACGAAGAAAGACGAAGACAAAAGCAGAGCGGCGGGGCTTCCGCTCCGCCGCTCTCGAAGACGCGTGTCGTCCGCCGCCCGGACGACCGGTCATCCCTCGTGAATCAGTTGCACTCGCCCGCGTCGCCGCACGTGTTCGCGCCCGCCGTGTCGCGGCAGGTCGTGAACGCGGTGAAGAGCTGGTTCGTGGTGCACCCCGCGCCATCCGGGTTCGTGAGGCAGGCCTTGCACGCCGTGTCCGCGAGGCAGGGGTCGTAGGCGGTGCAGCAGTGATCGCTGAGGCACGAGTTGCACGACGACGCGTTGTAGCCGAGCGTCGACCCGCAGATCGTGAACGTGCAGTCCGCCTTGCAGGTCGTGTGCTCGCACGTGTCCTGCGCCTGGTAGAGCATGTCGCTCGGGCTACCCGCAGTCCCGCAGGGCGCGCCTGGGTCGAGCGGCGGGTTCATCGTGAGGCACGCCTGGCAACCCGTGTCCGCCACGCAATCCTTGATCGCTTGGCAGCAGCTGTTGCCGAGGCACCCCGCGCACGCCTCATCGGCGAAGAGAAGCATGCTGTCGCAGATCGGGTACTCGCACGCCTGCGTCGTCTTGCAGTTCCCGTCGTAGCAGCTGAAGATCGCTTGGAGCGCGGTCAGGCCGGCGCCGGACGTGTCCGCTGCGATGCAAGCGTCCTGGCAAGCGGAGTCGCCCGACATGCACGCGTTGAGGCAGACGACGAGCTTGCCGCAGTCCGAGTTGCTGTTCGGATCGCACTCTTGGAGCTCCGAACAGCACGAGTCCTCCATGCAGGTCTCGCAGTCGGGGCGGTCGTCGAACGTGAGGCCGCACACGGGGCCGCCGCCGGTCCCCGAGGTCATCGCCGTGCCGGTCGTCGCCTTCGTGCTCGACGACGTGGCCATCTTCGTCCCGGTGGAAGCCGAGGTCGCTCCCCCAGCGCCGCCGCTGCCGTCGTCGCTCTTGCAGGCCGCCGCACCCGACGCGAGAAGGGCCGCCACGAACATCATCTTCACGCTTCCGGGAACTGCTTTCATGCTCGATCTCCTTGATCGCTCTCCAAGACGGATAAGCTCCTCGACCCTACGTCGGCCTACGTCCGAGCGTCAACACCGTCGGTGCTTTCTGCGAAAAACGAAGGGAGTTTGATCGAACGCCTCACGCGCTGAATTTGCGGAAATTGCGGACGGAGAGCACGACCATCACCGCGCTGATGGCGAGGAGGGCGAGCACGTTCGGGAGGAGCTCGAGCGGCCCCGCGTCCCGGAGCACGACCCCCCGCATGATCTCGACCATGTGGGTCGCCGGGAGGACGCGGCCGATCCACTTGAGGACGAACGGCAGGCCCGCGACCGGGAAGATGTAGCCCGAGAGGAAGATGGACGGCAGGAGGAAGAACTGCGCCATCTGCTGCGCCTGCGCCTGCGTCTGCGCGCGGGTCGAGATGAAGAGCCCCATCGAAAGGAGCGCGAAGAGGTAGACCACCGCCATCGCGAAGAGGAACACGAGACTCCCCCGGATGGGCACGCCGAACCCGAACCGCATGGCGATGAGGATCATCGACATCTCCACCAGCCCGACGATGAGGTACGGGGCGAGCTTCCCGAGCATGAGCCCGAGCGGGTGGATCGGCGTCACGAAGAGCTGCTCGAGCGTGCCCTTCTCGCGCTCGCGGACGATCGACACCGCGGTCAGGACCATCGCCACGATCTGGAGGAGGATCGCGACGAGCCCCGGGATGATGAAGTTCGCGGTGCGGCCGTCCGGGTTGAAGAGCACGATGGGCTGCACGCTGAGGGACGGCTTCGGAGCGCCACCCGCCAGCCCCGACGCGATGCGGATGTTCTCGTCCGCCGCGACGCCGTTCACCGCGCCGAGCGCCTGCGCGCTCACGTTCGAGTCCGACCCGTCGATCAGCACGAGGACCTTCGCGCCTCCCCGCCTCGCGCGGTGTCCGTGGAAATCGGGGGGGATGACGATGCCGATCTTCGCCCGACCCGCGGCGATCGAGGACCGCGCGTCGTTCGGGTCCCGCGTGATCTGCGAGATCTTGAACGTGTGCGTCGCGCGCAGCTTGTCCATGAACTCACGGCTCTCGGCCGACGCGTCCTGATCCACGACGACCGTGGGCACGTTCGTGACCGTTTGGTCGATGAAACCGAACAGCACGAGCTGGAAGATCGGGATCGTGAGCGCGATGACGAACGTGCTCCGGTCCCTCCGCATGTGGACGAACTCCTTGCGGAGGATCGCCACGAACGACGCCCAGAAATTCGAGTTCATCGACGGAGCCCCCGCTCGCCGCGGACGCGGCTCCTTCGCGGGTGGAGGCGCCCGGGGCTCATGGTTCCACCGCGCCCCTCGCGAGCGCGGCGCGGGCGCGCTCCGCGGCCTCGCGCTGCGTGAGCGTGACGAAGACGTCCTCGAGGGAGGCCGTGATCGGCCGCGCTTGGGCGCGGGGGAAGCCCGCCGCGCGCATCGCGTCGAGGAGCGCGCGGTCATCCATACGCGCGTCGATCTCGGTATGCACCGCTTGCCCGAAGATCGTCGCCGCTTGGCAGAACGGTTGCTCACGGAGCCAGGTGAGCGCGCGCGCGGTCTCCGAGGTCTCGACCTCGACACGCCGGAACCCGGGCAGGTTCACCGCCTCGAGGCCCTTCAGGTGATCCGGGGTTCCGCTCACGATCATCCGCGCGAGGTAGAGGTAGCCAACCTCTCCGCACCGCTCGGCCTCGTCCATGTAGTGCGTGGTGACGAGGAGCGTGATCCCCTCCGCGGCGAGCTTGAAGAGGAGATCCCAGAGCTCTCGGCGCGCCACCGGATCGATGCCCGCGGTCGGCTCGTCGAGGAAGATGACGCGAGGTTCGTGCATCAGCGCGCTGCCGAGCGCGAGGCGCTGCTTCCATCCGCCCGAGAGGAGACCCGCTCGCCGATCGAGGTAGGGCCGGATGTGCGTGAGCTCGATCGCGGCCTCCTGCCGCTGCCGGAGGCGCGCGCCCGAGAGCCCGTAGACGCGCGCGTAGAAGTCGAGGTTCTCGCGGACCGTGAGGTCGTCGTAGAGCGCGAACTTCTGGCTCATGTAGCCGATGCGCCGGCGGATCTGCTCACCCTGCGTGGCGACGTCCAGCCCGAGGACGTGCGCGCTCCCCGACGTCGGCGCGAGCAGGCCGCACAGGATGCGGATGAGCGTCGACTTGCCGGAGCCGTTCGGCCCGAGCAGTCCGTAGATCATCCCGGTGCGCACCTCGAGGTCGACGTTGTCGAGCGCGGTGAAGTCCCCGAACTTGCGCGTCACTCCGCGCACGCTGATGGCCGGGGGTGCGCTCTTGCGCGACGAAGGTGGCGCCCGATCGACGACCGCCGTCACTTGGTCGCTCCGGTGAGCCTCGTTTGCGCGGTCGTGCGCGCGCCACGATCCCGCGCGTGCGCGGACCTCATCGCTTCACCTTGATCCACGCTGCCATGCCCGCGCGGAGGTTCTCGTGATCGCCCACGACCTCGACGCGCATCGCGAAGACTTGGTTCGCGCGTTCGTCCGCGGTCTGGAGGTTGCGCGGGGAGTATTGACCCTGGCTGTCGATGTGCGCGACCACGCCCTCGAACGGCTTGTCGGGGAAGCTGTCCACGTAAATGGGGACGGCCGCGCCGACGCGCGCGAACCCGATCTGCGTCTCGGGGACATAGATGCGCACGAACAGCTGGTCGTCCTCGAGGAGCACGGCGGCGGTCGCGTTCGGGCCCACGATGTCGCCCGGGCGCAGATCCAGGGTCTCCACGCGCGCGGGTCGCGTGGCGCGCACCGTGAGCTCCTCGATCGTGATCTTGAGCTGCTGGACGCGAGCCTCGGCCGCTTGAACGACGCTCGTCGCGGCGCGGATGTCCTCGATGCGCGCGCCCGACTCGATGAGGGACGCGTTCGCCTTCGCCTCGTCCACGCGGCTCTTCGCCTGCGAGACGTCCTCCGCGCGCGTGCCGTTCGAAAGCTCCGTGAGCGTCGCCTGGGCGGCGTCGCGCTGCGCGTTCGCCGCCTTGAGGTTCGCGTCCGCGGCGTCGAGCTCCGCCTGGGGAACGATGTTCGCGTCGAAGAGCTTCTTCTGCCGGTCGTATTCGAGCTTCGCGCGATCGACCGCGACCTGGGCCGCCGTGAGGCGCGCCTTCGCCGCGACGATCTGCTCGTAGCGCGCGCCGTGCTGGGCCTCTTGCAAGCCCGCCTGCGCCGACTCCGCACGTGCCTTCGCGGCGGCGATCTCCTCGGGCCGAGCGCCGTTCTTCAGCTTGTCGAGCGCGGCCCTCGCCTGGTCGAGCTGGGCCTCGGCCATCGACAATTGTGCCTCCAGATCGCCGGGCTCGAGGACGATGAGCGCCTGCCCCGCCTCGACGTGGTCGCCTTCCTTGACGAGCACCTCCTTCACTCGGCCGCCCGCGCGCGAACCCACGGAGATCTCGTGCACCTCGATCGTCCCGCTCCACTCGAGCGGCTGCGTCGCCGCCCAGCGCTTGTAGCCGTAGTACCCCCCTCCACCGAGGACCGCGACCAAGAGAAGGACGATGAGCTGCGGCGGAGGGCCTTTCTTCTTCGGGGGCTCGGGGTCGGGGCTCACGCGTCTCCGTGATAGGGGCGCGCGGCGCACCCCGGGGTGAAAAATCGTGAAGCGGTCGAGACGCCCCAAGCTGTGGCGCGTTGACCCGTGACCTCGGCGAGCCCAGCCGCGGAATTTTGCGCAATTCGCGGCGCTTCAGCGGGCGGGCTTCTTGCGTTGCAGTCGTTTCATGAACTTCACGCTCGTCGGACTCCTGGTGTACCTCATCGTCGCCGGCATCTGCGGCGCGATCGGCCGCGCGATCGGCGGCGGCACCCGAGGTGGAATCTTCGTCTCGATCGCGCTCGGGTTCGTCGGCGCGATGCTCGGGGTGTGGGCCTCGGGCGCGCTCCATTTGCCCGAGATCTGGATGATTCGGGTCGAGGGACACCCGTTCCCGATCGTCTGGTCGATCATCGGCGCGGCGCTCTTCGTCGCCCTCATCCACCTCGTCTCGAGGATTGGAGACCGCGGTCGCGCGCGCGTCTGATCGAGCTCGACGCGGCGGTCAACGCGAGGGAGGAGCGCTCACCGGAGCGCCCTCCCTCGCCGCGGGGCGCAAGCCGCTGATGCGACAAAACGAGCGGATCGCGAGCTCGGACTCGCGCGGCAGGCCGAGGAAACGGAGCGCGATGACGTCCCCCTCATAGCGACGGACCTCCGCGCATGCCTCGATGCCGAACCCGATCGGGAGCTCGAAGTACACGGTGACTCGATCGCGGACGTTCACGCCGAGCGACGACCGCAGCTTCATCCCACCGCCCGACACGTCCAGGCTGCGGACCGTCGCGGTCCTCTGGCTCGTCTCCAGCAGGACGGGGCCATCCAACGAGGTCCGCCGGTGTACGCGTCGTTCCGGGTTGGGGGTGACCACGGGGTGCACGTAGCACGAGGCGGGCCGTGATCGATCCGGCTGAAGATCATTCGGAAAAGAGCGCGACGCTAGGGCAACGGAGGCGCACCGGTCGCTACTCGTTGCGGAGATCGCAACGGGGTGCATACCGTGCGCCCGTGCGGCGATCGTTCTCCTCATGGCTCGAACGTTCGTGGTCACAATCGGAGCGGTCGTCGCCACACTCCGCCATGCGCCCCACGATCGCTGTCGTGTCGGTCCTCGTCGGAGTGGGGGTCGCGCTGGAGCTCGCCTCTGGATGTGGAGGCGCACCCGCGTTCGTGGAGCGATCCCCCGGCGACGAGGCGCGGGCGACCTCGAGCGCGGACCGCCGCCCGCCCACGCTCATCGCGACCGTTGGATCCGCCCTGCGCCCGCCGATGACCCTGCGGACGGGCACTCCCGTGGTGCTCGCGTCCGCCGAGCCGGACCCTTCCGCGTGCTCCTGGACGATCCCCGCGTCCCTCGGCGCCGGTTGTCGCGTCCTCACGCCGGTGAAGCTCAGCGCGACGAGCAACGGGGGGACCGCGATCAACGCGTTCGATCAGAGCACGTGCACCGCGTGGAGCGCGGGGGCGCCCGCGCCCCAGTAGATCACGGTCGATCTCGGCGCGTCCACCGACATCGACGGGCTCGTCCTCATCCCCGAGATGGCGCGTGACGGGGCCGTGAAGCACCGCATCGAGGTCTCGGACGACGGGGTGAGCTTCGAGGTCTCGCAGCGCATCGAGGCGTCGATGTCGAACGGCTCCGCCGCGGAGCTCGCTCTTCCCCGACGAGAGCGCGCGCGATTCGTGCGCTTCGCGACGGAGTCCTCGCCCTCCGCGATGGGGTGGCGCGAGATCGCGCTCGTGCAGTGCGTCCGGTAGTCAGTGGAACGCGTGCCCGAGACCGCGATACGTCCTCGCGCGGTCCACGATCCGGTCTCCGCGCACGAGCAGATACGCGTTGAAGTGCTCGGCGAGCTCCCCCGCCTTCGCGTGGCGCAGGAACACGGGATCGCCGAGCCCGAGCGGATGGTTCGTGAGGATCGGCGTCTGCACTTCGCCCGCGCCCTCGAGCGCGGTGAGCTTCGCGCCGGGGGGCCAGGCGACGACGGGGGACCGGCTCGGTCCGCTCGCACCGGAGGCGATGAAGCCTCCGCTCTGGCACGTGACGACGCCGTCCCGCGGTCGACGCGTGACCTGAAGCACGAAGAACGCCGCGGGGACGAGCGGCAGCCCTCGGTAGCCGTCGAACAGGTGGCTGTCGAGGAACCCCGAGCCGGCCGCGACCTCCGTGAGGCTCGGATCCGCGGCCGAAGTCTCCACGCTCCCGCTCCCCCCGCCGTTGAAGATCGTCGCGGCGAGGCCGCGCGCAGCGAGCGCCCGGACGATCGCCGCGCGCTGTGCGACGACGGCCGCGTGCGCGCGGCCCTTGAGCGCGAGGGTTGCGTGACCGCGGACCGGGCTCACCCCCACGTTGTCCGGCAATCCGGCGACGTGCGCCTCATAGGCGAGGATCCCGCCGAACGAGAGCCCCGGGAAGCGCGAGATCGAGGCGGCGAACGCGGCGATCGCGTCGGGGGCGTGGAGCGGGCTGCGCTGCACACCGATCACGACCCCCGGGAGAGGTCGGTACGCGGTGTCGACGTCCACGAGGACGCGCATCTGGGCGCCGCGCTCGGTCGCGGCGCGGCTCGCGAGCGCGAGGTGCGCCTCCTCATCCGCCGTGATGGCGATGTCCGCGCCCGCCTCGTTCGCCTTCGCGAGAGCGTCGAGCTCCGGCCTCGACGTCGATGGATACGCGACGAGCAGATCCCGCAGCCCCTCGGACCAGAGGAACGCCGCTTCGCCCGGCGAGTAGCACATGAAGCCGCGCGCGACGGGCGCCGCCGCGCCGGCGATATGCCGGAGGAGGGCGGGGCACCTCACCGACTTCGTCGCGACGCGCAGCGTCCGCCCGTGCAGGGCCACGGGTCTCACGAGCCGACCGACGTTCGCGTCGACAGCGTCCAAATCCACGACCGCGGCGGGGAGCGGTTCGCCCTCGATGGCGCGCCGGAGCGCGGCGAATCGCTCGTTCACTCGCACGGGTCGAGCGCGCCTGCGGGCTTCGGGACGAGGGGCGCCCCCTTCGCGAGTCCCTCGAGGAAGCACCGGTACGCGTGCTTCGGCGCCTCGGTCTGGAACACGACCTCGTGCCCGTCCTCGATCCCGTCCTCGGGGAACTGCGTCACGAGGGCCGTTACCTTCGCGCCGCTCGGCGTCGTCACGTTGAGCGACACGGGGAACGGGATCGCGTGCCCCTCTCCGAACCCGATCACGCTCTCGATGGGCTCCATCTCGGCCACCTCCGCGGTCTTCGCGTCGAGAGCGTCGCCCGCGAGATCGAGCCCCATCGAGAGGCTGGTGGCGTTCGCGATCGGCGGCAGGATGTAGTGGTCGACGATCCCTTGCATCATGAGCACGTGCTTCGGCGCTCCCGTGGCGTGGCGAACGACGCGCGCGTCGAACACGGGCGGATCGGCGCCCTCGAGGGACCACTGGAACATCGAGAGCGCGGGATCGTAGACGGTCATCGAGTACGGCGTGCCCGAGTAGCCGACGAGGAGCTCCGCGAAGCCCTTCACCTCGAGCGGGTGCAGCTTGAACATCACGTTCTCGATCCACGACCCACCCGCGCCGCTGAGGAGGCCGGCCTTGAAGCGCGGCTCACTCGAGAGCGCGAGCGGCGAGATCGTCGCCCCCATCGAGTGGCCCATGATCGCCATCGTTGCGGGGTCGAGGCGCGCCACGTTGCCTGGAGCGGTCGCGCCGGGGCAGGCGGACACGTCGATCGTCACGCCCTCGAGGATGTGCGCCTGCAGCACGAGCTCGAGCGCCGACTGGCGGACGTTGTCGCGGAGGGCGCGCGGGTTGCCGATGTTGAACACGAGGAACTGCTCGTCGTCGTGCGTCACGTTCCGGAGGCCCCCGTGCGGGCCGTCGATCGAGGAGCCCGCGAACCCCGCCCGCGCGTAGGTGAGCGCGGGGCCCGTCCCCGGTGCGATCGAGGGCCCCTGCGCGGTCGCGTGCGGGCCACGATCGACGAGCGGACGCTCGCCTCCCGCCCCCGTGCGGCTCAGGACCACGACGGGATAGCCGCTCGCGGGCATCGCGCGCCGCGGGATCGTCACGACGAAGTTCGCCTCCTCGAGCCGATCGAGGACGGGCTTGCCGCTCGCGTCGAACACCCAGTCGCCGCCGCCGCTCGAGTAGGGGGGCTTCCCCTCTTGGTACTCGGGCATCTCGATCGTGGTTTGGTAGACGCAGTAGTCGTCGAACACCTCGGCCTGCGTGAACGCGGACTTGGGCGTCGGCGTGGGGGCCGCGAGCGCGGCCGCGACCACCGCGTCGAACTCCGCGGTCGGGTCCCCCGTCGTGAACGCGGTCATCGCGACCGTGTTCGCGGGCAGGGCGCCCGCGTCCCTGAGGCTCGTGAGGGCCTTGTCGAACGAGGCGCGCGCCGCGTCGCTCATACCTTTGGGCGAGCCGCCCTTCGACAGCTCCTCGAACGCGGGGGACGGCGCGAGCGGTTTACCGCTCGCGTCCACGAGATCCGACGTGAGCAGCGCCGCGTAGAGCGTCTTCGGGTGAAGGGGGAGCCCCTGGAGCGGGACGATGCCGACGAGGTTCGGCGCGCCGTAGGGGCCGCCATCGGCGACGAAGTTCACCGTGATGGGCACGCGCTCGCCGAACGATGCAGACCCCGGATCGGCGTCGATGAGCTGCACCGGGGAGGTCGCCGCCACGCTCGCCGCGAAATCCGGGAGCTTCGCCTCCTTTCCGAGCGGAGCGCTGAGCGCGAAGTAGATCGAGCTCGTGGTGCCGAAGCCGCGCGCGTGACCGTCCACCATGTCGACGACCGTCGTGACGAGGTTCGGGAACGCCGGACGCGGGAACGTCGACAGATCCACCGTCCCGTCCGCGCGTAGGCGCGCGTCCGACGGAAACGGCGACCCGTAGAACTCGGTCGAAGCGAAGTCCATGCGCGCCGTCGTCGGCGCGGGCGGTGTCACGGCGGCGTCGTCGCACGCTGCGTGACCGAGCGCGAGCGCCGCGAGCACCGCGCGAGGCCAGGGTGAGGGCGCGCCGCGAATCATTTCGCCCCCCGCGAGAGCGCGCCCAGGAGCTCGTCGATCCCCTCGTGCTCGAGCGCGTGTTTCCTGCCGAGGCGGACGTACTCGGCGAGGAGGTCGCGCGTCTGCGCGCCGACCTTCTCGAAGTGGTACCGGAGGAACGCCTCCACGTCGAACGGCGCGGCCCACTTCGCCACGCCGAGCGCCATGCGCACGATGGACCCGCTGAGGAGGCTCGCCGCGAAGGGACGAGGCACCTTCGTCTCCGCGGCGATGATCTTCATCGCCTCGCGCGTCGCGCGCACCGCGAGCGTCACCCCTTCGCCCCCGCGGAAGGCTTCGAGCGACCACCCGTCGATCTCGAGCGCCGCCACGATGGGCATGAGCATCGAGGAGGAGAACCCGAGCGCGACGTGCGCGTCGGGGATGGCCCGCGCGGGCAGGCCGCCCATGCGCGCCGTATCCACGACAGCGCGCACGCGATCCGACGGTCCGCTGAACTGGCTGTCGACGAGCGGGGGAAAGAAGTACGCGGTGCCCGGCCCGGTCTCCTTCTCCACCGCGTCGTCCGACCCCGCGAGGGGCGCGTGGAAGCTCAAGAAGCCGATGATCCCGAACACGGTTCGCGCGCGCTGGACGCGATCGGCGAGGTACGCGGCGACGGACACGCCCGGCTGGAGGCTCACCACCGTCGCGGCACCCGTGGACGAGAGCACCTCGTCGAGCCCGCCCGAGAGCAGCGCGGGCGTGGGCACAGTGATCCACACCTGATCGTAGACCCCCAGCTTCGAGGACAGCGTCACGACGTCGATCGGCACGAAGCGCGACCGCGGTCGCTTGTGCCGCGAGTGCACGTGGATCAGATCGAACCCGCGGCGGGCCTCCTCGGCGTACTTCTCGCGCACGAACACCGAGACCCTCGCTCCCCCGCGCGCGAAGTGGTGGGCGTAGACCTGGCCGACTGCGCCCGCGCCGATGACGAGAATCCGGCTCATCCAGAGAGCCTACGTCGAATCGGGGCTTCGCGTCCGTGCTCGCGCGTCCTCATGCCGGACGCGGCTCGAGAGAACCACACGGCCTCGTCGCTGTGCTCCTCAGATGACGAGGAGTCGTCGTCTCGGTGCTCGCTCCTCGGGCGTGCGCCTCTCCCTCGAACTCGAGCGCATTCGTTCGGGTTTCCGCCGGTTCGGTGCTCTAGGACACCACGGTGGACGGCTGCTTCAGAGGCCCGCCCACGATCCCGCGCTCGACAGCGTGCTCGCGGACGTCGTGCACGACCTCGATGAACTCCTGCGTGCTCGCCGTGACTTTGGAGGACTTCTGGAGCTGAGGCAGCGTCCAGGTCGCCGCGTCGTCGATGGAGGAGAAAACCTTCTGCGGATACTTCGATCGACTGAGGAGCTGGAACGACGTCACGAACGCGCGAACGATCGCGGCCGTGAAGCCAGATCCCTCGAACACCGCCGACACACAGCAATAGTAGGGGGACACGATCGGCACGGCCGAGTCGAGCACCTTCCGCGTGTTCGCGTCGGGGAGGGGAGCCTCCGCGGCGACGAGCGTGATCTCCGCCATTTTCCCCTCGCCGCACGCCTTGCCGTGCGCCGTCAACACGCGCACCAACTCGCGCGCGCTCTCCGGCGGGAGCTTCTGCTTCCCCATCACGTGCATTGCAACGTGCCGCCACGTGGCGAACAGGCAGAACTCGTCCACGTAGCCGATTCGAGCCGCTTCCAGGCGCATAACCCCCCTTAGGTGACGTTCAGCAAAAGGCGTGCGGGTCAGGCTACTTCGCTTCGAGCGACCTCGACAATAGGCAGACGGTTGGCCCCGCGTTTCCCCGGCGTGCGGCCGAAGCGCTGCCCTACACCCGATCCAGGGAGTGAACCGTGACGACGAAGAGCGCTCGCCTGGTGACGGCTCGGAGAGACCGGATAAGCTCCCGGTCCCGCGCGGCGCGCAACACCGACGTCTCGCCGCGGAGGGAAGCTGTTCATGGCCCGTTGGGCGCGGCGGGAGCCGCGCTCGTCGCAGGAGGGGAACGACACATGCCGACGCTGCCCGAACGAATGCAAGCCTTCTACGAGCGCCTCAACGTGGAGAAGGAGAAGGCGCTCGACGAGCTACCGGAGCTCTACACGGACGACATCCAATTCGTGAGCCCCATCGAGGAGCGCGACGGCATCCACGCGTACCGGGACTCGTGGGCCAAGGCGTTCCAGACCTACAAGGCGTTCACGTTCACCGACTTCAAGCGCATCGGGGACGAGCAGGCGTTCGCGCTCTTCTACACGATGACGATCGACATCGGTGTCGGTAACCCGATGCCGACGCCGACCGCGACGCTGTTCATCGTGCGCGACGGGAAGGTCTACTACCAATACGACTACTGGGACACCGTCGGCGGGCTCGCGCAGATCTACCCCCCGCTCAAGACGGCCTACGACTGGGCGGTCGCCGTGTTCCTCGGCGGCGGAAAGCCTGTCGAGCGTGACCCGGGGATCCACGTCCCGGTGCGCGGCAAGGACGGCTGCTACCACCCCACGAGCGAGGACGAGATCGCGTCGCTCGTCCGGCTGTCCCGCGACATGGGCGGGAAGGCACGCGTCGTCGGCACGGGGCACTCGGTGTGGGAGGCGATCATCCCCGAGAATTTCGACCCCGACGCGGCGACGAACGAGCGCCTCATCGTGCTCGACAAGTACAAGCGCATCCTCGGGTTCAAAGACGACCCGGACAACCCGGACTGCGTGCTCGTCGAGGTCGAGGCGGGCTGCCACCTCGGGGAGTCGCCGCGCCATCCCGTCGCGAACGTCCTCTCGCCGACCGCGTCGAAAGATCCGCGCACGCCGAACATCACGTACGAATCGAGCTGGGAGGAGAGCATCAACTTCGCGCTGCAACAGCGCGGCTACGCGCTCCCCGACCTCGGCGGGATCACGCACCAATCCCTCGGTGGATTCCTCTCCACCGGCTCGGCGGGTGGCACGTGCAAATGGTCGTTCCTCGAGAGCGTCGTCGCGATCCGTGTGATCGACGGCAACGCGCGCGCCCACGTGCTCACCGCGAAGGGCCCGAACGCGGACTGGTTCGCCTCGACGGGGGCGGGACTCGGCCTGCTCGGCGTGATCTCGACGGTGACCCTCCGCGCCGTGAAGACGTACAACATCGTCGGCAAGGAGACGATCAGCACCACGAAGGGCGCGCCGGACGTCGACTTCTACGGAGATGGGGACGCGCAGCGACCGTCGCTCGCGAAGTTCTTGAAGGAGACGGACTACTCACGGCTGATGTGGTGGCCGCAGCGCGGCTTCGATCGGCTCGTCGTCTGGCAGGCCCAGCGCGTCGCGCCCACGCCCGATTTCGAGCCCAAGCCGTACGAAGAGGTGGGGCAGTTCTCGGTGCTGAAGCAGACCGCCGCGTCCCTCCTTTATACGATCCTCGGAAACCTCGACAACCCGGACTCCTTCGGAGACCAGGTCAAGCGGCTCGAGCTCGCGGGGAAGGATCTCGGCGCGGGCGCGCGCGCGCTCGTCGAATCGATCCGGAGCGCGCCGCCGCCGGACCCGGCGTACCCCATCGTCCCGCAGGAGGAGCACCCGTGGCTCTCGGAGCTCGTCGAGACGGTCTTCGGGGACCGTCACCCCGCCATCACGCTCGGCTCGGTGTGGACGAAGGTCGCGGAGACGATCGCGCACCTGCTCGACACGCTCGTCGCGGGCGCGCTCTCGAGCGTCCTCTTCGTGCCGCTCGCGAAGCTCCTCAAGTGGGCCGCGCCCCACATCATCGACAAGATCCTGTCGCCGTTCGTCGCCCTCGGGGACGGGGGCGGCCCGGCGCTCCAGCAGTTCCAGGACCTCTGGTACCTCGGGCTGCCGATGGACAACCAGATGGACGACGTCCTGATGCCGACGTACTTCACCGAGATCTGGATCCCGTTCACCGAGGCGGGCGGCGAAGTGAAGAAGGCGATCACCGCGCTCCGCACGCTCTTCGACGCGGACGGGACGGCGGAGGGTTGCTACGCCGCGACGGGGCCGTTCAGCTTCGAGCTCTACGCGACGAAGGCCGGCAAGCAGTTCTTCCTCGACCCGGCTTGGGGCGACAAGGACGTGTTCCGCGTGGACGTGTTCTGGTTCGGGTACAACGGCGGGGACCCCGTGAAGGACTTCTACCCCCAGTTCTGGAAGGCGCTCGAAGGCCTCGAGTACCGGCTCCACTGGGGGAAGTTCCTGCCGAACCCGGATCAGATCCCGCCCAGCACGCTGACCTCGCGCTTCGAAAAGTTCGAGGCCTGGAAGGCGGCGCGGAAGGTCGCCGATCCGAAGGACGTGTTCCTCACGAAGTACTGGCGCGATCACCTCGGGCTCTGAGCCCGTCGGGGCCGCGTTTCGCGGCCCATCCCGCACCGCGTTTCGCGACGGGCCTCTCGAGAGGCGACGGGCCTCTCGAGAGGCGCTGCGCGGCGCGACTGTGTATGCTGTCGCGTATGCGTCGGGTCTTCGCCGCTTCCTTGGTCACTGCGCTCTTCGCGACGGCCGCGTGCGATGGGTCGACGAAGCCCCCGGGGTTCCAGCAGATCGGCGGAGCGGGATCCACGAGCACGACGGAGGCCGCGTCGAGTGTCTCGGTCACGCACGCGGCGTCCGTGACGGTGAGCGTGGGGACGACGGGGAGCGCGTCCTCCGGAAACGCCGTCTCGTCGTCCTCCGGGGACAACTGCCTCGACAACGGCGCCGAGCCGAACCAGACCGAGCAGGAGGCTTGGAACCTGGGCAACATCAGCGACGACGACAACGATCAAGACTCGATCAGCGGCGTCGCGGATGGCGCGTTCGATCCCGACTGGTACCGGTTCCACGGCGCCGACACGACGTTCAAGGTGGTCGACCCGACGCGCTCGCTCGTGGCGAGCGCGCCCGTGCGGCTCTGCAAGTTCTTCGACTGCGACAACGGTGAGCAGGCATCGTTCACGTGTCCGAGCGGGACCACGTCCGCCTCTTCCCCCGACGGGAGGCCCGGCTGTTGCTCGATGGGAGGGTTCACCATCAGCGACTTCCAATGCGGCGGGAGCACGCTCAATTCGGACGACGCGATCGTCTACATCCGGATCGACAACCCCGACAACAACCCGTGCCCGTCCTACACGCTCACCTACCACTACTAGAGCAGGAGCTCGCGACGCATGCGCCCCCACGCGAAGATCGAGTCCGAGCGCACGGGTGCGGAGCGCGCCGTGCGCCTCGTCTCGAAGCGCCACGTGACCCGGGGCCCGACGATCGCGACGCCCGGGCTCCGAGGATCGAGCGCAGCTCGGACTGACCGACACCCATGACCGCACCCCGCGAGACCCGCGATCCGTCGGCTGCCGAAGAGCTGGCGGACGACCGAGAGGCACCCGAGCAGGAGCACGAGCGCGCCGTCGAGCGCGTGCTCGAGAACGCGGCTCTCCCGGAGGTGCGCCAGGGGCGAGACGTCCCACGCATGCGCACGGGCACCGTCACGGTCCACGGCGGTCGGGGAACGGGGCTCCCCGCGAGCTACGTGGTCACGGTTCGAGGCGGCCTGGAGATCGAGGTCGAGCTCGATGACGGCGTCGATCCGGAGCTCGTCGCGCGCGCCTCGCGCAGCGGGGATCGCGTCCTCCTCGAAGAGGACCCCGAGCTCGGCGCAGTCATCGTGGGCGTGCTGCAGACGCGTCTGCCGGAGACGCTCGAGCTCAAGGCGAACCACATCGTCATCGACGCGGAGAGCGAGGTGACGATCCGCTCGGGCAAGGCCGGCATGCGCCTGCGCGAAGACGGAGACGTGGAGCTCGTGGGCAGCCGCATCGTGACGATGTCGCGTGGCCTCTTCCGCCTCGTCGGCCGGATGTTGCGGCTGAACTGAGTCATGGGTCACACGCTCCTGCTCGTGTGGCTCCAGATCCGGATCCTCGGATCGTACGCGTGGCTCTTCATCCGATCGAAGATCTTCCGCTGGCCGCCGACGCCCGAGAGGCGCGCCGCGATCCACCGAAGGAACGCGCAACGCTTCAAGGCGACCGCGTGTCGCCTGAAGGGCGCGAACGTCAAGCTCGGCCAGATCGCGAGCATGCAGGCGCACCTCCTGCCGAGCGTCGTGATCGACGAGCTCCGGACGCTCCGGGACGGGGTGACGCCGACCGACCCCAAGCGAGTCATCGCGCTCGTGGAGCGTGAGCTCGGCAAGCCGGTCCTCGAGGTCTTCGCCCACTTCGACGAGGCGCCGATCGCGACGGCGTCGATGGGACAGGTGCACGCCGCGGAGCTCCGCGATGGCCGACGCGTCGTCGTGAAGGTGTTGCACCCGGGGCTCGAGCGCACGGTGGAGATCGATCTCTTCCTCATGCGCGCGACCATCCGCGCGCTCAAGCTGTTCGTCCGCACGCCCATCGATCCGATGATCCTCCTCCGGGAGACCGAGGCCGCGCTCCGGCTCGAGCTGGACCTCGCGCACGAAGGAAAGGCGACCGAGATCCTCGCGGGCGAGCTCGCACCCCTCGGCGTGATCGTCCCGCGAGTGCACTGGGAGACCACCACGCAGCGAGTCCTGACGCTCGACTACATCGAGGGCGTGAACGTCGACGACCGCGCCCAGCTCGATGCGTGGAACATCGACCGCGAGAAGCTCATGGGGCTCTACCTCCAGAGCTTCGTGCACCAAGCGCTTCGCGGCGGGTATTTTCACGCCGATCCGCACCCCGGCAACGTGTTCTGTACGCCCGACGGCAAGCTCGCGCTCCTCGACTTCGGGATGGTGCAGCGCCTCCCCGACGACACGCGCATCGGGCTGATGAAGGAGATCCTCGGCGGGTTCTTCGCCCGGCCCAAGCTCTGGACCGACGGCATGATCCAGAAGGGCGCCGTCGGGGAGGCGGATCGGGAGAAGCTCGAGGCGTTCGCGTCCACCGCGTTCCTCGATCCACGCGCCCGCGCGATCCTCTTCGACCACGAGGTCTCCTCGCGCGGCGAGCTGACCGACGTCGTCGGGAAGTTCGCCGCGTTCTTCAAGACGCTCGAGACGCTGCAGACGCCCAAGGACAACGTGATGTTCGGCCGGGCGCTCGGCATCATCATCGACGTGATGAAGGAGGTCGTCCCCGAGAAGTCTCCGAGCGTGGTCGCGGGGCCCATCATGATGCCCGTGCTCCTCGAGTTCGTCCAAGCGAACCCCGAGTACCTCGAGCTCATGAACGATCTGCCGGCCGTCATCGCGACGCTCACCGCAGCGGAGCGCGCCGCGTAGGCGTGCGCGGGAGGCTTCTCGAGAGCACCGATCGCGTTCGCTGCGCTAGATCTGGCGCGTGTCCAGGGTCGAGACCGCGGCGCGCATGAACGCGCGCACGGCGAGCCAGGGCAGGCGCCGGACGAAGGGGAGGTGGCCCGTGTACACCGCCTCGAGCTCGAGCGTCTCGACCGCGCCGCGGTTGCGCTTGAAGTCGGCCGCGCCCGTGGACAGAAAGAGCGGCAGCTTCTCCGCGAGCGAGCGCTGGAAGAGGGTCGCCATGATGTGGCGGTACCAAGGGATCGACCGAGGAGCGACGGAGGTGTCGTACCCGATGACCGTCGGCACGACGGCCCCGTCGTCGATGGAGTGCGCGAGGAACGCGCCGACGCGGCCGCGCGCCTTCAGCACCGTCAGCGTCTGCGCGCCCGTGCGGAGCAGCAGTTCGAAGAACGCGGGCGTGAACGCGGGGTTCAGCGCCGAGTGCTTCTCGATGTAGAGCATCCGGTAGAGGCGCGCGATGTCGGCGGCGTCGCCCGGCTCCGCGGGCGCGACGGTCACCCCCGAGCGCTCGAGCGCGCGGATGTCCCGAAACACGTTCCCTCGCTTCGACGCGGCGATGCGCGGGAGCTCGTCGGGAGACCACCAGTGAATGGGGCGGTTCACGACGAGCGACCAGCCGCACGCACGGAACGCCTCCGACGTGCGCTCGTCGCTCGCGTCGATGCGGCGATACGTGAGCGCGTGCGTCGGGAAGCGCTCGGTGAGATCTCGGGTCATCTCGCGCACGTCCTCTTCGCGCACGGGGCGGCGCGGCGGCGTCGAGAGCAGCCAGTGGTTCGCGTGGACCGCGCGCGCGAGGTGCGTCGCGGTGCAGCCGAGCCCGAGCGCCGCGACCGCGATCCCCGCGGCGCGCGTGGTCGTGTCGGCGGGCATCTTCCCGATCTCCTCGCGGACGTAGTCGATGTAGTGGGCGCGCGACGAGAGCAGGTAGCAGGCGTGCGACCCTCCGTCGTTGACGAGCACGGGCACCCGCTCCGCGCCGAGCGCGGTATCCGTGAAGCGCAGGCCGGAGCCGTTCTCGACGAGCGCGGACGTGTCGAGGTCGAGGAGGCGCGTTCGATACGCTGTCCAGGGTGTGTCCATGTCAGGCGTCGCCCCCAGGCCACACGGCGAGCACGAGGATGGGAAAGGCGCGCCCCAGGAAGAACGTACCATCGATGGCCCAGCGGCCCGCACCGCCGCGCAGGACCGCGAGCCGGACGAGCGCGGGAGGGATGAGCGCAACCGCGAGCCGCACCGAGAACGTGGAGGCTGCGATCGTGCACGCCGCTCCGAGCAGAGCGACGGCGAGCGCGACGCGCTGGTTCCACGCCTGGGTGAAGAGCGCCGCCAGCGTGCGCAGGTTCGCGCGGCGCTCGGCGTCTCCGTCGGCGGCGCATTCGCGGATCACGACGCCGTAGTCCGAGAGCGAGACGCCCAGGAAGAGCAGAGTGGACACCGCGAGGTGCGCGGACGCGATCACCAGGCCGAGCTCGAGCATGAGCACGTAGCACGCGAGGAACGAGATCGCGTGGGTCAGCCAGTGCGCCTTCCAACGCGTCGCCGCTCGCCATCGGAACGCGTCGAACGAGTAGAGCCCTCCGAACAGCGCGACGCCGCCCAGGATGAGGACGGTGAGGGGCGCCTCGGTGATGAGCCAGACGAGCGCGACGGCGACGAGGACCCACGCGATCAACGTGGCCGTGACGAGCCCGCCGCCCGCGCGCCGAAGGTGCTCGTACTGCTCCGGCTTGGAGCTGCTGTCGAGCTGGCGGTCGGTGAAGGTGTTGAGAAAGGTGCAGTACACGAGCACGATGACGAGCACGAAGCACTCGACCACGCACACGATCGGCTTCACCCGCCCCCCGCACGCGAGCGCGCCCAGGATCGGCAGGGAAACCATCGGGAGGTTCTTCTCGAGTCGCGCTGCGAGCGCGAGGTGTGTCCATTGTCCATGAAGTGTCGCCATGGGGGCGACTCTCTAGGGGAAACGCAACGAGAACCATTTCAGCCGATGACCACGCGGCCGGGAAATGAAGGGCGCGCCGCGCGCAATGTGCCGCTTCGTCGACTGGGAGCCGCGAGTTGTTTGACGAAAAGGAGAGCGCTCGCGAAGGAGACAATCGCGGATGGCCCGCGCCGAGCCGCCGCGGCCCGGCGCTAACCGAGATGATCGCGGAGGAGCACGCGGTCACCGGGCGCGGGGACCCGCACCTCGCGCTCGGGGAGCGCGCTCCGCATCAGCGCGGCGAACTTCTGGTTCGCGCCCTCGATGTTCTCGGTGAGCACGTGCTTCGCGATCGGATCGTAGAAGCGAGCCTCGGCGTGCGACGGGAGCAGCGTCGCGCTCTTGAGGCGTCGCGCGGCCTCCACCGCGTCCTCGGGGCGCATCACGCGCAGCGCGTCGCCGCGAAGACGCGTGCCGTCGACCGGCAGGATGGAGACCGCGGGCGCGAATTCTTCCGCGATGCGCTCGAGGTCGGGGTGGAGCGCGGAGTCCCCCGCGAAGTAGACCGAGAGCGTGGCTCCCGCGGCGCTCGGCGAGCTCGGCGACCGGAGCACGAAGCCGATCTCGGGCACGTCGTGGATCGCCGTGACGGCGTGGACCTCGACGCCCTGGACGCGAGCGCTCTCCCACGTCCCGAGGACGCTGACCTCGGTGAACCCGAGTCGCTTGAGCTTCGCCGCGAGCGCGGGCGTGCCGACGAAGCAGGGCGTCGACTTCGCCATCTCGTCGAGCGCCTTCTCGTCGCAGTGGTCCGCGTGATCGTGTGAGATGAGCAGGGCGTGGATGTCCATCTCGCTCGGCGCGCACGCGGGGCCGACCTCGTGCTTCATCGCGCCGAACGCGGGATCGTAGAACCACGGATCCGTCAGGAAGCGGACTCCGCCGAGCGTGATGACGTGCGTCGAGTGCCCGACGTGGAACAACCAATCCGCGTCCCCGTCTCCGCCCGCCGCGTCGCGCGCCTCGCGGAAGCTCCCCGGCCGCGCGGGGCCGGGGAGGGAGCGGTGGTCGAACGCGCCGCGGAACGACGCGTATTCGAACGCAGCCGTGCCCGCGACCCCGACCCCGACGGCGGCGAGCACGCGGCGCCGGGTGATCAGGCGCCGATGAGGGGCAGGGCCCGCTTGGTCCTTTTTTGGGCCTTCTTGTTCTGCCACTGAAGCACTCCGAGGTCGGCGCCGTCGTCCTTCGGCGCGTCCCACTTGGACTTGTCCTCGAAGGTTCGCACGTTCTCGCTCCACTGGTCGGAGCGGAAGCGCCGCATCATCCGGACGAAGTCGTACCCGTCGAGCAGATAGAGGAGCTGCCCCGCGTCGCTCATGAGCCCGCGCTTCATCATGAGCTTGATGCCGTCCCCATAGTGCCGGCGCATCTCGCCGTCTCCGCGCAGCATCTCCTTGCCGAGCTGGGCGCTGACGAAGAGCTTCTCGGGGAGCGCGCTCGTCTTCCTCCGGCGGCGCCAGGCGCGCTCGATCCGGTCGTAGAGCTTGTCCGTCCCGTACGCCTGCTCGTAGAGCCAGATGTAGCCGTCGATGAGCTCGTCGGGCCGCATGTGCTTCGGCTCGAAGACGACGTGGCGCGTGTCGTAGAGCTCCCACTTCTCGTGGAAGAGCCGGCCTTCCGCCTTGACCTCGTCGAAGAGCTTCGTCCCCGGCATCGGCGTCAGGATCGAGAAGAACGGGTAGAGGATCCCGGTCGACTGGATGAAGTCGAGCGTCTGCTTGAACACGGCGCGCGTGTCCGTGTCGAAGCCGACGATGAAGTTGCCGATCACGATCATTCCGCGCGCGTGGATGCGATCGACCGCCTCCTGGTACGTCAGGCAGAAGTTCACGGGCTTGTCCATCGCGGCGAGGCTCGCCTCGGTGACGGACTCGAACCCGATGATGAGCGTCGAGCAGCCCGCGGCCTGGAAGAGGTCGAGCATCTCCTCGTCGCTCGCGACGTTGAGCGTGGTCTCCGCGCTCCACGCAGGGATCTTCCCCGCCTGGTAGAGCGGCTTCATCGCCTGGAGGAGCTCCTTCGTGTACCGGTTCCGGGAGATGAAGTTGTCGTCCACGATGTAGAGCGGCTTGCCGCTCGCGATCGGTCCCCTCGACTTCGGGAACGCGAGGATCTCGCGGATCACCGCGTCGACCGGCTTGCACCGGAACTCCTGCCCGGAGATGTCCGGCACGCTGCAGAACCGGCACCGGAACGGGCAGCCGCGCGTCGTCTGGAGCTGGTGGAACAGGTACTGGTCCGCCTTGATCGCGTCCCACCTCGGGATCGGGATGGACCCCATCGGCGGGAAGCCCTCTGCGTCGTAGCGCTCCTTGAGCTTCCCGTTCTCGAGATCGCGGAGCACCACTGGCCAGATCGTCTCCGCCTCGCCGGTGACGATGCAGTCGACGTGGGAGAGCGCCTCCTCGGGCCGCAGGGACGCGTGGATCCCGCCCATGATGACGCGCTTGCCGCGCGCCTTGAACTTGCGCGCGACGTCGTACGCGTACGTCGCGCAGGACGTCTTCGCGCTGATCGCGACGGCGTCGCACGCGAGGTCGTAGTCGATCTTCTCGAGGTACTCGTCCGTGAGCTTCACGTCGATCGACCGAGGCGTGCAGGCCATGACGGTCTGCATCCCGAGGTCGAGGAACGCGCGCTTGAACCCGAGGGACCTGCAGAGAAGGTCCATCTCGTAGAGCTCGCGCTCGGTCGGATCGAGGTTCTTCTTCGTCGCGACGAAATGGATCCTGGTCATCAGCGCCTGCCCTGCTCGATGAGGCCATCGATCGTGGGGCGGAGGCGCGAGCGAAGCTCGGTGTAGCGGGCGGTGAGGGTTTGCGCGACGCGAAGCCCGTCCCACGCGGTGAGGGCGATCTCGTGGACGGCGCTGCGGGGTTTGCCGCCGTCCGGGCGGAGCGCGCGGGGCTGCCGATACTTTACGATCGCGGCTTGCACGCCCGTCCAGAAGCGGAAGCGGGCGTCGAGCGACAGCATCGCCCCGCGGCGGATCTGCGCCTGCGTCTCGGCGCTCGTCCCGAACTTCGCGAGCGCCTCCTCGAGCCACGCGCCGTGGTCCTCGTCCTGCTCGACGTGGAGCGTGAAGTAATGGATCTCCTCCTCGCTGAACCCAGCGCGGCGCAGGCCCGGGATGACCGCGTCGAACATCTTCGGGATGGCCCACTCGTGGCCGGGGCCGACGGCGCCGAGGCCGACGAGGAACGGCTCCTCGTTCACGATCCGGCGGTGCTCGGCGATGAACTCGAACGCGGGGCCGGGCGTCCGCTCGGTGCCGCGGCGGTCGGGCATGTCGCTCCCGCACGCCCGAAGAAACGAGCCGTAGAGCGTCGCGTGGTCGTCACCGTGGCTGCCCTCGCCGTACTCGTCGACGAGGACCTTCGCGAGCCAGAGCTTCGCGTCGCTCGAGGGGGCGCGGCAGAGGAGGCGTTCGAGGTAGCTCGTGAAGACGCAGACGAGCGGGTAGTGGTTCTCCCCGAAGACTTTGTAGTCCTCCCGTGAGAACGGGCTCGTCGCACACCGGTTCAGGAACAGGTGGTTCACGCCCGGGTGCGTCTCGATGTCCTTCCGGAGCTCGTCGAGGAACGCGTTCGTGTTCGAGGCGCGCTTGGATCCGTCGGCCATGATCATTCCCCTCCCGTTGCCGCAGCAGCGCGATGGTCCGCGAGGTCGTCGGCCCAGATCTTCTTCGGGATGCGGAGCTTCACGATCTGCTTCGACCCGTCTACGAACGTGTCGTCGCTCGCGCCGACCTTGTCGGTCTTCTTGTCGTGCTCGTCGCCGCGCGGGTAGGGGATGTCCTTCCACGTGAGGCCGGCCTTCGCGCCCGGCCCGTTCAAGAGGCCCGCCTCGTCGCGGAGGAACGTGCGGTAGTCGTCCTGGATGCGCTGGTAGCGCCAGGTGCGCGCGTAGAACCAGAAGAGCCCCGGGAGCATCTTCCACGCGAAGCTCGTGCGGTTCTTGATGATGACCTGGAACGCCTTCTTCACGGTCGCGTCGGTCGCGATGTAGGCGCGCGCGTACTGCTTGTAGAACTCCTCTCGGGGCAGCTTCGTCGGCAGGACGGCGTGGAGCAGGTCGAACAGCCGATGGTCGTGCGTGAGGAGCTTGTCCTTGTACGCCTTGTAGAGCTGCGTGCCCGGGAGGGGAGTCAGGATGCTGAAGAGGGGGATGCCGATCGTCAGGCTCCGGACGTACTCGAACAGCTTCTCGAACTGCTCCTCGTCCCAGTCGGGGCGAACCATGAAGATGCCGGTCGACAGGATCCCGAGCTCCGCCATCAGGTCGTTCGCCTTTTGGTTCTTCTCCCAGGAGCTCTTCTTCCGGAGCGCCGCGAGGTTGTCGTCGCTGTTCGATTCGAACCCGGAGAGGACCATGACGAGCCCGTTCTTCGCGAGGCGGCGCATCACGTCCGGGTGGTCGGCGGCGAAGTCCGTGCGCCCTTGGGTCATCCAATACTTCTTCACCCCCCGCCGCTCGAGCTCGTCGCAGAGCTCGAGCGCCCGGCGTTTGTTGGTGAGGAAGTTGTCGTCGAGGACGAACACGAAGGGCTCGCTGCACGCCTCCATTTGGTCGACGATGCGCTTCGCGGAGAGGAACCGCGTGCGCCTCTCGTAGAACTCCCAGATCGCACAGAAGTTGCAGTCGAAGGAGCACCCGCGGCTCGTGAAGATGGACGCCATGGGTCGGATGCCCGTGAAGAAGTAGCGCCCCTGATACTTCTTGATCAGGTTTCGATCAGGCGTCTTGAACGTGTCGAGGTTCACCGTCTGCTGCCGCTTCGCGTTGGCGCGAATCCGGCCCGAGGCGTCTCGGTAGCGCGTGCCGTCCACGCCCTCGAACGTGCGGTCCCCAGCGCCGCGCTGCGCGTCCCACCGCGACACGAGCTCGATGAACGTGAGCTCGCCCTCGCCCTGGACGACGACGTCGATGTAGGGCTCCTCGAACTCCTCCGGGCACAGCGTCGGATGGTGACCGCCGATCACCGTCAGCGCCTCCGGGCGCATCGCCCGAGCGGCGCGGAGCACCGCCTTCGCCTGGTAGGCGTCCGTCGTCATGCTCGTGGTACCCACGAGATCGGGCTTGAACGACGCGATCGTCTTTTGCAGACAGTCTTCGTCCTCCAGGCGAAGGTCAATCACCTTGACCTCATGCGCGTCTGCGACGGCGGTTCCGACCGCCGTGAGGCCCACGGGCTCGGAGAGCCAGATGACGTTCTCGAGACCGAGCCGCCCGTTCTCGAACGGGGTCGGCATCACCAGCAGGATTCGCAACGTGTCCTCCTCTCCCTCAGGGACGGTGGGCGATGGTGACGGCAGCGCGCCACCTTCTACGAGAGGACGCGGCACCTCGTTTCGGAGATCGGTCGCGGGATCGACGGCCAAAGCGATCTGGACAAGGCCTGCGCCTTCGATAGAGTGGCGGGCCTATGCGGAACACCTCCAAGAACGCCCGCGGGGCGCTCGGAATCTTCTCCCTCGGCCCCCTCGTCCTGGTGGGCGCCCTCGCGCTCGCGGGCTGCGGAACGACGTTCGCGATGGTACGCGGGGACTCCGTTCCGGGCGCGCGCGGCGAGGTCGATGCGTCGTTCGAGAAGGAGGGCAACAGCAAGATGAAGCTGAAGGTGCAGCACCTGCCCGCGGCCTCGGAGCTGAACCCGCAGGCGACGACGTACGTCGTGTGGGTGAAGCCGAAGAACGACAAGGCCGACACCAAGGCCCAAAACGTGGGGACGCTGAAGGTCGACCCCACGGATCTGGACGGCGAGCTCGAATTCACGACCGCGTATCGGACGTTCGACATCACGGTGACGCCCGAAGCGAACGGTGAGGTCACGGTCCCCTCCGGGCGGGACGTGCTGAAGGCCCAAATCTCCGCGGAGTAGCGGGGCGCCCCATCTCGGAACGCATCCCTTTCATTGACGTTGGAGGCACCGTCCCGGGTGCCTCACGAAGTTTTCCGCGTGAAGTTCTTCAACACCGTGAACCGCCGCGGAATCATCGAGCGCGAAGCCTTTCGTCGCCGCGGCGCGCCGCGGCATTGTCGCTCCGGAGCCACCAGGCTCGATGGAGCTTGCCCATCTTCGAACCGCGGGTGAACCGATGAGCGAGAAGGTCCCGATGACGCCCGAGGGTCAGGCTCGGCTCGTCACCGAATTGAAGAAGCTGAAGGAGTCCGATCTCCCGCAGGTGATCAAGGACATCGGCACGGCGCGCGAGCACGGGGATCTCAGCGAGAACGCCGAGTACCACGCTGCGCGCGAGCGCCAGGGCATGATCGTCGCTCGGATGAAGCACATCGAGCAGGCGCTCTCGCGTGCGGAGGTCATCGATCCCACGAAGATCCGGAGCAACAAGGTCCAGTTCGGGGCGAAGCTGAAGCTCGCGAACAGCGACACGGGGGACGAGGTCCGCTACCAGATCGTCGGCCCGGAAGAGGCCAACTTGGACGAGGGACGGATCAGCGTCGCGTCGCCCGTCGCGCGCGCGCTCCTCGGGCACGTCGTCGGGGACGAGATAAAGATCAAGCTACCCGCGGGCGAGCGTCACTACGAGATCCTCGAGATCGCGTACGGCTGAACCCGCCCTCTCCCCGCGAAGAACGGTGTTCGGGGTGGCGCAAGTGGAGGGAGGGGACGGATGAAGGGCGCGCCCGCGGCGCCGCGTCACGGCCCTCCGCGCGGAGGCGCGGTCAGGATACCGGAGCCCGCGCGGAAGAGGCGCTCACGCCCGCGCGCGCTCGGCTCGGAGCCCGCGCGGCGCGCGCCGCTGTTCCGGGGCAAGCTCGGCGTCCGGATCGCGGACGCGTTCCTCGCGCTCGCGGCGCTGCTCGTCGCGGAGTTCGCGGTGATCGGCGCGCTGCACCGGAGCGCGTTCGTGACGAGCAGGGAGGCGCTGTCGGCGGGGCGCGTCCTGCCCATCGCGATCGTGGTCGCGGGGCCGTACGCGCTGGCGGTGGGCGCGCTGCTCGAGTCGATCGCTCAGGCGAACCGACCGTGGGCGCGCACCATCGGAGCGCTCCTGTCCGCGGTCGCGGCTGCGGCGCTCGTGTCGTTGACCGCGCCGGCGCTCGGCGTACGGGGCGCACCGGAGCTCCTCGCCGTCCTCGGGCTCACGGGCGCGGCTGGGTTCGGCGCGTGGTTCCTCGGCCCGCGGTTCGTGTCGTGGCGCGCGCGCGCGACGCCCGCCACGCGGTGGGGCGTCTGCCTCGGGGTCGCGGCCGGCGGAGCGGTCGTCGCGGAGCTCGCGAGCGCGTCCCTCACGCATTCGGGCGGGGAGCACGCGTTCGATGCTCGGGGTGTCGCCGCGCTGGCGTGGTTCGGCGCGGCGGGCATCGCGGCAGGCGTCGCGTCGCTCGGCCGGGATCCGAGCGTGCCGAAGAGCGCGCGCGGCGCGCCCATAGGAGCCGTTTGTCTGTTCGCGGCGATGGCCGCGATCGCGACGCCAGCGGCCCGATCGCTCGCGCTCGCGGACAACGTCCGCGTGATCTTCGCGGCGCACGCGCCGCTCCTCGGTCGAGCCGTGACGCTCGCGGCGGAGATCGCTCCGCCCGCTCCCGCCTCGAGCGTCTCCGTGGAGGCGTCGCCGCCCCTCCGCGGCGCGGACGTCGTGCTGATCACGGTGGACGCGCTCCGCGCCGATCACCTGGGCGCGTACGGGTACGATCGTCCCGTGTCCCCCGCGATCGACCGGCTCGCCGCGAGCGGCGTGGTCTTCGAGGAGGCGTACACTTCGACGCCCAACACGGGGTTCGCGCTCGCGTCGATCCTCACGGGCAAAGCGGTCCGGCCGCTCGTGCAACTCGGTCTCGCGGGCGGCGCTCGACCCGATGGGGTGGGGGAGACGTGGGCCCGCGCGCTCGCGCGCTACGGCTATCAGACGGCCGCGTTCTATCCCCCATCCATCTTCGAGGCCGGGCGGGACGCGCTGCGAAAGGTGGCCGAGGATCACTACGGCTTCGAGTTCGCCTCCGCTCGGCCCGCGTCTCCGGAGGAGGTGAGCCGGGAGGCGGTGGCCTTCCTCGGGCGCGCGTCCGACGCCCCGATCTTCTTGTGGGCGCATTTCGCCGCGCCGAACGCGCCCTACCAACCGAAGGACGATCGCGGGTTCGGAGCGCGCGATCTCGATCGCTACGACGCGGAGATCGCCGAGGTGGACGCCGCGATCGGCGCCCTCGTCGAGCAGGTCCGCGCGACGCATCCGCGCGCGGTGGTGATCCTCACCGCCGCGACCGGGGAGGAGTTCGGCGAGCATGGAGGCCACTACCACGGCGCGACCGTGTACGAGGAGCAGACGCGGGTCCCGCTGGTCGTCGCCGGGCCGTCCGTCGTCCCGGGCCGTGTGCGCTCGCCCGTGCAGACGATCGACGTGCTCCCGTCGATCCTCGAGGCGCTCGACATCCCGCGCGCCGCGCGGGTTCGTGGGCGCGACGTCTCCGCGGCGTTCTCGGGTCGAGAGATCGGGCCTGGCTTCGCGTTCGCGGAGACCGACACGATGTCGATGGTCGCCGAGGACGCGTTCCGCCTCGTGTGCTTCCGTCGAGCGAGCGCGTGCTCGCTCTACAACGCGCGGCGCGACGCGGGGGAGACGCGCGACGTGACCGGCAATCACCCCGAAGTCGTCGCTCGGCTCCGCGCGCTCCTCGTCGAGGTCGAGGCGTCCCACGGCCGCTACGAAGCGCGCGGGGAGGGCGGGGAGGGGGCGTGGCCCGACGCGCTCCGCCGCGGGATCGCTGGAGATGGCGAGGCCGCGGCGGACGTCGCCGCGCTCCTCACGGCTCCGTCCGTCGAGGTCCGCAGGCGCGCGGCCGAGGTGCTGTTCGATCTGCATCGAGGGGAGACCGCGCCCGCGCTGAAGGGCGCGATGACTCGCGAGGAAGACGAGCGAACGCGCGCGTTCATCGCGCTCGCGCTCACGCGGCTCGGGGAGAGCGCGCCGCTCACGATCGAGCTGCTCGGTGCGAAGGATCTCGGCCTCCGACGGCTCGCTGCGCTCGCGCTCGCCGAGATCGGGGACGACCGAGGCGCGGACGAGCTGATCCGGTGGTGGCGCCACGTGTTCCCCGACGAGGCCGGCAAGCCCCGCGAGGCCCTCCCGTTCGCCAGGGCGCGGGAGATCCTCGACGCGTTCGCGCGCATCAAGCCCAAGACCGCGATCGTCCCGATCCTCGACGCGCTCGCCGACGACGAGCTCCGCCCGTTCGTCGCGAAGACGCTCGGCGACATCGGGGAGGAGGCTGCCCGCATGCCCCTTTCGAACCGCCTCCTGGTCGAGCGCGACCAGAACACGCGCGGCGCGCTGCTCGACGCGCTCCTCCGCGTTCACGGCGGGGCGGAGATGGTGGAGCCGCTGATCGCGCTGCTCGGCATGCCCGACCCCCTCGAGCACGGGTTGGAGGCCGCGATCGCGATCGACATGCTCCGGCACGTCGGCGGGCCGCAGGGCGATCACGACACTGCGCGCCTCCGCCGGTTTGCGACGAGCGGCGTCGCGGTGGACTTCTATATCCCGCGGGCCGACCTCGACGAGGGGGTGCGGATCCTCTGCACCGCGCGGAGCGACGCGACCGACGGCGAAATTCGCGTGGGGAGGCAGATCGGCTGGTCGCTCGGGGAGGACGTGAAGGCGCCCGTGCCGAAGAAGGCTCCGGAGCTCGATCCGACGCGCTCGATGACGATCAAGGTGGGCGCGAGCCACCAGCCAGTCCAGGTGTTCGGCACCGCGCCCGCGTCGATGGATGTGCACCCCGGTGAGGCCGCGCACCTGGTCGTGTACGCGACGCAGAAGGTCGTCGTGGACGCGTGCGCGCTCGTGCCGCTTCGCTCGACGCTTCCGACCGGCCGCCGCCGCCCGGACTGACCGTTTGCCGCTGTCTCGTGCGGGGCGCGCGCGCGGATTGACTCAGCGGGGGCCTGGACTAATGTCCGCCGCGTGGCGGAGAAGAGCACCAAGAAGCCCGCGGCGGACGACGATCGCGGGGCCGAAGAAGAGCGCGACGACGAGACCTCCGAGGAAGAATCGGAGGCGACCGCTCGCGAAGACGACTCCGACGCGGACGACGAGGACGAGGACGACGACGCAGACGAAGCGGACGAGCCGAAGGGCGAGCGGGACGCGACCACGCGCGGCGTCGCGACGGCGCTCGGCGTAGACGGCGACGACGAGGCCGAGGCGTCCGAGGAGGACGACGACGCGCCGAAGGCCGAGGCGAAGCCGAACCGAGCGCAGCGCCGGCGGGACGAGGCCGCCAAGCGACGGGCGGCGCGCGAGGGGAAGCTCGCGAAGCCCACAGCGGGCAAGCCATCGACTGCGAAGACCGCCGCCGACGCGAAGGACACGGAGGAAGAGGCCGAGCCCGCGAAGGAGCTGCCCCGCGACAAGAACGCGCGCGCGAAGGAGCTCCTGCGTCGGCGCCAAGAGTCGGCGATGGGGAAGCGCGTCTCGAAGCTCGAGGCGTCCGAGGTGGTGCAGGATCGCCTCGCGCGCGCGTCGAGCGCGATCGGCGGCTTCCTCAAGAACAACTTCAAGGCCGTCGCGGCCGTGCTCGTGCTGGGGCTCGCCGCCGCGATCGGCGTGAGCCTGTTCTTCAGCCAGCGCGCGTCGGCGATCGCAAAGCGAGCGGACGACCTCAACAAGGGCGTCCTCGCGCTCCGCGGGCTCATCTCGCCGAAGCCCGAGCCGGGCTACGATTCGAAGAAGGAAGTCATTCCGCTCTACACGAGCTTGGAAGCCCGCGCGGACGCAGCGATCGCGGGATTCACGACCGTGGCGACGAACTACAAAGGCACCGCCGCGGCCACGCTCGCGCGCCTCGGCGAGGGGACGGCGCTGCTCGACAAGCGCAGCTGGGATGCGGCGCTTGCGGCGTTCAACGAGGTCGTCGCGTCGCCGCTCGCGGCCGCCGACCCGGACGTGAAGAGTCGCGCGCTCGAGGGCGCGGGGTACGCCAAAGAGGGCCTCGAGAAGTGGGACGAGGCCGCCGAGCTGTTCAAACAACTCGCCGCGGTACCGGTCAAGGGAATGGATGACCTCGGCAAGTACCACGAGGCTCGCATGATGCTGAAGCAGGGCAAGATCGAGGACGCGAAGACCGCGCTCGTCGAGCTCCAAAAGAAGCTCGAGATCCCGACGGGCACGGGCTCGAACAGCAAGCTCCTCGCGGCGGGCGTCGACAGCGCGCTCCGGCAGATCGATCCCACGCTCGTGAAGAAGCGAACCCCGTCGATCGGTGGCATGCGCGGCAACGCGCTCACCCCCGAGCAGATGCAGCAGATGAAGGCGGCGGAGCTCCAGAAGACGCTCGAGCGGCTGCGAAAAGAGGGGTCCCACGGCGATCCCGGCATGCCGATGCCGGTGCCGAACGATCCGGGCGCTCCGTGAGGCGGCGCGTCCTCACCCTCGCCGTGGGCGCGCTCGCGCTCCTCGGCTGCGACGCGCTGAAAGCGGCCGCCGTGCCGGACAACCCGCTCTGGATGCATCACCCGGGCGGTGCGCTCAGCGTCTTCGAGAGGCGCGTGCTCACGAACCCGAATCGGCTCGAGGGAGAGCCCTACGAGCGCGGCCAAGCGGAGATCGACTGGCGACACTTGCGTCTGTTCGTCGGCTCGAGCGACCGCGGACTCTACTGTCTGAACGCCCAAAACCTGGACGTGCTGTGGCGGTTCGAAACGCGCGGGCCGGTGCAGGGCGAGCCGCTCTATGTGGACGACGAGGATGCGGTCTATTTCGGGTCGACGGACGGCGCGCTCTACAAGGTCGCGGCGAAGGACGGGGCGCTGCTCTGGAGGTTCAACTCCAACTCCGAGGTCGCGAAGCGCCCGGTCCTCGACGGAGACACGCTGTACGTCACGAACGCGAACGACACGCTCATCGCGATCGAGCGGACGACGGGCAAGCTGAAGTGGCACCAGCACCGGACGCCCGCGTTCGGTATTCAGATCAGCGGGTACGCGGGGCCGGCGATCTCCCACGAGCCCGGCTTCGAGGGGAAGATCTTCACCGCCTACAGCGACGGCACGGCGATGGCGTACTCCACGACCGACGGCGCGGAGGCGTGGCCCGTCGTGGATCTCGCGCTCGCAGCGCCGGGCGCGACCGAGGGCGAGCCGCCTCAATACCTCGACGTCGACACGACGCCGGTGCTCACGACCACGAAGGCAGGTCCCGCGGTCATCGTCGCGAGCTACGCGGCGGGCGTGTTCGCGCTGAAGCCCGAAGGCGGCTCGGAGCTCTGGCACAACGCGGACATCCGCGGGGTGACCGAGCTCACGCTTTTCGAACAGCCCGCGCCGAAGGAGGAGATGAAGGTCGGCGCGATGCTGGTGAAAGCGCGCCACATCCTCGTTGCCTCGAGCGGTTCGACGGGGCTTTGGGGGATCGACGTCGATACCGGACAGCAGCTCTGGCGGAAGAAGCTCCCAGAAGGCGGAATGTCCGGCGCCGTGCAGGTGCAGGGCGCGCTCCTCGTGAGCACGAGCCGCTACGGGCTCTTCCTGTTCTCGCCCTTGGACGGCAACGTGATCGACGGCATCGCCCCAGGGAACGAGATCTCGATGCGACCCGCCGCGCGCGGCTCCAAGGCCTTCGTGATGACCAACGCCGGCGAGCTCATGAGCCTCCTCGTCTCGCCGCCATACATCTCCAAGCCCCAGAAGCTGCCCGAGCCCGAGAAGACGCCCGAGCCCGAGAAGAAGCCCGAGCCCGAGCCCGAGAAAAAGTAGCCGGCCCAGCTCCGCTGTTGGGTGTGCCGCCCGTCGCGGGAGACGCCGCGCGGCTGGGGGCGGCGGCGGGGTGCGGACATCGAGCGGGTCAGGACCGAGTCCGGCCGAGTGGCGTCGGACCAGCGCCAGCGCCAGCGCCTGCGGCCTCGAGACGCGCTTCCTCCGAGTTGACATAATCTTTCTTATGCGAAGTCGCGGCGGCGGGAAGAGGGGCGGTACCGCCGGACGGACCTCGCTCCTCTCCAACCAACGCCAGCCGCGGACGAACTCTGGTGGACTTGGTCGTGACCGAGCCCAGTCAGTCGTCGTCGTCGGAGGCTTCGGTCGTGACCCAGCGCACGCCTTCGCCGGGCCGCTGGAAGACCTGGCCTTGGGAGCGTTCTTCGAGCCACTGCCGAACCTTCGCGGGCGCGTCGTCGCGGATCGGCTTCATGCCCATCGCGTCGTAGAACGCGTTCGCCCACTCGGCGCGCTCCCACACTTTGAGGACGACGGCGGTGAGCCCAAGGTCCCGCGCTTCGGACACGATCTTCTCGAAGAGCCGACGTCCGACGCCGAACCGCTGGTAGTCCGGGTGCACGCTGAGCTCCTCGACGTACGCGACGCCCGGCGCTTCGTCGCGGAACGCGCAGTAGCCAGCGACCTTGTAGTCGGCCTCGGCGACCCAGACATTGTGCGTGCGCGTCAGCTGCACGATGTCCGTTTGCGAGCGCGTCGGCACCTCCGCGGCGTCGAAGTTGAGCTCGTAGTACATCGCCGCCGTCGCCGCTTCGACCTTCGCGACGTCCGGAACCTGGACCTCTTGGAGCTTGGACAGTCGAATCTTCTCGGGGCGCTCGCGTTCCGTGTCGCTCATGATCGTCCGTTCTCGGCTGGAGGTGGGTTGAGAAGCGCCTCGATGAGATCCCGCGACGCGGGATCCGTCGGCACGAGGAAAGCGGTCGCGTGGGTCGTCGCGCCGGGATGCTTCGGGGGGGCCGCGACGAGTCGAAGCCCGCCCCGCTCATCGGGGATCAACTCCACGCGGTACGAGCGCCACTCGGTCGCGATCGGCCGCGCGCGCTCGTGGGACGGCTGCGTGCTCGCTGCCGCCGGGGCTGGGGCGGCTGGCGCGACGAGCGCGGTCGCGCGTTCGCCGGGATCGTCGTCGCCTCGGGGAGGACTCGGCGGCGCAGAGCTCGGCGGCGCGGTCGAGTCGGTGTTGAGGTCGACGAACGCCTCGTCTCCCGCGAGCACGTTCGTCCGCTCGTCGTCGAAGCTCCTTCGAGCGACGCGGAGCTGGCCGTACGCGCTTCGCGTCGGGCTTCCGGGAACGGCGCAAGCCGACCACGGTGATCCGCCTCGCGCCGCGGCCGCCCGTTCGCGTCGAGCGTGGGCATCCGGATCGGTGGGGTTCCGGCGCGGCAGCGCTTCCATGTGCGCGGCGGACGGAGCGGATCCATGCGCAGGACTCCTCCGCGATCGTCCGCTCGCCGCGCCTCGTCTTCGCTCGCGTGCGCTCCTTCTGCTGCGCCCCGCCGTGCGCGAGCGACATGGACACCTTCGTGGCGCGACGCAGCAGGCGCGCGGCGCGACAACGAAGCGGCTTGCTGCGCCGTCATCTGCTTCGTCGGAGCAGTTCGTCCGGCACGCTCTCCTGGCGTCGCTGTCGCTGCCGGCGGCACGACAGGCGCCGTTGCGGCTGCGATCTTCGTCGGAGCCCGAGATGGACGGCATGCTCGCGCGTCGAAGCGCCGAGCTCGCGGAGGCGACGACGTAGCGGCACGATGATGGGCTGCTTGCGCTGTGGGAGGTTTTGCAAGCGGACGTCCACCCACCTGGGTCGGTTGCGCGTGCTCGGCGCGACGAGGTGGCCAGCACCGCCGCTACGACGTGAGGCTGCGCAAGCCTGGCGGCGGTGGATGCATTGGCGCGGGCGGGCGCGGCGCGATCGATCCCGGTCGCACCTGCGGCTGCGGCTGCGTGGCGGGCTGAGGTGGCATGGGCGGCGGCGGCTCGGATCCGCGAGTGAACCCGGTCTGCGCGGCGGTGGCGGCGGGCGACGAAGGCGTCACCGGTTTCTCCACGGGCTCCGTCGGCGGCGGCGGCGGCGCGGACGGTGTCGTCGGATGCGGCGGAGGAGGGGTGGTCTCGACGCTGCGGGCGCCTCGAGCGGTGGCGGTGGCATCGACTTCGGCTCGATCGACGTCGTTCGCGAGCTCCGCGGCCGCCTTGAAGAGCTCCACCGCACGCAAATCTCGGTTCGCGTCCGACGCGGTCTCGGCGGCGCGTCGCAGCCACTTCAGCGCTTCGGAGGTCTCCCCTCGCCCCCACAGCGCGGTCGCCGTCGAGAGCGCCCAGCTCACGTCCTCGTCATCGTCGCTCTTCGGCGCCGGTATCGGTGCGGGGCCACCCATCGCGCACGATGGTCCGCGAGATCGGCCTCCACTTGCAACCCACTTCGCGCCCTTCGGACGCTCGGCGTGGTCGCGACCCCGGGCTGGGTCGCGACGTCGGGGAGGCGCTCGACCGACGAGCTAGTAGATGATCTCGATGTTCTGGGGCAGGCACACGCCCAGCGCGCACAGCGCGAGATCGACGTCGGGTCCCGCGCAGCTCACTTGCTGCGAGCAGTAGTCGTCATACTGGCAGAGGCGGTGGCACGACTCGCTGTTGCCCCTCTCTCCGGTGTGCGTCATGCACGCCCAGCCGCTCGTGAGCCAAATCGCCGTCTCCGGCATCCCGGGCGGACGCGTGTCGTTCGTCATCCACGGCGATGTGTCGAACAGACAGATCTGCTTCCGATCCTTCTGATCGTACGCGAGCGCGGCGCACCCGCGATCCTCGCCCGCGCGCAGCGTCTTCGCCTCGGGCTCCATCTTGTCGAACAGGTAGTGGTAGTCGCACACGGACGTGCGGGCGCTCTGCCTCGAAATGCGCTCCTCGAGCCAAGGGTCCGTCTTCCCGGCGTCGCGCGCGTCCCCCATCATCTTCGTGAGGACGGCGTTGCTGCGCTCCTCCTTCGCCTTTTTGAGGGACGCCATCATGTCGTTCACGCGCTTGAGCGCGGCGAACTTGTCACCCCGCTCGGAGCCGAAGCCGAGGCGGATGAACGACGGGTTCGTGGAGGCGGTGCACCACTTCGCGTGCTCCCACAGCACCGGGTTCACGATGGGCGGGCGCTCCGTGAACCGTCGCTTGCAGACGCCGATCATCCCGGTCGGCACGGAGGACGACGCAGGGTCGTCCTCGATGCCGGGGCCCTCGTAGTGGTACTCCGTCGCCGAGCAGCCACCGAGCACCGCCGAGATGGCACCGATCGCTCCGATCGCGAGCCCCGTCCGGGTGATGGAGCGCCCTGTCCGCAACACCGGGTTCATCTTCACGCTGCGAGCCTACCACCCGACCCGGAAGCTTCCGAAATTCTCTGCGCCACTGCCGCGCGCATCGCAGTCGACCCGAGGCTCACGCGCCGAGCATGGTCTGCTCGGCGAGATCGTCGACGACGGCCCGTAGGCTCGTGCGCTCTTTGAAGATCCGGAGCTGCCGATCCGCGCTCGTGCCGTCTTGGAGGATCGTGCGGATGCGATCCAGATCGTCGTGCGTGTGGAAGATGTCCGCCGCCTCGCTCACGAAATCGAGGAGCTCCTCGATGATCGCCTTCGTCGGGACCTGCTCGCGCTTGCCGAAGTCGATGAGCTGGCCGTCGAGGCCGTAGCGCACGGCGCGCCACTTGTTCTCCTCGATGAGCATGTGGCTGTACTCGCGAAACCCCTGGTTCCGCCGGTAGAGCAGGTAGAGCTTCCCCATCACGGCCTGGATGAGCGCGGCGATCGCGATCGTGTCGTCGATGCGCGTCGTCATGTCGCAGATGCGGATCTCGACGGTGTCGAAGAACGGGTGGCAGCGGACGTCCCACCAGATCTTCTTCGCGTTGTCGATGCACCCCGTCTTGATGAGGAGGTCGACGTGCGCCTGAAAGCTGTTGTGGCTCTCGAACTTTCCAGGGATGCCCGTGCGCGGGAAGCGCTTGAAGATCTCGCTCCGGGTGCTCTTCAAACCCGTGGAGCGCCCCAGCCAGAACGGCGAGCTCGTGGAGAGCGCGAGGATGTGGGGCAGGAAGTAGCGAACCTGGTTCGCGAGGGCCATCGCCGTCTCTTTGTCGACGATGCCGACGTGCACGTGCAGGCCGAACACGAGGTTCGCGCGCGCGACGTCTTGGAGGTCCTCGACGATGTTGTGGTAGCGATTGTGGTCCGTGATCTCCTGCGTCTTCCAGTCGCTGAAGGGGTGCGTCCCCGCGGCGACGACGCGCATCCCGCCCTTCTTCGCGAGCGCGTTGAGCTCCGCGCGGAGCTCCGTGATCTCCGCCCTCGCCTGACGGATGTCCCGGCAGATGCCCGTCCCCGTCTCGACGACGGATTGGTGCATCTCGGGGCGCACGCGCTCGCGCAGGAGCGAGCCCTCCGCGTGCCCCTCGAGGAGCTGGCTCACGTACGAGTGGAGCTCGCGTGACTCGGCGTTGACGATCTGAAACTCCTCCTCGATGCCGAGGGTGAATTGCCCGTCGAGTAAGCCTTTGACGTCCGTCATCGCCCTGCCCTCCCTCAGCCGTTCTTCGCGCGGGCCGCGGCGATCTTCGCCAGCGGATCTTCCTGCGGGCCGCTCAAGCTGTCCCACCGGTACACGCTCGTCATCTTGCGGGACGGGTCCTTCGCGATCCCCACCGCGAGGTCGACCATCCAGTCCGTCACGACCTCGAAGTGGGGCGCGAGGATGCTCTCGACGTGCATGTCGGGCGCCGGGTTCGTGAAGTCGATCGCGTAGGCGACGCCGTCCTTGATGGCGAACTCCACCGAGTTCATGTCGTACCCGAGGAGGTTGTTGATCTTCACGGAGTCCTGCATCACGCGGTCCCACATCTCACGCGAGATCCAGTCGTTCTTCTCGTTGTGGATGTAGCAGCGGCGCGAGGGGCTGTACTGGATGGGGAGGATGCGGTCCTTCCCGATGCAGATGCAGCGCACATACTCTTCGAATTCGATGAACTCCTGCAACGTCATGACGTTGGTGGTGGAGGCGTCGTACGCGCGGAGGAGCTCGGCCGGCGTCTTCACGACCGTCACGTCCCGCCAGCCGCCGCCGTCCGCGGGCTTGAGGATCGCGGGGAAGCCGACGTAGTCGACGATCGCCTCCCACCCGAGCGGGAACTCCAGGTTGCGCAGGCTCCGGCGCTTGTCGATCGCGGGGATGTAGTCCTTCTGCGGGAGCATCACCGTGCGCGGAACCGCCACGCCGGCGCGCTGCACGACGGAGTAGCCGAAGAACTTGTCGTCCGCGGACCACCAGAACGGGTCGTTGATCACGTACGTGCCCGCGAGCGCCGCGCACTTCAGGTGGAATCGGTAGTGCTTCACCTCCTGGCTGATGCGGTCGACGAGCACGCGGTACGGCGACGTGAACCGCTCGGCCGTGCCGCCGATCTTCGCGAGCTCGGCGGTGATGCCGGGGACCTTGTTACAGCGCTCGATGAAGGCCTTCGGGAAGGACTCTTCCCATCCACACAAGAGACCGATTCGTTCCATTCCGCGCACGATAACGCGGGCGCGCGAAAAAAGGCCAGCGGTCCACGAGGATGGGCATCGACGGGCCGAACATCCTCCCGAGCAGTCCGGCTACTGGCAAGTCTTGGTGCCCGAGTCGCACGTCTGCGGCGGCGGACATGGGCCACAGGCCGCGGCGCAGTCACACACATCCGTCGCGGTGCAGACGCACCCGTTTCCGCATGGTGGGTTGCACACGGGGAGCATTGTGCCGCTCGACGACGAGGACGAGGACGAGGACGCGCTGCCGGAGGTGGTGCTGCTGCTCGAGGAGGAGCTCGACGAGCTGCTCGCCGCCGCGCCTCCCACCCCGACGGCGGAGGAAGAGTCGGCGGTCGTGGTGGCCCCGGCACCTCCCATCCCCGTCGTCGACGATCCGTTGGAGCTCGTCGACGCGCTCCCACCGACGCCGTTGCTCGAGGGGCCACCGGACGACGAGCCCATCATGCCGCCCATTCCGCTCCCGGAGGTCATTCCTCCGGTCGTCATGGTGCTGCCGCTCGTCATGCTCCCCGTCGTCACGCTGACGGTCGAGCTCGGATCGAAGTTGCACAGCGGGTGATCGGCGTCGCACGTCGGCGTCGCGCTGACGCACCGCGAGTCGACGCACGTGGAGTCGGCGTCGCAGACGACGCCCGCACAGTTCGTGTCGAGCTGGATGGGCAGATCGAGCGCCGTGTGTTCGATGAACGCGAGGTTGCGGCGCGAGACGATGCAGCCGGCGAACGCGGGGTCCTTCTGGTCGAACGTCTTCGCGGTGAACGACCACTCGATGCACGCCTCGACGCTGACGGGCGTGGACACGTTCGTGTCGAGCGGCTCCACGCGACCGACCACCACGATCCGGGCCGGTACGTCCCGGTCGCCCGACGGGATCACGACGAGCGTCCCCACCTCTTGTGGCCCGTATCCCTTGGGGAGCGCGTCCCCGACGGGCGGGCCGCAGTCGGACGTCTTCGCCTGGGGTGGGTGCTCGCCGTTCGGATCCGTCGCCTGCACCGCTTGCGGCGAGCCAGCGAGGATCGCGACGTCCTTGAGCTTGTCACCGGCCTCGGGCGAATCGATACAGAGCGCGTTCGTCGCGATGCGCACCTTGATCTGGGTCGCCGTCAGGCACGCGCCGCCGAGGAACGCGGCGCCGATCGAGAACCCGACGAGGTGCAGCGCGCGCCATCCTCGGCGGGCCGTTCGGTGCTTGTGGGGGTGCGATCGCGGCACGGCTTCAACCTACCAGAGACTCAGATGTGGTGCGGGTTCGGGTCCCCCGTCGCGGGCGGCGACCCGGTGGGGGTGCTCGTGGGGCGGGGCTTCGGCTCGCCGGTCGCCGCGCTCGCGGTGGGCTTCGCTGCCGAGGGCGGCGGGGCTGCGACGAGCGCGGACGATGGGGGGACGGCGATCGCGTTCGATGGCGTCGGCGCCGCGGAGGGCGTGGGCGCCGCGCTGTCCACCGCGCCGTTCGCCGTGTCGCTCGGGGCCGCGACGATCAGGCGCGGCTCGGTCGGTGGTGACGACGACGCGTCCGCGCGCGCGACCTCCGTCTCGGGGTGCGTGGGGGCGTCCGCGACGGTCCCATCCCGCGCCGACCGCCGCATCATGAAGACCGTGAGGCCCGCGACGGCCGCGAACAGGAGGCCGACCACGGCGTAGAGCCACGTGGGCGCGGTGCGCCTCGACGCGGCGGGGATCTCCGCGCTCGACACGCGCATCGTCTTCGACGCGATCGAGCCGATGGGACGGGGCGCGATGGAGACGGGGCCGTCCGGCGCCGCGATGTCGCGGAACGGCTTCAGCGCAGCCGCGAACTCGCGCACGGTGGAGTACCGATCCTCCCTACCCTTCTCGAGGGCGCGCGCGATGACCCGGTCGAGCTCGGGGGGGATGTCCTTGCGCCGCGGCGCGAGCGGCGGATACGGCTCGATCGTGATGGCGACCGCGACGGCCGCCGCCGTCTCGCCAGCGAACGGAGGCTCGCCCGCGAGCAGCTCGTACGCGATCACGCCGAGCGACCAGACGTCCGCGCGCGCGTCCACGGTCTTCGTCGAGCGCACCTGCTCGGGGGACATGTAGAGCGGCGTCCCGAACGAGCTCTGCGTCTGCGTCACGCGGACCTCCTCGGCCTCTTGGAACTTGCTGATCCCGAAGTCGAGCACCTTCACCACGCGCTTTTCCGAGCCCTTCACGCTCGCGAGGAACAGGTTCTCGGGCTTGAGATCCCGGTGGATGATCCCCGCCGCGTGCGCCTCGATCATCGCCTCGCAGGCCTCGAGCACGTACCCGATCGCCTCCCCCGCGGGGAGCGGTCCGCGGCGCTGCAGCTCCTCGCCGAGGTCGTTCCCGGTGAGAAACTCCATCACCATGAACGGGAGCCCGTCGTGACGGCCCACGTCCAGGATGCGCGTGACGTGGGGGCTCGTGAGCGTCGCCGCGACGCGCGCCTCGCGATCGAAGCGCGCGAGGTGCTCCACGTCGCTGACGGCGTGGCCGCGAAGGACCTTGATCGCGACGTCCACGCGGAGGTCGAGGTGGCGCGCGAGCCACACGACGCCCATCCCGCCCTCCCCGATCGGGCGAACGAGCTCGAAGCGCCCCGCGAGCCGATCTCCGGGCGCGAGTTCCGAGGGGTGAGCAGAGGCTCTCGCGGTCACTCGAAATCCTAGCGCGTGATTTTAGAACGAAACGTGGACGAGGGGCACGCGCACGGCGAATCCGCCTCGAAACGCGGGGCCATCGACGGGAACCTGCTTCGGCGGGATCGTCCCGAACTCGGGGTCCCCCTCGGTCGTGAGCGCGTAGACGATGCCGATCCCCGCGCCCGTCGCGAGCACGCCCGTCGTCAGGGTGATCCAAAACCAGGGGCGCTGACTCAGGGGGATCGCGATGGGCGAGAGCTCGAGCCGCTTCACCTCCCCTGCCTTCACCACGACCTTGACCTCGTGGTCCTCGAAACCGCTCGCGCCCACGACGACGCGGTGCTCCCCCGCCTTGAGCTTCGTCTCGCTCGGCGCCTGCCCGACCAGCTTTCCGTCGACCTCGACGTGCGTGCCGTCCACCTCGGACTTGACCTGGAGCGTGCCCGTCATGTCCTTCGCGCGCAGGGTGATCGTGAGGTCGGTCCTTCCCTTGCCGGGGAGCGGGACGACGCGCGTGTCGGTCACGTACCCGTCCGCGGACACCTCGAGGGGCGTGTCTCCCGCGTTGACCTCGAGCTCGCCGAGGGGCGCCTTGCCGAGCACCCGGTCGCCGAGGCGGACCGTCGCCCCTACCGGCTCCACGGTCAGTGCGAGGGTGGAGACGCGGCTCTGCACGCTCTCGACGAGCTCGTCGAGCTTCGGGATCTTGCCGAGGAGCTCGACCGAGGCCTCGGACTTGAACGCGCGGAGCTTCGCGAGCGCCTCGGGCATGCGGTTCAGGCCCTGGAGGGCCCGACCCTCGTTGTAGAGCACGGCGGGGTTCTTCTTGAGCGCGTAGGACTTCTCGTAGAGGTCGAGGGCGCGCTGGAACTCGTTGTGGTCCATCGCCGCGTCGGCGTCCGCCTTCAGCTTGTCCGCGTCCTCGGGGACGGACGGGGCGGGGTCTCCCGGTGTTGCCCACGCGACCCCCCGCGAGAGCGTGAGGCCGACAAGCAAGAGGAGGCCCGCGAGGACCGGCCAGCGTCCGGAAAGCACGGGCGAATCTTCCCGGACGAAGCGCGCGAGGACAACCGTCAGGCGAGGGCGCGCCACGCGTCCGTCCCCCGCGTGATGAGTTTCCGCGGCGAACGCGCGGAAATGAGCGCGTTTCGCTTCATGAACGAGAAGAAAGTCGAGCGAGCACACGAAGATGCTTGACTCGATCTGCGCCTTGAGTAATCTGCGCGAGCTCATCGCGGGCGGGTAGCTCAGCGGTAGAGCGGCGGTTTTACACACCGCTGGTCGCAGGTTCGATCCCTGTCCCGCCCACTTCCGAGTGGGAAACTCGGGCACCCTGGGGTGGTAGTTAAGTTGGTTATAACGCCGGCCTGTCACGCCGGAGGCCGCGGGTTCGAGTCCCGTCCACCCCGCCAACGCGCAGTATCGAGCAGCACCTCTCTCGAGCAGCATCCATCGGCAGCGACGTCCTCTGTCATGACCGCTGCGATCCCTCCCATCGCACGGCAAGGAAAGCCCGTATCTCCGGCCACCTCCCTGCCCGACGGCGGTCCTCATGTCGGCGAGCGAGTCGAAGACGACCGCGCGTCGGACGCTCCACGAGCCGTGCGGTGCGCGCAGTGCCGCTCGGCCGTGGCGCGCGTCTGCGACCGCGTCGAGCGGTTCGGCGCTTCCGAGCACGATCGCGTGAACCCCGCGGGGTTCGTGTTCCGCATCGCCTGCTACGCGCGCGCCGACGGGGCCCGCCCGGAGGGTCCAGCGTCGCTCGAGTTCGCTTGGTTTCCGCGTGCCGCTTGGCGCGTCGGGCTCTGCGCCGCGTGCGGCGCGCACCTCGGCTGGTTCTTCGGCGGTGACGCGCCCTTCGTCGGCCTCCGCGTGGACGCCGTGATCGACTGATACATTCGCGGGATGAGGTCGAAGCGGGGTCTCGCGCTCCTCGGCACGGCGTGGCTCGCGTGCGCGCAGCCGGCGGCGGCGTTCCAGGAGCTCGGGCTCAACGCCCACCAGTCGACGGACGTGGGGCTCGACGTGACGCGCGACGCGGGGCTCCGCTGGGTGCGCATCGACTTCAACTGGCTCGACGCGGAGAAAGCGCAGGGAGCCCCTGATTTTTCGTTCTTCGACGGCCTCGTCGACGCCGCGCGATCACGCGGCCTCGAGGTCCTCGCGACCCTCGGCTACGGGCCGCCGTGGGCGTCGTCCGGTGACGCGAAGGGGGACGGCACGCTCAACGACGTCCCGCTCGAGGGGGCCTACGCCTCCTTCGTCTCGGCGGCCGTCACGCACTTCAAGGATCGCGTGACGCACTACGAGCTCTGGAACGAGCCGAACTTGGGGCAGTTCTTCGAGGGGACGGTGGACGACTACCTCGCGCGCGTGCTCGTGCCCGGCGCGGACGCGGTGCACGCCGCCTGCCCCTCGTGCAGCGTCGTCGGTCCCGCGATCGCGACGATCGGGGACGGCTACGACGCGTTCTTCGATCGGGTGCTCGAGCAAGCGAGCCCGAAGATCGACGTTCTCAGCGGCCACATCTACGCAGGCTTCCCCGATCTCGGGGCGGGCGGAGTCAACGGGGACGACTTCTTCAACAAGCTCGAGGCGCACCGGGTCGTGAAGGTCGGGGACGCCGTCGTGTTCGAGGGGCCACGTTCGTTCCGCGAGATCATGCTCGCGCGCGGCGCGACCCAGCCCTTCTGGATGACCGAGACGGGGCGCGAGGCAGCGCTCGGCGACGACGCCGCGCTGAGCGGGCAAGCGACGTTCGATCGCCACGTCCTCGAGGCGATGCTCCCGCGCCCGTGGTGGACCGTCACCCTGTTCTACGAGGCGTTCGACGAGCCGGGCTCCGGGTACGCCTGGGGCGTCACCGAACATCAGGGCAGCGGGTACGCGAAGAAGCCCGCCTTCGACGTGCTCGCGAGCGCGCGCGCGAAGCAGACGCGGTTCGGGGGAACGGCGGCCGACTGCGCGGACGGGCTCGACGAGGACGGGGATGGGCTCATCGATTTTCCCGCCGACCCCGACTGCGACAGCGCGCTCGACGCGGACGAGGGCGTGCTCGGCGCGACGGCGACGACCGGCGCGGGCGGCGCCGGGGGCACGGGCGGCTCGCCTTCCACGGGTGGTGCGGGTGGCGTGCCCAACGCGGCGGCGGGCTGCGCCTGCGCTATCGACTCGACCGCCAGCGCTTCCACCGTCGCCTCGAGCCTGCTGTCGGTCGCGCTCGTCGGCTTCACGGGTATGCTGCGCCGCCTTGCGGCCGTACGGTCTCCTTCGCGCCGGTAGCGTCTTCGCTCAGGACTACCTGATCGAGCGCCACCTCTCCGACGGTGGGATGGGCTCGGTGTTCGTCGCCGAGCAAATCAGCACCGGGCGCAAGCGCGCGCTCAAGGTGTTCGACCCGAAGCTGCTCGAGGACGACAAGGCGCGCGAGCGGTTCGGTCGCGAGGCGCGCGTCGGGGCGCGCATCCAGAGCGATCACATCGTGGAGGTCGTCGGCGGGGGCGTGGACCCCGAGCACGGCGTCCCCTGGATCGCGATGGAGCTGCTCGAGGGGGAGGAGCTCGGCGCGCACCTCGCGCGCCGAGGGCCGCTGCCGATGGACGAGATCCTCGAGATCTGCCGCCAGCTCACGACCGGCCTTGCGGCCGCGCACGAGGCGGGGATCGTCCACCGCGACCTCAAGCCGGAGAACGTCTACCTCGCGAAGGCGAGGCGCCCGGACGTGCCGTTCACCCTCAAGATCCTCGACTTCGGAATCGCGAAGTTCCTCCGCGACGCGCGTACCAAGTCGACGGACACGATCGGGACACCGCTCTGGATGAGCCCCGAGCAGACGGAGCGCGGCGGGGCGATCACGCCGGCGACCGACGTGTGGCCCATCGGGCTGATGGTGTTCCTCATGTTCACCGGTCGATCGTTCTGGCTCACGGCGTCCGAGCCCGAGCCCTCCTCCGTCACGCTCATGCGCGAGGTGCTCTTCGAGCCCATCCCGCCCGCGAGCGAGCGCGCTCGGGCGCTCGGCGTGGGCGATCGGCTGCCGCCGGGGTTCGACCCGTGGTTCGCGGGCTGCGTGACGCGCGACGCGCGCGCCCGCTTCCCCGGGGCGCGCGAGGCGTACGCCGCGCTCGCGGAGCTCCGCGCGACCCCGCTCGCGACCACGACGGGACCGTCGATCCAGCTCGTCGTCGACACGGATCGGCCCGCTCGGCCGAGCGTCGCGACGATCGCCGTCGCGGACACGCGCCCGTGCGGCGGAGCTTCGTGTGGCTCTTCCCGGCCACGTTGATCCCTCGCCGGGGCGATCGTCGCGATCGTGTGGTTCGCGGGGAGTGGGGCGGCCCCTCCCGCGCGACGAGCGCGACGACCCCTCGCGCGGTCCCTCCCCCGTCGAGTCGTCTCCCCGCCCCACCCGCTCACCGGGCGGGGCCGCGCGACTTCGACTTCGCCGACCCGAGTGCTCTGCGTCGATCAGAAGCGCCTCATCGTCCTCGCGAACCACGCCGTGTACGCGCTCGCAGACGGCGCGCTCTCCCTCCTCGCGGGCGCGTCCGAGCCCGGCTTCGCGGACGGCGTCGGGCGAGCGGCGAAGCTCGATCAGCCGACGGCGTGCGCGGTCGACGCGAAGGGCACCATCTACATCGCCGATCGCAACAACCACCGCGTTCGCGCGCTCGTCGGCGACACGCTGACCACGATCGCGGGAGCCGAGCCCGGGTTCGCCGACGGCGCGCTCCCGGACGCGCGCTTCTCGTCGCCGGTCGGGATCGCCATCGACGAAGGCGGGGACGTCCTCGTCGCCGACTACGACAACGCGAAGATCCGTCGAATTCACGAGAACACCGTCACGACGGTCGGGGCGAGCGTGAAGCTCACCGGTCCGCGCACGCTCGTCCGCGCGGCGGATGGCGCGTTCTACTTCACCGACGGCCTGCTCGTCCGGCGCCTCTCGGGCTCGACGATCACGACGTACGCCGGGGGCGGGGCCGCAGGCACCGCGAGCGAGGGCGCGGTCGCCGACCTCACGCTGGGCGACGGCGCGTCCCTGGCCGTGGGGTCGGACGGACGGCTCGTCGTCGTCAACGGCAACGATCTCCTCGCGCTCGCTGGGGGCGCTACGCGCGCACGCACCACCTCGACGAGAGCTACGCGTCCGTCGCCGCGCTCGGGGACCAGGTCTTCGTGGGCAGCGACACCACGCCGATCCATCGTGCGCGTTCAGGGCCAGGACGTCGCGACGGTGGCCGGTCGCGAAGCGCGGGCGGTTCGTGGATGGCTCCTCGGCGAGGCCAGGGTTCAGCGGCCCGCGCGGGATCGCCGCGGGGCCGGGGGCGTCCTCTTCGTTGCGGGACAGCGCGAGACCTCGCGCATCCGCGCGATCTCGGCGCAGGGCGTGTCCACCGTCGCGGGCAACGTGGGGACTGGACCGTCAAGGACGGTCCGATCGGCGAAGCGAAGATAGGCTCGGCGATCGACGTCGCGGTCGAGGCTTTCGGGCGCGCTCCTCTTCCTGGGAAGTCGAGGGCGGGCGCGTTCGGCGGATCGCGGATCAGCGTCGATACGCTCGCCTACCCGCGTTCTCGGAGCCGACCGTCGTCCTCCTCGCGCGGGTGGATACCTTCGTCGCGGCGAGCGCGCGCGGCGTCCGTCGGATCGCGGCGGGCGCTGTGACGACCCTCGGCGCGCTGCCCGATGGCCAGGCGGTTACGGCGCTCGCCGACGATGGCAGCGGAGGGCTCTTCGTCGCGGGTGGGCCTCACCTGTTTCAACTCCGCGGCAGCGCGCTCACTCCCCTCCCCGTCCGCTCGCCTGTCCGCGCAGCGGGCCGCGCGCGACGCGCGCGGTCGGCTCTGGATCGTCGATGCGGGCGCGCACCGCGTCCGACGGCGGGCCGACGGGGCGATGACGACGATCGCGGCAAAGCGGCGACGCGTGCGTCCTCGACGGGCCGCTTCCTCGAGGCGTGCTTCGGGACCCTGGGCGACGCGACGATCGACGGGAACGACGACCTCGTGGTGCTGGACGGCAACTGGGTCCGCAAGATCACGGCCGACCGCGTCGTCACGATCGCGGGGCGCGATCAGAACGCGCCCGACACGCGCACGCCCTGAAACGCGGCCCCCGCGACCGGCGCGATCTCCACCGAGCTCGTCCGCACCACGACCTCGCGCCGGAAGACCACACCGCCGACGATCATCAGCGCGCCGAGGTCCTGGAACACGCCGTCCGTCACGAGCCCGATCTTCGCGAGCGTCTCGCTCGTGCACGACTTCTCGACGCACCTGGCCGCGCCGAGGTCGATCCACGGACCCGCGACCGGGATGTAGAGGAACGAGTCCGCCGGCTCCACGCTCGTCGACGCGGACATGACGGAGATGACGTAGGGGAGGCCGAACGTGAACGCGCCGGACACGACCAGGGGGTAGTTGATCACCCTCGTTCGCTGGTTCTCCTGGGCCTCCGCCGGCCGGGTCAGCGCGAAGCCGCCGAGCGCCGCGCACGTCGCGAGGACGAGTGTTCGCTTCATGTGGACACCTCGAGCCGACCTTTTGCGACGGCCGTGCCGAGCCCGTGTGGGGCCGAAGTCCCTCCCCGGTCGCGTGCAGCGTCGAAAAGCGACCTGCCCCGGGGCGATCGTGCACGACACGCCTGGATTCCCAAACGACCGGCAGTGGCGGTATCGTCTCCGACGAGCCATGCGTCCACGACACCGCCTCGCGATCCTCGCTTTCGCCTCCGCCGCCCTGTCGATCGGCTGCGCCGAGGGTATCTCGCCGATCGACCAGCTCGCGGCCGCGCAGGGCGCGATTCAGAAAGCCGAGCAGGCTGGAGCCGAGAAGGAGCCCCAGGGGCAGCTCCATTTGAAGCTCGCGCACGAGCAGCTCGACAAGGCGAAGAACTTCATGGCCGCGGACGACAACGAGGAGGCGAAGCGGCTCCTCGAGCGCGCCGAAGCCGACGGCAAGGTGGCCCGCGCCTACGCCCTCCGGCAGCAAGCCACAGAAGAAGCCGAAGAGGCCGAGAAGAAGCTCAACAAGCTCCTGGACGAGGCCGAGGTCCCCGCGAAATGAGCACCCCGATGAACCCCACCACTTCCCTCGCTTCGCTCGCGCAGCGCCGTTGGGCGCGCGGAACGCGCCACGTCTCCGTGGCGTTCGTGGCGCTCACGGGCCTCGCGATCCTCGGGTGCGGCACCGCGCCTCCGCCGAAGGAGCTGCTCGACGCGCGCACCGCGTACGACCGCGCGAAGGACAGCGTCGCGAAGGAGCTCGCGCCCGCCGACCTCGACAACGCGAAGCAAGCGCTCCGTCGCGCCGAGCAGGCCTACACGGACGAGCCCGAGGCCCAGAAGACCAAAGACACGGCGTACGTCGCGCACCGCATGTCCCTGCTCGCCGAGGTCGACGGAGAGCTCGAGGCCGCGAAGAAACGCAAAGCGAAGGCGGATCAGGACTACCAGGAGGCCCGCGACAACGCCCTCCAGCGCCAGCAGCTCGCGCTGAAGCGCCAGCAAGAACAGCTCGAAAAGGAGCGGCTCGCGCGCGAGGAGGAGGAGCGCAAGCGCGCCGAGGAGGAGCGCAAGCGCAAGGAGGCGGAGCAGGCGCTCACCCAGGCCGAGAAGGACAAGCTCGCCCTCCAGAAGCAGCTCGAAGCGGCGCTGAAGAGCTTGAAGGAGATCGCCGCCATCAACGAGGAGAAGCGGGGCCTCGTGATCACGCTGAGCGGCGAGGTCCTCTTCGAGACGGGCAAGTACAACCTCAAGCAGCTCGCGAAGGACAAGCTCAACCAGGTGGCGTCCGCCCTCAAGGAGCAGGGGTATCCCCCGCTCCGCATCGAGGGCCACACGGACACGCAGGGGCTCGCGGGCGAGAACCAGAAGCTCTCCCAGGACCGCGCGAACGCCGTGAAGGACTACCTCGTCTCCCAGGGCTACCCGAAGGAGAAGATCACGGCGGTCGGCATGGGGCAGGACCACCCCGTCGCCGAGAACACCACGCCCGAGGGCCGCGCGAACAACCGCCGCGTCGAGATCATCGTCAACCCGAAGTAGCGGGCGCTGCCGCTGGTCGAGGGGGTGATGTAGCCTCCGGCGCATGTCGACCGGACCCCGCTCCCTCGCTGCCTGGCAGGCCCTCGAGGCCCACAAGACCACCCTCGAAGCGGCGCACATGCGCGCGCTCTTTGCCCACGATCCGACGCGGTTCGCGCGCTTCTCGGTCGAGGTCGGGCCCCTCCTCGTCGACTATTCGAAGAACCGCATCACGGACGACACGGTCCGGCTCCTCGTCGAGCTCGCCAAGCAGGCGGGCGTCGAGGCGCACCGCGACGCGATGTTCCGCGGCGAGAAGATCAACTTCACCGAGCGCCGCGCCGTGCTGCACACCGCGCTGCGCGCGCCGAAGGGCGCGAAGATCCTCGTGGACGGCCGGAACGTCGTCGACGACGTCCACGCCGCGCGCGCGCACATCGCCGAGTTCGCGACGGCGATCCGGAGCGGCGCGCACCGGGGCTACACCGGCAAGCCGATCGAGCACGTCGTGAACATTGGGATCGGCGGGTCGGATCTCGGACCCGTGATGGTGACCGAGGCGCTCCGACCGTTTCGAGACGCGGGCCTCCCGGCTGGGCGGACGGCGCCGCTGCTCCACTTCGTCTCGAACGTGGATGGGACGCACATCGCCGAGGCGCTGAAGCGTTGTGACCCCGAGACGACGCTCTTCCTCGTCGCCTCGAAGACGTTCACGACGCAAGAGACGCTCGAGAACGCGAAGACCGCGCGCGCCTGGTTCGTCGATCACGCGAAGGACGAGGCGCACGTCGCGAAGCACTTCGTCGCGCTCTCCACGAACGAGGCGGAGGTGAGGAAGTTCGGGATCGATCCGAAGAACATGTTCGTGTTCTGGGACTGGGTCGGGGGCCGTTACTCGCTCTGGTCCTCCATCGGGCTCTCCATCGCGATCGCGATCGGCGCCGAGCACTTCGACGAGCTCCTCGCGGGCGCGCACGCGATGGATGAGCACTTCCGCACGGCGCCGATCGCGTCGAACGCGCCCATGCTGATGGGCCTCCTCGGCGTGTGGTACGGCTCGTTCTTCGGCGCGGAGACGCAGGCCATCCTTCCGTACGACCAGTACCTCCACCGGTTCGCCGCGTACTTCCAGCAGGGCGACATGGAGAGCAACGGCAAGGGCGTCGACCGGCACGGACACGCCGTCGGCGTGCAAACGGGCCCGGTGATCTTCGGAGAGCCCGGCACGAACGGGCAGCACGCGTTCTACCAGCTCATTCATCAGGGCACGAAGCTCGTCCCGTGCGACTTCATCGTCCCCGCGCGCTCGCACAACCCGCTCGGTCGCCACCACCGGCTGCTCCTCTCGAACTTCCTCGCGCAGACGGAGGCGTTGATGCGCGGCAAGACCGCGGACGAAGTGCGCGAGGAGCTGACGAAGGCGGGCATGAGCGGGGACGCGCTCGAGGCGCTGATCCCGCACAAGGTTTTCACGGGGAATCGACCGTCCACGAGCATCGTGCTCGACGTCATCGACCCGCGCTCCCTCGGGATGCTGATCGCTCTCTACGAGCACAAGATCTTCACGATGGGTGCGATCTGGGGGATCAACTCGTTCGACCAGTGGGGGGTCGAGCTCGGCAAGCAGCTCGCGAACAAGATCCTCCCCGAGCTCGAGAGCGACGCCGAGGTCACCTCGCACGACGCGTCGACGAACGGCCTCATGGCGCACCTCAAGAAGCGCATGGCGCGCTGAACCCGCTTCTCCGACCTTCCGGCGCGCCGCTCGTTTTTTCGACTCCGACGCCCGACGGGAGGTCACACTCTCCCGTCGGAGGCCGATGGACGAGCGATGAAGAGGCTCTCTCGATGGCTCGGGTTGGGGTTCGGCGTCCTCGCGCTCGCTGGGTGCGGGGAGGCCTCGCGCGCAACACCTTCGGCGGCGGCAGCGCAGGCGCCCGCCGCGAGCGTCTCGCCGCTCGACCTTTCGACCATCCTGATCGAGGGTGTCCCGCACGTGGCCCAGAAGCCCGATTTCTGCGGCGAGGCGTGCGTCGAGATGGCCGAGAGGAAGCTCGGGCGCGCGGTGTCACAAGACGACGTTTTCGGCCTCGCGGGGATCGACCCGAGCCTCGGTCGCGGCGCGTACACGAAGGAGCTCGTCCGAGCCGCCACATCTCTCGGGTTCGAGGTCGGCGCGGTTTGGTACACGACGCCCGCGAGCGAGCCCGCGCGGGGGATGGATGAGCAGTTCAAGGCCGTGCACGCGGATCTCGCGCGCGGCGTCCCGAGCATCCTCTGCATGCACTACGGCGACGGAGCGGGATCGCCCGAGCATTTTCGGCTCGTCGTCGGCTACGACCAAGCGACGGACGAGATCGTCTACCACGAGCCCGCCGAGGAGAACGGCGCCTATCGACGCATGTCCCGAGCGCACCTCTACGCGCTCTGGCCCCTCAAGTACGAGGACGCGAAGTGGACCCTCATCCGCATTCCGCTCGCGCCCGGGAGCCTCACGGACCCGCCGAAGCGCGGCGCGGGCCCCACGGCCGCGGACTACACGCAGCACCTCCGCGCGCTGAAGGAGAGGCTCCCCGAGGGCTTCGCGATCCGGTTCGAGGATCCGTTCGTCGTGGTCGGGAACGAGAGCGACGCGGGCCTCGAGCGCCACGCGAAGTCGACGGTGCGGTGGGCGGTGGATCACCTGCGCGCCGACTTCTTCGACGAGTCTCCCAAGGAGATCCTCGACGTCTGGCTGTTCCGGGACGCGTCGAGCTACGAGGACGGCGTGCTCGAGCTCACGGGGGAGTCGCCGTCGACGCCGTACGGCTTCTACTCGCCCTCGAAGAAGGGCCTCTTCATGAACATCTCGACGGGGGGCGGCACGCTCGTCCACGAGATCGTCCACCCGTTCGTCCAGGCGGATCTCGCGGCGCACGGGTGGGCCGATCCGCCCGCGTGGATCAACGAGGGAATGGGCTCGCTCTTCGAGCAGTCCGCCGAGCGGGATGGCCACATCATCGGCCTGACGAACTGGCGCCTCGCGGGGCTCCAGAAGGCGATCAAGAAGGGCCAGACCCTCCCCACGTTCCAAGAGCTCGCCGCGATGAGCGACCACGCGTTCTACGACGAGGATCGAGGGACGAACTACGCCGAGGCGCGCTACCTCATGTACTGGCTCCAGGAGAACGATCTGCTTCGCCCGTTCTACAAACTGGTCCGCGGTCGCCACGAGGACGATCCCACCGGCTACGAGTCGCTCGTCTCGGTGCTCGGCGACCGCGACATGCCGACCTTCGAGGCCGAGTGGAAGCAGTACGTCCTTGGACTGCGCTTCGATCCGAATTAGCACGGCCGCATGGCCGTCCTCATCCAGCTCTCGTACTCGCCCTGGTCCCTGCGCGCCCGCTGGGCGCTCGATCACCACCACGTGAAGTACCGCGCGATCGAGCACGTTCCCATGGTGTTCGAGCCCTTCCTCCGAGCGTCGCGTGCCGTGCTCCGGGCCCGCTCGAGCGACGGGAAGGCGACCGTGCCGACGCTCATCGACGGCCGTGAAGTGTTCAACGACTCGTTCGCGATCGCGGAGCACGCCGAGGCCGTCGGCTCGGGCGCGCCGCTCCTGCCGGCCGACAAGCTCCCGCAGATCCGCGGTTGGGTCGGCGACATCGACAGGATGCTCAGCGCGGGGCGGATCCGCGTGCTCGGGCGCCTCGCCGCGGACGGCCCGGCGCTCGACGAGTCCGTCCCTCCCCCGCTTCGCTTCCTGGGCGCGGCGGGCCGGCCGATCGCCAAGAGCGCCGTCCAGTTCCTCGAGCGCAAGTACACGAAGGGCGCGCCGAGCACGGGCCTCGCGGAGCTCGAGGCCCGCATGGCGGACGTCCTCGAGAAGCTCGAGAAGGCGGTCGCTTCGAGCGAGTACCTCGTCGGCCCGTTCACCTTCGCAGACATCACCGCCGCGACCGCGATCGAGATGGTGTGCCCGAGCGATTTCAGCCCACTCGGCCCCGAGAACCGACGCGTGTGGACCGAGGAGAAGCTCGCAGCGGCCTACCCGCGCGCGCTCGCCTTCCGCGATCGCATCTACGCGGCGCACCGGCCTTCCTGATGGATCCGCGGAGGCAGAGGAACCGCCAAGGACGGGACACGAGCAGTCCTCCCCCCGGGCGCTCCCAGCGTCTCTGTGGATTGCTCTGCCCGCTACGAGGCAGCGTCGGCGCTCGTCGGCGCTTCAGCGGTGACGAGGTGGCAGGCGACCTTGTGGCCGCCTCCTTTGTCGACGAGCGCCGGTGACTCCTGGCTGCACCGCTCGATCGCGTCCGGGCAGCGCGTGTGGAACGTGCAGCCCGAAGGCGGATCGATCGGGCTCGGCACTTCGCCGACGAGCGTGAGTCGCTTGCGCGTCCGCTCGATGCGCGGATCCGGGATGGGGATCGCGGAGAGGAGCGCCTTCGTGTACGGGTGCCGCGGCTTCGCGAAGAGGGACTCGGTCTCTGCGTGCTCCACGATGCGGCCGAGGTACATGACCGCGACGGCATGGCTGATGTGCCGCACCACCGCGAGATCGTGCGCGATGAAGACGTACGTGAGCGCGAGCTTCTCCCGGAGATCGATGAGGAGGTTGATGATCTGCGCTTGGATCGAGACGTCGAGCGCGCTCACGGGCTCGTCCAGCACGACGAGCTTCGGCCGGAGCGCGATCGCGCGCGCGATTCCGATCCGCTGCTTCTGCCCGCCCGAGAACTCGTGGGGGTACCGCCGCATGTAGGCCGGCGTGAGGCCCGTCTCCGCCATCACGGAGACCACGCGATCGACGAGGTCATCCTTCTTCTTGGCGACCCCGTGCACGCGCATCGGCTCGGCGAGGATGTCGAAGATCGTCTGGCGCGGATCGAGGCTCGCGTACGGATCCTGGAAGACCATCTGCATCTCGCGCCGCGCAGCCATCAACTCGCCCTCGGAGAGCGCGGAGCGGGCGACCCCATCCACCGTCCGGGTGACCGTGCGGCCGTTCACGGCGACCTCTCCGCTCGTCGGCGGGATGAGCCGGAGGATCGCGCGCCCCGTGGTCGACTTGCCGCACCCCGACTCGCCGACGAGCCCGAGCGTCTGGCCCTCGGCGACGTCGAAGCTGACGCCGTCCACCGCCTTCACCGTCCCCACCTTGCGCTGGAGCAGCCCGCGGCGAATCGGGAAGTGAACCTTGAGATCGTTGACGTGAAGGACGCTCACTCCGCGCTCCTCGCGAGATCGCCCGACGGCTTCGAGCGGACCTTCGCGAGATCCGTCTCGTGACACCAGACCGCGTGCTCCGAATCGCCCCCCTCGCTGGACTCGGCGACCCCGCCCGCGAGCCGTCGCTCGGGGTACGTCTCCGCGCAGACGCCCTTCGCGGCCGGGCAGCGCACGCGGAACGGGCACCCGCTCGGGAGCTTCGCGAGCGACGGCGGCATCCCCGCGATCGGGACGAGCCGCTCGCTGCGATCGTGATCGAGGCGGGGGATCGAGCGCGCGAGCCCCACCGTGTAGGGGTGCTGCGGGTTGTGGAAGATCTCGGCCGCAGGGCCCTCCTCCACGATGCGCCCCGCGTACATCACGGCGACGCGATCCGCGAGCCGCGCGACGACGCCGAGGTCGTGCGTGATGAGGATGACCGCGGAGCCCGTCGCGATCTGGCGCTCCCGGATGAGCTCGAGGATCTGCGCCTGAATGGTGACGTCGAGCGCGGTCGTCGGCTCGTCGGCGATGAGGAGCTCGGGATCGCAGAGGAGCGCCATCGCGATCATGACGCGTTGGCGCATGCCGCCCGAGAGCTGGTGCGGGTAGTCGTCGAACCGCCGCGACGGATCCGGGATACCCACGGACGCGAGCATCGCCTCCGCCTTCTTCCGGGCCTCGCGCCCGCGCATGTCGCGGTGGAGCTCGAGCACCTCCACGAGCTGCTTGCCGACGGTCATGTACGGGTTGAGCGAGGTCATCGGGTCCTGGAAGATCATCGCGACGCGATCCCCGCGGACCTTCTGCATCTCCTTCTCGCTCGCCTTCACGAGGTCCACCGACCCGCCCACCGTCCCCGCGAGCTTCGCGGAGTGGAGGAGGATCTCGCCTGCCACGATCCGGCCCGGCGGATCCGGGATGAGCCGGAGGATCGACAGGCTCATCACGCTCTTGCCCGAGCCGCTCTCGCCGACGACGCCGAGCACCTCGCCCGACGCGATGCGGATCGAGATCCCGTCCACCGCCTTCACGACGCCCTCCTCCGTGAAGAAGTGCGTCTTCAATCCCTTCACCTCGAGGACCGACATCAGCCCTCCTTCCGGATGCGCGGATCCAGCGCGTCGCGGAGGCCGTCTCCGAGGAAGTTGAAGCAGAACAGCGTGATCGCGAGCGCGACCGCGGGCCCGGTGAGGAGCCACGGATAGAAGCTCATGGTGTCCGCGCCGTTCGACGCGAGCTGCCCCCAGCTCGACAGCGGCTCTTGGGTGCCGAGGCCGAGGAAGCTCAGGAACGCCTCCGTGAGCATGACCTCGGGGATCGTGAGCGTCGTGTAGACGATGATGGGGCCGAGCGCGTTCGGCACGAGGTGGCGGAACACGATCGCGAAGTCTCCGACGCCGATCGACTTCGCGGCCTCCACGAAGAGCTGCCCGCGCAGCGCGATGACCTGGCCGCGGACGATGCGCGCCATCGTCAGCCAGGAGATCATCCCGATCGCGAAGAACACGAGCGTGATCTGGAAGATCGGGAAGTACTTCGGATCCTTCGGGTGGTCGCTGAAGAGGCCCACGAACCACGTGAACGCCTTGAACATCGACGACTTGTCGTTCCCGAAGAAGACCATCAAGAGGATGACCAGGATGAGGAGCGGCAACGTGTAGAGCACGTCGACGATGCGCATCATGAGCGCGTCGACTCGCCCGCCGAAGTACCCCGCGATCCCGCCCCAGGCCACGCCGATCGTGAAGCTCACGATCGTCGAGATGACGCCGACCGCGAACGAGATGCGCCCCCCGAACGTCAGGCGCGCGAGCAGATCCCTGCCGAGCGTGTCGGTGCCCAGCCAGTGCGCGCTCGACGGCGGCGTCGGCCCAAGCTTGAGGTCCGCCTTGTCGTACGCGTACGAGGAGAACATCGGGTGGAGGATGCACACGAGGAGCATCACGACGAGCAGGACGCCCGACACGACGGCGACGCGGTTCTTCCGCAGGCGCTTCCACGCGTCCGCCCAGAGGCTCGATCCCTTCTCGAGCGACCGGAGATCCCGGAGGCTCTTGGGTGCGTCGGTCGCGCTCATTTGAGCTCCACCCGCGGGTCGAGGAACTTGTAGGCGATGTCGACGACCGCGTTGAACGTGATGAGGAGCGCGCCGTACGTCAGCGACATCCCCGCGATCAGGTTGTAGTCGCGGTTCAGCGCCGCCTCGACGAAGTACCGCCCCATCCCGGGGATGTTGAAGATCTTCTCGACCACGAGCGACCCCACGAGCAGCCCGGAGAAGCCGGGGCCGAGGAAGCTCACGACGGGCAAGAGCCCGCCCCGGAGCGCGTGCTTCAGGATCACGTCCCGCTCGCTGACGCCCTTCGCGCGCGCGGTCCGGATGAAGTCCGAGCGGATGACCTCGAGCATCCCGCCCCGCGTGAGGCGCGCGATGTACGCCGCCATCGGCGCCGCGGCGCAGATGACGGGCATGATCATGTGGCGCCACGTCTCCCAGCGCGCGACCGGCAGCCAGTAGAGCTTCAGCGCGAAGATCAGGATCAAGAACGCCGCGGTCACGAACCGCGGGATGCTGACGCCGATCATCGCGGCGCCCATCGCCACCGCGTCCTTCCATGTGTTCTGGCGTATCGCGCCGATGACGCCGAGCGGGATCCCGATCAGGAGCGCGAGCAGCATCGCGAAGACGCCGAGCTGCATCGACACCGGCAGGGTGAGGCCGATGATCTCGTTCACCGAGCGGTTCGGGTACTTCCAGGTCGGCCCGAGATCGCCGTGGAGGACGATGTTCCCGAGCCAGTCCTTGTACTGCGTGAGGAGCGGATCGGAGAGGTGGTACTTCTTCTCGATCATCGCCCGCATCTCCGCGGGCGGCGCGCGGTCCACGTCGAACGGTCCGCCGGGCGCGGCGCGCACGAGGAAGAAGACGACGGTCCCGACGACGAGCAGCGTGGGGAGGATGCCGAGCAAGCGCCGGCCGATGTACGTGAGCATCGCCTAGAACACTCCGGGCGCGGGGAACTCGGCGAGCGGGTACGCGACCTCGTTGTCGTCGGGCCGCTTCTCCCAGTCCGGATCGATCCACATGTACTTGATGAGCTGGAGGTTCCGCGTGTTGAAGTGGAAGCCCTTCACGTAGGGCTTCTTGAGCGTGACCTTCGTGTAGAAATACAGGGGCAGCTTGGGCATCGCGTCGACGGCGATCTGCTCGGCCTCGCGGTAGAGGCGGATCGCCTCGTCGTTGCTGCTCGTCTCCTCGGCCTGCTTCATGAGCTCGTCGAAGCGCGGGCTCCCCCACCCCGTCCGGTTGTTGGGCGTGTACGAGAGGAACGTGTCGAGGAACGTTCGCGCGTGGTTGTAGTCGGCGATCCAGCCGAACCGCACGACCTGGAAGTTCCGATCGCGCACGGTCTTGAGCATGACCTTCCACTCCTCATTGCGGAGGGTCACGCTCACGCCGAGGTTCCGCTTCCACTGATCCTGGATCGCGACCGCGAGCTTCTTGTGCCCCTCGCTCGTGTTGTAGAGGAGCTCGAGCGGAGGGAACCCGTCCGCGCGGAAGCCGTCCCCGTCCGGGACGACCGCGTAGCCTGCCTGCTTCAGCAGTTCGCGCGCCCGCTCGGGGTTGTACCGTGTCTCGGGGCTGTCGAAGGGGTCGGCGCCCTTCTCCTTGAGGTCGGCGACCGCCTTGTCGTAGCCCAGCGAGATGAAGTCGGGGACGTAGTGCGTCGCCGGTTGCTGGCCCGCGAGGAGTACCTTGTCGACGAGCAGTTGCTTGTCGACCGCGAGGTTCAACGCGCGGCGCACGAGCACGTTGTCCGTCGGCGGCGTCTTGGTGTTGAACTCGTACCAGTACGTGCCGAGGTAGTCCGTCCGCTGGAAGTCCTTCTTCTTCGGGAGGTACCGGAGCGAGTCGGGCGGGAGCGTCAGCGAGTCACCGATGTAGTCGATCTCACCGGCCTCGTAGAGGTTCATGGTCGCGGTGTACTCCTCGACCTCGAGCCACACGATGTCGTGGATCTTGAGCTTGTCCCGGTCGTAGTAGTGGGGGTTCCGCTTCATCGTGATCTCGTAGCGAAATTTCCACTGTTCGAGCATGTATGGGCCGTTCGAGACGATGTTCTCGGGGCGCGTCCACAGATCCTCCTTGCCCTGCTTCGCCCACTTCTCGATCACGTCCTCGCGGACGGGGAAGAGCGTCGCGTGGCAGCAGAGGTCGATGAAGTACGGCGTCGGCGACTTGAGCTCGACCTCCAGCGTCTGGTCGTCGACCGCGCGGACGCCGACGACGCTCGGATCGCTCTCGAGGTCGCCTTCGGGCACGAACCCGATCGGATCGGGTGGCGCGTCCGGACCGGCGGACGCGGCGCTGTACGTCGGCAGGCGCAGGTGCTTCGAAACGAGCAGGAACCCGTTCTTCTCCTTCGCGGCGTCCGCGAGCGCGCAGCCCGGCAGCACGGCCTTCCGATCGCCGTCTGCGATCTCGTAGAAGAAGTCCGCCTCGTCGTTGCAGGTGACGGGGCCGAGCCGCGCGAGCACGCGCACGACCTTGCCGCTCCAGCCGGCGTCCGGCGTGATCTCGCGATCCGCCCCGTCGACGCGCATCCGCTCCGGCGTGTCCGCCTTGGGATCCGCGGGATCGTAGAGGAGGACCTTCGCGTCGGGCGACGTCGTCCAGGGGACGACGGCGCTCGCGACCGTCATCGGGGAGCGGATGAGCACGTCGAGGGGCTCGGCGGGCTCGAGCTCGCCGACCTTCTCCGCGTCGGCGCTCGGCGCGCGCGTGACCGTGGTCTTCGCCTTCGTCGTCTTCAGCTTTCCGAGGTTGAAGGGCTCCGCGTTGAGGATCGCGTAGAGGTTGCTCGCGGACTGGGACGCCGTCGTCGGCTGGAGGACGCGCTTCCACGCGTACACGAAGTCGTGCGCCGTCACCTGTTTGCCGTCCGTCCATTTCGCGTCCGGGCGGAGGTGGAACCGAAAGAGCCGATGGTCGGGGGACTCGTCCCAGCGATCGGCGACGGCCGGCCTCGGCAGGGCGTCCGGGCCGTAGGTCGCGAGGCCCTCGAACAGGCTGTTCACGAGCGCTTCGCTCGCGGTGTCGTGCAGCATCCCCGGGTCGATGTACTCGGGCTCACCGCCCGCGTTCACGTAGAACGTGTGCACGTCCTTGCCGTGCCGAGACGTGGTCCCGTAGTAGGGCTTCCCGTCCTGCGCGGCCGAGCAACCGGTGCATCCCTCGACGAAGAGGCCGACGAAGACCGCCGCTAGGATCGTCAGCGCGAGGGCGATCCGAGGGCGCTTGGCGTCGCTCATCGCGGTGAAGGTACATCATGAATCGAACGCCCGGCGTCGGTTTTGCAACGGAGGTCGCGCAGACCGACCCGGTGTTCATCCGGTGCGTCGAGCGCGACCAGGGACACGACGAAGCCAACGATCCAACGGGTGTCCCGCGCCCTCTCGCTGTCCTGGTGCTCGCGATCCTGATCGGAGAAAGTTTGAGAGAGCTTCGGCCTCGCGGATTGGAACCTGACTCGTGAAGCCGAGGGCGGCGTCGGGCTGACGTTCAGCGACACGTGCCGGATCTGCTCCGCGCACGAAGTCCCGTCGGACTCGGGTGGCGATGGCACGTGTGCCGAGCGCCACGTCGCGGACATGCCCGACCCGTGTGACGTCGATCAGGAGCCCTTCGTGGCGCTGACGACGCGGGAAATGGCGTCGACGCCTACGTCTGCAGCACCGGCCCGATCCGAGCCCCATTTCCCGTGCTCAGCCTCGTGCGCGACTCGGGCTAACCTCCACGCATCATGTCGAAGAGGTCTTGGGTTCTGCGGCTCACGCTGACGGTCGCCTCGGTGGCGGCCATTGCGATCGGGTGCACCGGTGGGCCGACGCCCCCGAAGGCACCGCAGAAGACGGAGGGCGCGTGCGACGCGACCGCCCTCTCCATCTGCGTCAAGGCGATCGACGACGCGCTCGACGCGCACGAAGACCCTGCTGCGGCGGTGCGCGCGTACGCAGGAGCCCGTGCGAAGTCGGGGGACGAGGCGCTGTCGAAGCTGCTGGACGCGATGGACGGCTCGACCGCCAAGGCCTTCGCGATCGGGGTCGGCGGCGCGCGCGTCGACGCGAAGCAGGTCACCGTGCTCTCGGTCGATGGGTCGCTCGCCGACACGCCGCTCGCGTCCGCGCGCCTCCTGCTCGCCCTCGGGAAGACGGCCGGCGCGTCGCTCGTCGTCGCGAGGCTCGCGGATGGCACGGCCCTTCGCGCCTATCCCGCGGACGCGTTGGCCCCGCTCGGCGCCGGGCTCCCGGCGATATCGATCGGGGGAGACACGACCGAGGTGGACGCCGAAGCAGAGCTCGAGGCGAACCTCACCAAGGCCGCCGCGGCGGGCGCGGCGTTCGACTACGTCGCGCTCGCGGACGCGATCGACGCGATCGACGCGTACTCGGCGGCGCACCCGGGCTACGCGGCCGCGTCCCTCCGCGCGCGCATCTTCTCCGCGTTCGTCTCGCTCAGCGAGATCCGCATCGGGTCGGGGCCGCCCCCGGAGCGCCCCGGCCCCCCGCCGGAGCCGAACGACCTCGAGACGACCTACTACGATCTTCTTCGCGTGCGGGTCGATCCGACCGAGGGCGAGTGGAGCCGCCGGAGCGCGCGCATCCTCTCCGCGTTCCCCGCGGACCGCCGCGACGCGATCACCTCGGTCTTCGCCACGAACCCCCCCTGCGGGTACCGGCTCCCGCCACCGATCGAGCGCGTCGAGGATCTGGTGTTCGCCGGGCTCGTGTCGCGCGCGCTCCTCCCGACGATGGCGCGCGACGCGATGGAGCGCGTTCCCCTCGAGACTTGGTACCCGGCCTACACCAAGTTCGTGAAGACGGTGTCCGCCACGGACACGACGTACCTCTTCGCGGCGCGCCTCGTGATGGAGCGCGGCGCGAGCGCCGGCATCGTCCCGAGCGGGAGCGAGGCGCACCGGATCGTCGCGAACCTCGCGACGAAGCACGCGAACGCGCTCGCGAAGCTCGCGGGCGCGCGGCCCGGGCGCGTCGGCCTCGCGCAGATGCCGTTCCTCATCGCCCCGGGAAACATGCTCGATCCCGACCTGCGCAAGGCGACGCTCGATCTGGCGCAGGCGATCGCGAAGGGGGGCCTCGGTCAGGCGAAGGACGCGGGCGACACGCTCCTCGCGCTGTTCACGAGCGTCCTCACGGGCTTCGACCTCCCGGGCGATCTGCGCGCGGCGCACCTCGGCGCGCTCCAGAGCGTGTTCGCGGCGAAGCTCAAGGGCGAGTTCGCGACCGAGACGGGTTGGGGCGTCGCCCTCCTCTTCGGGATCGACGGGGCGTACCGGCTCGTGTTCGATCAGGCCCCGAACGTCGGTCAGACCGCCGCCGAGATCACCCGGGCGCTCGAGGGAGACCCCGCGATCGCGCAGCCCGCGGCGGCCCACCTCATCGGCGCTGTCGCGCGCTACGTGACGCTCGGGCTCCGCGGTGAGCTCGGCCCCGCGCAGCCGAAGCCGAACACGATGCGGCCCGAGCGCGCGACGGCGAAGGCCGCGCTCGAGAAGGCCATCGCCGAGCTCGGCGCGGCCTCCACGGCCGCGGGGGACGAGACGTTCGTCCGGGACGTGGGGGAGCTCTGCGACGCCTCCCTGACGACGCTCGCGAACACGCTCGCGGAGAAGCTGCAAACGACGCCGACCGCGCCGACCGACGCGGGCTGCCCGAACGACACGACCCCGCTCGGTCCGCGCACGAAGAACGCGCTGCCCCCGCTGCGCGACATCCGCAACAAGGTCACGGCGAACCCCGCGTGGAAGTCGCCCGGCTCTCCGCGCGCGCGGCGGCTCAAGCTGGTGGTCCTCGCGATCTCGGACGTCATCGACGCCATCGACGACAACGGCGAGCACGCTCACGCGTTTGCGATCTCGGGCGACGACGCGAAGGCGATCCTCCACGCCGCGCTCGACGAATGGATCGGCGAGCCGGGACTCGCGAACGCGATCGCGGGCGCATACTCGCTCCTCCGCGGCTACGGCGAGCTCGGTCGCGGCTACTTCGCGACCGCGACGCCCACGAAGGGAGCGCCCTCGTCGAGCTCGGCCGCGTTCGACATCCGGACGCTCCTCGGGGGGCTCGGGGCGTTCCTCAAGGGCGGCGAGGGCGCGGGGATCGAAGGGGCCGTGCTGCTCTCGATGCTGCTCCCGAGCGGCCCCGACGCGAAGTCCGAGGACCTGATCGGCGCGCTCGCGAAGGTCGCGCGCTCGCTCTACGGGCAGAAGAAGACGGACGAGGGCGACATGATCCTCCTCGGCTCGCTCGTCGTCTCCGCGGCGAGAGGCGCGCCGCCGGCCGCGGAGGCGGCGGAGCTCGCGGAGACCCAGGGCGGCTCGGTCGCGTGGGTGATGCAGCTCTGGCGCGCGGTCGCGAACGTGCGCGACGGCGCGCAGGCGGACACCACCGCGTTCAAGAAGGACCTCTCGGCGGCGATCGGAGCGAAGTGCGCGATCGGGAGCGTCGACGAAGTGAGCCAGGTCCTCACGGCGATCCAGGACTTTCGAGCGGGCAAGCGCGCGGAGGCGCGCAAGAGCCTCGACGCCGTCCTCACCGCGCTCATGCACAAGGGGTTCGCGCTCCCCCGCTACCGCTACGTGTTCAAGCAGGAGACGCGCTCCCGCGCGCTCTCCCTCTCCGTGGAGGTGGGGCTCGCGCAAGGCATGGTGGGCAGCGCGAACGCGTTCGCGATCGGCGCGGGCGCGAAGACCGACGGTGAGCCCGTGCTCAGCCTGGACAAGTTCGTCTCCGCGCCCGACTCCAAGGAGTCGCTCGACGAGGCGGCGAAGTACTACGTGCACACGCTCGCGATCCTCGCGGTGTTCGACTTCCTCGACGGGGACCTCGGCGCCGCGGACCTCGACGCCGCGCGCGTCGTCAGCTTGCTCCACGCTCCGAGCTGGCTCTCTCGGTCGGGCGTGACCGACGATCCCTCGCGGTGGGCGCGTGACAGCGCCGGCATCCTGATGGTGCTCGGCGAGCTCGCCGCCAAGAAGGATCGGCCGTTCCTCGCGGGCGATCTCTTCGCGCTCGTGAAGCAAGCGCTCGACGCGAGCGACGACGAGGAGACCCTCGCGGGGCTGCTCGAACCTCCGCCCTTCGGGCTCGCGGGCGTGGCGGACGCGGCGCCCGTCATCGCGGAGGCGAAGAAGACGCTCCCGCTCCTCGCCGCGCACCTGCCGTGCATGAAGGGGAAGAAGGCGTCCACCGTGGCGCCGACGTGCTCCGAGTACGCCCACGCGATCGCGCTCCGCGTCGCCGACGCGCTGCCCTCGATGCCGAAGCTCGCGCAGAAGAAGGAGTGCCCGGACACCGCGAAGATCGATGCGTTCCTCGAGGCCGCGGACAAGCGCGTGTACGATCCGGATCGCTACCTCGACGCCGTCGACGTGCTCGTCGCGAGTCAGCGCCCGTACGACGCGTCGGTCATGCTGACGCGCTTCCGGCGCGACGATCACTGCTCGCAGGGCGTCATCGATCGACTCACGGCGCTCGTCGCGACGCTGAAGGCAGTCCCCTCCCTCCGCGCCGACCTCGAGACCGTGCTCGTGAACTGCTCGACGGGCGCCGCGCCCGCGGATCTCGCGCAGGCGCTGTCCGCGCTTGACGACGATCTCGTGCTCGTCGGCGATCCGACGCGCTCCGTCAACCTCGTGCTGTTCTCCGCGGGAGCCAGCGTGAAGGTGGGCAGCTGGGAGCCGCTCGAGGCGATCGCCCTCAAGCCCGGCTTCCTGGATCGGTGGGAGGCGCGCGCGCCCGAGTCCCTGTTCGCCGGGCTCGTGCTCGACCACGCGGCGACGATTCTCCACGGCGATGCCGTGCGGCTCGACGCGACTGCCCCGTCGTTCGATCTCATTTGCGGGGGCGTCCCGCCCCCGGAGCGCGCGCCGATCTGCAAGCTCCTCGAGGGGCTGCGGAAGGCGGGCAAGCCGGACGACGCGCTCAAGAAGGCGGCGGCCGACGCGATCGTTGCGCTGATCCAGCCCTCGCCCTGAGCGGGCGCGTCCCCGCTTACGGCTTGGCCGACTTGGTCTGGAACATCTGCGGCGCCTGCTGCGTCTGCGGCGGCATCGACGGGGTCATCTGTTGCGGGGCCGGCGGAGCGTTCGTCTGAGCCGACGGGCCGCCCGTGACGTTCGTCTCGGGTGGGCCGTTCGTCTCGGCGGGCTTCTTGGGCGTCGACGTCTTCTGCTGGACGCTCGTCGGTGTCGGCTTCGCGGTCGATTGCGGGGTGGGCGGGAGCGGCGGCGCGACGGCGCTCGGTGTGGCGGACGGAGTCGCGGGGACGGGGTCGTTGCCATCCGCGAGCGCGCTCGAGCTCGGCGCGGGATCGCGCTGCTGCTCGGGTGCGGGTAGCCTGTCCGAGCTCTTCGGCTGGATCTGGAGGGCGTCTCCCGCCGCCTTGCGCGCGCCTTGCACCTCGGGCGCACGATCCCCGTCCGGATCGATCTCGCGGGCGCGGTCGAGCTCGCGCAAGCACTCCTCGAACGCCTTGGCCTCGCACGCGCGGAGCCCCGTCTGTCGGATGTCCCGCGCTCGCTCTCGCGGGGTCTCGGCCCGCGGCACGTCGTCGCGCTTGGGTTCGGTCCGCAGCGCCTGCCACACCATCACGCCGACGAGCGCGAGGGCGGCGACGAGCGCGAGCTCGAGCGCCCATTGCTCCTTCATCCAGCGGCGCATGCGGGACACGCGCTGGCGGACGGCCGCGGGTTCGACGTTCTCCTCGACCGCGATCTGCTCGAGCTTCTCGCCCTCCCCCTCCCGGGCCATCCACCGGAGCGTGCGCGCGGCGTCCTTCGAGGCGATGGCTCGGCCCTCGGCCCAGCGAGCGAGCGAGCGCTCTTCGACCGGCGGCGGGTTCGCCTCGATGTCCGGTAGCTCGGTGGGCTGCTCTCGCCCCCCCTTCCGGTGCTGGTCCGCGATCTTGTGCTTCGCGACACCCGTCAACCAGCGCCGGAGCTCGGGCTCCGTGGTGGGCGTGCTCGGAGACTCGAGCGCGCTGATGAGCACCGTCTGCACGACGTCGTCGACGTGCGCCTCGGGCACGCGCCGCTTCACGAAGTCCATCAGGAAGCGCCGTGTCTCCGGCTTCCCCAAGAGGACTTTCGCGGTCTGCGAGGGGCGCGGATCCGCCGATGGAGCCGATCGAGCGCCCTCGGCGCGCTGACTTGATTCCGCCATGACGGTGCTCACCGATTAGCGTATCGGCCTCGCGGTCGGTTGTGTGACAGGGCGTGGGAAAAACAAAGTATGGTCTCGCCGTGCCCACCCCCAAATCCGCGGAGACGAGGCTGAAAGAAGCGCCCGCGGCGCGCTCGGCCTCAGCCCCCAAGACGGCGACGGCGCCCAAGACGGCGCCCCGCAGCGACGCGACGTCGGGGACGGCGCGCTACTGGCTCGTGAAGAGCGAGCCGTTCAAGTACTCGTACGCGGACCTCGTGCGCGACGGGAAGACGCGCTGGGACGGGGTCCGAAACTTCGAGGCGCGCAACGCCCTCCGCGCGATGAAGGCGGGGGAGCTCGCGCTCTACTATCACTCGAACGAAGGGCGCGAAGTCGTCGGGATCGTTCGGGTCGTCACCGAGGCCTACCCCGATCCCACGGCCCCGGCGGACGAGGATTGGTCCGTGGTCGACTTCGCTCCAGTGAAGCAGATGAAGTCTCCGGTCTCGCTCGACCAGATCCGCGGCGATCCGGCGCTCGTGGACATCGCGCTGCTCCGGCGTTCCCGCTTGAGCGTCGTGCCCGTCTCGGGAGACCACTTCATGCGAATTCTCGAGATGGGCAAGACCACCGCACCACGGGCGCCCGCGAAGGCGAAGGCTCCAGCACGGGCGAGGGCCGCCAAAGCTTGACCGGGCCCTCCCCCTCCACGAATGTCCACTCGCCGCGGACGAACGCCGCCGCGCCCTCTCGCTCGAGACCTCGATGAAGAAGCTCCTCGCTGGCACCGCCACCGCCTCGCTCGCCCTGATCGTGATCGCCTGCGCCGGGCCGCCCTCGCGCTCGTCCGTCTCGAACGAGCCGATCTGCCCTGATTTTCAGCTCGGCCCACGCAAGACGCGGATGCACGGGGCGCTCAAGAGGCCCGTGACGATGACCGTCAAGGACGGCAGCTCCCCCGTCGTCATCACCACCCTGTACGGGCTGAACGCGAAGGGCGCGAGGCCGACCCTGTTCCTGCTTCCCGACACGAACGCCGAATACACGGTCGAGTGGACGCAGTGTCCGAACGAGAAGGCGCCCATCGAGGCCGCGGCGTGGGCCGCCAAGGAGAAGGAGGCCGCGGCGCCCGCCCAAGGCGCGAGCTTCCAGTGCGCCGAGACCAAGCCGTTCGCGACGACCAAGCTCACGACGAAGCGGGGGGACGAGGCGAGCCGGACGATTCCGTTCCCGGACAACCTACCCGAGCCCGAGTGCTGGGCTGCGGACGCGCCGCCCGCTCCCGAGCCTCCACCGCCGAGCGCGACCGTCTCCGCCGAGCCGCCGCCTCCTCCTCCCACCGCCTCCGCATCTGCGCCTCCCCCCGAGCCCGTCGTCGTCGAGCTCTGGGTCGACAGCCACGACGTGCTCCGCTTCGGCGACCAAAAGATCGAGAAGCTCGAGGACCTGAAGCCGATCGCGGCGGATGCACTCGCCAAGAACAAAGAGGCGTCCGCCCGCGTCCACTCCGACAAGAAGGCCACGACGAAGCGCGTTCAGAGCATCCTCGAGGCCTTGAAGGACGCCGGGATCGTCGAGGTCGTCGTCGACATGGACGTCCCGCCGCCCGCCGCTTCCTCGAGCGCGTCCGCTCGTCCGAGCGCCTCCGCTCCACCCAAGAAGTAGCGCAGCAGAAAGCCGCCCCCACGATGGCGGGGGCGGCTCTTCGGGGGGGCGAGCCACGCGCGGCGTGGCGGACGCTCGTGTTCAGGCGGCCTTCGGGAGATCGTCGATCGGCTTCGCCTTCGAGGCCTCTTCGCGCGCGACTTTCGCCGCGAGGATCGCGGCCTTCGTCGGGGGCGCCGTGATGGGGAGGGAGGGCGTCACGGTCGCGGGGTTCAGCACATTCGCGCGCTTGTGGTGGTTCGCGTGCATGTAGATGCCGAAGAAGAGCTTGTTCCCGATCTTGTAGAACCCGTGGTTCAGGTTCACGGGCTTGAAGTCGCGCGTCGGTGAGAACGCGTTGTGCGTGCTCCAGTTGAAGTGCACGAGGTGCAGGATGCCGACGACGAGCCCCGGCAAGTAGAACGCGAGGAACGCGTAGGTGCCGAGGACGGTGTACCAGGTCGTGATGAGGAGGAGCCCAGTGAGGAAGCTCACGACGCTCCGGATCTTCTCGATCCGTCGGTTCTCCGGGGTGTCGCCGTAGAGGTCGAACACGGCCTGGTGGAGCTGCGGCTCGAGGCTCGTGATGTGGTGGAGGACGAACTTCAGGTACGACGGATCGACGGGGTGCGGATCCCTCACCACGTCGTCCGAGTACCGGTGGTGCCGCTGATGCAGCACCTCCCAGGACGCGAACCGGGTGAGGACGACCATGCCGCAGATCTCGCCGACGAGCCGGTTCCACGGTCGAGGCAGGCTGTTGTGCGTGCAGACGTGGACGAACACGTTCGCGAGGATCCCCACGTAGAGGAACAGCGGGAAGATCGCGAGGTACTCCCAGCGCCAGTCGTGGATGATCCCCGTGTACCCCGTCAGGTGACACGCTGCGATCGCGCCTACGCAGAGGAGTGCGTAGAAGCCGTCGTAGTAGAAGTAAAAGTAGCGGTTCCGACGGAGCTGCGCGAAGGGCAGCGTAGTGAACGTCGAGAGCAGAGCTGTCACCTGTTTGGCCTCCCCAGAATCGGCACCCGATAACCCACTCGTCACGCCGAGTAAACTGTTCGGGAGCCGCGTGAGCGCCGCGCGAACGCTTCACGAACCGTCGTGAAGCGGCCGCGCGTGTCCGTGAGCCGCCCCCCACAGCCCTCGACGGCTCGCTCGTCCGGCAAGTAGCGTGCTAGCCGGCGAGAGCGCGCCGCTCCACCCGAGCCCGGGGAGGTTCACACGCCGCGCTCCTGAGCTCGCTGGGCGCGTGGTTTGCGCCTTTTCGAACCGAGGCGCAGGCCTCGCGCTTCCGGCGCCGCTTTCTCGCCCTCTCCGACGTGCGTCGGACTCTGGCGCGCGAGTTGCCACGTGCGGGCGTTCTCGGTATGAGGCGCGGTCGAGCGGCGGGGTTTGGGTCATGAGGAGACGATCGGCGTGAGCGGCGGCGGGGTTGGTGCGGTCGCAGGGGCTGGGGTTGGCGCTCCCACGGGGGCGCGCGCGGAGCCATGGCTCGTGAAGCACCCCGCGGAGTGGCGTCAGATCGGCGTCGTCGCGGTGTATTGGGGCCTGCTCGGGTCGATGTACTTCGTCCCCTGGTGCCGGAACATCGGGTTCTTCGCGGCGGCCTGCTACTTCAGCTTTTTGAACGCGGTGGTCATCCACAACCACATGCACCAGGGCGTCTTCAAGGCGCGCTGGTTGAACCACGCGTTCCGTCGGGTGCTGTCGTTCGGCGCGCTCTATCCAGCGACCGTGAACATCCCGGCGCACAACCTCGTGCACCACCACTTCGACGACGACGGGCAGCCCGACTGGGCCGCCCCCGACAACACGACGTTCCGGTGGCACGCGCTGAACCTCATCCACTTCCCGAACGTCGCGGGGCCCAACACGTTCGGCGGCGTCCAGCGGTGGGCCGCGGTCGGGGGGCGCGCGGAGTTCAAGCGCCAGTACCTCTACGACAACGCGTTCGCGTTCGGTCTCACGGGCGTGCTGCTGGTGTTCGACTTCTGGACGACGATCTTCTTCATCCTGCTCCCGCAGCTCTACGGAGCGAGGGGCATCCTCCGCATCAACATCATCCAGCACGACGGCTGCGACACGACGAGCGAGTGGAACCACTCCCGGAACTTCGTGGGGCGCGCGTTCAACTGGATCATGATGAACAACGGCTACCACACGATCCACCACAACCGCGCGGGCCTGCATTGGTCCGTGCTGGATCGCGAGCACGAGCGCGAGGTGAAGCCGCGGATCGACCCGTCTCTCGACGAACGCAGCATGGTCGGCTACCTGCTTCGCACGTACCTCTTCGGCCTCTATCGGCCGTCGAAGAAGAACGTCGCCGCCGCGGAGAAGGCGGTCGCCGCCGCTCCGCTCGCTTCGCGCGACGAGCGCCGCGCCGAAGCGGCGATCGCCGCGGAGCTCGGCGGCTTCCAGGATCGGCCCGACGCACCTCCGTTCGCCGCCGCGATGACGGCGTCCGATCAAGCGGTGGTCCACGAGCAGCGAGCCTGATCCGCGATGCTCACGCGCGAGTGGATGGGCGTGCTCGCCCTCTCGATCCTCTGGGTGAACACGCTCCTCGTCGCGGGCGCCGCGCTGCAACGCGTGCGCGCGCTCGGGCGGCTCGCGCGCGCCCTCGCGACGACGGTGCGGCGAGGCGTCGCTCGGGGCCGCGTCGCGTCCGTCACGGTCGAGCAGATCGGCCGGTACGGCGCGGGGGCGACCCAAAGCATCGTGTGGCACGACCGCGCGTACGCCTCCCGACTCCACGGGGGTGAGGTCGACGTCGGTGACGGAGAGGCGATCGCTGTGCCCGAGACGACCCGCGCGATGGTGTGGGTGTCCGAGGCCGAGATGCGCGCTGCCGCCGCGCCGGCGACGGACGCGGCGTTCGACGAGGCGTACCCCGCCGCGCGCAAGGCGAAGGGCTTCGTGCGCAAGGCGACGGCAGACATCGGTGATCAGGCGGAGGTCCACATCGCGCGCGTGGCGGCGAGCGACGGTGACGAAGAGACGTGGCTCGTCGCGACGCTCGATCCGGTCGCCTGGTGCCGCGCGCGCGCGCGCACGATCCTGTTCGGGTTCGTGCCGGCGGTGATCGGCGTCGCCGGCGGCATCACCGCGGTGGCGCTCGTGCCCCCAGCCTTCGGCGTCGTGAGCATGATCGGCGCGGGCCTCGGGGTGCTGTACTTCCTCCTCGTGCTCCCCGCGGGGACCGCGATCCGGGATTGGGCGCGCTACCCGCACGAGCGGATCGTTCGAGGTTGGGAAGGATCCGCGGGGCGTCCGACCCCGCCGCGGGAGATGCGAGCGCGCGGCAAGGTCGTCTCGGCCGTCGCCGTGATGCTCGGGCTCGTCGCGTCGCACGCGCGCGCCGACGTGGCACCGCTCGACGCTCCGCGGGCACCGCCCGCTTCTGAGGCGTTCGGCAGGCAGCGGCCGAGGAGGGGTCGCTGCTGCCTATCGCTCGTCGTCGCTCGTGGGCTCGGCTCGGCGCGCGAGGGATCGCGCACGCCTCCGCCTGAGGAGGGCAGCGGCGCCGAGCGCCGCGAGGGCGAGACCCTCCGCGCTCGTCTCCGCGGCGCCCGAGGCGTTGCACGCTCCGCCCGCCAGGCTGATCCCCCGGGAGTCGGGCGCGCCCCCTCCGCCGCCCGAGCCCCCTCCGCCGCCCTCGACGACGTGCACCGTGAGCACCGCGGACGCCGTCCGCCCGGTCGCGTCGCGCACGCGCAGCTTCGGGTAGTAGGTGCCGATCGCGTCGTAGGCGACGTCGAAGCTCGGGGGGTGCGTCGTCTCGTCGTAGACGCCGTCGTAGTCGCGGTCGATGGCGAGCTCGAGGGTGCTCGCGTCCTGATCCGGGTCGGACGCGGTCACCGCGATCGTCTTCGTGCCGGGCGCCATCGTCACGTCGTCGACCTTCAACGTGGGCGCGGATCCGGTCGCGTCCTTGCCGAAGATGCTCTTGTAGACGTTCACCTTGCCCCAACCGAAGTCGTCGTTCGGCACCGCGCCGGTGAACGCGTCCGTCGTCGCTCCCGCGCGGATGGCCTCCTTCACGCCGTCGCCCGTGAGCGTCGGATCGTGCTGGATCACGAGCGCCGCGGCGCCCGCGACGTGCGGGCTCGCGCCCGAGGTGCCGCCGAAGACGATGTACGAGAGATCGCGATCCTCGAAGTGGCCGGCGCTGATCGGGTTGTCGGGGCCGCTGATCCACATGATCTTGGTGCCGTCGATCCGGAAGCCGCGCCCCGAGTAGGTCGCGCGCGCGCCCTCGGTGGCCCCCTCGAAGTCGTGCGCGGTGAACGCGGCGACCGGCATGCCGTGATCCGCGGTGCCTGGATACCCGATCAAATGGTCCTCGCTCGTGAACTCTGTGAACGCCGCGCCGGTGCCCCACCCGCTGACGTCGTCCTCGACGTAGGCGATCAGATCGAGATCGGAGGCTCCCGGCGCCGCGGGATCCGTCACGACGAGCTCGTAGTCGCCCGCGCTCGGCACGGGGCCGCCCTGCGCGTCCGAGACGATGTAGACGATGATCGCGCGCGTGCCGCGCGACGTGTCCTCCGAGAACGCGTACATCGAGACGCCGGGCTCGAACGCGACCTGCGTCCCCGTGGGCGTGGCGTCGACCGGCACGACGGCGCCGCTCGGCTGCTTGATCCCGAGCGTGAGGTCGCGCGTCGGGTCTCGCCAGATGAGCGTGAAGCCGAGGAAATAGGCTCCGAGCTGCGGGAAGTCGACCGGGATGTGCGTGACCTGGCCGGCGGGCACGGTGTGCTTGTAGAGCTTGTTCGACCCCGAGAGATTCCCCGCGGGGTTCACGTGGCTCACGCCCTTCGCGCTCGACGAGTCGATGAGCGTCTCCGTCGGTGTCGAGCCGTCGAGCGGGTAACCGACCCACGGCGCGTACTCGTGGAGGACGACGCGCGCGCCCTCTTTGATGCAGAACTGCGTCATCTGGTAGTCGGCTTGGCCGACGGTGTCGGTGGCCATCACGAGGTCTGCGCCGGGCGCCATGCCGACGAGCCGCGTGAGGCCGGGGGTCCCGGCCGCGAGGATGCCGGCCGCGCCGGTGCCGTGGAGCATCGACGGGGTCCAGGGCGCCTTGATCAGGTTGTCCCCGCGCCGGTACGTCTTGTTGTCGATCCGGAACGACTTGATCTTCGAGGTGCCGAGCGCGACCAGCTTCTCGCCGACGTCGAGCTTTCGGTTGCCGTTCACGTCGTCGATCGCGAACAAGCGCTCGCCGTACGTCGGGTCGGCCTCCGTGAACCCGGCCGCCGGTCCGACGTCTCGCGCGCCGTTCCCGTTCGTGTCGGCGTAGAGGTAGTCGAGCGTCGGATCGAGCGTCGGATCATCGCTGCCGAAGAGCGGATCCTCGGACCAATATTCGCTCACGAGGCCCTCGATGCGCCCGAGCACCACGGGGCCTGCGCCGAGGTCCACGGTGTCGACGCCGACGGTGAACGAGCCGTCCCCGTTCGTGTCCGTCCACGCGAAGTAGCCCCCGTCCGCCCGGAAGAACAGCGGGTGGAACACGTCGATGCCGCTGTCGACGTCGCAGATCGTGATCCCCTGCCCCGTCAGCGCCGTCGGCGACGAGAGATCCGCCCAGGTCGCCTGAGCGCCCGTGATGAGCGTGGTGTGGTCGAGCGGTCGAGGTGACGGGAGCACGGGCCCGTCGAGCGCGACGCGGTCGACGTGAGGGAGCGCGCCGATCGCGTCCGCCGCGCTCGCCGGGATGCGCGCCGCGATCGTCCGCGCGTCTCCGAGCACCGCGCCTCCCTCCCTCGCGATGGAGCCGCCGAGCGCCTCGATCGCCGCGAGATCGGCCGCGTCCGCGTCGTGGTCGAACGCGATCGTCACCGGCATGGCGGACGCGCTCCGGAGCGCGGACGGCAGGCGCGACGTGGTCCGCACGAGCCGCTGCATGGTGGCGACCGACCCGTGCAGCCGGGACTTGAGAGGCGCCGCCGACGCGGCGAGCGGGATCGACGCCGCGAGGCAGAGGCCGATCAGACCGAGGAGGCGCGCGCGAGAGACCGGGGAGCGTTTCACGGCGTCGACTCTAGTGTCGGCGCGCGCGCGGCGCTCCCAAGATTGCTCAATCGGAGGGCGGCGCCGCGGTCTCTTCGGCGACGTCGCGGCAACACCGGATGCCCGTGGAGTAGTCGCTGTAGAGGTTCGGGTGCGCCGTCACGCGGGACATGCAGCCGTCCTTCTTGCCGCGCGCGTAGAAGCCTCCGAGGAACATCCCCTTCGGATCATCGACCCACTCGTCGATGTTCCCGTTCATGTCGTGGATGCCGTCGTCTCCCCATCGGCTGATGCACGTCGTCGTCGAGCCCGTGCGCTGGAGGAGCGGCTTGCCCTTGAACTTCACCAGGTTGAACCGGGGATCGGTGTGGTTGATGCTCGGGTTGTCCCAGAGGATCACGCCCGGGTGCGCGGGGCCGAAGATCACGCATTTCCCGGCCTCGTACGTGTCGCCGTACGGGAAGTCGCGGTCGGCTTCGCCGCGGCACGCCGACCGCCATTCGTTCATCGTGCAGAGCCGCTTCCCGGCGTTCTCGCACGCGTGCTTCGCGTCGACCTCGCTCGCGTAGGCCTGCGGGACGGTGCCGGCGATCGACACCGCCATCGGGACGAACGACTTCGACTTCTCCCACTCGGGGAGAGGCGGGAGCGGCATCCCCTTCTCGAGGGCGGTGCCGCCGCCCATCGTCTTCTTCCAGATCTTCTCGAACATCGCGGATCGGAGGAAGTCGGGCGGGTAGTAGGGCGACGCGGGGCGCTTCGTCGGTTTGTCGATCACCGAGCCTTCGTAGCGATCGACGCAGTAGGCGGGCGCCGTCGTGAGCCCGCCGGAGCGCGGGTGGGGCTCGACGAGCACCATGTCGGGGGGACAGATCTTGCGCGGCGGAGGGGGAGGCGCCGTCGCGACCGGCGGCCGCTCCGGCTCCGGCACGGGCTCGGCGGAGGGCTCCTCGGGGCTGGCGGTGGGCGTCGCGTTCGCGGTGGCCGTGGCGGTCGGCTCGGGCGGCGGGGCCTTGCGCTCGCACCCCACCGCGAGGCAGGCGATCAACGCGAGGCTCGAGCGGACGCGCACGGGCGCGAAGCTTAGTGCGGCCCGGTCGAGGCACCAACTTCGTGCGTGAAGAGCGCGCGCGCCGCGCGCCGGTCCGGCTTCCCGCTCGGCGCGATCGGCAGCGCCGGCACGGGCTTCCATCGCCGCGGGACGCGGAAGCTCGGCAGCGCGGAGCGTGCCTCTTCGTCGATCGCTTCGAGGCGCGCGCCCTCCGTCAGGACGACCACTGCGCCGACGATCTCGCCCCAGGTCGGGTCGGGGATGCCGCACACGAGCGCGGCCTCCACGCCCGTGATCGAGGCGAGGGCGCGCTCGACCTCGAGCGGGTGGACGTTCTCTCCGCCCGTGACGATCATGTCGTCCGCGCGGCCGAGCACGTGGAGCCGGCCCTCCTCGTCGACGCGCCCCACGTCTTCCGTCTCGAAGACGCCGCGGATCGGCGGGGCGCCGAGGTAGCCGCTCATCAACGTGGGCCCGCGCACGACGATGCGCCCACGCTCGATGGAGACGCGCGTCCCCCCGAGCGGGTCGCCGCTGTCGCTCGCCGTGCGCCGAGCCGGTTCGGCGAGGCGCTGCGTGGACACCTGCGACCCCGCCTCCGTCAGGCCGTACGTCGTCAGGATGGGGACGCCCTCTCGGCGGGCGCGCTCGTAGAGCGCGGGCGGGCACGCGGCGCCGCCGACCAACGCGGCGCGGACGCTCGCGAGCGCGTCGCCCCCGCCCTCGTCGAGGAGCTTCGCGAGCATGGTGGGCACGAGCGACACGTGCGTGACCCCGCTCCGCAGCGCTTCGATCACGCGCGCGGTGGAGAACGCGTCCGCCTCGATGCCCACGACGGATGCGCCCGCCTCGAGGCACCGCGTGAGGATCGAGAGCCCCCCCGCGTGCGCGAAGCTCATCACGAGGAGCCAGCGATCCCCGCGCCCGAGCGGGATGTTCGCGCGGCTCGCGCGCGCGCTCGCGAAGAGCGCGTCGGTCGAGAGCGCGCAGAGCTTCGGCTCGCCCGTCGAGCCGCTCGTCGCGAGGATCGCCCCCGTCCCGTCCGGGATCTCGCTCTCCATCACGCGCGCGACCGTGCGCGCGCGCTCCTCCGGCGAGTGTCGAGGGTGGAGCGGGAGGAGCGGCCGGCCGGACGCGAGGATCTCGAGGGCCGCGTCGATCTCTCGCTCACGCGGGCTCGCGACGAGGGCGACGGGCGCGGCGCCGCTCACGGGTGATCGACACCGCGGATGACGCTCCCGCGGTGCTGCGGCACCACCAAGGGCGCGTACGCGTCCAGGCCGCCGTGGAGGTCGAGCCCGCAGGCGAGCGGCGCCTTCGGGAGCGAGAGCGCGAGCTCGCACGCGGCCGCGAGCGCCACGGGGCCGTCGAACATGTGGGTCACGACCACCTGCTTTCCCCGCTCGATCGCGCGGAGCGCGAGATCGCGCGCGCCGAAGAACCCGTGGAGCGCGGGCTTGATGACGAAGCCGGCGCAGCAGGGGTGCTCGAGCATCCGAGACGCGATTTCGGGATCCGCGAGGGACTCGTCCGCGAACCACGACATCGCCGTGTCGTCGAGGCCGGCGAGGTCCGCGCCGCCGCACGGCTCCTCCACGAGCTCGACGCCGTGCGACGCGTACGCCGCGAGGGCCCGACGGGCGCGGGCTGGATCCAAGGCGCCGTTCAGATCGAGGCGGAAGGCGACGTCTCCGTCGAGGCCGGCGCGGATCGCGTCGAGCGCGGCGCGCTCGGCGTCGAGATCAGCGCCGTCTGCTTTGAACTTCATCGTCCGGATCCCGCGCGCCTCGAGCGCGCGCGCGCGCCCCATCGCGTCGGCTCCGAGGAGCGGACCGCCGAAGCCCGCGATCGCCACCGTCTCGAGCGGCTCACCGAAGAGTCCCGCGACGCGGCTCGGGACGACCCCTCCCCCGCCCGCGAGCAGGTGCAGGAGCGCGGTCTCGAGCCCGAAGCGCGCGACGGACGGTGCGGCAGAGCGCGACGCGATGTCGCGAATCACCTCGAGCGAGAGCTCCTCCGTCGTCTCGAGGAGCGCGGTGATCTCGTCGAGGCGCGAGGAGATCTCGTCCGTCGTCGTCGCGTGGAAGCCCTCGAGAGGGCTCGCCTCGCCGAAGCCCACGCGACCTCGCTCGTCGGAGGCCTCGATGAGCACGCCCTCCCGCACGCCCACGGTCGTGAGCCCTGCGAACGCGCTCGCCGCGCGGAGACCACCGATTCGTCGAAGTGTGGCGTGGATCATACGGAGGGGGGCATGGCGAGTCCGATCGCCACCAGCAACGTGTGCCCAAGCAGGATCTGCGCCGTCGCCGCGAGCTGCTTGGTGAGCGTCGCGCCGTCCTTCTCGAAGGCCACCGTACCCGCGACGCGGAGCGCGCGAGGGAGCACCGCGAGCGACAGGAGCACCCACGGCTTCGCGAGCTTGAGGGCGACCATCACGCCCGGGACGGAGAACGCGACGACCATCAGCGCGCAGTACTCGACGACGCCGAACTTCCTCCCGAACCGGACGACGAGCGTGCGCTTGTTCACGCGCGCGTCCGTCTCGTGATCCCGCACGTTGTTCACGACGAGCACCGCGGTCGCGAGCGCGCCGACGGAGATCGCGCCGAGGAACGCAATCGTCGGGAACGCGCCGCTCCCGACGTAGGTCGCGCCGACGACCGCGACGAGGCCGAAGAAGACGAAGACGAACACGTCCCCGAGGCCGTTGTACGCGAGCGGGAACGGGCCACCGGTGTACGCGATCCCGCTCAGGATCGACGCGACGCCGATGATCGGGATGAGCTTGCCCACGGTGACCGTGAGGTACGCGCCGAGCGCGAGCGCGAGCGCGAACGCGACGACCATCCCGAGGCGGACCTTGCGCGGCGCGAGCAGGCCAGCCTGCACCGCGCGCGGCGGGCCGATGCGCTCCGCGTTGTCCGCGCCCTTCTCGTAGTCGAACACGTCGTTCGCGAAGTTCGTCCCGATCTGGATGAGCAGCGCGGCGACGAGCGCCGCGAGGATCGGGCCCCAGCGGACGGGACCCATCGCGTACGAGATCGCCGCGCCGAGCGCGACCGGCGCGAACGCGACGGGGAGCGTGCGGACCCGCATCGCGAGGATCCACGCGCCGATCGAGTCCTTCTCGGGGAGACCGGGGTGGAACACGCGCGCCGCGGGCTCGTCCGAGCTCGCGCTCGAGGTCGCCTCGGGCGCGCCTCGTCGTGCACCCTCGTCGCGCTCGGCGTCGTTCGCGGAGCGCCGCTTCTTTCGTCGCATCTTCGACACGGAGCGCCCTCGTTACCTCAGGGGAGGCGACGGAAGCGGGAGAAGTTGGGCTTCCGCTTCTCGAGGAACGCGTTCTTCCCCTCCTTGCCCTCCTCGGTCATGTAGAAGAGCAGCGTCGCGTTCCCGGCGAGCTCCTGGAGCCCGGCTTGGCCGTCGCAGTCGGCGTTCAGCGCCGCCTTCAGGCAGCGGATCGCCATCGGGCTCTTCTCGAGGATCTCGCGCGCCCACTCGAGCGTCTCCTTCTCGAGATCGTCCACGGGGACGACGCGGTTCACGAGGCCCATGTCGAGCGCCTCTTGGGCGCCGTACTGGCGGCACAGGAACCAGATCTCGCGCGCCTTCTTCTGCCCGACGATCCGCGCCATGTACGCGGCGCCGTAGCCGCCGTCGAAGCTCCCGACCTTCGGCCCGGTCTGGCCGAACCGCGCGTTGTCCGCAGCGATGGTGAGATCGCACATCATGTGCAGCACGTGACCGCCACCGATCGCGTACCCCGCGACCATCGCGATGACGGCCTTCGGCAAGGTGCGGATCTGCCGCTGTAGATCGAGGACGTTGAGCCGCGGCACACCGTCGGTGCCCACGTACCCTCCTTCGCCTCGGACGCGCTGATCGCCGCCCGAGCAGAACGCTTTCTTCCCCGCGCCCGTGAGGATGACGACGCCCACGTTCGGATCCTCGCGCGCAGCGACGAACGCGCGCGACAGCTCCATCACCGTCTGGGGGCGGAAGGCGTTGTGCACCTCGGGCCGATTGATCGTGATCTTCGCGATCTCCTGGCCGGTCTCGTAGACGATGTCTTCGTAGTGGGGGGCGCGCTTCCATTCGATGTCGGTCATGACGAGGTTCCTTGGTTGAAATCCGCGGCGACGCCGCGGCCAAAAGGAGCGCCTTCGACGCGCTCCGGGATCACGGGGTCGCGCTTGGGCTCGGGAGTGCCCACGAGGCCTTCGAGGCGGGCGATCTCGCTCGCGACGACCGCGGGCGCTTCGAGCAACGCGTTGTGCCCGACGTCGGGCGCGAGGACAGCGCGGACGTTCGGCGCGCGCGCCGCGGTGTCCCGCGCGAGTTCAGCGAAACGACCGTCCCTCTCACCCGCGAGGAGCGTGAGCGGCACTCCGATCCGCGCGACGTCGACGTGCGGCTGGGTCGCGCTCCCGAGGTGCTCGAGCACCCACGCGATCCCGCGCTCGGTGTGCTCGCGGCGCGCCGTCCGCTGGGCGTCGAGGACGCGCGG
>JAXLYP010000017.1:0-246456 GCA_046351395.1 Polyangiaceae bacterium
AGCCCGCGAGGCGGCCCTCTCCGGCGAACCGCGCCGCCGCCGACCAGCAAGCCGCGGCGTCCCCGGACTCACACGCCTCTTTGACTGCGCCAAAGCGCGCCGCCGGCGTCGACCGACGCGTGAGCTTCAGCGGCGGCAGCTTCGCGAGGGCGACCTCCAGCGCGCTCGGCCGGTCCGTCGGCACGGGCGGTGGCCGCGTGACGGACGCCGTTGTCGTCGGCGCGGCCGAGCCGGACACCGCGGCGCTCGCGACGGAGACGTTCGGCGGCGGGGCGGGCCCCGGCGGCTCGCTGCAAGAGAGAGCGATCGTGGCGATCGCAACATGTTTTCTTGGCGCGCTCATCGCAGCACCAACGTCGGCCGGTCCTCACCGTCCAGCCAGCGCTCTTCGAGGACGCTCGAAGCCATTGCGAACGAACCGTACAGACCCATGTCTAGGTCGAAGAACTGGAACACGCGCTCGTCCCCGGGTCGGAGCGGCATCACGATGTTCGCGTCCTTCCCCCCATCGTTGTGATCGCTCGACGACACGAAGACGCCGACGCCTCTCGGGTCGCCCGCGATCTGTCGAATCCCTCCGCCCGGCCGAATCCCCCAGTCCTCCTTTTGGCAGTCGATCTGCACCCATTCGCGCACGATCGTCGCCTTGCACTCCGACCTCGAGTTCACGTCCATGCGGATGATCCGCCCGGATCCCCACTCCGAGAGCTTCGGGGGAGGGGACTCCGACTCCGGGATGTCTCCCTTCGCGAGAAGTACCGGTAGGTTGGGCGGCGACGGGCGGGGACTCGAAGGTGAGGCAGACACGGCCGACGACGTGGCCAGCGGGCCAGCCAAGACGACCGCCGTGGTGGATAGCGCCACGATACCCAAGGGGATCACGACCCAGCGGATTCGGATCATAGGGTCCTCAGGTAGGCGATGAGCGCGTTGCGCTCGGTCTCGGAGAGGTGGGAGGTCTTGCCCATGCGGTCGTGATTGTCTTCGATGAGGGACTCGAGGCTGTCGTACCTCCCGTCGTGCATGTACGGGGCGCTCCCGGCGACGAACTGGAGGTTCGGCGGCTTGAACTTGGGGTCCTCCTCCCCCTCGAATCCGGGCATGGTGGGCAGCGCAGTGAGCGCGGTCGCGGACCGATCCTTCGGCTCCCCATCGGGGCCATGACAACGCGCGCAGTCCGCGGTCGCCCCATCGTAGATTTGCTTGCCCTTCGTCTCCTCGGCCGTGAGCGGACGCTTCGCCACCGGCGGCTGTACGAGGCCCTTCCTCAGGAACGACGACAGTCCCGTCGGAGCACTGCTCGCGTAGTTGCCGTAAATGTCTCCTGCGACGCCGCTCCACCGGTGCAGGTCAAAGCCCGCCTCCACGCGCTCGGACAACGACTTCGACTCCGCGTGCCAGCCATACGGCCCGTCCGCTGACAATCGGCCGGCAAGCATCGGCGTCTGTCGGGGGTAGCCGACGCCGAGCGGTACCGCAACGACCGCGCGCGGATCCTTCGACGTCCGATCAGGCACGCCGAGCGTGTAGACGTCGAGGAAGAGCCGAGCTGCCCCATACCCCGAGAGGAACGAGTGGTGGAACGCGTCACGCGCCGAGCCAGCCGGCGCCACCAGGGTCGCCTCGTGCCAGGTGTGCCCGTCGTCCCGACCCTCCGGGTGACATCCCGCGCACCCCACGTCCGGGGCTCGACGGTAGAAGAGTCGCCTGCCGCCGTTCACGTCCGGTCCGAGCGGGTCGTCGATGAGGTGGACTCGACGTGTCGGTGCGACGAGCGCGGCCGAGAGCGGCGGCGCAAGGGAGACGACGAAAGCTCGAACGACGACCGGCAGAACACGTAGGCGGTCCGCTCGTCCTTCGACAGCGCGACGCCGCTCGGGGCTCCGCCCGTGGAGTACGTTCGTACCACTGCGATGGAGGGGTCGGTGAACGCGGTGTCGAGCTCGACGAGCTGGTCCGCGCCCTCGCTCGCGACCAGCATCGTCCCGGCGCTGGGACGGAAAGTGGCCGCGCGCGGCTCTACCATCGTGTTCACGTCCGACTCGATGACGCCCCACTTGCCCGCCAGCCACGACTGGCCGCGAGTCTTCATCAACTCCTCGGCGCCCTTCTCGAACGTCACGGGGAGCCCGTCCCTGCGGCGTGGGGCGAGCGGCTTGTCGTTCGACGTCAGGAGCACGTCCACCGTCGGGACGCCGAACCACGCGTCCTTCCCCAGCGCGCCGAGGGCGTGCCGCGGGAAGTAGACCCGGTCCCCGCCGTCCGATGCGACTGCGACGTATCCGAGCGACGCGGACAATGTCTCCTTCGACGGCGACCGGAGCGGCGCGGCGGGCAGGTCGATCCGCTTCACTGTCGGCGCCTCCGCGCGGAGCGCGTCGACGCGCGTTACGCCTGCGCCGACGAGGTGAGAGACATACGCGGTGTCGCCGCTCGGCAGGATGGTGACGCCCCGCGGCTCTCGCGCCGTGTCCACCGACCAGCGGACAGTGCGCTTCTCCACGTCGATCGCAGACAATCGGTGCGTCCACGCGCTCGTAAGCAGCGCGAGCGTTCCGTCCGGGGACAGCCCGAGGCCCCACGCGTCCGGAGGCAGCGCGACCCGACCGACCTCGGTGAGGTCCACGCCATCACCCTTTCGCTCGAACACGACGAGCGCCCCCTCCGCCGACGCGTCGCCGTCGACCCGACGCACGACGACGAGCACGCGCCGCCCCGACACTACGAGCGACGCGGGACGACCCGGGAGCGGCGTCGTCACGACCGAGGGGGTCCTCGTGAGCGGGAGCGCGAGCGCGTGCAGACACGTCGCGTCCTCGTCGGCGATGAAGAGCGCGTCCTCCTCGGGCGTTCGCGCGATCGTGGAGCCTTCGCGCACCGGTGTGGCCGGCGCGGCGATGGGCGCCACGCGAGGCGGCGCATCGGGCGCGCCGCTCGTGGTCGCGTTGCTGCTCGACGCTCCGCTCGTCGCGGCGGTCGGCGTTGGCGGCGCCGCTCGTTCTGCGCAGGCTCCCGCGAACCCGGCACCGACTGCAGCCACGGCGAGCGCTGTGACCCACCGGTCGTGCGGCCGCCGCCCTCCCCTCCGCTCGTCGTTCATCGTGGTGGAGGATACGCTCGACGGCGGGCGCCTCTGCCTTTCTATGCGCTCGGTGACGGCGCGCGCGGCGCCGGGGCCGCGCTGCGGCCGGCCGCAGCAGCGTGACAGTGGCCTCTCGTCCTCCGCCGATCGAGCGACTTGTTTCGAATGCGGGATCCGTCGAATGCGGCGGGGAGCCTTAGAGCGGCGGCGCAACAGGAGCGGGGCGAAGAGCGTGCGGGCCGATCGCGGAAAGGCGTTCGTGGTCGTTCGACGGCGGAGGTCGATGTGGCCCACGTTCGGCGATTCTTGCGCGGCCCGTAGGGGTTTCGTGGGGCTTGGTCGTGTGCGACCCTACTCGTTCGTGTCGACGCTCGAAGTGGGGATGCTGTTCGCGGGACGCTATCGTGTCGTCCAGCGGATCGGTGTCGGCGGCATGGGCGCGGTCTACGAGGTCGTGCACGTCGAGACGGATCGGCGCCGTGCGATGAAGGTGATGCACGCGCACGTCGTCGAGAGCCCGGAGCTCCGTGCGCGCTTCAAGCTCGAGGCGCGGGTCGCAGCGCAGATCGACAGCGAGAGCCTCGTCGATGTGTTCGACGCGGGCGTCGACGTCGCGACCGGGATGCCGTTCCTCGTGATGGAGCTTCTCCGCGGTGAGGAGCTCGGCAAGCGCGTCGCGCGCTTGGGGCGCCTCGCTCCCGGCGAGGTCGTCGCGCACCTGCGCCAGGTCGGCCGCGCGCTCGAGAAGACGCACCGTGCGAACATCGTCCACCGGGATCTCAAGCCGGAGAACCTGTTCCTCCACGCAAAGGAGGACTCCGCACCGCGCGTGAAGATCCTCGACTTCGGGATCGCGAAGTTCGTCGCCGACGTCTCGACGCAGACCGGCGGGACGAAGAGCCTCGGGACGCCGCTCTACATGGCGCCCGAGCAGTTCCTCACGAAGCCGCCGTCCCCCGCGAGCGATCTCTATGCGCTCGCGCTCGTGACGTACACTCTGCTCGTCGGCTCGCCGTACTGGTGGGAGGAGACGCAGAGCGGCACGAACCTGATCGCCTTCGCGCTGGTCGCCGCGAAGGGCCCGGTCGAGCTGGCGACGGCACGCGCCGCGCGGCGAGGGGCCACGCTCCCGCCCGCGTTCGACGCGTGGTTCGCGCGGGCGACGAACGCCGATCCAGCGTCGCGGTACGCGAGCGCGATCGAGATGGTCGAGGGCCTCGCCGCCGCGTTCGGCTTCCCGGTCGACGCGTCCACGAGCTCCGGGGCAACGCCGTTCTCTGCGACCGTGGCCGCGCCGAGCGGCGCGACGGGCCCCTCGCCGGAGCTCGTCACGGGGGCGGGGCGGGACGCCCTCACGGGGCCGGTGGACCACACGACCCCGGAGCCCGCTCGCTCGAGCGGCCCCACCACGGCGCAGCGCCTGGAGAGCGCGCCCTCGGTCGCGAAGACGAACCCTGTCGGGCCCCGACAGAGCTCGTCGCGCCTCCTCCTGGCCGTCGTGCTCGCCGCGGGGATCTCGGCGGCCGTCGTCCTCCTCGTCGTGAAGCTCGGCTCGTCTCCTCCTTCCGGAGCCGCGACTGGGTCGGCGGTCGTCGCGAACGCGACCGCGCTGTCCACCGACACCGCGTCGGCGAGGCTCACGGTTCCGATCGCGCCGCAGCCGAGCGACACCGCCCTCACGCCCGCGCCGAACGCGAGCGCCGCTCCGAGCGTGAGCGCCGCTCCGAGCGTGAGCGCCGCTCCGACCACGGCGCCCGCGCAGCCGCGCCGGCCGAAGCTCCGCAGCCGCGGCGTGAGGTGCACCGGGGCCGAGCCTGGCCGCTGCGTGTTCTGCTGCCAGCTCGAAGGCGACATCATGGGTCCGCCGCCGAACTGCGAATGTCTGTTCGATGGCGAGAAGTGGGATCGGGAGCACGGCGGCTGATCCAGCTCGTCGGTGCTGCGGGATCGCGACCCGACCGCGACGGTCGCGGCCCCGCAGTGGCGGAGCCGTCTATCGCCGAGCCTCTGTGTGAGGCGAAAGCGGCTGGGTCGCGAGGAGAGCCTCGTCTCAGATGGTCTCCGTGGGAGGGGCGGGCGTGGCGAGGAGCTCGTGCACCGCCGATCGCAGGTCGCTCATCGAGTAGGGCTTCGAGAGCAACGAAACCGCCTGGTGCTCGACCCCGTACCGGACGACGGCGTCGTCCGGGTAGCCGCTCGTGTAGAGGACACGGATGTGGGGGTGGGTCGAGGCGAGCGCTTGCGCGAGAGACCGACCATCCATCCGGGGCATCACGACGTCGGTGACGAGCGCGTGGATCGGCCCCTGATGCCGCCGCGCGAGCTCGAGTCCCTCGACCCCGTCACACGCTTGGAGGACGGTGTACCCCGCGGCCAAGAGCGCGCGCGCGGCGATGCGCCGGATCGGCAGCTCGTCCTCGACGAGCAGCACGGTCGCGGAGGCGCGCTCTCCCCCGTGCGCTTGTGGTGCTCGGCGTGCTTCGACCGCTTCTTCCACGATCGGCAGGTACACGCGGAACGTGGCGCCAGCGCCGGGCTCGCTGCTCACCTCGACGTGGCCCCCGCTGCCGGACACGATCCCGTGCACCACGGAGAGCCCAAGCCCCGTTCCCCGCCCGACGCCCTTCGTCGTGAAGAACGGCTCGAACAGGTGCGCCTGCACGTCGGGCGTGATCCCCGAGCCGGTGTCGCTCACGGAGATCACGACGCACCCGCCGGCGCAGGGCCTTCGGCACTCGCCGTCCCTGGCGCGGCGGGTCGAGATCGTGAGGCGGCCGCCGCGGGGCATCGCGTCCCGTGCGTTGACGGCGAGGTTCATGAGCACCTGCGTGAGCCCGCCAGCATCGCTCTTCACGCGTACGGTCCCTGCGTCGAGCGCGATCGCGAGGTCGATGTCCTCGCCAAGGACCCGGCGGAGCATCTTCTCGGTCTCGAGGATCACGGCGTTGAGCTCGAGGACGCGCGGCTCGACGACCTCGCGACGGCTGAACGCGAGGAGTTGACGCGTGAGCGCCGCTGCGCGCTCGCCCGCCTCGCGGATCTCCCTTACGAGCGTCCCCCCGACGGACGACGGCGCAACCTCGTCCCCGAGCAGCTCGCAGCACCCGTGGATGACGGTGAGCAAGTTGTTGAAGTCGTGCGCGACGCCGCCCGCGAGGACGCCCACCGACTCCATCTTCTGCGTCTGCCGGAGCTGGGCCTCGAGCTCTCGACGCTCGGTGACGTCCTGCGCCGAGCCGGCGACGCGCACGACCCGGCCCGCGGCGTCCCGCACGGGGAACCCGCGATCGCGCACCCAGCGGACGACCCCGTCGGGGCGCACGACGCGGTACTCCTCGTCGTACGTGCCCAATGTCTGCTTCGGGAGCGCCGCGATCACCCTCGCCCTGTCCTCCGCGTGGATCGCCTCGAGCCACGCTTGGGGGTTGTCGCGGAGCTCGCCCACTGGACGACCCCAGATCCGCTCGTAGCCGGGGCTCACGTAGACCATCTCGCGCTTGCCCGGATCCGTGAGCCAGAACGCCTCTTCGATCGTGTCGGCGAGCTGGCGAAAGCGCCCCTCGCTGTCCTTGAGAGCTTCCTCGACGTGCTTGCGCGCGGTGATGTCCTGGAGGACGACGAGCACGTACACTTCGCCGCTCAGCGTCATCGACCTCGACGACACCAGCGTGTTCCGGATCTCGCCCGACGGCAGGTAGACCGGCACGTCGAAGAGGTCCGTGATCTCGCCGCCCATCGCGAGCTCCACCTTGAACGCGGCGCGCACCTCCGGGGGGCCGAACGGCAGGCTCGCGGTCGTCGCGCCGAGCGTCGCCTCCCGGGTCCGATCGAAGAGGCGGAGCGCCGCCTCGTTCACCTCGACGATTCGACTGTCCGCCGCGCGTACGAGGAGCTTCGCGATGGGGCTCTCTTCGAAGACGGTGGCGAATCGGCGCGTCGACTCCGCGAGGGCGTCCTCGAGTTGCCGCTCCGCGGTGAGGTCGGTCATCGCCGCCACCATTCCCCGGAGCGTGCCGTCCTCTCGCTTCAATGGCCCGACGGACAGTCGCACCGGCACGAGCCGGCCGTCGCGTGCGGAGCGTTCCGTGACCAAGTCGCGCACGATCTCGCCCCCCGCCACGGCTCTCCGAAGGGCGACGAGCTCTGCTTCGCGTTCGATGGGCAGCAGCATGAGCGGCTGCCCGAGGACCTCGTCCGCAGTCCACCCGAACACGCGCGTGGCCGCCGCGCTCCAGAGCACCATCTTGCTCGACGCGTCCATTGCCATGATCGGCATGGGGGCAGCGTCGACGATCGCCTTGACCTCCCCCAGCGCGAGGCGCTGCGCCTCCTCCCTGTCGCGTCGCTCGGTGACGTCGACCGAGAGGATGAAGATGCCCCGAGGCTGGGGCTGCACGCTCAGATCGAACCAGCGCACGCGCCCGTCCGGGAACGAGAACTCGGTCTCGAAGTGCGCTGGGACGCGGGAGCGCATGACCCCATCGAGGGTCGCGAAGAGCGGGGAGGCCTCGACACCCGGGTAGAGCTCGAGGACCGTCTTGCCCACCATTTGGTCCGGACGCAGCCCCGACTGCGCGCACACCGCCTCGTTCACGTAGAGGTAGCGCCAGTCGAAGTCGATGACCTGACACCCCTCGACCATGTGGTCCAGGAGCGAGCGGTAGAGCTCCTCCGCCCCACGCAGCTCCTCTTCGGTGCGCTTCTGCTCCGTGATATCGAGGACCGTCAGCAGCAAGCCCGTCCCGCCCTCCATGGGCACGGGGCTGATCCTCCCCTCGAACCAGCGCCTGCGCCCGTCGAGGAGGACGGCGCGTGGCGGGAGGTACTGTTGCTCTCCGCGGCGAGCGTCGACGTGCTTCTGTCGGGCTTCGGCCGTCGCCTGCGGGAAGAGTTCGAAAATCTCCCGACCGAGGACGTCGTTCAACCGTCGCCCAGCGGTCACGAGCCACGCGTCGTTCGCCATCATCACGTGGCCACGCGGGTCGAGCAGACAGAGACCGGCGCCGGCTTGGTCGAAGATCGTGTCGAGCAGGCTGGCGGCAGGTGGTTGGCTGGCGTTCGGTTGCTCCTCTACCCCAGCCATTAGATCGGAAAGAAGAGCACGGAACGTGCCGCGGCGGGAGCAGATCGTGGCCCCGCCAAAAGTGGAGTTCGCCCGATCTCGTCAGCAGGCGGCGCAAACATTGCGTCGGAGACGCACCCGTTGCCGCGCCACTCGCCTTCCAAGCGCAGCCTTTGGCGGAGAGCGTCTCACCGCGCGGCCGTCGCGCGGTGAGACCTTCCGGCCGCCAATCTCTCGCGCTACCCGCGCCGCCGCCTGCGCCGCGCAAGCGCCGCGCCGAGGAGGAGCGCAGAGACGCCGAGGACCTTGCCGCCATCCCCGTCGTGGACGTCGATGCGGCAGCTGCAGCCGCCACCCTCTGCCCCCGCGCCGCTGCCGGCGACGGGTTGGCAGGTCGCGCTGCACACGCCCTTGCCGTTGTCCGCGCCGAGGTCACAGACCTCGGTGGGCGCGTCGACGACCCCGTTGCCGCACGTCTCGTTGGAGGTGCAGGTCGCGTTGCAACCGTCTCCGCTCGTCTTGTTGCCGTCGTCGCAGGTCTCACCCGGGTCGACCACGCCATCGCCGCACGTCGGAAGCGCGCAATCCGCGGAGCAGCCGTCGCCGTCCGTGGTGTTGCCGTCGTCGCACGCCTCGCCGTTCTTCACGTCGACGTAGCCGTTGCCGCAGGTCTCGTTGGAGAAACAGTCGCTGCTGCACCCGTCGCCGGAGACGTTGTTCCCATCGTCGCAGGTCTCCGCGCCTTCGACCTCGCCGTTGCCGCAGAACTCGACCTTGCAGGTCGCGCTGCATCCGTCGCCGCCGGCGGTGTTGCCATCGTCGCACGTCTCGCCCTCCTTCACGTCGATGACGCCGTTGCCGCACGTCTCGTCCGAGGCACAGAGCGCGCTGCATCCGTCGCCGTCGACCTTGTTGGCGTCGTCGCACGCCTCGCCCGCGTCGACGTGGCCGTCGCCGCACGTCGGGAGCGAGCAGTCGTTGTGGCAGTCGTCATTGTCGACCATGTTCCCGTCGTCGCAGCCTTCGCCGACCGCCACGTCGACGACGTGGTTGCCGCACGCCTCGTCGGACTTGCAGTCGGACGAACAGCCGTCCCCGCTGATCGTGTTGCCGTCGTCGCACGCTTCGCCGAGGTCGACGGTGCCGTTGCCGCAGTACTCGATCTTGCAAGTCGGCGAGCAGCCGTCCCCTGGGAACGTGGCGCCGTCGTCGCACTGCTCGCCCGCCTCGCTGTCGACGACGTCGTTTCCGCACGTCTCGTCCGACTTGCAGTCGCTCGAGCACCCGTCGCCGCTCGTCGTATTGCCGTCGTCACACACCTCGCCCGGCCGAAGCAGCCCATCGCCGCAGAGCTCGACGTGACACGACGCCGAGCAGCCGTCGCCGCTCGTCGTGTTGCCGTCGTCGCACTGCTCGCCGACCGGACCGTCGACGATGCTGTTGCCGCAACCCTCCGTGGACGTGCACGTCGCGTTGCAGCCGTCGGCGCTCACGTTGTTGCCGTCGTCGCACGCCTCGCCTTTGGCGACGTCGACGATCCCGTTCCCGCAGATCTCGAGGGACTTGCAGTCGCTCGAGCAGCCGTCGCCGCTCGTATTGTTGCCGTCCTCGCACGCCTCGAGGCCCTCCTTCACCCCGTCGCCGCACAGCTCGCGGTGGCAGAAGCGATCACAGCCGTCGCCGTTCGTCGAGTTGCCGTCGTCGCACTGCTCGCCCGCGTCGAGGATCCCGTCGTGATTGCAGAACCCCCAGACCCAGGTGTCCGCCATGGTCGTGATCCCGCCGACGTCATACTGTTGCCCCGCGAAGACGTCGTCGTTGCCGTAGGCCGCCATCGCGATCGGCACACCGAGCGTGTCGAGGCCGATGAACGAGTCGTCGTTGCTCGGCGTCCATCGGAGCTGCCCGATGAGCCCGCCGGAGCTGTTCCAGACGGTGAGGTATTGCGTGCCGTTGAACCCTGCGGTCAGGCCGACCTGCGTGACCGGAACCGAGAACGTCGCGACGAAGCCGAGGCTCCCGAACGATCCTGACGCTTCACCGCCGTTCGGGACCGGCAAGGGAAAGTAGACACTCGGGCCTGGTTGGTAGGTCGGCAAAAAGGCGCTGCCCGTGTTGGTCACGCCCGCGAGGATCGACGACAGTGCTCCCGAGCGCCACGTGAGGCCCCGGCCCGAATAGATCCCGGCGGGCACGAAGCCCGACGAGGCTTCGTTGAAGCGGCCGACTCCGATCCGCGCGACCTGCCGGCCGTCGGGTATGGCGATGACGGCTCCCTGGACGGTCACGTTTCCCGCGTGAGCAACGCCCGGCGCCGTGAGCGCGAGCATTCCGAGAAGTGGTGCGATGGTACTGGCGACGTTCGGGGCACGCAGGCCCCAGCGGCCACGAGCGAGTGCGGGCAATGACTGCTTCAAGAAGACACCTCCATGAGCCAGGATCGCCGAGAGCCGCGGGTCGCCGCAATCGTCGGGTGGCGCGCGCCGATGTTGAAATGCCCATAGGGAACACATCGGCGTCGGTCGCGCGCGATGGCACGGAGCGGCGCGGACCCTCCGTGGTGTCGACGAGTCTCCGAACTTTGGCGCGCGCGAGGCTCAGCGGGCGGCGAGCGAATAATAGTAGATGACCGCCGGATCCCGGTCGTCGCGGTACGCGCCATGGCCCTCGGGATCCATCAGCGCCGCGGCCGAGAGCGCGATTCGATGAGCGAGCGAGGCGCGGCAACCGACTGTCGGTCGCGCGAGCAGCATTGGGCGCGTGGCGCTCCAACCCTCGAGCGCGCGGAGCGCTGCGGGCGCGAGGCCCTCGATCACGTGGCCCCACACGAGCCTTCGGTTCGCGGCGTCGTACGCGCAGACAATGTCGGCCGGCACGCGGCGACGCTCGGCCCCCGAGACATCGAAGAAGACCAATGACCGCTCCTCGGGGTCGTAGTTGAAGCCGCCTCCGTCCTCGTAGCCGACGTACGCGTCGACCTCCCGCTGTCGGCGCTCGACCTCGGGCTCCGCGTCGCGCAGCATCGCGATGAACGGCTCGGTGAGCAAGCAGTGACGCGCGACGTCGGGGGCGACCCGTTCGACGTGGAGGGGCGAGGCACTCGGGGCTGCACCGTGCACCTCCAGGACCAGCCCGTCGCCGTCTCGGCGGAGAGTGAGCGCGCGGCTCGTCCACGGCGTGCCGGCGGCGCTGGTCAACGCCGCGATCTCGTCCGCGATCTCGGCGGCGTCGACCGCGGCGCCCGTTGGGTCGCCGAGGTTGGGCTTCGGCAGCGCTGGGCGGTGCGCGACGGCGCCGACGCGTTGGAGCGCGTGGTGACCGTCGGCGGCGCGATCGAAGACGACGTCGAGCATGTCCCAAGGGTGTGGCGCGAGGACCGCCAGAGCGTCGTGGAGCGCGAGCGCGAGCGCCGAGAATCCCATGTCGACGCCGAGCGTACGCGGGCGTCGTCGGCGTGTCGCGGCCGAGCTCGGTTCGTCGGCGACGAGCCCGGTCGATACGCTACCTTCCGCGACGATCGCGCGCTTTGCCCCGTGCTCTTCGGGGGTCGGACGATCGGTCAAAGGCGGAGGAACGAACACCGTATCCTTCGCGAACCATCGAATTCATGGCCCACCCGCCCGACGCTCCGACCCCGCCCGAGCCACCTCATCCGTGGATCGGTCGAACCCTCCGCGACAAGTGGCGGATCGATGGCTTGCTCGGCAAAGGTGGAATGGCGACCGTCTTCTCCGCCACCCATCGGAACGGGATGCGCGGCGCCATCAAGGTGCTCAACGCTTCGACCGGCGAGTCCGCGGACGCGCGCGCGCGCTTCATCCGCGAGGGGCGCGCGGCGAATCGGATCGATCACCCGGGTGTGGTGAAGATCCTCGACGACGACGTGACGGAGGACGGGCTCACCTTCCTCGTGCTCGAGATGCTCGAGGGCGAGACCTGGAAGGATCGCTGGCGCGCCCATGATAGGCGCCTGCCCGTGCGCGAGACGATCGAGATCGCGACCGAGGTGCTCGACGTCCTCGCGGCGGCGCACCGCGCGGGGGTCATCCATCGCGACGTGAAGCCGGACAACGTGTTCCTGTGCAAGGGGACCGGCGACCTCCGCGGACCGGTGAAGCTCCTCGACTTCGGGATCGCGCGCCTGCGCGAGGTCGCGGGGGAGGCGACGGCGGACGGCGCGACGCTCGGCACGCCCGCGTTCATGTCGCCGGAGCAGGCGCTCGCGCACACGGAGCAGATCGATCACCGCAGCGACCTCTACGCCGTCGGCGCGACGCTCTGGACGCTCCTCAGCGGGCGTCTGGTGCACCCCGCGGCGACGGCGCCCGCGCTGCTCATCGCAGCAGCGACGACGCCCGCGGCACCGTTCTCGAGCGTGATGCCGGACGCCCCAGCCGACCTCGCGGGCGTGATCGACCGCGCGCTCGCGTTCGACAAGGAGGCGCGGTGGGCGGACGCGGACGCGATGCGGGAGGCGCTGCGGCGCACGCTCGACGCGCCGGCGGTCGCGACCCTCCGCGCGGGCGTCGCGAGGTTCGAGGATCTGTCCGCGCCGACGGAGCGGTCGGGGGCCGCCGTCGCGAAGACGATCAAGCTCGACGCCTCACCCCTTCAGGCGACCGACTTCGGCGCCCAAAAGACGCTCGCGCAAGCGACGGCCGCTGCGCCCACGCCGAGGCGGTCGTCGGCGCGCGCCCTGATCGGCGCTGGCGCGGTGATCGCGGTCGGCGCGGGGGTCGCGGTGCTCGTCTCGACGATCGGGGGCGCCTCGACGTCGACCGCGCGGCCGAGCGCCTCGAGCGCGCCCACCCCGTCGAGCGCCCCTCCTCCTTCCACGCCCGAGCCGGTCGCCTCTGCGGCGCCGCCGGGCGCACACCAGGCGAAGAACCTCTTCGCGGGGCTCTACAGCACGTGCGCGGTTCGCAAGGACGGGCGTGTCGTCTGTTGGGGCAACGATCCCAAGGTCGGTGTGACCAAGTCCGCGCCGGGGCCCGCGCTCGTGAAGCGCCTCGAGGATCCGCGCTCCCTCGCGATCGGGGAGGCGGTGGACCTCGCGATCGTGCCCGCGGGCGCCGCCGGCCCGCGGCTGATCGGTTGGGGAAAGAACGTGAGCGAACTGCTCGGGACCAGCGTCCCGGACGGCGCCGTCGTCGACGTCGAGCACGCGGTCGACCTCGAGATCCCGGGGGCGACGGACGTCGCCGTCGGCATGGTCTACGACGAGACGAGCGCGTGCGCCGTCGTCGACGGCAAGATCGAGTGTTGGGGGCGCGCCGGGCTCGCCCGGAAGGGGGCGATGAGCGAAGATCGAGCACCCCTCGCGATCCGCCTCGTCGCGGGCCCGTTCGAGCTGCCTGCGCGCCACGTCGGCCTCGGCGCGAGCGACTTCGCGTGCGCGCTCGGCCAGAACGACGACTTCGTGTCCTTCGGGTGTTGGGGGACGGACCACCCGGAGCTCACACGTCAACGGGATCCGAAGTCGCGCTCCACCGATCAGTTCTGGGGCGCGTCGCCCTTGGACGCCTGGGCGGTGGGGCCGAGCGGCGCGTGCTTCACGAGCGGGCGATCCGTGACCTGTTGGGGAGGTGTCGCGCGGTGCGACGAGTCCGCCGAAGCGCCGCCCATGTTCGTCGAGGAACCGTCGAGTTCCATCGCCGTCGCGGGAGACCACCAATGCCTCGTCAGCGCGTCCGGGAAGCTCGCGTGCTGGGGGCGGGCGAGCTCCGCGACCGGCGATCCCAAGGAGAAGCGAGGGACCCTCGAGTGCAGCCCCGTCCCCGTGCCGCTCCCGGACAAGGCCACGAAGGTCGTCGTTGGAGGGGCCCACACCTGCGCGCTCACCGCCTCCGGAGACGTTTATTGTTTCGGTCGCAACGACGCAGGACAGCGCGGCTGCGGCGACGAGATCGAGACCCCCGTGCCGTGCCGTGTATCCCTGGACGTCCACTCGAGCGCATCGAGGCCCTGAGCGCCGCACGCCGCGGAGGCTCGACTCGGGGTACACGGGGCGCGCACTCGGTGCTCAACCTCCCCGGCGCACCGTGACACAATCCGGAAGCGCGTGTCCTGGAGGCGGGGCTCGGGGCGATGCTCCGCAGCAGGAGGCGCGCCGTCGTCAGCGCGAACGAGTCGATCGCGCGGTCAGGTATGACGGTTGCTCTCGGGGGCTTTATGAGAAGCTCGCTTGGGTCGTCGATTTGTACGCTCGTGATCGCTCTGTCCGCCAACGCTTGTGGTTCGACCGTCAGCCTGGAGAGCAAAGACGGGAAGGAGCAAAGCGAAGGCTCCACCTCGACGTCGAGCGGAGCGCCCGCAGCGTGCGCGGAGTTCGGGGATTGTCCGAGCGACGTCTCCAATGACCCCGAAGTGCCGCAGGCGGAGGCGCAGAATGAGCTCGTCGGCGAGTGGGTCGTCTGCGACAGTTCCAGCAGCCTCATTGGCGAGTTCGGGGGGAGCGGGATCTCCTTCTCCGCCGACGGATCATTCCGCCTGCTCGCCCCGACGGACAACGGCTGTGTGAGCGGGTTCTCCGACCCGGGGACGTGGAGCCTCGAGGATCACTCGGGCATTGGACTTCCCGACGAGTACCAGCTGAGCCTCTTCTGGGCCGACGACAGCGTGTCCCCGGTCTTCATCGTGTTCGCGAACGGCCGGAGCTTCATCCGCCTCGAAAACGGTGGCGGTGGGTGGGACGACCTGGTGCGAATCGATTGAAGGCGGGGCTTGGGTTGCTCAGCGCACGACGCATCGCCTCGAGGCGTCGCACGTGGCGCCTGCGTTCTTGCATGGATTGACGGCGCACTCCTGGCTCGCGAGCTCACGGGTGATGGGCGTACCGCTCACGCACGGACCGCAAGGCAGCGTTGGACAGTCCGCGTCCGACTTGCAGGCGATCGCGCCCGGCGCGGGGGCGGCGGGGCGAGCGACGCACGTCCCGGCCTCGCACGCGGCGACCACCCGATCGCATGGGGATCGCTCACAGACAGTGGGGCAGGGGTCGACGTGCATCGCGATGGACGCGACGCACCGCTGACAGTCGCACGAGCTCACCACCTGACAGTCGGCGTCGACCTTGCACGAACCCTCACGACCCTGGGAGGATTGGACGCTGGTCGGGATGGAAGACGTCGAGGGCGTGGTCTCCGGCCGCTTTGGCGTCGCCGACGAACCCTGCGGCGCGTCCGTCGTCCCCGAACCGCGCGGCTCGGGGGGCGGAGAGCACGCCGCGAGGGAGACGGCGACCAGACCGACGAGCGCTGAGCGGTGAGCCATGCGAAGCTCGTATCGCCTTTCGGCCCTCGCTCCAAGCGCATGGATCTCTCCGAAAGAGGGGATGAGCACCGCGTTTCAACGGGATGGGGCGCTACAACGGCGGTTGGGGCGAGCGGGCCCGCAGCGTGAACCAATGCTCTTCTGCCGCGTAGGTAGGCCCGTCATACGAGCCGCGCACGCTCCGCGAAAGGACGAGCGCGTCCCCCGTGGTCGCGAACGCGAGGGCCGTGTCGTTCGTCGTGCGGTCATACCCCTTGTACGGGGGCCGCAGATACCGCGCGATCATCACGTCGTCCGATGCGCGGTAGACCGCGAGCTCGCGCGCCGTGGAGATGGCGTAGCGCGCGCTGTCTTCCGAGATCGCGACGGAGGGACGGTCGCTCGGCGGCGTCGCGGACGCCTTGGGCTCGTCCGCCTCGTTGCAGGTCCACGCGGCGGGGACGGGGGGCGTCGCGAGCGCGTACGGGCGCGACGAACCGTCCGTGGGGATGCGGAACGTGCGGGACCACGAATAGCAGTCGCCTCCAAACCAGAACGCGGGGGGCGCGAGCGCGTACGACAGATCGGGCGCGTATGCTGCGACGCCCCCCGGGCCGAGCTTCTTGCCCGAGAACAGATCGAAGACGTCCTCCCCGTGTCTGTAGTGGCCCGCGATGACGACGCCCCAGCCATTGCTCGAGCACGCCGTGGAGGCCATCGCCCCACCCGCGGAGCCCACGTGCCTCCTCCAGAGGAGTCGGGATCCTTCGCGCACCGCCAGGTTGCCGACGCCGTCGAGCGCGAGGTCGAGCGTTCGACCGCGCGACTCGATGGTCATCGACGCGTGCGCGCTCTCCTCCTCGCCGATACAGGTCGGTCCCGCCGCGCGCTTCGCGCGTCGCGCGTCGCGCGGCCGTCGCGGCTCGGCGACGAGCCGGAGGGGCAGGGTCTCGTCCGTCTCTCCGGCGCGCAACGCGGGGACCTCGGGTTCAGGTGGAGTCGCAGGCTCGGACGACTCCGCACCGCTCGGCTGCGGAGCCCGCCTCTGTTCGAGAGCGCCGCTCGACGTGGGCGCCGCCGGCCCCTCGATGGTCGCCGCTGCCGAGGGCGGCGAAGAGATCGTCCGGCGATCATCGCGGTCCCCGCACGACGACAGACAGACAGTCAACACCAGGACCGGGCCCTCGGTCACCCTCACGCGGCCCGTACGCCCCGCGCTCCTCGCCGATTCCCGCGAGTCGCCCCCCTCGAGGGCGATGCGGGACGGGCTCACCACTCCCAATTCGTGCGCAGGTGCTCGTCCAGCTCTTCCCAAAACAGGGCGCGACACGGGACAGGCGACCGCGAGCTCGCCACGGAGCGCCCTGTCGGCTCGAGCGTCTGTGCGAGGCGTGCCTTCCATGCCTCCGCGGATTCACCGGCTTCGACCGGCGGGAGGGACACATTGAACTTCCAAAGGTCGCGCGCGGGCTTCGGTTGCACGGTGTCGAGCTCCGCCGGCAGTTCGTCGCCACAGTCGAGGACGAGGAACGTGGGCGCCTCGCGGCTCCCCGCGAAGAAGTGGAGGTAGATGCTGCGACCCTCCAGACTCCTGCGAAAGATGCTCCCGACGTCCCATGGGAACGGCGCGCGCTTCGTCCTCTTCCGGGAGCGGGGCGCTGTGCGCGGGGCGCTCTCGGGCGCTGCGGCGAAGAGACGCGCGACCTCGGCCAGGGCCCTGCGACGAACGTCCTGGGCGGACCGGTCGGGGTAGAGTCGTTCGAGCACGAGCGGCTGTGACTGTCGGGCGACGGCGCGCCCGAGCATCTCGCGCGCTGGGCCGTCCACCCGGCCGTCCATGAGCAGTCGCGCGAGCCCCGTCGCGATCACGGTCTCGTCGAGGACGTACACGTCCTGGTAGAAGTCCTCGATCTCGGCGAGCGCGCGCCGCACCGCCGGCTCGCTCGCGATGTCGGCTGGGTAGCCCGCGGACTCGAAGTCGGAGACGATCTTCGCGAGGATTGTGGCGAGCCCCGTTCGGGGGCTCGCGTCCCGAAAGTCTGCGAACTCCGAGACCGCGTCGCGCCCGGCGTCCGACCCCATCGGCCCGCTATCGACCGCCCAGAGAAGCTCCGTGTCCTCGCCGAGGATGGCCGCGGCGCTGGGGTGGAGCTCGGCCCCGTCCGGGAGGAGGTGGGTGAGGTCGACCGCCATCCCACGCGCATACCACCCATCGACTGGCGCGCGCACGCCCTCGGAGCGACGTCGTTCAAGCTAGGGCAAACCCCCAATGCGCTCGAACGTCACGAAGTTGTAGTCGGCGCTCCCGGACGTGTTCCAGGTGGGCGGCGCGTCGTGGTGGAAGTTCAGGGACAGCTTCTGGCCCTTCGTGCAGCGCGTCGTCACCGTCCCCATGATCCGCGCATAAGTCTCGGTCGTCGAGAGATCGTGGATCACCGTCGCCGTTCCGCCCTCGACGGTCAGGTTCAGGCTCATGTTGGCGCCCCCGACTGGCAGCGTCCCCGCAGGGAACTCGAGCGCCGCCGTCACGCGGTAGAGACCGGCGACGGGGCAGGCGTAGTCCCCCGTGTTGGGGTTCATCGCGTCGTCCGTGTCGTAGTCCTTGGTGTAGCCCACGACTTTCACGCCCGGTCCGGCCGCGAGCATCTGGCTCGCGTTCTGTGTGTAGCGCGCGGCCACGGTTCGCTCAAGCGCCACGAGGCGATCGTCCGCCTCCTTGAACAGCTTAAGGAGGCTCGAGGCCGAGACCGGCTTGCCGGTGTCGATCCATTGGGTGTCTGCCATCCAGGTCGCGTGTGCGCTCGTGACGAGGCCGGCGGAGAGCGCGAGCGCGCAGGCGAACGCCGCGCGCTTCACGCGAGGAGATGCTTCGATTTCGATCCGGATTCGCATGCCCGAAAGGGTACACGATCGAGTCAGGCCGCCGCGGGCGCCGGCGCGGGCTCCGGTGGGGAGGGCGGAGCCGCCCAGCGGCCGCGCTGGAACAGGACCCCGGCGAGCACGGCTTGAGACGAGTAGGCGATCGCGATCGCGATGAACACTCCGCGGGGGCCGAGCCCGACGACCTCGGACAAGAGATACGCGAGCGGGATCTTCACGCCCCAGAAGCAAATGACGTTCACGACCATCGGGATGCTCGTCTTGCCCGCGCCATTGAACGCTTGGATCGCGACCATGCCGTACCCGAAGAACAGGAAGCCGAGCGCGACGATCCGAAGACACTCGACGCCGTACGCCTCGATCACGGGGACGTCCGTGAAGAGGCGAATGAGGGGGTGCGCGAGCGCCACGAAGACGACGCTCACCACACCGAGGAACGCGACGTTGTACTTCGCGATCGTGTTCACCGCGCGCTTCGCGCGCTCCGGCTGCTTCGCTCCGAGGTTCTGTCCCACGAGCGTGGCCGCCGCGTTGCCGAGGCCCCAGCACGGGAGCAGCACGAAGATCGCGATCCGGATCGCGAACGTGTACCCCGCGAGCGCGTCGCTCCCGTGGAGCGAGAGGATGCGCACGAGGCCGAGCCAGCTCGCCGTCTCGATCAGCGTTTGGAAGCTCGCGCCGACGGAGACCTTGAAGACCTCGCGGATCACGTCCAGCTGGACGCGCACGTGGCGCGCGAGGACCACGAGCCGGCGCTTGCCGCCGAGGAGCATGAACACCTGGAACGCGACGCCCACGCCGCGGCTCACGGTCGTCGCCACGGCGGCGCCCGTGACGCCCATCCGCGGGAACGGGCCCAACCCGAAGATGAGGCAGGGGCTCAACGCCATGTTGAGGAGGTTCGAGATCCAGAGCGTGCGCATCGAGATCGTCGCGTCGCCGGTGCCGCGGAACGCGGCGTTGATCACGAACAGCAAGAAGATCGTCACGCTCCCGCCGAGCATCACCGCCGTGTAGCTCGAGCCCGTCGCGACGAGGCTCGGCTCCGCGCCCATCGCCGCGAGGAGGCGCGGCGCGAAGATGGCGCCCACCCCGCCCACGACCGCGGCGAGCAGGACGCTGAGGCCGATGACCTGCACGGCGGCGTTGGACGCGCCCTCCGAGTCCTTCTCCCCCGTCTTTCGCGCGATGATCGCGGTCGCCGCGGCGGACATGCCCATCGCGAGGGCGTAGATGATCGACAGCATCGCCTCCGTGAGGCCGACCGTCGCGACCGCGTCCGCGCCGAGGCGCGACACGAACAACATGTCGACGACCGTCAGCAGGGACTCCATCGACATCTCGAGGACCATCGGGACCGCGAGGAGGATCACGGCGCGCTCGAGCGGCACGCGCGTCATGTCGTCGTCCGTGCCGCGCACCGCGGCGCGGAGGGTCGCCCAGAGGGAAGGTCGTTCGGCCGTGGGTGTGGCGGGGTCGGCTGTCATGCGATGTCCAGTGTCCGTCCCGCCCCTTTTGCCGCGAGAACGCTCGCGTGGCCACCGAGACGTGCGACCCGCCAAGGACCTGACCCCGGAACCAAGAATCGCTCGACGGACGCGCTCTCCACCAACACACTGGAGCCGGTCGATGGTCTCCCGAGGCGCCGTCATCCTGGTCTTCGTCGCGATCCTCGCGGGCTGTGGCGCGTCGGCCCGGAGCCCGTTCGATCCGCGCGTCATGGAGCGGCGGCTCGCGTGCACGTCGTACGAGACGGCGACCGACGCGACGCTTCCGGGCCCGCCCCCGCTCTCTCGCGACGGCCGGGCCCGGTCGGACTTCGACCTCGAGCGGCGAGGGGAGACCCCCGAGCCCGGGCGGCCGAGCGATCTGATGGCGGAGGCGACCGAGCTCTTCGACGCGCGGCCGTGCCGCTGCTCCAGCGCGTCATCCGCCGCGAGGGGCAGGACGACGCGGGCAACGTGGAGCTCGCCACCTATCAGCTCGGCGTCGCCTACTACCACTCCGGGCTCTTCACGGCGTCCCTCGACGCGTTCGCGCCCATCGCGTCGGACCCCGCGCACCTGATGCACCACGAGACCCTCTATTGGCTCGTCGATCTGGCGCTCGAGGAGGAGACGAACCTGAAGGCGATCGACCTCAGTTATCAGTACCTCGGGGAGAACTACTACGAGCTCGACTCGACGAACCGCGAGCTCGAATACCTCATCCAATACATTTGGGGCCGCGCCTATTACCGCGTGGGCCTCTGGGACCAGGCGATCCGCAAGATGGAAGCGGTCGCGCGCGATCCTCGCTTCGCCCGCATCGCGACCGATTGCGCGAGCCTCGCGAAGCAGTTCGTGCACCCGCCCGGCGAGTGAGCGCACGCGATGGGCCTCGGTGTTGCGCCGCGTGCGCGAGGGCGCGCGGCCGCGACGCAGCGCTCCCGAGGAGGGGGGCGTGCGGCGCGGCTCACTCGCTCCCAACGTCTTTCGGGAGCAGCTCGCGCGCGACCTGGATGCGGAGAATCCCGTCCTTCACGCGCTGGTCGTCGCCCGTCTTCTCTCCTTCCATCACGAGCCGGAAGCCGAACTCACAGCCATTCAAGTAGCGGATCCACGCGGCGAAGACCTGGCGGAAAGGCTCCTCGGGCGAGAAGCGCTCGGCGCGCTTCACCTCGGCGGCCCACGCGGGGACGACGCGCTCCTCGAGGATCGAGGCGAACCGAGCGCGGTCGATCTCCTTCGCGCGGAGGGACGCGCTCGCCGCCTCATAGTCCTCCAGGATGGCCGCGATCGCCGCGCGGCTGCGCTCGATCTCCGCGCTCGTGCGCGACTCCGGGCTCGGCCCGGCGGTCACCGCGAGGACCCACACCACCGCGCTCAGGGCGAACACGCCCGCTCGTCTCAGGCGCGCGTCCCACGGGGGCGCGCGTCTCCGGGCGTCGAGCACGAGCGCGGCCGCGTACCCCACGACGAACCCTCCGAAGTGCGCCGCGAACCCGAGCTCGCGCATCGCGAGGCCGGGCACGAGCGTGAGCACCGTCATCGTGAGCACCTTGATGACGAGCCACCTCCGCGCCGCCTCCGGGATCCGCTCCCTCTGCAGCCGGACCTCCGCGAGGAGGGCGCCGTACATCCCCATGATCGCGCCCGACGCGCCGATGTAGACCACGTCCGGCTGCCACCACGCGCTCGCGAGCGCGCCCGCGAGGCCCGACAGCAGGTACACGCCGACGAACGCGACGTTGCCGAGGATGGCCTCCGCGGCTCGGCCGATGAGCCACATGCCGAACAGGTTCGCCGCGAGGTGGAGCACCCCGTAGTGCAAGAACATCGACGTGAGCATGCGCCACGACTCCGCGCGGAGGGCGCGGCCGTGGAGCCCTCCCCATGCGCGGAGCGACGCCGTCGTCGGCGCGAGGACGGACACGCCCTGCGTCGCGAGCGCCGCGAGCACGGCGACGTTCGCGACCATCAGCACGTAGACGACGTAGACGCGCGCTCCGAGCGACGCGACGAACGCCCGCTCCGCAGCGCGGCCGCTCGTGCGTGGGGGTGGGGTCTCGTCTCGCCCCTCCATCAGCGCGCGAGCTGTGCGCGCAGCGCTCCGCAGCGCTCGCCGAGCCAGAACTGAAGGAGAGTCTGTCGACGACCCCGTCGACGGTGAGCACCCCCGCGGCTGGCGGAGTGCGCGTGGATACCGCGGAGCGCGCTGCCGAGGTCGCCCGTGACGACGAGCGCGGCGCGCGCGGCGGTCGCGTGTGCTCCCCGGATCGTGCGCCCCAGATCCGCGACGGAGGCCGACTGCAACAGGCGATCGACCTTCTCGCCGAGCGCGTCGCGCTCCGCGGGCCGCAAGTTCTGTCGGAGCATCGCGGTGATCGGCGCCGTCTCCGCGTGCATCGCCGCGGACCGCCCCGTCGCTTCGGCGAGGCTCGTCACGAGGTTCCGGAGGTTCTCGGTCGTCCCGAAGAAGTGCGCCGCGTAGAGCTCGGGCCGGAGGCGCGCGAGGGATCGCGCGGCCACGAAGAGCGCGCGCGGTGGTGAGAGGATCGCGAAGAACGACGCGCTCGCAACGCACGTCGGCGGCGCGCCGTGGTGGACCGCGACGGGGACGGCGCTCTCCGCTCGCACGAGGACGCGGGGCGTGTGGATGGCGAGGAGCGCCGCCGCGCGGAGCACCGCCGCGAGCGGCTCGGATGGCGGCGTGTGAGGGTCGAGGGGCCACGTGCGTTCGCCGGCGGGCGCGCTTCGCGCGCCGCTCGCGCGCGCGCGCGGCGCGGCCGCGCCGCCAAGTACGTCCACGAGGGGCAGCGCGAGATCCTCGTGCAAGAGCGCGCGCCACGCGGCATCGTCGAGCGGGACCGTCAGCGTCGCGGGGCGAGGGGGAGCGCCCGCGAGCGCCGCCTCGCTCGGCGACGCGTCCTTGAATGCGGAGAGGAGGGTCGCCGCTCTCCACGAAAGATCGCCGTCCCCCGTGCTTGCAGCGAACGAGAGGAGCTCGCGGACGAGCCGCGGCTGGCGCGGCGTGCGCTCGAACTCCGCGCGCACGTGCGCGATCGGCCGGCGACCGCCCGTGACTTTCGCCGGCTCGTCCGGCTCGACGAGATCGGGGTCGATCTCGTCGATCTCGTCGATCTCGTCGATCTCGCCGATCTCGTCGATCTCCTCGAAGTCCGCGGGATCCAGGAACTCCTCCTGGGCGCCGCCCCCCAGGAGGACCGGTCGGAGCGCCTCGAACGCCTCGCGGGCGCTCGGAAAGCGGCGCGCCGGATCGCGCGCCACCGCGACGAGGAACCACGCGTCGAAGCCTGGCGGGAGCGCGCCGCGCACGCCGCGCCGCGCCGCGCGCACACTCGGCGCCTCGATGGGATCCATGATCACCTCGCGCAGAAGGGCGTGCACGCTCGAGTCGGAGTCCGTCGCCGCGTTCCAATAGTACGCGCCCGTGAGGACCCGAAACGCGATGAGACCGAGCGCCCACACGTCCGTCGCCGGGGTGATGCGGCCCTTCGAGTCGGACTGCTCGGGCGCCATCCAGAGCGGCGTGCCCATCGATTGCGTCGCCTGGCTCACCGCGCTCGCGACGACCTTCGCGATCCCGAAGTCGAGGATCTTCACGTGGAGGTCGGCGCCGATCCTCCGCGATCGGGCGAGGAACACGTTCTCCGGCTTGAGGTCGCGGTGCACCACGCCGCGCGCGTGCGCCGCGGCGAGCCCGTGGCAGAGCTGCGCGAGGATCACCGCGGCGTCCGCGGCGCTCTTCGCGCCCGCGCGCGTGAGGTGCGCGGCGAGATCTTCCCCGGAGAGCAGCTCCATCGCGAGGAACGGCGTCCCCGTCGGAGCGTCGACGCCGGCCGCGACCACCTCGACGACGTGGTCGCTCTCGATCGACGCCGAGATCCGCGCTTCCTGCACGAAGCGCTCGCGGAGGCGCGCGTCGCTCACCAGGTTCGGGTGCATGAGCTTCAGGGCGCGCTGGCGGCCCGTGGAGAGCTGCTCGGCGACGAACACCGAGCCCATCCCGCCCGCGGACAACGGCCGAAGGACGCGGAAATCGCCGCCTACGATCGCGCCCGCCTTCATCCGCTCCTCGCTAGAGCACCGGACACGTCGAGACCCGAACGAATGCGCTCGAGTTCGAGGGAGAGGCGCACGCCCGAGGAGCGAGCGCCCGAAGCCGACTCCGCATCATGCCCGGAGCAGCGCGACGAGGCCGTTTGGATCTCTCCGAAATCGGCTGCATACCTCGGCGTTTCATGATGGTCGGTGTCTACGGCGCGCAGCGCGTGATCGCGATCGAGTTCATGTGGATCGGGACGAGGGGCTTGTCGTTCGCGTCCGTCATCACCTCGGTGATCGCCTTCACGACGTCCACCTCGGCGCAGTGGCCGAAGATCACGTACTTCCCGTCGAGCCCGCTCTGATCGACCTCCGCGACGATGTAGAACTGGCTCCCGTTCGTGTTCGTGTGCGGCCCGGAGTTCGCGTACGCGAGCGTTCCGGGGGTGTGGCTCAAGGCGGGATCGATCTCGTCGGCGAACTTGTAGCCCGGGCCTCCGGTGCCCTCGCCGAGCGGGTCACCGCCCTGCGCGACGAAATTGTCGATGACGCGGTGAAAGATCAGCCCGTCGTAGAACCGCGTGCCCTTGAACCAGTGCGTCCCCTTCCTGAAGGGCCGCCGGCCGCGCGCGAGGCCGACGAAGTTCGCGACGCCCTTCGGCGCGGACTCGGGGAAGAGCTCGCACGTGATCGAACCCATCTCGGTGTCGATGATCGCGCGGAGCGGCCCCGGGCCCTCCGGCAGTCCCGCGAGCGCCTCTTCCATCGTGAAGTCGCCCATCTCGGGATCCTTGCCCGTGCCGAGATCGACGGTCGGGAGCGTCGTGTCGTCCGCGGGGCACTGCGTGATGGGCTCGCCCGAGCTGCTCGAGGAGCCGGTGTCCGCGGTCGTCGCCGTGGTCGTCGACGAGGTCGTCGCGTCGGCGCTCGACGAGGACGTGGCGCCGCCCGTCCCGGGCGCGTCCGTCGCGCTCTTTTCGCACGCGGTGGTGAGGGCGGCGAGCGCCGCAGCGAGGAGGTGAGCCCTGCTCACGAGCGCGCTCCCTTCGGGGCGCGCTCGCTCCGCGAGCGGTCGCCCGCCCACTCCGTCCGCTGGACGACGGGGAGCTGCAGCGCGCGCTCGCGGTCGAGGTCGAGCGAACCGACGTGGAGCGCGATCGGTGCCTGCACCCACTTGAAGATCGATCGGGTGAAGAGGCGCGCGAACTTCTCCGCGAAGCCCGAGAGCTTCTCCTTCGGGAGGCTGGGGAACAGGCTCGGGAGCGCGTCCGCGAGCTCGTCCGCGGCGAGCTTCTCTGCTCCGTAGAGGTAGAGGCACGCGTCGAGCACCTCGAACGGCATGAGCTCCTCCTCGCCCGATTGGTTCGCGGCGAGCTCCGGACCCGCGGTCGTCCCGAGGGTGGCGGCGATCCCGGCGAACCCGAAGCGCGTGAGCAGCCGCTCCAGCATCGCGATGACGACCGTCTTGGGGAGGTTCGCGATGACGCTGAGCGCACCCTCGAGATCGCCCCCGACGGTGGTGTAGCCGAGCGACTTCTCGCTCATGTTGCCCGTCTGGAGGAAGAGCGCGCCGCTCGTGTTTGCCCAGTTCCACATGCGCTGACCGCGGATGCGCGCCTGGATGTTCTGGCTCGTGATCTCGGTCATCGCCGGTCCCCCTTCGCCCAGCATCGCGCGCGTCGCCTCCGCCTCGCGTCCGAACGCCTCCTCGATGGGGAGCGTCATGAAGGACGCGCCGAGATCCTCCGCGATCTGTTGCGCGGCCTTCTGCGTGCCGCCGCTCGAGAACCGTGTCGGCATGTAGAACGCGTGGATCATGTCCGCCATCGCCGCCTTCGCGGTCTCGTCCGTGAGCTCCGGGCGGATGAACCGGACCGCGCGCCACGCGATGAGGAGCGTGAGGAGGGAGTCCCGGCCTCCCGAGAGCGCGATGCCGATCGACTTGAACGCGCCCGTCTTCCGGAAGTAGTCGGCGACGCCGAGCGCGAGCGCTTCGAAGAGATCGTCGAGGAGCTCGTCCCGCGGCGAGAGCGTCCGCACCTCCTTGCTCGGGAGGAAGAACGTCGTCCCGGGGGCGGGCGCGGGGTACCGGAGCGCGGACGTGTTCGCCGTCGGCGCCTCCGAGCGGAGCGTCGGGACGGCGACGTCGACGGACCGGAAGGTCTCGAGGTCGCTCCGCCACGTGCTCGCCTCGCGGCGGCACCGCGCGGTGCGATCGAGATCGACGACCGCCGCGCTGAATCCTTCGCGGAAGCGCGGACCCTCGAGGATGGGCCGCCCGTTCTGGTTGATGAACCCGCCGCCGTCGAAGATGAGTCCGTCGTTCGCGCCGACCAGGTTCGCGTAGAGGACGGTGCACTGGTTGTCGGACGCGCGCGTCGCGATCATCTCTCGCCGCGTCGCGACGACGCCCGTGCGGTACGGGGACGCGGAGACGTTTACGACGACCAACGCGTCGCTGTAGCAGCGGCGCCGCATCGGCCCGTCCGGGGACCAAATGTCCTCGCACACCTCGACGCCGATCGTGCCGAAGTCGAACCCGAACAGGTAGTCGCCGAGGGGGATCCGCTCCGCCTCGCGAGCGCGCCCGCCCGGCGCTGGAAGGGAGAGGGCGAGCCCAGGCGTCCCGCGCGAGAACGTGCGCATCTCGTAAAAGACGTTGTACGTGGGGAGCTTCTCCTTCGGGACGACGCCCAGGATCTTCCCCGCGTGGATGACCGCGGCGCAGTTGAAGAGGTCCCCGCCGATCCCCACCGTCACGCCGACGACGAAGACCGTCGCGAGGCCCGCGGTGGACTCGGCGAAGCGCCCGAGCTCGTCCCACTGCGTCTCGACGAACCCGCGCCACTGCACGAGATCCTCCGCCGCGTACCCGCCGACGACCTGCTCGGGGAACGCGGCGATCGTGACGTCGTCGCGCGCCATCTCGTCCGCGATCCGAAGGACGCGATCGACGTTCGAGCGGACCGCTCCGACCGTGGCGTTGACGTTCGCGATCCCGAGCTTGATGAGGCGCATCGCCGCGGAGGGTAGTGCCACGGCGTGCCCTGGTCGAGGCTTGCCCGCCCGCCGAAAGCGGTCGAGAGTCGCCCCTAGCCATGAACCCCCTGCACGACGTCGCGCTCCCGATCGATCTGAAGGCGTTCTTCCCCGCGGTCGTGGAGATCCCCGCGGGATCGAAGCTCAAGTACGAGATCGACAAGGAGAGCGGCCTGCTCGTCCTCGATCGCGTCCTCTATTCGTCCGTCCACTACCCGCACAACTACGGGTTCATCCCGCGCACGCACGCGGGAGACGGTGACGCGCTGGACGTGCTCGTGCTGATGCAGGGCGCCGTCCACCCGCTGACGATCGTCCGAGCCCGCGCGATCGGCGGGTTCCACATGACGGATGACAAAGGCGAGGACCACAAGATCATCGCCGTCGCGATCGACGACCCCGCGTTCGCCCACTACCACGAGGCGGCCGAGCTCCCGCCCCACCTCGTGCGCGAGATCCGGCGGTTCTTCGAGGACTACAAAATCCTCGAGGGCAAGGCGAGCGAGGTCGACGAACTGTACGGCTCCGAGGAGGCGCTCCGAGTCATCCAAGAGTCGGTGGACGCGTACGTGAAGCTCCAGGCGGAGAAGCGCTGGAAGTAGAGGCGGCGGCGGCGATCGACCGCGCTTGGAGGCGGTCCTCGGCCGTGCCGGGTCAGGGCCCAAGGACCCGCTGCGGACGAGATTCCGCACCTCGCGGAGGTTGTCGACCGGTCGATCGTGGTCACAGTGTTCTCCGCAACCCCTCCAACGAGAGCGACCGAGCTGGTTGCCCAAACCTCACCGAAAGGATCTCACGACCATGTCCATCGTTCTCTTCCTCGTTTTCGGCTGGATCGTCGGCCTCCTGGCCCGCGCCATCATGCCGGGGAAGCAGCCGATGTCCCTGATCATGACGTCCCTCCTCGGCGTCGCCGGCTCGTTCGTGGGCGGAGCGCTCTCGGCCGCGGTGTTTCACCACGACTTCCTGTCGTTCCGGACGACGGGCCTCATCGGAAGCGTCGTCGGGGCGCTCATCGTCCTCGCGATCGCCGGGCTCGTGAAGAAGGACAAGAAGTAGCCCACCGCATCGGCGCTTTCGCGCGCGGCTCGCCTCGCCGGCCTCCCGAGTTGACGCACCTCCGAGCCAGGTGCGAGCCTTTGTCCACGCAGCGCGCATGGAGAGCCCGGCCGAAATCGGTGATCTGATCGCCGGCAAATACCGCGTCGACAAGGTCCTCGGGACCGGCGGCATGGGCGTCGTCGTGGCGGCGACGCACGTGGGCTTGAACGAGGTCAGAGCGATCAAGATGCTCCGACCGAAACTCGCGACGAACCCGGCCTACACCGATCGGTTCCTCCAGGAGGCGCAGGCGATCGCGCGCCTCAAGAGCGAGCACATCGCCCGCGTGCACGACGTCGGCATCCACGTGCGCGCGGACGGCCAGAGCGTGCCGTACATGGTCATCGAGTACGTCGAGGGCGGCGATTTTGCGACCGTCCTTCGGCAGCGCGGTGCCCCTCCCGTCGAGCAGGCGGTGACGTACGTCCTCCAGATCACCGAGGCGCTCGCCGAGGCCCACAAACACAACATCGTCCACCGGGACATCAAGCCGGCGAACCTCTTCCTGTCGACGAGCAACGACGGATCCGCGTGCGTGAAGGTGATCGACTTCGGCATCGCGAAGACGGCCGCGAACCTCACGCAGGTCGGCGTGGTGCTCGGCAGCCCGCGCTACATGTCGCCCGAGCAGATCCGGGAGTCGCGCGACGTCGACGTGCGCGCCGACATCTGGTCCCTGGGGATCGTGCTCTACGAGCTCCTCACGGGACAGACCCCGTTTCAAGGTGGCGGCATCCTCGAGGTGTGCGAGCGCATCTTCGAGGACGACCCGGCGCGCCCGTCGCGGCTCCGCGCCGACGTTCCGGCCGCGCTCGACGCGGTGGTGCTGCGCTGCCTCGAGAAGGATCGCGAGCGCCGCTACCCCCACGTCGCCGCGCTCGCGGAGGCGCTCGCTCCGTTCGCGACGGAGGACGCGCGCACCGTCGCGCAGCGGGTCGCGCGCGTGCTCGGCGTCGCCTTGCCGGCGAGGGTGCCGCTGCCCGCGGCGCCCGCGGTCGATCCATCGCCCAGCCACACGGACGTCGATCCCCGCCCGGTCGTGGTGCTCTCCACCCCCGATCCGCGCCCGCTCGGGCAGGACACGTCGACCGATCTTGGCCCGCCGAACGGCGCCGCGGCGCCTCCCGCGCCGACGCTCGTCTACGCCCAGCCCGGTCACCCGCGTCCTCCGTCGGGGCCTCGCGTCGGATCGGTGACGGAGACGTCCCTCGGCGCGATCGGCGCGGCGTCGCCCATGCCCGTCGGGGCTGTGTCGACGCTCCCCGCTGGGCGCGGGCGCCTGATCGCGATCGCTGCCGTGACGGGCGTCGCGGTCGCGGCGGTCGCGACCGCGATCGCGTGGCCCGCCGACCGAACCGCTCCGCCGAGCGCGGCGAGCGCGGCGGCGCCGTCGGACACGAGCTCCGCGCCCGCGCCCGCGCTCGCGAGCTACTCGGCCCCCATCCACGCGGCCTCCTCCGACGCGAGCTCGAGCGCGCCGCTCACGGCGAGCTCGAGCCCCAGCGCATCGGCGCAGCCGTCGAGCGCTCCGCCCCCGCGCGCGACCTCGGCCCCGCAGCGCCCCGTCGGTCCGACGACCGCGCCGCCGCGATCGCCGGGCGGGCTCACGTCGAGCCGAGGCAGGATTTAGCTAGAGCACCGATCATGTTGAAACGCCGACGTATGCACCCGATTTCGGAGAGATCCACACGGCCTCGTCGCTCCGCTCCTCAGATGACGAGGAGTCGTCTTGCGGTGCTCGCTCCTCGGACGTGCGCCTCTCCCTCGAACTCGCGCGCATTCGTTCGGGTTTCAACCTGTTCGGTGCTCTAGGTGCGAACGTCGCTCTTCGCGATCGCCCTCGCCTCGCCATCCGTCGCGCTCGCCGCGCCCGGTCCCACGTCTGCGCAGGCCGAGGCGCTGTTTCAAGAAGGGATCGCGCTCGTCGATCAGGGGCAGCCCGCCCTCGGCTGCCCGAAGCTCGAAGAGAGCGAGCGGCTCGAGTCCCAGGTGGGCACCGAGTTCCGACTCGCGGACTGCTACGAGCGCATCGGGCGGACCGCGAGCGCGTGGGCCCTCTTCGTCCAGGTGCAGGGGAAGGTCGAGACGAAGGAGGAGATCGAGAAGGCGAAGGGACGCGTGGACGCGCTCGCGCCCAAGCTCACGCGCCTGCGCATCCTCGTGCCGGACGCCGTCGCGTCGCTCGTCGAGCTCGAGGTGCAGCGTGACGGTGTGCTCGTCGGTCGCGCGAGCTTCGGAGCGGCGGCGCCCGTGGACCCGGGGCCCCACACGATCCGCGTGACCGCGAAGGGCAAGGCGCCCTGGGAACGGCACGTCACGGCGGACGGGCCCGGCGCGACCGTGGACGTGTCCGTCCCCGAGCTCGAGGCTTCGACCGAGGGGAGCGCGGGTGGCTGGGGCATGCACCCGCGGCGCGTGGCGGGCTTCGCGATCGGTGGTGCGGGGCTCCTCGGGCTCGCGATCGGCGGCGTGCTCGCGGGCGTCGCGGCGAGCACGTGGAGCGACGCGGAGGCCCTCTGTCCCGCGAAGAAGGGCTGCTCCGAAGAGGCGCACGCCGAGAGCCTCACCGCGCTGTCGCTCGCGGACGGCGCGACCGCGATGTTCGTGATCGGCGGTGCCCTCGCCGCGACCGGGATCGTCCTCGCCGCCATCCCGACGTCGCAGGGAAGCGCGGAGCGCGCGGCGGTGTGGATCGCGCCAACCTTCGGGGGCGCGCTCCTGAAGGGGACGTTCTGACGTGCGCGTCGACGCGCCCGGGCCGCTCACTTTCCCTCTCGCGCGCGCGGTCTCCGCGCCTCGAGGGGACGCCTGACTCCATGTCGCGCGCGCACCCTACGAGCTCGACCCTCACGGACATGACGACGTTCTCCGTCGAGGTGCCTTCGCTCCGCGTGTCCGTCGCGACGCCGGGCGCGGCGCCGCTCTCCGCCGTCCTCGGCGTCGCGCCGCTCGTGCTCGGCACCAGCGCGGATGCGGACGTCGTCGTCGCGGACACCAAGGTGTCGCGCCGCCACTGCGAGCTCCGCCTGACCGATCAGGGCGTCGTCCTCCGGGATCTCCAGAGCAAGAACGGCGTCTTCATCGGCGTTGTGCGGGTCCACGAGGCGATCCTCGCGCTCGACACCCCCGCGACGATCGGCTCCTCGACCGTCACGGTGCGCGCCGATGGGCCCGCGGCGAAGCTGCCCCTCTCGCCCGCCGCGCGCTTCGGGGAGGCGGTCGGCGGGTCGATCGCGATGCGGCTCCTCTTCGCGCAGCTCGACCGCGTCGCGCAGACACACGAGACGGTCTTGCTCATCGGCGAGTCGGGCACGGGCAAGGAGATCCTCGCGCGCGCGATCCATGATCACAGCCCTCGGCGCGCGGGCGCGTACGTCGTCTTCGACTGCAGCGCCGCGGCGCCGAACCTGATCGAGGATCAGCTGTTCGGGCACGTGCGCGGCGCGTTCACGGGCGCCGAGGACACGCGCCCCGGCGTGTTCGAGCAAGCGCACGGCGGGACGCTCTTCCTCGACGAGATCGGGGAGCTCCCGCTCGAGCTGCAGCCGAAGCTCCTCCGCGCGCTCGAGTCGCGCACGATCGTGAAGCTCGGGGACTCGACGAGGCGAGCCGTCGATTGTCGCGTGATCGCCGCGACGCACCGCAACCTGCGGGCGCTCGTGCAGGAGGGGCGGTTCCGTCAGGATCTCTACTATCGCCTGCAGGTCGTGGAGCGGCGCGTCCCCCCGCTCCGGGAGCGGAGAGAGGACATCCCGATCCTGGTCGAGCGGTTCCTCGCCGCGCACACGCCGCCGCGCTCGCTCGCCGATCTGCCCCCGAACGCGGTCGCCATGCTCGAGTCGCACGCGTTCCCGGGGAACGTGCGCGAGCTGCGCAACACCGTCGCGCGTCTCGTCCTGTTCGCGGATCTCGGGGACGTCACGGGCGACGCCGCGGACACCTTCACCGACGATGGCCTCGGACGCCTCGCCGACCTCCCGCTCAAGGACGCGCGCGACGTCGTCGTGGAGCGCTTCGAGAAGTCGTTCGTCGAGGCGAAGCTGAAGCGCGCGGGCGGCGTCGTGGTCGAGGCCGCCGCGTCGATGGGTGTGTCGCGGCAGATGGTCTACAAGCTCATGGACCGCTACGGGATCCCGCGCGGCGGGGAGCGCGACAAATAGCGGCGGGCTCGGCCCCGCTCAGCGCCACAGGGCCGCACGGCGCTCGCCGCCGCTGCACCGTCGAAGCACGCGGCGGTTACTCGGCGATCTTCGCGAACACGTCGTCGCGGAGGCGCTTTGCGTCCGCCACGTCGATGCCGAACGCATCGCGGATGTCGCCCTCGAGCGCGATCTCCTCGTCCGTCGTCGCGAAGTCGACGAGCGTCATCGCGAACGCGAGTTGAAAGGCGAGGCGCCGCGTCGAGTCGCTCGTGAGGCTCGCGCCGATCTCCTTCAGCCGAACGAGCTCCCGGCCCGTGGGCACGCGCCGGGCGAATGTACCGAGCAACGTCTCGATATCGAGCTCCGAGAGCGGCGGCGCCTCCGGGTCGACGAGCCCACGGAGGCGCAGCGCGAGGTTCCGAAACGCGTCGAGCTCCTCCTCCGGGACCTCGCGATCGATCGCCATCGCGACGTACGCGACCTCGAGCAGCGCGTTCGCTTCGATCGGCTGAAGCACCACCTTGCCCACCGGGGGAAGAACGAGCACGACACGCGCGCTCCAGGAGTTCGGTCCGCTCATGGATCCGGACACGATAGAACATCTTGCGCACGCCGCCCCAGAGCTCACGGAGCATCGCGCATCGTCACCTCGCGGCTCCCGGTCGGCGCCGCCGATCGACGAATCGGACGAAGCGCTGGGCGAGGCCGCTGCGTGGAGCGTTCGACGGGAAGATGGCGTAGACCGGCGGCGAGGCGAGCCGGTACGCGGGGAGGATCTCGACGAGCCGCTGCGCCTCCAGATCGTGGGCTGCCATCGCAGAGGGAACCATCGCGACGCCCGCTCCGCCCCGCGCCAATCCGACGAGCGCGGCGGCGGCGTCCGCGGTGACGCGCGCGCGGAACGGGAGCTCGACGCGCGCGTCCGTGGCGCGTGAGAAGAACTCGGCGACGGGCGGGCGCGAGCGGAGCCCGATCCAGTCCCAACTCGCGAGGTCGCGCGGATGCGATGGCGCCGCGCGCTCCGCAGCGTACGCGGGGCTCGACACGAGCTTGCGCTCGAAGTCGAACAGCCGCCGGGCGAGGAGCGCGCTGTCGCGCAGCGCCCCCGCACGGATCGCCAGGTCCATGCCCTCGTCGACGACGTCGACCTGCGTGTCCGATAGATGGAGGCTCACGGCGACGCGGGGGTGCGCGCGCGCGAAGGCCGCGAGATCCTCGTACAGCGCATCGGTGAGGATCGCGGCCGGAGCCGCGACGCGGAGTGTTCCCTTCGGGCTGTCCGCGAGGTCCCCTACGGCGCTCACCCCCTCTTCTGCGGCCGCGATCATCACGCGCGCAGACGCGAGCAGCGCCGCGCCCGCCTCGGTGAGCGTGACCGATCGAGTCGTCCGGTAAAGGAGGGCGACGCCGAGCGCGGCCTCGAGCTCGGAGACGTGGTGGCTCACGACCGACGGCGAGAGGCCGAGCGCGGACGCCGCGCCACGAAACGATCCGAGCTCCGCGGTGCGCGCGAACACCGCGATCGCCCGGAGGTGGTCGAGGGACCGGGGGCGGGAGCGCGTCGGGGCCACTGTTCGATTCTGTCGCACAGTGCGATCCGCTGCCAGCCGTTGTAGCCCTGGGCCCGGCTCCTAGGTTCGTCGCTCGCCACGGGGAGTACCCGCGGCGCCCGAACGAAGGAGACGACCCATGACGAACCTCGAAGAGACCGTGCTGCCGTTTTACCGAGAGTGCCTGACCGTGCGCCCCGGCGGCGATCCCGCGGCGGTGATGAGGCGGATCCTCTCGGACGACTTTCAATCCATCGGGAGCGTGGACGTGAAGACGCGCGATCAGCTGAGCGCGCAGATTGGCTTCTTCTGGAAGCTCATCCCGGATCTGCGCTGGGAGGTCGCGGAGGCTCTGCCGTCTTCTCAGGACCGCCTGATCGTCCGCTCGATCGCGTCCGGGACGCCGAAGGGAGACTTCATGGGCCTCCCGACCGACGGCACGCGGAGCTTCAAGATCATGACGATCGACATCCACACGGTCGTCAGCGGACGCGTGAGCCGAGTCCACCACCTCGAGGATTGGGTCACCGCGATGAAGCAACTCAAGGGCTGAGGCTTGACCCGTGCCGCGGAGCCGCGGCCTACTGGGGCATGCGCTTCAACGTTCGAGCTCGCTCCGCTGCTTGGACCATGATCGTCTCGCTGCTCGTCGCGTGCGATGACGCGACGGGATCGGGCGCGGGGGGCGCGAGTGCATCGAGCGGGAGCGTCGGCTCGACGCAGGCGAGCACGGGCCAGGCGAGCTCGGGGCAAGGGACGACGGGCGCGACGAGCTCGGGCGCCACGTCGTCCGCGTCCACCGGGACCGGGATGGGTTGTCCGTTGCTCGTCGACACGTTCGACGGCGCGGCGCTCTCGCCCTGTTGGACGGCGCTGAACGGGCCCGGATCCGCGTCGCCGCTGTTCTCGGTCGCGCTCGCGTCGGGCGCGCTGCACCTCGTCGCGACGAACGGCGCGTCGGGCGTCTGGTACCAGGGCAGCACCAAGTCGCTCCTCTACCAAACCGTCGCCGCCGACCACTTCAAGGTCACGACCACGGTGCACCCGCGCAAGCGGACGAACGCGAACGCCGCGCCCACGAACCCGCTCCACGTCGGCGGCTTGATGGTGCGTGATCCCGCGTCGAACGGCGGCGCGACCGAGAGCTACGTGTTCATCATGGCCGGTTCGAACGAGCAAGCGCAGCCCGGCGTGGAGGTGAAGAGCACGACGAATGGCGTCAGCCTCTTCTCCGAACCGGTGTGGGCCGACCCGCTCGCCGCGGATCTGCGCGTGTGCCGTCTCGGGAGCGACTTCTACCTCTACAAGCGCGTCGTCGGCTCCGGCGCGTGGCAGCTCGCCGACCACCAGGGCGAGGCCAAGCCCATCGCGCGCCCCGATCTCCCGATGACCGTGCAAGTCGGGCTCGCGCTGAACTTCAACGGACCGGACAACGATCTCGACGTCGCGTTCGACGCCGTGGATCTCGGCCCCTCGCCGGCGACGGCCGCGGACTGTACCTCCGACTGAGGTTCGCGGCGCGCGCCCGACGCAACTGCCGTCCATCTCTCGCTGGCGCGAGGCGCGAGCCGATTGGCGCGAAAGCACCATCGACGAGGATCGACGCGCGCGCGGAGACTGGCCAACACCGTCGCATGCGACATGCCCTTCGGACCTCGAGTGTCTTCCTCGGCTTCCTCCTCCTCGTCGGCGCCACGTTCGCCTGCGGCTCGAACGCGGAGGCGACGGCGGTCTGTGAGAAGGCGAACGCGCGCTGGACGGCGTGCATGATCGAGCTCATGGGGCCGAACGCGGCGGCGCTCGCGAAGGAGAAGACAGACATTGCGGGGTGCGCGTCGGAGGAGAAGACCGTCGCGATGTACGCGGAGTGTCTGCCCAAGGCCACGTGCACGGACTTCACGCAATGCATGTTCGCGCACGTCGAAGAGACGATGTGAGCGCGGGTCTTCAGCGGTGCGGCTCGGCGTGCGCGTCGCCGAGCCAGACGTCGACGTGAACACCCTGACACGCCTCTGCCTTCGCCTCGCACGGCGGTCCGGGGTTCTTCACGACGACGCGCGCCCCGGAGACCTTGTGCTCGATGAACCAGTTCCGGAGCGCCTCGCCCCGGCGGAGCGCCTTCGAACGGTCATTCGTCGAGTCACCTGTCGATAGCGCCGAACCCGTCAGCTCGACGTGTCCGGTGGGGCTGCTGGCGAGCTTCGCGACGAGGTCGTCGAGCGCCTTCACGCCCTCGGGCGTCTCGCTCGGCTCCGTGTCGAACGCGAGGAAGAGTTGGGCGTCGGGAGTCGGAGCGGGCGCGGCGCTCGCGCTCGGTTCGACGGACGGTGAGCCGCTCGGCGCTGAGGACGCCACGGTCGCATGAACGTCGTTGGAGCCGCACGCGGCGCTCGTCAGCGCGACGAAGAGCGCGACGAAGTCACTCCGTCTCGAACCCGAAGAAGAGCCTACCACCGCCGACGAGCGTACCCATCGGACGCGCCGTCTCGAACCCCGAATCGTCCACCGCTGTGCCGGCGTACGTCGCGCCGACGATCCCGTCGGCGCCGACGAGGAGCACGCCCCCCCGATCGTGGTCGAAGCGGAGCGCCGCGCGGGCGACGCCAAAGCCGTAGCTCGCGGTGTTCGGGCCATAGCCGAACCGGAGAAAATACAGGCCGCCCACGCCGCCGCCCAACCCGAGCAGGAGCACGCGCCCGGGCTCGAACGACGCGATCGCGCCCACGTTCGATCGGCCGCAGAACAGGCAGTTCTCGAGCATCAGCGTGGCGTCGATGGTGAACCCCTCGGCGAACCTCGCGCCGAGCGCGCCCTCCATCGCGACGCCGCCGACCCACGTCGAGCCCGCGTTCGCGAAGCCCCCGCCCACCAGCGCGCCCCCGTGAAGGCGGGGGAAGCTCCCCTCCTCGGCCTGCGCCATCGGCGCGCCGATGGCGGCGGTCGCAGCAGCGGTGACAGACAAAAGAGCACCATAGAACGCAGCCCGTCGTTGCATCCGCGAGACCCCGGCGATGTTCGAAGGAAGAGCGCGACCCAAATGTCATGCGGTCGCGCGAAGCGAGCTCGAAAAGCCGCGCTTCCGCGCGCGGCGACGCCCGCGTCGCAAGCGTCGCGCCAAAGGGTGAGCTCGCTCGCGCCGGCGCCGGCGCGCGAGCGCCGCAACGCGGGTCAGGCCACGCGCTTGACGGAGCGTGGAGCCTTCGCGCGCGGCCGGAGATCCTTCGAACGGTCGTGACGCACGTTGAAGCGCTCGAGGATCTCGTCGCGCCGCTCGATGGCCTTCTTTCGGTCGAGCACGATCTTTTGACCGTCCGCGAGCTCCACCGTCACGTAGGGCCCGGCGCCCTCCTCGACGATCTGCACGAGCTGGCGCAAGGTCGCGATCGTCTGCCCGTCGACCTTCGTGACGATGTGGTTCTCGTACTCGTGGTACCCCTGGTTCATCTCGTCCGCGAGGACCTTCTGGAGGATCACGACCTCCTGCCGGACGGCGGTGCGGATCGACGTCTCGTATGTCGTCATGAGCTCGTTGGGAGCGGCCTTCCACCACTCGTGACCCCAGCTCTTCAGGTAGTCGCGCGTGAGGGGCGCGAAGAGCACGCCCCCGAAGATGAAATACGTCGGCATCACGTCGTAGCGATCCTCGGGGACGAGGAGGCTCGGGCCAGCGAGCGTGACCTCGAGCTCGAGGCGCTTGCGCTCGCGCAAGATCGACAGCTTGAGGCGCTCTCCAACGTGGCGGAGCGCGACGCGGAAGCTGTGATCCACGAGCTCGCCGCGCCGGAGCGTGAGCGTCCCGTCCGGGCCGACCTCTTCGCCGTCGATCGCGAGCAGCACGTCCCCCTCCTTGAGGATGCCCCACGCGCTCGACTGGTACGCGACGCGAACGACGAACACGCCCCCGCCGCCCGGGCTGAGGCCGAGCGACTTGCGGTGCGTCGCGGACTCGAGGCGCTGCCAGATCACGCCGAGGCTGGGGAACACGAGGGGGCGCTTCGCCGCGAGATCCGCGAGGAAGTGCTGCACGACGGGCAGGGAGATCGCGTACGCGATGTTCTGCGTCTCGTCGAGCGATTGGAAGGCGACGCCGATGAGCTTGTCGCCCTTGAACACGGGGCCCCCGCTGTTGCCGGAGTTGACGGCCGCGTCGATCTGGATGGCGAGGAGCGGGCGCTGGCTGTGCGCGTACGGCGAGACCTCGATGCGCGAGACCACGCCCTGCGTGAGGGACAGGCGATCGCCGCCGATCGGGTATCCGCACACGGTCACGTGATCGCCGAGCTCCGGGAGCTCCCCGAACTGGATGGGCGTCGCGCCCTCCCAAAACTCCTCCTTCTTGACGCGCAGCAGCGCGAGGTCGCACTCGTGGCAGACGCCCTCGACCTCGGCCGCGAACTTGTGCGATTGACCGAACCGACGGAGCTCGACGAACACCTGGTTCTGGACGACGTGCGCGTTCGTGAGGACGCGCAGGCCCCGCGCCGTCTCGATGATCGCGCCGGACCCGGAGCTCGAGGTCGGGCCGTGCATCTGCCAGGGTTGCTCGTAGTCGGGAGCGTCCGACACGGTCAGGACCTTGACGACCGAGTGCAGGACGGGCTTCTGGGAGGCGCGTTTGGTCAAAGGATGGGTGGCCTACCGAACCCCTCGTCGCGCCACAAGCCATCGCGAGAACACCTGTGTTTCACCGGCTCCCCGCGACGACAGGAATCGGACGGCCCGGTCGGCGCGGACGTTGCGAGCTCCGCCCCCCATGAGCCGGACCGTCCGAACATCGACGCTCGCCGCTTGCGCCGTCGCGCTCTCCTGCGCCCTGGGGATCGCCCCCGCCGCGCGCGCGGAGCCCCCGGCGGACACGCCGAACCACGGTGCGCACCCCGCGCTGGTCGTGGGCGCCGCCGATCTCGCGGTGACGGGCGTGCTCGTCCCGATCGGCATCGGCATGGGCGCGGGCGTCCGAGACAACGGGTGGGAGAAGGCGTCCGCCGTGATCGGGGCGGGGTTGGGGCTCGGCGCGATCGGCGCGGCCGCCGCGATCCATGGCGAAGGAGAGGGGGCGCGAACGTTGAAAGACCCCGTGGCCGCGGGCTTCGGCTGGATGTTCACGTCGCTCGCGGCGAGCGGCGTGGGCGCGGGGCTCGGGCTCGTGATCGGCGGCGACGAGGCCGCGAAGCCCGTCGGGGGGATCCTCGCCGCGTCCTCGCTCGCGTTCCTCGCGCCCGGGATCCCGCTGATCGCGGATGGAGAGCGCACGGCCGTCGAGCCTCCGCGTTGGGGGCCGCCCGCCGAGGCCGACCGCGCGCGGACCGAGATGAACAGCCCGGCGATGGTGGGGATCGGATCGACCTGCATCGTGCTCGGCGGCCTCGGCTCCTTCATCGGGCTCGCGGGGGTCGTCGCGGGCAGTGGCATCTCGGGCAGCGGGGGGGAGCAGCTCAGCGGGATCGGCGGAGGACTCCTGGGCGGCGGGCTCGCGCTCGCGCTCGCGGTCGGCACGCCGCTCGTGGTGGTCGGCGCAAAGCGGGTCCCTGCGGCGCCGTCCGTGGGCGTCGGTCCGAGCAGGATCACGATGCGCGGCGAGTTCTGAGGGCGCGGTCCTTGCGACTGCCTCGCGTCTACGCGATCGTTCACCGATGGTGCGGACGCGCGCGATCTCCGCTTCGCTCGCCGCTTGTACGCTCGCGTCTCTGCTCGCGTCTCTGCTCGCGTCTCTGCTCGCGGGTTGTGGCGGGGGCATCGATCGTGGTGCGGCGCCGAGGGTGTCGACGAGCGCGAGCGCTTCTCCGGCGATCGCGTTGCCCGATCAGGATCCACCGAAGGGCACGCAGCGCGATGTCGTCGCGGTCGCCGTGGATCATGGCGCCTGGTGCGCCGCGCTCTCGGACGGCCGCGTCGCCTGCTGGGGCGTGGGCCCGCTCGGACTCGCGACGCGCCCGACGATCGTCCCCGGAGTGAAGGAAGCCCGATCGATCATCCTGGTCGACGATCAGCTCTACGTGACGCACGCGAACGGCGACGTGACCTCTCACGGTCCGCCGCTGCGGGCGAGCGCGCCGCCCCTCGTCACGGGCTCCGCGACGTTCGTCGCAGGTGAAGACGTCGCGTGTTGGATCCTGGGGAACACGAACTTCAAGTGCACGAGGCGCGCGGATCGGCGCGCCATGATCACCGGCAACGGCGCCATCGCGATCGCCGCGGGCGCGCGGCACGCGTGCTTCATCCAGAGCGACGGGAGGGAGTCCGCTGCGTGGGCGCGAACGACGCTGGGCAGCTCGGCGCTGCCGCGGCGGAGGTCGCAGCAGCCGGGCACTGCGCATCCCGTCCGCACGCCGGCGCGGGCGGTCTCGGCCGAGAGGCGCACGGCTGCGCGCTCCTCGAGGACGGCTCCGTCTCGTGCTGGGGCTCCCCCGAGGCGGCGCTCGGCGCCACCCCGGGCGCCAAGGTCGCGGGCGTGTCGGGCGCGGTCGCGATCGCGAGCGGCGATTCGAACACGTGCGCGCTCGACGCCGAGGGCGCGCCCACGTGCTGGGGCTCGAACGGCCGCGGCCAGCGAGGCGCAGGAGACGTCGGCGGGATCGACCGTCCTCCGACGCAGGTCGGTCTGGACCGCGTGACTCGGATCGCCGTCGGCGAACGCACGTGCGCGGTGACGGCCGGCATGCATCTCTTCTGTTGGGGCGAGACGGTCGCGTACGCGCCCGTGCGGGCCGACCTCACCGAGCGCGCCACCTCGCTCGCGCTCGGGGCGGGGCGCTCGTGCGCGGAGACCGAACGCGGGTCGTTCTGCTGGGGAGATCTCGACGCGCGGTTCGACCTCACGAAGCCTCGCCCAGTCCGCCGCATCCCGGAGCTCGTCGATCCCCATCGGACGGTCGAGGCGCGCCGTGCCTGGCGAGCGCCGCTATGCGATCTGCACGATCGACGGCGCGGGCCGCGTCGCGTGCACGCGCTCCGAGGACACGTTCACCGAGACGCCCGCGTCGAACGATCCCCGCGTCGTGACCCCCGGGGTCGACGACGCCGTCGACCTGGCGGTCGGGGCGTCCCACGCGTGCGCGCTCCGCAGGAGCGGCGCCGTGGCGTGCTGGGGTGACAACTTCTACGGCGAGCTCGGCCGCGCGCCTTGCGGCGCGTTCGCGAGCGAGCGGGACCAAGTCATGGGGGACGAGCTGCCGAAGTGCAGCGCCCCCGAGGACAGTGCCCGGGACGTCCCGGGTGTCGCGGGCGCGACGGCGATCGCCGCGCGTGGGAACGTGAGCTGCGCGCTCCTCGCGCCCGGGACCGTCCAGTGTTGGGGTTCGGGGCCCGCGCGCGGCGCCATGTCAGGGCGATGGCAGCCCGGAGTGGGCCGCCTCCGCGATCGCCGGCGTCAGCGACGCCGTGCAGATCTCCGTCGGGAAGCTCCACGCGCGCGCGCGCGCACGGGCGGCGTGACGTGCTGGGGGACCGGGGACACAAACCCTACAATCCTCGGACGGGCGCGGTCGACGCGTCGCCGCTCGGAGCGATCTCGGTCCCGTTGCACGACGTGGTGGACATCGCGTCCGGCGATCGGATCACGTGCGCGGTGAAGAAGAGCGGCGCGGTCGCGTGCTTCGGCGTGTTCGACGACGCGACTCGTGGCGGCCTCCCGGAGGACGCGATGGGGACGTGGATCTTCAGTGCAGAACCTCCCGCAACGCCTCGCGCGTCGCCGGTCGGGGGCGATCCGCGATGCGCGATCACCCGCGCCGGCACCGTCTATTGCTGGGGTCATGGGAAGGTCGGGCAGCTCGGCGACGGCAGCGGTGGGGCACGCCGATCGGGCGCGGCCATCGTCCTCGAGTAGAGCGCGCGAGACTCGCGGCGCGCCTCACCAGCGACGCGGCCGACGGCGCAGAAGGGGCGCGCGCGGAGCCGCACGAGGAGGCAGGCCGAGGGTCAGGCCGAACGAGATCCCGCTCCCGCTCAGCGTGATCTGAAACCCGCTCGCCGGTGGGGACGGCGTCGACGGCGCGTCGAGGAGGGCGCGCCGCGCAGACTCCGCGGACACCGCGAGCGCCTTCGGCTTGGTCGACGCGCTCGGCGACGAACTCGCGCGTCTCGCGCTCGCTGAAAACGAGCACCGCGACGACGCCGCGAGCGCGATCCGCCGAGCGCGAGGCCGAGGGTGAGCGCGGTCCGGCGCGGTCGCCGCGCGCCCACGGCGGGCGGAGGGAGCGCGAACGCGGGCGCGTGCACCATCGTGTGCTGCGCGGCGACCGCGGCGAGGTGAGGCGTGGGTGCGTCCGGGGCGACGCGCTGGCGCGCTTCGGTGAGCCGCGCGAACACCTCCGCCATCGTCGGCCTCGAGGCCGGTGTCTTCGCGAGCATCCCGTCGACGAGCGCAGCGAGCTCGATCGGCGCGGACGGCGCGCGCGAAGCGAGCGGCGGCGCGGGCTCGATCGTGAGCTTCATGAGCATGTCGAGCAGCTCCTCCGCGTCGAACGGACGCGCCCCCGAGACGAGCTCGAAGAGGAGCGTGCCGAGCGAGAAGACGTCGCTCGGCGCCGCCACGTCGCGCTCGCCGGTCGCCTGCTCGGGGGACATGTACGCTGGCGTCCCGATCGCGGTCCCGGCCTCCGTGAGGGCCCGGCCCGTCCGGGTTCGGGCCACGCCGAAGTCGAGGAGCTTCACGAGCGACGTGGATCCGCGCACGAGGTAGACGTTCGCGGGCTTTACGTCGCGGTGGACGACGCCGCGCGCGTGCGCTCCCGAGAGCGCGCTCGCGAGCGCCAGGCCCACGTCGATCGTCTCGGGCAGCGTGAGGGGGGCGCGCTCCATCCGCGCCTTCAGCGTCTCGCCGACGAGCCACTCCATCACGAGGAACGGCTCCGCGGCAGACGTGCGCCCGTGCGCCACGTACCGGACGACGGAAGGGTGCTGGAGCGCGAGCAGGATCTCCGCCTCACGCTCGAACCGCGAAGCCTCCTCGGTGCCGCTCGCGGAGTCGGGGCGCTTCAGGACCTTCACCGCGACGTCCCCGCCGACCGCGAGATCTTTCGCGCGGAACACGAGCCCCATCGCCCCCGAGCCCACGAGGTGGTCGAGGCGGAAGCGCCGTTCGAGGAGGTCTCCGACACGCATGGACGGTTCGGCCACGCTCAGCAACCGAGGGGCCAGCTCTCATCATCGGTGCGCGCGAGGTCCGTCGAAAGCGGTTCTTCCGCTATTCGACGGGCGGCGCGGCGCCGTCGGAGGGGGCGGAGGCGTTCGCTGTAGCGCGGAGCGCCACCCGTAGCGCCCGATGCACGCTCCGCGGGTCGAGGGCTACCTGCGGTCGCGGAGCCAGGCGCCCCACGGGGCTTGCCGGAGGAAGGCCCAACCCGGGCGCGCGTCGTGTCGTCGAGCTCGCCGGTCGGCCGCCAGCCGGAGCGCGCGCGCGAGCTCCTCCACCCGCGCGAAGCGGTTGCGCTTCCGCTTCGCGACACCCAACGCGAGCACCAGCTCGACCTCCACGGGCACGCGCACCATCGCGCCGGGCGGGGGTCACGGGATCATCTTCGTGAACGTGTCCTGCACCACGCCGTCCGCGTCGATGACCTTGCCCGTCACGGTCGTGGCGCCGACGTCCATGATCATCGCGTGGTAGAAGCCGCCGCTCTTCACGCGGTCCTTGCAATACGGGCGCTCGATGTTCTCGTCGACGTTCGTGATGACGCCGCCCCCGCCGGCGCTCGTGATGTACGTCATCCCGTCGGGGAGCTCGAAGCGCTCGTACCCGTGCATGTGAGCCTGGAGGACGAACATCACCTTGTGCTGGAGGAACAGCGGCTCGAACGCCTGATAGGCGGTCTCGTTGTCGCCCGTGTCTCCGCACGTTCGGAACGGCTTGTGGAAGTAGATGACGGAGAACCGGTAGCCCGGCTTCGACGCGGCGTCCGCGAGGCTCGTCGCGAGCCATACGCCTTGCTCGCTCACCGGGTCGAGCGGCAGCTCCGTGTTCACCGAGAAGAACCAGACGCCCGCGTTCTCGAAGCGATAGTACGTGTCCCCGCCGTCGAAGCCGGCCCCGCCGAAGAAGCGAAGCGCATAGAGGGAGAGCTCGTCGCTCTTCTCGCTCTCGTGGTTTCCGATCGCCGGAAAGAACGCGCCCTGCGAGAGCATGGGCTGCATGATGGGGAACCAGAGCGCCCAGGTCTCGAGCGTCGAGGCGTAGTATTGGATGTCGCCACCGTGCAGCACGAACTCCGGCTTCTCCGGCAGCGCGTGGGAGAGCGTCTTCGCCGTCGTCCCGAGCGCGGGGTTCGTGTCGCCAATCACCATGAAGCGCAGCGGATCACCGGACGGGTGCGCCGTGCAGAACCGGCCCTTGCGGGTCGCATCTGCGGCGAGTGAATAGCCGTAGCACGCGCCCGCCTGGAGCCCCGTCACGGTCGCCTCGTGCATGTAGTACGTGCCAGCCCAATCGGGGGGCGCCTTCGAATCGAGAGGCGCCGGGTACGTGTTCTCGAGGGTCACGGTGCTCTCGACGGCGGTGACGGTGACCGGCGGATCAGACCCTCCCTCACGCTCGATCGTCACGTCCGCGGGCGTCCCTGCGGCGCACGCCTCCCAGCGGATCTTCGCGGACGTGCCGTCCACGTGGAGCGCCCAAGGCCCCTTCGTGATCGACGGTGAAACGCACACCAAGCCCTTTTCTCCGCCCGATCCGCCCGAGCCGGACGAGCTCGAGGAGGACGAGCTCGTCGCCGTCGCGCCATCGTCGCAAGACCACAGCGCGCACGTGAGCACCGCGGCGGTCCATCGGAGCGTTCGCCTCTGCATGCGCCGAGGATACTGCCTCCATCGGCGCTCCGCCGGCTCTCCGCGCGCCTCCCTTGGGGCGGGCGCCCGGCTGGCCTCGGCCCCTCCGGGGGACGAGCGCCGATCCTTCGCCGGCCCCCCGCGTCAGCGCCAATCGATCGTGTAGCCGAGATCGTGGCCGATCGCGGCGGAGAACTTCCTCACGGAGACGCTCGCCATGCGCTCGCTGAGGTCGACGGGGATGTGCGTGGTGAGCCAACCGCCGACCCCCATGAACTCGCCCACCGCGTGTCGCCCGCCGCTCGGTCCCTCGTAGCGGACGCGCGCCTCTTGCTTGCCCGCGCGCGCGAGGAGATCGATGAGGTCGCGCAAGAGGATGTACGACGTGTCGTTCAGGTGGGTCGCCCAGTTCGCGACCGGCATGAAGTCGACCAGGTGGACCAACTGGTAGTTGAGGCCGATCCAAAGGTCCTCCGCCGTCAACTCGATCGGCTCGTTGTCGATCACGCGCCGAAAGCGGATCCCGCGGAGCGCGCTCAGGCGGCCCAGGTTCTCCCGGAGCTCGCGCCGCAGATCGCCTGCGTAGAGGAGTCTGAGGAGGGACGGGAACGCCTCGATGTGCGTCCACTCGAACGGGCTCACGAGCGCCCGGAAGCGCGGGATCTTGCTCTTGTCCATCGCGAACGTGTTCGTCCCGGTGCCGAGGATCGAGTGCAGCAGGAGCACGAGCGGGGAGCGCTCGGGGTAGTGACGCACGCCGTACTCGAAGCAGAAATAGAGATGGTCGAGGAACGATCCGTCCGCGTGCTCGACGTCGAAGTCGCACTCCTCGACGAGGAACTTGAGGAGCGCTGGGTCGACCTCGGGCAACGGACCCTCCGCGGCGCGCTCGTCGTATGCCGCTTGGACGCGCTTGGCGTCGTCCACGAACCAGCGCACGTCCTTCGCGATGCGCTTCTTGATCACGTAGCGCGCCGCCCGCCCCTCGAGCGTCTGGAAGATGGTGCGTCCGAGATCGAAGTCCGGGATGGGGAGCACCGCGACGGCGCCCGCGTGATCGGTGGCGCCGCCGTGCGCGATGGCGGCTTTGCGTTGGTACGAGGGCTCGGGGCGGATGGCTGCGGATTGCTTCATCGAGGTGGCGCCGGAGCTTAGTCGGCCCTCGGCGGCGCGCGAAAGACCGTCTTCATTACCGTCGACTCGCGCGGACGGAGCGTTCGCGCGCGGCGCGCCGCCATCGCGATTCCGCCCACCGCGAACGCGCCGAAGAGCGCCCCGAGAGGGCTCGCCGCGCCCACCGCGGAGATCACGCAGCCGCTCGATCCGCTGTCCGCGCCCGCGCCGCCCGCGCCGGACGACGTCGTGGTCGAGCCGCCCGACGTGACCGAGGTCGGCGGGGCGGTGCCGATCGAGACCGTCGCGCAGTGGTGATAGAAGCAGCCGCCCGGATCGTTCAGCGCGTGGTTCGACATGAACTCGAGCACCTGCAAGGTGCAGTGATCGCACTTCACGCCCGCCGGGAGCGTGACCTCGAACGACTGCGGGCCGCTGAACGGGCTCGTGTGGACGAGCTCTCCGTCCGCGAGCACCGGGAAGACCGGCGGGTCCTGGATGACCGTGGAGCCGCACGCGGTCGAGCCCGCAGTGACCGGCGGCTCCTCCGGTAGATCCGCGGGGCCGTTCAGCCCGAGGGCCACGCGGTAGTGTCCCGGGTGGGCGATCGTCTCGTCGATCGTGATCGTGATCGTCTGGCCCTCTGCATAGGCGGTCACGAGACCGTTGTCCGCGCCGCCGCCGCACGGCGGCTCCTTCTGCGGGCTCCCGAGGACGTCCTGATCCGTCGACGCGGGCGGCTCGTCGAGGATGAAGTGCGCGCTCGCCGTGGACGGCGAGACGAACAGCGCGCCGAAGGCGAACGCGAGGGCCGCCGCGGCGAGTACGCGCTGGGGCGCGGAGGGACGAGCGAGCATGCGGTGCATGGTCCGTCGCGCGCTGGCCGAGTGCAAACGCGTTCTCTCGCGGGCGCCCGTCATTTGCAGTCGCTGCAGTTGCACTTGTTCTCGTCCCCGGAGCACTTTCCGTCTCCGCAGTGCTTCGTGCACACGGCAGGCGCGGACGCGACGGGCGGCGGTGGGAGGCACTTTCCGTCCGGGCCGAGGATTCCCATCGTGAAGACGGGGCCGAGTCCAGGGCAACACGACCTGGTGTTGGGGTGCCCCGGGAACGTCTCGATCGTCTCGTTCTCCTTCCCGCAATTCGGCGGTGGAACCGCGGCGTCGCCGCTCCCTGTCGTCGCCGACGCGCCCCCCGTCGTCGTGCCACCGCCGCTCGTCGACGCGGCGCTCGTGGTTCCCTGTGTCGCGGCGGTCTGCGTCGCGGCCACCGTGGCGGTGGCGGTGGCGTTCCCCTCGGGGGTCGTGGGCGCTGGCGCCGCGCACGCGACCCAGCAGACGGAGACGAGCGCGAGCGGCGGCACGGCGAGCAGAGCCTTCATGCACTTGAGGTATCGAAGCGGTTCGGCCGAGGCAAGCCGCGGCGCCTCCGCGAGGGGATCCGCGACTGCGAGGGCTCTCCTCAACGTGAGGATCGGACCGTCTCGGCCATCGTCACGAAGGCGCGACGCCCTTGGAGAGACGTCGAGGCGTCCGCGCGGTCAGCGGGGGATCTCGGGGAGGTGCTCGTCTCGAACGATCACCTCGTCCCCGACGCGATACGGCAGATCCTGTCGGTACTCGGGGCCCCACGCGGCCTGTCCGGCGGTGTTCCACGCGTCGATCGCGTTCTGAAGATCGGTCTGCGCGTTCGGGGTCAGTCCCGAGGCTCCGCTGTCGAGCGCCGCCTGGAGACTCGCGATGTTCTCGGCCATCTGCGCGACGGTCATGTCCGTGAGCCGGCCATCCTGGAACGATCCCCCTCGCTCGGCCCCGAGGCTCATGTTCGCGTCGCCGCCGACGGCCGCGAGGATGCTGTCGTACGCGTTGCGCACGCCTCCTGGGAGATCCGAGTACTTCTCCCCGTGCCGCGCGAGCTGGCTGTAGTCCGCCTCCGTGTGGAGCAGGTTGATGAGGTGGGCGATGCTCTCCTTCACGTCGGCGACGCGCACGGGCGCGCGCGCCTCGTCCGCGAGGCCGCCCATGAAGTTGTACGGGTTCACGCGCGTGCCCTCGCTCTCCATCTTGATGTAGAGCATCTCGGAGCCCTGACGCGTGAGCCCCTGATAGAGGAGCGTCCGCATCCCGAAGGGCAGGTGTCGGTCGAGGCCCCTGCCATGTTTGTCGAAGTCGATGCCTCGGCCCGTGTGGCCGGCGCCCTGCTGGTCGGGCTTGAGGTGCGACGAGGGCCGCATGTAGACGGCGTTCGACGTGGAGTTCAGCCACCCGCGGACGCGCCCGCCCGGGTCGGGGATCGTCATCGCGCCTCGGTACCAGGGCTTGCCCGCCGCTTTGTCGCTCTGCGCGCGCAGGTAGAACATCAGGTCCGAGACCGTGTCCTTCGTCGCTTGCGGCGGTGTCCCGTTCGGGTCGCGAAGCTGTGACATGATGTCGCGACCGCGGTCGATCTTCGCCGCGAGGTCGCGGATGCGCTGCGGGCGATCGCCGAGCGGGAGCTTGCTCCAGCCGGGCATCGTCTGGTTGTTGAGCTCGTCGCCGCTCGGAAGGACGATCGGCCGCTGTCGCTGGATGGTGTCGAGCAGCGCGGCGAGCGCTTCGTTCTGCTTCGCCCACTGCGCTCCCGCGTTCGACGCGTTCGGGTCGATCGGCGCGGAGGCGATCTGATCGAGCGAGCTCAGGAACGCCGAGAGATCTTCGTTGGGTTTGTCCCCGCGCCAGTCCTCGAGCTCGTTGACGATCGCGTTCCGGAGCTGCGCCGCCTTCGCGAGCTCCTTCGGTGCGGACGGGCGGATCGCGTGACACGCGAACCCGAGGACGCGCGACATGAAGCTCGGGTGCGCAGCCCCGGACGCGCTCGATCCGCTCGCGGCGCCGGCCGCGGTGCCGGCGACGTTACCCCCGCTCCCGTGAGAGCCGCTGTTGCTGCTGCTCCCCAGGCTCGACGTGTTGCTCGAGCCGGACGTGCCTGGTCCGCCGCCGTGCGCCATCGTCGGAGTCTATCAGGGGCTCGCGCGCGGCCGAGCGCGCCTCGACCCGAATGCGCCAGTTCTTTCCGGACGCGCCCTCAGGAGCCGAAGATCCCGTCGACCCAGCGGTTCGCGAGCTTCCGCCCTGGATCGTACGCGCGCATGCGCGCGCCGAAGTCCGCGAACCTCGGGTACTGCGACGCGAGGTAGGTCGGATCGAACCGCGCCTCCTTCCCCCAGTGCGGCCGGCCCCCGTGCTCCCGCGCGAACGCTTCGAACCGCCGGAGCTGGTCGTCCCAGCGGGGCTCGCTGTCGATGTTGTAGAGCGACAGCCAGATCGTGTCGCGCCCGTGCGCGGGGCTCATCCAGAAGTCGTCCCCGCGTGTGAAGCGGATCTCCTGGATGAAGTTGAACGTGTGCCCGCTCTCGAGGAGGAGCCTGCGGTAGCCGCGCAGCAACGCCTTCGCGCCGGCGAGATCGAACGCCCACTCGGCCTCCCGGTGGACCGGCGGCGATGGCGTGAGGAACCCGACGTGGCTCTGGCACACGCGCTCGAATCGCTTGCCGACCTGTGCGCCCAGCAGGCGGTTCACCGCCGGCACGAGGCGCCTTCGATCCAGCCGCTCGAGCGCGAGGAGGCTCCGGTACACCGCGACGGAGAGGAACTCGTCCTTGAACGCGCGCAGCACGCGAGACGCGAGATCGCCGTCGTCCCGGGGCGCGTTCGTCCGATCGTGGGTGAAGACGATCGCGGTGTCCCCGGGGACGAGCCACCAGAGCTTGAAGTGATCGAACCCGTGGACGAAGGCGTCGAGGTTCTCGATGACCTCGTCGAACGACGCCGTGTCGGTGATCGCGTGCATCTGGAACGCGGGGACGACGGACAGCGTGATCTCGTGGACGACGCCGAAACACCCCAGGCCGACGGCGATCGCGTCGAAGTCGGGGTGCCCGCGATCCACGCGTACGACGTCCCCGCGCCCGTCGACGAGCGAGAGCGACTGCACCTGATCGGCGAGGCACCGGAACGCGATCCCCGAGCCGTGCGTTCCGGTGGAGATGGCGCCGGCGAGGGACTGCTCGGCGATCGATCCCAGGTTCGCGAGCGCGAGGCCGCGGCGGTCGAGCGCCGCGATGAGCTCCTTCAGCTTGATGCCCGCTTGGACCGTCGCGAGGCGCGCGGATGGATCGATCGCGACGACCTCCCGCATCCCGTCGAGCGAGACGACCGTGTCCTCCGTCACGACGCCCAGCGACCAGGAGTGTGCGCTCCCCACCGCACGCAGTCGGTTCGCGCGACGGACGATCGCCTGCAGCTCGTCCACCGACCGCGGTAGCTCCACGGCGCGAGGTCGAAAGCGCCACGTTCGACCGTAGTTTCGAATGGCTCGCCCTTCACCCACGGAGAGAGCATACGCGCACCCCGGTCCGCGATCGGCGCGCACCGTGCGCGAGGCCGTCCCGGGTCGCGTGGCGTCGAAGTCCGCGCGTACCATCGACCCAATGAGAACGCCCCCCGCGTCGGTCGCCCTCGCCCTCGCGCTCGCCTGCGGCTGCGGGGATGGAGCCTCGAAGGCGCCGCACCCCGCGTCGTCATCCGCGTCGCCGCGCAGCGCGAAGGGGCGACCCGGCCCGTCGGCGAGGACGACCGCGAGCGCGGCGCAGCCGGCCCCCGTCGAACGAACGCTGGAGCTCCTGCAAACCACGAAGGTCGAGCAGCTCCTCGGCGATTTCGACCGACACACGAAGAAGCCGACCAGCGGCCGAACGCTGGAGCGGTTCGGCGTCGCAGGCGCAGATCTCGGCTACCCGTTCGAGGTCGACGGCAAGCTCGTGTTCCTGTTCGGCGACACCATCGGCACCGAAGCGCTGAAGGGGCAGGACGCGATGGGGCGCACCGACGCGCGGGATCCCGAGAGCGGGATCGCTCTCGACTTCTACACGCGTGAGGATGGCAAGTTCCTCCCGTTCCGCCCCGTCGACAAGAGCGGCAGGAAGGAGCTTCTGCTCGGGTTCGAGGTTCCGGTCGGGGGCATTCAGACGCCGCGGGGCACGTTCGTCGCGTACAAGAACAACCACACGGGGGACGAAGACGGTTCGAAGGACGGCGGCGCGCGACCCGCAGAGACCGACGTGACGCTTCTCGCGTCGTTCGACCCGGCGACGGGGGGCGCGACTTCGCACTGCGAGCTCTCGCGCCAGCCGCTCGGGCGCTTCGAGAAGATCTGGTTCCACTCCGTCGACGTCCCCGATGACGCGTCGCCCGACGCCGAGCACCGCGGGCCCTGGATCGCGATGTACGGCACGGGCCCGATCCGGCGGTCTCCCGTCTACCTCGCGCTCGTAACGCCGGACGGCCTCGCGGCGTGCTCCGGCGTTCGCTACTTCACGGGTCTCGACGGCGGGAAACCGCGGTGGTCCGAGCGCGAGGCGGACGCGTCGCCTCTGTTCACCGAGGCGGATCCGCGTATCGGCGAGGTCTCCGTCGGTTGGATCGCGGGCGCCGAGCGTTGGTTGATGCTCTACGACGGGCGACGACCGAGCGCCGAGGGGGCCGTATCACCGCGCGCCGACGCGGCGAGCGGGCCGAAGGCGATCCTCGCGCGCGAGGCGACCACGCCGTGGGGGCCCTGGTCGGCGCCGATCGTCGTCTTCGATCCGAACGACGGCGGCTTCGGTGTGTTCATCCATGATCCGTCGAAGAGCCCGCCGGACGGCCAAGCCGGCCCGATGATCGGAAAGGACAAGGACCACCCGGAGACCGCGAGGGGCGGAGCGTATGCGCCTTTCCTGGTCGAGCGCTGGACCCGCGCGACCGGGGCCGGAGTGCAGATCTACTTCACGCTGTCCGTCTGGAACCCGTACGTCGTCGAGCTGATGCGCGCGACGTTCCGAGTTGTTCGGTGAGGCCGTGCCCTCTGTCGGCGCCATCCCTCAATTGGGACAGGCGGTCCCGTTGTCGACGGAGAAGCGGATCACGTACGCCTTCGAACCGCTGAACGTGCTCGAGCCGCCCACGATGAGCCCGCCGTCGCAGCCCGGTCGAAACGCGGCGTCGTTCAGGCGGTCCTGCGAGATCGCGTTGTAGGGAGCCAGGCTGAAGTTGGGAATCGAGACGTCGGTGATGTCGGCCTGTTGGAAGAGGTCGTCGCGGAACTCGTAGATCTGGCCGACGGGCGGGTTGCCCCCGTACCCCCCGAGCACGAGCGCGCGCGCGCCGTCCGTCGAGAACGCGACCTGGAAGATCCCGGGGAACGTCGGGTTCGAGAAGCCCGTGCTCCAGTTGCCGAGTTCGAAGCGATAGATGCGCTGCCCCGACCAGCCGATCGCGAGCGCGTAGTCGCCCTGCGGACGCGCCGCGATGCGCGACGTGTTGCCCGCGTTCATCGAGTAGTTCTGGAAGAACCCGCTCGCGTCGAGGTGGAAGAGCGAGACCCCGTTCACGCCGCAAGTGACAGCGACCGCGGGCCCGCCGAACGCGTCGGTCGCCCAGCCGAGATCCTGACAGCCCGCGCTCGTCGCCTGCGCCTTCAGGTCGCTCGTCCCCGTCGTGAGATCGAACTTCCAGAGATACGCGATGTAGGAGCCGGCGTTCGGCTTGCTCCCGAGGAGCCGCGCGGTCGCGCCGTCGTGGGACCACTCGATGCCCTCGTAGGTCCCGCCCGCGAACGTGACGGTCGACATCTGCGTGAGCTGGGACGTCGCGTCGTCCCACACGTAGACGCGACCCTCCACGGGGGAGCTCACGTTGCCGAGGAGCACCGCCTTCGAGCCGTCCGGGCTGAACGTGATCGCGCGCCAGGTGACGTTGTTCGCCGTGGTGCCGACGCTCGTGAGCGAATGGGTCACCGGATCGTACCGGTGGACGGAGTTCGTGGCGTTCAGGACGAGCGCGTAGTTCCCGCTCGGGTGCCACGCGACCGAGGGCGGGTTCACGAGGCCGGGCGCGGGCACTGCCGTGTACGTGTAGGACCCGATGTCGACCGGACCGCCGCCGGTCCCGCTGCTGCTCGAGCTCGAGGCGGACGAGCTCGACGCGACCGAGCTCGTCGCGGTGCTCGAGGCCGAGGTCGACGCGCTCGTGGACGAGGCCATGCCCCCCGATCCCCCGGATCCGCTCGCGGCGGTCGTCGACGCCGCGTCCGAGGACGACGCGTCCCCCGAGCTCGCTGTAGTCGACCCCTGAGACGAGGACCCCGTGACCGACGTGGTCGCTCCCGAGGACGTCGACCTCGACGACGCGCCGCCGACTCCGTCCTCGTTCCCCGCCGCGCAGGCGGCGAGGAGGACGATCGCACACCAGGAGAGCGGAGCTCGCATCGACCTCACGGACGACGAGAACACGCGAGATCGCGCGAGAGATCAACCCCGAGCGAGGCGCGCACGACCCGCCTCAATCCGGGAATCGGGCGGCCGATGCGGCCTCGGCGACGCGATCGATCCACTCGCCCTCCGCGCGGCCGATCGGTGGGTTTCGATCGATGGCGGCGGGCAGCGCGCGGGCCTCGAGCCCGTTCCGATGCACCCGGATGAACGCGTCACGCACCTCGCCGACGCGGCCGTTCATCCCGTGGAAGAGCGCGTAGAGATCCGGGCCGACGGCGCGGCGCGGCCCTGGCCGCACCGTGAGCGTGTCGCCCGATCGAAGCTTCGCGACGAACCCGGCGACCTGGTGGTCGGGCGGATCCTCGTAGCTGTCGAGGCCCGATACACCGCCCCGCGCGAGGAATGCGCCGAGCGTCTCGCTGCGATCCAGGTCTCGCACCCGGAGCGAGAGCCCGCGCGCGAGCGCCGCGTCTTCGATGGAGCCGAGCGTCGCCGTCCCGAGCGCGTGTGCGAGCAGCGATTCGTCGTCGAACGTCGTCTCGCGGGGCGCGGGCGCCGCCGCGAGCCTGCGCGGCGGCTCGCGCGGCACGAGGTTCCCCGGGTTCATGACGCCCGCGGGGTCGAGCACCCGCTGCATCGCGTGGACGATCGGCACGCCCAGGCCGAGCTCCACGCCCATGCGGGGCGCTTTGCTCCGGCCCACGCCATGGTGGTGCGAGAGCGTCCCTCCGCTCGCGAGGACGGCGTCCATCGCGTCCGCCCAGACCGCGTCGTACTTCGCCTCGGCCTCCTCGCGCGTCGGCGCGCTCCCGGCGAACGTGAAGTAGATGCTGCACCCGTCCGGGTAAGCGTGAGAGAAGTGCGCCATCACGAAGACGTGGCGCTTCATCGCGCGCCGAACCGCCTCGTACATCCCCTCGAGCTTCGACCACGGCGCCGCGACCTCCATCGTGTCGCTGAAGGCGCCGCTCATGAACACGGGCGCCTGCCGGTAGCTCACCGAGTAGCGGTGCTCGAACCAATGCTTCGCGGGGCTCTCCCCGAGATCCTCTCCGCGGTGGCGCTCCGCGACGAGGCGCGCGCGCGAGAGATCCGCTCGCCCTTGCTCACGCGTGCCCTCGAACACGAGGACGAGCGTCGTGCCGCCGAAGAGCCGATCGCCGCCGCGCTCCACGACCTCGTTGTGGACGCTCGGCGCGCGCAGCAGCGTGCGGAGCGCGAGCTGCTTCGCGTCGGCGGCGAACCCGCTGCGGCGCTTCGACGCGGGATCCGCCCGCTTCTCCTTCGACCCGGTGACGCGGCCGCGCTTCGCCATCCACGAGTCGAACGGATCGTAGAGCCGGGAGACCGCGGGTCGGAGGCCCGATTGGAAGAGGTCTCGGATCGCGTCGCACCCCGCGCGCACCGTCGGGAACGAGAAAGCGACGAACGTCCGGCTCTCCGGCGCGGCGTGGATGCGGAGGCGAGCCGCCGTGATCACGCCCAAGATCCCCTCGCTCCCCGTGAGGATGGGCGTGAGATCCGGCCCCGAGAGGCGGCGCTTGAAGCGGACGATCTCGCCTCGCCCGACGACGCACTCGAGATCCACGACCATGTCCTCGATCTTCCCGTAGAGGCCCGAGCACTGGCCCGCGCTGCGCGCGGCGACCCAGCCGCCGACGGTGGAGCACAGGATGGACGAGGGGAAGTGTCCGAGCGTGTGTCCGCGCGCGACGAGATCCTCCTCGAGGCGGATGCCGTTCGCGCCGGCCTCCACGTCGAGCACGTCCCCCTCGATGGCGCGGATCGCCTCGAGCTTCTTGAGGTCGAGCACGACGGTGCGCGGATCCGGCAGCGTGCCGCCGCACACTCCCGACCCAGCGCCGAAGGGCGCGACGGAGAAGCCCTCGCGCGCGCACACGCCGACGATCGCGGCGACGTCCTCGGTCGTCCGGGGCCACACGACGAGCGCGGGCTTGTGCTCCGCGATCGCTCCATCGCGCACCGCGATGTGGTGCCTCGGCCACAGATCGCGCGCGTACGTGACCCGATCGATCTCTCGGGTGCTCGTCTGAAACCCGGCGAACGCGGACTCGATCCCGCTCACGTCCGCTCGGCCAGGATGATCAGGCGCGGCGACTCGGTGCCGAAGAAGATGCCCGGGTGCGCGACGAGCCCCGTGACCTCGACGACGCGGAACCCGACCTCGCGCAGCATTCGGCCGAGCGCATCGAGCGAGTAGAGGCGCAGCGAATACTCGACCTCGCGGGAGTGACCGTCCTCGAACATCGCCGTGCGCTTCACCTTCAACCGGCTCGTGAGGAAGTCGACCTGCATCTCGTCCATGCAAGTGCAGCGATCCCCCTCGAACCATACGAGGCTCGGGGATCGCGGCGCGATGTAGTCGCGGTTCGCGACGTCGATCAGCAGGTTGCCGCCTTGCCGGAGCGCGCGGTGGAGCCGCTTGAGGACGGCGAGGTTCACATCGTCCTCGAAGTACCCGAAGCTCGTCGCCCAGCAGTACGCGCCGTCGAAGTTCTCTTCGAAGTTCAGCTCGCGCATGTCGGACCGCATGAAGCTCGGCTTCGCCTCCATCGCGCCTTCGAGCGCGCGCACGCGGAGGTTCTCGTGGGCCAACGCGAGGGCCACGGGCGACAGATCCAGCCCGACGACGTTGTAGCCCCGGCTCGCGAGCTCGATCGCCATCTCGCCCCGACCGCACGCGAGGTCCAGGATCACGCCCTGCTTCTCGACGCCCAGACTCTCTTCGACGAAATCGACCTCGCGCCGCACGTGCTCGTCCGGCAGGACGTCCATCGTCTTGATGTAGTCCTCGGAGAACAAATCCTCGAACCAAGGCTTCTGCTTCTTCGTCGCGATCTCGAGCGTCTCGGGGACGGCCTCTCTCGCCTTGCCCTCGCGGCCTTTGGGCGGTGGCGGCGGCGGCTTCTTCGCGGGGATCGGGACCGCGTCCGGCTCGATGTCTTCGAGGAGCTCCTGCGCGCCCTCGTCGCTCTCCGTGATCTGCAGGGCGGGCGCCTCCTCGACCACGACGTCCACCACGGGGTGCGCCTTTGCGGCCTCGGGCGCAGCCTCGAACTGCGGCACCGCGGGCGCGCGCAACACCTCGGGCGGCGCCGGCGTCCAGCCCTCCTCGGGGATCGCGGGGGGGAGGAGATCGGTCTTCGTGGCGGAGGGGACGAACCTCCGCACGGTCTCCGCCTCCGCGCTGTCCGGGCCCGGTCCGCTCGACGGTGCCGACTGGGGCGGAACCTGCTGGCCGTAGGGCGTGTACACCCCCACGGACGAGGCCGACGGCCACTCCGCGATCGCGCTCGTGATGGGCGGTGGCGGCTCCGACCCGACGTTGATGATGCGCATCGGCCGGAGCACACCGTCGTCCGGCGGGGCCGCTGCGATGCGGGGCTCGAGCACGTCGGTCGTGTCGTTGAGCTGCATCGGCACGATCCCCGGCTCCGCGTTGAACGGGAGCGCCGCGGGGTGCGCGCCCGTCTCCGCGAGATCGGAGTACGTGTCGCCCCCTTCCATCGGGTAGGCGGCGGGCGGGACTGGCGGCGGATCGAGCGGCTGCGTCGTCGAGCCGGCGCGCCGGGCCTCGGCGGTCTGCGGTGGCGGCGCGACGGGCGCCGTCTCGGCGCGGGTGATGACCTGCGGCAAGTTGCGGCGCTCGACGGGATCGTCAGGGATCTTGACGGTTCGCCGGGAGCTCCGTTTCCGGCCGGTGTCGCGCAGCGCATCCTTCGGGGGTTCCGCCGCAGCGGGCTGCGTGAGCGCGGGAACGCGGGGGGCGGGGGGAATGATCGGCGTCGGTCCGCCGCCAGCGGGGCGGGACGAGCGCTGGCGCGGCAGCTGCGCGCGCGGGTCGTAGTCCACCGTCGGGGACTCATCCACGCCGTCCTCGTCGGGATCGAGCACCATCGTCCGCTCGGGGTCGAACGCCTCGCCGCCGGCCGCTGCGGCCGCCTTGTTCGACGCGATCACGGCCTGGATCTCGTCCGCGGTCATGCGCGTCGTGGATCGGAACTGGCGGGCTCCCATCGGTCCTCCGTCGCCGACGGCGTCCCGAATCGTGGGCTCGGGCGGGGGCACGGACCGCGGGCGCTGGGGGACGGGGGGCGGCATCGACTTCGGTCGGGCGTTTTGCTCGTCGCTCATCCGGCACTCCCCCGCGCTGCATCGTTCAGGGGCTCGCCGAGGCGGATGGGCCCGAGCTCTCGATGGAGCGACGGCACGCTCGGCTCCGTGAACACGACCGCGGTCGAGCCGAGGTGGAACACCCCGATCTCGCCAGCGCGCTCGACCTGGTAGGCCGGCTCGAGGGTGTGCGTGCCGATCTCGACGTCGTGGTGATCGAGCATGGGCACGGTGATGCGGCCGACGATCATCGCCCCCACCATGACCACCGTCACCCGGCCGTGCGTCGGTGAGTCGATGGGGATCGCGACGCGCCGGTTGATCGAGAAGAGCGAGCGCACGTGGCGCTCGCCGATCGCGTTCACCGGGAACAGATCCCCGGGCATCGAGCGAATCGCGCGGACCTCGCCGCCGACGGGCGCGTGCACGCGGTGGTAGTCCCGGGGGGACAGGTAGATCACGGCGAAGCTTCCGCCCTCGTACCGCGTCGCCTCGTGGGTGCTGCCGAGCAGCTCGTCGGCGCGGTAGTCGCGCCCCTTGATCTGGAACCGCCCGCTCGACGTGATCGGGCCGATCGCCTCGAGCCGCCCGTCCGCGGGGCTCACGACCGTCTCGCTCGGCGCGTGAATCGCGCGCGCACCCTCGCGGAGCCGACGCGTGAAGAACGCGTCGAAGCTCTCGAAGCCTCCCTCGGGGTGGATCGCCTCATCGAGGTCCACGGAGTACGCGCGCGAGAAGATCCCGACGACGGCCGACGACACGGACGCGGAGATCGCCGCGTCCGCCAAGCGACCGACCGCGCGCGTGATCCTCACGCGAGGTAATACGCGAAGGAGCTGCGCCGCAGCGAAGGTGGCCACGCTCATCTGGTTACGCGGCTCATCCGGTTGCGCACGTCCCGCCGGCGGGGCGGATCCGATTCATGAGCGGCGGAAAGTCGAGTGCGGCTCCCACGATCGCCCTCATGCTAGGCGCCCCCGTTCCGCGTTGTCTACTCCCCTCACGCGCGGCAGAGCTCGCTCAACGCCCTGCCCGCGGCCTCGCGCGGGCGGCTTCACACAGCGCTCGCCGGTCGGGATCGGCGGGGGATGCCGCGCCATCGAGCGTGCCGCAAGCCACCAGCGGGTCCAGGGGATCGAGCCCGAGCGCCGCGTTCGAGGCCGCCTCCGTCTCCTTGGGGATGAGGATCGCGCGGAGGGCCCACCAGCTCGCGTCGTTCGCGTAGACGTCCGCGGGATCGGCGACGAGCGCCGCCGCCGCCGGCTCGTCCCCGAGCCGGGCGAGCGTCTCCGCGAAGCGGGCGCGGATCACCGCCTCGCGCGGCGCGAGCCCCTCGGCCGCCTGAAGCTCCTTCCGGGCGGCGAGCAGGTCGACCCCGCGCAAGGTCGGATCGGCCTCCTTCCGGTTGGCGAAGAGCTCGCCGAGCCGAACGCGCTTTCGGGTCTCGCCGAGCGTCTTTGGAGGATCCGCGTTCGGGCGAACCTCGTCCGGGAGAACCTCGGCGCTCGCCATGACCGCCTTCTCCCAGCGCTCCTTCCAGGACGCGAACGAGCCGCCGCTCACCTGCTCGATCGCCGCGTTCACGCTCTGCTCCCCGCCCTTCAGCGCGCCGAGCAGCTTGGGGAGCGCGCCCGCGCCCGCCTCCCGGATGTAGAACCGCATGAAGCTCTGCACCTTGCCGTAGGTGACCTGGGCCTCGGTCGCGCTCGAGAGCATCGCGATGGAGGGGCCGATCTCGTCGATCTCCGGGCCGATGTGCTGGTTGATGCCGAGCGCGCTCAGGCCGTCGCACGACGGGACGTTGTCGAACGGTCGCGCCGGGCGCCAGCGCGACTCTTCGATCCGCGCGACGCCCTCCTGCAACCAGAGCGGGGCCCGGTCGGCGGACGCCCGCGTCTGGGCGAGGTGCGAGAGCTCGTGGGCGAGCGTGTCGAGGTACGAATAGCCGCGGGGCGCCGCGCGCGGGGACACCATGATGACCCGCCCCCACTTCGCGATCGCGACCGTCCCCGTGGTCCGCGCGGCGGTCACGGGGAGCCCCGTCATCGCGCTGAGCGCGTACTGATCACGCACCAGCTCGATGCGGATGGGCGAGGGGAGGAGCGTGCCGAGGTCGTCCTTGAAGACCTCGCGGGCGCGCGCGGCGACCTCGAACATGAACGGCGCGAGGACCTGATCCCCGTCGTCCTGGAAGCGGATCCACACGCCGCGCGCGGAGTCTTCGACCGTGACGGCGCCCACCGTGGAGCGGACGCAGCCGCGCGCCACGGCGCCGAGCTCCTTGGTCTCCTCCGCGTCGACGAGCGGCGGGCGGGAGAGCAGGCCCGCGGCGAGCTCGCAGTCGCCCGCGTAGAGGGCGCGGCGCGCGCGCTCCACGGCGAGCCGTGCGTCCGACGGATCCGCCCCCTCGAGGGTGGACTTCGCGGCGTCGAGATCGAGTTCGAAGATCGCCTCGCGGGCCTTCGTGGCGCGCGCCTCATCGCCCGCGAGATCCGCCGTCGCGGTGAGCGCGACGGCCGCGCACGCGAGCGCGGCCCCCGCCGCGACGAGCGTCGAGAAGGCTCGGCGCCTCATCGGACGAGGCCCTCCGCGTAGCGCTTGATCGCCTCTCTCAGCCGAGGGTCTTGCGGCATGGAGAGGCCGTCCGTCACCCGCTTCTGAAAGTCCTCGGGTGCCTTGGGCTTGTCCTTGTCGGGGACCTTCGTGTCCCCGCTGATCGCGCGCTTGCCCTTGTCTCCGCTCTCGCCGCCGTCGTTCTCGTTCTCGTCGTCGTCCTGGCCCTTCGCCATCTCGAGGAGCCGCTGCGCCTGCTTCTCGAGCTCCTTGCCGTGATCGGCTTCGCCCTGCTCGAGCGACCTCTGCGCCTCGCGCATCGCCTCCTCGGCCTGCTCGAGCTTCTCGATCTGCTCCTCGCTGAGCGGCGCGTTGCTCTTCTCCCCCTTCTCTCGGAGCTGCTTCGCGCGCTCGCCCATGCGGCCCTCCTCGGCGCCGATGTCCTCGAGGTCCTGCTTCGCGCGCTCCTGCTGCTGCCGGCGCATGCGCTCGACCTCGTCGCGCATGCGGTCGAGCGCCTCCTGGATGCGGTTGCCGGACCGCGTCGCGTCCTTCGCGAGCTCCTGTTCGTCCGTGAACTCGGAGGCGCGGCCGCGCTCCGCCGCGTCTCGCAGCGCGCGGAGCGCCTCCTCGCCGCGCTTCAGCGCCTCGTCGACGTCGCCCTGTTCGAGCGCGCCGGCCATCGCCTCCGCGTGCTTGCGCCCGTCGGACGCTCGACCGCTCGGCGACCCCGGGGTCCCTTGGCTGGGGAGGCCCTTGACCGCGTCTCGGATCGCGTCCGCCTCTTCCTTCGCGAGCTTCTTCAGCGCGTCGAGCTCCTCGGGGGTCGTCGCCTTGCGCATCGCGTCCTCGACCTTGCCGATCTGCTGCGCGTGCTTCTTGATGAGGTCGTCGAGCTCGTCCGCCCTCTCTTGGGCCTCGCTCGCGGCGTCGGACGCCTCGCCCTCGTCCGAGCCGCCGCCGCCCCCGCTCGAAGGCGCGCCCCCGGACTCGACGCCGGGCCGGCCGCCGCCGCCGAGGCTCGCGTCGGCGTGGCGCAGTCGCTCGGCGAGATCGCGCGCGGCGATCTCCGTGCGCACCATGTCGAGCTCCGCGCGGGGTCGCCGGATCCGACCCATCCCGGCGCGCACGGCGTCCCCGAGATCGAGCCCGAGGTCGCCGATCTTGAGGAGCTCGGCGCCGCCGCCCTCGAGCACGTGGAGCGCGGCGTCGAGCCTCATCCCCGCCGACTCGCGATCGGCGTCCCGATCGAACCCGCGCGCGAGGTTCGCCGCGTCGTCGGCGACGAGCGCGAGCTTCTTCGCGACCTTCGCTGCATCGGTGAACCCTTGCGAGCGGATCATCGCGTCCACCGCGAGCAGCGCGTCCTCGCTCACCGTGACGAGGCTCGCGTACGTGCCGACGTCCGGCTTCTTCCCGGTCGCGCCGTGGCGGAGCTCCGCGAGCGCGCCGTCCAGCTTGTGGAGCTGCCCGGCGATCACCGTGCGGATGCGCCCGCGGATCGTGAGGCCGCCATACGACTCGGCGAGGCGATCCTCGATCAACGTCTCTTGGGCGCGCTGGGCCTTCGCCTCCTCCTCGGCGACCGCTTCGATGTTCTTGTCCGTCACGGCCGGCAGCGCGGGCGCCGAGGCGCCGGGCGCGGTCTCGCCACGTGCGACGCGCGGCGCCGTGAGGTCGACGAGGGCGTCCCGGATCTGGAGGAGCGCCGCGAACCGAAGCGCCTCGGGCTCGCCGACGTTCGGGGGCACGACCACGATCGCGGCCGACTTGCCCCACTTCGGTCCGGTCACCGCGTCGTTGTCGCGCACCTCGATCGTGACCTCGACGGGGAAGAAGCTCTGCTTGAAGAACGGGTCCTTCGTCGAGAGCTCCTCGCCGCCGGCGGCCGTCTTCGAGTCCGCGGCCTGCCGGGAGAGCGATCGCCTCTCCACCGTCGCGCCGGCGCGGAGCACGAGCGCGACCTCGCGGATGCCATGGTCGTCGGTCGCGCTGTACTTCAGGTGAATCGAAGGGGTGTCCATGAGCCGCACGGTGCGCGGCGCGCCCTCGAGCCGAACGACGGGGACCTCGTCCGGGATGGAGGTGATCTCGAGCGTGTCCGCTTGCGGGATGCGCCGCGCGCACCCGCGGCCCGCGCCGTCCGCCGACGCGGAGCCGGGCGGCTCGGGCGCTTGACCGAAGCACGCGGCGACGTGGAGCTTCGTGGAGTCGCCGAGCGTCCACTTCGCGATCAGGAGGCCGCCGCTCCCTTCGCCCGCGGAGCCCTCGACGACGAACGGCTCTTCGCGCACCCCATCCGTCAGCACGAGGGAGCGACCTTTCCGCAGCGCTCGTCCGCGCACCGCGATGACGGATCCGCGCGGGGCGCTCATGCGGCCGAACCGGTCGATCGGCTTCTCGCTGTCCTGAAGGTACGCGGGAGGCGTGGAGACGATGTCGACGTCGTCGAGGTAGAAGAGGGAGAACGGGGCCTCGCGCTCCGTGCTCGCGAGCAGGTTCGCCCCCTCGACGATGCGCATGGGCTCGAGCATGACCGCCCCGAACAGCGCTCCCGTCACGCCGAGCGCGGCGACCGCCAGGTAGAGGCCGCGGCGAGCGGAGCGGGCCTCGACGTCGTCGAGGGAGATCTTCCGGAGCTGGCGCGCGAGGTGGAGCTCCGAGAGCATCTGCGTCGCGCGCGCGTCTCGCGGAGCGTCGCCCTCCGAGGCGCTCGCGCGCTCGGCGGAGTCGGCAAGCCGAAGCGCCCGATCGATCGCCGCGGCGAGCGACGGATCGGCCTGCTTCACGGTGCGATGGATGGCGCGCCGCACGTCCCGCCAAGCGAACAGGCGCACGAGGGAGAAGATCCCCGCGCCCAGCATGGCGGCGACGAGCAGCGCGTACGCGGCGATCGTAGCGGCGCGCGTCGCCGTCGTCGCCGCGATCGCCGCGCCCGCGACGGCCGAGAGAGACAGCGACGAGACGAGCGCGATACGCGCCGCGCCCGTGCCCTTCGCGGACGCGCGGCGCAGCCGATCCCGTGCGCGCCGCATCATCCCCGCGGGGGTCAACGGCGCGGGCTTCGGCGGGTCTCCGCTGTCCGCTGGCGGTGCCGTCGTGGAGGGCTCCTCGAACGTGGGTGCGTCGTCCGAGGTCTCCGGCGGCTCGGAAGGCGCTCCTTCGAGGGGCGGCTCCTCCTTCGTGCTCATGCCGCTCTCGTACGGGGGCGCGTGGTCCCTCGGACCAGCTCGCGAACGGCCTCACCGAGCCCGTCGAGCGTCAGGTCGAACATCGGGAACACCTGCGCGATCGGATCGATCGTCGTCCCTCGGTAACTCTTCCAGTTCTCGGGGTTGAGCCACACCGCGCGGTGGAAGTGATCGCGCAGCATCTTGAGCCACGCGAGCCCGGGTACGCGCCCGTCGTCGCCGACGCCGGTCGACCCCATGAGCTCGTACGGCGCCATCAGGGCGTCCCCCACCATCACGAGCTTGTAGCCGCTGTGGCACTCCGCGATCACGTCGCGCACGCTGACGGGCTCGAGGAAGTTCTCCGTCTTGTAGACGCGACCGTAGACGCAGTTGTGGAAGTAGTACGTGCGGATCTCGCGGAAATGCGTGGCGCGCTTCGCCGCGCTGAAGAGCTGGCTCATGGTGACCGCGTAGGGGTCCATGGAGCCTCCCACGTCCATCATGAGGATGACGCGCGTCGCGGGCCTGCGCGGCGGGCGCGTCTTCACCTCGAGCTCTCCGGCGTTGCGCGCGGTCGCGTCGATCGTCCCCTCGACGTCGAGCTCCTCGGCCTGGCCGTCGTAGGAGAAGACGCGCAGGCGCCGGAGCGCGACCTCGATCTGGCGCGTGTCGAGCACCACGTCCGTCCGGTACGGCTTGTACTTGCGCGCGTCCGCCGAGACGATCGCGCTGCGCCCGCCGCCGCTCGCCCCGCCGAAGGAGACGCCGCTCGGGTTGAACCCATCGCGACCGAACGGTGAGGTCCCTCCCGTCCCGACGAACCGGTTCCCGCCGTCGTGTCGCTCCTTCTGCTCCTTGAGGCGCTCCTCGAGGAGCTTCATCACCTCGTCGAGCTCGAGCGCCTGGATGGCCTTCTTCTCGTCGTCCGAGAGGTCCCGCATCTTGATCGGGTTCGACAGCCACTCGAGAAGTTCCTCGGCGATCGCCTTCGCCTCGATCGCGACCCCCTTGAAGTGGGACGCGAACACGAGGTCGAAGTCGTCGAGGTGCTTCTCGTGGTGGACGAGGAGCGCGCGCGAGACGTCGTAGAAGCCCTCGAGCGAGCTCTCGTGGAGTCCGAGCGCGAGCGCTCGCGCGAGCGCGACGGCCTCCTGCGCTCCCACCGGCACCTTCCGAGCGCGGAGCTCGTAGAGGAATTCGACGAACACGGCGGTCAGTGGACCATCACGAGGGGAGCCTGGCCACGTTCGATCGCGGCCTGCCACTCCTCGGCGGTCCTCGGGATGGCTCCCTGCAGCCGGAGGCGTTCGAACGCCGCCTTCGCTTGCTCGTCGGTCATCTCGGAGATGCGCGCGTGGTACGCCCACCCGGCGTCGGGCATGCGACACATGACGCACGCCTCGGTCGCGATCATCTCGTCCCCGACGACGCACGCGGAGGCGGCCTCGGGGCCGTACGAACCCTCCTGCGCGTGCGAGAGCGAGACGAGCTTGCACGGAGGCTCGGCGTGGAGCGGGTGGTTCGAGAACTCGACCGCCACGCGGCCTTGCGTGCCGCAGGCGGCCCCTTCATCCCTGAGGTTCTGGCAGGGGCCATCGAACACGGCTGCGTTCGAAGCGGTCGCGCTCGAGAGGCGGAAACCCGTGGACGTCTTGGCGCGCGGGTCCTCGTTGCGCCGAACGGGATGCGCGGTCGATCCCTCCGAAGATGAGCCAGAGCCGGGATCCGAGCCGGGATCGACGATCGCGACGGTGGGGGGCTCCGCCGTCGACGAACAACCGACGGAAGCCACCGCCGACCAACCGGCGAAGACGAGGAGGAGCGGAGCGCGAGACGCCATCCGCCAACCCTACACCACGACCGCTACCGATGCCCGTTCACGCACGGGTTCATCGGATCGTCGTCCTCCACGCACGGCGCGGTGGGGGGCGGCGGCGTGACGACGGGCGGAGGTCGGACACCCCCCGGCTGCCCGCCGGCGCCGGGCTTCGACGTCGGCTTCTCGGGGGTGCTCGGCGGCTGCGCGGGGGCGTTGGCCGCCGCGGCGGCGAGCTCGTCGGCCCGCCGCTCCGCCTCCGCGAGGAGGGCAGACCGGGCCTTCATCTCCGCGTCGAGGCGAGCGTTCTCGCGCCGCGTCTCCTCCGCCTGCGCCTCGAGCCGCTGCTGGGCGGCGATCGCGTCCGGCCGAATCTTTCCGAAATAGAGTCCGACGCCGCCCGCGAGGAGCATCGCCGCACCGACCGAGAGCCCCACGACCGCGCGTCGGAGCCTCGAGCGCGACTCCTTCGCGCGGATCTCCGCGACGACGCGCTCGTGATCTTGAACGAGCTTGAGCTCCTTGAGGCGCGCGTCCGCGAGCGCGCTTTGGCGGGCCTGCTCGACGAGCGCCTCCGCTCGCGCGCGCGCCAGGGCTTCCGCCTCTCGCTCGGCGCGCGCGGCCGCCCTTCGGCGCTCCTCCGCGGCGGCGAGCTCCGCGCGCTCCTTTTCGAGCGCAGCTTCGCGCGCGATCGCGGCCGACGCGCGCCGCTCGGCCTCGCGCTTCGCGAGCGCCTGCTGCTCCTCTTCGACGCGCTGCTCTTCGATGGACATCAGCTCCTTGAGCGTGAACATCGCGGAGCTCTGGTTCGTGGACGGGGATCGGGACGAGACGGGAGACGTAGTGGTTGGAGAGCGACCCATTGCAAGAGGAAAGACACGCCCTCGCGCGCCGCATTGGGTGTCTCGCGAAGCTCCCGCGCGGTTTCACGCGCAGCGATAGCGCGCGAGCGCGAGGCGTGCGCGCGTCCGCGAACGCTCGAGGGCCATCCGACGAGCGGAGCGCGAACGCGGGCGATCCGACGTCGAGTGCGCAGGAATACGTCGTGATTCGAACGGGGTCGTGCTCTACGCTTCACGCGTTGCCCTCCGCCGCGCACATCGACCGATTCGAGCAGGCAGGGGAGGCCGCGTGCCTCCTCGAGGAGCTCGGCTTCGTCGCCGTTGCACGCAAGCGCGACGACGAGGTTTCCCTCGAGCTCTGGCGCCTCGTGGGATCGGATCGGCGGCTCATGAAGTACGTCATCAACGAGCCGTTCGACTCCGCGCAGGCGCTCGTCGACCACTGCGTCGCCCAGTTCGGGGACGTCTGAGCTCCGCGCGAGCGCGAGCGGCGGCACAAAACGAAGAAGAGGAGAGCGCCTCTCTCGGCCTCTCCTCTCGTCTTCCCTTCGCGGTCTCGCGCGCGCTCGCAGCCTGGGCTATTTCTTCTTGTCCTTCTCCTTCGGGACCTTGCGGGGCTTCATGCCGGGCAGGCTCGCGAGCTCGGGGGCCTCCTCGATGTACTCGATGGACTCGTAGGTCAGGATGCCGTGGTTCGGATCGATCGACGTGCCGGAGCCCTTGAGGGCCTGCGAGCCGTAGGTGCCCGTCACCTTCACCTTCGCGCCCTTCGCGGGGAGGATGATAGGGATGGGCGTCGCGAACTGCGTGTCGACGATCTTGGCGAGGAAGTCCTTGTCGGTGCGCTTGTCGAGATCGGTCTCGTCCACGGTGAGGATGACGTCGTGGATTTGGGCGAACGTGGACGCGAAGCCGACGACGAGGATGGTCTCCTTCGCGTCGGGCGTGTCGCCAATCCAGAACGACGGCTGGGGGGCCTTGCACCCCTCCGGGTCGCCGGGGTTCTTGTCTTTGCGGAGACCGCCGTGGTGAACGGCGCAGACGGGGACGCACTGCTCCTTCTTCCCGTCCATCGTCTTCGGGTCTGCGCACGGGACGAGGTTCGTCTTGACGATGTAGCCGCCGATCGAGATTTTCGCGCCCTCCACCTCGCCGTGGTGGTTCATGCTGCGAAAGTCGTGGATGAGCCCGTGGACGGTCCACGCGTCGCCGTTCTTGCGCTGGAGCGGCGGGAGGTTCGGTACGGGCGGGACCTCGGCCTTCTCCTTCGGATCGGGCTTCTTCTCGTACGGCTTCTCGGGGGTTCCGCAGCCGATGGCGCCACAGAGGGTGAGCATCGAAACCAGACCGACAGCGGCGTGCGTGGCTCTCATCATGGGTCCCTTCAGGGTCGCGAAGCGACGGCAGCCTAATCCAAGTCGCGCCGCCTCGGGAAGTACGATGCGCTCCGCCCGGCGCGCCGGATCGGGGGGCGACCGGGGCGAGAAGGCGCGTCGCGCCCTCGCGCGTAGCTATCTCGCCCGGTTCCAGCAAACGGCTCTACCCTTCCGGGCATGCGCGAGAGCCTCCTCCACGCTCCGTTCGAGGTGTCGAAGATCTTGGTCATGATCCTCGCTGGCGGCGAAGGCCGGCGGCTCGGGCCCCTCACGGTCGAGCGCGCGAAGCCCGCGGTGCCGTTCGGTGGTCGCTACCGGATCATCGACATCGTCCTCTCCAATTTCGCAAACTCGGGCCTCACGCGCATCAAGGTGCTCACGCAGTACAAGAGCGCGTCCCTCGAGGAGCACATCGCGCGCGCGTGGCGGCTCTCGCCCATGCTCGACAGCTACATCGAGACCATCCCAGCTCAGCAGCGCACGGGGAAGAACTGGTTCATGGGCTCGGCGGACGCGGTCTATCAGACCCTGCACGTCATCACGGACGAGCAGCCCGAGCAGGTCTGCATCTTCGGGGGGGACAACGTCTACAAGATGGACGTGCGGCAGATGATCCTGCAGCACCTCCACACGGACGCGGCGCTCACTGTCGCGGCGATCCCGGTGCCCATCAAGGAGGCGCGCGACTTCGGCGTGATCGAGGTCGACGAGACGGGGCGCATCATCGCGTTCCACGAGAAGGTGCCGAACCCGCCCACCATGCCGGGCAACCCGGAGATGTGCCTCGCGTCGATGGGGAACTACATCTTCCAGACGGACCGCCTGATCGACGTCCTGAACGAGGACGCGCGGAGCGACTCGAGCGCCCACGACTTCGGCAAGGACATCATCCCGCGGATGGTGCACGGAGGGGAGCGCTGCTTCGTCTACGACTTCAACACGAACAAAGTCCCGGGCGAGGATCCGCGCGGCGCGAACGAGATCGCCTACTGGCGCGACATCGGCACCGTCGACGCGTACTTCGAGGCGCAGATGGAGCTCGTGAGCGTGAAGCCCGCGTTCAACCTCTACAACCAGCGCTGGCCGATCCGGACGGGCACGAACCACGACCCGCCCGCGAAGTTCGTCTTCCGGGACGAGGTGAACGATCGCGTCGGTACGGCGACCGAGAGCATGGTGAGCCACGGCTCCATCATCTCGGGAGGTCGCATCCACCGGAGCGTCCTCTCGAACCGGTGCCGCATCAACTCGTACGCCCAGATCGATTCGAGCATCCTCTTCGAGAACGTCGTGATCGGGCGCCACGTGAAGATCCGCCGCGCCATCATCGACAAGGACGTGGAGATCCCGCCCGGCACCGAGATTGGCTACAACCTCGAGCTCGATCGGAAGCGCTGGTTCGTGAGCGAAGGCGGCATCGTCGTCATCCCGAAGCGCGCGAAGCTCCCCGAGGTGTAGGCGCGCCTCGCGGAGAGCCCGGCGCGGCTCGCGACCCTGTCGCCCGCGCCGAGCGGTTGATAGGCTTTCGCGCATCATGAAATTCCGGGCGAGCGCGCTCGCCACATGCTTCGCGGGGCTCATGGGGACCGCGTGTGACGATGGCGGCGCTTCGACGGGCGGCTCGGGCGGAGGCGGTGGCGGTGGCGCGCCGCCGGCGATGCAGGCCGAGGCGGGGTTCATCGAGGTGCCTCCGGCGACGGTCGCAGGGCCGAATTTCTCGTCCAGGATGTTCTACTGGTTCCAGCCCGCGAAGGTGGATCCGGCGAACGCGCCCGTCGTCCTCTTGTTCAACGGTGGGCCCGGCGCGGCGACCACGTCGATCCTCGGCCCGTACGGGACGGCCGCCAAGCGCCTCGATCCGGACGGCGCGGACGACGCGCCGCCGATCGACAACCCGGACGCCTACACCGAGTTCGCGAACCTCCTCTACGTCGACGAGCGCATGACGGGGTTCTCGTATGGCCTGTCGCCGAGCGGCGCGCCGGCGTGCCTCGGCACGGATGCGTTCTACGTCCAAGACGCGGGCGACTTCGCGTTCGCGCTCCTCACGTTCCTCGATTCGCACCCCGCGCTCGCAGACAATCCCGTCGTCGTCATGGGCGAGAGCTACGGCGGCACGCGCGCGCCGATGCTCCTCCACATGTTGCGGAACTACGCGACGCCGCTCGACCCGCCGATCCCAGGGTTTCCGGACGTGCCGACGTTCCTTCCCTGGCTGCGCGACAAAGTGCAGGCGCACTTCGACGCGCTCACGCCGAACGACGTGCACGCCCGCACGCCGGACGAGGTGACCGCGCAGTTCGGGTGGATGGTCCTCATCCAACCGAACTTCTTCGGCATGCAGCAGTTCATGTTCCAGGATCCGCTGCTCAAGGCCGACCCCGACTTTGCGGCGTACTTCCAGGCCCCGGCGGACACGCTCGATCCGTACGACGTGCGCAAGCCCATCGCGTTCCTGGATCACCTCGACGCGCAGGTGAAGTCGACCGTCCGCGATCCGACGCGCCTCGCGGATCTCTTGGGAGTCTCGCTCGAGGACATTCATGGGCTCGCTGCGGCCGACCGCGGGGATGCGTTCCGCTTCTTCGATCTGGATGACCCGGCGGCGCTCGCGACGGCCGAGGCGCCGCTCCGCGCGGTGCTCGGTGAACTCGGGCCGAAGGATGCGTATTGGGAGCCGCTCCAGGGCGTGTGTCACCCGACCCTCGGCGACGTCAACACGGCGAACGCGCTCCTTCGCCTGCTACCGCACCTCCATACGTTCGTCACGAACGCGCGCTACGACTCGGTCGTCTACACGGAGGCGATCGGTCCGCTGTTCGATCAGGGGACGACGTACACGGTGACGCTCGAGCCGACGCCCGCGTCCGCGTCGCGCCCCGGGGAGCTGCACTTCGTCGACGACGCGAAGGATTTCCGCGTGCGCTTCCCGACCTACGAGGCAGGCCACGAAGTGACAGTCTCCGCCTGGAAGGAGTTCGGCGCGGACCTCCGCGAGTGGCTCGTCGCGGAGAAGGCCATCCCATAGCTCGTCTCGCGTCGGGCGGATGGGTCTCGACAGGTCTCCTCGCTGGGGGAGCGCCGCGCTCCGCCGGCTCGAGCATCAGGGCTGGACTGGCAGGGTGAAGTTCAGCTCGATGCCCGCCGACGGCCCGATGTTCGATGAGTTGAACGCACGCGTCGCGCCGTGTACCGAGAGGAGGCCGCTCTGCCGAGCGCGTTCGGGACGATGGGCCGCAAGCGGCCATTCATGCGGATTTTGTCGAGGCTACTGTCCGGTGCCGGTGCTGCTCCCGGACCCCGTCCCGACGCCGCTCGTCTGCGCGACCCCATAGGCGGCGATCGCGGAAGAGCCCGAGCCCATCATCGAGGCGGTCGAGCTCTTCGATCCGCTCGACGTGGTCGCGCCGCCCGCGCCGCCGCTCCCCGACGAGTCGTCACACGCGGAGAGCTGCGCGACGCTCACCGCGAGGCCGAGCGTCACGGCGACCGCCGCGCGCTTGAGGACCACGCCCTCCTTCGCGGGCACGACGGCCGCCTCGAACGGCGCGCCGCAGTGCGGACACGCAGCGTCGCCTCCGGGGAGCGGAGCGCGGACGTGGCAAGCACACTCGGGGCACGCGATCAGGCTGGGGCGCAACACGCCGTCGAGCTTAGGAGGCCCGTCGCGCGGTCGTCAACGTCAGTTGCCGCCTGTGCTGCTGCTCGCCGAGGCCACGCCGTACGTCGCGACAGCGAGGGTCGCGGCGCAGTGGGGGCACGTGCCCTCGCCCGCGCGGACGTGGCACGCGCAGTCGGGGCAAGCGATCAGCGTCGGTCGAAGCATCCTTCGACGGTAGCGCGCGGCTCGCGCGCGCGGCTCAAAGAGTTTCCAGCGAACGCCCCGACGAGAGAAGAGCCGCTAGCCTGATGCACGAATGGCTCCCACCGACCCGCCCGATCCGTCATCGCTCGTCACGGAGACCGCGATCCCTGCACCCGTGCGTTCGCTCCGCGCGGAGGACGAGGGCCGCGCATTCCCGCTCTACGTGGTCTGGGAGATCACGATGAAGTGCGACCAGCCGTGCGGCCATTGCGGCACCCGCGCGGGACCCGCGCGGGACGACGAGCTCGGCCTCGAGGAGATGTTCGCGGTCGCGCGCTCCCTCGCGCAGCTCGGCGCGCGCGAGGTGACGCTCATCGGAGGCGAAGCCTACTTGCGGAAGGACTGCGAGGAGCTCATCCGGTTCATCGCGAGCACCGGAGTCCGCGTGACGATGCAAACGGGCGGGCGCAACTTCAGCCTCGACCGCGCGAAGCGCTTCAAGGAGGCGGGCCTCGAGGGCGTCGGCGTGTCGATCGACGGCCCCGCGCGCGCACACGATCGCCTCCGCGGCAACCTCGGGAGCCACGCGGCCGCGATGAAGGCCCTCGACCACATCCGCGAGGCGGGCCTCGTGCTCAGCGCGAACACGCAGATCAACAAACTGAACGCGCACATGCTCCGCGAGTTCGCGGCGGAGCTCCGCGCGAAGGGCGTGCAAGCTTGGCAGGTCCAGCTCACGGGGCCGCTCGGCCGCGCCGCGGACCGACCGGAGTGGATCATCGATCCGTGGCAAATCGTGGACGTCATCGACACCCTCGCGGCCATCCAGCGCGAAGCGGTCGAGGAGTTCCGCGCGAACGGCGAGAACGGGATCCCGTTCAACGTCTTCACGAACAACAACATCGGCTACTTCGGCCCCCACGAGATCGCACTGCGATCTCGGCCCTACGGGCGCGAGACGCACTGGCTCGGGTGCGCCGCGGGGATCTACATCCTGGGCATCGAATCGGATGGCACGGTGAAGGCCTGTCCGACGCTGCCGACGGAGGCGTACGCCGCCGGCAACGTCCGCGAGATGACGCTCGAGCAGCTCTGGGAGCGGAGCGAAAAGATGAAGTTCTCTCGAGAGCGCGGGACCGAGGAGCTCTGGGGGTTCTGCAAGACCTGCTACTACGCGGACGTCTGCAAGGCGGGCTGCTCCTGGATGGCGCACACCACGCTCGGGCGGCGCGGCAACAACCCGTTCTGCTACCACCGCGTCACGCAGCTCAAACGAAAGGGGATCCGCGAGCGCCTCGTCCCCGTCGAGAAAGCACCTCAGCGCCCGTACGATCACGGCCGCTTCGAGATCGTCGAAGAGCCCTGGGACGCCTGACGGTCGCGCGTCCGAAGGTCGCGCGTCACACGAAGGAGGGCGCGCGCGTCACCCGAAGGCGGGCGTGGGGAACGCGGGCCCGGGCTTCGCGAAGAAGTAGCCTTGCATGAGATCGCACCCCGCCTGCACGAGCTCGTCGCGCTCCGCGACGTTCTCGATGCCCTCGGCGGTGACCGTCATGCCGAGCTCCGCGCACATCTTGATCATCGTGCGGACGAGGGTCTGCTTCGTGGGCTGGAGGTGGAGATCGCGCACGAGCGCCATGTCGAGCTTCACGACGTCGGGCTCGAGCGCGGTGAGGCTCGTGAGGCCCGCGTAGCCGGCGCCGAGATCGTCGATCGCGATGCGGTACCCCATTTTGCGGAGCGTCGCGATCCGCGTCCGGACGTCGTGGATCCCTTCGAGGGAAGCTCGCTCGGTGATCTCGAGCACGACCCGGCTCGCGACGCTCGCGAGGGGCGAGCGCTCGTCGTAGAGCTCGTCGTCCGAGAGATCGCTCGGGTGCAGGTTGACGAAGAGGAGCGCGTCCGTCGTCCCGAGGGGCTCGATCGCCTTCGCGCGAATCCGGCGCCCGAGCTCGTGGACGCGACCGAGCCGCTCGGCTGCGTCGAGCATCGCGCCCGGGTGGGGCAGGGTCGGCTCTCGAGACCGGAGGAGCGCCTCGAACGCGTAGATGCGGCGTTCGCTCCACGACACGATCGGCTGGTACGCGATGTGGAGCCCCTCGAGCGCGCGCTCGAACGCGGCCGCGCGACCCGCCTGATCGCCGATGAAGTGCTCGGCGCCGCCCGCGAGCTCGAGCGCCTCGCGCTTCGCCTTCGCGAGCCGGTGCAGCCGCACGGCGTCGTGCGCGAGATCGACGAGCGTCTTCAGCTCCACCGGCTTCACGAGGTACCGGAGAGCGCCGTTCTCCACGGCCTTCACGGCCGCGTCGAACGAAGGCACGCCCGTGATGAGGATGACGGGGACGTCGAGGTCGCGCTCGCGCACGTGCTTGAGGAGCGTGAGGCCGTCCATCCCCGGCATGTCGATGTCGCTCAGGATGAGGTCGAACGAGCCCTCCTGCAGCGCGGCCTCCGCGGCGATGCCGTTCGGAGCGCTGACCACGGTGTAGCCCGCCTTGGTCAACGCGCGCGTGTGCACGCGGAGGATCGCTTCTTCGTCGTCGACGAGCAAAACGCGCGGAAGGTTCGGATCGGTGCCCATGACTACCCCCGTTGTCGCATGGTCCTCGCGAAACGTCACTCCAGGCTCAACACGCCGTAGCTCTTGGGATCGGTCGGCGCGTTCATTGCGTCGAGGACGAGTCCCTTCGGCCAGTGCGCGTTCGCGTGATAGAGCGCGAAGCCTAAATCATGCGGGGCCCCATTGGGGGCGCCGATCGCAGCCCAGGGCAGCTTCACCTCGTACCGCACGGGGGTGGGCTTCATCCCGGGGCAGGCGGTGACGATCCCCGCGGGCGCCGCGCCCGCCACGAACCCGCCGCCCATCAGCACGAAGTCGTGGCGATCGCCGTCCTTCCCCGTCGGGTCGTCGCGGAGCACGAGGACGAACTCATCGCCGCTCGGTGACGCCGCGTGGTCGGGGTCGAACACGAACCCCATCGGACAGTTGCACGTCGGCGCGCCGCTCGCGGCCAGGTAGAGGCCGTCCGTCCCGTACTTCACGACGATCGTCAGATCTCCGGCGAAGAAGCAGGTCCCGTCCGACCACTCGTCGGCGTGGAGCGTGCCGTCGAACGTCGGCGTGCACCCCGCTTTCACGGCGACGGGCGTCGCCGTGTTCGCCGCGCACGATTGGAGCTCCGTGATCTCTGCGGCCGAGGCGACGCAGGCCGCCGAGGCCATGCCCGTCCCCGTCGACGATCCGTTCGATCCGTCGCTCGCGCTCGTCGCGCCGCCCGAGCCCGCGCCGGCCGCGTCGTCGCACGCGGCGCCGAGCATCGAGAAGAGCGCGACGCACAGGAGGGGGAGGCGCTTCATCACGGCCGAGAGTACTTCAGGTGGAGCGGCCGCTGCGCGAGGTGAGCGTGTTCGACCCGTCGTCCCCCTCCACGCGGGCGTCGGCGCCGCGAGCGCACGCGAGGAGGGCGTCCCCCGTCAGCCGCTGCACGGTCCACTCGCTCATCGGCTTCGCGCCGAGCTTCGCGTAGAACCGGAGCGCGGGCTCGTTCCAATCGAGGACGCTCCACTCCATCCGCCCGCAGCCCCGCTCCACGGCGATCGCGGCGAGCGTCCGAAGGAGCGCCTCGCCGATCCCCCGTCCGCGCTTCTCGGGCCTCACGAAGAGATCCTCGAGGTACAGGGTCGGCCTCGCGAGGAACGTCGAGAACGTGAAGAAGTAGAGGGCGAACCCGGCCGCGTCTCCGTCGTCCTCCGCGAGGAGCACCTCGGCGAAGGGGTGGTCTCCAAAGAGGTGCTCCCCGAGAGACGCGGTGTCGGCGGTGACCTCGCCCTCGAGGCGCTCGTAGGCGGCGAGCTCGCGGATGAACGAGAGGACCTGCGCCTCGTCGCCTGACCGCGCGCGCCGAATCGAAGGCGGCCGACCGCTCATCGCTTGATCGTCACGACGACTTCGCACTCCGCGTCACCTCGGACGATCGAGCGCGTCTCCTCGACCGAGAGCGTGGGACCGGTGGCGGCGATCTTCGCGTAATCGGCGAACGTGGCCGGACCCACGCGATCGCGGAGCATCGTGAGCAACGCGATCGCGCCCGCCATGCCTTGGAAGCCGGGCATCTGCGCGCCGGGCATGCCCCCGTAGCGCGCGGTGAAGTACACGGCCTCGGGCGTGATGGGCGCGCGCAGCACGATGCGATCCACCGCGTAGTCCGCGACGGAGAGCGTCCCCCACCCGAGCGCGCTCGCGATCGCGGCGAACCGGTGCGCGCGCTCCTCGCTCGTCACGGGGCGCTCGAGCTCCGCCATCGCGAGCGCGCCCTCGAGCTCCGTGATCGTCAGGAAGACGGATGCCTGCGTCGCTTCGCGCACGAGATCGCGGAACAGGGGCGCGAGCTCCGGGCTCCGCTTCTCGAGGAGGTGGTGGGCGTCGAAGACGATCTCGGATCGATACCCGACGGGGACGAGCGCGAGCCGCGCGCGCTCATGGGGACTCGGCGGCGCAGCGCCGACGCGCAAGATCCCCCGCTCGTCGCTCGACAGCGCGAGCACGGTCGCGAGCGCCGTCGCGCGGGCGCCCGCGTCGTTGCCGTCGTCCTCGTCCGCTTCGCTCGTGACGAGCTCGTCGGCGTCCCCCCGCGTGGCGGCCTGGCTCGCGCGCTGCGCGTCCGCTCGGCGCGAGAGCGTGAAGACGCACTCACTCGCGCCGCGCGCAACGCAGGACGCCTCGTCGGCCTCGAACGCGCCCCAGTCCGAGGGGAACGCCACCGACGCCGCCGCGGATCCGTAGCCGGCGGCGAAGGCGTCCATGCTGTGCTTGATGCGCGCCGCACGCCCGTACCGGTCGCGGAATCCGCTCCCGAGCAGCAGATCTTCGCCCGTGAACCGACCGCCACCCGCGCCCGCCTCGAAGCGGAGCTGACCGAAGCCGAGCGCGCTGAAGAGCTCGGTCGCGAGATCCAGGATCTGGCTCGGCCCGTCGATGCCGAGGCTCCCGGCGATCGATGAGAGCATCGCGTGGCTCGCGGCGAACGCGCCTTGCCGGCTGACCGACCAGCTCTCGCTGCCGAGCGCGTCCCACACGATCTGCTCGATGAGGACGCTGTCGTGGTGCGACACGATCTGCACGAGGTGCTCGCTCAGGGAGAAGAGCCCGTGCTCCGAGCGAAGGAGGGTCCCGAGGTTCGTCACGTCAGCGGCCCCCCTCGCCGAGACCGCTCTCGTTGACGCGCCGCTGAACCTCGCCGCGCTCCAACCCGAGCATCTCCTCGGCGGCGCTCTCGAGGAGCACGAGCTGCTCCGAGTTGAGCGTCTCCACGTCCCGCAGCTTGTCGAGCCCGAGGCGACTGCGAAGCGCGAGGCGAAGGACCGCGATGTGGGGCTCCGGCGACGTCGACTCGACGTAGCGCACGATACCGAGCGCGCGCGCCCGCGTGGACGCGATCGCGGACTCCGAAGGCGCGAGTCCCCGTTGAGCCGCTCCGTCGGAGAGTTCTTCCGGTGCGCGCGCCCGGAGCGGCGAGGGCGGCACGAGCGCGGGCGGCTCCGGGAGCGCTCGGGGAGGTTCGGATGCCCAACTCGGCGACGCGGGTCCCGGGTCTGCGGGAGGGCTCGAGATCCGGCGGGGCTCGCTCACGGGGATGACCAACGCGGGCTTCTCGGGGTTCGCGCCGCTCACGGGCGGCTCGTCGAGGTGGTCGTGCACCGTGAACCGCTGCGCGTCGGGGCTGCGCGACGCGGCCGTCTCCGGGCCGTGCTCCTCGACGTCGCTCGCGGGCTCGGTGATCGTGGCGGCGGGCAGCGGCTCCGGGGGGAGCGGGACCGGCGCGGGGGCCGCGACGAGCACCGGGACGCTCTGCGTCGGCGCCATACTGGGCGACGTGACGACGGCGACCGGCGGCGGCGGAGCCCTCACCGCAGACACTTCGCCGTACGGGAGCTCGTGCTCGAGCGTGCGCAAGATCTTGTGCGCGTGCGCTCGCGCCAGCCCGAGGGGGGCTTGCCGCTCGAACACGACGGCGACACCGAACGATCTCAATTGCTCCAGGATCGCCGTGTGCCGCTCGTCCTCGATCGTCGCGGACACGGGGCGCGCCGCGGTCGCGGGCGCCGAGGGATCGATCCGCCTCGTCGCGTGCACGCACGCCGCGAGCGCCTCGGCGTAGGCGCGCCCCATCGCAGTCGGGGAGAGCACCGCGCTCGGACGGACCCACGACGCGTACGTGATCGCGGGGTTGAGGAGGAAGACGACGATCGCCTCGAGGTAATCCACCCCAGCCGCGAGCCCGTCGAGCGGGATCGCGTTCTCCGCTTCCATCGTCGGCTGGTCGTGGATCACTCTGCGCGCTCTCCGGAGCGATCGCCGGGCCGATGAAGCGGCGTCAGCGCGAGCGTGAAGGCCGCCCGTATCCGAGCGGTGTCGTGCTCGTCGAGCGCGCGCTGGTGCGAGATACCGACGATGTAGAGCTTCGCGCCGACCATGAAGCCGATGAGCGACAGCACCGGCCCGTCGCCCACGTGGCTCTCGAACTCGCGTGACACGCTCCCCGGGGACGCGAGCGCGAGCTGCCGGATCGCGTACGCGACGTTCGCGGTCGCGCCGAGCAGGGCCTCGTCCTTCGACCCTTCTTTCGAGATGGGGAGGCCGTCGGCGTCCACGAGCAGCACGCTCAGCGTGTGGGGATCCGCGCGGAGCCACTCGAGCAGCTTGTCGCAGCGGTTCGCGACCGTGCCGCTCGTCTCGGGTGGGGCGGCGAGGCGCCCGAGCTGACGGCGCTGCGCGATGGACGGTGGGCCCCCCTCGACCACGGATGGGCGCTCGAACGCGACGAGCGGTACGCCGCCGAAGTCGTTCTTCGGCAGCTCGGCGGGCGGTGGCTTCGGGGAGAGCGACTCCGCCGCCACGATCGCGTCCGACAGATCAAACGAGGAGCGAGATCGGCGCATCGTCTTCCACCTTCGAGCCCGCGGGCATCACACGATCGAGGACGTCGCTGGCCAACTGGTCGAACCTGCGCGCGAGCGGCGGCGGGTTCTTCTGCATCAGCGAGATGGGCGCGCCTCGGAGCGAGGCCTCGAGGAACACCTCGTCGCGCGGGATGATCGCGTCCATCACGACCCCCGCGGGGAACTTCGCCCACAGCGTCTCGGCGACGTCGAGCGACGCGGGCACCTTCCGATCGAACATCGAGAGCACGACGCCGAGCAGCGTGAGGTTCGGGTTCTTCGTCGCCTTGATTCGATCGACGAGCGCGAGCACTTGCCCGAGGCTCCGCAGCGCGAGCGGCTCCGCCTGGAGCGGCGCGAGGACGTGGGTCGCGGCCTCGATGGCGCGCGTCGTCACCTTGCCCAGGCCCGCGGGACAATCCACGAGGACGAGGTCGAACCCCTCGACGCGCGCGCTGTCCAGGATGCCGAGGATCGCGCCCGATCGCGTGAGCGCCTCCTCGAACCCCGCGACGGTCGTCGGATCGACGCGCCCCACCGTCAGCACGCCGAGCGAGGCCTCCCGCGTGCGTTGGATGACGTGCGAGAACGTCTCCGCGCCCGTGAGGATCTCCGCGATCCCGGGGCGCGCTCGATCCGCGAGGCCGAGGGAGAGCCCGAGGCTCCCTTGCGCGTCGAACTCCGTGAGAAGCACGCGCCGCCCCGCGCGCGCGAGCGCGAGCCCGAGGTTCAGCGCGATGGTGGTCTTGCCCACGCCGCCTTTTTGGCTGGCGACTGCGATCACGAACATGCCGCGCGAGAGTACGGGAGCGGTGGCGACGCCGTCATGGGTTGCGTATCGAGCAACAATTCGTTCGTCGTTGGGGTGATTGTTTCAGGTCCGAGGTCGAGCCACCTTCGGCCCATGAGCACGAACTGGAAACTCGATCCCACCCACTCTGGCATTCACTTCTCCGTGCGCCACCTCATGGTGTCGAAGGTGCGCGGCAGCTTCAAAGCGTATGGGGTCGACCTCGCGTTCGATCCGAAGAACCCCGCGGCGGGCAAGGTGGACGTGAGCGTCGACGTCTCCAGCATCGACACGAAGGAAGAGAAGCGCGACGGCCACCTCAAGTCGGCCGACTTCTTCGACGCCGAGAAGTACCCGAAGATGACGTTCAAGAGCGCGCGCGTCGAAGTGAAGGACGCCTCGAACTTCCTCGTGCACGGCGACCTCTCGATCCACGGCGTCACGAAGCCCGTCACGCTCGACGTCGAGTTCGCGGGTGAGGCGAAGGATCCGTGGGGCAACTCCAAGGCGGGCTTCAGCGCGCACACGTCGATCTCGCGCAAAGACTTCGGCCTCGAGTGGAACCAAGCCCTCGAGACCGGCGGCGTGCTCGTCGGCGACAAGGTCGAGATTTCGATCGACCTCGAGCTCGTGAAGGGCTGAGTCCGGAAACCGCCGAGCGAGAGCACGAGCACGAGCACGAGCACGAGCGAAGTGAGAGCGCACGAGGCGGCGCTCCTTCGACTCGTGGTTGTCTCGTGCTCGATTCGTCTCCGCGGCTCGGCGAGCGCGCCGACGGTGGCGCCGCGGGTCGAAGCTACTTCTTCTTCGAGGAGCCCGATGGCGCCGGCGTCGGCAGGCTCACGCACTGGCCGTGATCGCAGACGCGGTCGCCCTTGCAGTCCCAATCGCCGAGGCACCCCGCGGGCGGCGCCGAGGCCGACGGCGCTGCGCTCGGCGCGGAGTCGAGCGGCTTCGGGGGCGCTGAGTCGGGCGGGGGTGGGGCGCTCGCGGAGGGCGTGGGCTTCGGTGGATCGGGCTTCTTTCCGGGGCCCGACAGATCAGCGAGGGCTCCCGCGAGCTTGATGCGCCAGATGTCGTAGTTGCCGGATTGGTTGGACGAGAAGTAGAGCCACCCGTCGCTCGACCAGGCGGGCGCGCCGCTCAGCGACTGTCCGCTCGTGAGCTGGACGAGCCCCGTTCCATCCCTCTTCATCACGAAGAGGTGCATCACGTCCTCCGGCTTCTTCCCGAGCTCGGCGTATCCGCGGTTGGACGCGAACGCGATGTATTGCCCGTCGGGGGACCACGCGGGCATGTCGCTGTCCGCCTTCTCGCTGGTGAGCTCGACCACGCTCGTGCCCTTGTCTCCGTCGACCAGGAAGATCTGGTCGAACCCGCTCACCTTCCGCACGAACGCGATCGAGCTCCCCTCCGGGGCATACGCGGGAGCGCGGCCCTCGCCGAGGATCGTGAAGCGCGAGCCGTCGATCCCCACGGTGCAGATCGAGTGTCCGCCGTCCTGCGCGGTGGTCGTGAACGCGACCTTCGTCCCGTCCGGTGAGGGCGAGGGGTGGGATGGCTGCGGCGCGAGTTCGCTCCCGATGATGAACGCGATCGCGGCGTTCGGCGCGCTCGTCAGCGCGCGCACGAGGGCGTAGGGGCCCGTGTTGTTGGTGACGTAGACGTAGGACGCGCCGTCCGGCATCCACGCGGGGTTGTTCGCGAAGCGCGTCGACGACGTGTAGATCGTGCGCTGCCCTCGCGTGTTCGGGTCCACGCCGACGAGCGTCTGTTGCTTGAGCTTCGCGACGCTGCCGGAGTCGTCGTACGTCTCCACCTGAAAGAGGAGCTGCTTGCCATCGCGCGAGATCGCGGGCGCGAACTCGTCCACGGGGTCGGAGGTGACGCGCTCGAGGGCGCTGCCCGCGCCCGTCACGTCGAGCTTCTCGCGGCTCTTACGGTTCTCTTCGTCCTGTTTGACGATGCTGGAGATCGGGTCCGCCGACGACGATCCGCTCGCTGGTTTCCCGCTGGACGCCTCGATCGGCGTGAGGCCCCGCTCGCGCTGTTGCTCCACGGTCACGTAACGGTGGCAAGCGCCGAGGACCGATGCGGTGAGGGCGGAGACAGCGAGGACGGGGAGAACGAGGCCGTACGCGCGCCGACGCTTCATAGGTTGTGATGAAGGAACTAGCAGAGTCGCTGAAAAAGCAGAAGGGCGGGGGCGTGCGGTCCAGGCACCACATCCCGTGTGTCTCCCTACCCACGCTCGGACCGCGAGTCCTGTTCCCGGACCGCGAACATTTCGAAGATCTGGGGTCAGCGCCGGTGGCACCCGGGTTGCGAAGGGGGGAGCCACGATGACGACGCAATCGCCCATGACGCTGGCCTCCTCCCCCGCCTCGATCCGATCCATCTCGAAGGACCACGGGGGTGGCGAGCTCCGGCGCGCGCTCATCCTCCTTCGATCCGACCTCCACGCCCGCGCCCTCCGCATGTCGCGATCGAGCGCGATCGCGGAGGATCTCGTGCAGGACACGATCGAGCGCGCGATCAAGTTCGAGGCGCACTACATCCCGGGGACCAACGTGCGCGCGTGGGTCCATCAGATCCTCTTCAGCGTCTTCATCACGCGCTGCCGCCGCCTCCGCCGCGAGCGCAACGCGCTCGCTTGGCTCTCGACGGATCCGAACGCGTGGACGGTCCCGCACGCGGACGCGCCGATGCAGGCGCTCTCCCCGGCGATCCAGCGCGCGCTCGACGCGCTCCCCGAGGTCTTCCGCCGCGCGGTGGAGCTCGTGGACCTCGGTGAGCTCGCGTACAAGGACGCGGCGGACATCATGGGCGTCCCCGTCGGCACGGTGATGAGCCGCCTCCACCGGGGCCGCAAGCTCCTCGCCGCGGAGCTCCGCGACGAGGCGAACCACCCCCGCGTGGAAGTCGATCTCGCTGCCTGAGCTCCGGGGCGCGCCCCCGTCGCGTTGGCACGTGACGACGAAATCGTCCGTCGAACTCAGTCGTTCGCGCTGCCGCGGTGGCGATCCGCGGCCTCTCTCGCAGCCAGCGCGCGGGTCTTCTTCCGCTCGTAGTCCGCGAGCGCTCCGTCTCGCTCCCTCTTCGCGCGCGCGAGCGCCGAGTTCGCCTCGTCGAGCTCCCTCCGCGCGGCCATCATGCGCTCCGCGGCCTCCTTCGCCTGCGCCTCCAAGCGAGCGGCCTCCTCCGTCGCGGCCGTCGCGCGCGTCGCTAGCCTCGACGCGGCCGAGTGCGCCTCGTCGAGCCGCGAGCTCGCGGTGACGAGCGTCGCGTCGGCCTTCACCCGCGCGTCGTCCGCCGCGTCGGCCGCGGCCTCGAGCTCCCGTTGCTTCGCTTCGCGGGCTTCGCGCGCCTCGCGCGCTCGCGGTTTCTCCCCGCCGTCCGCGCCCGTCTTCGCGCCCGCGTGCGGCGCGCTCGCGGGCGCGGCGGTGATCGGCTTCGCCGCGGGCTCATCCATCTCGAGGAGCTCCGCGAGCGCCCCCACGTCGAGCGGCGCGAGGTCCTTCGAGAGGCACGCGGGCTCCGCGTCGCCCCACCTCCCGCTCGTGCCGATGGTCGTGAGGTTCGCGCGGACGCGCGCGAGCACGGCGTCGCTCGGGGCGGATCCCCCCTCGCCGAGGAGGCGCGACGCTTCGGACACGAGCGCCTCGATCGCGTCGCGCTGCGCGCCTTGGTGCTTCGCGACCTCCTGCCCGGAGCCCTTCCCCTGGAGCGCCGCGCGCATCGCGGACCTCAGGTCGGCTCCGATGCGCATGAGATCGGCGAAGACATCCGGCGCCGTGGCCGTCACGCGGTTCGTCGCCCATGCGGAGGGCGACGGCTTGGCGAGCGCCCCTACGCGCGCGGCGTCCTCCTTCGACCCCGCCTTCTTGAGCTTCGCGACGAGCGCCTTTCGCGCCTCGATGAAACCCTCGACGGGTCCCTGGAAAAGCGCGCGCGTGAGCGCCCCGATCTCTGTCTCGTCCACCGCGTCCGTGCCTCCGCGTCGCCCGAGCCGTGACGCTCCCCCGGTGGCCGAGGACGGATCGCCCGTCGGCCCGTGGGAGCGTCGTTCGGATCGAGAACGAAAGGAGACGCTACTCGAAGAAGATCGCGTTCGACACGCCGAACGCGTGCCGCCCGGGGAGGATGGGTGAGAGGTCGTCCGAGCCGGCCGTCTTCGCGTGGAAGACGACGAACGAGGGCGTGTTCGGATCGAGGGGCACGTCGACCTCGTTCACGAACTTTTGCGCGGGCCCCGTTCCCATCGGCAGGAGCGCGGTCGTGCCCATGCTCTTGCCGTTGACGAACGTCTCGAGCACGCCGTCCGTCATCTTGATCCAACCGGGGGCCTGCACGGAGACGGTGAAGTGCGCGCTGCTCGCCTTCGGCTGAGAGGTGCCTGGGAGCGCGCCGTTCGGGCCGACGACCGAGAGGAACAGGCCCCCGCTCACGACCGAGAGTCCCTTCGCGGCGGCGTCGCGCACGTCGTCGTTGCTGATCGCGAGCGGGTCGTCCGTGCCGACGCGCAGGCACGTCCTCGGGTAGCCGACCGCGCAGGTGCGGAGGAGATGACAGTCGGAGCTCCCCACCGCGGAGACCTTCGAGCCGTGCGCGAGCATGGACTGCCAATCGGCGAACGACTGCCCGCGGTTCGACTCGAGGTCGGAGTCGTTGAACACCTCGATCGCGTCGAAGTTGGGGCTCCAGAGGTCCCCCGTGCCCTTGCCCTGCTGCTGATCGAAGAGGGCCTGGGTGAAGTAGCCCCCGAAGCTCGACGAGTCGGGGTGGTTGATGATCAGCATCGGCGCCTCGGGCAGCGCGTGGACCGCCGCGAACACGTCGGTCGGGGACTTCCCGAGCCACTCGACGGCGCCGTTGTTTCGCTGGTCCGGCTTCGGGATCAACGGGACGACGCCCATGTGACCCCACCGGAACGTGGTCAGCTCTTGGCTCGGGACCCCGTGCGCCCACTTCTGGCGGCCGAGCTTCTCGATGTACGGCTGGAAGTCCACGACCCACTCGTGCTCGCTCGACACCGGGAGATCGAGCCCGTCCGCGAGCGCGCTCCGGACCTTGTACTCGATGGGGTCGTTCGAATCGGCCGACTGGAACGAGTGGATGTGGAAGTCGGCGCACATCACGCCCGTCGTGTCGACCGAGTGCACGAGCTGCGCGTCGACCTGGACCGTCTCGTCGGCGGCGACGGTCGACATCGTGTCGAGCAGCTCCCACTCGGGGCCGTGCGCGACGACGACGCGGTAGGTTCCCGGCGGGACGGGGAGCGTGACGTCCCCCGTCGCGGAGAACTCCTGCCAGAGCTTCCCGTCGGACTCGTCCTCGTCGCCGAACGACGCGGGCGTCGGCGGCAGCGGAGTCGTGGGGATGACGTGGATGCGCGCGGGCATGAGCTCGCTCGTCGCGCTGTCGTGCGCGGTCACGTGCAGGAACCCGTTCGGTCCGAACGCGAGGTCCTGCGTCGACGCGCTCGGCGCGACGGCGGTGCCGGTGCCGAGCGGATAGCCCCGCTTCTCGGGCACGAGCTTCACGCTCGCGGCGGGCGCGTGGATCGTGAACGAGCCGTCCGCCGCGGTCGTCGTCCGGCTGAGGTACTTCGTCCCCGCTTCGTCGAGCTCGTGCACGAACGCGCCCGCGACCGGGGCGCCCTTCGCGTCCGTCACCTTGCCGGTGATGGCGTGCCACGCCTCCTCGCCGTTCGCGCGCCGCACGGCCTCGCGCAGGCCGTCGTAGTGCGGGCCGCCGACCACGATCTGGTGACGATCGACGAGCGTCTGCTCGCACGACTTGGCGATGAAGCCCTGGCCGACGAACAGCTGGAACCCGCTGATGTCGAGCCCGCCGTACTCGATCATCTGAGGCTTGATCCCCTGGTACGCGAAGCCCACCTCGCCCCCGTCGAAGCCCGCGAAGTCCGCGACGCCGGAGGGCTTGTCGAACCCGTGCTCCGCGGTGACCTGCTGGTTGTGCGACCCCTGGAAGAACCCGAAGTACTCGTCCGAGCCCATCATGTTGAGGCCGAGATCGAGGTCCACGTCCGTGTTGTTGATGACGCCGAGGCGCACGACCACCTTCTCCGCGCCGGGGGAGAGCACGTACTCGTAGGCGGCTTGGAGGCCGTCGTACTGGCTCGGGAAGATCCCGCCGAACGACTCGGAGAGGAACGGGATCGCCGTCAGCTTGCCGGACACGCGGAGGACGGCGTCCCCGCCGTCCGTGCCGTCGTGCATGACGCTCACGTCCGTCGGATCGATCACGTAGATGCTGAAGCCGGGGAGGGACTCGACGAAGTTCGAGAGCCCCTTCATCCGCCCGTCGTCGCCCACGAGGTCGAGCGCGAGGATCTCTCCGCCGAACCGGTTGTAGCCGTCGGACTCGCCCTTGTCCTCGACGACGACGGCGATCTTGTCGTTCGCGAGGACGAAGTCCCCGTCCCGGATCTGCTGCCGACCGTGCGCCGGCTGCTTCACGTCGGCGGCCTTGATGCGCCCCGCGCGCGCCTGCTTCGCGGCCTTCGCCCCGAAGACGTCCGCGCTCCCGTTGGGGTCGCCCGTTTCGAACGTCGCCGCGAGGCCGTTGCAGATCGTGCCTCCGGACGAGGAGGACCCCGTCGTCTCCGAGGTGCTGTCGTCACACCCGGTGAGGAGGGGGAAGAACGCCGCCGCGAGCACCGCGAACCAAGAAGAAGTTCGAGCCATGCGCGCGATCGTACGGCGATACTCGGGCCGATGACAGAGCCCAGGTACCGCCTCTCCCCGCACGCGTTCGCCCGAAAGCACGTCTCGGGCGGTCGCGCGGCCGTGGCGCTCTTCGACCAGCGCAAGCCCGGGGTGTTCTACCCGGGCGCGAAGGGGTGGGCGGTGCTGCAGGCGCTCGACGGATCGCGCGACCTCGACGGCGTCCTCACGGCGCTCTCGAGACAGCACGCGATCTCGCGCGACGAGCTCTCGTCCTTCGTCGAGACCGCCGCCGCGCACGGCATCCTCGTCTCGGAGGTGGCCGCGGCCGCGCCCCCCGTCACGCCGCACGCCGCGACGAGTGGCGCTGCAGCCACCGCCGAGGATCGCGGAGCTGGCGAGCGCCCCGTCAGGGCACTTCCGAACTTCGAACTCCGCTGTGACGGCCGGGGGAGCTGCTGTCGCCTCTACCCGTCGATCGTTGCCTCGCCGCTGGAGGCCGCGAACGCGCGCTCGGCGATGCCGTCGGTCCTCGACGCGGGGGACGACGAGGCGAGGGCGTTCTTCCCGGAGCGGAACATCGATAGACGAAGCCTATCGATCGCCCTCGTGGATGGAGCTTGCGCCTATCTCGACCCCGGCGGAGGTTGCGGCGTGCACGCGCGACGTGGGGCCGCCGCGAAGCCCCTCGGATGCCGCGTCTACCCGCTCACGTACGTCGACGACGGTGAGTCGATCCGCGAGGTGGCCGTCCCGGAGTGTGCGTGCGTGATCGAGAGCGGCCTCGCTCCCGCGTCGAGCCCGCTCGCACCTCCCTCCCGGGCGGAGCTCGATCCCAGGGTCATCGTGGATCGCGCGCCCGCGCGCGCGCGGGTCGGCGCGGAGCCGTCGATCCATGCGGCCCTCCACGACATCCGCGGCTGGTGTGATCGCCTCGGGGCGCGCGCCCTCGAGGCGCCGCCCCGCGACGTCGCCGCTCACTTGTTCGGCCTGTCCTGCGCGCTGCGCGGGGGCGAGCTCCTCGAGGAGGGCGCCCTCGAGCTCGATCGCCCGCGGATCGCGGCGTGCGCTGCGGCGCTCGAGGCGTCCGCGAGGCGCCGCCGCGAGGAGCTCGAGCCGAGCGGGCTCTCGCTCGCGAACCTCGTCTTCCAGGGCATCGAGCTCGCGTGCGGCATCGCGACCGACGATTTGGACGCCGTGCTCGAGGTGGCCGACGATCTCGCCGCGGTCGAGCGGTTCTACCTGCGCAACCTGTTCTTCGGCCTCGACCTCGTCACGGCTCGGGACGACTCGCTCTCCGACGCCCTCTTCGACCGAGGGTTCCGCGTCCTCGTGGCGCGCGCGATGACCGCGGCGTTCGCGCTCGCGGGCGTCACCGATCCCGCTGTGCGCTACCCGATCGCGGTCCTCCACGCAGCGGTGCGCGCGTACGGTCTCGCGACATCCGCTTGACGCGCTCGCCGCGCTCGGGTTTCTGCGCGCCGGAAGATGATTCGCTTCGACTCGATCGGTCACCAGCACGGGCGCAAGATCCTCTTCTACGAGGCGTCCGCCTCGGTGAACCGGGGCGAGAAGATCGGCCTCGTCGGTCCGAACGGCTCCGGGAAGACGACGCTGTTTCGCATGATCCTCGGCGAGGAGGAGCCCGACACCGGCCGCGTCACGATCGATCGCGGGACGACGATCGGCTACTTCAGCCAGGACGTCGGCGAGATGTCCGGGCGCACCGTCGTCGCGGAGACGGTCGCGGGCGCCGGCGAGGTCGCGCAGGTCTTCGCGGAGCTCCGCTCCCTCGAGGAGGCGCTGTCCGATCCAGAGCGCGCGGACGAGATGGAGGCGCTCGTCGAGCGCCTGGGGGACGCGCAGGCTCGCTTCGAGCAGCTCGGCGGGTACGCCGTGGAGGCGAAGGCGCGGAGCATCCTCGCGGGCCTCGGGTTCAGCGACGCGACGATGGACGGGGACGTCGGCGCGCTCTCGGGCGGCTGGAAGATGCGCGTCGCGCTCGCGCAGATCCTCTTGAAGCGCGCGGACGTGCTGCTCTTGGACGAGCCGACGAACCACCTCGACCTCGAGTCGATCCTCTGGCTCGAGACGTACCTCCGAGATTTCGATGGTGCGATCGTCATGACGAGCCACGACCGGGCGTTCATGAACCGCGTGGTGTCGAAGATCCTCGAGATCGACGCGGGCGACATCACGACGTACACCGGCGACTACGACCACTACGTGAAGGAGCGCGCGATCGCCGACCTCCACGCGCAGGCAGCGTTCGAGCGCCAGCAGGCGATGCTCGCGAAGGAGCAGCGCTTCATCGAGCGCTTCAAGGCGCGCGCGTCCCACGCCGCGCAGGTCCAGTCGCGCGTGAAGAAGCTCGAGAAGATCGAGAAGGTCGAGGAGCCCCCGAAGGTCCGCAAGCTCAAGTTCGACTTCCGCGCGCCCCCGCGCTCCGGGGACGACGTCGCGTCCCTCGCGCACGTCGTGAAGTCGTGGGGCACGAAGCCGATCTACGACGACCTCGACATGCTGATCCGCATCCGCGAGCGCTGGTGCGTGATGGGCCAGAACGGCGCGGGGAAGAGCACCCTCCTCAAGCTCGTCGTGGGCGCGGCGACGCCGGACGCGGGCGAGGTGAAGATCGGCGCGAGCGTGAAGCTCGGCTACTTCGCGCAGCACGCGATGGATCTCCTCGACGGCGCGAAGTCCGTCTGGGAGTGCACCGTCGAGCGGTTCCCGAAGGCGTCCGAGGGGCAGCTCAAGACGCTGCTCGGCGCGTTCGGGTTCCCCGGGGAGGACACGGCGAAGCCCGTGCGCGTGCTCTCGGGGGGTGAGAAGGCGCGGCTCGTGCTCGCGCTCATGATGTTCGATCCGCCGAACTTCCTCGTGCTCGACGAGCCGACGAACCACCTCGATCTCGCGACGAAGGAGATGCTCATCGACTGCCTCAAGGACTTCGAGGGGACGATGCTCTTCGTCTCCCACGACCGGCACTTCCTCGCCGCGCTCTCGAACCGCGTGCTGGAGGTCGGGTCCGGCAAGCCGACGGTCTACGGCGGCGGCTACTCGGAGTACGTCAGCCGGACGGGCCGCGAGGCGCCCGGGATGAGATAGCGAAGCGCCGGCGGAGCGTCGCGAGCGCGGCGCGGACGAGCTTCCGCGCCGCTTCCTCTCCATCGAGCCCGAGCTCGCCCTCGATCTCGCCGAAGTCGACGTCGTCGAGCCAGAGGGACAGCGCGCGGTGCTGGTCCGACGAGAGCGACTCGCGCGCGAACGCGAGGAGCTGCCGCGCCGTCTGCGCGAGCGTGAACTGCGGCCGCTCGGAGCCGAACACGTCGTCGCTCGCGGGGCTCGACGCGAACTCGTTGAGCAGCCGCTTCACGCTCGGGAGGTCCGGGTCTTTCACCTTCGTGCTCCGCCCGAGCGCGGCGCGCACGTAGTCGCGGATCGCGAACGAGACGACGATGCGCAGCCAGTCGTCGAAGTCCTCGCGCTCGTGCTCCTTGCACCAATCCGCGTAGCCCGCGAGCGCGTTGCCCTCCGTCGGGGAGAGCCGGGCGACGACCGCCGTCATCACGTCGCGCACGTTGTCGTCCGAGCGCGCGAGCGAACCCATCGTCCGGTTGCGCTTCACGCGAAGCTCGAGGAACGGCCAGATCTCCGCGAGGAGAGACTTCCACTCGGCGTCCGTGAGGGCGCCCCCGCGCACCGCGATCGCGTGGCACCGTGGGACGTCGAGTGCGCTCATGGCGCCATGCTAGCAGTCTGTTCGAAAACTCCCTTCGCCGCCTCGTCGCGCGTGCTCGGTCCGTTTTCGACCGACTCCTGCACCGACTGTCGGCGCATTCACACCCTCGGACGCGCTACGCGGCCTCCTCTCCGCTCAGTACGCGAGCGGGTCGCCCGGCTTCACGTTGCCGCGGCGTGGCCGGACGTCGACCCACTCACCGTCGACGCACCGCCACACCGGGCAGAATCCGATCGCGCCGGCGCACGGTGATCGCGACGGGTTGGGGGCGCACGTCTTGGGCTCCGGCGCGGGCTCCACCACCGGCGGCGGCGCATGCACCGGGGACGGGGCTTCCACCCGGGGCGCGCTCGTGGCGACGAGATCGGGCGTCGGGCAGCCGGTGGTCACGAACAAGACGAGCGAGAGAATGAAGTCCACGGTTCTCCTTTTGGACCGCGTCCCACGACCGGGGAGCGCGTTCGAATCAAGGAGTCGACGCGGATTGGGAGAGCGTCACGCGCCGCTCTCGAAAATTCCACGAGCGCGCCGAAGGCGCTCGATTCAGCCGCGGTCCTCCGCGGAAATTCATTGGGCGGGGGTGCAGACCGCGGCGACGCACAGCGCGGACGCACAGTCCGCGTCCGTCAGGCACGCGAGCCCATCCGCGCACGGCGGACAGGCGTCCCCCCCGCAGTCGACCGCTGTCTCCCCGCCATCGCGTTGGCAGTTGGCGCACGAGGGGTTGTCCGGATCGACGGGGGCGCAACCCGTCTGGGGAGCTCCGCACAGCGCCGCCACGCACGCCCCGGATTCGCAGTCCGAGTCGACGAGGCAAGCGACACCGGCCCCGCACGGCGGACACGCGTCGCCGCCGCAGTCGACCGCGGTCTCGGTCCCGTTCTGGGTGCAGTCCGCGCACGTCGGGAAGCGCGGATCGGGGTGGCAGCCGGGATCGACGAACGCCACGCAGAACGTCGCTTGGCACGTCAGCGTCGCGCAGTCCGCGTCGCTCTTGCAGTGCGCGTCCTGCTCGCACGGATGGCACGCGTCACCACCGCAGTCGATGTCGCTCTCGTCGCCGTTCAGGACGTGGTCGTCGCAGCGCGGGGTCGAGTTCGCGCCGCCCACCCCGCTGCTCGCGTCGATGGAGGAGGTCGTCGACGTCGACTGACTGGCGGTCGCGCTGCTCTCTCCGCCGACGCCCGTCGAGCTCGTCGAGGACGCAGCGGTGGCGCCCCACGGCTCGATGCCCACGAGGAGGTTACAGCCCCCGGTCGCGAGCGCGGCGGCCAGCACGACGAACTCGGGACGACGCATTCATCACCCAATTTACCAAAACAATCACCTGCGTCTCGGGTGATTCATTGTGTCACATGAAGGGCCGCCATAAGGGTCAATTTTCGCAGCATGTCGGCCTTCGTGTATCACGAAGTAACACGTCTTGACGGCGCCAATGGGCGGATCTATGTATCACAGCGTGTCACGCAATAGGCCGCCTCCCGCTCCACCTGTCCCCTCGGAGGAAGAGGAAGAGGACCGCGCCGAGAGGAAGGAGCGCGTCCTCCACACTCGGGTGCCCGCGGTCCTCGAGGCGGAGCTGAAGCGGTTCGCTCAGAACCTCCGCATCCCTGTTTCGAATCTGGTTCGCACGATCCTGGAGGACGCGATGCACTTCGCCGACTCCGCGAGCGAGAACGTCGAGTCCCGCCTCAAGCAGGCCGCGGAGCACCTCGAGCACGAGCGTGAGCGGCTGAAGAAGCGCGTCGTCCCGCCGCCTGCGCCCGAAGGGCAAGCGGCCCTCCGGGACGTCATCGCGTTCAACACGGTCACCGTCGCGCAGCGCGTGAGCTGCGCGAGCTGCGCGGCGCGCCTCGAGCCGGGTGATCGAGCGCACCTCGGCATCCCCGATCGGCCCCCTCCCGAAGGCACTCCCCGCGTCTTCGTCTGCGACGACTGTCTGCCTCGCGCCCACTAGAGCACCGAACCGGTTCTCCAGCCGTCCTCCGCTTGGGCCTCCGCGCCCCTCCGCGCGACTCCCTGCCGCATTCTGCGGCCGGACGCGTGCACTGCTCTGCCCAACGCGTGGACCTCTTCCGCGCGTCTCCTCACATCCAACACACAGAAAGGGAAACCCATGAACGCCCCCACGGAAAACCGCACGCCCGCCCGCAACGAGTTCGTCCAGTCGCTCGTCGACCTGGGGACCGAGTGGGTCGCGCTCGGCATCAGCTTCGGAACCCAAGCGCTCGAGCGCAGCGCGAAATCGCTCGAGCTCGCGGCGCGCAGCCTCGACACGATCTCGAAGGGGCTCGAGCGCCGGCCCCGCCCCACGGCGGAAGCGGCGAAGGAGGATTCGGTCGAGGTTCAGGCCGAGGTCGTGGACGAGAAGAGCTGAAGCGCGCTCGCGCCTCGCTCCCGGGGATCGCGCTCGTCGCGCTGCGAGCGCGCGCGTTCGAGCGCGTCTCCGGGTACACTCTGCGCCGATGGCAACGAACGAGGCCGAGACGCCCACCGACGATCTTCCCCCGACCGAGCTCGCGACCCTGGTCGCGCGCGCGAAGGAGAAGGTCGTCCCCGAGCCGGATCGTCACGGCCCCGCGGCCGTGAAGGCGATGGCCACGATCGTCCGCGATCTGAAGGGAATGCCCGAGCTCGCGGTCACGCGCGAGTCGGGCACCCGCCTCAAGCTCTCGCGCAAGAACAAAGTCGGGTGGGTCGTGATCGAGTACGACCCCAAGGCCGTCTACATCGAGGTGAGCTCCGGCGGCTTCCCGTCGGACACGCCGGAGCCGGGCTCGCCGAAGGGGCACCGGCACACCCTGCACGACGGCGTGTGGGCGCGTCTCGATGGTGGCGGCGATCTCTTCTCCGAGGTTCGAAGCGCGCTCGTTCGCCTCTATCCCGAGCTCGCCGACGAGGCGTGAACGGCGCTTCGGCGCCTGCAAGTGGAGCCGAGCAAGATCACGGGTGCGCGCGGGCAGCACCCCGTCCTGGCAAGGAGAGACGGCGGGGTCGATGCGCCGCGCGGAGTCCTCTCCGCAGGCGCGCGGGGTGCGGATCCCTTGCCGCGGGGCGCGCCGAAGCCATCTCGAAGTTTCTCGGGCGCTTCGCGCATTTCGACCCTCGCGAATCGGCATCTTGCCGAATGGCGTGCAGCTTGCTGAACATGGCAGCATGAACCTTCGCACGCACGTCATCGCCTCCGTCCTCTGCATCGCTTCCATCACCGTGTTTGGCTCCGGCTGTCGCGCGACCGTCCATGCGGGCGGCGGGCACGCGGGCTCCGCGCAGCCGTCCGGTCCTCGCGTGCTCGGGGAGCGCATGGTCGACGGCGCGCTCGATCACGACGCGATCGAGGTCGCGGGGAACGAGCGCTTCAGCCGGATCGAGATCGCGGTGAACGGCAGCGCGCTCGAGATGTTCGACGTGGTCGTCACCTTCGGCAACGGTGAGCGGTTCTCGCCGCCGACGCGGCTCGTGTTCGACAACCACTCCTCGAGTCGCATCATCGATCTCCCGGGCGGCGAGCGCGACATCCGGCGCATCGACTTCCGCTATGGAAACCTCCCCGGCGGCGGTCGCGCGCACGTCGTCGTGCGCGGGATGTGAGGTAGCCTTCGCATCGTGATCCGCCGCGGCGCGACGTTCGAGGTTCGGGACGTCGAACACCGCGGCGTCGCTGCGGTCGAGAAGCGGCCCGCCGAGGTTCGCGCGAGCGAATCGCTCGCGCGAGAGGCGCGCCTGCTCTCCCTCGCGCGCGGCCGCGGTCTCCCAGCGCTCTTGGACGTCGGGCGTGACGACCGCGGTCCCTTCTTGGTCGAGGCGCGCGTCGACGGCGTGCCCCTCGGCGAGGTCCGCGACGCGTGGGCGGGCTTGCCCTTCCCGCTCGCGATTCACCTCGCGCGCGAGCTCGCGCGCACGTACGACGAGCTCCACGACCTCGCGGACGACCACGGTTCGCTCGAGGCCGCGCACGGCGACCCGAGCTTCGACAACGTCCTCGTGACGCCCGTGGGCCGCGTCGCGCTCGTCGATTTCGGCGAGGCCCACGCGCGCGGGGCGACGATCGCTCCGCGCCAGGCGGGGACACCGCCGTACGCCGCGCCGGAGCTCCTCCGGGGGGAGGCCGCGCCGTCGCAGCGGACCGATCGGTACGCCGTCGCAGCGATGGTCCTCGCCCTCGTGTCTCCAGTCGCGCTGCGGCCCGAGCTCGAGGTGGCAGCGCGCCTCCATCGCCTCGTCTCCGTCGGCATCGATCGCGCGGCCCTCGACGCGGCACCCGCGGCCCTGCGCGAGCCGCTCGCGCGGCTGCTCCGTCTCGACGCCGAAGCCCGTGAAGCCTCGCTGTCGAGCCTGCGCGCAGCCCTCGAGCGCGTATGCTGCGTCCAATGAAGAACCGAGAGCGCTCGATCGTCATCGCCATGATCGCCGCTCTCACGGCGTGCAACTCGACCGCACCCCCCGCGCCCAGTTCGAACTCCGTGTCCTCGCCTCTCAGCGCAGCACCGAGCGCGTCCGCGCGCCCCTCGGCCTCCGCGAGCTCCGCGCAGAAGCCGGACGAGCCCGAGGTGGTCGCGACGAAGGACGGCGCTTGGATCTTCCACGCCGTCCACCACGGCACGGTGTGGTTCGAGGCCGGCGGGAAGGTCGTCTGGATCGACCCGTTCTCCGAGGGCGACCTCCAAGGGCCGAAGGCGGATCTCGTCCTCCTCACGGACATCCACCCGGATCACTTCGACCCGAAGGGGCTCGCGGCCGTCACGAAGGACGGCTCACGCATCATCGGCCCACGCGTCGTCGCCGACGCCGACCCGAAGGTCGTCGTGATGAAGAACGGGGAGCAGCGTGACGAGGGCCCGTTCAAGATCGAAGCGATCCCGATGTACAACCTCGAGCGTGGCCCCGAGAAGGGGAAGCTGTTCCACGACAAGGGCCGCGGCAACGGGTACGTCATCACGTTCGGCCAGCGCCGCGCCTACTTCTCGGGCGACACCGAGTGCACCGACGAGATGAAGGCTCTGAAGGACATCGACGTCGCGTTCGTGTGCATGAACCTGCCCTACACGATGCCTCCAGCGGAAGCCGCGGCCTGCGTGAAGTCATTCAAGCCGAAGGTGCTCGTCCCGTACCACTATCGCGGCCAGGATCTGGCCGATCTCAACGAACCGTTGAAGGACTCCGGCGTCTCGATCCACAGGCACGCGTTCTACTGAGTCGAGCGAGCGCAACTCTGACAGATCCAGAAGATCAACCGCGCAGAGGACGAGAGGACGAGCGGAGGCTTCTCCGCTTTCGTCCTTGGCGCCTTCGCGGTTCGTCTCCGGTCTGTTTGATTCAGGATCGCGCGCGCCCATTTGGAGCACCGACCGGCGAGTCGTCCGCGTTTCTTTGGCACGACGCGGGACCCCGTGCGACCATCCATCCGATGCGTCGCTTACACACCGCCTCGGGCTTGATGGTCTTCTCCGCAGCGCTCGCGATCGCCGTGACCGGTGGCTGCGACGACGCGCCCGCACCGCTGCCGCAGGGGGGCTGGTCGCTCACGTTCACGAGCGCGGGCGGGACGTGCAACATCAACTCGCACAACGCTTCGGTGGGCGAGGTGAGCCAGTCCACCGCGACGAAGCTGGTCCAGCAAGGCCAGAACAGCGCCGACGTGACGTGCGCGGTCACCCCGGTCACCGGAGGCTTCAGCGTCGAAGGGAACGCGAGCTCCGGCGGCGCGAGCCTCAGCATCACCATCCCGGCGATCTCGAGCGCCGCCGTCTTCGGCTCAGGCGTGCCGGGGAGCCTCGCGTTCATCTCGACGAAGACGCAGAACGTCTTCGCGAGCCCGACGTCCACGCCCTGCAACTTCTACTTCTCCGACCCGGCGGAGGGCGTGAGCGCGGGCGCGATCTGGGTGGCGTTCGACTGTCCGAAGGTCGTCTACAACTCCCACGAGTGCGGGATCTCGACCGGCTTCGCCAAGTTCGTGAACTGCGACGGCGCCGTCCTCGACTGACGAGTCGCGCCGTCTCCCTGCCGCCGAAGTCAGCGGCGGCGGCGCGCGACGACCAGACCGAGCGCAGCGACGCCGACGAGCGCCGCGAGCGCGCCGCTCGCGTCGTCTGTCGAGCCCACGGTGCAGGCTGCGCACGTCGTGACCGTGGTGGTGTGATGCCCGTCGGCAGCAGCGCCGCCGCCCGCGCCGCCCGCGGCCGGTGACCCGCCCGCTCCCGAGGTGGCCGCGGCGTCCGTGGTCGTCGGCGTGCTTCCGCACCCGCTCGTATCGCAGACGGACGCGCACGCTCCGCACACCGTGCACTCGGTGATGGCATTGAACTTGGCGATTCCCCCGGGGTTGCTCTGATCGCACCCGTCGTAGCAGACATTGTCGCCGTCCGGGCACGCGCTGTAGCAGTCGTTCAGGGCGCTGCACGCGGCGTCCGCGAAGCACGCGTCGACCTCGCTCGCACAGGCGCCGCCGTCGCTCGTCGCGGAGTCGAAGCACGAACCGCACGTGGGCGGGGGCACGGCGCCGCCGATGATCCCTTGAATCCAGTCGTAGTCGAGCGACACGCGCGCGCCCGCGCCGTCGACCGCACAGTCCACGTCTCCCCACGACGTCACCGCGACGACCGACTTCACGCCCCCGACGCTCGCGTACCACGGGCCGCCGGAGTCGCCGCTGCAGGTGCCCTGGCCGCCCTGCTGGTTCACATAGATGAACGATTCGTCTGTGTTGCTCACGTTCATCACGACGTGCCGGCGCGTCTCCGAGTCGCCGACCTCGGTGAGCCCGTAGCCGGAGAGATCGACCGACGTCTGCGTCGTCACACCGTCCGGTGGCACCGCGACGGGCACCACCGTCATGCTCGGGTTCGCGCCCACGAACCTCAGGATCCGGAGGTCGTGGGGATCGCCCGCGTGGTTCAGATAGCCCGGCGCGGCGTAGTCCTGCTCGACCTGGAAGTCCGGCTGGTCGAGCTGCTGGGGCGCGTTCGTCCCGAACTTGATGTACTGCATCCCTTCGCAGTGCTGAGCCGTGAGGATGTACCCGTAGCTCTGGTTCACCGCGATCAGCGTGCCGCTGCACTGCTCGATGTACTGGCCGTTGATGGCGTAGACGAACACCGTCGCGTCGTTCTGGTCGTCCACCTCGCCGCCGAAGATCTCGTCCTGCTTCGAGGAGACCTTCTCCTCCACGCGCGGTTTCTCCTGCACCGCGCAAGCAGACAAGGAGAGGGCGAGACAACCGAGCAACGAGAGCCGACGCATAGAACCTCCGGAGGACAGCCTCAGGTTGGAGGCGCCGTCACGCAGTTGTGACGACACCTCCGACGCTCGACGCGCGGTTCTACGCCGACGTCGCGCATGGGCAAGGCTGTCTGACAACTTTGGGCGGAAAAGGCGGGCCGCGGTGCTACTCGCTCGGCGGGGTCGTCTCTCCCCCCTGCGCCCCGAGGACTGCGCCGAGGGCGCGGAGGGTCGGCATCACCTTGGTCCCCCCGACGACCTCCGAGAGGAGCGTCGCCACGTCCTTCCCCTTGAAGAGGCTCACGAGGTTCATGTTCTCGGCGACCGCGGTCATCAGCACCTTGTCGCCGAGGCCCGTGAGGGCCTCCACGAGCTGGCGCTGCACCGCCTGCCTCTCCGCGACCGTCGCCGCGGACTGCGCCTCGACGAGCTGGATCTCGATCTGCGCGAGCTTGGCCTTCACCTCCGCCGTCACCTCGCCGAGGAGACGCTCCGCCTCGGCGCGCGTCTTCGCGTCGAGCTGCACGCCCCGCTGCGTCGCCTCGCGGAGCGCCTCGTCCCTGCCGATCTGGGCGCGCACCCGCTCGCTCTCCCGCGTGTCCGCCAGCATCTGCCGCTCGCGCGCGAGCCCCTCCGCGTCGCGCGCGGCCATGACGTCGTTCTCGTGCTTCAGCCGCCGCACGAGGTCGACGAGCTTCGCCTCGCGCGAGCGAGCCGCCTCCGTCAGCGCTTGCGTCTCGATCTCGAGCGCCGCCCGGAGGCGCGCCGACGCGAGCGCCTCTTGCGCCTTGCGATCGCCGATCGCGAGGGTCACCGACTCGGTCTGCATGCGCTGCATGAGCGTCGCCACCTCCTCGTCCTCGATCTCGGCGGACAACACCTCGACCTCGGTCACGAGCGTGCCGTTCTCGGGGAACAGCCGACCGGGGCGCGCGCCCTCCTTGCGCTCGCCGAGCACGACGTCGCGGATGAGCGAAGGGAGCTGGGGCCACAGCGCGGAGAGCGAGACCGTGCGCGCGCGGCCGCGGATGATCGACCGCAGGTGATCGACCATCACCTGGATGTAGTTCTCGTGGTTGAACCACTTCTCCTCGTGCTCGGCGAGGAACGTCACCGAGTACGAGAGGCGCGCCGAGACCTTCACGAAGTCCGCGGTCTCGAGCTCCACCACGTCCGAGACGCGGTTGCCCATCGTCCGCAGGAAGCAGGTCCGGAGCGGATCGTCGTCGTGCTTCGGAGTCCCCGTGGAGAGGAGCATCGTCGTGAGGGTCTCCTCGTAGCCGAGCAGCGTGACGCACGGGCCCTTCACGACCTTGCGCGCGTTCGCGGAGGTCACGAGCACGGCCATGTTGTTCGGGACGATCACGGACACCGCCCACGGCGTCGTGACGGGCCGGTTCGTCTGCTTGTGGAGCTCCTGCGCCGCGATCCAGAGGTTCCAATCCGCGGTCGGCACGGTGCGCGTGATCTGCACCTCCTTGCGGGGATCCACGAGGTACGACTGCTTGCCTCGCACGAGCCGCGCCTCGCCCGTGGTGAGGTCGCGCACGTAGATCCCGCTCTTCTGATCGATGCCGATCGCCTCGATGAACACGCGCTCGTGATCGTTGCCGACGACGGCCTGCCCGCTCTCCGGGGAGAGCACCTCGATCTCGTTGAACGGGAAGAAGAACGTCGATACGCCCGTGAGGAGCAGCTCGTCGCCCGGGAAGTACTCGTCGCGCTCGAGGACGACGCCGCGGGGGAGCTTCTGCGCGAGCTCGCTCCGCTTGATGGGCGCGATGACGCGCAGCCAGAGGGCGCGCTGCGGGAGGAGCTCGTACGCGTCGTAGACGCGGCCGCGCGATCCGACCGTCATGAACGTGTCGTAGGGCCCGGGGAACACGCGCGCGGGTCCGAGCTTGATCTCACGCTTCCCGTCCGCGTCGACGATCACACAGTACTCCTTCTCCCCGAGCACCACGGCGCGCCGGATGAGCCGCGCCTGACGCGCCTCCCGCTCGAGCGCGCGGCGGATCGTCGCGGAGCTCATGACGTCCGACAGGTTCACCTGAGGCGGAGACTGCGGAGCGGGAGCCGGTGGGGGCGCGGGCGGGCCGCCGTAACCGCTCGCGAGCACGGCCGCGGCGGCCGGGAAGTTGGCGGCCTGAAACTGCGCCTGGGCGGGCGCGGCGACCGGCTTCCGCGCCCGGTTGCGAGCGGATTGATCGATGTACTGCTCCGCCATCTGCTTGCGGGGCGCCTTCGCCAACAACACCGGCTCGTCGTCCTCCGCGAGGGCGTCCGCCGCGAGCTGCTCCTCGAGCTCGTTCGCGACGTCGCGCTTCTCCTCGGGCGGCGGCGGCGGGAGCTGGTTCAGGAGCTGCCGCGCGGCCGCAGCGCTGATCGCTGCCCCGCTGTCGTCGACGGACGTGTCGGGGACGATGTCGACGCCCGTCGGCGGGATGTAGAACTGCGTGTCGAGGCCGCGGATGACGATGAGCTGACCGCGCCGGAGATCGACCGGCTTCGCCTCCGAATCCGAAACCTCGGGTCGTGCGTCGAGCTTCTCGGCGGTCGCGCGCGTGATCGTCGCGCTCCGCGCGGTCACCTCGTAGAACGGCGCGTTCTTGTCGACCGAGCCATACACCTTCACGACGAGGTACTGGTTCGACGCGAGCTCGTGCGCGTCGCGCACGTCCGCGCGCTGTCCGGGGCGGAGGTAGAAGCTGCACGGCCCCGGGATCATGGAGCGCGTGCCATTTCGCACCGGGCGCGACTCATTGCGACCCGGCCGGAACTTTCCGTTGGGCATCCCCTCGTCGGGCTCGGCGAGGGGGTTGAACAGGACCGCGTACTGGTTGTCCCCGAGCTCGACGAGCGACTGCGGGCGACCGCTCACGTCCTCCTTGAAGCCACCCATGCCGTCGTCCGTCACGACGCGATCGGCCGCGGTCGGCGAGACCATCGTGGGGCCGACGTGCAGCGTCACCTCGCCCTTGTCGTCGTCCTGCACCCACAGGAACTGTCGCTCGGTGACGGGGATCTTGCGGCTGGTTCTCTCCATGGCGCGGGAGTCTCGCGCACTCCACCGCGGCTGCAAGACCCGCGTGCGACCGGACCCGGCGCGCGCGATCGAGGGGCGCCCCGCGCGCGCGATTCCGCAGAGGAACGCGGCGTTCGGAGCCCAAGGTGCGCCGCGCGCGGGGGCTCCACCCGAGCTCCGTTCAGTCTAGAGCGAGGCGCAGCCCTGGGTGACGTAGAGGCGATCCGTCACGCCGCGAGCGGCGTCGTCACACGAGGCGGGGCAGAGCGTGACGGTTTGGAACGACGCGTCCTCGAAGTACCAACCCGCGCCCGTCGCACACGAGGATGCTCCGGCGACCCGATGGAGCGTCGTCACGTCGCCATGCGGTCCGACGCTGCTCACGTTGGTCGTGGCGGGATCGATGGTGCTCAGCGACGCCGGAATGGCGAACGTGCACACGAGCGCCGCGTCGCGGATCGCGTCGAGCGTCGCGGCGAGCTCGGTCGCGGTGTCCTCGAGCCCGACCATGCGCGCCGAGCCCGTACCCCCCGCCTCGGCGATTCGGTCGTCGACGGTCTGGTTCGTGCCAGCGAGTCCAACCACGAACGTCCGCGTCCCCCCTTCGAGGCCGCGGGAGACGAGCTTCACGAGGTCCTTCACGTGGTTGTTGCACCCGGACGGCTCTCCGTCGGTGACGAGGACCACGGCCGCCCGGTTGCCGTCCGTCGCGCGGCGGTAACCGTCCGCCCAGAGGAACGCGCCCTCCATCGCCGGATACATCGGCGTGTTGCCCGCGGGCTCGGCCTTCGCGACGGCGGCGTTCAGCGCCGCTTCGTGGAGATCCTCGGGCGCTCCTGCCTCCATCAACGGCGCCGCATCGACCGTGGGCACCGCGCACCCGATCGCATCGCACGACTGCGCGTCGCACCCGGTCGCGGGGAACAGCCGAAGCGCCACGTCTAGCCCACCGTTCTTCGGGTCCCCGAAGAACGTGGAGAGCGCGCTCGTCGCGCCCTCCCACTGCCCGCTCCAGCTCATCGATTTGGACGTGTCGAACAGGATGTAGACCGCGAGCCGAGGGACATCGAGCCGCGCGGAGTCGGCCACGCACGCGGGGAAGATGGGCGGCGTTTGATTGTCTGCTCCACCGGCGCCGCCGACGAGCAGGCCGGTGCGGCTGCAGCCGATCAACGCCGCCACGGCAGCACACGCCGTGAGGCGCGCAGACACGTGATCCGTTCGCAGGACCCTCCGAGCGGGCGTGCGCATGGCGAACCTCCTCGACGCGAGCGCACATGGCTCGCGAGAGACTTCGCTCGAGCAATCCTCGAGCCACGCACGCCCGCTGCGCCGATCTGCCTCAGTCCATCGCCTGGGCTCCCAAGAGTGCGCGGGTTGACGCCGCTGACTGGCTGTTTTCCTAACGCTTCAAAGAGGATCCGAGAGGCTCACAAATGTGTGGGGCCGTGTGCCGACGCGGGCTCCGGCCACTCGAAATCCACGAGCGCGCCGAAGGCGCTCGATTCAACCGCGGTCCTCCGCGGAAAATCGAGCGCGCCGAAGGCGCTCGATTCAGCCGCGGTCCTCCGCGGAAAATCGAGCCGATGGATTCCTGCCGCGCGGCGCCGCTGCCTTGACGGCTCGCCCCATGTGCCGATACGACGCAAACAAGACACCCCATGAAACGACTTTCCTTCTTCGAATCGGTCCTCGCGCTCGGCCTCGGCCTGCTCGGGCTCGCGTCTGCTGGTTGCAACAACCCCGAGGGATACTGCGAGGGCTGGGTCGCCGACCAGTGCGACGCGCTCGCGAGCTGTTGCAAATCGGGCGCGACGTTCGACAAGGAGCAGTGCATCCTGAGCCTCTCGAGCCAGTGCCAGGAGTTCACCGAGGTCGAGAAGGTGCACGCGGGAGAGGTGAAGTTCGACAGCGGCGCCGCGTCCACGTGTATGGGCGTCGTCGAGTCGTGCGAGGAGGCGACGCGCACGCCGGAGGAGGAATTCGACCGCCAGGTCGCGTGCGCGAACGTCATCACCGGCTTCCGCCCACCCGGCGCTGCGTGTTCGAGGGACTCCGAGTGCGAGTCCTCCGGGGAGTTCTCCGAGTGCTGGCAAGGCAACGGGAACGGTCTCGACACCGGCGTGTGCGCGTCCGTGGTGCTGACCGGCGACGGGTCGTGCGGGTTCAGCATCGAGACGAACGAGCTCACCGCGTGCAACATCGAGGAGTTCTGCGACTCCTCCGACTTCACGCCGAACCCCAACGATCCGCCGAGCAAGCAGGTGCTCGAGTTCAAGGGGAAGTGCAAGCCGTTCCTCGACAACGGTGGGGTGTGCTTCGACCCGAACGGCAACAAGCTGACGCCCTGCAAATCCGGCCTCTACTGCGACGTCTCGAACGGGATGAGCGGCATCTGCACCCCGCAGAAGGGCGAAGGCGAGGTGTGCAACGGCAACAGCGAGTGCAAGGACCCGCTGAACTGCGACTTCAACGGGGCGAACCAGGTCTGCACGAAGGGCGAAGTGAACGGCCCGTTCTGCTTCACCCCGCCCGTGTGTGGTGACGGGATGTGCAACTTCCAGCTCGAGATGGACTCGTGCCCGCAGGACTGCGGCGGCGGCGTGGACTGCGGGGATGGCTTCTGCGACACGGGGGCGAACGAGCCGAGCAACTGTCCGGTCGACTGTTGCGGCGACTTCATCTGCGAGCCCGGCGAAGCGGGCGTCTGCGCCCAGGACTGCGCGACACCGTAGCTCGCGCGCGACGTCCGATGGCCGAGGCCCGGTAAGAGGCGCTCGGTCCGCCGCGATCCGTCCGCGGAACGAGAGAGTAGAGAGGCGCGCGAGAGAGCTGTCGGCGCCTCTCTCTTTTGCGCCCGGCGGTGCGAGAGCGGACGTCGGCGGGCTACTTCTTCTCGGTCGCGAGGATGACCATCGCTGCAGCGCCGAGCGCCACGCCGAGCGCGCGCCGCCACGTGAAGCCCTCGGCGAAGAGGAGCGGCGCCGCGATGGCCGCGAGCGTGACGCCCCCGCCCATCGCGATCGTGCCCGTCCCCGCCACGGGTCCGCCGAGGCGGAGCGAAGTGAAGAGCAGCGCGACGCCGCCAGTCACGCACAGGCCCGATAGGCACGACCAGACAATTCCGGCGTTCGTCGTCGGGATGCCCGACTTCGGCCCCACGAGGACGAGCACGAGCAGGCCGACCGCGGCCGATCCCTCGACGAGCATGCCGCCGAGGGCGTCCTCGACCTTCCCCGTCGCAGCGCGCAGCGCGAGGTAGTGGAGCGCGAAGCAGAGGCTCGAGAAGAGCGCGGCGAGGGTCCAGGAGGGCATCGAGCGGTTCCGATCAGGTTCGGGGTGGCGGCGCGGCGCTCTTCTGCACGAGCGTGCTCATCGCGATCAACCCGAGGAAGGGCGGGACGTAGAAGATCTCGAGCCAGTTCGTGAACCGCTGCGCGAGGAACGCGCAGAGGACGGCGCCCGCCGAGACCCAGAAGAAGATGCGGTGGAGCGTGACCCCGAGTGTCGCCGTAGCGGTCGCGATGAGGAGCAGTTCGAACGTCATCATCTGTTCGATGTGCGTCTGGAACAGGTACGCGACGCCGCGGAGCGCCGCGGACGCGCCGAACACGATGTAGATGATCGCGAGAAACCGCCGGTTTACCGCGCTCTTTCCGAGGTCCGCGCGGAGCAGGAACGCGATCGGGGAGAGCGCGAGCGCGAGGAGGAGCGGGAGGACGATCGTGTGCGGCACCGGCGCCCCCGTCCCGTGGAGGCGCGAGTGTCGCATGCCCACCGTGACGCCGATCCCCGCCGCGGCGAGGACCGCGAGGAAGATGGTGCGATTCCGGCGCGCCACGGTCGGGTCGTGGTCGCGTGCGTGCGCGCGCGCCGCCTCCCGCTCCCGCTCCTCGGCGGCGAGCTCGGCCTCGAGCGCCGCGACGCGCGCCTTGGCCTCGTCGCTCGGAGACTTCATCTCGCCCAGGATCGCGCGGGCGGCGCGGATCGACCGGTCCCCGAGCTCGATCTCGAGCGCGGCGGCGAACGTCTTCTCGAGGCCCGCGAGCGCGTCCGGGTTGTCGTGCCATTCGCGCAGCGCCTCGCCGAACCCGAAGCGCGCTTGCGCGAGGTAGCTGCGCTCCCTCGCCCCGTGGTCCGCATCGCTCGACGCCTTCGCAGCAACCGCCTCCGCGAGCGCCTCCGACGCGCGCGCCGACAGCGCGAGGGACGCGCGGTGCTTCAGGTACTCGCCGATCCCGTCTCTGAACTCGAGCGCGGTCGCGGGCCGGTCGTCCCTCGAAAACGAGGTCGCGCGGTTCGCGAGCGCGCCGAGCGCGGCGGGCACGGTGCTCGGGTACTCGACGGGCTTCGACTGGGCCGCGGCGCGCAGGACGTCCCGGACCGTCGCGCCGCCGTGGCGCGGCTCGTTCGTCAGCACGAAGTGCAGCGTCGCGCCGAGCAGGTACACGTCCGTCCGCTCGTCCATCGCGCTCGCGTCCCCGATCGCCATCTCGGGCGCGAGGAACGCGGGCGTGCCGATGGGACCGCTGACGCGCCGCTCGGACATCTCCATCGCGATGCCCCAGTCCGCGACATACACCTCGCCGAACGAGCCGATCATCACGTTCGCGGGCTTGATGTCCCGGTGGAGGACGCCGCGGCTGTGCGCGAACGCGATCGTCGTCGTCACTTGCTCGAGGATGTCGAGGTGCGCCGCGAGGCGATCCTCCGGATCGGGCGCGAGCGCGTCCCACGCGGGGTGAGCGGGATCGTCGAGCAGATCCTGCCAGCTCGTGCCCTCGATGCGCTTCATCACGAGCACGGGGCGGCCCGCCGCGTCCGTCCCGAGCGCGTGGACGGGGATGATCCCGGGGTGCTCGAGCGAACCCATGAGGCGCGCCTCGTGGAGGAGCGCCGCGAGCTCGCGAGGCCGGCTCGTGCTCTTCACGACCTTCATCGCGACCTCCCGACCGAGGGATCGCTGCTCGGCGGTGTAGACGATCCCCATGCCGCCCTCGCCGAGCACGGCGCGCACGCAGAGCTCGGCGGACTCGGCGACGGGCACCGCGACCGGCATCGACGCGTCGGGCGTGGAGATGCGCGCGAGCAGCGCGGAGTCCCCGCCGATCGAAAGCGGGGGGAGCTCCGCGAGCTCGCTCGCGATCTCGGGCGGCGCCTTCGACCTCGGGCGCTCCGGCTCCGCCGTGGCGGAGCGCGCCGTCGTCGGGGCGGCGGTGTGCTTCGCGATGACCGCCGGGCTGATCGTCGATCGCGGATCCACCGTCTCGGGGACGGAGCTCATCGCGAGCTCGAGCGTCGGGAGATCGTGGGGCGACATGGCGTTCCAGTTATCGGGCGTCGGTCGTCCGTTGTCAGTCGAGAAAAGGATCCGTGCGCATCACAGGCGGAGGATTTCCACCGGGCGGCCGCGCGTCGGCGCGCGTGGTCCCGTGAAGCTCGCCTCGAAGACCTCCGTCCCAGGGCGGGGGAGCAGGCGCACGGCGTGCTCGTAGAGCCACCCGCGCCGCCAGCGCCGCGGCGAGAGCGAGAACGGGAACGACAGATCGCGCTCGGTCGGGTCGGTCATCGTGGTCGTGAAGGGTAGGGGCTCGACGACGCGCGACGTGACCCGGAGCTCCACGCCCTCGTCGAGCGGTCCGTGGGCCTCGATGAGGACGCGGAGGAGCGGAGATGCGCCGGGTTGGTAGAGCGCGCAGTGGATGCGCGAGCCGTCCGAGAACTCCGCGTCGATCGGCGGGCAGATCGCGTTGATCGCGTCCATCTCGGCGGCCGCGGTCTCGAGGTCGCCCGCCTTCATCGCGGCGTCGTAGCGCACGCGCCGCGCCTCGAGCTCTCCGCTCGGAGCGGCGAGCCCGTCCGGAACGGGGACGTCGTCGAGCGCGTACGCCGAGCGGAGTTCCCACTCGGCCCACGGATCCGGCACGACGTCCCGCACGGGCTCGGTCCCGGATTGGAAGTACCACTCGAGGAGCGAGGGCTCGCGCTCCCGGAGCGCGAAGACCGTCGGATCGTGCGTGCCTCCGTCGAGGACCCAGAGCGAGCCGATCTGCGTGACCCCGTTGTTCTGGATGAACCCGGCGCGCGCCGCGTCGTTCACGAAGCGCGTGTCGACGACGGTGACCCCTTTCGTGCCGCGCAGGGGCGGCGCTGCGGCGAGCGGGACCACGCGTCCCCCGAACGACCAGACGTGCGACCAGGTCGCCCCGACGCTCGCGTGGAGACCGATGCGACGCTCGCGCGACGCGAGCCACCGCAGCGTGGCGATCTCGTCGCCGTCCGACTCGATGCGCAGGCCCTTCTCGTTGAAACGGCCCCCGCTCGCCCGCGCCCAGGCCAGGGCGACGACGCCGTCCCGCAGGACCATCGCGAGCGCGCACGCGAGCGCGCCGAGCGCGATCGGGCCGCTTCGTCGGAGGACCGGCGCGAACCGCTTCGCGCGCGGGTGCGCCGCCGCGCGCTCGCCGATCGCGCCCAGCGTGGCGACCACGCCTGCGCAGGCGAGCGCGAAATACTCCGCGAAATAGTGGGGCCAGAAGACGTGAATGTCTGCTCCCTGGCGGAACACGACGTACTGGACGGTCGCCATCGCGAGCACGACGAGCGGGATCACCTCCTCGCGCCTCCACCGGACGACCGCGCGCGCCGCCGCGATCGGCGCGAAGACCTTCCCGATCCAGATCGCGATCGGCGTGAACGAGAGCGCGATCCAATAGCGGCGCGCCTCCAGCGCGGCGGAGAGGGGCTGGTCGTTGCCAGCGCTGCGCTGACCGTAGCTCGCGAGGAGATCCCCGAGCCGGCCCGCCTTCTGGAACACGACCAGGTAGAACGCGAGGGACGCCGCGGATCCCGCGGTGACGCAGATCCACCATTGGACGTGGCGCCGAGACGGCCGCTCGCGGCCCGCGAAGAACGAGGACGCCTCGACCGCGAGGATTAACCCGACGAGCACATACGCGGGCCAATCCGAGTGCACCGCGAGGAGCGCGCCCGCGAGGCTCGCGAGGAGATACCGCTTCTTCGGGCGCTCGCGCAGCTTCAGCATCCCCCAAAGGAAGAGCGCCGAGTTCGCCATCACGGGCACCTCGAGCGCGTTGAAGTGCGCGAACGAGAGCGTGATGGGGAGGACCACGAACCCGAGCGCAGCGGCCGCGCCCGCGTACGGGCGATACAGCATTCGCCCGAGGGACCCGAGGAGCGGGACGGTCGCGACGCTCCACACCACCGCCGGGAGCCGACATACGAAGTCGTGCCGACCGAAGATCCACAGGAAGACTCGCGTCACCCAGAAGATGCCCCAGGGGTGGTGGCAGTAGTAGAGATCCGGCGTCGGCGGCTTGTCGGTGTAGACCCAGACGGGGGCGATGATGCCCCACCGCTTCATGTTGTCCGCGATGATCCCCATACTCGCGGCGGAGGCGTAGTGCCCCGCGAGGAGCGGTCCGAAGAGCTCCCAGCTCGCGACGAGCGCGAACCAGATCGTCGCGACCCCGACGAGCGCGCGGGACACCCGGAGCTCCGTCATCCGGCCCCGACCTTAGCCGACTCCTTCGAAAAGAGGAGGAAGTCGGCTATCTCGGGGCGGGTGAAGCTGCGAGCGTGGCTCTCGTCACTCCCGCGCGGCGTGGCGGCGTGGGTGCGCTCGCGCCCCGGCGCCCTCGTCACCGCGACGAGCGCGCTGAAGGACCGGGTGGTCGCGCGCCCCATCGACGCGTTCTCCGCGGTCGCGGCGATCGTCGTCTCCGTCGTGGTCGTGATGTGGCCGCTCTTCTCGGCGCGCTACCCGCCGATGACGGACCTGCCCATGCACGCGGCCCAGACGTCCGCGTTCCGCCACTGGTTCGACGCGTCGTACCACTTCCGCGACCAATTCGAACTCCAGCCCCTCGCCGTCCCCTACGACGCGAGCTACGTGCTCGGCGCCCTCCTCATGCTCGTGTTCGGAGCGGTGACGGCGGTGAAGCTCGCGACGGGGATCATGCTCCTGTTCCTGCCGCTCGGGCTCGCCGTCCTCTCGTGGGGCATGCGCAAGTCGCCGCTCGGGGGCCTGCTCGGGCTGCCGTTCGTCTGGTGCGATCTCACGCACTGGGGGTTCATCAATTTCGTCTCCGCGCTCGGACAGTTCGCGCTCGTGGTCGGCCTCGCGCTGCGCGCGGTGGACAAGCCCTCCCGTCGGACCAGCATCGCCCTCGGGGCGTCTCTCGTGCTCCTGTTCTTCACGCACGTGTTTCGGTTCCCGTTCGCGATCGCGGCGGTGGTCGGGGCCGCGATCGTCGCGTGGCCCGCGACGCGGCGGATGCGGCCGATCCTCCTTCCGCTCGTGCCGTCGCTCGCCCTGTTCGCCCTCTTCTATCTCCGCCGGACGGACGCGCTCGGGGGCGCGATGGGTCCGCTCACGCTCGATTGGAAGAGGCTCGCAGAGATCCCGAAGACGCTCGTCAATGGGTTCAACGACCCGAAGGAGATGGAGGCGGCGTGGACGTTCGCGAAGCTCCTCGGCGCGGTCGAGATCCTCGCGGTCGTCGCGTGGCTCGCGTCGATCGTCGCGGCCTTCGTCCGCGCTCGGCGGGGCGCGCCCGCGGCCGCTCCCGTGGCGGCGGCCGCCTCGACGGCGGAGGACACGACGTGGAGAGCGCGCCTCGATCGCCACTTCACGTGGCTCGTCACGCTGGTGCCGCTCGCGAGCGCGGCGGTGTTCTTCTATCTGTTCCTGACGCTGCCCATCCAGATCGGGATCTGGTGGTACGTCTATCCGCGAGAGGTCGTCGCCGCCGGCTTCGTCCTGCTCGGGGCGCTGCCCGGGCTACCGAAGAACTCCGTGCTCAAGCTCGCGTGCGTGTCCGCGATCTCGGTGGGCTCGCTCGGCTTCGCCGCCGTGTCGGCGTCGGGGTACGCGGCGTTCGGCGCGGCCACCGAGGACTTCTATCGCATCCAATCGAAGCTCCCGCGCGCGCCCAAGCTCCTCTATCTGATCCGCGATCACTCGGGATCGACGCGCACGGGCGCCCCGTTCCTCCACTTGCCCGCGTGGATCCAAGCGGAGAAGGGCGGGTGGCTCAGCTTCCATTTCGCGGTGTGGGGAGCGTCCCCGCTCAAGTTCCGAACGGACGATCGGGCCGTCGTCCCGCCGCCAGTCCCGCTGCGCTGGGAGTGGACGCCCGACCGGTTCGAGGTGCGGACGCACGGCGCGTTCTTCGACTGGTTCCTCGTCCGTCAGGCGTCCTCCCCGGACGCCCTGTTTCGGGACGACGCGACGATCGTTCGAGTCGCGCACGAGGGGATGTGGTGGCTCTACAAGCGCGACCTCACCCCCGTGGCGCGTTGACCTACTGCTCGATCGCGAGCTCGAAGTTGTTCTTCTGAACGGGGGAGTCCTCGTACGCCTGGACCATCACGAAGATCTTCGAGGGCTGGTCGAGCTTCACGGTGACCTCCTCGTCGGAGCCGTAGAGGTACGGGCGCTGATCGTAGTTGTCCGCGGTGGGCTCGTAGCCGACGGCGACGTAGAGGTCGACGTCCCCGGCGGCCTTCGGGCTGAGCTCGCTCGTGCTGACCGTGTACGTGCCGGCGGGGAGCATCACGCTCGTGAACTTCATCGACTTGCCCTTGTCGAGCGTCTGCTCGAGCGAGACGGGGGCGAACGTCGCCGTGGGGGGCTGGTACGTGTTGTCCTCTTCGCCCGTCGCGACGACGACCTGCTCCTTCGCGACCTTCGCGAAGATCTGCTCGTACGTCTTCGGATCGTTCGGGTGCGCGAGCGCGTCGATGAGCGCGAGCGCGGCCGAGGGCATCTGGTGGAAGTACGCGGGCATCGCGTTCGTGAGCGAGTCGAGGTGCTTCGACCCGGTCGGGTCGCCCGGGTTCGCCGCGGCGAAGCGCTTCGCGAGCTTGTCGTCGAGGTACGCGTACGTGTCGCAGCCGTTCATGAAGGAGATCGTGTACTGGTCCTTCACGACGGTGCCCTTGCCCGCGAGGGCGTTCACGTTCGCGCCGAGGCCCGCGTGGCCGTTGTACGAGATGACGTCGGCGTTCTTCGTGAGCTCGGCGTAGCGCTTGTCGAACGCCGCGTTCGCGACCTTCGGGCTGTCGACGAGGATGGCGGTGATGCTGACCTTGTGGCCCTCGAACGTGCCGTCGAACGTCACGTCCGTCGTCGTCGGGCCCGGGGTCTCGGAGACCGAGGCGGGCGTCGTCGCCATGCCCTTGCCGACGCCGTTCTTCACGCCGTTCACGAACGCGTTGAACGTCTGGATCCCGGCGTCGTCGAGGGCGGTCGCGTAGTCCTCGTACTTGCTGAACACCGCCACCACGCGGAGCGCACCGTCCTTCCAGACCTGGTCGTACTCGGGGTATTTCCCGCTCGTGTTGCTCGTGCTGATCGTCGCCGTCGCCGTCGTGCGAACGGAGTCCTCGTCGGCGAGGACGCAGCTCGTCATCTCGGGGCGCCAGTAGAACCAGAAGTTCGCGCTCGAGAGCGCGTGCCCTTCGCCCTCGCCGCAGGTCGCCGAGTACTTGGTGGTGAACGCGGCGAGGCTCTTCGGGCCGATCTTGCGGGGCAGGGCGAGCGCGATCTCGGTCGGCACGTCCGAGGCGTGGCCCCAGCTCACGGGCAGCTTCGCGTGGTAGGTCACCTTCATCCAGCCATCCGCGCCGTTCGACACGCGCTTCACGTTCGAGACGACCAAGCGATCGAGGCGCCCGACGGACTCGTGGCCGTTGAACACGCCCACCGAGTAGAACAGCTGATCCTTGATGAGCTTCGTCGTGTTCGTCTGCCACGGCGCGGTGAGCTCACCATCGAACTCGACGTCGAGGAGGACCGCCTCGCCGCTCGTGAACGGCTTCTCGTCCGTGCTCGCGTGCTCGTCGCTCGACTCGACGGGCGCCTCGGGCGCGCAGCCCGTGGTGAGAACGACAGCGGCGAGGAGACCGGCGGCGACCTTGAGAGCCTTCATGGTGCGGCGCCATAGCACAGTGTGTGCCGCGCGTGGCAGATGTAGGTATTTGCGAATTTCGCGGATAATTGCCCTGTCAGATCTTCGACTGGTGGATCAAAGATCCAACCGCGACCGCTTGATGGATCATCCGCGATCTAGAGCACCGAACAGGTTGAACCGCCGACGCATGCGCCCGATCTCGGAGAGAACCACACGGCCTCGTCGCTGTTGCTCCTCGATGACGAGGACTCGATCACCGATCCTGTTCAGGGCGACGCCGCGGGGGCGGCTGACGGGGGCGCGGCAGCGGAGGCGGGAGCCGACGCGGACGCGGACGGCGCAGCGGAGTCCTGAGGGGTGGGTGCTTCGGACGGCTTCTCGGTGTACTTGAGGTTCGCGTCCTTGAGCGCCTTGTGGAGCGCCTCGGAGTCTCCGGTCTTCGCGTCGCCCGTGACGAACACCTTCGCCTCGCCGGCCTCCTTGCAGGCCGTGATGGCTTGCGCGAGCTCGAGCGGCTTGCCATCCACGGTGATGCCCGCCGCGGAGAGCCGCAGCTCGCACGGAGGCTTCGTGGGCGCCGCGCTCGACGTCGTCGCCGATGAGCTCGCGGTGGCCGAGCCCGGGGGCTTGGTGGTGGAGCCGGTCGCCGTGCCCGTGGCGGTGCCCGTGCCCGTGCCCGTGCCGAAGCCGAGACCCCATCCGTCGCCAAACTTGAAGTAGAGGATCGCGAGCGCGATCAACGCCGCGAGGACCCCGAGGAGCACGAACGTCCGCCGGTTCTTGCTGCGGTTCATCTCCGTGACGACGGCCTTCGCCTGGATCTGCGCGCGCTCCTTCTCCGCCTTCTTGTCGATGGGTTGGGCCTTCGGAGCGGGCTTCTCGGTGGGCTTCGAACCGTCTTTCGATGTCGTCATGGGGAACCTCCGGGGGGAGCGGCGGGGGCGTTCGCGACGAGCGCGAAGCCCTTCTGCTCGTCCGCGCAAAGCTTCTGATCCGTCTCGATCCCTTTGTTGAGGGCCTCGACGAGTTCTTTGTGGGTGGCCTCCGTCGTGATGGCCACGACGAAGCGCGAGAGATCGGGGAGGCCGAGCTTGCTCGCGACGATCGCACAGATCCGGAGCTCCGGGCTCCGGATGCCGCGGTAGCGGACGACCCGATCGGGATCCTCGTCCGGCTCGAGGAGCGGCTGCCGAACGACCACGACCTGATCGGCGCGCTCGATCGTCTGCAGGACGCCGTCCTTGTCGATGCGAACGATGAGCGTCGCCTCGCGCGACGAGAGATCGACCGGCGGCGAGGTCGTCGCGGGGGGAGCGGACACGGAGGGCGCCGCCGAGGGGCGCGCCGAGAGCGCAGCGGACGCGGAGGCGAGCGCGGCGGACGCGCTCGCGAGCGCGTCCGCGGCGGACTTCGCTTTCGCCTCCGCCTCTTCGGTCTCGGTGTGGTTCACGCCGACGTTCACGAGCGAGACGAACACGAGGATGAAGAGGACGTCGAAGAGCGACGTCATGTCCGGGGGACGGATCGCGCGGCGCTGTCTCCTCACGCGGGCGGCCTCTCGGAGCGCGGCGCCGTCGAGAGCCCGCGTCGGCGAGCGTCCCACGCCTCCATGTTCTTCTCGCACGCGTCGACCCACGCGGGCAGCTTCATCCCGAACAGGGAGGTGAGGATGATGCTGAACGCGAGGCCGGCGACCGTCGTCCACACCTTGAACGCGAGCGGCCCGAGGAGCTTCGACACGTCCTTGCCGGTGTACGCGAGCGAGAGCCCGAGGCCGAACACCGTCCCGAGGAGGCCGAGCTGGCGCAGCAAATCGGTCCAGAAGTGGAGGGCCTGCTCGAGGCGCTGCGAGCGCATCTGCCAGGAGCGGACCTGCTTCTGCGCCCACGCGGGATCCTTCGCGGCGAGGATCGCCTGCGACTCGTGGCGGATCTCCTCGAGCTCGAGGCCCCCAGGCTGGGCCTTCGAGCGCTTCGCGCCGGGTTCGTCCGCGACGAGGTCGTACCCGAGGTGGTCCGTGAGCGCGCGGATCCACCGGAGCTCGCGGCTCAGGTGCACGATCGCGAACACGAACACGAACGCGATCGTGCCGATGAACGCGAGCGTCAGGCCCCAGCCCTGGACGAACGATTCCATGCACTTCGCCTTCGCACATCCACCGCGTGGGGACTAGAGCACCTCTCGCCGTGCGCCTACTTCGAGCAGCTCGCCTCGAGGTCTTTCACCGCGGAGCTCCACGCTTCTTTGTCTGCGTCGGACCACGACGCGGGATCCTTCGTGAGAGCGGCGCGCGCCTTCTCCTTCTTCTTGTCGATGTCTTCGAGCCCGACGGCGGAGTCCGTCATCTTCGATTTGCCTGGGGAGACGACCGCGGTGACGATCGACCCGACGGCGCCGAGCCCCGCGGTGACGAACCCGGTCACGCCCGTCATTGTCTCCTTCGTGTCCTGATCGTCGATGACGAACGCGCCGACCCCCGTGATCACGCCGCCCGCCGTGCCGACGCCGCCCGTGATCGATCCGAGAATCGTCTTGAAGCCCTCCTGTTGCTCTTTCCCTTCTTGATACCGGAAGAGGAGCTTCGACTCTTTGGTGCCGCACAGGCGGTCCGCCTTCGCCGCTTCGTCGGCGACGTCCTCGGGCCACGCGGTCTCGGCGGAGCTCAGGGGTGCGCTCGGCGGCTTCACTTTCGCGGAGGCGCACCCGACGGCGCCGAACACGGCGCCGGCAAGGAGGACGAGGACGAGACGATCGCTGCTACGCTGAACCTTACGCATGGTGATGACCATACGGAATGTCGTGTGGGCTCAGCAATGCCGATCGTGACGGGGAGCAGGGATCGGCCCGCCACGCGCGCTTCGCACTGCGAGGGATGCGGGCGCTCGGCCCGATTGTCTGCGTCAGCGCTCGTGCGAGGAGCGGCCATTGCGACGGTCGTCGAGGGGGGCTAGGACTCGGGGGGATGAGCGATGACCGTCTCCGATCGCCTCGATCCGCTCGTCCGCGGTGGCGCGTGCGCCGGCACATCGAGGGGCTCGTGGCGCTCGGTCTGCTCGCGCCCGGAGCGGCGAGCTGCGCGGGCCGATCGTCGGGGGGCGACCTGGAGGACATGCCCTCGCCCGACATCCCTCGTGAGTACTCCCCGAACTTCGATGCCGTCGTCCCTCATGAGTACTCCCCGAACTCGGATCCGGTAGGAGAGCCCGCGCGGCAGATGCCGCTCCCGCCGGTGAACGCGGAGGCGGCGTGGTTGAACGGTCGCCAGCTCGTGGTTCACGTCTGGTGGGCGGGGCCAAAGGCGGACGCAGCGGGCGTCACTCCATCAGGGAGCGCACCTGTCTTCCTCGTCGACAGCGCGCGCGTCGCGCCGACCGAGGGCGTCGTTCCCCACCTCTCGCCCGTCGCGCCCGCCCCGCCGGGTGCAGCCACGAGCGCGCCCGCCCCGCCCGCCCCCGCGCCGCCTCCACCGCCGACGGGGCCGAATGGACCGCCGGTGGTCGTCGCGGAGCCCGTGGGCAAAGAGCCGGGGCACTTCTGGTTCCTGGTGCGAGGCCTCGGCGGCTCGAAGTCCGTGATCCTGCAGCTCGTGCTCGATTCGCTGGAAGGGCCGATCACGACGGCCCTCTCGGTCGACTTCGGAGCCGTCGGCGGACTCACGAACGTTCGCGTGACCTCGCGTTAGCCATTCCGCGGGCCGCGGCCGATCGAGCGCCTACGGCGTCATGGAATTCCGCGGACGGAGCCGCGGCTGACTCGAGCGCCTTCGGCGCGCTCGGGAAATCAGTTCGGGCCAACGAGTCACGGTTTCGTTCTCGTCGGGGGTTCCCTATTCTCACGCGATGCGACGTGCTTCCTACCTCTTGCTCGGGCTCACCTCACTCCTTGGGACCGCCGCGACCGCGACGGTGATCGGCTGCGGAGGCAGCGGAACGACAGGCACCGGCGGCACGTCCACCGGCTCGCAGTCCACCGGGTCCCAGTCGACAGGCTCGAAGAGCACCGGCTCGCAATCGACAGGCTCCCAGTCCACCGGGTCTCAGTCCACCGGCAACAGCATGAGCACGGGCACAGGTGTGCCCAGCCCCGGCGGGCTCTTCACCGCGCCCGAGCCCTGGACCAAGGACGTATCCGGGCTCTCGCCCTCCGACCGATCCGACGCGATCATCGGCGCGCTGGACTCGATGGGCGGATGGGGCCTCGGAGTCTTCCAGACCGACTTCTCGATCCCGGTCTTCTACGCCGACGGATCTACGCCCAGGGTGACGATTCAAGGATTGTCCCCCGAGTACTGCTACGGCGGTCCCGACTGCGATGATGTCCCGCTTCAGATGCCGATTCCAAACGGCTCGAACATCGAGGGGAGCGCCGACCTGAACTGCGATATCGCTGACAACGACTGCCATATCCTCGTCGCGGAGGTCGCGGAGAAGAAGTTGTACGAGCTCTACAATGCCTACCAGCAGGGCAGCGAGATCATCGCACGTGGAGCCTTTACCTGGGATCTCACCAAAGCTTATCCCGACAATCTGAGAGGAGATCAGTGCACGTCCGCGGACGCCGCGGGACTCCCGATTGCGGGGCTCCTGCCCACAGCGGATGAGGTCAAGGCCGGCGACGTCCACCACGCGCTACGGTTCATCTTGCCCAACGAAGAAATGAAGGCGGGGGTCTACGTCCACCCCGCCACGCACGCCGGCGGTCCGTCCAGTTCGGATGCCAATGCACCCCCATACGGGGTCCGCTTCCGCCTCAAGTCGACGTTCGACGAATCACCGTACAACGCAGGCGAGAAGGTGATCCTCAAGGCACTGAAGACGTTCGGCATGGTGTTGTCCGATGGGGGGCACGTTGCACTCACGTTCGCGGACGATCGCACAACGGCAGCGAAGTGGGCCGAAGTTGGTATTACCGCGCAGTCGTTCAACGACATCCAGGTCACTGACTTCGAAGTCGTCGACCTGGGGCCCGAGATCGATCTGACGAACGACTGCGTGCGGAACCCGTAGCTTCGACAGTCATCGGGCGACGCGACGGATTGATCCGTTCGGACTGTCGGCACTCTCGATCCAATAGACGAACTTGTCGTCCGTCACGAGGCTGCTCGCGCTCGTAACACCGGTGGCCAGGTCCGTCGGCGCAGCGCACGATGTGGACGCGCAGGTCTTTAGTGCGCCCGATTCGATCCAGAACACGTCAGTGTCCCTGGCAGTCATGTCCGAAATGTGGTGGTGCTGGTGCGGACGATCGTCGGCGAACCCGGACATCCAGTCAGAGGGCAACGTCCAATTGCGCTCCCGCCGCCCGCGCCTCCCGCCCAGAGAATGAACAGCTCGGTAGGTGTCGTGACGAGTCGAGTGACAGCATTCGTGACAGAGGAAATATTCTCGACGGTTGTACAGGTGCCCTCCGACGTCGGGCACCGTACGATCCCGCTGACGACGCCGTTGACCTTCTTTTGATAGTAATAGTGCGACGGTGTCGCTGCGAGTGGAGGTGCCGATAGTGTTTTGGATACTCTACTTACCAGGTTTCCGCATTGAGTCCCGGTGCATGTTGTCGACTGCAGTCCGAAGCCGCCCGGGTTGTGCACATATGCGACAGTGCTCGACCCAGCGACAGCCATCGCGATGCCCTTTGCGTAGCCCGTATTGGAAAATCCGAGCCCACTCAGCGTAGCGCATCCGTCGGTCGGACACGCGTGCACGTGAGTGGAGCCATTTGTGTTTCCGAAGAAAACGATTAGGCCTTCTGTGACGGCGAGTGAACCCGTTCCATCATCGTTCTGGCCAGTGAAATCCGCGAGGGTCTTCAGCCCCGCGCCAGTGCATGGTCCACCCTGGAGACAGCTGCGAACGAGGTTGCCCGCGGTGAAGTAGAGCCGCGCGCCGTCGATCCCGATGGAGTGCAGCTCGGCGATCCCCGATGCGAGCGTGACAGGCTGGCAAATGCCATCGAGACATTCGCCGCCGCCGCACGAGTGATCGCACGCGTTGCAGTGGTCCCCGTCTTTCATGAGGTCGACGCAGGCGCCGCCGCAGGTCGTCAGGCCCATCGCTTCGCAGTTCGGTGGTGCTCCGCCCGCGCCACCGGCTCCCGACGACGAGGACGACGTCCCCGACGCGCTCGTACCCGAAACGCTCGACGAGGTGGGGGAGCCTGAGCCGCCCATCCCGCCCGGACATGCGGCGTCCGCAGAATCCACGACCGTGCCATCCGGGCAGCCGTACTTGTAGCCGCCGAGTCCAAGCACGACGTCGCACCCCGCGAGGAGCAGCGCCGACAAGCCGAAGAGAAGCGTCGAGGGGGCGCGCATTCCCCGACGGTACACGCGCGGGGCGGACGCGCGAAGCGCGATGCGCCGAGGTTCGTGGAGGCAGCGAGACATGACGAGACTCCTTGTTTCCTGCCGCATCGCCGCAGGCCCGGTCGAGTCCGATCGAGGTGGCGGAGATGGACAGGGCTACGCGCTCCCGCGTGGCGCGTCTCCTGGCTTGCCCGGGACGGTCAGCCTTCCGCGGGCGTGGGGCGGGAGGAACGACTCGGTCCGCGCGATGCCGAGCACCTCGGTCGCGTCGACGAATGTCTCGGTGCCGTCTGCAGCTCGCTCGCCGACCGCGAGGGCGAGCCCGCGGGCTGGCAGGTAGACCCCGCGCGACTCGCGCTGCCACAGCTGACGGCTGGTCGCGTAGGTCGAGTCGACCTCGCTGCGCGCCAGGACCCCGTTCACGTACGTGCGCTTCTTGCGGTTCGGGGGGACGACGGAGTCCGGCATCGCCTCGAGCAGCTGGACGACGTCGCTCGACTCGAAGCCGAAGTAGCGTGCGCCGGTGTGCACGTAGGCGTGCGGACGGAACAGCGCCTCGATCGCGAGCCAGATCATGTACTCGCCATTTCGGCGCGTGAGCTTCACGAGGCGCCGGCGCTCGGCGGGACCGATCTCGACCGAGAGCTCGGCGGGCGCGACCCGTTCGAACAGCGCGCCGAACCCTCCCCTGGCCCACGGCTGGTCGATGACGAACGGCGCGGCGTTCAGGAGCAGGCCCGCGAGGCACCAGCTCACGGGCGTGCGGCCGTAGAGGTCGCGGCTCGCGAGGCTCGCGCCCCGCCGCACGAGCTCCTCCGCGAGCTCGAGGTTGCGCGCCACCACCGCCTGCATCAGCGGCGTGAGGCCCCACGGCGTGCGGTGCTCGATGCCGTGTTTGTCCACTTGAGCCAGCACCTCGCGGTGGTTCGCCACTTTGTACGGCTGCGGGATCGACCGCTCGCGCTGCGCCCTCGTGTGTTGCGCCACCGAGTCGTGCTGACGCGCGGCGAGCGGAATCGCCGGGTTCGGGGGCAACGGCGTCGGTGCGAAGCCGAGCGCGGTCATTCGGGCCGCCATCAACCGGTCGTCATGGAAGCACGCGATCTCGAACACTTGCTGCTTCGCCTTCTTGAAGATCTCTCCCTTGTTCACCGCCTTGTCGACGAGCTCGTCGACCTTCGGACCGTCGAACACGGCCCACGGCACGGGCGTGCATTTCAGGATGCTCGAGCGGATCGCCTCCGCTTGCTCGCTCTTGCCCTGGAGCTCCAGCTTTCGCGCTTCCCGCTGCCACTCGAGCAGCGACGACTCGTCCGCCGCGAGCGACGGGAGCTCCCGCCGGAGGGGGACGCCCAAGAGCTCCCAGATCTTCGTGGCGGAGGCGGCGCGCCCCGGCTCGACGACGATCACGCGGCGGAGCGCGCGCGTCAGCGCGACATAGAGCGCGTTGACGAAGAATTTGTAGGCCTCGACGGATTTGTCTGTCTTGTCCTTCCCGCGCGCGTACTTGAGGTCGCCCTCCCGATCGAGCACGTCCGACGAGATCCCGGCGACCAGCTCGTCGAAGATCGAGGGCTCCGCGCTGACGAGCCCGTAGAGCACCACGGACTCGTACTCGAGCCCCTTCACGTCCAGCACGCTGAACACGAGCGGGGTCGCGAAGAGCTTCCTCGCCGCCTCTTTGTCCTCCTCGCGCAGGACGACGATCGCCGTCTTCGCGGAGCGCCGCGTCGCGGCGTCGATCGCCTTCACGCCAGAATCTCCGCTGCGCCCGTCGAGCGTGAGCCCGAGGAGGACTCCGCCCTCGTCCGACGTGGCGCGCGCGAGCGTGTCGCTCTCTCGATCCATCGACCCGAATCGCGCGTGCTTCAGGCGAAGCAGTCGATTGGAGGCGGTCGTGATCGCGGAGGCGTTCCGGTAGTTCGACGAGAGGACGTGCACCCGATCGATCGCCTCGGCGGACGCGTCCCGGAAGAAGAACGATCGGAGGTTTTGCCACGAGAAGAAGTTCGGGTGGACGATCTGATTGGCGTCCCCCGAGAGGAGGAACTGGGTCGGTTGCTTGAGCCCGCGCAGCGTCGTCGCGAGCTCGGCGTTCGTGAAGTCCTGGACCTCGTCGACGACGAGGAAGTCCCAGCGCGGCTCGATGTCGGGGAGGTACGCGTGGGCGACGAGGTTCGAGTCCCAGTACCCGGACGCGTCGAGCCACGGCCGATACCGGGAGAACGCCTCGAACACGGCTTCCCGCTCGGCGCCGAGGAAGATGGACTGGCGGACCCCGAGTCCGAGGTACGCGTCTCGAGACAACGGGCCCTCGGGCTGCGCGCCGAGGACGCCGCGGAACTCCTCGAAGACGGCGTGCGCGCTCGCGAACTTCAGCTTGGTCCGATGAGCCTCGAAGAACGGGCGAAAGCGCGCGAACGTGATCGGCTTTCCCGGCGGGCTCTTGTGCGACGCCAGGAGCTCGGCGAACGACAAGAACTCCGCCTCTCGGTCGTCGTCCTCGTTGCCCTGCTCGAACAGCGCGCGCGCCGTCTCGGCGAGGTACGCCGACTGGGTGACGTACGCGATCACCCCCGGCGTCGAGCGCAGCCGCGATATCGTCACCGCCGTCTTTCCGCTCCCCGCCGAGCCGAGCACCACGAGCGGCGCGCGGGTCCGGAGCGCGGCGTCCTGGGCGTCGTCCAGCGAGAGGGGCGCCGCGAGGAACCTGAATCGGTCCCGCGTGGGGTGGAGATACCGGAGCTCGGTCGCCTCGTCGGGCGCGCCGACGGGGGGCTGCGACTCGAGCATCGACTCGTCGAAGCGCGCCCCTCGAAGGAACCGCGAGCGGTCGTACGCGTGGCCCTCGATGATCTCGAGTACGAAGCAGACCGTCTGGCCGTCCCGGCGCCCGAAGCGGACCAGGAGCCGGTTCTCGTAGTCGAGCTTGGCGCGGTAGTACGGCCCGGAGCCGAGCTTCTTCAGATCACACGATCGGAGATCGTCCCCCGCGATCTGCTCGAGGACCTTCTGCAGCGTCTTCTTGTGTTTTCCAGCCGAGAGACCGTCGAGGAGCAGGGTTCGCACGGCAGCGGAGACTACAGCAACGGCAGTCGCTGCTTCTTCTCCGGCGCTCCGGTCACGAACGGATCTTGCGCCATCCCGCCGGTCGCCCACACCGCGGCGGCGCCGCACCCTCCGGCGCACGTCTCGCGGTGCTCGCAGGGCGCGCACGCCGCGGGGAGGCCGGCGCGGTAGCGATGCGGATCGTTCGGCCCCAGGACCTTGGCGAGATCGACGCTCGCGTCGAGGACATCCTCGGCGATCGCGTCTCTGTGGAGCGCACAATGGCGGACTTCTCCGCGCAGGCCGAGCGCGAATTCCTGCCCAGATCGCCCTATTGGACAGTCGTGGAGCTCGATCTCCGGGAACTCTTTGGCATCGAGGACGCATGGCGGGATCGGCATCGTCGAGAACAAATAGAGGCTTCGTGCGCGCCCCACGGCGGCGGCCCCGCGGAACGCCTCGCGCACCTCCGCGGGGGAGGGGAGGAGCGCCCGCGCGAACTCCGTCCCGTACCCGGCGGGGCTGAACCGGCTGAGCGCGACCTTCTTCACGCCGAGCGCCGCGAAGAGCTCCACGATCTCGGGAACGCGCGCCGCGTTGCGCCTCGTGATGACGATCGAGCCCTCCACCGGGACCTTCGCGCGGCGGAGCTTCCCGATGCCCCCGACGGTGTCGTCGAACCGCGCCGCGGCGACGTCCGCCCCCCCGGTCGAGGTCTCGTGCGTCGCCGCGTCCGGCCCGTTGAGGGTGACGAGGATCGAGCGGAGGCGGTAGCGCGCGAGCCTCGCCGCGATCGCGTCCGTGACCAGGGCTCCGTTCGAGATGAGCTGAGCGCGCACGAGGCGCTTCCGCAGGTGATCGAGCACCGGGAACAGCACGTGGCTCGCGAGCGGCTCGCCTCCCGTCAGCGTGACGTGCTCGACCGCCACCGCGTCGAGGACGCGGTCGATGCGCGCGAGCAGCACGTCGAGCGCGGGTGTCCCGATCGACGCGCCTCGATCGGCGCGCCACGCGTTGTAGCAATAGTCGCAGTGCTGGTTGCAGAACGCCGTGAGCTCGATCGCGATCGAGTGGACGAGCGGTTTCGTCGATCCCCAGGCGGCTTCGGGCACACGCGCATCGTAGCAGCGTCACCGCGCGTTCTGCGCCGGAGCCGTGGCGAGATGAGCGCCTTCGTCGCGGGCGGTTCGACCCGCGAGCGCCTCCGCCGCTCGGTGCGCGGAGCACGCTCCCGCGCCGGGATCACGCGCGCGCGTCGCGCTCCGGGAACTCGATGCGACAGTCGCCCGGGGGGACGCTCTCCAGGCGGATGCGCCCCTTCTTTTCCAGTCGTCCTCGGCGCACCGTCCCGTCCGGGAGCGTGAGGGCATAGGGCTCATCGGGGACGGCGGTCCCCTGCTCGTCGACCAGTGGTCCCGGCGCAAGACCGTCAGCGAGCGTCCTTGCAGCAGCGAAAGCCGGTCGAGTAGTCGTGGTACGCGGGCTCGTGCGCGATCGTGGTGAACAGGCAGCCCGGTCCGTGCTCTCCGTTCGTGCTGAAGAACCCGCCCATGAAGATGCCCGCGCCGGGGAACGTCGGCTGTCCGCGCCTGCGGGTCTCTCCCTCCATCGCGGCGAGGAACTGCTGACTCACCGTGTCGCTGATCCATTCATGGAGGTTGCCGACCATGTCATGGACGCCGAAGTCCGAGCTACAGTTCTTGAACTCGCCCGTCTTCGCCAGGAAGCCAGGCAGACTGTCGAGCGCGGGGCTGTTGAAGTCCTCGTAGGGATAGTTCGGGTGCACCCCGAACAGCTTCGACATGAGGTGCTCTTTGGCGTTGTTGCAGGGCATCTCCCCGTCCACCGGGACGACGCTCGGCGAGGTCCCGCGGCACGCGAGCAGCCATTCGCTGCGATTGCAGAGCCGCTTCGCGGCGTTCCCGCACGCGGCTTCGGCTTCGTCGCGCGAAATATAGGCTTGAGGGTACACGGCGGGCTCGCTCGCGGCGACGTAGACCGCGCCCGCGCGGGGGCGCTCGGCGTGCGGGTGCGCGACGAGCTCCCCGTCGGGGCGCCGCTCCTTCAACACCGCCTCGTACCGATCGACGCAGAACGAACCGACGCGGGCCATTTCGGGGGGGCACGGCGAGTCGGTCGCCGCCGCCGCGCTCGCGGGGATCGGTACTTGCGCCGCAGTCTTCGGGGCCGACTCCGGTCCGTCGCTCATTGGCGGAGTTGGTGGAGACGAAGGCGCGGGCGCGGCGCTCACGGGCGGAGCTTCTCGCGCGGGCGCGCTCCCCATCCCACGGCTTTGCCCGTGCGGGCCGGGCTCGTCGGGGATGGAGCACGACACCGCGAGGAGGAGAATGGGCGAACAGCGAATCGCCCGAGGCGTCCTCATGCATGACGACGACACGCGAGGACGCCTACTTCATTTGGCAGGAGGCCGACTTCGCGACCACGTCCTCGACGCACGTCTTCCCCGCGGCGGCGCAGTCCTCGGCCAGGGTCATATCGACCATCTGGTAGTCCGCCTGCAGGAAGCACGTCGTCGGATCCGCGGTCGCCATACAGTCCGCGTCGATCTTCTGATTCGCCGCGACAGTCGCCGCGTCCCCCTCCGGGCAGGTCCAGACGGCGTCGTCCGAGCACACCACGTACGGTTGTCCCTTCGGCGCGCACGTCGGCGCGGGGGAGCCACAGCCTGGTGCCGAGAGGCCCAGGAGCAGCACGAGGCCGACGCCGAGGCCCGATAGGGAGAGGAGCATTCGGAGCGATGGGTAGGAGTGTCTCACAAGACCACCGTATCACTCGCCCGGCGCCAGCGTCGCGTGGATGCCGCGGATCGAGGGCGCTGCTCCCTCCGAAGGGCGCTCCGAACGACCCCGCGCGGCGTGAATGACCGTGATGGGATGGGGTAGCATCCACACGCATGAAGTGGAGTGTCGGGTTGCTCGTCGCAGCGCCAACCGCGCTGATCCTCCTCGGGGCGTGCGGAACCAAGACCCCCGGCACCGCCTCGGCGACGTCCACGGGGACCGGTGAAACTCCGCCCGCGGTGAGCGCTCCCGCGTCCTCCGCGAGCTCACTCGCGGTCTCACCGAGCGCCACGAGTTCCGCCACGAAGCCGGACGACGGCGTCGCAGCCGCGTCGAAGGCAGCGGTGCAGGCGCTCGACGCGTACCTCAAGGCCCCCTCGGCGCAGCGGCCCGAGATCACGGAGCAACCCTTTGCCTCCGTCCCGCTCACGAAGGACGACGCCGCGCGGGCCGCGGATCTCCTCGCGACGGAACTCGCCGTCCGGACGAAGGCCGAGCGGCGCGCCGAGCTGGACGCACAGTCGATCAAGGTCGACGAGGCGACGCTTCGGTTCGAGGTGAGGCGCTTCGGAGACGCGCCATCCAAAGGCCACGCGCTCTTTCTTTCGCTCCACGGCGGCGGCGGCACCACGACGGAGACGAACGACAGCCAGTGGAGGAATCAGGTGGACCTCTACAAGCCGTCGGAGGGGATCTACGTGGCCCCGCGTGCGCCGACGGACGCCTGGAACATGTGGTTCGTCCCGGAGATCGAGCCTTTGTTCGACCGCCTCATCGCCGACTTCGTCGCGCTGGAGGGGGTCGACCCCGACCGGGTGTACGTGATGGGGTACTCTGCCGGCGGCGACGGCGTCTACCAGATTGGCCCGCGCATGGCCGATCGGTGGGCCGCGGCGGCGATGATGGCGGGCCACCCCAACGACTCGTCGCCGCTCGGGCTCCGCAATATCGGTTTCACGATCCACGTCGGCGCAGACGACAACGCGTTCGACCGGAACAAGGTCGGCGCGGAGTGGGGAAAGCAGCTCGATCTCCTGCACCAGTCCGACCCCTCGGGGTACGTCCACGAGGTCCAGATCCACGCCGGCAAGGGACACTGGATGGACCTCGAGGACGCCGTCGCCGTGCCCTGGATGCAGCAGTTCACGCGCAACCCCATCCCCGAAAAGGTCGTCTGGGTCGAGCTCGGCGTCCCTACCTGGCGCTGCTACTGGCTCGCCACGCACGACGTCGAGGTGAAGCAGGGCGCGCGCATCGTCGCGACGCGAGGGCCGCAATCCGTGCGGCTCGAATCCGTCGAGGGCTTCGCGGAGGTCATCGTTCGACTCTCGGACGCGATGATGGACTTGGATCGCGACATCACCATCACGCTCGGCGAGAGGACACTCTTCAGGGGCAAGCCTGCGCGGACCATCGCGGCCCTGTTCGAGACGCTCGGCGAGCGCGAGTATCGGGCTGCGATGTTCCCGTCGCAGGTGATCGTACGGCCCTGATGCTGGCGCTCCGAGCGTCCGCGTACTCGTCACCGTGAAGGACGGCGACGTCGACCCGATCGGGGGCCGACCATAGCTCTACGCCCGACGGACGATCACACGCGCGCGCCCCCAGGTCACGACGCGATGGCGCCGCCTTGCGGCCGGCGTCATCGGCGGCGTGTGTCCGAAGCGCGAACGACGATCGTCAGGAGGCAGCGGTGAGCGTGGGGAGGAGCTCGTCCAATTGGTCGAACGTCTCGTCCGTGTTGCTCGTGCTCCCGGAGGAGATGGCCTCGTCGAGCGCCGCCTTCGAAGGATAGAGATCGCTCATGACGAGCGACGTCTTGCCGTCCTTCTCCTCGAGCGTGACGGTCGTCACGGCGCCGCCTTCACCGCTCTCCTCGTTGGTCCAAGCGAGCCGTGAGTGTGGCGTCACCTCCTTGTACGTCCCGAAGAACGCCATCGGCTCGGGCGCCGCTGGGTGACGGAACACCAGCCGGTACGTGCCGCCGACGCGCACGTCCATCTCGCACGAGACGAGGGTGAGGCCGCACGACTTCGGGACCCACCACCGCGCGAACAGCTCGGCCTTGGTCCACGCCGCGAACACGATGCGCGCGGGGGCGTTGAACGTGCGCTTCACGACGAGCTCCCGATCCGACGTCCTCTCCGCGCTCGTGCGGTTCGCCGCTGGGGTGGGCTCGTTCTTACTCTCGATCTTGTTCGCGTCCATGCAGGGTCTCCTTCTGTGTCAGCTCCTCGACGACTTGGTCCAACGCGTCGAAGCGTGCTTCCCAAAGCTTTCGGTACCGCTCGAGCCACGCCGTCTCTTCGTCCAATCGGCGGAGGCCGAGCTTGCAGGTCCGCACGCGGCCGACCTTCTCCGTCGTGACGAGCCCAGCGCGCTCGAGGACGGCGACGTGCTTCTTCATGCCCGTGAGGGTCATGTGGAACTTGTCCGCGAGGTCCGTGATGGACGCGTCGCTCCGGCCGAGCTGCTCGAGCACGCCGCGCCGGGTCGCGTCCGAGATCGCGGCGAACGACGCGTTCAGGCGAGCGTTCGTAAACTGAACCATGTGGTTTAGCGTTTAGCGCGCGCGATTCGTCGTGTCCAGCGAAGAAGTTCACGAGGCCGATCGTGGTATCGATCTCGGATGCGAAGGCTCACTCTCCTCGCGCTCTGTCTCGCGCTCGCGCCCGCGGTCGGCTGCGTGAGCGAGCCGCGCGTCGTCATCGATCACGCGGAGGTGAAGGGGGTGTCCCTCTCGGGGATCGACCTCGGCGTCGTCCTCGCGATCCGGAACGACAACGTGTTCGACGTGAAGCTTCGGCGCGTCCACGCGGACGTGACGATCGCCCGGAAGATCAAGCTCGCGCCCGTCGACATGGTCCCGGACGTGTGGATCCCCGCCGACGACAAGATCAAGCTCGCCGTGGACGTGAAGGTCCCGCTGACCATCGTCCCCGCGATCCTCGAGTCCACGCTCGAGGAGGGCAGCGTCCCTTACCGCATTGTCGGCGACGCCGACGTCACCGCGACGCGGACCTTCGGCATCGAGGAGGATCATTATCCGTTCGATCAAGAGGGTACGGTCCCGCGCAGCCTGTTCATGAAGCTCTCCCCCGGCGGCATCCAGATCGACATCGGCGGGAGCGAATCCCTCGTTCCGAAAGACGGCCCGAAGGAGGGCCCGAAGCCCGAGGACCCGAAGCCGTGAAGCTCATCCGGCGCTTTTCACTATCGGACAGCCCCCGATAGCCACTTGTCGCGCGCCGATGCCCTGAAGTAAGGATGCGGGATGCTCCGAACCCTCGTTCGTCCCCTGCTCGTCGCCACGGTCGGTCTCGCGCTCGTCGCTTGCGGAGGCGGTGACTCGAAAGGAACCGGGAGCTCCAGCGCGAAGGCCAAGGGCAAAGGCGCGCCGACGTCGGCGCCCGGCAGCACGGGCGCCGCGAACACGGGCGCTGCGAACACCAACACCGCCGTCCCCGCGCCCACGTTCGCCGTCGCCCCGGGCAAAGGGTTGAGCGTGCCGGTGTGGTGGGGAGGCATGAAGTACACCCTCGGGGACGTGCGCTACGACGCGGGGGAGCACACGCTCCTCATCGACGTGGAGATCGACAACCTCCTCAAGTCGAACCAGAACCCGCAGCCCACCGCGCTGCTCGAGTCGAACGGCGAGGTGCTGAGCCACGGCGGGCTCAAGGACTACAAAGAGATCGTCGCCAAGTCGAAGGTCCGCACCGCGCTCACCTTCGACGTCAGCGCGTTCGACGCCTCCAAGACCACGCTCGTGTTCGGCGACGGCGCGGAGGCCCAAGTGCGCGTGCCGCTCTCCGGCGCGGGCCCGAACGTCACGGACGAGCCCGTGAAGCAGGCGTTCACGGGGGACATCGTCATCGGCCCGGCGACGTTCACCGTCCAGTCCACGGAGGTGCGCTGGGACTGGTATCCGCACGACACGGGGACCATCAAAAAGGACAAAGCGGCGCTGCTCCTCTTCGGGAAGCTCAAGGCCCCGAGCGACAAGGAGATCTTCGCCGTGACCGAGAAGTTCGAACTCACGCAGCCCGACGGGACGAAGCTCACCGCGGACGTCCTCGGGCCCGACAGTCACGTCGCGATGACGAAGACCGAAGAGGATTTTTATGTCCTCTTCACGATCGACGCGAAGGATCGCAAGTACGCGGGCGACTACACCCTGAACGTCACGCAGGATTGGGGGGCGGACGGCGCGGCCGTCTCCTCCGGACCCGTCAAGCTCTCGTTGAAGTAGCGGTCGCCCCCGACCCGCGCTGCGGGAACCGCGGCTCGTCTTGAGGTAAAGGGGGGCCGTGGGTGCTTCCAAGCAGATCCCCGACCGCGATGGCCGGCGCGATGCGCTTTGGCTCGGCGTCGCCGCGGGCGCCGCCGCGCCGCTCCTCGGCGCCCTGTTGACGCTCGCCCGCGCGAACGCGCTCGACCCGGTGATCCCGCGTGTGGCGGAGTCACCAAGCTACGATCTCGACTCTCGGCGGGTGGCCGAGAGCGATCCCGGTCTGGAGGCACCGCGCGGTGGGAGGCAGGAGCTCACCGACGCGTGTTGGATCCCCATGCGCTCCGGGCGGCTGCTGCGCCGCTACGAGGACACCGGGGTCGTCGAGGAGGTCGATCTCACGGGCCAGAAGCGCCCCTCCGTCGAGCGCGTGAAGGATCCGGGGACGCTCGTGTCCGAGATCGAGTCGACGTTCGAGCCGCGGTGTCGAGACGACGACGTCGTCGGGTGCTGCTTCCTGCAAGAGTCCACGAGCCGGTACGTCCGCGCCGACGACAAACGACGGATCCTGAAGCGGTTCGGCGCGCGGCCCCGCCTCGCCGAGGCGAGCTCGATCCCCTCGCTGCTCTTCCTGTACGTGCTGAGCGGCGCGCTCGTCGCGCTCCTCACGCGCCGCGCGCCGGGTGGGCGGATCCTGCTCGGGACGACGTTCGCGGCCGTGGTCCAGTTGCTCGTGTGGGCCGGGTCGATGGATTGGGGCGCCACGGGCGCGTTCTTCCAGCCCATGGCGGTCGGCGCGTGGGTCGCGCCCGCTGGCGCGCTGCTCGCGCTCGTCCTCCCGCTCGGCGTGGGTCTCGCGGTTGCGACCGGGGCGACCGTCACCAGCATCGTGGACCGCTCGAGCGGCCTCCACCGCTGCGGATCGTGTGACACCCTGACGGACGCGGAGGAGCGTCGAGACGCGTGCGCGACGTGCGGTGCGCGGCGATTCGTGCGCCCGCCGCGCCTTGGTCTCGCGGGGATGGCCGCGATCGCGACGGGCTTCGTGTTCACGCTCCTCGTCCTCGCGCTCGGACGTGCGACCTCGATGTTCTATGTCTGTTCGCGCCCGATGGATGCCATTTGCACGCTCGCGGCCGAGCAGCACACGGGGCTCGCGCGGATCGACTTCACCGACGCGGTCGTGCTGCACGATTGGCTTCGCTACGCGCTCGTCACCGTGCCCGCGTTCTTCCTGGTCCCCTTCCTCGTGGGGCGCTTCGTTCGCGAAAGCCGGTCCGCGGCTCTCCTCTCCGCGCCCCTCTCCGTCGTCGTCACCACCGTCGCGTCCCTGCTCTTCGTCGTCCCCGAGCTGTCCCAGGTCTCGTTCACGTTCGTCTTCCAGCTCCACCTCCGCGCGTTCGCCTTTTGGCTGATCGCGGGCGGGCTTGGCGCCGCGCTCGGATCGAGGCTACGAAGCGGCGCGGTGGGGTTCTGACGCCGCGCCGAAGAGCACCAAGCCATGAGCGCCGCGAGGCCGGCCCGGCCCGCTGCGGGTCCGCGTCCTCGCAACTCCTCCGGAAAAGACGATGAGCGACAAACTCCTCTACGTACTCGCCCAGGCCGGATACGCCGGCGAAATGGAATACGCGCTGATGCCCGCGCGCGTCGCGGACCCGCTCCTCAGGCCGGTCTTGAAGTCCTCCGTGCGCTCCGCGATCAAGCGCGCGGAGGCAGCGACCAAGGAGCAGAAGAGCGATCACGTGCTCCGGCTCGCGTTCCTGCTCGAGGCGAAGAAGGTCCCCGAGGGCACCTCGAACGACGACGTCGGCGCGATCCAGGCCGCCTTCGCCGAGCACGCCAAGCCGTACGAAGCGGTGCGCAAGACGAGCTGGTCGATGACGCCGCTGCTCGTCGTCGCGGGGCTCGCGGCGGGCGGGACCGTCGCGTACTTGCAGCTGAAGCCGACGGCGAACGAGAGCTTCATGTCGTCCCCGTTCGCGATCGCGGTGGCGCAGCCGCTCACCGACTTCGTCGGCGCGAAGAAGCACGAGGACGGGAAGAAGATCCTCCTCAGCGATCCGGTGAAGGATCAGCTCGGGGACACGTGGCCGCTCTGGAGGGACACCATCGAGGGCCCTGCGAAGTTGTACGAGTCGGGCGCGAACTTCCCCGAGGTGGCGAAGGCGGTCCAGAAGACGACGAGCGATCTGAACGACGCGCTCGCGAAGAAGAAGCTCCCCGTCTACGTCTCGCTCCAGCCGAAGGAGGCCTCGAAGTCCCACACGTTCATCGCGTTCGAGGTCGTCGACCGAGCGACCGCGAAGATCGGCGACAAGTCGCTCCGGATCGTCGAGGGCTACCGCATGGATGACGTCGACGACGGGTGGCAGCTCGTCGCGCAGTCGGAGGGGAGCGACTGGGTCCGCGTGAACCTCAGCCTCTACTCGCACTATTGGCTCGATCTGATCGCGCCCTCCGTCTACCGCGGAAAGCCGATCTCGACGGTCCCCACCTCGGGGGAGGGACCGAAGCTCGACAAGGCGCTCAGCGCGGCGTTCAAGGGCGAGATCAACCAATGCATCGGGCTCGACGACAAGGCGCTCGACGCGCTCTCGGTCGCCGTCGAGGAGCGCCGCCCGCGCTTCGAAACGATCGCGAAGAAGTTCAAGGCGTACGACGACGCGCCGAGGAACAAGCCCATCTTCCTCACGCCCGCCGTGCGCGCCGACATGACCAAGGCGCTGAAGGACGAGGCGACGCCCCTCCTCGAGTGGGAGGACAAAGTCCGCGCGAAGGTGACGGATTACTCCAAGGTGCTCGTCGAGTTCGCTCGCGCGGACGAGCACGCCTGGATCTACGCGCACCAAAACCTCGAGACGCCACCCCCTCCGCCGAAGGGGGACGAGGGCCAGGACCGGCCGAAGCGGCCGATGCTGGCGCCGAAATACAACGACCTCGCTGGTTGGCTCGCGTTCCTCGCGTCCAAGCCCAAGTGCTACCGCCTCGGGCTCTCGTACGTGATCCTCCTCGCGACGAAGCCCCACGAAGGCGGGACCAAGACCGTCGCGGAGCTCCAACAAGACTTCCCCGATTTTCCCGCCGACTGGGTGTTCGACAAGGGGCTCACGCTGATCGACGGACCCGGCGGGCTCGACCTCGCGGTGTACCTCGTGCTCGGCGAGCTCGGGCTCGACACGAACCCGCTCGTCGGCGCGACCGCGCTCCTCAAGAAGACGGACGAAGAGATCCAGGCGGCGGCGCAGAAGGCCTACGAGAAGCGCTTCGGCCACGCCCCCACGGCGTACGCCCGCACCAGCGATTGAGCTCGTTTCCAGCTGCAAGAGTCATCGAGCGATCTCGGCCACCCGGGAGATGCGGAAGACAGACTCTGCCTTGAGTTCGAGCGGCGTCCTCAGGGGCTCTTCTTCTGCTTCACGACGAACTGGACCCGGCGGTTCTTCTGGCGGCCTTCGTCGGTGTCATTGTCTGCGATGGGGACGTCCATGCCGTAGCCCTTCGCCGTGAGACGCTTCTCGTCCACGCCCCGGTTCACGAGCGCGTTCTTCACGGTGATCGCGCGCGCGTTCGAGAGCGTCGCGTTGTAGATCCGCCCGCCGCGATTGTCCGTGTGGCCCTGGACCTCGACGAGCGTGAGCTCGGGGTGGTCCTTCAGCACCTTGGCGACCGCGTCGAGCAGCGCGCTCGAGACCGGCTTGATCGTCGCGCGGCCCGTGTCGAACTGGACCTGCTGCAGGATGACGATCTCGGTGTCCGTCAGGATGACGTCCGACGGCGGGCACCCGCGCTTGGAAGGATCCGCGCTGTCGACGCCCTTCTCCTTCGGGCACGCGTCCACGTCGTCGCGGAAGCCGTCCCCGTCCGTGTCGGGGGGGCAGCCGTTCTTCGCCGGATCGGGATCGGCGACGCCCGGGATCTGCGGGCACGCGTCCTTGTCGTCGGCGATGGTGTCGCCGTCCGCGTCCCCCACCGGGCAGCCGTTCTTCTTCGGATCGGGGTCGGCCACGCCGGGGATCTTCGGGCACGCGTCCACGTCGTCGAGGATCGTGTCTTGGTCCGCGTCGCGGATCGGGCACCCGTTCTTCTTCGGATCTGGATCGGCGATGCCGGCTTCGTCGGGGCACGCGTCGCCCGGATCGAGGATGCCGTCTTTGTCGCGGTCGCCTGGAGGCGGGCAGCCGTTCTTCTTGGGATCCTCGCTCCTCTCGCCCTTGACCTTCGGACACGCGTCCGCGTCGTCGAGGATCCCGTCGCCGTCGGTGTCGAGCACGGGCGGCTTCGGCTCGGGCGTGTAGAAGAAGCTGAACACGCCGCGGAAGTCCGGCGTCCCGACGCCCGACGTGAAACCTGGACCGACACCGACGCCGACCTCGAGCGGGGAGACGAACCGGTACCTCACGCCCGCGAGCGCCTCGAAGTTCGTGCTCTGGTTCGTGATGTTCTCGACCGTCACGCCGCCCGTGGCCTCGAGGCCGATCTGGAAGTTGCGCGCCGAGCCGAGCAGCGCGCCGACCCCCGCGCCCCACACGAACTCGTGGCCGTGCGTGAGCGATGCGAACTCGCGCCGCCCCCGGAGCGTCGCCCCGGCCATGACCGAATAGATGAAGCGGTCCGCGCGCCCTCCGACCAGCAGGTGCGCTTGCCCTTTGGCGGTTCCGTTGCCGAGGAAGTCTCCCCCCGTCGCCGTCGGGATCCAGACATACCCGCCGACGCCGATCTGAAAGGGCGCGAAATAGTCTCCGAAGATGCGCACGCGCGCGCCCAGGCGGAGATCTCCGACGCCCGGCTCATTGGGCGATTGGAAGCCGCTCGCTCCGGTGAAACCACCGCCGCTCACGGCGCCGTCCCCTTGGTTGAGGAGCGCGAACGGCATATCCGCGTTGAGCTCGATCCGATCGAACAGAGAGAACGCGAGGTTCACGTGCAGGAACATCTGGTGCTCGACGATCGCGCCGATCAACGTTCCATCGGCTGCGGCGAGGACGAGCGGATCGTGGGCGTAGTCGAGGACCACTCCTCCGTGGAACGCGACCTTCCCGGGCGCGTATGGCGAGGGGACGCCGAAGAAGCGATCCCCGGCGGGGGCCGGGTCGAACTCGGGGAGGTCGAGGTCTTGGCGGTCCTGTGCGAGCGACGTGGCCGGCGTGAGCGCCAGCGCTCCGACGAGCGACGCGAGGGTGTACGAACGTACCCGGCGGCTGACGGTCATCGGCGCCATCAGAGCATGTGCGGCGGGTCGGTCGTCAAGTCGACGACGCGCGTGTTCGTCTTGTTCCGGATGAGGGTGAACGCGAACCCGGGACCGCACGCGAACGAGGGCGGCTCCACCATGACCGACCCCACGTCGGCGAGGACGATCGGCTTCGGCGCTTGCCCCGGGGGACCGCGCCACAGAAACCACGCGTGGTTCTCCTCCTCGACCGCGAACTCCGTGACTCCGTCGCTGCACCCACCCCAGCCGGTCGCGGAGACGGTGTTCGGGATCTCCACGCACCCCCCCGACGGCGGACAGCGGAGGCGGCCCGAGAACGTGATGCCCGCTTCGTCGCACGCGACGTCGAGGTAGCCGCCTACCGGGAGCGTGCGCAGCGTGGGCGCGTCCTCGGCGCGCCACGTCACGAGGCCGCTCCGCGACTCGAGGCTCGTGTCGTAGAGGTAGAGGTAGGTCGTGTCTCCGGAGCGACAGCCTGCGTCGAGATCCAGGTATCCGTCGAGTTCGCCGAGCTCGCGGGCCGGTGCGTCCAGCGGCTCGTCGTAGACATGGAGCGGAGTCGTGTTCGCCGGGATCGGCGCGTCCGGATCGCTGGGCTTCTTGAGGGGCATCCGGCCCATCAAGAGCGTCTTGTCCCACGCGACCCAGACGCGTGGATCGTCCCAGTCGCTCGTTCTGACGCGCCGCTCGACGACCTCCTCCCCGCCCTGCGCGATGCGCGTGATCGCGACCTCGCCGCGCTTCGATCCCCGCGGACGAAGCGCGGCTCGTCCCGGCCCGCGTGGGTGCCCTGCCAGAGGTCCGGGAGGTCGAGGATCGGCCGCTCCGGACCGACGCGCGGCAGAAGCGCGAGCCCGTGATCCGTCGCGACCAGGACAACGTCGCCGAGCGGCGGTGACGACACCACGGCTCCGATGCTCCCTTTCGGGGCGCTATACGTCGCGCAGTCCATCCCCGCCTTTGAGAAATCACAGACAATCATCGAGCGGGTCGTGCGGAACGTCCGCCGTCGGATGCCCCCTCCGCGGAGCTTCGTCGTGCCGAGATCGTCCGACGCGTTGGCGCTGATCGGCTGACTCCCGGGGGCCTCCATGTCCAGCGCCGCCGTCGTGAGCTGCGGCGGTGTGAGCTTGGGATCCACCTTGCCGCCGTCGAGCCCGAGCCCCGAGCTCCCGTCGAGCGCGTTCTCGAGCGCTGCTGCTACGCCCTCGTTTGGAATGTCTGCGGGACGGGCGAGCGCGTCCATTTGCTTCGCGAAGCTCTGCGCGTGCGTGCTCGCGCGGTCGACGAGGTCGGCAACGACGCGCGCATAGCGCACGCAGCCGAGGAGGTCGCTCTTCGCCTCGCTCGACGGCAGCGGCGCCCCCCTCCGCGCTCCCTCGAGGCGGTTCAGCGTCTTCTGGAGGTCCAAGCGGCGTCGCAGCTCGCTCACCGCCTCGTCCTTCTCGGGGACCTTGCCGAGCGCGCACGCGAGGAAGCTCGCCCACGCGTCTCGGCGTGCCCGATCGGTCGTGTGTCCCTCGTACCAAAGCGCGAACGACACGCCGGCGACCACGAGCGCGGGGATCACGGAGAGCTTGAGGAAGAGGCGGAGGCGCTTGGCTCGCTCCTCTCGGTAACGAGCCTCCGCCCCGCGGACCTCCGCGTCGACGTCCGCGCCTTGGAGGCGAGCGGTGCTCGTGGGCCCCAGGGTCTCCGAGGCGGCGGCCGTTCGGGCCGCGCTCTCGGGGGCTCCGCTCGCGGACTCGGCGGCGGGGCGAGGCGGGGGGGCCGTCGGCTCCGACGCGGACGCCTCGGGGATGACGAGGGGGGTACGCCGAGTCACGCCGAGCGCCGCGGCGAGCGCGGTCACGGCGCCTCCGGCGGTCGCGAACCGAGCCTCGGGATCTCGGTTCACGCAGCGCACGAAGAAATCGTCGAACGCGTCCCCGGCGTGGTCGAACAGGGGCACCACGGCGCCCTGCTCTCGCGCGCGCTCGCTCGCCTTCGCGAGGTCGTCCGCGACGAGCTCTTTCATGATCGCGAACGCGGATTCGCCCAGCCAATACGGGGTCCCCACGAGCGCTCGATAGGCGATGAGTCCGAGCGGCCAAATGTCTGCGCGCGGCCCGACCGCGGCCCGGCCGTCGCCCTGTTCGGGCGCCATGTATGCGATCGTCCCGCCCGCCGTCGTCCCCGTGTGCGTCGCCTGCTCGAGGATCTTCGCGATCCCGAAGTCGAGCACCTTCACCACGTTGGGGCGACCGGGGCGCGCCTGGATGAACAGGTTCTCCGGCTTGATGTCTCGGTGCACCACGCCCTTCGCGTGTGCGCTGTCGAGCGCCTCGGCGGTCTGCCGAAGGACCTCGACGAGCGTCTCGGGCTCGAGCGTGCGCACTCGATCCAGGATCTGCCCGAGGTCCCGGCCGGACAGATATTCCATGACGAGCCAGGGAGAGCCCGCCTCGTCCCGCCCCGCGTCGAGGACGTCGACGATGTGGGTCGCGTCCTCGATGCGCGCGCCGATCTGGGCCTCCTGCAGGAACCGCTCGACCGTCGTCGGATCCGTGAGGAGGTGAGGCAGCACGATCTTGAGCGCGCCGCGCTTCTTCGTGCGGCGGTGGTGGACGACGTACACCTCGCCCATGCCGCCCGACCCGAGCAAACGCTCGACGACGTACTTGTCGAAGCTGTCGCCAGGCCGCAGCACCGGAAGAACGTAGGGGGATCGCTCCTCTCGGAGAAGAGAATCCTCGCGCTGGACCGGACGACGTCAGCCCTCGTGGTGGCTCCGGAGCGAACGCGACGGGAGACTCGCGAGAACGACCCGCGTCACCGGAACGTCGGCGGATCCGTCTCCAGGTCCAAGACGCGCGCGGACGTCCCCATCGAGAGGACGGCATAGGCGAACCCTTGTCCGCACACGAGCTCGGTGGATTTCAGGCCGCGCGCGTCCAGATCCAGGAGCAGCGTCGTCTTCCGGTCGGACGGCGCGCTGTCCGGCGCGACGTTCAAGAGCAGCGCGTCGTCCACGGTCTCGATCCCGAACGTACGCTTCCCGTCGCTGCATCCGGAGTCGACGCGCTCCGTCGAGAACGAACAATCCCCCTCGGGCGGGCAGGTCAATCGATCGAGCCCGTAGTGCAGGACGAGCCCCGCCTCGCTGCACGTCGGCGGGTTCGCGTCCGTCGTGTGCAGGTTGATCTTGCGGAGCGTCGGCGCCTTGCCTTCGAGCCACGTGATGACCCACGCGTCCCCGGTGATGTAGTCGGCCTCGTCCCCGATGTAGACATACGTCGCGTTCGGGGCCTTGCACGCCTGTTGTCCGCGGAGGTTCGCGTTGTTCTTGAGGCGCGCGATCTTCTTTTTCGCGCCGTTCGGCTGCACGTCGAAGAGCGTGGGCCACGCCTCCTCGGCGGGGATGTCCCCACCCGTCTCGGCGGCGACGAGGATCATCTTGTCCCAGAACAGCCGAAGGGACGGGTAGCGGAGATCCTTCACGTCGACCGTGACGTCGAGCGTGGGGTTCGGTCCCCAGGTGTAGACCTCGATGGTGTCCGGCTTCGTTCCCTCCTTCGTGTACCGAGGCGCGGCCTCCCCCGATTGGAACGCCGTCATCGCGCTCACGAACTTCGAGCCCTGCGCCGTCGACACTTCGAACCCGCCGGCTCCGCTTCGAAACAGCATCGAATCGCCGAGCGGCGGGGCTGCATCGGGGGCCGTGGAGGTGCGCATCCCAACAAACTTCTTGCACTTGAATGGGTTCGCTGGCCCCGCCAAGAAGTCGCACACGACGAAGTCGTCCTTGATGCGCCACGTTCGCCTCGCGACGCCGGACGCGCCGTAGCGCAGGCGGCCGATCGGCATCGAGCCCGCGCCGATCGGCACCTCGGAGCCCCCGCCGAGCTCGATCGCCGGCTCGACGATGGGCGGCTTGGGAGCGGCAGGATCCGCCGTGCCGGGGACGAGCTTGAGGTTGTTCCCGGCGGCCCACAGCGTGTCGAGCTGCTCGCCGAGGGCTCTTCCCGTCGCCGCCTCCGCGGGGTGCGCGAAGCGGCCCATCTGTTTGATGAACTCGGCGTTCTTCGCTTCGCCGCGATCCAGCGAGTCGAGGATCGTCTGCGCGTACGTCGCGCACGGCTTGAGCTCGTTGGTCGGCTTGGGCGCCTTTCCGTCCTTCTCCTTGTCTTTGTCCGCGACGAGCTTCGCGAGCTCGATCTTTCGCCGGAGCTCGTTCGGTGGGTGCTGATCGTCCGGGATACGACCCACGGTGCACATCTGGAAGCTCGCCCACGCGTCCTTGAGCCGGTTCTCGGTCTGGCGCCCATCCCACCAGAAGCCGATCACGAGCCCGGTGACCACGAGGACTGGCACGAGCGCGAGCAGGCCGACGAGCTTCAGCTGCCGCCGTCGCGTCGCCGCGTAGCGCGCCTCGGCGCCCTTCAGCTCCGCCTCGAGATCGGCGGGTGATTGCGCCGTCGTGGAGGCCTTGGCGGCGCCCCGGTTCGAGGGCGCCGCGGGATCGCCCTCTTGGGCTCCTCCGCGGGCTCCTTCGCTTTCGCCGCAGCGACCGCCGCCTCGGCGTGATCGGCGCTGTTGCTGAGGTGCGGTGGGGTCGGGCCTTCTCCGCTCGCGCGCTCCGTGGGGGCGGAGGCCTCGACGATGGCGGGCGCCGCGCTGCGCGCGGCGCGGGGTTCGGGATCTCGACGATGGAGGCGAGGGCCCCGCGCTCGGGATCGATCTCGACCTCGAGCGCGCGCGCGAGCTCCTCCACGGCCTCACCCGCGGACGCGATGCGGATGCTCGGATCGCGCGCGACGCACCGGAGGAAGAACATGTCGAACGCGTTCGAGAGCTCGACGCCCTTGTTGCGCGCGCGCTCCGACGCGCGGGGGATCGGCTCGGAGACGAGCTCCTTCATGATCGCGAAGCTCGTCTCGCCCTGCCAGAACGTGGAGCCGACGAGACCTCGGTACGCGATGAGCCCGAGCGGCCAGACGTCCGTCGCGGGGCCGATCTTCGCCTTCCGATCGCCCTGCTCCGGCGCCATGTACGTGATCGTCCCGCCCGCCATCGTCCCGCTCTGCGTCGCCTGTTCGATGATCTTCGCGATACCGAAGTCGAGGACCTTCACGACGGGGTTCTTGCCCGGCTTCTCCACGACGAAGATGTTCTCGGGTTTGATGTCGCGGTGGACGACCCCGGCCTTGTGCGCGGCGTCCAGGGCGATCGCCGTCTGCCGCAGGAGCTCGACGAGGATCTTCGGCTCGAGCGTGCGGTTCTGGGAGAGGATCTGGCCGAGATCGCGGCCCTGGAGGTACTCCATCACGAGGAACGGCGAGCCCTCCGGATCGACCCCGGCGTCGATGACGTCGACGATGTGATCGCAGTCCTCGATGCGCGAGCCGACCTGCGCCTCCCGGAAGAAGCGCTCGATGAGGACCTTCTCCGCGCAGAGGTGGGGAAGGATCCGCTTCAGCGCGAGGCGCTTCTTCGTGTGCGCGTGCCGGACGACGTAGACTTCACCCATCCCCCCGCTCTTGAGGAGGTTCTCGACCTCGTATTTGTCGAATGTGTCCCCGGGCTTGAACATCGCGGGCGGATCCTAGTGCACCGGCCGGTTTGAATCACCGGTGGATTCGCGAGAGTTTGGGCGGGAGGCGCGCGCCCGACGCGCGCACCGGGAGACGGCTGCTGACAATCTGAGGAGCACAGCGACGAGGCCGTGTGGATCGCACCTCAAATCGCGTGAATATCCCGTGATTCAGACCGGTCGGTGCTCTCGTCGAGGGAGGGCGAACCTCGAGCGAAGATCCAAGCCCTCCGCGCGATCTCACGCCTTGATGCGCTTCATCTCCGGATCGTAGAGGGGCTTCATGGACACCCGCGCGGGCCAATGTCTGTCCGCGATCTCGATCGTCCACTCGCCGGACTCGAGGTACTTCCCGTCGATCGGTACGTCGGCGTGCACCATCACGAGGCCGACGGCGCCGCCCAGCGTGTGGCCGTACGACGCGGCGCGCACGTAGCCCGCGGTCTTTCCGTTGCGGCGCAGCACCTCGCCGTGGAACAACATCGGCTCGGGGTCGAGGACGAGCACCTGGAGGAGCCGCTTCTTCAGCGGGCCCTCCGCCTTCTTCGCGAGGACCGCGTCTTTGCCGATGAAGCCCCCCGCCTTCTTCAGATCGACCGCGAACCCGAGGCCCGCCTCGAGGACGGAGTCGGTGTTGTCGATGTCGTGCCCGTAGTCGCGGTACCCCTTCTCCATGCGGAGGCTCGCGAGCGCCTTCAACCCCGCGTGTCGGAGGCCGAGCGGCCCACCGGCGGCGACGATGCGCTCGTACACGTGCATCGCCTGAGGCGCCGGCACGTAGAGCTCGTACCCGAGCTCGCCGAGGTACGTGATGCGGACACAGAGCGCGCGCGCGTAGCCGATCGCGATCTCGCGCGCGGCGCGGAACGGGAACCGCTCGTTCGACATGTCCTCGTCCGTGATCGCCGAGAGGAGCTCGCGCGAGCGCGGACCCTGCACGTTGATCTGCGCGTACCCGTTCGTCTGATCCGAGACGTGCGCGTCCGTGCCCTTGAAATGGCGCCGCATCCACGTCTCCACGTGCCGGTACGCGGTGTCCGAGGCGACGACCCAGTAGCGGCCCTCGTCGAGCTTGGTGACGGTGAGATCCGCCTCCAGCGTGCCGCGCGCGTTGAGCCACTGGGTGTACGTGATCATCCCGGGCTCGCCGTCGACGTGGTTCGCGGAGATCGTGTTCAACATGCGCCCCGCGTCGTCGCCCTCGACGAGGAACTTCGCCATGAACGACATATCCATCAGGATGACGCCCTCGCGCGTCGCGTCGTGCTCGGCCTTCCAATAGGGGAACCAGTTTTGTCTGCCCCACGAGAGCGCCTCCACCACGGGAGCGACGCCCTCGGGGGCGTACCAGTCGGCGCCCTCCCAGCCGCTCACGTCTCGGAAGTAGGCTCCCTTCGCGGCGAGCGGCGCGTGGATCGGGGAGAGCTTCGCGCCGCGCGCGGTCTGCATGGAGCGCGTGGGGTAGTGGCACTGGTAGACCATGCCGAGGGACTCGACGGTGCGGGTTCGCCGATAGTCCGGGTTCGACTGGTACGTCTGGAGCCGGTCGATGTTGAACCCCGTGACGTCGACGCCCGGATCCCCCGTCAGGATCCAGTTCGCCAGGACGCGCCCCATCCCCCCGCCCGTGAGGATCCCGATCGAGTTCATCCCCGCCGCGACGAAGTAGTTCTTGAGCTCGGGCGCCTCGCCCACGATCGGCGCGAGATCCGCGGTGAAGCTCTCGGGGCCGCAGAAGAACTTGCGCACGCCCACCTCGAGCGAGATCGGGACGCGCGCCATCGCCTTCTCGAGGTAGGGCGCCATGCGCTCCCAGTCGGGTTGGATCTCGCCGAACGCGAAGTCCTCGGGGATCCCGCCCACGTTCCAGGGCGCGCAGATCGGCTCGAAGAGGCCAATCATGAGCCCCTCGACCTCCTCGCGGAGGTAACAGTAGCTGCCGGGATCCTCGAGCACGGGCCACGACGGGTCGAGTCCGGGGACTTTGTCCGTGATCAGATAGTAGTGCTCCGCGGCCTGCAGCGGGGCGTTCACGCCGGCCATCGCCGCGAGCTCGCGGCCCCACATCCCGCCGCAGTTCACGACGAACTCGCACTGGATGTCTCCGAACGGAGTGGACACTCCCTTCACGGCGCCGCGCGACTTCAGGATGCCGGTGACGGGGACGCCCTCGATGATCTTCGCGCCCTTTTGCCGTGCGCCCTTCGCGAGGGACATCGTCAAATCGACGGGGTTCGCGCGCCCGTCCTCCTTCACGTAGAAGCCGGCGAGGAGATCGTCCGTCTTCGCGAGCGGGAAGAGCTCCTTGATCTGGGTCGGTGAGATCTCGTGGACGTCGACGCCGCAGTAGCGGTTGAACGCGGAGACGCGCCGGTACTCCTCGAGGCGGTCTCGGTCCCCGGCCGCCTCGATGAACCCAACGGGCTTGAACCCCGTGGCGAGGCCCGTCTCGGCCTCGAGGCGCGCGTACAGATCGCGCGTGTATTTCCGCATCTCCGTGGAGGTCTCGGAGAACGAGCCGAACGTGACGATGAGGCCCGCGGAGTGCCACGTCGTCCCCGCGGTGAGCTGGGCGCGCTCGAGGAGGACGACGTCGCAGCCCATGTGCGCGAGGTGGTACGCGACGGAGGTTCCGATCACGCCGCCGCCGATGACGACGACGCGGGCCTGGGTCGGGAGGGTGGGGGGGCTCATGGTGCGCCCGCTTCTACCATCGTCGCGCCGCGATCGGGGCGTTGACGCCCGCGCGTCACGCGGTGACCGGGACGGCCGGTGACCCACGCGGGGGAGGACGAGCTCGACTGGATCGCGGCGTGCGCGGGCGCGACCGCGGTGTCACGGCGCGAGCACGTCCAGACGCTTTGGGGCGGGTACGGGGCGCTCTTTCGCGTGCAGCTCGAGGGAGGTGCTCGACCGACGGCGATCGTCAAGCGCGTCGACCCGCCCCTCGGCGCGGGCGCGTCCCGCTCGGACGAACGGAAGCGGCGCTCCTACGAGGTGGAGTCCACGTTCTATCGGCGATACGCGGCGCGCTGCGGGGCGACCTGTCGAGTCGCGGAGCTCCTCGGGAGCGCGCGCCGAGGCGAGGGCTGGCTCCTCGTGCTCGAGGACCTCGAGCCCGCGCGGATCGAGCCGCGAACGCGGTGGCGCGGCGATCGCGGGCCCCTCGTCGAGCGTTGTCTCGCGTGGCTCGCCGCGTTCCACGCGACCTTCCTCGGGGTCGAGCCCGAAGGGCTCTGGGCGGTCGGAACCTACTGGCACCTCGCGACGCGCCCCGAGGAGCTCGCCGCGATCGAGGACGTCGCCCTCCGCGAGGCCGCGCCGGTCCTCGACGGTCGGCTCGACGCCGCTCGGTACAAGACGTTGGTGCACGGCGACGCGAAGGAGGCGAACTATTGCCTCGCGTCGAGCCCGCTCGCGGCCGTGGACTTCCAATACGTCGGCGGGGGCGTCGGCGTGAAGGACGTCGCGTACCTCCTCCACGGAAACGTCCACAGCGCGGGCGACGAGGCGAGGTTCCTCGACCTCTACTTCACCCTGCTCCGCGGCGAGCTCGAGGCGCGTGGCGTCGACGACGCGGCCGCCGTGGAGGCCGAATGGCGCGCGCTCTACCGCGTCGCGGAGGCGGATTTCCTCCGCTTCCTCGCGGGCTGGGGCGCGGGGCCGGGGAGGCATGCGGCGACGCGCCTCTTCCGCGACGCGCTCCGTAGGCTCTGATCGACCGCTGCGACGCCGAGGTGCGTCTCTCACGCCGCGGCGGGCGGGGATTGTCCGCTACCATCACCACGGCACGCACCGACGCGAGCGTCGAGGCGCTCCGCGCGCGTTCCATCGCGCGGGGTGCGGTGCTCGGTCGAGCGCGCGTGATCGCACCGCGGTCGTCGCGACAGGGCATGATGTCGCCCCGATGGACGCCATCGACAAGCGCACCCGCGGCCTGCTCGCGATCGCCATCACGGACGCGGTCCACGCCAACGAGTTGCGGCCCGTCTCTCCGACGCTTCTTGGATTTCTCGGTCTCGTCGGCACCCGCCTCCCGGTGCGTCGCGCGGCGGTCAATTTCGGGATCGTCGGCTTCGTCGCAGTCTTCGGGCTCCCTTGGCTCCTTGCGGTCGAGGCGCTCCGCCGCCGTCGTGCTCAGCGCTTCACGCGGGCGGCGGAGCGCGTGGTCGAAGCGTCGACGGTGCCGGCGGGCGGCGTGTACCGGGCGGGGAGCTCGACGCGCGAGGGCGCGGGCGCGGGGCTCCTCGGATCGGACAAGCTCTACGCGATCGACTGGTCGATCTGGCGCGACGGCGTGCTCGTCTTTGCCGGCGCCGCATTGGGCGTGGTCCGCGGCGAGACCCGTTTCGTGCATTGGCTCTCCGTTCACCGGGGGTACCCGCCACCCGGCGCCGTCGATGGGCTCCGCCTCGTTGGCGCTCTGCGTGACCTTCGACCTCAGCTCACGCGGTGGGAGTGGCAGATCGAGGATCCGTTCGAGGCCGTCGAGCGGGAGCAGCCGCTGCTTGCGTGATGCCGGCTTCGAGGCGCCGCGTCACAGGCGCCGTCCCGACCTCCGTGCACCTCGAGGTGAGCGCGGTGGGCGTATCGTCCTCGCGTGGTCCTTCGCGCATATCATCCAGGCTCAGTCCGGCAGTGCCTGGACGCACACGCCTCCGCCCGCGTTCAGCGGGGAGCAGAAGCCGGACACGGCCGGGAAGCACGCCTGACCGCACCCGAGCGGCCCGCACCCCGCGTTCACCCACGCGTCGTACGCGGCGAGCGCCGCCTTCACTTTGTCGGGTTGCTTCTCGTTCAGGAGGAGCGACGGGCAGCCGCAAGCGTCCTTCACGACGGCCGTTCCATCGCATTGCGGGCTGCTCACGGTCGGGTTGCACGCCTGCGCTGCGGCGGCGGCGACGTTCATCGCGTCGAGCAGGTTCGCGCAGTTGCTCCCGCCCGTCGACGCGGACGTCGTCGCCCCGTGGCTCGTCGATGCGTTCGAGGAAGACCCCGGAGCCCCGCCCTCCGAGCCGCCTTCGACCCAAGTGACCTTGCCCCCGCAGGCGGCGGCGAGCGACGCTGCGACGAGAATGAACGACCGACCGCGCATCGATAGCGTATAGCCGCGCCGTCGTGGGCCGTCGACACCGTGGTACGTACGGCGCTCGCTGTCCGCTCCTCCTTCCCTGCGGCGGGGCCCTCGACGACGTTCCTCCGCGCAAAAGCGCCGATCCTCGTCGTCCACATTCGGACATGCAAGTGGACGGTAGCTTGCTGCAGGATCGGGCCATGGTAGGTCGAAGGGCGACGTCGGTAGCCGTTGGGATCGTGGGTCTGTCGTGGATGCTCGCCGCGTGCGGGGCCGCCGAGCCGCCGCGCGCGCCGCTGATCGCGGGCCCGCCCGACGGGCCGATCGGCGAGTGGACCGAGCTGCCTTGGAGCGGCGCGGATCCGACGCTCGAGTTCAACGGTGGCCACGTGCACGCGGTCGGAGACTCCACGTACCTGCTCGTCGCCGATCGCTTCTATCGGTCCGACGATCACGGGACGCACTGGTCGCAGCGAGGCACCGAGATGCTCGGCGACTTCGCGCCCCAAGGGCCGCGCCTCTTCGGCTGGGATGGAAACCAAGAGGCGCCGCTCTACACGTCCACCGACGGCGGGGCCACGTGGGGGGGCCGCCCCGTGGCGACGTACAGCGGTGATCAGATCCAGTCCACGGGCGCGTTCGCCTCGCCGCGGTTCCTCGCCGTGCTCGGGTCGACCGCGTTCATGACGCAATGGAGCCAAGCGAATCGCCTCTACATCAGCGAGGACGCGACGCGCGGTTGGACGGGCGTCTCGGTGCCCGGAGAGGTCCAGGACCTGGGCGCTCGCGGGGACGAGATCTATGCGTGCACCTCGGAGGGGATGTTCCGCTCGACGGATCGGGGCCGCGTCTGGAGCGCGATCCCGAGCCCCGATGGAGTGGCGACGCCGCTCACCGGCTGCACCTTCACCCGCTTCGCGACGCTCCTCTGCCCGACCGTCTCCCGGTACAGCGGCGCGCGGCTCTACTGCACGGCGGACGGGACGAGCTTCAGGCTCGCCGACGACGGGCTCTTCGACGTCCCCGCGAACCCCGACTGGGCGCGATTCGAGGGGATGGAGTACCTCGAGGCGAGCGCGCAGCTCGGCTCGACGTACGTGCTCGCCGATCGCGGCAGCAACAGCTACGCGCCGCGGGAGGAAGGCGTCTACACGACGAACGATCCGTTCCAAGGGTGGACGCGCGTCGAGGCGCTCCGCGGGGAGCGCGTCCTCGGCATCACGCAGACGACTCAGGCGATCCTCGTCCTCTCGCAGCCGAAGACGTTCGAGAACGACCGGAAGCTCCGCTTGTTCCGGCTCCGGGTTCGCTGACGAGACGCTCGATCAGCCCGTGTACTCGGGAGATCCAGGGGATCGGTAGCGGTCGAGCGGGCTCCGCTTCGCGTCGCTCCCGTAGTAGCGGCCGTTCCCCTCGAGCTCCACGAACAGAAGGTGCATGGGGGCCTTCGCGCCCTCGGACGGTGGCTTCATGCCGAGCTCGGCGGGCGTCTTTCCCGACGAGGCGACGTAGGGCTGCGTGAGATCCGTGGCGATGAAGCCGGGCGTGCACGCGTTCACGCGGAGGAGCGGGTGCTCTCGCGCCACGATCATCGTGTAGACGTTCACGAGCGCCTTCGACAGTCCGTACGCCGAGCCGTCGCCGAGCCCGCGCGCGGTGAACGCGGCCGCGTCGTCGCCGAGCGAAGAGCACTCCGCGAGGATCTCCTCGAACCGGGCGCGCGTGATCGAGCCGTCCACGAAGTCGCGCTGCCGCTCGGGGCTGCAGGTGGAGACGAACATCGGCGCCGCGCCCGAGCTCACGTTCACGATGCGACCGCGACTCGGGTCGAGGAGCGGAAGAAACGCCTCGGTGGTCCGGATCACGCCGCGCGTGTTCGTCTCGAGGATCGCCGCGAGCGTGCCGCTTCCGACGCCTATCGCGGCGTTGTTCACGAGGCCGTACAACGTGAGCCCGCGGCGCTCGAGATCGGCCGCGGCCGCGCTCACGCTCTCGCTGCGCGCGACGTCGATCGACAGGACCTCGATCCGCGGTGCCCACTCCGGCCTCGTCGAGGCGACGGCGCTCGCTGCGTCGCGGCCGCGCTCCTCGTCACGTGAGCCGAGCACCACGAGCGTGTCCTCTGCGTGCTCGAGGATCGCCTGCACGATCGCGAGCCCGATTCCTTTGTTCGCCCCCGTCACCAAGACGCGTCGCTCGTTCGCCATGCGACGCACCCTCGCACGGTCGGAGGAGGACGGCGGCAGAAACGTGCGTCGTCCGCGTGTTCGCGGGGCGAATCGGGCTCGACAGGGTGCGGTGACCGAGCCAGTGTCCGGCCACCTGCCATGGCTCGCCGACTCTGCGATCGACTTCTGCTCCGCTCGTGTGTGGGGCTCGTGCTCACCGGCGTGGGCTGCACCTCGCCGACCGACCCGCCGACGGGGAGCTCGACGAGCGCCGGCACATCCACGGCGTCCGGGTCGACTTCGAGCGCGGGGGGAGGCGGCGCTGCGACGGCGAGTTCGGGCACGGGCGTGCCGAGCGACGAGGCGCGGGTCCGCGTCCACTATCCGGCGGGCACGCACGTGGTCACGATCCGCGGGAGCGGCGCTGGGCTGAGCTGGACGGAGGGCGCACCGACCACGGCGGCGGGCAACACGTTCTCGTACGCGGTCTCCGGTATCACCGCCCCCATCGAGCTCAAGCCGCTGCTCGACGACGCGACCTGGGCGCGCGGTCCGAACTATCGGGTCGCACCCGGCGAGACGCTCGACGTCTATCCCCACTTCGACACCGCGAAGGGAGAGGTCGTGGTCGTCACGGAGGCGTTCCACTCGAACGTCCTCGGAAACGAGCGTCCCATCTACGCGTATCTCCCCCCGAGCTACGCAGAGAACACCGAGGCGACGTTCCCCGTCGTCTACATGCACGACGGCCAAAACCTCTGGGCGGCGCACCCCGAGCTCGCGTTCGGCGCGACCTGGGACGTCGACCTCACGTTCGACGCGGCCGCGGAGCTCGGCGCGTGCTCCTCCGGGGCGCTCGTCGGTTGGGGCGCACAGCCGCTCGGTGAAGCCGCGACGACCTGCACCGGCGACGGCGATTGCGCGTCCGGCGCGTGTCGCACGTTCCCCGAGGCCATCGTGATTGGCGTGGGCAACACCGCCGACCGGCTCCACGAGTACACGCCGACGGCGGATCCGGACTATCCCCAGGGCGGGGGAGCGGATCTCTACATCCAGATGTTGATCGAGGAGCTCAAGCCGCAGATCGACGCGATGTTCCGTACGCGCCCCGACGTGGGCTCGACCGCGCTCGTGGGGAGCTCGCTCGGTGGTCTCGTCAGTGCGTACGCGGGCCTCGAGCACCCCGAGGTGTTCGGGCTCGTCGGGGAGCTCAGCCCGTCGACGTGGTGGAACAATCGCGTGATTGTCGACGAGGTGAAGACGACCAGCGCCGCGCCCGCGCGACCGCTCCGGGTGTACGTCGACTCTGGGGGCGACGCCGATGGCAAGGCCGACACCGATCTGCTGGCCGCGGCCTACCTCGGCATTGGCTACGTGGAGAACGATAACTTCCGTCACGTCGTGCAACCGAATGCCGCTCACAACGAGGTCTATTGGGCGGAGCGCCTCCCCGGCGCGATGCAGCTCGTGCTCGGCCCGAGATGAGGGCGCGCCCTAAGCGTGCGCCGAAGTAGCCGCGCTCGCTTCGGCCGCGTACGTTCGCTCCCATGAGCTTTTCTACCTCTCGCGCGACCTTCCTCCTCTCTGCCGTCGTCCTGCTCTCCGTGGGGTGTGACGACACCGCCGATGGCACTGGCGGCGCCAGCTCCTCGAGCGGCTCGAAGATGACCTCCACCACGACCGGCACGTCGATGAGCACCGGCACATCGATGAGCACCGGCACCGGCGTCACGATGTCCGAGTGGGACGCCTATTGCGAAGCGCGGGGAGCGCTGATGTGCATGGGCTTCGACGTGGCGGCGTGCAAGGCGGACCGAGCTTGCGCAACCGGCTTCTTGAAGGATGACCTCGAGAAAGATCTGCTCGCCTGCCTCAACCAGAGCTGCATGTCGGACAATTGTCTGGTCCTCGCTGAAGGCAAGCCCATCTCGGCCGAAGGGATGAAGTTCAAGACGGCCTGTGCCGCGTGGGTCAAGGAGTGCACGCCGCCGAGCGACGACATCTGCATGGCGTATCTCTACGCCGAGGACGACGATCTCGTGACGCTCGAGGGGTGTCTCGCGTCGAACACGTGCGCCCTCAAGCAGTCGTGCTTCGACGCCTACAACGCGACGCTCGACGCGTGCAGTAGCTGGAACTGATCGCCCTCAGGGACCGACACCCGCCTTCGCGAGCGCCTCGCGCTCCTCCGCGTCGATCGCGTGGGGGTGCGGGGCTCCCGATGCGTCCAAGTCGCAGCGGGACCGCACCTTCGGCCGCACGATGCCGGGCCATGTCTTTTCGCCGTCGACGGCGATCCACCACTCCTCGTTGTTCGGCAGGGCTCGGCGGTCGCTCTCTCGATTGCCCTCCTCGGTGACGCGGGGACCGAGCTTGCCGATCTCGCTGTCGGCGAGCTCGAGCACGTGGAGGTAGATCTTCTCTTTCCCCGGGCCGACGCCGACCACGCCCTTGCTGCGCTGGGTGCCGTGGTGGACTTCGAAGAACGTGGACTCGACGACGTAGCGTGCCATCGAGCCAGGGTATCCTCCCTCCGACATGAAGACGGCGGTGATCGGAGGTGGTTTGAGCGGGCTCGTCGCGGCGCTGCGGCTCGTGGAGCGCGGGCACGCGGTCACGCTCTTCGAGGCGAGTGAACGGCTCGGCGGGCAGATCCACACCCTCGAGACCGACGGGCTCGTCATCGAGATCGGGGCGGAGGGCTTCATCGCGCGAAGCGAGACCGTCCCGGCGCTCGCACGCGATCTGGGGGTCGAGGACGCGCTCCTGGATCAAGCCACCACGCTCACGTTCGCGGACGAGCCTGGGGGACTGCGCGCTCTAGGACCGGGAGAAGCTGCGGCGCTCCTCGGGTTCCAGGTCCCGAAGGAGGAGCTCGGGCGAGGGATACGCTCGTTTCGACGAGGTATGGGGCAGCTCGTCGACGCGCTCGTGCGGCGGCTCGAACCCGCGGCCGTCCTCCGTCGCGGGGTGAGGGTTCGCGGTGTCGAGCGCCGCGCGGAGGCGCTCGCGATGACGCTCGAAGACGGGACCGCGTGCGTCGTCGACGCAGCGGTCGTCGCGACGCCGGCCGGCCGCGCCGCAGCGCTCCTCGCGCCGCTTGGCCTCTCTGTAGCGGCGCCTCTCGCCAGCGGGCGGATGCTCTCGAACGCGTCCGTCATCCTCCGGTACGCGCGCGATCAGATCGCCCACCCCCTCGACGGCAGCGGCCTCGTCGTCCCCACGGACGCGCAGCGCGACGGGTTTCGCGCCTGCAGCTTCGTGACGACGAAGTTCGAACGCGGGACGCCCCCCGACGTCGTGCTGCTCCGCGCGTTTTTTCGACCGACCGAAGCCGAGCTCGCCGCGCGCGACGATCGCGCGTGGATCGCGCTCGCGACGAGCGCGATCGCGCGGCCCCTCGGCGTCCGCGGTGAGCCGATCGCAGCCTGGACCAGCGTGTGGCCCGCCGCTCTCCCCGTGTACGACGCGGCGTACAAGGAGGCCGTCGCGCGCGCCGACGAGGCGCTCGCTCCGCTGTCCATCGCGCTCGCGGGCTCCCATGTCCATGGGGCCGGCATCGACGCCGCGGTGCAATCGGCGGAGCGCGCCGCTGCGTCGCTGCACGCGCGCGCCCGCTGATCGCACGCGACACGATCGCCGCCTCCTACTCGCGATCGGGCACCTTGATGTTGAACCGCGCCATGCGCGCGGCGAGCGTGTTGCGAGCGATCCCCAGCATCCGCGCCGTCTTCGACCGGTTGTAGCCGCACGCTTGGAGCGCTCGGTGGATGCGATCCTCCTCGAGCGCCTCGACGTCGTCGCGCAGGTTCCCGGGCCGCGGCGGGGGATCTCCGACGGGCGCTCGCGGGGGCGGAGGAAGGGGCGGCGGGTACCCGCTCGGCTGAGGCGGAGCATGGGATCGCGAAGCGTGGGGCGGCGTGAGCCGCAGGTGCTCCTCGAGGATGATCGAGCCCTCGACCGTCGCCGCGGCGCGGCCGAGCACGTTCTTCAACTCACGTACGTTGCCCGGCCACGGGTGGCGGAGGAGCGCCTGAAGAGCTCTCCCGTCGAGGTGCATCGGCGGGCGGCCCATCGCGTGGCAGGCCTCTCGGATGAACTGCGCGGCGAGGGGCTCGATCTCGTGGAGCCGCTCGCGCAGCGGGGGCACGACGAGCGTGATCGCGTTCAGCCGAAAGAGCAGGTCCTGGCGGAACTTGCCCTCCATCACCGCCACGTCGAGGTCCCGGTGCGTGGCCGCGAGGAAGCGCACCTCGATGTCGCGCGGCTTGAGCGCGCCGACGCGCCACACCTTCCGCTCCTCGAGGACGCGGAGGAGCTTCGCCTGGAGGGCGTGCCCGAGATCGCCGATCTCGTCGAGGAACACGGTCCCGCCCTCCGCGGTCTCGAGGAGGCCCGGCTTCGGCTGATTCGCTCCGGTGAACGCGCCGCGCTCGTGACCGAAGAGCTCGCTCTCCATGAGCGAGTCCGAGATCGCCGCGCAGTTGAGCCTGAGGAGCGGCTTGTCCGCGCGCGGCGACAGGCGGTGGATGGTCTCGGCCATGACCTCCTTGCCCGAACCCGTCTCTCCCTGGATGAGGACGGTGAGGGAGCTCTTCGCGATGCGCTCGACGCTCATCGCCGTGCCGAACGGCGCGCTCTTCTCGGGGGGTGGCCCGGCGCGCACCATCAACCCGATCGTGCCCGCCTCGATCAGGACGCCGGGCGCGATGGGCACGCGCGCGCGCGACGCGATGGGAACTCCGCTCACCCTCGTGGGGTTGACGGCCCCGAGATCCTCCACGAACAACGACGCACCCGCGACGACGAGGCGCAGGTGCTCCCGGGAGACGGACGGGTGCGGCAGGATGATGTCGCTTTCGCGCGACCGACCGAGCACGAGCGCTCCCGCCGCAGGGAGCCGGAAGCTCTGGGTCTCGGTGCCGAGCACGATCAGCCAGAGCTCCACGTTCGCGCGGTCGCTGAGGCGCATCGTCTCGTCTTCGTCCGCCATCTGATCCGTCCGCGACGCCGCGGGCGAGGGCCGCGATCGAGGCGCTCGTCGTCCGAGGCGGCTCCGCTCTGCGCGTCGCGCGAACGGTAACGCGGGAGGTTCAGCGCGTCACTTCGTCTTCGACGGGCCGCGTCGCGTCCCTTCCGCCGTTCGTGCGCGGCCGAGGTCGACTTTGTAGAGCGTCGCCCCCTCGAGATCCGCGCCGCGCAGATCCGCGCCGTCGACGAGCGCCTGCGAGAGATCCGCGCGCCCGAGCTTGGCGTCCCGCGCGGACGCGTGGCGCAGATCCGCTCGCGTGAGGTCGGCGCTCGAGAGCCTCGCGCCGTCGAGGCGCGTGCGCACGCAGCTCGCCTCTTTCATGCGCGCGTCGACGAGCGCGATGTCCCGGGCGTCGGCGCCCGAGAGGCGCGCCCCTTCGAGCGAGACGCCTTCGCCGCGCAGACCCGTGAGGATGGCGGACTCGAGGTTCGCCCGGGAGAGGTTCGCGCCCGTGACGTCCGCGTCTCGAAGATCGACGTCCCGCAGATCCGCGCCCCGCAGATCCGCCCGCTCGAAGTTCGCGCCCGAGAGCTCCGCGCCCGCCCACGCCGAGTGCGTCGCGGCGAGGCCGCGCGCCTCGACCGCCCCGAGCTTTGCGCCCTCCCATCGAGAGTCGTTGAGGCGCGCGCCGTTCAGCACGAGCGCCGTCGCACGAGCGCCTTCGAAACGGCCTCGAAGCACCGTCGCGCCCGTGAAATCCGTTCGGTCGAGCTCCGCCGCGCTGAAGTCGGCTCGATCGAGCGAGGCGGCCGTGAACGTCGCGTCGTTCAGCGAGCACCCTTTGAAGAGAGCGCGCATCCCCGTCGCGCCGCGGAAGGACGCTCCGCTCGCGTTCGCGTCCTCGAAGAGCGCGTCCGCGATCTGGGCCCGATCGAGCTTCGCGCTCACGAGGGTCGCGCGCGTCGCGTCGGCGCGCGTGAGGATCGCGCCCGTGAGGTTGGCGTCCGTCAGGTCGGACTCGTCGAGCAGCGCCCCCGTGAGGTTGCATCGAGCGAGGACCGCGGCCTCCAGTCGAGCGCCCGTGAGGATCGCTCGGGCGAGCGACCGCTCTCGGAAGTCGATGGCCGAGAGGTCGGCGCCGGCGAGCGCGATGCCCTCGAGGGTTTGTCCCTTCTCGATCCGCGCAAGGCACTCCGCCCGCGCCGGCGACTCGCGCGCGGGAGCGAGCGCGCGAACCGCTTTGTCGGTGACCGGCGCGAGACGGTCCGGCTTGCGCTCCGCGGGAGGGTCCAGGTCGGGGGCCACCCTGGGGAGCGACGCGCCGTCGCGCGGCCTCTCCTCCGCCGACTTGGGCCCGTCCGTGGCAGCGCTGACGCGCGCCGCCGCTTGCTGCGCGGCGACGTGCAGCGCGCCGATCGTGAGCGGGACGTCCTTCGGGACCCAGTCGCGCGCGGGCTCGAGCCGCGCGGGCGCGAGCGGCGCGGGCGGCAAGGGGGGAGCCGTCGCCTCGTTCGGTGGCGTCGGCGCGGGGCGCTCGAGGAGCGCGCGCTCGGCCTGGACCGGATCGAGCGTCTCGTCTCCCCATGCGACCGCGTCCACGGATCGCGCGCGGATGGGGCTCCAAGGAGCGCCCGGGATGGGCGCGAGCGGCGCGCCGGCCTCCGTCGCTGCGCGGTTCGTGCCGCGCGCGACCCAGCTCGGCTCCGCGGCGGAGGCGTCGAACACGAGTCCGGACGTGAGGGTCTCGAACCCGGCGTCCAGGGGGGGCGTCATGACGTCCGCGATCATCGCCGGGCCATGCGAAGGGCGCGGAGCGGAGCCGAGCTCGCCGAGATCCAACGTGTGCGCCTGGCCCAGCGCCGGCCGCGCGTGCGCCGCGGCGGCGAGCGCGGCGAGCGCCGCGGCGTTCGACCCCGTGACGCCCAGGGTCGAGAGACGGGGCGGCCACGCGGCGGACTCGTCCTCCGTCGCATCACCGAACGCCAGCGCGACGGCCGCGTGAACGACCTCCGTCGGATCCGCGGGCGCCGGGATCTGCGCGCGCCACGTCAGGGACGCGCGCCGCGCTTCGGTGTCGATCACCAGACAATCCCCGCGCAGGTCGAGCGCCCTCGCCGCGCGCCCGGACCTCACCCACCGCGCGACGGCCCGCGCGCGCGGCAAGCGGAACTCGATCGACGTCGCCTCGCGGTCCATCCCCGACAGCACGATCCGCTCGTCTCCGGTGAAGAACTCCCGCATCCCGAGGAGGCGCTGATCGGGGGGCGCCGTCTGGAACGCCTCCCACTCGGCCTCCGTCCGAATGTCCGGGAACGGCTGGTCCAAGTCGATGAAGATTGGGCTCGTCCGTGGTGTGGGCCAAGGCGCGAGGTTCGCGAACCGCGTGGATCGATCGTCGGGCAAGATGTTCGGGAGCGTCGCCGCGCTCGCTCCAACCCCCACCCCGCCCGGGTTGACGGGGTCCCCGGGCCCGCCCCAGCAGAGCTCGTCCGCGAGGGGGATCGCCTCGAAGGGGTCCGGGAACGCGTCCGCGGATTGGCGATCTCCGACGACGTAGAGGCGCTTGTCGACGAGCGCGTCCGCGCCCCGCACGACCGCGAGTCGCACGCCGATTTCGCGCGCCATCGTCCCGCGCGGTGCGCGCGCGAAGCCCAGCACCGTGACGCCCCCGCGGCGCAGGTTCGGCGCGAGCTCCGTCGCCCGGGCGGTGCGCGCCGCTCGCCGGAGGAGCGGCTCCGGGAACGCTGACTCCGTGACGTCGAGCGACAGCGGCTCCGGCTCGACGAGCCAGGCGTCCCCGGACGCGCCGTACATGAACGTCGCCTTCACGATCAGCGTGAAGAACGCGTCGCCGTCACGCTGGAACGCACGCTGCGCCACGCGGACCGCGGAGAGCGCTTCGATCTCGAGAGGCATCGGGGTGCAGAGGCTACCGCAATGCGGAGCGGGCGCTCCCTTCGTCGATCTCCCTCGGTGTGCCGGGCTCCGAGCTGGCTCGAAGAAGCGTACGCGGGAGCGCGCGAAGGCGCTCGATCCTGCTTCGGCTTGGCTCGCGGAGGTCGAATGAGCGCGCCGAAGTCGCTCCACTCTGCAGCGGTTCCGCCGCCGAATTCGGGGAAGAGCAGCTGGCTCGTCAGGATGACGTCAATCCGAGTCGAGGCGGTCTCAAGAACTCATCAAGGCGCCGGATGAGTCGCCGCGTGAGCCGATCTGCGCTCTAGTGCTCGGCATGTCCGGGCCTGCGAGTGACCCCTTCGGACCTCTGGTCTTGGTGGTCGACGACGAACCCCAGCTCCGCAAGTTCCTCCGCGCGGCGCTGCTGAGCCACGGCTATCGACTCATCGAGGCGGAGTCGTGCGCGGGCGCGCTCGTGGAGGTGAAGACGCGCAACCCGGACGTCGTGCTCCTCGACCTCGGGCTCCCGGACGGGAGCGGCCTCGACCTCACGCGCACCCTCCGTCAGTGGTCGAAGACGCCGATCATCGTCATCAGCGCGCGTGGCAGAGAGGACGACAAAGTCGAGGCGCTCGACGCGGGCGCGGACGACTACCTGACCAAGCCGTTCGGTGTGAAGGAGCTGCTCGCGCGCATCCGCGTGGCGCTCCGGCACGTCGGCACGCTCGAGCCCGACGAGCCCGTCATCACGCTCGGAACGCTCGCGGTCGACCTCACGCGCCACGAGGTCCGGGTCGACGGCGCGCAGCAGCACCTCACGCCGCAGGAGTACAAACTCCTCGTCTACCTGCTGAACCACCGCGGTCGCGTCCTTACCCACCGCCAGATCCTGAAGGACGTCTGGGGGGCGGCCCACGCGTCTCAGACCCATTATCTGCGCGTCTACATGGCCCAGCTCCGCAGGAAGCTCGAGCGCGATCCGACCCGCCCGCGGATTCTCCTCACCGAGCCGGGCGTCGGCTACCGAGTGCGCGACGACCTCTCCGAAGCAGACTAAACGAGGCGCAGCCTCGCGGATGCGCCCGCGATGGCGCGCTCCGGAGAGAGCGGCGAACGAGTCAGGGCGGAGTAGGCGCAGACACGCAACCGCACTCGAATGGCGAGACCGGGGCGATGCCGATCAAGCTACGCGTCTTGATGCCTTCTTGATCCGAAGTGTCGCCGCATTGACGCGCCTCAGACCGGCGCCCGTGCAGAATCGCACTGTCTTCGGAGGCGCCTCGCCGAGGCGAAACCCAATGGACCTTCTCTACGTCGGCATCTCCGCCGCCTTTTTTGCGCTGACCTGGGGCCTCTACCGCCTCTTGGAAAAGCTCTGAGGTCGCCATGTCCGCGCTCGTGATCGTCGGCGGTGTCCTATCCGCTGCGCTCCTCGTCTATTTGTTCGTCGCGCTGCTCGCCCCGGAGAAGCTCCAGTGACCACGCACGGCACCGTTACGCTGCTCGTCTTCGTCGGCGTCCTGCTGGGGCTCGCGTGGCCGCTCGGATCGTTCATCGCCGACGTGATGGAGGGCAAGCCCGGCTGGATGGGGCGCCTGCTCGGCCCGATCGAGAGGCTCTTCTATCGCGCCGCTGGCGTCCGCTCGGAGGACGAGCAGACGCCTCGACAGTACGCGCTCGCCGCGCTCGTGTTCAACGTGCTCGGCCTCCTCGTCGTCTATGGCCTCCAGCGGCTCCAGGCCTCGCTGCCGCTGAACCCGGACGGAATGGCTGCCGTATCGCCCGAGGTGAGCTTCAACACCGCCGTCAGCTTCGCGTCGAACACGAACTGGCAGGCCTACGGCGGCGAGTCGACCATGAGCTACCTCACGCAGATGGCGGCGCTCGCGGTGCAGAACTTCCTCTCTGCGGCGACCGGTATCGCGGTGATGGTCGCGCTCGTCCGCGGCTTCACGCGCGCCGAGTCGAGGACCCTCGGGAGCTTCTGGGTCGATCTCACCCGGACGACGCTGTACGTCCTCGTCCCGCTGTCCTTCGTGTTCGCGCTCTTCCTCGTGAGCCAGGGCGTCGTCCAGACGTTCGACGGTCACGCGACCGCGCAGCTCGTCGAGCCGCTCACGCTGCAGGACGGGACGACGGTCACCGATCAGCTCATCTCCATGGGACCGGCCGCCTCCCAGATCGCGATCAAGCAGCTCGGGACGAACGGCGGCGGGTTCTTCAACGCGAACTCGGCGCACCCGCTCGAGAACCCGACGGCGCTCTCGAACTTCTTCGAGCTCGTCGCGATCCTCCTCGTCCCTGCGGCGCTCTGCTTCACGTTCGGGAAGATGGTGAGGGACCGCCGGCAGGGGAACACGCTCATCATCGCGATGCTGGCGATCTTCGTCCCGCTCGCGGTGGTGTGCATCGCCTCCGAGCAGGCGGGCAACCCTGCGCTCCGCTCGCTCGGCGTCGACCAGCTGGCGAGCGCGTTCTCGTCCGGCGGCAACATGGAAGGCAAGGAGGTGCGGTTCGGCATCGCAGACAGTGGCCTCTGGGCCACGGCCACCACGGCGGCCTCGAACGGCAGCGTCAACGCGATGCACGACAGCTTCACGCCGCTCGGCGGGATGGTCCCGATGGTGCTGATGCAGCTCGGCGAGGTCGTGTTCGGCGGCGTCGGCTGCGGCCTCTACGGCATCCTGATGTTCGCGGTCGTCGCCGTCTTCATCGCGGGCCTCATGGTCGGACGGACGCCCGAGTACCTCGGCAAGAAGATCGAGGCCTACGAGATGAAGATGGCGTCGCTCGTGGTCCTCTTCCCGTGCGCCGCCGTATTGGTCGGCACCGCGATCGCGTGCATCTCGAAGTCGGGGACGGAAGGGGTGCTCACGAACGCCGGCGCGCACGGCTTCAGCGAGATCCTCTACGCGCTCTCGTCCGGCTCGAACAACAACGGCTCCGCGTTCGGCGGGCTCACGGCGAGCGGACAGTTCTACTCGATCCTGATCGGCCTCTGCATGCTGATTGGCCGGTACTGGATCCTGATCGCGATCATCGCGCTGGCGGGTGCATTGGCCAGGAAGAAGCGCATCCCCATCAGTCCGGGGACGCTCCCGACGCACACTCCACTCTTCGTCGCGCTGCTCGTCGGCACGATCCTCATCGTCGGCGCGCTCACGTTCATCCCGGCGCTCGCGCTCGGCCCGATCGTCGAGCACCTCGAGCTCCACGGGTAGGACCAAAGCTGAATCGAGTGCCTCTGGCACGGGAGCATTTTCATGTCGACACAGGCTCGTCCACTGTTCGAGTCGGCGATTGTCCGCCGCGCCATCGGCGATGCGTTCGTCAAGCTCGACCCGCGCCGGATGATCAAGAACCCCGTCATGTTCGTCGTCGAGGTCGGGAGCTTCTTCACGACCGTGCTCGCCGTGCACGCCGCGGTCACGTCGAACGGCGAGTCTCCCGCGGGGTTCATCGCGGCGATCTCCGTGTGGCTCTGGTTCACCGTGCTGTTCGCGAACTTCGCCGAGGCGATGGCCGAGGGACGGGGCAAGGCGCAGGCCGACGCGCTGCGGAAGGCGAAGAAGGACGTCCCGGCGAAGAAGCTCGAGGCGCCGAAGCGGGACGCGAAGTCGACCGAGGTGAGCGCGTCGCAGCTCAAGAAGGGCGACTATGTCCTGGTCGTCGCAGGGGAGTACATCCCCGGCGACGCCGAGGTGGTCGAGGGGGTCGCGTCGGTCGACGAGAGCGCCATCACGGGCGAGAGCGCGCCGGTCATCCGCGAGAGCGGCGGGGACCGGAGCGCCGTCACGGGCGGGACGCGCGTCCTCTCGGACTGGCTGATCCTCCAGATCTCCGCGAACGCAGGCGAGAGCTTCCTCGACCGCATGATCGCGATGGTCGAGGGCGCGAAGCGGAAGAAGACGCCGAACGAGATCGCGCTCGACATCCTGCTCGCGAAGCTGACGATCATCTTCCTCCTCGCGACGTGCACGCTGCTCCCGTACTCGATCTACGCGGTCGCGTCGGCGGGCGCGGGCTCGCCGGTGCCGCTCACGATCCTCGTCGCGCTGCTCGTCTGTCTGATCCCGACCACGATTGGCGGTCTCCTCTCGGCGATCGGCATCGCGGGTATGGACCGCATGATCCAGGCGAACGTCATCGCGACCAGCGGCCGCGCCGTCGAAGCCGCCGGAGACGTCGACGTGTTGCTCCTCGACAAGACGGGGACGATCACGCTCGGGAACCGCCAGGCGACAGCGTTCATCCCGGCGAACGGCGTCTCCGAGCGCGAGCTCGCCGAGGCGGCCGAGCTCTCGTCGCTCGCCGACGAGACGCCCGAAGGCCGAAGCATCGTCGAGCTCGCGCGTCACAAGTTCCAGATCGCGGAGAGAAAGGTCGAAGGCGCCGTGTTCGTCCCGTTCACGGCCCAGACCCGGATGAGCGGCGTGGACGTCGGCGGCGTGAGCATCCGCAAGGGCGCCGCCGACGCCGTCAACAAGTACGTCGCGGCGCAGGGCCACACCGTCTCGGCCGAGGTGAAGGACGCGGTCGCGACCGTCGCCAAGAAGGGCGGAACGCCGCTCGTGGTCGCGAACGGCAAGGGCGTGCTCGGCGTCGTCGCCCTGTCCGACATCGTGAAGGAGGGGATCAAGGAGCGCTTCGGCGAGATGCGGCGGATCGGGATCAAGACCGTGATGATCACGGGCGACAATCCGCTCACCGCCGCCGCCATCGCGGCCGAGGCGGGCGTCGACGACTTCCTCGCGGAGGCGACGCCCGAGGCGAAGCTCTCGATGATCAAGGACTACCAGAGGAAAGGACACCTCGTCGCGATGACGGGCGACGGGACGAACGACGCGCCGGCGCTCGCGCAAGCGGACGTGGCGGTCGCCATGAACACGGGCACGCAGGCGGCGAAGGAAGCCGGCAACATGGTCGATCTCGACTCGAACCCGACGAAGCTCCTCAGCATCGTCGAGATCGGCAAGCAGATGCTCATGACGCGCGGCTCGCTGACGACGTTCTCGATCGCGAACGACATCGCCAAGTACTTCGCGATCATCCCCGCCGCGTTCGCCGGGACCTATCCGGTGCTGCGGAAGCTCGACGTCATGCGGCTCCACTCGGCCCAGAGCGCCGTGCTCTCCGCGGTCATCTTCAACGCGCTCATCATCGTCGCGCTCATCCCGATCGCGCTCCGCGGCATCAAGTACAAGCCAGCGCCCGCGTCCGCTCTGCTCCGACGCAACCTGCTCGTCTACGGCCTCGGCGGCGTGGTGCTCCCGTTCCCGTTCATCAAGCTCATCGACATGCTGCTCGCGGCCCTCCACCTCGTGTGAGCTCCGCGGACAGACCTCGGCTGAAAGGAGCGCCTCCGGCGCGCTCGGTGAATCCCATGAAGACACTCCGACCGGCCCTCGTCCTGCTCGCGATCTTCACGATCGTCTGTGGGCTCCTCTATCCCCTCGCCGTGACGGGCGCCGCGAACGTGTTCGCGAAGCAGCGCATGGGGAGCCTCGTCGTCGCGGCCAACGGACAGATCGTCGGCTCGAGGCTGATTGGACAGTCCTTCACGAACCCTGGCCACTTCTGGGGCCGTCCGTCCGCGACGAGCCCCCAGCCCTACAACGCGGGCAGCTCGAGTGGCTCGAACCTCGGACCATCGAACACCGCGCTCCACGACGCCATCCGTGATCGTGTGGCGGCGCTGAAGGCCGCGGATCCGGATCAAGCGGGTCCGGTGCCGATCGATCTCGTCACCGCGTCCGGCAGCGGCCTCGATCCGGACATCAGCCCGGCTGCGGCCTACTATCAGGTGCACCGGGTCGCGATCGCGCGCGGCCTCGACGTGTCGAAGGTGCGCGCGCTCGTCGACGCGAACGTCGAGGGCCGGTTCCTCGGGATCCTCGGCGAGCCGCACGTGAACGTGCTGCTCTTGAACCAGGCGCTCGACGTTCTCGCAGGCGGCGCGCCCGCTCCGGTGCCGACGCCCGATCAATCCGCGAGCGCGGCGCCCGAGACCTCGGCGAGCGCGGCCGAGTAGTTGGCGATGGACGGCCGCCCCGATCCCGAGGAGCTCCTCGATCGCCTCAGGGCGAACGAGGCGCGGGTCGGCAAGGGCACGCTCAAGATCTTCTTCGGCGCGGCGCCCGGCGTCGGCAAGACGTTCGCGATGCTGGAGTCGGCCCGCCGCCTCGAGAAGGAGGGGTGGACGTCGTGGTCGGCTGCGTGGAGACGCACGGTCGAGCCGAGACGGCGGCGCTCGTCGAGGGCCTGGAGGCGCTGCCGATGCGCTCTGTGGAGTACCGCGGCGCGACGCTCCGCGAGTTCGATCTCGACGGCGCGTTGAAGCGCAAGCCGGGCATCCTGCTGCTCGACGAGCTCGCGCACACGAACGCGCCGGGAGCCTGCACAAGAAGCGCTGGCAGGACGTCATGGATCTGCTCGACGCGGGGATCGACGCCACACGACGCTGAACGTGCAGCACGTCGAGAGCCTGAACGACGTCGTGCGCGAAGTGACGCAGATCCGGGTCCGCGAGACGGTGCCGGATCGGGTGCTCGAGCGCGCGGACGAGATCGAGCTCGTCGATCTTCCGCCCGATGATCTCCTGCAGCGATTGTCCGAGGGCAAGGTCTACCTGGCCGAGCAGGCCGCGCGCGCGAAGACCGGTTCTTCCGGCGCGGGAACCTCCTCGCGCTCCGGGAGCTCGCCCTCCGTCAGACGGCGCAGCACGTCGACAGCGACGTACGCGAGTACCGGACCGAGCACGCGATCGCGACGACGTGGGCGTCGGGTGAGCGGATCCTCGTCGCGGTCGGGCCCGCGCCAGCCTCTGCGGGTCTGGTCCGCGCCGCGCGGAGGATGGCCGATCGGCTTCGGTCGCCCTGGATCGCGGTCTCGGTGGAGTCGACCACGGCCGCGCTCCCAGCCGCGGCGCGCGCGCGGCTCGATGCGAACCTCGGGCTCGCGGCGGATCTCGGCGCGACCGTCATCCGCCTCGCCAGCGACAGCCTCGCGCGCGCGCTGATCGAGTGCGCGGCGAAGCAAAACGTCACGCGGATCCTGATCGGCAAGCCGACGCACTCACGCCTCCGCGACTTCGTGCGCGGGTCGCTCCTCGACGCGGTGGTGCGGGGCAGTGGCAACATCGATGTACTCGTCACGTCGGGCAGCGACGCGGAGGAGCCTCGACCGAGCGGCGATCCCGGCTCGCGCGCCGCCGCGCCCGGCAGCCCGCTCGCCCTCGCCCCCTACGCGATCGGGACGCTCGCGATCCTCGCGGTGACGGGGCTCGGCATGACGGTGAGGGCGCGCCTCGATCTCGCCGACGTCGTCATGCTCTACCTCCTCGCGATCGGCGCCGTCGCGATGCGGTTCGGGCGCTGGCCGAGCGTGGTCGCGGCCGCGCTCGCGGTCGCCGCGCTCGACTTCTTCTTCGTGCCTCCGTTCTACGAGTTCGTCGTCACGGACGCGCGGCACGTCTTCACGTTCGCGATGATGTTCGTCGTGGGCGTGCTCTTGAGCGGCCTGATGCTCCGGATCCGGCGGCAGGAGCGCGCGGCGTGGCTCCGCGCCGAGCGAACCACGATGCTCTACGCGCTGACGCGCGCGATCGCGGGGGGCGTCGACCGCGGAGGAGATCGCAGGCATCGTGAGTCGACACGTCGAGACGACCCTGGACTGCGACGCCACGGTGTGGCTGGCGACCGGCGAGCGATCGAAGCTCGCGCGCATCGACCCGGACGCGCCCGTCGACCCGCAAGACGAGATCGTCGCAGCGTGGGTGCTCGAGCATGGGAAAATCGCTGGGCTCGGTACCGACACGCTCGCAGGAGCCAAGGTGTTCGCCGCGCCGATGGTCTCCGCGACGGCGACGTGGGGCGTCGTCGCGCTCCGGCCGCGCGTCCAAGGGGCGCTCGTCGATCGCGAGCAGAGGGACCTCCTCGAGGCGTTGCTGCGTCAGGCCGGACTGGCGATCGAGCGGGCTCACCTCGCGGAGGAGGCGCGCCTGGCGGCGCTGCGCGCGAAGACGGAGGAGCTCCGAGCGTCCCTGCTGTCCGCGGTGTCGCACGATCTTCGGACGCCGCTCGCCGCGATCACTGGCGCCGCGACGTCTCTCCTGGACGCCTCCGAGCGCTTCGCCGAGCCGCAGCGCGTGGAGCTCCTCAGCGCCATCTGCGAGGAGGCCGATCACCTCGAGCGCCTCCTCACGAACCTCCTCGACATGACGCGGATCGACTCGGGTGGGATCGCGGTGAAGCGGGACTGGGTCCCGATCGAGGAGGTCGTGGGATCGGCGCTCGCGCGCGTCGAGAAGACCTTGGCGGGCCATCCGCTCGCGATCGATCTGCCCGCGGATCTCCCGCTCGTCGCGGTCGATCCGGTGGTGTTCGGGCAGGTCTTCGTGAACCTGCTCGAGAACGCCGCGAAGTACACGCCGGCCGGCTCGGCGATCGAGATCGCGGGGCGCCGAACGGAGCGCGCGGTCGAGATCGACGTGGCGGATCACGGCCCCGGCATCCCCGAGGCGATCCAGAAGCGCGTCTTCGAGAAGTTCTACCGCGGCGCTGGCGAGCGGGCGGGCGGGGTAGGCCTCGGCCTCGCCATCTGTCGCGGGATCGTCGAGGCCCACGGCGGGACCATCTCAGTCACGAACCGGCCTGAAGGCGGGGCGCTGTTTCGGATCTCGCTCCCGCTCCTCGACGAAGCGCCGCCCGTGCCATCCGAGCCGCCGGCCCCCGAGACGAAGGACGCGACGTGAGAGAAGAAGGAGACCTCGTATTGGTCATCGAAGCCGACAGGACGCTTCACTCATGCGTTCTTGACACCGTTGGGGCCCATCTTGAACCCGCTCTGCTTCGGCGCTCGCTAAACAGCGGACATCCGTCTCCGAGACTGGAGCACCCATCATGTTCGAGACTCTCGTTTGCAGTCCGCTCGCCAGAGGACTCCTCGTCGCTGGTTGGCTCTTGATCGCGCCGTCGCTCGCGCACGCGCAGCCGGTGTCACCGGTCACGCCCGAGCAGCCCGCGGAGCCCCCCCGGCCCGCGCAGCCCGCCGAGCCGGTTTCGCCGCCGGCGCAGCCGGCGCCAGCTGGCGAACCACCGAAGGGCGACCATGCGCCCGTCAATCAGGCCGAGGCTCCTCCGAAGAGGTGGTACGAAAACATCGAGCTCTCGGCGTTCATCGACGCGTATGTCTCTTTGAACACGAACTTCCCCCAGCCCGAAGGCCCGACTCCCACCGGCGGTGGAAACAGCTTTCGGGCCTACGACGTGAACAACGGCCTGAGCCTCCATTGGATAGGCGCCGACTTGTCCTACGCGCCAGAACCGATCGGAGCCACGCTGGGCGTTCGATTTGGACCCTCTGCAACCATTTACGCGGCGTCCGACGCGGCCATCCATCTCGAGAACATCAAGCAGGCGTTCGCGACACTGAAGGTCAAGCAGTTTACGCTCGACTTTGGTAAGTTCGACACGTTCATCGGGGCCGAGGTCGCGGACAGTCAGTTCAACATGAACTACACGCGCGGCGTCCTCTACTGGTACGCTCAGCCTCTGTTCCATACCGGATTCCGTGTCCAGTACGACTTCGGTGAGCTCGCGACGCTCCGAGCGATCGTGGTCAATGGCTGGAACGACACGCTCGACGACAACGCGGGGAAGAGCGGCGGCCTCCAGTTGACGATCAAAGGAAAGGACAAAATCACTGCATCGCTCGGCTACATCATCGGTCCGGAGCAGGCGGACACGGCGGTCGTCAGCTGCCCGGCGGACACGGCCTTCACTGGCGGTAAGTGCGTGGCGGCGCGCGGCGAGCCGGGCGGCGATTTCGACGTCGCGGTCGACGGAGCGAACAGCCGGCTCAAGCACATCGTCGACCTCGTGGTCGATGCGAAGCCTGTCGAGCCCCTCCGCATCCTCGCCAATGGCGACTTCGGTGCCGAGCAGCAGCCGGGGGGCGACTACGCGCTGTGGTATGGCGCGGCCCTCGCGGTGGGCGTGACCCCCGCGAAGATCTGTTCACTCGCGCTGCGCGGGGAGGCCTACCGCGACGCCCAGGGCTACACGACGGGCGTCGGGACCCCGATCACGTTCTTCACCGGCACCTTGACCGCGAACCTCAGCCCGGTCGATCAGCTGTCTGTGTTCTTCGACGCGCGGCTCGATGGGGCGACGCAGAGTGTCTTCCAGAAGCGGATCGAAGAGAGCGCGCCCCTGCAATTCACGACGACGCTCGGCACGATCGTGAAGACCAACTGAAAGCAACTCGCATCTTGATCCCTTCTCGACCCAATGGTGCGCCACCTTGACGACGCCGAGACGGGCGAGATCGCAGAACCCCGTCCTCTCCCGAGGCCCCGCCGAAGGGCGCTAGCTAGGGAAACCATGGTTCGATTGCGCGTCTGCATCGCCGCCGCCCTTTTCTGGGGGGCTGACCTGGGGCCGCAATTGCTCGGGGAAAAAGAGGGCTCGATATGCTGCGCGCGGCCCTCCACCTCGTGTGAGAGCCGCGGTCGCGCCGCGGCTCGGAGCCTCGGCAGAAGGGCGCGCCTCGGGCGCGTCGGTGAATCCCACAAGGACACTCCGCCCCGCGCTCGTGCTCCTCGCGATCTTCACGATGGTCTGCGGCCTCCTCTATCCTCTCGCCGTGACGAGCGCCGCGAACGTGTTTGCGAAGCAGCGCCAAGGCAGCCTCGTGGTCGCGGCGAACGGGCAGATCGTCGGATCGAAGCTCGTCGGCCAGTCGTTCACGAAACCCGGTCATTTCTGGGGCCGCCCATCGGCGACGAGCCCCGCGCCCTACGACGCAGGCAGCTCGAGCGGCTCGAACCTCGGCCCGTCCAACCCCGCGCTCCGCGACGCGATCCGAGAGCGCGTGCAGGCGCTGAAGGCCGCCGATCCGGAGCAGGCGGGTGAGGTCCCGGTCGATCTCGTGAGTGCGTCCGGGAGCGGCCTCGATCCGGACATCAGCCCGGCTGCGGCCTACTACCAGGTGCACCGGGTCGCGATCGCGCGCGGCCTCGACGAGTCGAAGGTGCGCGCGCTCGTCGACGCGAATGTCGAGGGCCGGTTCCTCGGGATCTTCGGCGAGCCGCACGTCAGCGCGCTGCTCTTGAACCAGGCGCTCGATGCGCTCGCCGGCGGAGCGTCCGCGGTCGTCCTCGAAGGGGCGGCGAGCGCGCGGCACGAGACGTCCGCGAGCGCGGCCGAGTAGTCGTGATGGACGGCCGCCCCGATCCCGAGGAGCTCCTCGACCGCGTGAAGGCGGACGAGGCGCGCGTCGGACAGGGCGCGCTCAAGATCTTCTTCGGCGCGGCGCCCGGCGTCGGCAAGACGTTCGCGATGCTGGAGTCGGCCCGCCGCCTCGAGAAGGAGGGGGTGGACGTCGTGGTCGGCTGCGTGGAGACGCACGGTCGAGCCGAGACGGCGGCGCTCGTCGAGGGCCTGGAGGCGCTGCCGATGCGCTCTGTGGAGTACCGCGGCGCGACGCTCCGCGAGTTCGATCTCGACGGCGCGTTGAAGCGCAAGCCGGGCATCCTGCTGCTCGACGAGCTCGCGCACACGAACGCGCCGGGGAGCCTGCACAAGAAGCGCTGGCAGGACGTCATGGATCTGCTCGACGCGGGGATCGACGTCCACACGACGCTCAACGTGCAGCACGTCGAGAGCCTGAACGACGTCGTCCGAGAGGTGACGCAGGTTCGGGTGCGCGAGACCGTGCCGGACCGAGTGCTCGAGCGCGCGGACGAGATCGAGCTCGTCGATCTTCCGCCGGACGATCTCCTGCAGCGGCTGTCCGACGGGAAGGTCTACCTCGCCGAGCAGGCCGCGCGCGCCAAGGAGCGCTTCTTTCGCCGGGGCAACCTCCTCGCGCTCCGCGAGCTCGCGCTCCGGCAGACCGCGCAGCACGTCGACAGTGACGTGCGCGAGTACCGCAAGGAGCACGCGATCGCGACGACGTGGGCGTCGGGCGAGCGGATCCTCGTCGCGGTCGGCCCATCACCGGCGTCGGCGGCGCTGGTCCGCGCCGCGCGCCGTATGGCGGATCGGCTCCGCGCGCCCTGGATCGCCGCCTCCGTCGAGTCGACCACGGCCGCGATGACCCCTCGGGCGCGTGCGCGGCTCGACGCGAACCTCGGGCTCGCCGCGGATCTCGGCGCCGCCGTGCTCCGGCTCACGAGCGACGACATCCCTCGCGCCCTGATCGACTGCGCCGCGAAGCAGAACGTCACGCGCATCGTGATCGGGAAGCCGACCCACTCGCGGCTCCGCGACTTCGTGCGGGGATCGCTGCTCGACGCGGTCGTGCGGGGCAGCGGGAACGTCGACGTGCTGGTCACTTCGGGGACCGACGACGAGACCCGGCCGACGGAGGAGCCACGGGCGCGGCCGGACCCGCCCAAACCTCTGGCGCTCGCGCCCTACGCGCTCGCGACGCTCGGGATCCTCGCCGTGACGGGGCTCGGCGTGTCGATCCGCGCTCGGCTCGACCTCGCGGACGTCGTCATGCTGTACCTCCTCGCGATCGGCGCGGTCGCGATGCGGTTCGGTCGGTGGCCGAGCGTCTTCACGGCGGCGCTCGCGGTGGGCGCGCTCGACTTCTTCTTCGTGCCCCCGCTCTACGAGCTCGTCGTCACCGACGCTCGTCACGTCTTCACGTTCGCGATGATGTTCGTGGTCGGCGTGCTCCTCAGCGGCCTGATGCTGCGGATCCGAAGGCAGGAGCGGGCCGCTTGGCTGCGCGCCGAGCGCACCGCGATGCTCTACGCCCTGACGCGGGCCATCGCCGGCGCGTCGAGCGCGGAGGAGATCGCTCGGGTCGTCCGCCGCCACGTGGAGACGACCCTCGAGTGCGACGCCGCCGTGTGGCTCTCGGGCGGAGCGCCCGAGTCGATCGCTCCCGGGACGGCCGATCGGTCGCGCCTCGTGCGCGTCGACGCGGACAGAGCGGTCGAAGCGCAGGACGAGACGGTCGCCTCCTGGGTGCTCGAGCATGGGCGGGTCGCGGGGCTCGGCACCGATACGCTCGCGGGCGCGAAGGTGTTCGCTGCGCCCATGGCGTCGGCGACGGCGACCTGGGGCGTCATCGCCTTGCGGCCGCGTGGGGACGACGCGCGAATCGACCGCGAGCAGCGAGACCTGCTCGACGCGCTGCTGCGCCAGGCGGGCCTCGCGATCGAGCGCACGCGCCTCGCCGAGGAGGCGCGCGTCGCCGCGCTCCGCGCGAAGACGGAGGAGCTCCGAGCGTCCCTCCTCTCGGCGGTGTCCCACGATCTTCGCACGCCGCTCGCGGCGATCACGGGCGCCGCGACTTCGCTGCTGGACGCGTCCGAGCGCCTCGACGAGCCGCAGCGCGTGGAGCTCCTGACGGCGATCTGCGACGAGGCGGATCACCTCGAGCGGCTCCTCACGAACCTGCTCGACATGACGCGGATCGACTCGGGAGGCGTCGCCGTGAAGCGCGAGTGGGTCCCGATCGAAGAGGTCGTCGGCTCGGCGCTCGCGCGCGTGGAGAAGAGCCTCGCGGGGCGTCCGCTCGAGATCCACCTCCCCGCCGATCTGCCGCTCGTCGCGGTCGATCCCGTCGTGTTCGGCCAGGTCTTCGTGAACCTCCTCGAGAACGCCGCGAAGTACACGCCCGATGGATCACCCATCGAGGTCGGTGCGCGCCGAGCGGACGGCGCCATCGAGATCGACGTGGCCGATCATGGGCCCGGGATCCCCGAGGCCGCCCAGAAGCGCGTGTTCGAGAAGTTCTACCGAGGGGTTGGAGAGCGACCGGGCGGCGTGGGGCTGGGCCTCGCGATCTGTCGCGGGATCGTCGAGGCGCACGGCGGCGCCATCGCGGTCACGAACCGGCCCGGGGGTGGCGCGCTCTTCCGGATCTCGCTGCCGCTCGTCGAGTCTCCCCCCGTGCCCTCCGAGCCCCCACCGCCGGGCGATGCGGAGGCCGCGCGATGACCGAGGGGCGCGAGTGGCGCCCCCGCGAAGGGCGCTCGAGGTTGCAGACGAGCGTCGGACGATCTGCGAGCCTCGCGTCATGCGACTCCAACTCCTCAAGCTCGCGGCCAAGCGGCCGCTCGTCGCGCTCTTCGGAGCGCTCCTCCTCGTAGGTGCCGCGGTCGCGGCGCCGATCGCGCTGGTCGCGTCGAGCGGCGGTTCGGAGGCGAGCGCGGCGAACCCGCGGTCCCTGATCGGCCGCCTGTGGCTCGATCGCTACCCGGGCAAGCCGCGCGACGAGGTCGATCTGATCCTCTTCTTCGGCAGCGGGTTCGGCGTCTACGAGCACGGGTCGCGCTACAAGGCGTCGATGGAATTCTTCGAGTTCGAGCGGCAAGGGGGCGCCGTCGAGGTGCACTTCTTCCAGGACGACTCGCGCATGAAGACGAAGTTCGAGATCTCCGCGTGCTCGGACGATCGGAACTTCGACCTTTGCCTCGACTTCAAGAACTCCCCGCGCGGTCCCAAGCGCTACTACTCGTGGGGACGCGACGGTGACGACGCCGCGCACGTCCCCTGGGCGGAGGATTGGAAGCGAGGCGCCGAGGCGCGCGTGACGCGGTGACCGGCTTGACGCGCCTCGCGCGGAGGGCGACGTCAGCCGCATGACGGATCGAGTCAGCATCGAGCAGCGCGGCCACGTCCTCCTCATCGGGATCCAGCGCCCAGAGAAGCGCAACGCGTTCGACCTCGCGATGATCGACGCCCTGGGCGCCGCGTACCAGCGCCTCGGGGACGACCCCACGATCCGCGCCGGCGTCGTCTTCGCGCACGGCGCCCACTTCTCCGCGGGCCTCGAGCTCACGGAGGTGGGGCCGGCGGTCCTCGAGCACGGCCCGAAGGCGCTCGGCGGCGCGCACGCGTACGATCCGTTCGCGATGTGGGGCCCGCGCGTCCCGAAGCCCGTCGTGATCGCGCTCCAGGGCATCGCGTTCACGCTGTCGATCGAGCTCGCGCTCGCGAGCGACATCGTCGTCGCGGCGACGGACGTCCGCTTCCGCCAGCTCGGCTGAGGTCGGTCGCGGTATCGTGCCGTTCGGCGGCGCCACGATGCGCGCCCCTCGGCACCTCGGCGAAGGAACGCGATGCGCTTCCTCCTCACCGGCGAGGAGTTCGGCGCGGAGGTCGCGCTGCGCATCGGCCTCGTGCAGGAGGTCGTCCCCGTCGGTCAGCAGGTCGAGCGGGCCGCCGAGATCGCCGCGCTCATCGCCAAGCAATCCCCGACCGCGGTGCGCACCACGCTCGAGAACGCGCGCCTCGAAATGTCCGAGGGCACGGACAGCGCGCGCGCTCACCTCCTCGACACGCTGCCCAAGATCATGTCGAGCGAGGACGCGCGCGAGGGTGTGCAGAGCTTCATCGAGCGCCGCGAAGCCGTGTTCAAGTGAGCGGCGCTCAGCGGTGGTAGTTGTGGGGCTGGTTCGGGTTCTGCGGCCCCGGCCCGACGACGCCGCCGCCGGTGGGGTTGGTCGGGTAGCGCGGCTTCTCGGGCTTGTACTCGTGTGAGAGCGCGTCCCGCGCGTACAAGTAGCCGGACTCGATCGTGTACGAGAACTCCCCGCTGTTGAACATCAGCCGGCCGGTGAACTTGCCCTGGATGTCGGTGGGGTTGTTCCCCGGATAGAGGTCGAGCTCGCAGGAGCCCCCGGGGTTCGCGGCTTGCGCCGTCTCGGGATCGCTGAGGGGCTTGTCCGACTCACCGAGCAGGAGATCGAAATCCGGGCACTCGTAGTGCCCAGGCCGGAGCTTCGGGATGCGGATGTAGAGGTCCTCGTTGTTGCGCGAGAGGATCGCCAAGTAGAACGCGCCGTCCGCGAACGAGTCGAAGTTCGTCGACGTCTTGAAGATGTACGAGGTGCGGGTGCCCGTCGTCTGGTTCTCGATGCGGAGCGCGGTCGCCACGCCGCCGGACGTGTCCGGCATCACGGTCTTGATCTGATCGACGTACCCCGCGAACGTCGACGGGTCCTCGGGCGGATCGGGCTGGGTGGTCGGAGGCGGAGCGTTCGTGTCGCTCGTGGGCTGGATGTCGTCCGCCTTCCCCCGGTCCTCGATCGGCGGGGCTGGTTCGGCCGGCGCGGTCGACGTCTGCGCGGGGATGAGGGACCTCCAATCCGGCACCGTCCCGACGAACTCCTGCTTCACCGGCTTGCTCGCGCACCCCGACGCGGCGAGGGCGAGACCCGCCGAGAACCCCGCGATCCCACGGGACCAACCGAACCTACGAATGAGCATGGGGCCGTCTCCGAGCGTTGCTCCCACTTTGACGTGCCTCGCATCGGAATCCAACAACGATTCCTTCGCGTGACGGGAGCCCTCGAATACGCTGCCGTTCCTCGATGCCGTCGTACTCGTCGCTCCCGAAATGGGCCCAAGAGCTGATCCCCATCCTCGTCCTGCTCGGGGTCATCGCGTTCGTCCTCCGGCGGCTCCCCAAGGTGGAGGTTGGCCACACGAAGGGATTCCTCCGGAGGCGGCTCTGGAACTGGCTCCCCGCGGGGCTCACGTACGCGTTCCTCTACATGGGCCGGTACAACCTCACCGCGTTCAAGAACGCCGCCCACCTGACGAACGACGCGTACGGCACGATCGATTTCTGGGGAGCCATCGTCTACGGCTTCGCGTTCGTCATCAACGGTCCGCTCGCGGACAAGATCGGCGGCCGCAAGACGCTGCTCATCGCGGCGGTGGGCTCGGCCGCGATGAACGTGGTCCTCGGCGTATTGGCGCTGAAGCCGTTCGAGCCGTCGAGCGTGGCGTCGTTCTCGATCGCCTATGCGGCGAACATGTACTTCCAGAGCTTCGGCGCCGTCAGCATCGTGAAGGTCAACGCCGCATGGTTCCACATCCGGGAGCGCGGCACGTTCGGCGGGATCTTCGGCATCCTGATCTCGCTCGGCGTGTACTTCGCGTACGACTGGGGCCCGAAGATCGCCGACGCATTCCCGGGGCAGCCGCAGTGGGTGTTCTTCATCCCGCCGATCGCGCTGCTCGTCCTCGCTGCGGTCGACTTCGCGCTGGTGCGCGACACGCCGGGAGAGGCGGGGCAGCGCGACTTCGACCCCGGGGACGCGACGGTCGAGGGAGAGAAGCTCTCCGTGCTCCAGGTCGCGCGGCGGATGCTCACGAGCAAGGTGATTCTGATCATCGCCGTGATCGAGTTCTGCTCCGGCTACCTCCGCAACGCGGTGATGAAGTGGGGGCCGGTGTTCGCGAAGGAGACCGGCGTGAAGAAGGATCAGTTCGTCCACGCGAACTGGGGGATGATGAACTGCATCGCCGGGATTCTGGGCGGCATGTTCGCGGGCGTGATCAGCGATCACGTGTTCGGATCCCGGCGCGGCCCCGTCTCGAGCATCCTCTACCTGGGCATGCTCGGGGGCGCGGTGGGCATGTGCTACACGCTCACGAACGGCGGGCTCGGCTGGGCGTTGATCTTCGCGTCACTCTGCGTGATCGGCGTCCACGGCATGCTTTCCGGCACCGCGAGCATGGACTTCGGCGGCAAGAAGAACGTCGGCGTGGCGGTCGGCATCATCGACGGCTTCGTCTACCTGGGCACGGCCGTGCAGGCGCTCGTCTTGAAGGAGCTCGTGCCGTCCGGAGATGCCCAAAAGGATCCGACGAACTGGTGGAAGTGGCCGATCGCGATGGTGCCGCTCATGTTCGTCGGCCTGCTCCTCGCGCTGCGCTTGTGGGACGCCCGCGCGACGCGTGGCGGCGCGCATTGACGGTCGTCAGTCGTTCGGCGCCCCGTTCGAGATCCACAGACGGACGCCCTCGAGCTCGTCTGCGGTGAGGCTCGGCCGGTCTTCTCCGAGCGGCATGACCCCGCCGCAGGGGGCCTCCTTTCCGTGGAGCTTCGCGAAGCTCATCATGTAGAAGAGGCTCTGTTCGGGGTCCCCGGCGACGACTCGCTTCATCGGGCTCGTGGCGCACTCGTCGCTCGCTGCTGCCGCGCCGACGAGCGCCTCGTACGGCGTGAACTCGAGGTCGAGCCGACCCGCTGCGTCCACGCCGCCCGAGTGGCACGCGAAGGTGCAGTTGGGCTTGAGGATGGTCTCGTTGATCTGGGTGAACGTCGGCGCCTTCTCGGCCACGTCGCACCCGGCGAGCGCGAACGCTAGGGCCGCCGCGCCGGCCGCGAAGAGGCGCTCGCGCACGTCACTCCACCGTGATGTCGATGACATCCTCGACGGGTGGGTTGAGCGCCTTGTGCTTGTTGTCGCTCAGGTTGATGCGGAGCGTGTGCGGGCCGGGCGCGGTGCCGGCGGGGATCTTCACCGTGATGGTCGGCGTCTGCCCCGCGACGAGGTAGCTCGTCTGCTGGTCGAGGTAGATGTGATAGTGCCCTTCGCCGTCGACGTTGGTCGCTTGCGGGGGGACGAGCGTGAAGTTCGTCACCGTCACGGTCGCCTCCGTGTTGGCCCCCGCCTTGATGGTCGTCGGGTTCACCTCGAACGAGACCGTCGGGGCCGCGGTCATCCCGCTGGACGTGCTCGACATCGACGCCCCGGTCGACGTGCCGGTCGTGGTGCCGGTGCTCATCGACGAACCGGTCGTCGCGCTCGTCGTCCCGCTCCCGCCCGCTCCACCGGTCGCGTCGCCGGTCGACGTGTCGCAGCCCGTGGCCGCGACGGCCACACCCCAAAAGCCGATCAAGAACGCCTTCTTCATGCTCCCAAAGTAGCGGATTCGACGATCCGCGCGATCCGCATTTTCGCGATGAGCGCGTTCGGTTCTCCCGAACAATGGCGCGCGCGGACGCGCGTCGAAGGCCCTCGCGCGCGCCTCGGAGCTCAATCCACGAGGTCGAGGACCTGTCCGTCCACGACGTACTTTCCCTGTGGATTGAACGAGACCGTCGGCAGGAGGTGGTCCTTGTCGAACTTCGCGAGCGTCGGCTCGATCATCTTCCAGAAGCTCACGTTCGCCGCCATCTCGGGGTCGGCCTCGACCGCCTTCATGTCGCGCGCGGGGAACACGTGCATCTGGATTTTGCCGTTCTTCGCGTAGAGCGGGGACGCCATCGTCCAGAGCTCCTCGATCGTCTCGTCGCCCATCGACACGCACCCGATCGACGCGCACGAGCCGTGGACGAGGATGTCGCTGCCGGGCGAGACGGGGGACTGTCGCTTGTCCCAGGGGTTCGGGTAGTTCACGTACATCGCGAGGTGGTAGTTGGTCGCGGTCGTGATGTAGTTCAGCGTGTAGAACCCCTCCGGAACCTGGAGATCGCCCTCGTGGTGCTTCGGCCCGAGGATCCCCGAGATCATGCAGATGCCGTACGTCGCGATGGGCTTGAGCGCGGTGCCCTTCTCGTCGTTCGCCCAGACCTCGAGCTTCCACTCCTTCTTGAACACGCGGAAGAGGATCTCCGCGGCGGGGAACTTCACGCCCGCGTCCGCGAAGAGCTTCGTCACCTTCTCCGTCCGGCGCGACTTCGCGCCGCGATCCCGCGCGACGCCCGCCTCCGCCTCGTCCCCCCACCAGTCGGTGTGCGGGAAGAACGGGCCGGGATCCGCGGGCGGCGGCGGGTCCTTCGCCACGAGCGCCGAGGGCGGGGGAGGCGCGATCGGGGCGGCGCTCGATGCGGCGGGGCCGCTCGCGGGGCCCGGGGGCGGCGCGTAGTTCGCTGCGGCGCTCGTGCGCGGCTTCTCGGTCGCGGGTTTCTCGGATGGGGGAGCGCACGCGAGCTGGACCGCGATCGCGCCGATCGCGGCTGCGGCCCGTCCGGCTTGTCGCGCTCGATGCGGGAGGCTACGTGATGCCCTGCGCGGAGCCGCGCCCGGATCGAGCGCGCCCCGCTCGCTCGGGTGATCCAACACTCTCTTCCGAAGGTGAGCCATGTCCCTGCCTAAAGCCGTGTACGTCGTCGCCGCGAAACGAACCCCCATCGGAGCGTTCCAGGGCGCCCTCTCGACCGTCAGCGCGCCCCAGCTCGGCGCGGCGGCCATCCGCGCGGCGCTCGAGCAGTCCACTCTAGCAGCCGATCAGGTGGGCGAGGTCTTCATGGGGAACGTCCTCACGGCGGGCGTCGGCCAGGCGCCGGCTCGTCAGGCGGCGATCTACGCGGGGATCCCGCACAAGGTCCCCGCGACCACCGTCGGAAAGGTCTGCGGCTCGGGCCTCCAAGCGGTGGTCTTCGGCGCGAAATCCATCGCCCTCGGGGACGCGGAGATCGTCGTCGCGGGCGGCATGGAGTCGATGTCGAACGCGCCGTACTACCTCCCGCAGGCGCGCACGGGGTACCGGATGGGCCACGGCAAGCTGGTCGACGGGATGATCCACGACGGCCTCTGGGATCCGTACGGCGACTTCCACATGGGGAACGCCGGGGACAAGTGCGCGAGCGAGTACAAGTTCACGCGCGAGGCGCAGGACGAGTTCGCGAAGGAGAGCTTCCGGAAGGCGGTCGCGGCGCAGAAGGAGGGGGCGTTCAAGGCCGAGATCGTCGGCGTGAGCGTGCCGCAGAAGCGCGGCGAGCCCACGGTCGTGAGCGAGGACGAGGGCCCGCCCGCGGGGAAGCCGGAGAAGTTCGCCTCGCTGAAGCCCGCGTTCTCGAAGGACGGGACGATCACGGCGGCGAACGCGTCGTCGATCAACGACGGCGCGAGCGCGCTCGTCCTCGCGAGCGAGGCGGCCGTGAAGGCGCACAAGCTCGAGCCGATCGCGCGCATCGTCGGGTACGGCGGCGCGGCCCAGGCGCCGGAGTGGTTCACGACCGCGCCCGCCGCGGCCATCAAGAACACGTCCGAGAAGCTCGGGATCGCGACGAAGGACATCGACCTCTACGAGATCAACGAGGCGTTCGCCGTGGTCGCGATGGTCGTCTCGCAGCTCTGTGAGCTCGATCCCAAGACCGTGAACGTGCGCGGCGGCGCGGTCGCCCTCGGGCACCCGATCGGCGCGAGCGGCGCGCGCATCCTGACCACGCTGCTCTACGCGATGAAGGACCAGAACAAGAAGCGCGGCCTCGCGACCCTCTGCATCGGCGGCGGCGAGGGCCTCGCGCTCGTCGTCGAACGGTGAGCCCGGAGACCGTCGATCTCTCGCGCGGCTGGGCGTCCTTCTCCGCGAGGACGCCCACGCTCCCGCCCGCGACGCACACCCAGAGCTACGCGATCGGCACGCGCGAGGTCGTCCTCGTCGAGCCGGCGACCCCGTACGAAGACGAGCAGCGGGCGTGGCTCGAGTGGGCGCGGGGCCTCGTGTCCCAGGGGTGCACGCTCGTCGGGATCTTCGCGACGCATCACCACCCCGACCACGTGGGCGGCGCGGCGTTCTTCCGCGAAGCGCTCGGGCTGCCGCTCTGGGCGCACGAGAAGACGGCGGCGCGCTTGCCCGTTTGGCTCGACGCGAAGGTCGACCGGCTGGTCGCCCAGGGCGAGATCATCACGCTCGAGGGCCCGACGCCGACGCGCTGGGAGGCGCTCCACACGCCGGGGCACGCGCCCGGACACCTGTGCCTGTGGGAGCGGTCGCTCGGCGCCGTGATCGTCGGCGACATGGTCGCGAGCGTCGGCACGATCCTCGTCGAGAAGAACGACGGGGACATGATCCAGTACCTCGCCTCGCTCGAGCGCCTCGCGCGGCTCGAGGCCGCGGTGGCGCTGCCCGCGCATGGTGGCGAGATCGCGGCGCCCTCGAAGCTCTTCCGCGGCTACATCGCCCACCGATACATGCGGGAGGGCGCCGTGGTCCGCGCCGTGACGGATCACCCCGGGACGCTCGACGAGCTCGTCTCCGTCGCGTACGCGGACGTCCCGCCGAACGTGCACCCCATCGCGCGGATGAGCCTCGAGGCGCACCTCATCAAGCTCGTGCGGGAGGGACGCGTGAGGGAGGACGCGGACGGTCGCTACACGATCGTCCCGTGAGGCGGAGCGCGCGGCGCGGGCCGCGCGCGCGGCGCATCAGTCTTCCCGCTTGATCGAGGCGCGCGCGAGCGCCTCCTCCGCGATTTCGCCCTCCGCAGCCGCCTCGAGCGCCGCTCGGAGATCGGGATCCGCGGTCGCGGCGGCGGCGACGCGCACCCGACGCTTCACTCCCTCGTCGACGCCGCGGAGCGCGAGCACGGCCGCCACGCGGCGCTCGGGTGGGGCGCCTCCGTCGTCGACGAGGCGCGTGAGCTCGTCTCGATCGAACGTGGCGACGCGGTAGTCCCCCCCGCCCGCGGTGATCTTGGTGAGATCGCTTCGCCACGCGTCCGCGGAGCGACCGGCGCGATCGAGCGCGGTGAGCTTCGTGCGCGCGAGCGCCGCGCTCGCTCCGGCGCGGCGGCGCGCGCGGTCGATGCGATCCACGAGCGCCCGGACCGCGAGGTTCGCCCCCGAGAACACCACCGGCAGCTCGATCGTGGAGTCGTCGTCGAGCGTGACGTGGACGGAGCCTCCCATCACTTCGACCTTCTGGACGGACGAGTACGGCACGAAGTGGTTGCGCACGATCTGGTACGTGAGCCCGTCCGCGCCGACGCGGAGATCCTTCTTGCGGAGGCTCCAGACGAGCGTCGCGAGGAGGAACGTCAGCCCGAGCGCGATCCCGGCGATCGTCGCCGTCGCCGCGGGCTTCGACTCACCGAGCGAGCTCCACGCGCCGATCCACGAGGCCACGGCGCCGATGCCGAGGAACGGGAGCGCGACGCCGATCGCCACGCGCAAGCAGGACGCCCCGCGGTCGAGCGGGCTCAACAAGCGGATGCGGTGGACGAGGTCGACCGAGCCGGCGAAATGCTCGAGGAGGGGCTCGAGGGCCGCGCGGCTCGCCGCGCGGAGCGTAAGGCCCGGGCCGCGCTTTTGCTGGAGGACGAGCGCGTCCTCAGTCTCGAGCGCCGCGCGCTCCACGTCGCCCGGTGCGATCTCGTGGGTCGCGCCATCGCTCGACGTGATGCGCACGCGATCCTCCGCGATGGAGAACCGGCCCTTTCCCCCGGACACGGTGCTGCCCTTCGAGGCCGAGGCGCCCACGCCGAAGCCGACCGCGGCGAGGATCGCGGTCGTCGCGAGGGCGACCCATCCATCGGACGCGGCGCCGGACAGCGCGATCGGTGCGCCGATCGCGAGCGCCGCGAGGAGCGCGCTCGCGACCATCCCCCAGGTGAGCCTCCTCCGCCAGGGATCGCGCTCCGAACGCGTCACCTCGAGGAGCTCGCCCTCCCTCTCCACCGTGCGCCTCGTGCCGAGCTCTTCCGAAGACGAAAGCTGGGCGAGCGCGCTCGGTCAGTTCGCCTTCGTCGCGGTGTCGACCGAGGCGACGCTGGACGGATCGGCGCCCATCTGGACGAGGGTCGCCTTGTAGAACACGCCGCCCTGATCGATGCGGATCTCGCCGCCGACGTCACCCCAGGCGAAGTCGTCGCTCGAGAGGGTCTGCAGGGTCGCCTGCGCCGCGCCGATCTTCACGCGGTACGTCGTCGCGGTGACGGCGAGATCCTTGCCGGACACGTTGACCTTCGCCGGGACGCTGAGGAGCTCGGCGTCGTTCACGTCCGTCGACGCGACCGTCATCGCCATGAGGGTGTCGTACTTCGCGCGCTCGACCGGGGTCGCCTTGCCCTTCGCGTCGATCTGCTTCACCCCGAGGACCTCGCCGGCGTGCGCGAGCTCGAGGCTCGTCGTCACCTGGAGCGTCTCGGTCGGCTTGCCCTTCTCCTTGAACGCGAGCTCGACGGTGATCGCCTTGTCGGAGCGGTCGACGACGCGCTCCGTCAGCTCGAGCGGCGCCGTGCGGTACGAGCCCTCGAACGAGAACACGACGAAGTCTCCCGTCTTGCGCGGGTCGACGACCGAGTCGCCCGCCGCGTCCGCGGTGAGATCCTGATCGAGCTCGGTGAACGTGTCCGTCTTCTCGTCGGTCGCCGACACCTCGGCGTGCGTCACCGGCGCCTTCGCGGTGAGCTTCGACGCGCTTCCGGCGCAGCCTGCGAGGAGACCCACGATGGAGAGGAGCGAGAGGGCGGTCGTCTTCATGCCCAACGCCGCTACACCGCCCACTCCGATCGGGCCAACTTCACGACGTCGAGGTCACTTCGCCGCGAGGGCCATCTCGAGCGCGACGGCTTCATCCTTCACGACGCCCTGCCCCTTCGCGTACATCTCGGCGAGGTCCGAGCAGAGCCCTCGCATGCCGAGCTTGCAGGCCTTTCGGTACTCCGCCATGCCCGCGAGCGGCGCGGCGCTCTCCGCCACGCGAAAGCACGCGGACGCGAGGTTGCCGGAGCACGCGCGCTCGTAGAGCTCGTGGGCCTTCGCCCGTTCGATCTTCGCGGCCGCCTCGTCGGTGACGGCATAGGCCGCGGCTTCGTGGAGCTCGCCCACGGCCTCGCAGCTCGGCATGAAGCCCGCGTCGCAGTTCTTCGTGAACACCGGCTCGGCGGCCTTCGCGTCGGGCTCGAGGATCGTCCCGAGGTGCGACCGCCACGCGCCTCGCGCGAGGAGTCGGCCGAGGCCGTCGCAGTAGACGAGATCTCCGGCGCCGCACCCCGCCTCGAGCGTGGACTTCAGCCAGGTGCGACGCTCGATGATCTCCGCGTCGCACTGCGCGTCGCATCCCGCGGGGCACGACTGCATCGCGAAGTCGCAGCCGCTGCTCCGGAAGGAGAGTCGCTTCATCAACGTGTGGTGCAGGTCGCACGCCCCGAAGAGCGCCGTATCCTCGCGCGGTTGCTCGAGGAGTCGGATGGCCTCGCGCACCGACGCTGCGTCGCCCCGCGCGAGCGCGCGGAGCGCCGCGAGCGTGCACGCCTCCACGGAGGGGGCGTCGCCATCGCAGCCGTCCTCGAGCAGGTCGCGATCGCTCTTCGCGAGGCCCGACGCCGTCAGTCCCGTGAGCGCGAAGCAGCTCCAGCCGTCCCCTTCTTCGCACCCGAGCGCGAGCCATGACGCGCTCTCCTTCGGGGCGTCCGCGTCGAAGAGCGCCCGCAGGCGGCACGCCGCGCCGTCCCGGAGCGCGCAGCCGCGCTCCGCGTAGGGCTTCGCGCGATCCACGCGCGCGCGCGCGCCCCGGCCGTAGCCAACCATCGTCGCGAGCTCGCGGCACGAGGCCGCGTCCTCCATCGCGCAGGCGGTGTCACGCCACGCGAGCTCCTTTTGTCGATCCGCCTCGCACGTGACGCCGGTCGATGGCGCGCCGTCCGTCCGTTCGACGCTGCTCGACGCGCACGTCCCCGTGCGTGGCCCGGGAGGGAGGATCTCCTCCTTCTTCGCGCCGCCGCACGCCGCGCTCTCGAGCGCGAGCGCGGCGGTGAAGTGTGACCCGGAGGACCGCGCGGCCGGAGTGGCCGCGCGCTGCAGGTGTCACGCCTCCTCGGCGATCGGTTGGTCCGGGGACGATCCCAGCGATGTCTGGATCGACGCCCGGCGGATAGTCCTTCGAACCTTCACCCTTCGTTCGCTTGCGCGAGGCTCGATCCGCTGCCTTGTCGGCTTGCTTCTGCAACCTCGCGCGCTCCTTGTTTCGCTTGTCGGCCCCAGGTCTGCCGCGCTCCTCTCCAGCAGGTGAATCCTCTCGCGGAGGATTCGTTCCTCAGCGCCAGCGCCCGCCGCCGCCGCCGCCACCCCCGCGCGCCGGGCGCTCCTGCGCCTCGTTCACCTTGAGCAGACGACCGTCGAGGGTCGAGCCGTTGGCTGCGCGATCGCAGCGGTCGCCGCGCTCGCGGTGCCCATGGTGACGAACGCGAAGCCGCGGGGTTGGCCGATCTCACGATCGGTGGGCATGGCGACCTCGCACTTCGCCGCACGCGGAGAACGCGGCCTGGGCGTGGCTTGGGTGGTGTTGTACGAGAGGTTTCCGACGTAGAGACGATTTCCCATTTTGTTGCTTTCGGGGCTTCGGACACGGGCCTCCGAGGAGGCCATGCCACCGTTCGATGAAGCCAGGCATCGGACGGTGGCGTCGAATCGAAGGCCTCACCCACCGAGGTGAACCGCCGCGTCGACGGCCATGTCATCCCGGTCATCGAAAGCCGCAATCTCCGGGCGTGACGATCGGCGAGCAAAGGACGTCGCGGAGATGCCCTAGTCCATCGAGCGGACCCACCACCCCCTTCGACGGGAAAAACGGAACGGCTCAGCTGTGCGGAGGGTGAACTTCGCCTTCGCACGGTACTGCAGGGAAAGATCGCAGCGCTGTCCGCTCCCGTCGTAGCCCGTGCACGCGTCCGTCCCGCCGAACGTGGCGTCGGCCTGCCCGGTGCGCTCACTGGTCCGGAGCGCGCTCATGATCTCGCGGGTCAGGTCGTGCCCTCCACCCTGGCACGATCGGTTCCCGCACGGGATCTGAAACAGCGCTGGCGCATGCTCGACGACGACTCGGCGGATGTACTGGCGCACCGCGCGTCCGACGGCCGCTCGCGCCGCTCGCGCTCGCGCCGCTCCTCGAACTCCAGCGACAAGGCCGTCAACGTGGGGATCTCGGCGTGAAGGCGCGGCGCTGCACGTCTTCCAACTCGCGCCGGGCCGCGAGCGCGCTGAGCGGCGGCGTTGTTTCTCCTGAAACCCATAGGACACCCTAGCACCGATGGGCTCCAGGGCGCCTTCGCTCGATAGTCATCGTCCGCGCTCGACCACGTCAGGGTCATGGCGCGCTCGGATTGAACACGCGCCACGCGTCGTTCCGGCGGGAGCGACGCGTTGAACGTGAACGGCACGACGCTCTCGAGGAAGTGACGCCCTGCTCCATGGCTATCCTCCGATCGCCGTCCGCGAAGCCGAGCGCGCGGACGAGCGTCGTGCTCGGTGAACCCACCGCGACGCGGAGCGTGTCGATGGGGGTGGACGTGGGCTCGAGCTTCGCCGCGCGCAGCGTCGCGTGATCTCGCATCCACGCGAGGTGGGCCTCCGGCGGTTCGGGGAGGCCGCCGAGCGCGTAGCCGCGCACGACGTTGAACGGGATGTCGTCGAGGATCACGACCGGAAACCGGGGCGCGTCGCGATCGTTCTTGGGGAACCCGGGGCTCGGCTCTCCGACCGCCATGTGAGGGAACACGCCGGTGTCCGCGGGAGGGTCGAAGAGCGTGCGCAGGACCAGGAAGACACCCTCGCGCCCGCCGTCCTCGAAGGACGAGCTCACGCGGAGGTACTCGTGAGCACCGCGATCGCGGTGGTCTTGCCGAGGGTTGGAGGGCGTTGACCCCGCCGGATCAGCCGGAGCGGATGCCCGACGGAGTTGTACGACGGGACGGCGTCGATCGTGCGGAGGAGATCGCGCAGCGCCGCCTCTAGAGTCGAGCTTGGGGCGCTCCTTTTCCGCCGAACACGTACTGCACGCGATTGTCTGCTTGCAAGTGCACGCTCCCAGGTGGCGAACGTCATGTGCCCATAGGTCCATACCGCCAGATCGTCGCCGTGCGCATCCGCCGGCATGATCCCCCGGGATCGTCCGCTTAGTGCGCACGTCGTCGGGCGGGCCGAGGAGCGCCTGCGTCCGCGGCGTCCATGCCCGGCTTCACCTTGGCGACGCTGCCGCGAAGTCGCGCGAACGGGGGCAGGCGCTGCCACGTCCCGCTTCGAGGAGGCGGAGGCCGCCGGGGCTCGCGGCGCGCGTTGGGACGCCACCGCCGAGACCGAGGGCTCGCCGGTCTGCGGCGCGGAGCACGCGGCGAGCCCGGCGAGGATTGCCGCGACGGTCGCGACCCGCGGCCACCCGTTCGGCGCACGGCTCGTCTTCTCGCCTAGAGGTTCCATCCCCGTGAGGTATACCCGAGGGACCGTGCGCGTGCGGCTCGCCCTCGTCGCCTCGATCGCGCTCCCCGCCTGCGGCGCTCGCACGTCGCTCCGCGAGGACGCGGAGGCGGTCGCCTCGACCGCGGAGGCGTCGAGCAGCGCGAGCAGCGGTGAGGGGGGCTGCTCGCCGACGACGCTCGAGGCAGACAGTCCGGGGGTGGAGTTCCTCGTGGCCGAGGGGGAGCAGGTCTTCTACGTCACGCGCGATCACCGCGTGATGGCGGCGAATCTGGACACCGCGGAGGCCACGCTGCTCACGGCCACGTCGCCCATGGCGCTCGCGGGCGCGGTGACGGCGTTCGGAGACTTCGTCTACTACGCGGACGACAACGTCGTCTGGCGCGTCTCCAAAGCGGGCGGAGCGCCCGAGGCGCTGACGGAGAAGATCCCGCAGCTCTTCAACCTCACGGCGGACGCGTCGGGCCTCTACTGGACGCAAGGGGGCGGACCCGTCGCGGCGCGCGATATCATCCGGCGTCGGCCCGATGGGACGCGCATCACCATCGCGTCCCAGCAGCACGGGGTGTTCGGGATCCTGCCTCTGCCCGAGGGGATCGTGTTCTCGACGCAATCGGACGACTCCGGCGTGTTCCTCGCCAGCCCCGACGGCGGCGCGGTCACGGCGATCGTCACGGGGCTGCCGCAGCCGCGCTACCCCTTCGCCCACGGCGGGTGGATCCACTGGGTCGAGGAGACGGACGTCGACAAGCAGGGCTTTGGCGCGGTCGCGCGCGCGAAGCTCGATGGATCGGGCTACGAGCGCGTCCTCGTAGAGGGCGACCCGGCGATCGTGACGACGCGTGCCGTGACCGACGGCGTCCACACGTTCGCCGTACGCGTCGCCGCGAACTACAGCGTCGTCGCGGCGGATTACCCCGTCGCGACCGACGTCGTGACGGTCCGCGAGAGCCCGTTCCCGATCAGCGCGCTCTCGCTCACGCTCACTCCGAAGCGACTCGTCTTCACGTTCACGGAGCCGTCCGGGGAGCCGAGCATCGAGTCCGTGTGCCTCGCCGATCTCTAGAGGACCGCGCCGCGATCCCCTGATCAGCTTCGCTTGAGCCGGTCGAACGCGGCGAGCGCGAGCTCGACCGCGCCCTCGCTCGTCGCCGCCGTGGCGGAGAGGTGACCAATCTTGCGACCGGGGCGCGCGCCTCGCTTGCCGTAGAGGTGGAGTCGCACGCCCGACAGCGAGAGCGCGTCGTGGAACGCGGGCTCGCCGTCCCCGACCCAGAGATCGCCGAGCAGGTTCACGATCGCCGCGGGCCGCAGCGCCTCCGCCGAGCCGAGCGGCATGTCGCACACGGCGCGCGCGTGCTGTTCGAACTGACTCGTCGCGCACGCGATCTGCGTCGCGTGGAAGCTGTTGTGCGGACGCGGCGCGAGCTCGTTCACGAGGAGCTCGCCGTCAAGCACGAAGAGCTCGACGACGAGCAGGCCGACGGCGTCGAGCTGGACGGCGATCTGCCGTCCGATCTCCGCCGCGCGCGTCGCCATCGCCGCGGGGATGGGCGCGGGGATCACCGACCACTTGAGGATCCGCTCCTCGTGGTGATTCTTGGCCGGCGGGTAGACGACGATCTCTCCGCTCGGGCTCCGCGCGACGAGCACGGAGAGCTCGCCTTCGATCGGCAGCCCCTTCTCCACGACCGCCGAGAGGCGCGCGGACGGACCCGCGAGGAGGTCGAACGCGGATTGGCTCTCGGCCGCGGAGCGGATCTCGACCTGGCCGCGGCCGTCGTACCCACCCGTCGCCGCCTTCACGAAGCACAGCCCGCCGTCCTCGGCGTCCGCGTGGAGCGCACGGAACGCAGCCGCGATCTCGTGCGCGCTCGAGACGACGCGGAACGCGCCCACGGGGAAGCCCTCCCGCTCGAGCCACGCCTTCTGCACCACGCGGTCTTGGATGATCTCGAGCACCGCGGGCGAGGGGTGCACAGGCGCGTGCTTCTCCGCGGCCCGCAAGCTCGACAGGCTGATCTTCTCGATCTCCAGCGTGATGACGTCGCTCCGGTGAGCGAGCCACGCGGCGGCGACCTCGTCGTCGAACGGCGCGGTGATGCACTCCTCGACGACGAAGCGCGCGGCGCACGACGGATCCGGATCGAGGACGCGGATGTGGTACCCGAGCTCGCGCGCCGCCATCGCCGTCATGCGCCCGAGCTGGCCTCCGCCCAGGATGCCGATCGTCGCTCCGGGGCCCAAACGTCGTACGCGCGCCATCAGAGCACCGTCTGGTGGAGCACCTCGTCGCGGCGCTTCTCTCGGTACGCGCGGAGCACTCCGCGCACCTCGGGGTGTTTGTTCGCGACGATCGCGGCGGCGAGGAACGCCGCGTTCGCCGCGCCCGCCTTCCCGATCGCGAGCGTGCCGACCGGGATCCCCTTCGGCATCTGCACGATCGACATCAACGCGTCGACGCCCTGGAGGCCTGTCGTCGGCATCGGCACGCCGAGCACGGGCAGGAGCGACTTGGACGCCACCATGCCCGGCAGGTGCGCGGCGCCGCCCGCGCCCGCGATGATCACCTCGACGCCACGGGCCTCGGCGCTCTCGGCGAACTCGAACATCATGTCCGGCGTCCTGTGCGCGGAGACGACGCGCGCCTCGTGCGGGATGGCGAGCTCGGAGAGGATCTCGAGCGCCGCCGACATGTACTCGAGGTCGCTTCGGCTCCCCATGATCACGCTCACCCACGGGGGCTCTCCTGCGGAGATCGAGGCGGTGATGGAGCTCACGGACGCACCTGCATCCGGGGCCTGTCTCACGGAGGGATGGTCGCGCCTAGTCGTTTCCGCTTCCGGCTTGCGAGGCGCTCCTCCCCCGAGCGACGATGCACCATGGAGTGTGCTGCCCGAGCTCGCGGAGCGCGCGCGCGGCCGGTCGTCCGCACATGAATGCTGCGTCTCGAGCGTGCGCCCCGAGCGATCTCGTCCAGCTCCTCGCCGGCTCGCTCGGCGCCGAGAAGGCGAGCGCGGTCGTGGACACGGCGATGAAGGCGCTCGGCATCTCGGGGGACACGTTGGAGCTCGGCGCCGCGAAGCGCGTCCTGACGTTCGTCGCGAACATCGACGGCATCGTCGGGGTCACGGGGCGAGTCGCGCTGACCCGCCTGCAGTACGGCACGAGCGCGTCTGGGAGCGTGCCGATGGTCACGAAGCCCGAGACACGTCCGCTCTCGCTCGTCGTGTCCCTGCTCGCTCCCGATTTGGGGGAGGACCGAGCAGCGCGCCTCGTCGAGGAGACCGCCTCCATCCTGAACCTCCCAGGCGAGGTGGATCTCGATCAGGCGCTCACGCTCCTCGAGCGGATCACGCGCATGAGCGGCGTCGTCGGCGTGGCCGCGCGCTTCGCGAAGACTCGGATCCACCTCTCATGGTGAACGAGCGCCCCGTTCGGCCCGTCGAGCGCCACGCCCCCGCGCGCCTCGGAGCGGGCTCAGAGAGGTCCGGGGCGCGTGGAGGCGAACCGCATGAGCTGCTGTCACTACGTCGCTGAACCAGGCTTCGAGAGCGCGTTCACCGTGGACGCTTCGCGCGTCACCTTCGGTCGGGGCGCGATCCGCGAGGTCGGCGCGCGGTGCCGCAGGCTCGGCCTGCGGCGTGTCGCGCTCTTCACGGACGCTCGCGTGCGCGGGCTCGCGCTCTTCGAGCGCGCGCGAGAGTCCCTCGTCTCCGCGTCGATCGACGTGGTCGTGTACGACGGGGTCCGCGTGGAGCCGACGGACGAGTCCCTCGCCGAAGCGATCGCGTTCGCAAGCGAAGCGCGCGCCGACGGGTACGTCTCGGTCGGAGGAGGCTCGGTCATCGACACGTGCAAGGCCGCGAACCTCTACGCGACGCACCCCGACAACCTCCTCGCGTACGTGAACGCGCCGATCGGGGATGGTCGCCCGCCTCCGGGGCCGCTCCGACCGCACGTCGCCTGCCCGACCACCTCCGGCACGGGCAGCGAGGTGACGGCCATCGCCGTGTTCGATCTGCTCTCCATGCAGGCGAAGACGGGGATCTCGAGCCCCGCGCTGCGCCCGACGGAGGCGCTCATCGATCCCGACGCGACCGACACGCTGCCGCGCGAGGTCGTCGCGGCGAGCGGGTTCGACGTGCTCTCGCACGCGCTCGAGTCCTTCACCGCGCGGCCGTACGTCTCACGCGCGCGGAGCGACGACCCGCTCGCGCGGCCGCTCAGCCAAGGCGCGAACCCGTGGAGCGACATCGGCGCGCGCGAGGCGCTCCGATCGATGGGTGAGCACTTGGTGCGCGCCGCGAACGACCCGCGCGATCGGGACGCGCGCGCCGAGGTGATGTGGGCCGCGACGCTCGCCGGCATCGCGTTCGGGAACGCGGGGGTCCACATCCCGCACGCCATGAGCTACGCGGTCGCCGGCCTCGTCCGGAGCTACCGCCCGAGCAGCGGCTACCCCGTGGACGAGCCGCTCGTGCCGCACGGCGTGAGCGTGATCCTCGGCGCGCCCGCCGCGTTCCGCGCGACCGCCCTCGCGAGCCCGGGCCGGCACCGCGAAGCGGCGCGCCTGCTCGGCGCGACCCAGGGCGAGGCGACGAGCGCGTCCGACGCGGAGGCGGGCGCGCTCCTCGCGGAGCGGCTGGTCGTCCTCATGCGCGCGCTCGGGATCCCGAACGGCCTCGCGGGAGTGGGCTACACGCGGGCGGACGTGCCGGCCCTCACCGCGCGCGCTCTCCCGCAGAAGAGGCTCCTCAAGAACGCGCCGATCGACGTCGACGGGCCCGCGCTCGATCGACTGTTCGAAGCGTCCCTCGGCTGCTGGTAGATCCGTCCGCGATGCGTCGCTCCGAGTACCGCTGGTTCACGCCGATCACGACGAGGTGGATGGACAACGACGTCTACGGCCACGTGAACAACGTCACGTACTACAGCTACTTCGACACGGCCGCGAACCTCTACCTCATCGAGGAGGGGGGCCTCGACATCCACGCGAGCGGGGTGATCGGCCTCGTCGTGGAGTCGCGCTGCAACTACCTCGCGCCGCTGTCGTACCCCGTCGCGATCGACGCGGGCCTGCGCGTCGACAAGCTCGGGAACCGCTCGGTCACCTACGGGATCGCCATCTTCGCGCGCGGCGCGGACGCGGCCGCCGCGCACGGCCACTTCGTCCACGTGTTCGTCGATCGCTCGACGCGGAAGGCGGTCGCGATCCCCGATCGGCTGCGAGACGCGCTCACTCGGGTCGCCGTCGGCTAGTATCCGCAGCCTATGAAGCACTCGGTCGAGGTTCGAATCGCGGGGCGAGGATCGGTTCGAGACGAGGTCGCGACCGCGAAGGCGGATCAGATCGCGCACTGCGATCTGTGCGGTCAGGACTGCGACGCGGTCGCCTCCACGACACGTCGGGGCGATGCGCCTCCGGGCAGCGGAGCGGCGGCCGAGGGATCCTTCGCGTGCAAGGCGTGCCTACGGAGCCTCCTCGAGGCGATGACCCTCGGCGCGTGGCTCCTCCGGTCCCCCGCCGAGGGCGGGCTGCCCTGGGGCAAGGTCAGCGGCTGATCCCACCTCGAGATCCCACGGCTGGAGCTTCCGCAGCGCGGCGACCTCGAGCTCGCCGCGTTCCGGTACCCGGTCTTCGCGTCGTGCAGGCGGTACTCCATCGTCCCTCGGCCGAGCGGCTGCGACTCGACGAAGATGCACCGGAGCTCGCCCTCCTCGAACCCGCACTGCGCCTGGATGGACTCGCAGAGCTGCTCCTGGTGCAGGTGTCCCTCGCCGAAGTTCCACCCGAGCACCATCCCCGCGACGATCTCGCCGTCCATCCACTCGTAGTCCTCCACGCGATCGACGGCTTTGGGGAGGAGCTTCACGAGCGCGCGGCCGTGGAGGTGCATCATCCGGAAGCCCACGACCTTGCTGACGAGCGCGACCGCGGTCCCTCGATCGTAGAAGCGCGCGAGCTGATCGTAGACCCACGGGCTCGTCGTCTTCAGGCGCCCGAGCTTGCGGTACGAGTCGCCGCGGAACAGCCATATCGAGTACGCCCAGTTGCCCGCGTAGTACCGCATCGCGAGGAGGAACGAGACCCAGCGCGGGTAGAGGTTGCCGAGGAGCGGGAGCCCGACCGACATGCCGACGACGAACACGGCGAGCCACGCGGGGCCGATCGACTGGATCGAAACGCCTGGGTGCGCCCAGAACAACGCGAAGCCCGAGTAGACCACCGCGACGTTCCACTCGAGCGGGACGGCCATGGGCACGTTGCTCGTGATGTACCCGTGGAGCGCGAGCATCAGCGCGATCCCCACGATCGGCTTCGCGCCGAGCGGGGTCACGAGGAACGCGATGGGCACGGCGATCTCGAGCGCGGTGCCGCCGTGGGCCATCCACGTCGCGAGGCGCGACGGCCGCAGATCGTCCGGGTACGCGCGGTACATCGCCTTTCGGATCCACGCGGCGCGCGTGAGCGGGCCGTTGCTCGTCATGACGCACGTGACCGTGGGGAAATGATGATTGAGCTTCGAGAACCCCGCGAAGAACCAGAGCGCGAGCTGGACCACCATCGCGGCGGGGAGCCAGCTCGTCGTCGCCGTGAAGCAGACCAGCACGACCCAGTAATGCTCCGCGCGCGCGGCCAGGAACGCGGTCTTGTCGAGGACGCCGAGCGCGGGGACGAGGATCGCGAGCGGCAGCAGGTGCTGCAGCTCGAGCGCGGGGGCGACGAGCGCCCGCACCGCGCAGATCAAGAGCGCGAGGTAGAGCGAAACGTCGAGGACGCCGCGGGTTCGCGCGCCGATGATCGGGGCCGAGGGGAAGAGCGGGAGCTTCGTGGTCCCGGGGCGAAGGAAGTAGAGCGCGCCGCCGAACGGCGGAACGTACCTCCCGCTGAGCGGACCGCTGCTGCACCCGAGACCGAGGATCTCGAACAGGAGACTCCAGACGATCGCCTTTTGGAACGCGATCGGCTCGAGCCACCACTCGGGCAAGCGTCCGAGGCTCATCGCGAACGATCCGACGCCGCAGAACAGCGCCCAGCCGAGCACGTAGAGCCCGATCTTCACGACGTAGACCAGGTAGACCGCGATCGGCGCGCCGTACCCCTGGAGCGCCCACGCGCGCGACACGCGCCGGACACGCTCCGGAAACGGCAGCGTCAGCCACTCGAGGGGATCGTACGGGGGCGGGGTCGGCGCGAGGAACGGCACTCGCGTTAGCGGTAGCGATACAGAAAGAGCGCGGCCAGCACGACGACGGCGGCGACGAGCACCACGACCGCGACGGAGAGCGCGCGGATCGTCCTCCTCACGGCGATCGACGGGTGCGCGGAAGGCTCCCGAACGGGCTCAGCGCGCGGCGGGGGCGCGATCGAAGCGACGTCCACGTCGATCTCCACGCTGAGGCGCGCCTCGGGGAGCAGCGCGGGCGCAGCGCGCGCGACGTGGAGGTCGGCGCGCGTCGGGCGCTCGGCCTCCGGTAGCGCGGGCGCGCGGGAGCTCGGTCGGATCCGGTGTCCGTCGTCCCACGTGATGTCGAGCTCGAGCGGTCCGCTCGGCGTGCGCGCCGTCGTCCGGATCGCTCCTTCGAAGCCCTCGACGAGCTCGTCGATCGTTTGGAAGCGCATCGTCGGGTGCTTCTCGAGCCCGCGCCGGAAGAAGGTGTCGAGCCCGCGCGGGAGGCTCGGATCGAGCACGGTCGCGCGGGGCGGCGCCTCCTGGAGGATGCGCGCGAAGACCTCCGCGTTCGAGCCCTTGAAGGGGCGCTCCCCCGTGATCGCACGGAACAAGAGGACCGAGAGGGACCAGAGATCGGAGCGGGTGTCGATCTCGTCGTGCGCGCCGATCTGCTCGGGGCTCATGTACTGCGACGATCCGACGAGCATCCCCGGTAGCGTCAGGCGGGAGGTCGACCACGTCTCTTTCGCGATCCCGAAATCGAGGAGCTTGACGATCTCGCTCCGACCGTCGAGCGCTTGGACGCCGGACGAGGCGCCGCGCGGGCGCGCGAAGAACACGTTCGCGGGCTTGAGATCCCTGTGGACGATCGACTTTTCGTGCGCGATCCGAAGGGCGACCGCCATCCCGCGCAGACAGTCGCGCGCCTCGTTGACCGACAATCGACCCTTTCGTTCGAGCCGCGCGTGGAGCGTCTCGCCGTAGAGGAGCTCCATGACGAGGTACGCGCGGCGCTCCGACGTCTCCGGGCTCTGGTGGACCCCGTACGCGTACACCTCGGCGAACGCGGGGCCGACGAGGTGCTTCGACACCTGGTACTCCCGCTCGAGCCGCGCGGGCGCGTCGTCGATGTCGGCGCCTTCGAACGGGACGAGCTTCAGCGCGACGCGGCGGCCGAGCTTCCGATCGTAGGCCGACCACACCTCGCCCATGCCTCCGCGCCCGAGCAGGAGCTCCAGCGCGTAGCGCTTGTCGATGAAGGAGAACCCCTTGAGGCTGCTCCCGGGCTTCGTCTCCGACGCGGCTCGATGGGGGCTCCGCGGCGGAGGGCGCTTCGCTTGGGTCACGCGCCTCCTTTCGCCTCCTAGAATACGGGAGCATCGCGGACCTTGCACGAGGGACTTCTCCGCTCCCACAACGAGATGTGGGCCGACCGGAGACACCGACCTCACCTCCGGAGCGCGCGGCTCTCGGCTCGAGGATCCGTCTCCTCGGCCGGGCGGTTCGGGGCTCCTGCGCGCGACGCGTTGAGCGCGAGGAGGCGCTCGATCACTCGGTCGTCGTACGAAGGCGAGCCGAGCTCCGAGGCGAGATCCATCCAGCCATACGACTCGAGCGCCGCGTGTTCCATGCGCCGCTCGCACGCGCGCAACGCGTCGAGGCGCGAGTCGCGATCCCGGGGATCGAGGAGGCGCCGTCGGAGCGCCGTGAGCCCCACGCCGAGATCCGCGAGCACGCGTCCGCGCCTCTCGTCGAGCTCCGCACCCGCCCGGTCGAGCTCGGCGGTCGTGATCCGCGGATCCCCGAAAGGGAAGGGGAACGTCTCGGTGCACGTGGACGGCGTGTAGCGAAGCCCCTCGCCCAGCGTGGACGCGTGGCGGCGCGCCCACGCGACGTGGATGCGGGACTGGAGCAGCGCGAGGTGCCCGTCCCGGTCGAGCGCGAACACGCACAGCTGATCCGAAAAGACGCGATCCGTCGGCTGCCACGCGACGTGGATGGACCTCGACAGGCGTGGCAGCACGAGGCAACGCGCGAGGCCCGCGAGCGCGCGCCGGAGCTCGGGCCGCGTGTTTGCGAAGAGCCACCAGCGCGCCCGGTGGGCGTCGTTCGCGCCCCCGACGGGGAGCGCGAGGCGCTCGGGCTTCACGGTCCGCTCGAGGTGCGCGAGCAGACGAGGGTGCTGGGCGGCCTCTCCGAGCGTGCACGTGCCCTCGCCGAGGTGCGCGAGATCGATCACGAAGCGGTGCGGGGATTGGGTCGGCGACGCGCCGACCTCTTCGCCCCCGAGGAACGGCCGGAGCGGCGAGAGATCCTCCTCCGCGCCCTCCGCGATGCGCCGCGCCTCGCGCGCGTCGAGGACGAAGCCCTTGCCGCGGAGGAAGCAGCCGATGAAGCAGATCCGCTGCGAGGCGCCGAGGCGCGCCGGCTCGACGCGCTCGCGCCCGACGCGGAGGCTCGAGTCGATCGACGGCACCTCGCGCCCATCGAGCCGAGGAGCGGGGAGGGCGAGACCTCGCGCGAGGTGGACGATCGAGACGAACACCGCGGCGTCTCCGGGCCACGGCGCGCTCCGCGTCGCCTCGTAGAGGGTCCACCCCTCGGCCGCGAGCATTACCGCGAGGCCCGCGCGGCGCGTGTCCCCCTCCGCGAGGCTGTTCGTCGTCACGAAGCTGATCGTCGCCGCGCCGCCCGCGAGCGCGCCCGCGCGCCTCACGAAGTGGGCGGACAGATCCGCGTTCTTGCTCGTCCCGTGGCGCGCGTGGAGGGCGGCGGCGTACGCGGCGCCGAGCTCCGTCGAGATCCGCTTGCCGCCGAGGAACGGGGGGTTCCCGACCACGGCGTCGAACGCGGTGAAGCCCGCCGGGAGCCGATCGACGAGCGCGTCGCGGCACACGATCCGCCCCTCGAGCGCGCGCGCCGCCGCGCCTCGAAGGCCCGACGCGAGCGCGACGGAACGACGCGCGACCGCGGCGGCGACGGGGCTCTTGTCGATCCCGAAGAGACAACGAGCGGCGACCTCGCGCCGGGCCGCGTCGAGGGCGCCCTTCGCGCCCTCGCGCATCCACGCGGCGTGGAGGGCCTCCGCGAGGTGATCGAGCGCGGCGAGGAGGAACGCCCCCGCGCCGACGGACGGATCGAGCACGCGCAGCGCGAGGATCTCTTCGCTCGTGGGCGGTCGTCCTCGGCGCGCGAGGAGAGGCGCGAGCCCTCGCGCGACGACGCGCGCCGCGAGATCGTGCGGCGTGTAGTGCGTGCCGGTCGTGCGTCGAGCGTCCGTCCTCGCCACCTCGAGGCGGCCTTCGACCCTGCGAATCGCGAGCCCGAGGGACGCCTCGCAGAGCGCGCCCACCGCTGGCAAACCGTCCGCCGCGCTCTCCATGGCGTCGAAGGCGACGCCGAGCGCGACGCGAAGCAGGGCCTCGGAGGCCGCGCGCGGATCGACGTCACCGAGCGCCTCCGCGATCCCACTTCGGCGCGCGAGCCGTTCGAGCACACGCGCCGCGCCCGATGTGGCGTTTGGTTTGGTCACCGCTCGCCCGTTGGCGCCCCATCCCGCTCGCTCGGCGACACCCGTCCCGAGGAGGCGAGCCACTGCCAGTAGCCCACGTCGATCCACTTGCCGAACTTGAACCCCGTCTGTTCGAAGTGCGCGACCTTCTTCATCCCGAACCGCTCGTGGAGGGCGACGCTCGCCTCGTTCGGAAGCGCGATGCCGGCGAGGATCGCGTGGGTGCCGCGCGCTTCGAGCCTCGGAAAGAGCGTGCCGTAGAGCCGCCCGCCGATTCCGCGTCGCCCCAGCCCGGGCTTCACGTAGACGGTGATCTCCACCGAGAAGCGGTACGCCGATCGCGCCTTCCATGGCGCGGCGTACGCGTAGCCGACGACCTCGTCCCGATCGAGCCCGACGACCCACTCCCCCGAGTGGGTCTCCATGCGCCGCTGCATCTCGCCCGGGGAGAGCTCGACCTCCTCGAACGTGATCACGGTCTCCCGGATGAAGTGGTTGTAGATCGCCGCGACGGCCGGCGCGTCGTCGGGCCGCGCGTCGCGCACCGTGATCGTCGACATGGCCGCCGCGTAGCACTGCCTTTCAGAAAGAGCATTGCGGCGACCGTCGTACTCCAATACTCACCTATGGGAAGTATGGGCGACGCCGTGGATGGAGGAAGACGACGATGACGAAGGTCGCTGGTGCTCTCGCGCTCGCGCTGTGTTTGGGAGCGGCGGCGTGCGGCTCCCCCGACGCAAAGCCCGCGGGCTCGGGTTCTCCGAGCGCCACGGCCACCACGTCGACGAAGGTGGCCACCTCGGCCGCGCCCGCGAAGTCCGACGAGCCGAAGGTGGACGTGGACATCGCGAAGATCCTCGATGCCTCGAAGGACGCGAAGACGTCCGGCGCGCTCAAGGTGGACCTCTCGAAGGTCGACGAGAACGCGCCCCCCATCGGGGGATCCGCGGCGAAGAAGGACCCTTCGGCGAAGTACACGTGGATCGCAGCCGGTGACGCCGTCCTCATCGGCCAGCCGCAGGGCTGGGAGAAGGGCGGGAACGAGGTGATCGGCCAGTTCCTCGACGCGAAGAAGAAGGCCACGATCGTCTGGCGGACGTTCACCGATCAGAAGGACGGTCAGGCGAAGGTCGACGATCTGGTGAAGCGGCTCTCGATGAAGGACCCCGTCTGGCGCGACAACGTCCTCAAGAAGTTCGTCCTCGGGCCCGACAAGATCCCCGCGCTCATGGGCGCCGGAAACGCCAAGGAGCCCGACGGGACGCCCGTGGCGCTGTTCTATTTCCTCGTGCAGACGGGAGGAAAAGAGAACCTGCTGATCATCGGCGGCGTCGACGACGGCGCGCCCAAGGAGACCCTCGACGAGGCGATCCGCATCATCGACGGCATCAAGAAGAAGTAGCGTCGAGCTCGCGGGCGCCGCGCTTTCGTCACTCGCAACCGAGCTTCGCGCGCGCCATCGACTCGAGGGACACGACGCTGACCCCGTCCATCTCCATCTGATCGAGGCCGCGCGCGAGCGCGGCCTTCTCGATCGCGTCGTGCACGAGCAGCACCCCGCCGCGCCGCGTGGCCCACGTCATGTTGCTCTGCTGGTAGCCCACGTCGTGCGCGCGCCCCTCCTCGGTCTCGCCGGTCGCGCCGTGCCACAGCACGTTCACCAACCCGAGGCGGTCGAGCGCCTCTTGGTATCGCTTCGCCGCGGGCGTGTCTTGGCTGCCGAGGTAGGTCCCGCCGCCTGGCGGCCGATAGAACGCGATCGGGTACGCGTGCGCCTGCTCGACGCCGCGCTCTCGCAGCACCTCGCTCGTCCTCGCCGCGAACACCTCGTGGTCGGTGCGGAGCTTGTCCTTCATGATCCACGCGAACGGCTGCACGTCGAAGACGCGCGTGTAGAGCGCGTTGAAGTCGTCCTCGCTCGTCGCGACGAGCGCGAGGTCCACGAGCGCCTGCGTGGTCACGTGCTCGCCGACGATGTACTCGACGCCCGCCTCCCCGCCGTACGCGGACGCCATCTCGACGTCGTGGTCGTAGCTGTGCGAGCCGATCGTGTGGCCTGCCGCGATCGTGCGCTGGATGAGGCCGTACGTGTGGCTGTTGATCGCGCGTCCGACGACGAAGAACGTCGCCTGGACGTGGTGCGCCGCGAGCAGATCGAGCACCGCGGGCGTGAACGTGACGTGCGGGCCGTCGTCGAACGTGAGCGCTACCGTCTTCTCCACCCGCGGATCGTCGCGGTTGATGAGGAGTGAGCCGCCGCGCTCCGCCATACAGCTCGAGAGCGTGCGCCGCTCGGGCGCCGCCGCTTCGAGGCTCGGGACCTGAGCCGCGACGAGCTCGATCGGAGAGGCGGCTCGAATCGTCGCCGCGCCGTCCACGAGCACTTGGGCCTGCGGCGTGACGGGGGCCGCCACCGGGGCTCGGTGCCCGGGGAGCGCCGAGCATCCGGACACGAGGGAGAGAACGGCACCGAGGACCACCGAACCGAGCGACCGACCGCGAATCGTCATGCCCGGAAGACCGGGAACCGTGACAGGAGCGCTCGAAAAAAAGCGCAGTGCGGGTCTGTCACGGTTCGCGGTACGACGGGGGAATGGCTCTGTCCGAGCACGAGGAGGACGACGCCGCGCTGCTCGCGCGGGCGGCCGCGTCAGGGCAGCCGGGCGCGCGCCCCGCGCAGTCGGAGTTCTACGCGCGACACGTGCGGTACCTCTACGGCGCGCTCAAGCGCCGGGAGGCCGTCCTCGCGCGGATCGGCGGGCTGTCCATCGAGGATCTCGTCCAGGAGACCTTCCAGCGCGCGTTCCAGTACGGCGGCTCGTTCCGCGCGGACACGACCGATCCGGAGCGCGCGCGCCTGCAGACGCGCGCGTGGCTCGGGAGGATCGCGGAGCGGCTGATCGTGAACGCCATCGCGAAGCCGAGCGAGGTCGTCGCGTCCGAGCTCGTCGAGGCCGCGAGCGACGAGGATCTCGAGGTGCCTCCGTCTTCACCCGGCGTGCGTGCGGTCCGCTCGGCGCTCGAGGAGCTCACCGATCGCGAGCAGGACATCCTCCGGGTGACGGCGCTCTACCAGCGCCACGGCGAGAAGCACCAACGTTTGCCGAACGACGTCTCGAGCGATCTCGCGACGCGTTGGGGCACGAACAACGAGAACATCCGCGCGATCCGCAGCCGCGCGATGAAGAAGCTCGAGGCTCGCCTCCGAGAGGTGCTGCACGACGACGGGGGGGCGCGGTGACCGTGGAACGAAAGGACGACGAGGTGGAGGCGATCGTGAGGCGCGCCGTCGGCGGGCTCCTGCCGACGACGGAGGACGAGGTCCGGCGCGCGGAAGAAGAAGGTGTCGAGTTCGATGGAGAGCTGCCCGCAGGGCTCGCGTCCTTTCGACCGCGCGCCGACGCCCAGCCGGCTCGAGGAGGCGCGTCGGCGGAACCATCGAGGAGCGCCGCGCCCGCCCGCGCACCGCGGTCACGACGGCGGGCAGGGTCGCGGACGTCGTCTCGCTCGAGGATCGGCGCGCCCGGCGTCCGTCGGCGGTCCTCACGCACGCGGCGTTCGGCGCGCTCTGCGGGCGGCCGCCGCCGCGGCCGTCGTGCTCTTCGTCCAGCGTCCTTCCAAGGAGATCGCGGGCGCGGGCCGCGCGGACGATCGCTCCCCGGGAGCGAGCGCGCAGACACACGCCACGCCAGCGCCGAGCGCCGATCCCCCTCGGATCCAGGTCCCGGCGGGGCCCGCGTGCGCATCGAGCCCGACCGAGTGCCCCTCGGGCCGGGCGTGCGTTCCGACCTCGATGGACGAGATCAGCGCGAGCCGCTATCGCCTGAGGGTCGGTGATTTCGCGCCGACCGAGATCGGGAAGGAGGCGCTCTCGCGGGGACCCATCGACGTCTGCGCGCGCGTGGGCGCCTCGGAGATCGCGTGCCGCCCGGCGCGCATCGGAGAGACGAGCAGCATGGTCGTGCTGCCGATCACGTTCAGCGGCAGCGAGGGCCTCTCCGGTGTCACGATCGACGTGCGCTTCCGCGGCGCGCAGGTGCCCATCGGACAATGGTCCGGACCGCTCGGCCTGTCCGCGAAGGGCCTCTGCAACGGTCAGCTCGTCGAGCCGACGCAGCCCGGGGGAGACAAACTCGGGACCATCTCACTCTTCGCCGACGACGCGACGTACGTCGAGGTCGGTCGCGCCGCGACGAGCACGGACGCGGAGGCCATCGGCGCCGCGTTCGACACGCCGCTGCCCCTCCGCCTGTTCGAATCGAGCCGCCTTGGACCGGAGAAGTTCGTGGTCGCGTTCGGGCCCGTCACCGTCGTGGAGGCCGAGCGGATTCGGTGGGCGGTGAACGACGGGGGCGGGCACGCGACCGTGTCGCTCGGAGCAGACTTCCTTGGGGCTCCTCGCGCGCTTCGCTGAGCTGCTTCTCAGGCCGGTTTGGGGTGGCCCGTGAGGTGTCCCATCCCGCCTTCTCGGACGCCCACGCATGGCGCTTGGCGCCGGCCTTGCCGTTCCAAGTGAAGCGGACCTCGATGAGCCTCTCTGGCTCGCCGTGGACCACCGGATAGTAGTCGTGGAACTGGATGTCGAACACGGTGGAGACCGGCTCGGACGGTTCGTCGATCACCGTCGCATCTTCGAAGTCGGGGCGAGGGAACTCCGCGCGGTGGACGTTCGCTTCTCCAGGCGTTGCCCATCGGACGAGGCGCGCCCCTCCGACGTCGGCAGGTCCGCCGAGGCGTGTCGGCGCTCGGGGCCGTCCTCGCGCCCGAGGTGAGGCGAGCTCACAGTCGCAAGATCGAGAGGAGGTTCGCGTAGTCGTCGGTGAAGGGGCGCGCGCCGGTCGGCGCGGCCGACCAGCCGAGCGCCTCGAGCGCGGCGCGCCTTTTGGGGGCTCGCGTCGCCGCGATCCAGCGGCTCGGGAGCGCGAGATCCTCGTCCGCTGCGGACCTCGCGCAGAGGAGGGGCGGCGCGCCCAGCGCGTCCAGCGCGGCGGCGAGCGGCCCCGCGAGATCGTAGAACCGGTTCGAGATCTGCACGGCCAGCACGCCATCGGGGGCGAGGACGCGCAGCGTGTCGGTGAGCGCCTCCATCGTGAGGAGGTGCACTGGGAGCGAGTCGCTCGAGAAGGCGTCGACGACGACCAGCGCGTACCTCTCGTCCGGCTCTGCGCGGAGCGAGAGGCGCGCGTCCCCCAGGACGATCCGCGGGCGCTCCGGCGCGTCCGACACGTACGTGAAGAGGGTCGGGTTCGTCGCGATCGTGACGACGACCGGATCGATCTCGAAGAACGTCATCCTCACGCCGGGCTGGTCGTACGCGGCGAGCGTGCCCGCGCCGAGCCCGACCACCGCGACGTCGCCGCGCGCCTCCGCGTCGAGCGCGACGCCGAACACGTCCGCGATCGGGCTACCTGGAGCGAAGTACGCCGTCGGCCGACGGCGCTTCTCCTGGGCCGTCCACTGCGATCCGTGCACCGTCGTCCCGCTGTAGAGGGTCGCGACCTCGCCGCCCCGGGTCCGTCGGACCTCGCTCACGCCGAAGAAGCTCCGCCCGCGGTACGCCACCCCGGTGCGCAGCCCGAACGCGCCGATGACGAGCGCCGTGGCGGTCGTCGCGACGAGGATCCACGGTCGCGTGCCGAGCAGGAGCAGCAGCCCGCCGACCACGAGCGACAACAAACCGATCTGGCGATCCCTCCCGCCGTCCCGGACGAGGATCACGGCGAGCACGCCCGCGCCGAAGACGTAGGGACCCAGGCGCCCGGCGAACTCTCCGAGGATGGATCGGAGGTCCTGCCCGCGCGCGCCCCAGGCGTCTCGGTGGAGCGCGACCGCGACGAGCGCGCCGAGGAGAAGGATGGGGTACTCCCAGATGTCGGGGAACGCGCGCGGCGCCACGAGCGCGACGAACATCGAGCCCAGCGCGCCCCCGACGGACACGACGACGTAGAACTCGGTCGCTCGCGCGGGATCGGGGCGATCCCGCGCGAGGAGCCCGTGGAGCGCCACCACGACGACGCCGAACGCGACGAGCATGATCGGCAAGAGCGCGAGTACGGGCCCGGTCGACGCGCCGTAGAGGACCCAGAGCAACGTGATCATCGCGGGCGCCGCGACGATCGCCCAGCGGACGACGCGTCGGGTCGAGAACGCGACGATGAAGGAGCCGATGTAGAGCGCGAGCGGCACGACCCAGACGAGCGGCGCCGCCACGAGATCCGTCGACAGGAACGTGGTCACCGCGGAGAGCAATCCCGAAGGGACCGCGGAGAGGAGCAACCAGCGCGCGCGCCGTCGATGCGTGATGCGGGGGGGCTCGGCCCGGGCCTCGTCCAGTGTGGCGCGGGACCCGGTCGGCGAGAGAGCGCGCCCCCTCCACCTGGTGACCGCCGCGAGCGCGAGCGCCAAGACGAGCGCGGCGTACGCCGCGAACCACGCGTGGCGCTGCGCGCGGAGCCCGAGGCGGGGCTCGACGAGGAGAGGGTAGGCGAACAGCGCGAGCATCGAGCCCGCGTTGCTGATCGCGTAGAGCCAATAGGGATCGCGCTCGCCCTGCGGTCCGAGCGAAGACCGATACCAAGCCGAGAGCAGCGGGGTGGTCGCGGTGAGGACGAACAACGGCAGCCCGATGACGACGACGAGCAGCCGGAGCAGCTCCAGCGCGGCGGGGAGCGACCCGATGCCGAGATCGGAGAGGCGATCCGGGACGAGGAGCGACAGCGCGAGCCCGAGCGACGCGAGCCCCATGTGCACGATCGGCCCCCAACGACCGAGCCGCGTGATCGAGAGGTGCGCGTAGACGTAGCCCGCGACGAGGCAAATCTGGAAGAAGCAGAGCGCGGTAGCCCAGACCATCGGCGCGCCGCCGAAGACCGGCAGGAGGAGCTTTCCAACGAGCGGCTCCACGCTGAACAGCAAGAACGCGGAGAGCCCGATCGACACGGCGAAGGGCGCGGTCGTGCCGAGCGTCGTGGAGCGGGGGGGCGGAAGCGGCACCAGGCGCCGCCATGCTATCGGGTCTCGGGGACCGGGGGCTCCTCCGCACGCTGGTACGAACGTACCTGAGCGGATCGCCGCCGCACCTGGTGGCGAATCCCGCGCTGGACCGGACCTTTTTGGACCCCGCGCGATGCGCAAGCCAATGACCGCGCAAGGATGGTTCGAATGTCCAATGAGTCCACCGAGGGGCGTGCCGCCCGGAGCGTTCTTGTGGGCTCCTCGCGCGCTTCGACGAGCTCCTCCCTCAGGAGGCCTTGGGGCGGCCCGTGAGGTAGAGGCCCATCCCGCCCTTCTCGGACGCCCACGCATAGCGCTCGGTGCCGGGGACCCCGCGCGCGATGTCCAGGAGCTCCTCGGGCGCGTACGCGCGGAGCGCGGACACCGTCCCGTCCCACGCGAAGAGGAACGGGATGAGCGGCACCAAATAGGTGAGGAGCCAGCGCGACGCGCGCACCGGACGCACGAGCGGGACGAGCGCAAACGGCAGCGTGAAGAGCACGAGCGCGTTCGGCAAGAGCGCAAACGGCGACAGCGGCGCGGGCATCTTGCGCATCATCGGGTTCGCGGCGACGTCGAAGAACGCGACGTGCGCGCCGCTCGCGACCGCATCCGCGAGGAGCGAATGGATCGCCTCGGGCGGGAAGTGGTGGAGCGCCCCGAACATGGTCCGCAAACCTCGGAGATCGGAGGGGACGTGCATCGCGTCGACCGGCTCGCCGTGCACCGCCACGTTCGCGAGTCCCCGCGTCCGCCCGATGGTCGCCTCATTGGGGTGCCGATCGGTCAGCAGGAACCGCACGTCCGTCCGCCCTCGCGCCGCGAGCGCCCTCGCCATGAAGAGCGCCCCTCCGCCGCCGCCGGAGCAGAGGTCGACGACCTGCTGCCCGCCGCTCGCGTCGATCGCGCGCTCGAGGACGTCGACGAGCGGCTGGTAGAACTTCACCAGCCCGAAGAAGGTATCCAAGAGGTCCGTCCCGCCGTCTCGAATCGCGCCCGGCATCCAGTCGAGATCCTCGAGCTCCACGAAGTGCACGCGTCTCATGGCCCGGGAGGATAGGGTCGTTCCTGCGCCGGAGAAGCGCGGCAGATCGCCGCGCCGGTGCGCTCTTGTCAGCCTCGGCCGCCCCGGCCGTCGTCTCCCCGCGAGGAGGTCAGCCATGTCGGCTGCACGAAGGAGCTCGCTCGCTGCGGCGCTCACGCTCGCCGTGGTCCACGCGAACGAGGCGAACGCCGAGGAGCCGTTCCCGATCATTTCGCTCCGCGACGCGACGGTCGGCGTCGGTTCGACGGGAGCGCCCGCAGGGTGGATCGCGCTGCCGACGCTCGCGCTCTCGCCCTCGGGCGGGTCGAGCCTGCGCCCCGTTCTCGAGATCGACGCGATCGACGTCCAGCGCGGCGCCGTGGTCCCGATCCTTCGCCTCGAGCTGAAGCTCCCCGTCGCGGACTTCGTGCTCGACTGGAGCCCCGACCCCGCCCTCGGGACTCACGCCCGCCTCCGCGTGTCCCTGAATTGACCGCTCGCCGCTCCGCCGCGCTGAATTTCGCGCCCGCCCCTCGGAGCGTCGTTCGCAAACCTCGGAATTTCGACCTCCCGACCAGCACGAAAGCCGCGAGAGGGATTTCATTCCGAGCTCGTCACAACGCGCACCGATGCGACTCCGAAGCGCGCTCCTCCCCGCCTTGGGTGTATTGTCTGTCGCGTGTGGGGGCGGCGCCTCACCTCGTGTGCAGGAGCCGAAGCCGACTGGGCAGTGGCGGGGATCATCGACTGGGCAGTGGACGGGATCCCCGACCGGTGTGCCGTGGGGTGGCTCCATCGTCGCGGGCGGCCTTGCGATCCTGCGGAGCGGCGCGTGTCCGCTCACGGAGATCGCGCCGGGGCAGTGGGCCCAAGCGGCGTGCGCGCCCATCGTCCAGTTCAAGAACGCGCTGCCCTATCGGGCGCCACCTTTCGTGGCGAGCGCGCTCCCCGCCTATGTAGACCACCGCGCCTCGGGGCTCGAGGGCCCCGTGAAGAACCAACAGAACGTGGGCGCGTGCGGCGCCTTCTCCGTCACGACCGCGATGGAGAACGCGCTCCGCAAGCAAGGCCGGCAGGACGTCCTCTCGGCGCTCCATTACTACGTGAAGTACGGCACGGTCGCCGGCACCGGCGAGAACGGCGACGCGATCACCACGGACGCCGTCTGGCCGTACGACCCCGTGAAGGCATGCCTCTTGTCGCCCGACGAGGGCGGGGACACGTGCGATCAGGACTTCGGCGTCGTGCGGGGCGGCGGTCGCGGCGATCCGCGGTTGCGCGCCGAGCAGGCGAACGCAGACAGTCGCGGGCTCGTGCGGCTCGACCGCGCGTGGAGCATCGATCCCCGGGACGTAGACGCCATCGCGGCGATCCTCGCCGCCGGCGACGACGTCGACGCGACCTTCGCGTTCGATCGGGATGCGTGGAGCTACCGGGGGATCCAGAGCGGCGTCTTCAGCCACTACCAGGGCCCCAAGGACTATGGTCATGGCGTCGTCCTCGCGGGGTATCGCTGGGTGAACGGAGAGCGCCAGTTCCTCATCCACAACAGCTGGGGCGCCGACTGGGCGGAGAGCGGCTATGCGTGGATGGCGGAGAGCGACGTCCGCGCGAACCTTTGCTCGGCCTACAAGATCGATCTCGCCGAAGCGGGGACGCCGCGCCGGCCCGAGGAGACGGCGCACTATTGTCCGGGCGGGCTCCCTCCCATCGGCAACCAATGTATCCCCCTCCCGCAAGCCTCGACCGCGTGTCCGCCGGGCACGATCGGCCTTCCGGGTCTTTGTCTGCCCACCGGGGGCATCAATCCCCTCGGAGACCTCGCGCCAGGTGCGCCGTGAGCTCGGTCGCGACGCGCGTGTGGAGCTCGAGCACGGTGAACCAATCGATGAGCTCGATGCGGAGCGCGCTCACGGCCGACGCGGCCCGCGCCGTGTGCGCGCGGGGGACCTCCGCGAGCGCATCGAGGAACCCCATGTCCGTCCCCGCTCCGACGGTCGCGCGCTCGCCGCGCGCGGTCTCGCACTCGACGAGCCCCGCGGTGACGCGGATCCAGTGGTTCGCGACATCTCCCGCGCTCCAGAGGACGTCGCCTCGCTGAAACCGCACGTCCGTGGACGCGCTCGCGATCTCCGCGAGGCCCTCCACGTTCGCGCGCGCGATGGGCGATCTCCGGAGCTGGATGACCCGCTCCACGACCGTCAGCTCCTCGTCCCGAAACGTGCCGTGCTCCGGCGGATCGGAGCGATTGGGCAATGGCCCGCGCTCCGCGAGGAGGTCCCGCGCGAGGCCCCGCAGCACGAAGCGCTGGAGCGCGAAATCCCGTTGGAGCGCGATCCGGACCGCGTCTCCGGGGATCTCGAGCGCGAGCGTCCGTGCCTCCGTCGTCGCGCTCAGGTGATCGCGCTCCGTGAGGAGCGCGGTGAACCCGAGCGCGCGCTGGCTCTCCACGCGGCCGACCAGGGTGCCTTCGTGCTCCACGCGCACGCTCCCCTCGAGCACGTAGAGCACGGACGTGATCGGATCGGTCGCGCGCCAGATCACCGCGCGCGGCCGAAACCGCCGGTAGCGGGAGCGCTCCGCCATGAGCAGGAGAGTGTCCACGCTGACCGATCGAAGATCGGGCATCGAGCCGAGGAGGCGGGCGCGCGCCTCGACGCTCGCGAGCTCGGGCTCAGCTTGCATGCGGAGTGTCTCGTGGTGCAGAAGGGAACAGCGACGTCGAGGACGGAATCGAGGCTCGGCGCGTCACCTCCGGCGCCTCGGGTTCGGCCGCGCGATCGGGAGCTCCAGCGAGGAGGGCGCGGGCGCGCGAGAAGTCGGTCACGTCCGGCTCCTCCCTACAGAGCTCCTCGATCCGCGGGAGCTGACTCGTCATCCCGAGCTCCGCCGCGTGATAGGCAGCGAACTTGCGGAGGATCGCGCTCGAGCTCCCCAGCATCTGCGCGATCGCCGTCTCGTAGTCGAGATCCACGGATGCATGGAACTCCTTCCCGCGCGTGCGTCGCTCGACGTCGTCGACGTCATCGACGAGCCCGATGACGGCGTCGCGCAGCGGATTCTTGAGGACGATGTGGATGAGCTCGACGGCGGTCGCGCGGTGCTCCTTCCCGCCCCGCTCGATGCTCGTGAAGATCGCGTCGATCTCCTCGTTCGGGTTGAGCAGCGCCAGCAGCCGGAACACGCGACCCACCATGTGTCGCTGCTTGTCTCGCAGCAAATCCACGAGCAGGCCGTGCCCGACCGTCGCTCGGCGTGGGTCCTCCTCCCGCCCGCGCCGGAGCGCGACGAACCGATCGAAGGACCGGTAGGCGCGGGCGACCGTGCGCTGGATCTCCTCCCCGAGGAGGCGCTCGTCGAGGCGCGTCTCGGGCCGCGCGACGACGATCTGTCCGAGCGCGAGGATCGAGCGATACCGCACCATCCCATCGGGCTCCTGTCCGAGGTTCGCGAGCAGGATCTCGGGCGCCTCGGGCGAGTCGATGTCCGCGAAGAGGCTCGGCACGAGCCTCCGCACCGCCCGCGGGCGATCCCGATCGCGGAGCGCGCGGACGATCGCGCCCGCGCCCGCGGGGCCCGCGGCGCTCAGCGCGAGGCGGACGTCCGCGCCCACCTGACTGTCTGCGAGCAGGTCGACCAGGGTGTTCGCGGACGTCTCGGTCGCGAGCCCGCCGAGCGCCGCGATCGCCGCGCGGCGGACGTCGAGCTCGCGCGCGCGCGTGAGCTCGACGATCTCGGGCTCGAAGCGGGTCGCCTTGCGCCAGCCGACGACCTCGGCCAGGAGGCGCCGGCTCTCCACGCTGCCCTCCGAGACGATCCGCCCGAGCTCGTGGTGAGCCTCTTCCGCCTCCATCATGGAGAACGCAGCCATCGTCGTGAGGATCGCCGCGCGGATGTCCGGCGAGGTCTCCCGCGCGAGCTGCTCTCTCCACCGCGTCGCGTCCGGCGCGAGCACCGCGCGAGCGGCCATCGCCTCGGCGCGGACGCGGATGGAGGGGTGGCGATCCAAGTGGGTGAGCGCGTGGAGCGCGACCTTCCGACCGCGCACGCCGAAGATCCGGAGCGCGGTCACGACGACGGTCTCCGACGGGTGATACAGGATGAGCCCCGGGATGACGTGGGCCTTCCCCTCCCGATCCAAGATCCGTAGCGAAGACACGACCGTGCTCTCCGCTTCGCTCTCGAGCGACTCGAGGAGCGACTCGAGGGAGGCCATGTCGAGCCGCATGAGCGCGCCCGCGAGCCGCCTCCGACCGGACGCGAGGGCGTCCTTGAAGAGCTGCGCGTAGTCGCCTCGGAGCCATGTCGCGAGGACGACCGCGCCCGCGGCCGTGACGACGAGGAGGACGGCGAGCCATCGCGGTGGCAGCTCGGTCGCCACCCCGACGAGGATGACGACCGAGCCCACCATCTGGGCGCCCCGTTGACCGAGCGCGTCCATGAAGCTCTTGGCGACCGTCCGCGGACCGTCCTCGAGGGGCACGAGCAGGAGCTCCGCGGCCGTGCGGTGCACGCTGAAGCGCATGCTGCCGTCCACGGCCTTCGTGATCACGGCGGGCGCGAGCGTGCCCGTGATCGCGACGCCGAGGCCCCCGGCGACGAGCCCGAACGGCAGCACCGCGAACACCAACGGGAGAGGCAAGCGCGCGACGAGCGATCGGACCGCGAACACCTGAACGCAGACCGAGATCACGTTCAGGACCACGTTCACGCGGCCGAACACGCGCGCGAGCTGGTCGTGCGCGAAGTGGGCGGTGATCTGCGACTTGAAGATGAAGTCCGAGATCGTGACGGCGATCGTGATGAGGCCGCAGACCGCGACCACCCGTCGGATGTAGGGGTGGCGAAGGGCCGTGCCGAGGCGCTCGCCGAGCGTCCCGTCGCGCCCGTCGTGCTCGCCGTCGCGCGCGCGTTCGTCGAGGCCGCCGCTCGAGAACAGCATCGGCATCCAGGCGGCGCCGAAGAACAGCACGCCCGCGAAGAGGGAGAGGTTCGCCGGCGCGACCCACGTGACGAGCCCGACCGCGCCGCTGCCGAGGATCGCGCCGAGCCCGGCTCCGAGCCCGATCATCCCGTAGAGCCGTTTGGCCTGGCGAATCGAGAAGAGCCCTCCAACGAGGGACCAGAAATGGATGAGGACAATCGTCGAGAGGACGCCCGACCAGATGTAGAAGACATAGAGCCCGACCTCACCCAGGCTCGGCAGCGCACGGGAGAGCGCGATCGTCCCGAGCGACGAGGCGACCGTCCAGCCGATCAGCACGCGCCGCGGCGTCGTGCGCCGGAACACGGCTTGGGCGCGCGTCGCGACGAGCGTCGCGGCGGCGAGCGCGACGTACACCCAAGGGAGTCGGCTCGTCGGGATGTGGGCGAGGAACATCGCGTCGCGCGTCGCCTCGAGGATGCTGTGGCCGGCCACGAAGACGAACAGGAAGACAAAGGCGGTGATCGCATCCCGCCGCTCCGATCGCCGCACCGGGAAGAGCCGCCGCAGCACGTCAGAACCCCGTCGTCCCGCCGACGAGGAACCGGACGCTCTCGGGCTCGCCGCCCTCCGCGAACGGCTTCGTCCCGAAGCCCAAGAGGAGGTTCAACGCGTGGTCACGGTGATTCGGCGATTGGAACCCCCCGACGAACGAGAACCGGAGTCGCTCGAGTTCGAAGTCCTCGAAGTCGCGCCCGAACACGTTCCCCACCTGCGCGCGGAGCGTGGCGTCGACGAACGACCAGATGGGCCAGGTGTACGTGACGCTCGCCGCGGCGGACGTCTCGCCGAGGAGGCGCCCGGGGGTGAAGCCGAGGAGGGGCTCGTCGTCGGGCACGCGATCGGTCCGACCGCTCCCGATGAGCTCCGTGAACGGCACGCGCGCCGTGCTCGAGAAGGGCTCGATCGCGCGGACGTCCACGAGGAGCCCGAGCACGCGCCGCGTCCCCGTGACGTCGATGAACCCGCCCACGGACCCGCCCACCTGCGCCCACTCGACGTGCGACCCGACGTCGCTCCCGAGCTCGGCGTGCGCGTCGAGCCCGACCCCGGAGCCCGGCCCTGGGCGCGGCTGTCGCGAGTCGAGCACGACGCGCCCACCGACCTTCACCGCGGTGTATCCGGCGAACCCGTCGGGGAGGGGATAGAGCCCTCGAGCGACCGCGCGGGAGATGGGCAGCGTAGGACACTCGTGTGGCCATACCGGGCAGCTCTCGTCGGAGAACGAGTGGTGCCGGACGACGGCCCAAGCCTCCACGAAATTGGCCTTTCGCGGCTCCACGTGGGTCCGAATGCCGCCTCCGACCGAGCGCTGCTCGAACCTCGACTCGTCCGCGTAGCGAGACCGGTACCCCACACCGTAGAACAGGTAGTCGGCGCGGACGACCCCGTCCGCCTCGAGCTGCAGGTTGGAGCGCACGCGGTGAGAGCCGTCGGGTTCGACCTCGACGTCGAGCGGGACGCGGTCGACCACGCGAGCTGCGAAGTACCTCTCGCCCCCCGTCGCGACCGACGCGCGGAGTTGATTGTCTGTCACGAGGAAGTCGTCGTAGAAGTGGTAGAGGCCGACGCTCGGACGAAAACCGAACTCGTAGAACGCCGTCGGGATGAGGCCCACGTTGTGGTGAGGGCCGAACGTGAAGAAGTCGGTCACCTTCGCCACGATGCCCTCGCGGTCGATCACCGTGGTGATCGCGCCGAGGGGGCGCCGGATGACGTAGTCCGAGACCACGTAGAGCGGCGCGAAGAGGACGCGGGGGATCCAGAGCGCGCCCTCCGCCGCGGTCGTCTCGCGCGGTCTGCCCTCGTAGTCCTGCGGTGGGCGCTTCTCTCCGGGCGGCCGGGATGGATCCTCGGGGAGCACGGCGGGGTGCTCGGGGACGTCCCCCCGCGCCGGGGGCGCCGCCGCGAGGGCAGCGCCGAACGCGAAGACCATGGCACCGAGCGCCTTGGGCGAGTTCATTGGAGGGCCGCGCCCGGCTCGTCGGGCCTCTGGATGGCGACCATCTTGAAGTGGGAGGACGCCCCGAGATCGTACAAATGAACGCGCAGCGGACCCCGCGCCGCGCCGTTCGAGACGTCGAGCACCGCGTATCGAAGGGGGTGATCGTCGGGCAGCGAGCGGTCGTCCACGACGCGCGGTAGATCCACGCAGACCGTCGCATCGTCGCCGAGGCTGACGGGGAGGGCCTTTCGCTGGTCGAGGTCGAGCCCCGTCCGGAGCTCGGCGGCGTACGTGAACCGCGTCCTCGGCCAGGTGGTCGTCTTGTGCGCGAGATCGGTCGCGCAGACGCGGTCGCCCTCGACGGTCACGTCCGCCAGCGGGGATACGACGCTGAAATACCGCGTGAGGATCTCGTCCCTTCGTTGGATGAGTGTCCGCGTGAGGAACTCCGTCGCGCGAGGGTCCGTGTAGTCGCCGACCCGCACCGCGGCCGCGATGTTCGCGTCGGTGAAGCGCGACAGGATGCGCGCCGCCCACGCGCCGTCCTCCTCCGTCATGCGAGCGAACGCGGGGTTCGGGTAGCCGCCCTTCCAGTCCTCGGGCACGAAGTCCGGCCTGAAATAGTCGAACATCGGGAGCTCGGTGTTCGCGACGGGCCGGTCCCATGGGCGCTCGAACGAGCCGAGCGTCAGGAGGTCGATCGCCACGTCCTCCGGATCGAAGTAGTAGCTGTGGTTGATCCTCCGGTTCCAGCTCTCCCATTGCCAATGGCTGCCAAAGCAGTCCCCGAGGTCGATGTACCAATGTGTCGTCCGCCCCGGAGAGGAGTCCTTCGACTCGGGGTCCACGGCGTCCCAGGTGGTCATCGTGTTTTGCTCGCGCGAATCGAAGTGCCCGAGCCACGCGGCCATGAGCCGCGCTCCGCGGAGATCCCTTCGGTCCTCGTGAGGGATGATGTCGTTGGGATCGTCTTCTCGCGTCTCCTCGTACCGGAAGGGGCCGATCGCGCGTCCTGGGAGCCACCGCGACGCCACCATTCGTACGAGCCCACCTCGCTTCTGTGCGCTGTCGAGGATCGCCTGGAGCTTCCCGTCGTCGAACGGCATTTTGGTGCCCGTATTGTCTGCGTAATCGAGCCCGGGCTCGAGCCTGAGCCAGGACTTGTCGACGTAGACAATCGTGTCGCACGCGGTCCACCAGCCCGCGGCGTGGTAGAGCCTGGACGCGATGGATGTCGCCCCGGTCGCCTTCTCGCCTTCGCCCTCGGCGTCTGCCTTCAGCATGAACTTGCCGACGCCCTCGATCTCGACCCGAAAGCCCGGGTTCGCGCCGTTCGCCTTGCCCATGTCGACGCGCCAGGCGCCCGGTTCGTGCGGGGCCGTGGCGATCGTCTTGTGGCCGCAGCTCCCGCGCGTGATCTCCTCGTCGGTCATCGGCCTCACGCCGATGCGGTTCGTGAACCAGCTCGAGTCGGGCACCTCGTCGACCGCGTTCACGTTCCGCGCAGCGAAGCCGACGTCCGCGGCGAAGAACTTCACGATGGGCCGGAAGATGGTCTTGTCGGCGACGTCCCATAGGAACGGGGACTCGTACTCTTCGGGCCGACAGAGTTGCTTCTTCGCGTCCTTCGGATCGGGGCGACACGGCACTCGGACCGCCCGCAGATCCTCGTCGATCCAGACCGGGTCGCGGAGCGGGAACCGCCGGATGCCACCGCACCCCGCGACCGAGGTCGCCGCGCCGCTCGCCAGCGCCGCGCCGATCACGACTCGGCATGCGGCTCGCAGAATCTTTACGGCCCCCGCCTCGCGATGAGCCCACCGAATCGCCATCCGATCGCCGTGCGCGCGGCCGAGCTCCTCGGCTCGAGTCCGCTGCTCGTGCTCGCGGGCGTGGGCGTGTTCTCGATCGGGCTCGTCCTCGTTCTCGTCGTCCTCGCGAGGTGGATGAGCGCGCGGGGCCTCGGCTGGCGGAAGGCCCTCTTTCGACGCGCCGCGCGCGCTGTCGGCGCCGCCCCGAGCGCGCGCGCGAGGCTCTCGCGGCTCGTCCGGCTCGAGTACGAGCTCGTCCACCTGGGACTTGGGCTCGCGCTCCTCGCCGGGCTGGTCGTGTTCGTGGCGCTCGCGGTCTCCGTCGTCGACGACGGCGCAGTCGCGGCGTTCGACGAGTCGCTCGCGCGTGCGGTCCACCGATCGACGCCGCCCGAGCTCGTGCGCGTCATGCTCGTCGCGACCTCGCTCGGCGGCGGTGAGGCCGTCCTCGTCGTCGCGGTGGTCGTCGCGGTGGGGCTCCTGGTGCGGCGGCGATGGCACCTCGCCATCGGCTGGATCACGGCGGAGGCGGGCGCGGGCCTCTTCAACGCGCTCCTCAAGTCGCTCTATCGGCGCGCGCGTCCCACGCTCGACGATCCGTTCACGAGCGCATCCGGGTGGAGCTTCCCGAGCGGACACTCCATGGGGACGATCGTCACCGCTGGGATGCTCGCTTATGTGTTCTCCCGGTTCTACCCGCCGGGGTGGCCGCGCTTCGTGGCCGTCTTCCTCGCGACGCTGTGGACGCTCGTCATTGGGTTCAGCCGCGTGTGCCTCGGCGTCCACTACGCGAGCGACGTGCTCGGAGGGTTCGCCGCGGGCGCGGTGTGGCTCGTCGTTTGCGTTTCGGGCCTCGAGGTGGCGTTGCGCCCCAATCGCTCGGCCGTTTAGTCCGTCCCAGTCGTGACGTTTTGCCCCGATTCGTGGCGTTGGTGCGCGCCAGTCTGCCCTCGAGACGGGTGCCGCGCAGTCGCCAAGTCCGTCGTCCCCCATCGAAGAGAACCGAGGCCACGACATGCCAACCGTCCTGTCGCAACCGCGTCGTACCGCGCCCGCATTCGCAGCACGTTCGATGTTCTTCGGTGTCTTGATCAATGGGATCGTCCCTTCGTCCGCGCTCGCAGATCCGCAAGTGGACACAGCGCCGAGCGCTCCGACGGAGAAGGCAACCGCCGCGCCCACGCCGCTCGCCACGAAGAGCGCCGCGGAGAAGAAGCCGGACTCGCTGGATTGGGATCCGCGTTGGCCGGAGGTGAAACCCTACGAGTACATCCTCACCGGTGTGTTCGCGCTCGCAGCGATCGGTGGACAGGCGATCCCCGGCGGCCCGAGGTGGACGGGGCACAACGCGTTCGACGACGCGGGCCGCGAGGCGTTGCTCTTGCCGGACTTCGAGGATCAGGAGCGCGCGAAGGACTTCAGCGACGTGGGCCTCGTGATCCTCGTGAACCAAGCGCTGATCGACAATCTCTTCGTCACGTGGTGGGCGCGTGATCACCCGAAGACCGCATGGCAGCTGTCCGTGATCGACACCGAGACGCTGGCGTTCAGTATCGGCGTGGACGCGCTCGTCGCCGGCGCGACGGGCCGCGAGCGCCCGTACGTCGAAGCGCTGTGCGATCAGGAGGACCACAAGAATCGCGGCTACTGCGACGGGAGCAACCGCTACCGAAGCTTCTTCAGCGGACACTCCACGGCCGCGTTCACCCTGGCGGGGCTCACGTGCATCCATCACGCGGAGCTCGGTATTTACGGCCACCCCGTCGCTGACGCGTTCGCGTGCGGCGGCGCGATGGCGACGGCGACGGGCGTCGCGCTCCTCCGTGTCGCCTCTGATCAGCACGATCTCTCGGACGTGCTCGTCGGGGCAGTGTGGGGCACCGCGACCGGGGTCACGCTGCCGTGGCTCCTCCACTACCGGGGCGGGGCGAAGGTCGAAGAGAAGAAGCCGGACCCGCATGCCGCCGTCGAGGCCCCGCCGCCGGGCGTGGTCGTCACGCCGAGCGGCGCGTACGTCATGGGAGCGTTCTGAGCGATGGGGTCCTCGAGAGAACGCCGATGGAGCGTCGCCGCGCGATCGATCTTCGTGGTCGTGATCGCCGTTCTCACCCGAGAGGCGCGCGGTCAAGTGCTCGACCTCCCGGACGCGACGACGAACCCGACCGCGCCACCGCGGGACGTGGATCAGAAGCTCCCCTATTGGGAGAGAGGAGAGATCCGGCCATTCACGTCGGCGGTGTTCGACGTCGGCGGGTTCTTCGTGCGCCCCGAGTTGAACGTCGGCTACGGGCAGCCGCACTTCAACTGGATCGGCGCGGAGATCTTCAGCAAGCTCACGCTCGGCGGCGTGACGCTCGGAGCGGGCGTCCACGGTCAGATCCCGAACGTCGACGCGCGCCTCGGCGTGCGGTCGTTCCGGTCGGCGGATCAACGCCTGCTCCAGCGCAAGAACGTGTATCGGGAGTCGGACCCGACGATCCTCGATCAGCCCGCCTCGGCCTACGACAGCGTCGACGCGGATCTCGCGGTGAACGTCCGCGCGCTCGGAGGATCCGTCAGCTTGGAGACGCGCGCGCTCGCGCTCTTCCAGGTCCCCGACGGATATGACGTCTTCGAGGACGTGTTCCGCGTCGTGGTCCGACCGCCGCTCGTCTGGCAGGCGAAATTGACGTATGTCGTCTTCGCGGGCTGGGACGATCGCCTCGCGCTCGGGTTCACGACGGAGCTCCTCGGCGCTCCAGCGAGAGACAACCTCGTCTTCCGCGTCGGCCCGGTGCTCACCGTCGCGTTGACGGAGCACCTCCAGGCGATCGGCGGCGGCGCCTTCGCGATCCTGTACCACGACGATCTCGGCCTCAGCGGGTCGGATCTCGGGCAGATCGGTCTGCGCTACCGTTGGGCGTCGGGAGAGCCTTACCCCGACTTCCCGTGACGGGCGGCCCTCGCCGAGGGCCGCCCGTGCTTCAGAACTGCCCGCCCCAGGAGAGCTGCACGGGCGGCCGCGCGGTGACGAGCGGCGCGGACGCCGCCGCGCTCGTGTTCGGGCCGTCGACGGTCTGCGTGTAGTGCAGGGCGAGGGGGACCGCGAGGCCTACCCCGTACCCGAAGAGGAAGCCGCTGATCGCGTCGCTCATCCAGTGCCGATCGGAGATGACGCGCATCCCGGCGATGGTGACGGCGAGGGCCGTCGAGCCGACGCACGCGACGACGTCGGGCGCGCCGCCCCCGTAGAGCGGGACATAGGCGTGGTGGGCGCACGTCAGCCCCGCGCCGACCGCGCTCATCGTCGCGTGACCGCTGAACCAGCTCGCGTTGACGCCGAAGGAGCCACAGTCGTACGCCCAGCCTTTGTCTGTTTGGCATCCGATCCCGGCTGGGCGCTCCCGCGCGGCGAGCCGGTGGTTCACGCGCATGACGAGATACGCGATCCCGTAGGCCTCGAGGTTCATCGCCGTCAGCTGCTGGAGCATATCGAGGTTCTCGTCGATCGCCGGGACGAGGACTCCATCGATGAGGACGGGGTAGGCGGCGCTCACGGCGAGCAAGACGTCGCTCGCGATCTGAATGCCGCGTCGATCCTTAAGCCGCGGCATCGCGACGGCGTCGCGGGCGATCTCGTCGAACAGGATGGGCCCGATCCACCGGGGCTCGATGGGCTGTTCGGTCCCGAACTCGATGATGCCCGCGCCGGTGATCGACAGGGCGGTGAGCGTGTACTCGCCCCACACGACGCGCGGGTGGGACTCGTCCCAGTGCAGGCGGTGCTCGTCCTTGGCCTGCGCCGCTGCGCGCTCGCATGGCGCGAAAGCTGCGAGCGCCGCGCCCAGAAGGATCGCGTGTTGGTGTCTGTGCAGCGAGGAGTTCACCAGGGGATCCGTCACTCGGGTGAGGGGGTCGACGTCGAGGGCTTGGGCGGTTCGGGCGGGGGCGGCGGTGTGGGCTCTCGCAGCGAGGGCACCGCGGACGCGCTCGATCCTGGCGTGGGCTGCTCCTTCGTCCCCCCCTTGTCGATCGGCGGGCCCTTCTCCGTCCCGTTCGGATCCTGTTCGGAGGGCTCGAGGTGCTCCTTCGCGTCACGGACAAAGCCGCTCGTGGGGACGTATTTGTAGGTCGCCTTTTGTCCACAGCCGCTGACGCCGAACGTCGTCGCGTCGAGCTCGGTGACGTCGAGCGCCGTGTTGCCGCAGGTGAGGTCGAACGCCGCGCGCTCGCGCAGCGAGACCCAGTCGTCCTTCACGGGGTCGTGGATGATGACGTCCTTCTTCCCGCAGCCCGTGACGATCCGGATCGGGCCGGCGTGGTTCGTCTCGATGTCGTCCTCCTCGCACTCGAGCGTGTGCCGAGCCTTCGGCATGATCGATGGCCAGAAGCACGCCCCGATCAGCGTCCCCGAGACCACGGAGAGTGTGACGGCAAGCCTCGATGCGCTCATGAGCTCCGGCCTCGTCCGAGGGACGTGAAGGTGCGCGGAGGGACCGCGCCGTGAACGAGCGCCCGTGGGGCGTTCATCTCGAAGAGCCACTCACGAGCGCGATCCAAGGACCGGACCATCGCCGAGGTCGTCCAAGTGGGAGGTGTCGGCGAGGCGCGTGGGGGTCCAGGCGAGCCCCGCGCTGTCGAGCCGGAATAGACTGGCCACGGGGCATGGAATGTCCTCCTCCGTGCCCGTGAGACCCTTCACGATCCCGAGGATGGCGACCGCGTGCGTCACGAGAAGGAGTGATCCGTCGTAGGTCGCGGCGAGGGCACGAGCGGTGAGGGCCGAGCGCGCGAACGCCTCCTCGATCGTCTCGAGCGATGGGGGCACCGAGCGGCGTGTGGCTCCGGTCCACCTCGACCCGCTCGAGGCGCGCTCGGAGCTCGTCCGCGGACAGCATGTCTCCTAGCCCCGGCCCCCAGTCGGGCCGCTGGAGCTCCGCGAGCCCCGGCTCGAGCGCCACGCCGCCTCCGATCACGCGCGCGACCTCGGCGGCGGTCTGGACGCAGCGGAGATAGGGGGACGACACGATCCGCGTGATGCCCGACGTCCCGAGGCGTGTCGCCACGGCTCGGGCCTCCTCGAGGCCGCGCGCGGACAATCCGGGATCGTGGGGCCGCGGGGCGGTGCGCCCCCACTCGAGGTCACTGAAATCGGCGCGGTCACCGTGCCGAACCAGCCAAAGCGTTCGGGCGCGGACGGGCTCTGTGGCTGAGGTCATCGACGCTCCACGGGCACACAGCGTGCTTGGTTGGTATTCGATGCACGTCCTCCGCCATGCGGTGATGGGTGCGAGCATGGCGCTCGCCGGCTGCGCCTCGTCGCCCATGCCCGCGTGGCCCGTGTCGACCCCTGCGGAGCTCTGTCAGGACCCGACCCTCGGCCCCTCCGACTTCTGCATGCCCGCCGCGCGCATCGAGGTGTGGCTCCGCGAGGGCGACTTTCGGATCACGAACGTGGCGTTCTCGAGCTCGGGCGTGACGCGCCCCTACAAACTCAGGCTCGAGCTCGCGTCGGGGCTGACCATCAACGCGAAGTTCAAGCGCGCGCCGGACGATCTCGAGGCGTTCAACAACAGCCCGCGGCGCGAGCTCGCCGCCTATGAGATCCAGAAGCTGTTCTTGGACCCGGACGACTACGTCGTCCCTCCGACGGTGCTCGCCTGCATCCCGGCGCGCACCGAGCTGATGCCGGAGCTCGAGCCGCACCCGAGGGCGACGTGCGCGATCGGCGTACTCGCGTATTGGGTGGAGGGCCTCACGGACCAGGGGGTCGTCGACCCCGCGCGGTGGGCGGCGGACGCGGGGTACCGCGACGTACCCGTTCACCCGTCGGACGGGATCAGCGTGGGGACTTCCAGTTGAGCTGGGTCGCAAGCTGCAAGGAGGAAGCCGAGGATCGACCTTCGCTGGAGGCGAAGCGAATGGATCACGGTCATGACTCGCTGGGCGAACAGGCATCCTCGCTCGCTCTGGGAGCCGTAAGAGACCTTGCGCCAAAGCACGAACGGCGCAGCGCGCGCTCGGCATGATTATCAGGGATCCACTTCAGGCTCGAAGGCGAACGTGAGGAGGGCGGCCTTGTGTTCGAGTATGTCGAGGCAGGAGCCGGAGACGCCGCGCAGGCGCAGCCCCGCGCCGCGTTCGAGGAGTCCCTCGAACGCCATCTGCGCTGGTCGCCATCCTCTGGTACTTGGCGCGTGAGGGTGCCGTCCCGCACCTTGTGCCAGGCGGCAGCACAAGGTGAGAGAGCAGAGAAGGTCCTCCCCGAGTTGGCGTCCCGCGTCCTTGCGTTCGGAGAAGGCGACGAACTTCCTGATGAGGTGCGCCCAGCAGATCTGCCGCCGCCCTGATGGCCCAGAAGCCGAACTGCGAGCCTCGGTCCGTCACCAAGGATCCCGGAGAGGGCCCATGAGCGCGGCGATTGTCCGCGACAAGCATCGGCGGTGACGAAGAACACAGCGACGGACCGCGTTGCGATCGTCCAGAGCGCGGCATACAGGCCGGCGACTCGCCAGGTGCTTCCGTCCACGTGCTTCACGGGGTGCGCGCGGACGTAGCAGGCCGCGGCATCCACCGGGGCAGCGATAGCGTCGTTGATCCGCTCCTCGGCCTCGCTGAGGGCGCCGAGCGAGACTGGGATGCCGAAGATCTCGGAGAGGTACTCCCGGCAACTGTCGCGCCACTGTCCGCGCGCCGAGGAACAGCCGATGAACGCGAGCAGCCGGGGACCGAACATGTGGCTCGGGACGCTGCCGGCAGACTCGCCCACGTCGTCTTCCCGCAGTCCTTGCAACAGGCCCCGCCCATGACGATCTCGTGAACGTCCGGCTTGATCCTTCGGGGATGTCGACGACCTGATGCAGGCGCGGGTCGATCCCCTCCGCCGCGAGATTCCGTCCGCCGCATCCTCGACATCTCTTCGGCGCCAGCTTCGTCCGACGGGTCACCTTCTCGGGCGGGAACAGCACGCGGGTGTTCGGCTTGTGTCCGGGCTGGCCGCCGCGACTTCGACCGGTCGGCTTCTTCTCGGGTCGAGTCCCAGGTAGATCGGTCGACGGAGGCTTGCCCGACTCCTCGAGTTCTGCCCCAGCTGCTGCTCGAGGTCGGCGACTCGCACCTTGAGCTGCGCGATCTCCGCGTCCTGCCCGCGATGATCGGTGTCGCGCTCCGCGACCATGGCAAGCAGCGCCGCGACCTGGGCTTCCAACTTCGCCAGACGCTTGCCGACCGAGGTCACCGACCCACTCGATCATGCGGCGATCCTCGTGTCGATCCCCGATCGCGTATGATCACATATGATCATGTATGGCTGCTCGACCCGGTGAACGGGTACACCGCGACAACCTCGGGAACTTGAACGTGCTGACGGCGCTCATCGGTCACCAAGACGACATTGGAGTGAACTTCTACCGGTCGAAGGACGCGGCGCGCCCGCGGCTATTGTCTGTCGACAATGGGCTCGCGTTCGGCGCGATGGGAGACAATCCCATTCGGTTCTTCAGCAGCGCATGGAGCGACGTGCGAGTCCCGCTCCTGCCTTCGAAGACGGTGGACAGGCTCGGCTCGGTCGACCGGGCGCGCCTCGAGCCCCTCGGCGTGGTCGCGCAGATGCGCCTCGAGGGCGGCGCGTTCCATCCCATCCCACGGACGCCGACGCTCGATCCGAACCAGGCCGTGCGCTGGAACGGGGACGACGTCCAGCTCGGGCTCACCGCCGAGGAGATCACGGACGTCGATGTCCGGCTGGCACGGCTCCTCGGCGCGATCGACTCCGAGGAGGTCCAGCGCGGTCGTCCCCGCGAATCGAAGTGATCGCTCGCTTCGAGGGGAGATCGCTGCCGACGATCGACGTCGCCGAGGAGGGCGGTGCGCTCGCCACCTCGGCGTGGGTCGAAAGTGCCTCGACTTGGCACCCAAATGCCACATCGAGCCGCCCTGCGAGCCCTCCTCGGGCTGGTGCGCGAATCGCATGAGCACCAAGGATGAGCAACGCGCCGCGACGATCGTCGAGTCCACCCGATCCCAAAGAGGTCGCCCGGCGCTCCCTCGTCGAACGAGCGCTCGGGGTGATCACCGAGGTGAGGGCAGGCGAGGGGGGGACCGCACTCCTCATGACGCTCAATGTCTTTCTGCTGCTCACCGCATACTATCTCATCAAGCCGGTCCGTGAGGGCCTCATCGGGAGCGTGAAGCACGGCCCCGAGTACAAGAGCTACATGGGGGGCGCGGTCGCGCTCGCGCTCTTCGCCATCGTCCCGCTCTACGGGATGCTCGCCGCGAGGCTGAAGCGGAACGTGCTCATCTCGAGCGTCTCGCTCTTCTTCGTCGCGAACCTCGTCGGCTTCTGGATGCTCGGCCGCCTCCCCTGGGTCGCGACCGAGACGGGGGCGACGGTCTATGCGCTCGCGTTCCTCCTCTGGGTGGGCGTGTTCAACCTCATGATCGTCGCGCAGTTCTGGGCGTTCGCCGCCGACGTGTACACCGACGAGCAGGGGAAGCGGTTGTTCGCGCTCATCGGTCTGGGCGCGTCCGTCGGCGCGGTGATGGGGAGCCTGGTCATGAACCGCGTCGTGACCGAGCTCGGCACGGAGCACATGATGCTCGTCGCCGCCGTGACGCTCGCGCTCGCGACGGCGGTGACGCTGCTCATCCATCGGCGCGAGTCCCGGCGGCCGCGGGCGCCGGACCCGGAGAAGGAGCGGAAACAGCGCGAGGAGAAGGAGGCGAAGCAGAGCAGTCAGGGCGCGTTCTCGCTCGTGCTCCACGACCGGTATTTGCTGCTCATCGCGGCGTTCACCGTGCTCTTCCAGATCGTGAACACCAATGGCGAGTTCATCCTCTCGAGCCTCGTGGCGGACGCGTCGCGCGCCGTGACCGAGACGCGAGAGGAGCAGAAGGCGTGGATCGCCTCGTACTACGGGAGCTTCTTTCTCTGGGTGAACATCGCGGGCGTGGCGATCCAGACGTTCCTCGTCTCGCGGATCGTGAAGTGGGGCGGGCTCAAGGTCGGCCTCCTCATCTTCCCCGTCGTCGCGCTCATCAGCGAGGCGGCCATCGCGGTCGTCCCGGTGCTCCTCCTCGTTCGGATCGGCAAGACGGCGGAGAACTCGCTCGACTATTCGCTCAACAACACGCTCCGCAACGCCCTCTGGCTCCCCACGACGACGCGCGCGAAGTACGTCGCGAAGCAGGCGATCGACAGCTTCGTGTCGCGCGTGGGCGACATGGGGTCGGCGCTCGCGATCTTCATCCTCATCGACGCGCTCCACTTGACCGTGCGAGCGGTCGCGACGCTCAACGCGTGCCTCGTCCTCGCTTGGATCTACGTGTCGATCGAGATCGTCCGCGAGAACGGCAAGCTCACCGAGGACGCGAAGGGCAAAGCGCTTTCACGGCTGGAGGCGGCGGGGGCGAGCGCGTGAGGACACCGGGGGCGAGCCTCACCCTCGTCCTCGTGTGCGCGCTCGCGGGCAGGTCCGCGACGGCGCGCGCGGACGGCGCGAGCCCCCCCGCGCCGCCGCCGCACCCGTCGACGCTCCCAGAGGACGCGCGCCGCGCCCCGGGGGAGAAGCGCCCGCTGCAAGAGTACGAGGGGCGCCCGCGCGAGACCACGACCGCGGAGGACGCCCTCTGGGTCCCACGCGTCCTCCTGTTCCCCGCGTACCTCGTCTCGGAGTTCGTGGTTCGGAGGCCGCTCGGCGCGATCGACACCGCGCTCGAGACGGGCTCGACGGGCGGCCGGCTCATCGACGTGTTCACGTTCGGACCGCGCCACAACGCCGGTTTGGTCCCGACCGCGTTCTACGACTTCGGGTTCCGTCCGAGCGCGGGGCTCTACCTCTTCTACGACGACTTCCTCGCGACAGACAATCAGCTCCGCGCGGCGTTCGCGACCGGCGGAGAGCGGTATTTCAGGGCGCGGGTGGTGGACCGAATCCCCCTTCACGTCGTCCGGGGCGAGGACGGCGAGCACGAGGTCAGGGCGAACCTCCAGCTCGAGCTCGCTGGGCTCGCGCGGCCCGACCATCGGTTCTACGGCCTCGGCTTCGGATCGAAGAGCGCGCACGGATCGGAGTTCGAACAGAGATCGGTCGGGGGAGGAGTCCGCTTCCGCGCGGAGCCCTGGAGGTGGTCCTTCCTCGAGTCTTGGGTGCTCTATCGGCACCACGACTTCTCGGATGGGGGGTGCGACGCACGCCCGTCGGACTGTGATCACCCGCCGATCTCATGGGCCATCGAGAGGGGCTGGTACGCGGCGCCAGTGGGCTTCGACGGATACCAGACAATCAAAGTCGGCGCGCGAGCGGTGGTGGACACGCGCCCGGATCGACCCGCGCCGGGATCGGGCGCGGGCTCGGAGATCCGCTTGGAGCTGACGAACGACACGCGCGGCGGGGAGTGGGCGGAGGGGGGCGCCACCGTGGGCGGCTTCCTCGATCTCACCGGGACGCGGAGGGTCCTCGAGCTGACGCTCGACGTGCGCGCCCTCGAGCCGCTCTCGTCGGGAACGGCGATCCCGTTCACCGAGCTCGTCGGCGCGGCCCGCATGGATGGAATCCTCGAGGACGGCGTGCTGCGCGGGTTCATCGCGGGTCGCCTGCTCGGAGAGAGCTCCGTGGTGGCCTCGCTCGGGTATTCGTGGCCCATCTGGGCCTGGGTCGACGCCACTCTGCAAGCCCAAGTCGGCAACGTGTTCGCGCACCGGCTCGCCGATTTCGCGCCGGAGCGGCTGCGGTTCTCGTTCGTCGGCGGCTTTCGATCACCGAATCACCGGGACCACGCGCTCAACGTGCTGCTGGGGTTCGGGACCGAGCCGTTCGCCGACGGCGGCTCGCCGGAGAGCCTGCGGTTCCTCATCGGGGGCACGACCGGGTTCTAACGACGAGGGCGCCGGGGTACTCTCCGCGGTCACGCCGATGACCGAAGCGCTACCCGACGACGCCGAGATCTTGGGAACGCTCGATGAACTCATCGAGCGCCTTTCGAAGAGCAAGCGCGGCGCTGATCTCCGGAACGCGCTGCACGACGCGAAGCGCTTGAGGAGCGCGACGCTCAAGTGGGGCATCATCCCGCCTCCGCCCGATGCGCGGCGCGAGCTGCTCGACCGCGTCGCGCAGCTCCTCGCGCTCGCGGCGGGTGCCCAGGCGGACGGGGACGACGGTGAGCGTCCGCCGGAGTCGGCGCGGTCGCGGTCTTCGAGGAAGGCGCGCGGCGCGGCCCTCGAGGAGAAGCCCGCGCGTGGCGCAGCGTCGCTCGGTTCGCGCATCCACGACGAGGCGACGAAGCCCGAGGGGCGGTTTCCGAGCATCCACGACGAGGAGACCGCGCCCCTCCCGAGCAGGCCGCCCACCGCGGCGGAGCGCCGACGAGGCAAGGCGCGCGCGGAGGGCGCGTATGCGAAGTCGGTGCACGACGAGGACACCGCGCCCGGGCCCGAGGTTCGTGCGGCGCAAGCGGTGGAGGCGCGCGTGATTCGCCGGCCCGAGATCGCCGACGAGGAGACGGTCCGCGAGGGCTATCGCAAGGCCGCTCCACCGAAGTCGTCTCCCACACCGGTGGCCGCGCCGCCGTCGAAGGCGCCGTCCGCGCCTCCGCCGAAGGCGCCCTCCCCGACGCCACCGAAGGTGCCGTCTGCGCCTCCGCCGAAGGCGCCCTCCGCACCGCCGCCGAAGTCGCCGTCCGCGCCCCCTGCACCGCACCCCAAGCTCCAGCGGACGCAGAGCGGCGCGGTCGCGCTCGCGCCGCTCCAGGACCTCGACCTCAGCGACCTCGAGCTCTTCGCGGCGCCGCCGAGCAAGAGCTCGCTCTCGGCGAGCCCGCAGCTACCGCCGATCGTCATGCCCGCATTGTCCGACGGGGGCGCCGCGCCCAAGTCGAAGATCGAGGGGTTCAGCACGTCGGTCTCCACGCCCAAGATGGCCGCGGTGCGGCCGCCCCCGTCCAAGCCGACCGAGCCGCTGCCCGCCGTGAAGGAGGCTTCGGGCGTCACCATCGTGCGCGGGAATGCGTCGGCGTGGCGGCCGCTCCCCGCCGCTCCCGCGGTGCTCGTGCGCACCGTCCAGTCGACGGCGACGGGCGTGATCGCGCTCGTCAAGCTGCCCGTCTCGGCGCGTGTCCCCTCGAAGCGAGTGGACGGCGAGGTGCAGCTCTTCGTGTTGATTGGAGGCATCACGCTCGGTCCGCACGAGCTCGCCGCGGGCGACGCGTGTCGCCTCGAGAAGGGCTCGACGCGACAAGCGATCACGACGACGGGCCCCGCGACGATCCTCTACGTGGGCCCGAGCCTCGGCGGCGACACGACCGATCCACAGGCCGACGTCTGAGCGCGGAGGGAACGGGTGGCCGACGCGCAGACCGAACGCTGCGAGGGATGTGGCGCCGAGCTGACCGCGGGCGCCCGCTTCTGCGCGACGTGTGGGCGCCCGGTCGCCGCGCTCGCTCCAACCGAGCTGCACGCCCCGAGGTTCGACGCGACCCCCGCGATGCGCCTCGCGCCGGGGACGATGCTGGGGAGTTACCGGATCGAGGCGCTCCTCGGCGAAGGCGGGATGGGCGTCGTCTACCGCGCGCGCGACGAGGTCATGCACCGCACGGTCGCGCTCAAATGTCTGCACACGAACCTCGCGGGGGACGCGGGGATCCGCCGGCGCTTCGGGCGAGAGGCGCGCGCGCTCGCGACGGTCGTGCACCCGAACGTCGTGCGCGTGTACGACTTCGTCGATCACGAGCACGTCCCCGCGATCGTCATGGAGCTCGTCGACGGACCGAGCCTGTCCGCGCACGTCGCGGCGTGGCGTGAGTCCGTCCCGTTCGAGGAGATCCGCGGCCTCTTCGGGCAGATCCTCGCCGCCGTCGGCCACGGGCACGACAACGGCATCATCCACCGCGATCTCAAGCCAGACAATGTGCTGCTCGCGCGGGAGGCGCGCGGGCTCCGCCCGAAGGTCGTGGATTTCGGGCTCGCGAAGATCCTCGAGGGGACGACGTACACCGTCACGGGCGCCCTCCTCGGGACGTGCCGGTACATGGCGCCCGAGCAGGTGCAGGACCCGGAGCGCGCGGATCTGCGCGCCGACATCTATTCGCTGGGCGTCACCCTCTATCAGCTCGTGACGGGGAGCGTGCCCTTCGATCGGGCGACCCACTTCGCGGTCATGATGGCGCACGTCAACGAAGCACCGCGCCCGCCATCCTCGATCCGCGCGGACGTCCCTGCGCTCCTCGAGCGCCTCGTCCTCGACGCGCTCGCGAAGGATCCGAGCGCGCGCCCTCCCTCGTGCGCCGTGTTCCGCGAGCGGCTCGACGAGGCGCTCGCGGCGTACGAGCCGGAGGACGCACCGCCGGGCTCGCTCCCGCGCGTCGTGCGAGGGGCGGAGACGGCAGATCTCGTGCTCGTGCCCGAGGGTCCGTTTCTCTTTGGCCCGCACCGGCGCCGCGTCGATTTGGACGCGTTCTACATCGATCGGACGCCGGTCACGAACGGCGAGTTCGCCGCGTTCGTGAGGGCCACGCGATATGCGCCGTCGGACGAGGGGAGCGGACGGTTCCTGCATCACTTCCGGGGTGGGAAGGCGCCCGTCGGCGCGGAGCATCACCCGGTGACGCACGTCTCGTGGACCGACGCGCGGGCGTACGCGACGTGGGCGGGCAAGCGACTCCCGACGGAGGCGGAGTGGGAGAAGGCCGCGCGAGGGACGGACGGACGGAGGTACCCATGGGGCCGCGCGGAGCCCACCGCGGATCGCGCGAACTACGGGAAGCTGAACGGTGGAACGACGCCCGTCACCGCGCACGCCGCGGGAGCGTCACCGTACGGTGTGTTGGATCTTGCGGGCAATGTCTGGGAGTGGTGCGAGGACGTCGACGATCCCGCGTTTTACCTCGACGGTCCTACGCGGAACCCGAAGAACGCGCCGCGCGCGGGCGAGCGCGCGCGGCACGTGGTGCGCGGCGGCTCCTGGCTCTACGGCCCGCGCGCCCTGCGCACGGTGTACCGCGCGAGCTTCGAAGCGCACTATCGCGTCGCGAGCGGCGGATTCCGCTGCGCGCGCTCCGCCTGAGGCCGGGGCGCCGAGCGCGCTTTTTCAGAGGCTCACCGCCCGCGGGGACCGTACACTCGGCCTCGCATGCTCGATCGACCCCAGATCCTCGCCGAGCTCGCGCGCACCCGGACCCAACCGGTGGACGTGGAGGAGCTCCGCTCGCTCGGGTTTCCTCCGCACTATCTCGCGCTCGTCGCGGAGGTCGGGGTGCAGGAGATCGCGCCCGACTTCCTGATGCCGACGTCGATGCACGTCGCCGTCGAGAACCTCCGGAACGCGAAGCGACTCGGCTCGTACCTCGTCTTCGGGGTCTCCGCGTCGGGGGACATGTGGCTGCTCGACAAAGATCCGTCGAGGGATCGCGTCGCGTTCCTCCCGCAAGAAGAGGAGAGCGGGCCGCGGGTCGAGCTCGGCATCGGCCTCGACCAGTGGTTCGAGCTCGCGCTGTTCATGCGCACGCACGAGGCCGCGAAGGCGCGCGCGAAGAGCGAGAGCGAGAAGCGCGCGCTGAAGGCGCGCGCCAAGAAGTTCATCGAGACGATGTCGCGGACGCTCGCGGAGGCGTACCCGTACCTCCTCTGAACGTGGGCAACGGAACTTCGATCCCCGCTCACGCGGAGCTCGGCGACTCGCACAACTTCGGGCGCCGCGTCTCGATCTCGGGCGATCGGGTGCGGAAGCCCCGCACGCTGTTCTGGGAGTGGCTGGTCCTCGCGGCAGACAGTCCGCTGCGCCTCGCGCTCGATCGCATGGCGCGCGAGGCGCCGGCGTCGTCCGGCCTCGACGCGAACGCGTTCTCGTTCTTGCCTTCGCTGGCGTTCTCGGGGCACGAGTCGCGCGAGGGAGGCGAGGTCGAGCGCGTCGACCTGGATCCGCTGCCCGCGCTCTCGGACGGCGAGAGGACCCGATTTGCGAGGCTCGTGGGCCGCTCGATCGCCCTCTTCGCGTGGCTCGGGGTGTCCGACCTGCACTGGGAGAACCTCGTGCTCGGCGTCCGGAGGGACGGTGGAGTGGTGTTCGGCCCGCTGGACGTCGAGATCATCCTGAGCGACCTCTCGCTCCCGACGGAGACGAAGCTGCTCCCGGACGCGGATCCGGAGTACGCGGCGCTCTGTCGGCACGCGTGCGGTGTGCGCCGGGCCCTGCCGTGGCTCGGCAAGCCGATCCGCGCGGGGGATCTCGTCGCGATGGCCTCGGACTATCGCGCCACGCTCGCGCTCCTCGACCGACAGTCCAACGCGGTCGCGGAGGCGCTCGCGGGCCTACCGGGGCTCGCGGACGCGCCGATCCGCGTTTGTCTGCGCAGCACGGGCGACTACGTCGAGGCGCGACGCGCCGTGCGCCGAAGCGCGCTCTGGCCTCCCTTGCTGGACGCCGAAGCGGAGCAGCTCGCGCGCGGAGACATTCCCTATTTCTTCCGTCTGTACGGGCGCCCCGGGATTCACTGGTTCCCCGAGCCGGAGTTGAAAGAGCTCGGGACGCTGCCTTCGAAGGGGGACGTCCCCAAGCTCGATAGGCTGCTCTCCGTGGCCAAAGGCCTCCGCTCGAGCTCGCGAAAGAGCCTCCGCGAAGAGGGCCTGTTCGCGCTGCTGGGCGCGTTCGATCATCCGTCGATGGGAGGAAAGTACGAAGATCGCGGCCTCGAGGTCGCGTTCCAGCGGCGCTCCATCGTGCTGACGCTGAAAGGGGGAGAGGAGCTGCGTGCGCACCGCGATTTGGGGGCGTACGTCGGGAGCGTCTATTTGCCGTGCACCTGCGGGGAGGTCCGCACGGTGTTCGTCCCTCCCGTGACCACCTGCGAAGGCGGGACCGCGGCTCCGCCACCTGCGAAGGTCAAACCGGGTCGGTGATCGCGGATCAAGGGCAGCCCCCATCGATCACGAGTCCAGTCCGGCCGAGCGGCTCGGCGTCGGGCGTCCAGTCGAGCCCGTCCGCGAACGACATCACGCCCTCCACGTCCACCGCGCAGGGGGGAGCTGAAATCGCGAGCTTCCCACCGAGCGAGGTCGCGTTCGCGATCTCGCCGATGGGTGTAGGCGGACCGATCCCGGTCCACGGCGCGCAGTCGTCCGCGTCGTGGGTGACGCGCGCGAACTTGATGAGATCGAGCGGGTATTGCCCGAGATCGACGACCTCCATCGAGAGCGCGTCGAGCCCGAGCTGGAAGCAGAGATCCCGCGCGTCGTCGCGCTTGAGGATCGCGACGGCCCCGGCGTTCGTGAAGAGGTTGATGGCGCTGTAGGCGTCGCAGGGACCCGCGCACGATCCACTCCCCGTGCTGCTCGACGCGCTCGCGCTCCCGGCTCCACTTCCGGTCGCGCTCGAGCCGACGGTCGTTCCGCCCCCATCATCCTCGAGCGTGGCGACGTCGCGACACGCGCCGAGGAGCACAATCGCGATCACGAGGGTCGCCCGCGGCGCCGTGCGCTCGCGAAGGAGTGCTCCGAGGGAGGTCCCTTGGGGTGCGGTTTCGCCGCGCGCCCTCATGGATCGAGCGTCCCTTTCAAGCTGAGCGTGAAGAACGCGCCCATGTGCTTGAAGTGCGGGCGCAGCCTCAGATCGAAGGAGCGCCACGCCTCGCCGTCGGTCGAGTCGCGCACGATCACCTGCACCTTCCGCAGCGGCCTTCGCCCCCGGAGCGCGGGGGGCACGACCTCCCGATCGGCGACGTATTGGCCCGCCCAGTCGTTGAGCTCGCGTTCGTCGTCCACTGCCGTCGTCGCCCATGATGGCTTTTCGACACGCCGAGGGGGCGCGCCCGGGACGAGCGCCTCTGGGTCGTTGATTTGGAAGGAGCGGTGCACCACCTTCAGGTACTGACCAATCCTCGTGGAGATGAACACGTAGGGGAGCTCGGTGCCGAGCCGGTGGTTGAACTCGGCGGCGCGCGCCTCCTCCGAGTTGCCGAAGCGCTTGGGCTTCATGAGCGACCGCGCCGAGAAGAAGCCCGCGGACGTCGCGTCGACGAAGGAGAGGGGAATGAACCCCTCCTCCGACAGATCGTACTCGGTCCGCTCGCCGAGGTTCGCGTCGAGCGGCGAGATCGCGCCCTCGGGCGCGCGCGGCAGGTCCTCGATCAGGCCGTCCGCGCGCCCGACGATGTTCGGACACCAGCGGTACTTCGCGAACGACGACGTGAGGCGCGTCGCGAACGCAACGACCGCGAGCCCCCAAGCGAGATCTTCGGCGCGAGCGGTCTCGTCGTACGTGAAGCCCCCGAGCGTCTCGGTCGCCTCACGGGCAACGGCGAAGGGAGCGCGGAGGAGGAATCGGCCCACGGTGAGCCCCAGGAGGGATGCGCTCGCCTGGTCTCGCAGTGCAGCGAACGCGCGGTGATGCGCGGCGAAGTGCGCAAGAAGATCGACCGTGCCGATCGCGCGGCGGTCCTCGATCCCGAAGAAGCCTGGTGAGGCGGCCGCGATGAAGGGGGCGAGGGAGCACGTCCCGACCTCCGCGATGCGCTCGAGGAGCGTGATGTCCTCCGGCGTGGGGTCGAACTCGAAGTCGGCGAGGATCGCCCCGTACGGTCGGTCGGTCGCGCCTCGGGCCGTCACCGCAAAGAACGCGCTCTCGCGCGCGGGCGCGCCGGAGCGCACGAGGTCGACGCGGAGCTCGTCGAGCGTACACGGGTAGAACGCGATCTCGATGTTCTCGCGGAAGTTCGTCCGCTCGACCAGGAACGCGAGGCTCCGCCACGCCCGCTCGAGGCGCTGGAACTTCGGGTGATGGAGGATCGCGTCGAGCTGCGCGGCGATCCGACGGTCCAGCGAGTCGATGATCGCGTCCGCGCGCGTGGCGGCGAGATCGACGAGGAGCGCATCATCGTGCCGTACCATCCTGGCATTCGGACCTGCGCGACCTCGCTTGTCAAGGCACGGTGCGCCGATGAAGGCGCCGTGATAACGAGCGTCGTGGACGCGACCCCGCCCGCCCCGAAACCCGACTCGACGCCTTGCGAGGTGTGCCGGCGTCCTCGCTTCGCGTGCGTGTGCGACCGCGTCGTCGCTTACCCCACCGAGCGGCGCGTGTTGATCCTGCAGCATCCGCAGGAGCAGGACGCGCTCCTCGGCACCGCGCAGCTCCTCGCGGCGAGCTTGCCGGCGGCGCGCATCGTCATCGGGTTGAGCTGGCCGAACCTCGGCGCGGCGCTCGGCGAGCCCGAGGTGGACGTGAAGAAGTGGGCGGTGTTGTTCCCCGATCGCGAAGCGGAAGGCGAGGGCGTCGCCACGCGCCGCGGAGCTCCGGTGGATCCGCGCGCGCTCTCGGGGATCGTCGTGCTCGATGGCACGTGGTCGAAGGCGAAGGCGCTCTGGTGGCGGAACCCGTGGCTCACGAAGCTGCACCGCATGACGCTGAAGCCGAAGCAGCCCTCGATCTACGGCAGGCTGCGAGCGGAGCCGAAGCGCGAATACGTCTCCACGCTCGAGTCCGTGGGCGCCGCGCTCACGCTCTCGGGCGAACCCCCGGAGATCGAAGCGGGCCTCTCGCGCGTCTTTCGGACGCTCGTGCAGCGTGTCCGAGACGCGGACGTCGCCCCCGAGGAGCGCAGGCTTTCGAAGAGCACGCGGCCCCCGCGACGACGGCCGGGCTGACTGGACGACCCGGCGTCTGCCCGTGGATACGTGCGACGACCACCGAGCGCACGCAATTCCGCGGAGGACCGCGGCTGAATGGCTCCGTTCTGCGGCGGGTCCTCCACCGCATTCCACGACCGCCCTCCTGGGCGAAGTGGACAAAAGGCTCCGAATGTCCTCCTCGCGTTGGCGCGCGACGAGGAACTCCGCACGTCGCGGGTGCTCCGCGCGCCGCTCCCCGGGCCAACGCGCTGATAGCGTCTCCATCGATGGACGCAGAACCGGAGTCCGACGCTCGCGCGCCGTCGTCGGCGCCGACCTCCGCACCCCTGTCGGACGCGGAGCCCGCGGTGTCCACGCCAATGTCTGTCGCCGATCCGCCGCGACCCGAGCCCGCGCGACCGACGAGGCCCAGCCGAGATCGACGCGTCGTCGCGGGGATCGTGGCCGCGCTCGTGGCGGTCGCGGTCGCCGCGTGGGTGATCGTTCGCGCGCTCGCGGGAGCGCCGCGCGTCGCGTTCGGTGTGGCCGCGCTGTCGTCCGACGAGGCGATCCTCTTCACGCGCCGCGGGGACGGCGCGGCGGCGCGCGTGAACGCCGTCGAGCTCGTCCGCGCGACTGGAGGCCTCCGGTGGACTCATGACGTGAGCCCACTCGAACCGTTCGAGGTGTCCGGGTACTCCGCAGTCGCCGCGAGTGACGATCGCGTCGTCCTCTCCGGCGCCCGCGACGGGGGGACGGTCGTCGAAGCGCTCGTTCGGACGTCGGGCGACTTCGCGTGGGCGACCGTCGTCGCGCGGGACGCGTCCACGCCGCGCGCGGGGCCGATGCTGCTCGTGGACGCGCCTCGCGTGTACGCGATCCACGCGAAGGCGGGTGGGGGAGCGGCGATCACCGCGCTCGAGCTGGACGCGGGCCACGCGCTCTGGACGCTCGACCTCGCCTCGCCGGACGCGCCGGTCGTGCTGCTCGCGGCGGAGCGTCTCCTCGTCGGGGGGAGCGACGGCGTCGCGCTCGTCGACGGCGTCACCGGTGGAGTGAAGCGCGCGGTCCCGATGAGACAGATCGCGTGCGAGACGCCGCTCGGGGTCGTCGGGTTCGACGGGGCTCATCACGTGACCCTGTTCGCCCCGCCCGGGCCGACCGGTGAATCGGGGGCGTCGGTGACCGAGCTCGATCGAAATGCGTCGCGTGGCCCGTGCGGCGTGCGCGGCGAGGATGTGGTGTTCAGCGTCGTCCGGGACGGCAGGCGCGGCCTCATGCGACTCGAGCCGACGACGGGGAGGCAGCGGTGGATCGTGGATCTCGGCTCGGTCGAGCTCGGCGCATTCGAGACGGTCGACGGGCGGCTGCCCCGCTTCCTCCCCGTCGCGCTGACGCGTCGAGCGGACGACGCGACCCACGTGGCGGTCGTCGACGTGGACGAGGGCGTCGTCGTCAGAGACCCACCCATCGACGCGCGCGCGAGCGCGTTCGTGAGCGCTGAGCGCGCGTGGATTCGCGCCGGTTCGGTGATCGTCGCCCTCGACCCTGCGACGGGGAACATCGAGCGCGCAACCTCCTATCCCTCGCTCTTTCGGGAGGGCGTCGTCCGTCGCGACGACGCGCGGTTCGGTGTCCTCTTCGCCGTCGGGGACGACAGTCGCCGTCCCCCCGACCTACCGTGGATCGCGATCGATCTCGCGACCGCGCTCACGCGCCGCACGAACGGTGGGGTCGCGTCGACCGACGTGACGGCTCGCGGCTGGCCCTGAGGGGCCATCTGGACTTCGAGCGCGCGCGGAGTCCGCTGACGGGCGCTCGATCGTCGTCGATGGATCGGCTGGGACGCCGCCTCGGTCGTCCTCCGCGCGCACGGATCCGCTGGCATCTCGTCCGCTCATCGACTGGCGGAGACACGCGTGCGGGCGTAAAAGCAGCGCCGTGCCCACGAGACGCGTTGCCCTGTGGTGTTCGGTTGCGTGCATGTTCGTCGCGGGTTGCGCGAGCTCGAAAGGGGTCGAGCGCGAATCCGCCGGCGACCGCTCCCCCGCGACGAGCCCTGCACCGCGGATCTCGCGCGGGCCGATCGTCGTCAACGGCTACCCCACGAATGTCGGAAGTGGGTTCGCCGCCGTCGCGACGTACGCGGGATTCACCCGCGACGGGCGGGAGCTCGGCCTCTGCTGGAGTGACGGCGCCTCCGACGAGATGCATTGTCGCTTCGAGGACCGCGCGGGGGGCGCACGCGGGTTCGACGCGCCCTTGGCGACGCAGTTCACAATCGCGAGCGGCGAGGTCGCGACCTGGCTCGCGGCGCAGGGCATCCGGCCGTTCGAGCGAATGAAGGGACCGGACGCCGCCGCGTGGGACTCGCTGCCGCCGCCGCTCGTCGGAGAGTGGAAGCACCCCGAGATCACCCTCGAAGTGCGGGAAACTCCGCCCGTCGTCGCGCCCGGGGGTGTCGCCACGACGCCGCCTCGCCTCGAGCTCGGTGGCAGCATGCCTGGCCGCGCGCCCTTCTTTCCCTACGTGTTCGAGCCCGCGGACGATCCGCTCGACGCGCACTACATGCAGGCGGTCTTGCTCGCGCTCTCCCCCGATGGGACCGAGCTCGGCCTCATCACACAATCCCCTCGGGGGGAGTACGACACGAGCTTCGTCATCCGCCGGATCCCACTCGACGACCTCGGGGCTCGCATCAAATTCCGCCGGCCGTGCTGCCGCTGACACGGGGGCGTCCGATGGACGTTCCCTTCACGCCAAGCCCATCAGAACGAGCCGTGCACGAGGATCCCGGTCGGACCCACCGACACTTCCGCGGTGACACCCGACGTCGCGGCGCGCGCGCCGCGCGTCTCGTCGGGGACCTGCTTCGCCCCCACGGCGAGGAGGGGAATGCCGACACCGATCATGGCGATGCCACCGATGAGGAAGCCCGTCGCCACCCCCGATTGCACCTCTGCGTCCGCGTACCGGGCGTTGCACGCCGCGTCGACAGGGTCGATGCTGCAGGAGTTGGCGAGGGTGTCGTTGGCGAGCGAGAGTCCGATCGCGCTGGCGGTGAGGGTGACCGCGCCCGTGCCCAAGAGGACGCCGCCCGCGATCATCATCTCGGGGCTGTTCGTTCGCGTAGGACCGACGTATTTCGGAACAGGCGGTCCAACGGGGACCTGCACCGCTCCCGCGATGGTGAGCGGCAGCCCGACGAGGACGAGCGGACCACCGACGATGGTGCCGAGTGAACCCCAGAGGATGCCGCCCCAACCGCCCTCGGCGAACGACACGCCGGCCGTGACGATCCCGACGGTGCCGAGCCCGAGCAGCACGCTGCCGCTGACCACCATCCCGGGGCTGTTCATCCGCGTCTCCGACTGCGGCGCGGGCGCGGGCGTGCCGGCGGGGGGAAGCGAGGTGATCGTCTCCTCCGCGCGCGTCGTGGACGGGATGGCGAGCGCGAGCGACGTTGCACAAGCAGCTGCCGCGAGAGGTCCGATGCCGGGCCCTGGTCTCTTCATGCGGCGAATCAGAACAGGAGCGGCGCCAACGCGAAAGGTGAATGGCGGCGGGAGCCCGTGGGAGCGAGCTGCCGCCCGAGATCGTTCAGGAAACCGCGCGTCGGTTCAGGGCGGCCGCGCCCAGCGCGATCCTTCAGGGCGTAGCTCGTCCGCCGCGAAGGTCTCCACAGGGTCGTCGCTCGAGGGCGTCACTCCACGGAGCAGACTCAGGCCACCGGTGTAGTCCAAGGACCACGCGCGCCATTGTCTGCATACCCAGTGTCGATCGCGTCATCACGCCCGGGTGTCCGCGCGGGACTCGCGGTGGCGAGCGCGTCGTCCGACTGGAGTATCACCGAGCGGGCCGGCTCTCTGACAGTATGGAAATCCATGGTAGTGCGTGGTGACGGCAGCGCGCTTCGAGCGCAGTCGGCGTGATAGGGAGAACCCTTGGTTCGGTGCGCGTGAAACGAACCCGCGCCGATCGGGCGCGCTGGTCGCCGAGACAATATGGAAATCCATGGGTTTGGTGAGCCGGATAGGCGGTTCTCGGGACGCGCTGGTTCTTTCCTCAGACAATATGGAAATCCCTGGGCGGCGCGCACGAACGTGGCCGCCGAAAAAAAAGGCGCAGGAATCCCTCCATGGCGGGGACGAGGAATATCTCTCTCGCTCCACGACGGTCGCGCGCATTTCAGGTGTGTTGGTTTGATGGGTTGCAATGGACGCAATCGCTGCGGACGAATGCAGGTCTTGCGCGTCTCGCGTCTGCCGTGAAGTACCCCCCTTGGGATGGAGTCTAGCGCAGGAGGCCGTCGTCGTGGTGTGAAAGCTGCAGCCGCTGAGGGGCGTGACGACCTCCATTCCGCCAGCGTTCGACGAGGCGCTCGACCCTGCTCCGAGATGTGAGGACGCCGTCGCCATCCTGGACGCGCTCAGCGCTGCGGTGCTCGCGGCGCGCTCCGACGGCGTCATCACGTGGGCGAACCCATGGGCTGCGCGCGTCCTCCGGCGCTCACGGGCCTCGATCATCGGGCGAAACCTCGCGGATGTGCTGCCTCTCTCGTTCGCGGTCGGGGAGGACACGCCCTCGGAGCACCGCCGCGGTGAGCTCACTTATCAAGCGGACGACGGCTCCCGTTGTCAGCTCGGATTTTCGCTCGCTCGGCGGGCCGTCACGGCGCCGGACGAGGTCGCCATCATCGCGCTGTTCCAAGAGATCTCGAGCCTCATCGAGCTGCGACGCCAGCGCGATCGACTCCTCCAGATGGCGGCGCTCGGGGACGCCCTCCCAGCGGTGCTCCACGAGGTCCGCAACCCGCTCGCGGCGATCACCACGGCGCTGGAGGTTTTGACCGAAGACGAGGGGCCGCTGCAAGCGGATCTCCACGCGGTTCTGAACGAGGCGCGCCGCGCCACCCTGACGCTCGACGGGCTCGGGGGCCTCGCGCGCGAAACCCACAGTCGGAAGTGGGAAGCCATCGATCACGCGGTCGCGGAGGCCACCCGAGTGCTCGAACCCACCGCCGCGAGGCGGGGTATTTCCCTTCGAACGACGGGGCCGGCGCTCCCGCTCCTGCCGCTCGATCGCGCGGCGATCAGCGGCGTGGTGTTCAATCTCGTGCGCAATGCCATCGACGCGTGCGGCGAGGGTGATGTGGTCGCCGTCGAGGCCCGTTTGCCGTCGCCGAACGAGTTCCTGCTCGAGGTTCGCGACACGGGCCATGGCATGTCCGTTCCCATCGTGAAGCGCTGCACGGAGCTCTTCTTCACGACGAAGGATACCGGGTCTGGGATTGGGCTCGCATTGTGCAAGCGGTTCGCGGAGTCGTCGGGAGGATCGCTGGAAGTGGAGAGCGAACTCGGGCGGGGGACGACGGTATCGGTTCGCGTCGCTCTCCGCACCGACGCACGAGGAGGGTGACATGTCACGTGTCGACAACCTGAACAAGATTCTACGTGGGCTGCAGAGCGCTTCGCCGGACGTCGAGGCGAGCGCGCTCATCTCGGACGATGGGCTCATGATCGCGAGCGCCCTGCCACAGCACATCGACGAGACGCGCGTCGCCGGGATGAGCGCCACGCTCTCGAGCCTGGGTACGCGCGCGGCGGCCGAGCTCGAGCGCGGCAACGTCGAGGAGGTCCTCGTGCGGGGCTCGAACGGCTATGCCGTCATGCTCGCCGCGGGGTCCGGGACGCTCCTCTTGGTCCTTGCGAGCAAGCAGGCGAAGCTCGGCCTCATCTTCCTCGACATGCGTCGGGCGGTCGACGACATCCGTCGCGTCCTCTAGACCCGTTCGAGAAGCGAGCAGATCCCCGGGCCCGGGCGCGACAAAGCGTCATCGGGGTGACGCCCGAGCGTCATCGTTTTGACAGTCTTCGCGCGATCCACGCGTTAGAACGTACCCAACAGCCGATCGATAGGAGGGGGTCTTCGATGCCCAATACGATTTTGTTCGATCAAGGTGCCCACAAGAACGTCCTGCTCGAGGACGTGTCCGCGGGCAGCCACGCCCGTACAAGCCAATCAGCACGTCATCGTCGACCACGCGTCGGGCATGATCCTCGACCCGGGCGGACACAAGGTCTACTCGAAGGTCCTCTCCGGCACGCTCGCCACCCTCGGCAAGGCGAAGCTCGAGATCCTGTTCCTGTCGCACCAAGATCCGGACATCGTCGCCGCGACGAATGGCTGGCTGATGACCACGGACGCCGTGGGCTACGTCTCCGCGCTGTGGACTCGGTTCGTCCCGCATTTCGGGCTCGATCACCTCGTCCAGTCCCGCCTCCTGCCGATCCCGGACGAGGGCATGCGGATGAAGCTGGGCCAGAGCGAGCTGCTCATCCTCCCCGCGCACTTCCTCCACTCGCCGGGAAACTTCCACGTCTACGACCCCGTCTCGAAGATCCTCTACAGCGGCGATCTCGGGGCATCCATTGGTGGGGATTACGTCGAGGTGACCGACTTCGACGCGCACCTCCCACTCATGGCGGGGTTTCACCGGCGCTACATGGCTGGGGGGGCCGCGATGCGCGGCTGGGCGAAGATGGTCCGCCAGTTGCCGATCGAGATCATCGCGCCGCAGCACGGGGCGCTGTTTCGCGGGAAGGAGATGGTCGATCGGTTCATTGGATGGTGCGAGGGCATGCAGTGCGGACTGGATGTGATGGGCGATGGTTACCGCATCCCCGCTTGAGTCCCCGCGCCGCACCGTGCTCGTCGTGGAGGACGAGCCGATGCTGCGCGCCTCGATGGTCAAGGGGCTCGCGAAGCTCTCGTCGGTCGCGCTCGTCGACGCCGGCTCGCTGCGAGAGGCGCGGCGACTCGCCGAGCTGCACCGCCCCGTGCTGGTCGTGAGCGATCTCGACCTGCCCGACGGCTCGGGGATCGAAATGGCGTCGACGCTCGACGAGCTCGGTCTTCGCGTCCCGATCCTGTTCGTGTCGGCCTACGTGCGGGAGTACCAGGGGCGATTGCCGAAGCGGCCGGGGATCGAGGTCTACGAGAAGCCGCTGCCCCTCGAGCGCCTTCGGAGCGCGGTGGAGGCGCACCTCGGGATCGAAGCCGAGGCTTCGCCGTTCGGTGTGATCGACTTCGTCCAGCTCGCCGGCATGGGGCGGCGCTCGGTCGTCATCGAGGTGCGAGGCCGGATCGCGGGGAGCGGGCGAATCGTCATCCGCGCGGGCGAGGTGTGGTCGGCGCGCGACGAGCGGGGCGAAGGAATGGAAGCGTTCAAGCGCCTCGCGTTCCTTCGGGACGCGGTCGTCACGTGCCGCTCGTTCGATCGTCGCGACTCGTCTCCTCGCATCATCCAAGGGGGCTGCGAGAGTGTCCTGCTCGAGGCGGCGCGCCAGTACGACGAAGCGGGCGGGGCGCCGCCGGAGCGCGACGAGCTCGGCGACCTCGACGAGGGCTGGGACTCCCGAGACGCGGGCCGCGGTGACAGCTGGGAAGGCTCCGCGCGGTCGCACGACCCCGTCGTCTCGTCCACGCCGGTGCCGCCCGGCCGGCATCGGTCCGAGGTTCGCCCGGTCGTGCCGGAGCCCCGAGGGGAATGGCGCTCCGCGACCCTGACGCCCGCGGTCGACGAGCCGCCGCCGACTCAGCCCTCGACGCGACTTCGTGACGTCGATCCGCGCGAGCTCGCGACGGTCGCACGGCTCGCGGCGGGGTTCTCCGACGTGTACGAGCGGGGCGTCGACGCGCTGCTCGCGAAGGACTATCGCAAAGCGTACGCGGCGTTCCTCGAAGCGCGAGAGCTCTCGCCGGAGGACCGGCGGGTCGAAGCGAACCTCGTCCGCCTCCGAGAGATGGGGTTCGGAACGTGAGGCGCGCCGCGTTCGCCGTTCCCGGAGAGGAACTCGGAGTATGGGCGCCCGCCACGCTCCTGTCGTGCGGCGCCCTGGGCGCGGTCGTCGTCGCGGTCCTCCTCGGATCCCCCGCCGTCCCCGCGGAGGCGAGCTCGATGTCGCGCGCGACGCCGGGCGCGGAGGGCGCCGCAGCGACGGTGTCCACGGACGCGATCCGCCCGCCGACCGCGCCGTCGATCGCGCCGCCGCCGCCTGCACCGAGCGCGATCGCTGCACCCCCGGGCCCCTCGGGGTCGGGCGGGGCGATCCCTCAATGTCCACCCGTGCGGGTGGGCTTCCAATCGAACGCGTTCGGCCCGAGCCCCGCGGCGATCACCGAGCTCGACCGGCTCGCGGCGTGGCTGCGCGAACATTCGGACACGACGCTCGTCGTGAGCGGGCACGCCGACGCGGTGGGCACGGAGGACGGCAATTTGCGCCTCAGTCACATCCGCGCGGAGTCGATCGCGCGAGAGCTCTCGGCGCGAGGGGTGGCTCGGAGCCGCATGACGGTGCGGGGGTATGGAGCCTATCAGCCCCTCGAGGGCGTGCTCGAGGACGCCGCAGACAATCGAAGGGTCGTCATCTATGTCCGCGGGGATTGTCTCCGCGGCTTCGAGGAGGTCATAGGACCATGATCGTGACACTCACCTTGGTCACCGTGGGCGCGGCGTCCGCGTTGCTGGGCTCGGGATACCTCTTCGGTGCGCGGCGGGGGCGAACGGCGCGCGCTGCGCTCGCGGCGCACGCGGAGTCGCGCGAGGTCGCGCTGCGCGAGGCGGAGTCGAGGCTGTCGCTCGAGCGGCGGACGGCGGAGAGCGACGCGGCGCGAAGACGGGAGCTCGAGTCGATCCTCGTCCCGCTCACGCGTCAAACCCAGACCTCGAACGAGGAGCTCGAGAAGGTGGAGGAGCTCAAGCGAGAGGTGCGGGCGATCGCCCGGTCCCTCGCGGAGCGCGACAGCCATCAAGACGAGCTCCGACGCGAAGTCCGGGGCGCGCTCGCGTCGTTCGCGAAGCAGCCCGGGGACGAGGCGAAGCTCGAGGGCCACGTGCGACGGCTCGTCGCGCCGCTCCTCCAGCGCGAGGAGCAGTCGGAGAAGCTGCGCGACGCGCTGCAGGAGGTGCTCCGACCCATGATCGAGCGGGAGCGCATGGGACGCGATCTCGCGCGCCTCCCGCCGTCCACGAGCGGGCTCGGCGGGCTCCCCAAGCTGCTCGACGCGATCGCCGAGCGGGGCGGGTTCACCGCGGTGGTGCTGAGCGACGACGTGGGGCTCCCGCTCGCGGCGAGCGCGGGCGCCCTGGACGTCGAGACGCTGGCGGGCTCCTCGTCGCTGCTCCTCACGCTCGCGGACCGCGCCGCGCGCGATGGCGCACCCCCGCCCCAGGCGGTCGTCGTTCGCGACGCGTCGAACCAGACACTCCTTCACCGCATCTTCCGCGTCGGGGACGAACGCTTCATGCTGACGGCGGTCGCCCGCGGCGTCGAGATCGCGACGGGCGCGCTGGATCCGGCGCTTGGAACGCTGGAGCGCGCGCTCGCGCGCAACAACATCGCGGCGTGATCCGCGGAGGGGCGCGGGCCGGCCCCTTGGACGCGGGGCAAACACACCCCGCTATTGGAACCGGAGCTCGCGGACGAACGCGTAGGTCTTGGGCGCGAGCCGCAGCTGAAAGCTCTGTCCGCCCTCGTTCGCGCGCGACTCGAGGTCTTTTTTGTAGCGCACGGTGACGACCACGTTCCCCTCGGCGTCGGTTCCTTCGATCGTGTGCGTCCAGGCGTCGGCGGGCCACGCTCGCTTGTCGGAGACGTACGCTTCGACGGCGATCGCGACGCGCGCGTCGTCGATGTCGTCGGGCCACGGCATGACGAGTTTGCTCTCGCCGGGCGCGATGGGGCCGACGTGATCGAGGACGGATGCGTACTTGGGATCGCCCGGCGCGTACTTCCTTTGCGCGGGCGCGGGCCGGAAGAGATCGAGGACGATCGTCCCGTCCGGGAGCATCCTCGCTTGACCAATCGCTTCCATGGGACCTCCGCTCGACGCTGGGGCCGATGGTAGCCGCCCTTCCGCGCTTGGCGCGACGGACGCACCCGCGGGCGCCGACGGGGATCCCGTGGGTGTCCGAGGATCGGCGGAGGAGCAGGCGAAGAACGTGAGGGCGAGGGCGAGGGCCGAACCCGGGAAACGCATGCGCGGTTCTACGGGCTCGCGGCCGCCGCGGTCTGCCCGGCTCCGTCGTTTCCTGTGGGCTCGACGACCGGGCTCGCCCCGGTGTCGCGGGCGCGACCCACGAGCTCGTAGTCGTGCTCGAATTCGGCGCGGACGGCGCCGCGCTCGTCGACCAACCAGGTCGGGGCGACGTGGCGGGGCACTTTGATGCGCTCGGACGGCACGTGACTCCGGAACGCGACGTCCCAGAGCGGGCTCGTCACACCGTGGTTGAGGCGGGGCGTCTTGTGGTGGTGCAAGAGGTGATGCCGGCGCGCCCAACGCCCGTACGCCGTGGTCGGGGGCCGCGTGTGGATCCAGCGGTGGAGGACCTCGTACCCGCCATAGACGAGGGAGAAGCCGGCGGCGAACGAGAGGGCGCGACGCGGTCCCACGAGGGGCGTGAGGGCGCCGCCGAGGAGAGGGATAGCGACCGCGGCGGCGCGCACTTTGCGCGCGGTGGGCGCGAAATAGGTCGGGGTCGCGTGGTGGGCGAGGTGCTCGGCGTTGAACTCCGCCGCGAGCCCCGAGGGCGTGAGCTTCTCGAGGAGGTTCGGCTTGAGCGCGCGCTTCGGTCCGTGACCGACGAACCGATGAATCGCGTATTCGCTCGCCGACCAGCCGAGCCCGCCGAGCGCCATCCAGAGTATCGACATCACACACGTCCCTTCTTCTTCTTGATCCCAGGCTTCGATGCGGCGGGCTCGGTCTCTCCGGGCCGCGCGGTGCGAGTCAGTTGGTGCGCGGCGGAGAGCCGCGCGGGGGTCGCCCCCCAGCTCGTGAGCAGCGCGCCGGACGCGAAGCGACCAATGTCTGCGACGCTCGGCGCGCGGCGCGCGACGCGACGCGCTTTGTCCATGCAGTGAGCCCCGTGGAGCGCGGACCAGAACGCGTAGACGCGCGCGTTCGCGTCCCCGGGGGAGAGCGCCTCGGTCTCTTGAGCGAGCGCGAAGACGGACTCCATGCGCTCGAGGAAGGCCCCGAGGAGCGGAGCGGTCTTCGTCGCCTCTTCGTCGGAGAGGAGTTGTCGGGGGTCCCCGAGGAGGCGCGCGACGAGGCGCCACTCGTGCGGGTGCGTATCGGGGAGAGAGAGGTAGAGGTCGGCGAGCGTGAGGAGCGTCGCGAGGCTCGCCGTAGCGGGTGCGACCTTGCCGAGCGTCGCGGTGAGGGTCTCGAGCTCGGATTCGAAGTGCGCGCTGATCTCGCGCACGGCGCGCCGCTGCAGGGCGGCGATGAGCGCGTCCTTGGAAGGGAAGTAGCGGTAGATGGCCGTCGTCACGAGCCCGAGGGTCTGCGCCACGCGCTGGAGGGTCAGCCCGTCGAGATCGTCGGACTCGAGGATCTCCATCGCGCGGTCCAGGATCGCCTCCGTGCGGAGCTCCCGCCGGTCGCTCGCCCGCGTCGTGGCGTCGCCGTTGTGAATCATGTTCACAATAGTGAACCACGTTCACGTTGGTGTCAAGCGGGGAGGGATGAAAGGGTTGGGGAGGGATGAACGAGTTGGGGCGTACGCTCGTCAGACGCCATGCGAACGTTCCCCGCGTCGCGGGATTCCTCCCAGCACTCGAACGACCCCGGATGACGCGCTTCTCTCGAACTTCAACGTGGGCGATGTGCGCGCTGATCCTCGCGGGGTGCGGCGGCAGTCCCGCGCGTGTCGCGGGGGACCGCGGTCCGAGCGCGTCGGCGAGCGTGGCGGCGAATCCACCCGGGGCCACGAGCGCGCCCGAGCCGGTGGGAGGGGACGGCGAGCGGGTCGTGGCGGGCGAGTCGCCCGGGACTCCCGTGATCGCGCCGCCGCCCCCGGAGGAGCCGCGCCCCGCGCTGCTCTCGACGTGTGAGGAGCGCCGGAGCATCGTGATCCACAAGGCGGAGCGGACGTTGGAGCTTCGATGCGGGGACGCGCTCGCGGCGCGGTTCGCGGCGTCGCTCGGGAATGCGCCGGAGGGCGCGAAGCAGCACGAGGGGGACGGGCGAACGCCGGAGGGGGACTACTTCATCAGCATGAAGTACCCGAGCCAGTACCATCGGTCGCTCCAGCTCGCGTATCCGAACGTCGCGGACGCGGACGCGGGGCTCGCGAAGGGGACGATCAAAGCGACGGAGCACGCGAAGATCGTGCAGGCGTACGCCACGTGTCGCGAGCCACCCCAGACGACGGCGCTCGGGAGCTTGATCCAGATCCACGGCGGCGGCGGCGGTCCGGACGTGGGCGATTGGACGCTCGGTTGCGTCGCCGTGGACAACGACGAGATCGAGGTGGTGTTCGCGTTTCAAAAGCCGGGGTGCGACGCGCAGAATCGCCCGAACACGCTCGTCCGAATCCTTCCTTGAGGGGCCGACCGCTCCCACGGGCATCGCGGATTGTCTGTCACGCCGCGGGCGCGCGCTCGCTCGGCGGTCGACGCGGCGGTGGGACGCGCGCACGCGGGGTCGTTCTCGAGGTGGGGCGGGCGCCTGACGGGAGGCTCGGGAGGCGGTCGACGCGTGCAGCGGGCTGCGCGGAACGCGCTATCGTCGACGTGTGAGCTCCTACCGAGACGAGCGCGAGGCGCTCCGAGCGCGCGTCGACTCCCTCCAGACGGACGTCGATGGGAAGCAGCGCGAGCTCGACGCGCTGCGCGCCGCGGGGCCTCCGGCCGAGCGCCTCGACGAGATGGAGCGGCAGGTCGCGGAGGCGCAGCGCGAGATCAAGCGCATGCGCGCGGCGTATGGGCCGCCGCGATCCCGGTGGCGCGGTGTGGTCGCGGGGGTCGTCGTCGGCGCCGGGGTCGCGACGGGCGTGATGCTCCTCGTGAGAACGAGCTCCGATCCCGCGCCCGTTTCGGTGGCGTCAGGGAGCGCTCGCCGTGTGAGCCTCGGGTCGTCCGCCGCGGCGGACGTGCGACCGCCACCACTACCTCTGCCTCCGACTCCGGCGCCGTCCGCGTCGGCGCGACCGTCGCGCACGATGCAGACGGCGTGGAACGCGAAGGTGAAGCGCGCGAAGGGAGCGCCCGTCGCGCTGGGGGCGCCGTGCGTCGTGAGCGCGACGCTCGTCGAGGACGGGGCGGTCCACGCGTGGGGCGTCTCGGTGAAGTGCGGGGAGGTCTCGCTCTACTCGGCGAAGGACACGTTCAACGGGACGTCGTCGATCGTGTCCTCGGTGGAGGAGGAGAAAGGGCCCAAGGGGTTCGCTCGCGCGCTCGCGTACGAGGACAAGGGCGATCGATCGGGGCGGAGCCAAATCTCGATCGCGACGTGGGACCACGCCGCTCGCGTTTGGGACGAGGGCGTGCGCGCGATGGAGGTGGAGCTCGACGTCGACGCGTTCGACGCGCCCACGGAGGAGCACTTCGATCCGAGGACGGGGACGCGGTGCGCGCGCACGAGCGGAGGCGCGCGCGTGAAGAGCGTCGAGGGTATGCCGGGCGTGCTCGTGGGCGCGCGGTGCACGGTCGCGACGGAGCCCGCGGACGCGGAGTGCAGGGTGACGGTGAAGTGCGGCACGACGCTGCTCTACGATCGCGGCTTCGCGCCGGTCATCGACGGGGTCATCATGGACGACGCGCCGACCTCGAGCGGGGGCGACCCGCGCCTGCGAATCGAGGGTCGGTCGGTGCTCGTGTCGGACGAGGGGTGGTCGGTGGGAATCGAGCGCGACAAGTAGATGAACGCACCGCTCTCATGGCCGGTGACGGTGTTCTTCGTCCTCGTGTTCGGGGTGCTTCTCCCGCTCGGGGTCGCGGTCATCGCCGCGATCCGCGTGAGAGGGTACCTCGCGCGAGCGAGGCATTTTCGGGACGCGGCGAGCGCGCCGTTCACCGGTCGCCCGGGGCCCGCCGTGCTGAGCGGGCGGACGCGATGGATCGAGCCCGCGGAGTGCCCGGTCCACGTGACGATCACGCAGGCGGGATCGGAGCGGACCGCGAAGGGCAACCCGTACGTCGCGTGGACGGAGCAGGGCCGGCGCGCGCACTTCGCGCCGTTCGAAGTGGAGACGGGGAAGACCCCGATCCGCGTCGAGCCGGACGACGAGACGCTGTACGCGGACGCGCTGGACGAATCGGAGATTGTCGGTCCGGGTGTCCGTGAGAAGCGAGCGCGCCTGAGTCAGGGCGAGCCGGTGTGGATCGAGGGAGCGCTACGGCCGACGCGCAACCGGACGGGGGCGGCGACGGCGTATCGGGGCGCGGTGGCGACGGATCCGGAGTCCGTCACGCGCCCGCTCGTGTTCATGCGCAAGCCGTTCGAGCCGCTGGTGATCCACACGTCGCCTCCTGGGCAGGAGCAGCGATCGCGCATTTTGTTCAACGTCGCGGCGATCGCGGGCGCGATCGCGGTGTTCCTCGCGATGAACCTCGTGGTGAACCGGGACTTCGTCGACTCGCTGCTCCACGGCCGGGTCGCGCTCGGGGTGGCGACGGGGCGGCGGACGGAGATCGGCGCCCGGAGCAAGACGGGGGCGGTGATTCGGCTCGTGCACTTCGTGACGTTCGAGCTTCCGCCGAGCGAGCTCGAGCGGACGGTCGAAGCGCGCACGGATCCGGAGACGTACGCCGAGGTCGAGCAAGACGAGCACACGCGCAAGACGTGTAGCCGGCTGGTCCGGTACACGCCGGGGGATCCGTGGAATGCGGTGCTCGGAGAGCGCCCCCTCGCGCGGTGGTGGGTGGTGGTGGTGTCGCCGATCGTGATGATCCTCGCGGCCGCCTACTTCCTTCAAGAGCGGAACCTCAGGCCCTGGTACGAGGGGAGGAAGCTGAACGAGACGGAGCCCGGGCGGCTGCCGTGGAGCCCGCGCTGACGGGCGCCGCGTGGACGGATTGGATGTACGCGCTCGGTGATGCGCCGACGACGCGCTTGAAGTCGCGCGCGAAGTGGGCCTGATCGGAGTAGCCGAGGGCGAGCGCGAGATCGGCGAGGGATGGGGGCGAGGGGGCCTTGAGGCGCTCCGCGGCTTCATGGAGTCGATAGCGAGCGAGCACCCACTTCGGGGTGACGCCGACGAAGCGCTGGAACTGGCGCTGGAGGGTGCGGACGTCGACGCGCGCGATCCGCGCGACGTCCTCGACGCGCACGAGGGTTCGATCCTCGGAGATCCGCTCCACGAGGTCGCGGACGCGCGCGATCTCGACGGGGGGGCGCTCGAGGCGGGGGCGGAGGAAGGCTTCGGACGCGTCGATCCGCGCCGCGGTGTCCGGGAGGGATGCGATGAGGCGCCCGAGCTCGATTCCAGGGGCGCCGAACAGGTCCTCGATGGGGACGACCTTCCCCGTGAGGGTGTGGAGCGAGCGCCCGAGGACGGGGTGGAAGCAGGCGGGTCGGAATTTGATGCCGAACACCCAGCCATCCCCGTGGAGCGTGCGCTCGAAGCGCGCGCGGGGCACGCCGCTCACCTCGGCGGTCGGGGCGCGTCTGGATTGCTGGCTCTCGAAGAGGATGTGGACCGTGGGGTGCGGGAGCGTCGCGGCGGTGAAGGGGGCACGAAGGGCCCATTGGACGCTCCAGAAGTGGGCGATGCTGTGCGCGAGCGCGGCGGAAGGCGCGACGCGATCGTGATGTGTGGTGCCGTTCGGTGCGGGCGGATGGGCGTGAAGGACGCCTCTCGGCGGACCGAGTCGGGGGCTCTGCGAGCTGAACCGGTCGTGGGCCGACGAACTGAGTGCACGTGCGGGCCGAGGCGTCAGACCCGTCATCGTAGGTGAAGGAGCGCGACTCGGGGGGGTTGGGTGGGCCCCCACTCGCGCGCTGGCGCGCGCGGTCTCCCCCTTGTCCGTGCTCGGGCGCGCCCGCGGCGGTGACTTTTTCGTGCGGGGCGCTCGTGCGGCGCGCCCTGCGCGCGGACGGGGGAGACAGGTCCGACTCACCCCACCCGCTGGATCGTGTGGCGACGATCGACAAGACCCGGTCGCGGCTCCGAGGGTGCCTCCATGTCGCGAGCCCGGGCTTCAATGCGGGGTATCGGGGGACCGCTCTCCTCGCATCTTGGAGGCGGTAGCCGCCCCCTCGCGCCTATCGCGCGCGGCGACTCACGTCGCGCGGGGTGCGGTGAAGACTCATGCCCCCAAGTTCCCACGTGCGCGAGATGGACACTACTGCGCGGGAAGCTTCAGCGTCTCCGCGCCGGATCCGTCGTCGCCCTTGCCGCCGGCATCCGATGCACCACCCAGCCCGCCGCCCGCTCGCGTGGACGTGAAGCCAGCGGCCGGTGCCGAGGTCACGTAGGCGATTGCCAACGAGTGTCCGCCGTGGCCGCCGCCACCCGCGCCGCCATTGCTGCCCTGGCCTCCCTTGCCTCCATCGCAGGCCGTCGGGGTGCCGGCGCCAGAGCCGGCATTGCCGCCCTTTCCGCCGACCGCACCAAACTGTCCAGCTGCGCCGCTTCCGCCGGCGCCACCCTTGCCGACGGTGAAGCTCACGCCCGAGAGAGTTGGGGCCGCGCCCAGGACGATCATCCCGATGCTCGCGCCCCCAGCGCCGCCTCCGGGGGCTCCGTGGCCCCCGCAACCGCCCGCGCCGCCGCCGCCCCTGCTCGCGCCGCGAATGTCTGCGAGAGGCGGCGTCACGTCCTTGAGTCCCTTCGCGCCGCCGCCTCCGCCTCCGAGGCCGGGACGCCCGTCCTCGCCGACTCCGCCGGAAGCTCCTGCGTAGCCCATCGAGGAGATTGTCCCCGGCAGGGTCGCGTTCGGGCCCGGCATGACGGAGGCGCCGTTGGAGCCCTGATGTCCGGGCGCGCAGCCACCCCCCATGTCACCAGGTCCTCCCACGCCATCATTCCCCGCCACAATCGGGGGCGTTGGCGTCGCAGTCCCATCATCACCCTTTATGCCGTCGCTTGCGACCGCAACGACCTTTCCACCCTCTCCTCCAGCCCCGCCAGTGGTCGTGCAAAACGGGTTCGTCCCCGGGAGTCCACCTGGATTGGTCATGGTCGGCGTGGTCGTGTTGGCGTCGGCCCCGACGCCGCCCGCGATGGGGGCGGCCATCGAGTTTGTCGGACCGATGTTGTCCGTCGGCGTGGTGCTGTCCTGTCCCGCGGCAGCGTCGCCCGTCTCCACGTCCACGTCCGCAAACACGGACGGGACCTCGCCCACGATCACTCCAATCGCGCTCGAGCCCGGCGCCGCGCCCGCAGTCGCAAGGACCTTCAGGCGGTCGACCTCCGTCGTCCCCTGACCATCCGCCAGCCTCAGGCCGATCTCGCCCGCATCCGGCTCGAGCGTGGTGCGCGCGTCCGCCGCCTTGATCTTGTACCCCGCCGAACAATCCAGGCCGCCATACACGACCACCCCCGCCGGAAGCACGATGCCGCTCGTGTCCGTCAGCGCGCCCTCACAGACATAGATCGTCTTGCCCGCCGTCCACGCGATGACCGCGGCGCTCAACGTCTTGAGGGGCGCCGCCATCGTCCCCGCCTGCATGTTGTCGCCCCCCACCGGGTCGACGAACACCCCGCACGAGTCCCCCTTCGTCGGACCGCTCGTCAGAGACACGGCGCAGTCCATCGACACCCCCGTGCTGCTCGACGTCATCGTCGCGGATGACGAATTCGTCATGCTCGCCGCCGTCGTACTCGAGGTCGCGCCTCCTGCGCCCCCGGAGCAAGGAGCCGAGTGATCCGCGCAGGAGTCCGTGGACTCCGAGGGGCACCCGGCCATGAGGCTCGCGAGCGCGAGCGACGCCACGAGCGCGCAGGCGCTGGTCTTGATGTGCGAACGAGGAAGCGTCATGGGTGTTCTCCGAACGGAGCGGCAGTTGGAGGGCGGAGGAGTGTGCGTGCGCGGACGAAGACTCATGCCCCCAAGTCTTCTTACGTGCGCGAGATGGACGCTATTGCGCCGAAAGTTAAAATTCTCGTGCCGCGGCCTCCTACGCTCGAGTCCAACCCCAACGAATCCCATGGTCGAGACTGCCGAAGCCATTCATTCGGGCAACTCCATGGACGCCGCGACGCTGCCGTCTGCGCCACTCGTCGCCTGATCAATACCGTTCGAGCCACCGCTGCCGCCCATGCCGGCGGTTCCGGGAGACGCGACTGTGGGCATCTCCGTCGGTGGCGATCCCGCATAGGCCACCGCGATAGCGTGCCCGCCACGACCGCCGCCCCCAGACCCGCCGTTCCCGCCGGAACCTCCAGTGCCACCACCACACGCGGGTTTGACGCCCCCGCCGCCCATACCCCCGCCCATGCCTGTGCCCCCCAGCTGACCAAGCTGCCCGTTCCCGCCTCTACCGCCGACGCCACCCGACCCGAGCGAGATGGAGACATTGCTGAATGAGATCGTCGAGTGGAACGACAGAACGCCGATGCTCGAGCCACCGCCGCCGCCACCGGTTCCCTTGGTACCCCCACAGCCCCCCGCACCGCCACTCCCGCCGCCAGCCCCGTGCACTGTGGCCGTGGCCTTCGATCCCCCGCCGCCTCCCGCGCCTTGGCCCCTCTTTCCAGATCCGCCGTCGCCACCCGACGCGTTTGCATAGGCGCCCGCCGTCAGCTGTCCGAAGGTACTCATCGATGCCCCTTGCCCGGTTGAGCCATCCATTCCGCCCGCGCCGAACCCTCCACCACCAACTCCGGTCGCGCAACTCCACATCACGCCGCCGTTGTCGCCGATTCCGCCCAGCGTGGGACCCAGGTTGTCGTCTCCATTGTCTCCGGCGGCTCCGTTTCCGTTCATGATGGTGCCTCCGTCACCGCCCTTGCCACCATTGCTTACACCGTCCGGGCACGTGTTGTTGGCCGATTTTGCGCCACCCGCAAGCATCACGTCTGCTGCATTCTTGCCAGGGTTGCCGCCTGGCGCCTGATTGGCCTGCGGCCCACCGTCGACGCCGGCAGACCCGGGGGCGCCATCTCCGCCCACGAGTACCGCGTTGTTGATGTCCAGGGTGGCATTCGCAGCATGAACTACTACGCTCGAGGCTCCCATCGTGGTCGCCTTGGGTGAGGTCAGGTCGATTGAATCGACCACCGAGCCCCCTGAACCAGTGATAGAGAGTGCCGGCTGGTTGACGGATCCCATCACCTGGGGGTGAGGGTTGGAGTGCGAAAACGTCCAGTCGGTGCATGACAGCCCGCCGAGCAGGGAAATGCCGCCTGGCAGTGTGATGGAACCGTCGAAGGATCCGCTGCCGCAGACATATACGCGTGGCTTCTCACTCGTCGTTGCAGCAACGGCCTCAGCGATACTCCCCAGAGGATCCATCTGAGTTCCGCCTCCCGACGCCCCCTGCTTTACGAACACGCCACACTCGGCACCGACCGGCTTCCCCTCGACGAGCGCACATTGCTCAGGGGTTCCGGTCGAGGAAGACACTGTTGACGTACTCGTCATGCTCGCCGCCGTCGTGCTGGACGACCCCGAGCCACCACCCGTTCCCGACGGGCAGCCCGCGTCGTACAGTTCGGGGTGTGTGTTGCAGGTGTTCTCTTGGTCGAAGAACACGCATGAGCCCGTCAAGCAGGCGGCGACCAGCGAAAGTGCGATGGAACCTCGGGTCAACTGTCGCTGGCTTCTCATGTTTCAAATCTCCAAGCTTCGGAATCAGAAGTGCGTCGAGAGCTCGACGCCGAACGCATCTGTGCTGACGATGGGGACGACGGCCACGGGCGCGGGCTCGGACTGTGGCTTTCCCAGCGCCCATATCAAGAGGACTGTGGAGGGGATGGCCACTACGCCCGCGCTGATGAACAACCACGGAGACGCGTTGCTCAACGTTCGCTTGTTCGTTTCGAAGTCCGTCCCCGCCTCGCACGGGTAGGAAGGGCAGTGAAAGTCCGGGTCGGCATTGGCCGCGACAGCGGTTCCAATGCCCGCACCGAGGAGTCCCGCGGTCACGCTCAGGCCCAAGATGGCCGGCCAAATCGGTCTGTGCTGCCCGGGCGGAGGCGTCGTCGGAAAAGGGATGACCACGGGCTCTGGTGGCTTCGTGCCCGCCACCGCATCGAAGTCCACCGCACCCTTCTTGGCGCCCGAGGTCGCTTCGAAGTGGTGCTTGCCCGGGTCCAAGAACAGCGTGATGGGGCCGCGTCCCATAGGCTGTGAATCGATGGTGATATCCGCCGAGGTCTCGGCACCCTGCACCGTCAGCTCGGCCACGTGCTCCTTCGCCTTCTTCAGGGCGTCCAGAAAGTCCTGCTCGACTCCCGACGTCGAATTCTTCGCGTAGAACGCGATGTGCGTCGCCCCCTCGCGGTACTTTCCGAGCTCGACCTCACACTTCCCCTGAAGTCCGCGGATCTGGCCGTGCTGGAAAATGGCCCACGCTGCTTCGGCTTTTGCGACGCACTCGCTCCAATCCTTTCGCCCCGCGGCGATTCCGGCCTGTTCGAACACCTTGGCGGCATCGTCCGCCGGGTCTGCGCTCGCCACCCCCGCCACGCTCATGGCGGCGAGTGAGGCGATCATCCATGACGCTTTCACGGTTTGCTCCCTCCGAACTTCGTCGAATAGGGACTGCTTGCTGTCGGTGCTGCGCTCGGCGTGACCTGGGGTGTCGTGGGGGTCGTGCCGACGCTCGGGCTCGTGCTCTTCACCGTCGGCGCGATCGGTGCCCCCGTCGTCACCGCCGG
>JAXLYP010000018.1:0-208640 GCA_046351395.1 Polyangiaceae bacterium
CGGAGCGTACCGGTCGCGTTCTCGGGCAGGCCGTGGAGCGCCACGCCCATCGCGTGATCGAACGTCGCGCCGCGGGCGACGAGGTGGAACGTGCCCCCGAGATCCTTCAGCCGCCCGTTCGCCGCGAGGACCTCCTCGAACGCCATGTCGACGACGCAGTCGTTGTAGTCGGCGTCCCCCACGTCCGGATAGCGGTCCTCGAAGGCGATCGTGGACCAGCCCGCGGCCGGCGTCCGCGTGATGAACGCGCGGTTTCCGTCGAGCGGGAAGTAGTCGGAGAGGCCTTGCACGCCGTCGCCGTCCGGATCCGGGTTCCCGGTGACGTAGTACGGCACGTCGGACGAGGTCTGGATCGCCTCGATGGGGTTCGATCGTACCAAGAGGACCAGGTCGTTGAAGTCGTTGTCGGAGCCGGTGTCTCGGCGCTGATCCTCGAAGCCCATGAGGATGAAGTCCTGCTGCCCGAGGAAGTCCGGGAGGCCCGCGATCTTCAGCATGGCGACGTGGCGCGCGAGATCCGAGCGCCCGGTGGAGTTCTCGGGGTTCAGGACGTCGATCGATGTGAACACCCGGTTCGAGGCGTTCACCGCCGCGCTGCTCGAGGGGAGCGTCGGGTTCGACGAGTTCCACCCGCGCACGCCGCTCCCGTTCCAGCCGTCCGCCACGAGGAAGAAGCCGACGTGCTCACCGGCGTGGAACGCCCGGGGCTGTCCGTTCGCGTCCCGGAGCGTGACCGTGTCGCCGCTCACGAGCGTGCCGCCTCCCCAACCCTTCTGGGGATCGGCGTACGAGGCGTTCGGAAGCACGAGCTGACGGTCGACGACGTGGACCTGCCCGACGTCGTTCGTGTACGTGAAGTAGCCGAGGGAATTTCGGTATCCCGCGCCCTCGTGGACGAACGTGACGAACACGTTCGCGTCCTCCGCGATCTCGAGGTTCGGGGAGAACGAGCTCGACAGGAACGATTTGCCGACCTGGTTCGACTCCGGGAGGATCGATCCGATCACGGACGAGACGCTCGTGGGGACGGCGACGAAGGAGTCGATGAAGGCGCGCTCCATCGTCGTCGCCTCCGCGAGGGTGACGGTGAGCAGGGCTCCGAGGCTTCCGATGAGCGCGGCGGGCCGCGCGTACTTCATGAGGGGAGAGCGGTTCATGGAGTCTCCATGGGGACGAGGGAAATGTCCGCGGCGACGTGCGCGGCGCCGTCGACGCGCACGCGCGCCGCGGGCGCGAACGCGCCGAACTGCGACCGATCGGCGTCCTCGAGGTCTCCCTCGAAGCCCGGCTTGACGACGGTGATCTCGAACGCGTTCACCCCGTGAGGCGCGTGAACAGGCCGACGGCGTGGCCGCTCTCGTCCGTTATGGCGGTGAAGAGGACCGGGCCGCTGCTCGGCCCCACCTGCGCGGCGGACCGGATGAGGACGATCGCGCCCGCGACGGGAAGCTCGTCCGAGTCGACGAGCACGTCGACGTCCGTCTCGGAGAGCGTCTGGTCGACGAACGCCTCGGGCGGCTCCTCGACGGGCGCGGGAGCGGGCTGGCAAGCAGACAATGTGGCTGCGGTGATGAGACCTGTGAGAATGGGGGGATAGCGCATGAACCCCGCCCTCGAGCAACCGGTATGCCCGCGTGCGATCGTCGCCCTGGCGCGCGGCGCGGCCGCGGTGCCGGTTCGCTCGATCGCCGCGGCGCGACCTGCGTCTCCCGGTTCGAGACGCGCGTCTCATCGCGGGACGCATCTGCGAGACACCACGTAGGATGGCCTCGTGGCCCTTCCCCTCGGACGTCTCGCGCGTGAGCTCTATCGTCGAGAGCGCATCCCGCCGCTCGCGCTCTGGTGGCTCGCCGCCGACGGGATGGCGTGGTGGTTCGGCGTCCTCCGAAGAGGACTCACGGAGCCCCTCGGATCTCGCGACGCGGCCGAGCTCGCGATCGCTCGCGCGGCGGGCCAGGCGTACGCGCGCCGCTTCGAGATCCTCCGCGGCGCGTTCCCCGCGCTGCCGGACGACCCGGCGAAAGTGTTCGGCGCGCTCGGGTTCGTCGCCGCGCGGCCGCGCTCTTCGTGGGTCTTCGCCGAAGTCCGGGGGCGGGTCCCGCGCACGCCGCGCGACGGACTCGCGGCGCTCGCGTCCATCCGCTCGATGCCGCTCCTCGAGCGGTGGAGGGAGGTGACCACGCACCTCGGCGAGGTGCTGATTCAGTTGACGCGCGACCTCGACAGGGACGTGTCCCACGCGAACGCGATCCTCGGGAGGATTTGCTTCGAGGGCGGGCGCCGCGCGGGAGAGCGCGCGAAGGCGGCGTTCGGGCTCCGCGACTCACCGGAGAGCGCGATCGAGGTGCTCCGAATGAGCGAGTACGTGTTCCGCGTGAACCCCGAGCACTGGCACGCGACGGACGTCGCGGCGCAGACGGGGTACCTCGAGGGCACCGCGTGCCCGTGGTACACGGCGCCAGGGTGGTCGATGATGCACTGCGGGATCTTCGGACAGTTCCAGTCCGGGATCTGCTCGGTGTTCGGGCTCCGGTACCACCTCACCGAGACCATCCCGAGGCACGGCGGCACGACGTGCCGGATCGATCTCAAGCCGATCCGGCGCAAGGACGGGACGCCGATCCGCGCGCGCCCCTGAGGGCGATCGTTCGCGGGACGCGCGCCACGCGAAGGGTCAGTCGGGGCGGAGGACCTTCACGACCCGGCAGGACCGCTCGCTGACCTCGCGCGTGAGGTCGACCTCGAACGCGTCCTTCGGAGCCACGTCGAGGCGGTGCCAACAGCACTGGCGATGAGGTACGAAGACCGCCACGGCGTGCGGGCCAGGCCAGAGCGAGACCTGTCCGCGGGCGGTGTCGATCTCTTCCCCGTCGACGAACCAGCGCGCCCCGTCGGTCGGAGACCCGACGAGGATCGAAAGGCTCGCGCGCTTCGAGTCGAGCGCCGCGACCGCGTCGCGACACTTCTCGCGCGTCTTCGGATCCTCGGTTCGCGTGGCGCATTGTTGCGCGGTGTCCCACGCCTCCCCGTCCTGCCCGAGCGCGAGCTCGGCTTCGAGCAGGCGCTCGTACGCCCTACCGGACGGCTTCGTCGTGACGAACTGGCGCAGGATCGCGACGAGTCGGCACGGAGGCCCGCCGATCGACTCGACCTGCTCGTACGCCGCGCGGAGCTCCGTGGTCGTCATCCGCTCCACCGCCTCATCCGATGGACACCTTGGTCGGGGCACGGCCACGCCCCCAGCCGTGGTGATGCACTGCTCGATCGCGTCCGTCGAGCGATCGTCGCGGTCCACCGGAAGGGGGACCGGCTCCGCGGGCGGTGACGCGCACGACGCGAGCCACCCGATCGAGATCCACGGAAACGAGCGGCGCTGCATCGTGCGCCGTAGGATAGCTCCGACGGCGGGTCCCAGCGCGTCTCAGGGCCTTCAATCACAGGAAGATGGGCCACGCGAGCCCCCGCACTCGAAGCACGGGGCTCGCATCGCCCGCGGTCGTCGCGTCCACGAGGATTCGTCGGATGACGCCCTCGATCCGGTCGAAGGTCCCCGCGGTCTCCGCGCCGCAGGGGCCCATCGACTGGAACGAGAAGGGCCCGTCGTTCTTCGGCGCGGGCAACCCGTCGCCGTGGTGACGCCTCCAGGGAGGCGGTGGGAGCAGATGTACGCGACGAGCGCGTCCCGGTCGGCGGGGGCGCTGAACCCGATTCGCCCGAGTCCCCAGAATGTCTGTCGGAGGTGCGCCTCGATTTGCTTGCTCTCCCCGAACCAGCGATACGGCGCGGAGCCTTCGATGCGGCCTCCGAGCGTCGGTGTTTGTCTGTTTCCGTCGGGGCTCGTCCAGACATCCCGTCGTCCCGGCCCTCGGGGTGGCAGGAGGCGCACGCGCGCCCCTCGGTGGTACGAACGTCCCTGGTCGACGAGAACAGGTAGCGACCGCGCGCGAGCGTCACGTCCTCCGTACGGTCGGCGCGCTCCCATGGGTTCATTTGCCGGCGGCCCCCGCCTTGGAGGTCGCGACGATCGCGTAGGCCGGCCTCGCCTCGCGGTGGGCGGTCCTTCGGCGCCCGCGTCGGCTCGGCGCGGCGCCTCGCGCGAAGTGAAGTCGCGTCGATGCGCGCGCTCGGGAGGTCGACGACGGAGAGGTCGCTCCCTGCCGCGTGGGAGACGAACGCCACCTCACCGCTCGGATCGAGCAGCACCGAGCGAGGCTCGCGCGGAGGCGCGATCAGGCGCTTCACGGACGCGTCCCGCGCGTCGACGATCGTGAGCGCGGCGCCGAACCCGCTCGTGACGAGCAGGTCATCCCCTCGCTCCGCCATGCCCGGCTCCGCCGCGAGCGCGACGTCGCACCGGATCGGCCCGTCCTACGCGGCGTGCCCGGAACCGTGACGCCCGAGTCAGCACGCGCGCCACACCGCGCCTGACCCTCCGGGCAGCGGCTGCCGAACGCCGGGTGAAGAGAGGGATCGTGTAGACTGCGCGCGCCGATGACGACCACTCCTCTCGATCTCCTGGTGATCCGAAGCGTCCGCGCGCTCGACCCGGCGTCCGGGATCGACCTCGAAGGTGCCGATCTGGTGGTCGAGCGCGGGCGCGTCACGCGGCTGGGGCGCGGCGCGGCGACGGCCGAGCTCCTCGAAGCGCGCGGCGCGGTGGTCCTCGACGGGCGCGGCGGCGTCCTCTTGCCCGGCTTCGTGGATCTGCACGCGCACCTGCGTGAGCCCGGCGAGGAGTACAAGGAGGACATCGCGACCGGACTCGCGGCGGCGGCGCGCGGAGGGTTCGCGCACGTGTGCGTGATGCCGAACACCAAGCCGGTGAACGATCGCCGGAGCATCACGGAGGCCATGCGCGCGCGCGCCCGCGAGGTGAGCCCCGTCGCGCTCCACCCGATCGGCGCGATCACGATGGGCCAGAAGGGCGCGGAGCTCACCGAGATGGCCGATCTTCGGGACGCCGGCGCGGTCGCGGTGAGCGACGACGGCAAGTGCGTGATGAACGCCGGGATCATGCGCCGGGCGCTCGAGTACGCGCGCACGTTCGACATGCCCGTGATCCAGCACGCGGAAGATCACACGCTCACCGAGGGCGCCCAGATGCACGAGGGGCGCATCTCCACGCAGCTCGGCCTCAAGGGTTGGCCGCGCGTCGCCGAGGACATCATCGTCGCGCGGGACGTGCTGCTCGCCGAGGCGACGGGCGCGAAGTACCACGTCGCGCACGTGTCGACTGCGGGCTCCGTGCGGATCCTGCGCGAGGCGAAGGCCCGAGGGCTCTCGGTGACCGCCGAGGTCACGCCGCATCACCTCGTGCTCACGCACGAGGCCGTGCTCGGCTACGACACGGCGTGCAAGGTCAACCCACCTCTCCGCGAAGAGGAGGACGTCGAGGCGCTGCGCGCGGCCCTCGACGATGGGACGATCGACGCGATCGCGACGGATCACGCGCCCCACTCGAGCCTCGAGAAGGACTGCGAGTTCGTGGAGGCGTCGCCGGGTCTCGTCGGCCTCGAGCTCGTCGTCCCCGTCCTGTTCGGCCTGGTCGATCGCGGAAAGCTGAAGCTGTCGCGTGTGGTCGAGGCGCTCACGCGCGCGCCGGCGCGCGTCGTCGGGCTCGAGGCTCCATCCCTGCGAGAGGGCGCGATCGCGAACCTCGCGCTCGTCGACGCGAGCCTTCCGTTCGACGCGCGCGCGCTCGCGACGAAGTCTCGCAACTCTCCGTTTTTGTCGAAGGAGCGCTTCCCCGCGCTCGCGGGTGGCGTCCGCCTCACGCTCGCGGGGGGACGCGTGGCCTTCGACGTCACGCAGAAGTCCCCGTGATCCGAGCCTCGCGCACTCCGCGCGCGGGGGCGCGCTGCCGCGTGTTGTTTCGTGGGACTCGCCCCGATTCTGAGTATCGTTAGGTCGTCGCATGGTTCGGATGGACAAGCTGCTCGACGCCTGGCGGGCGGATCCCGGGGTCGAGCCCACCGTCGAGCTCTGCGCCATGCTCACGCGAGCGAGCCAGAAACCGGGCGCGCGAGAGGCCATCCCGAGCGCGTTCATCGTCGCGTTCGGGACGGAGGCGCTCCTCAAGCACCCGAAGGCGCCCGACGTGCACATCGCGGTCGCGATGCTCTACGAGTCGTGCGGAGAGACGCGCCAGGCCGCGCGCCTGCTCGACCTCGCGCAGAAAGTGATCCCGGACGATCCGCGCGTGATCGAGCTGCGCAAGACCCTCAAAGTGCAGCGGACGACGCGCGAACTCGTGTCCGACATGGGCTCGACGCCGCCCCCCGCGAAGCCGGCAACGGGCCGCGCGAACGTCGCGTCCGAGCGCCCCGCGCTCCGGTCGAGCCCACCTCCGCCCGCGCGCTCGGCGCCTCCACCGGCGGCCCCGATCGCCGGTCCGCAGGACGCCGAGACGTTCGACGCGCCGACGACCCCGCTCGAGCCTCCCACCGTCACGGAGGTGCGGCCCCCGAGCATGGCGAGCGCGAAGCTCTCCGCGCCGCCGAAGCCGGCGGCGGAGGATGGCGATGACCCCCCCACGCGCTCGGGGAACATCCCCGTCGCGATGCTCCAGCGCGACTCGCTGACGGACGCGACGACGACGGACACGTCCCAGCAAGAGACGCTGAACATGCCCGTCATGAAGCCGCCGGCCGGGAGCCGCTCCGAGCTCTCGCTCGACAGCGCGGCCCATCCACGGCGGAGCCGGACCCTGCTCGGCGGCGTGAGCGCGCTCGTTCCGCCTCCGCCACAGGGCCCCCGACCGGGCGCCCCCGCCCCGGCGGAGCCGCAGCGACGCACGCACAAAACGACGATCACGGGGCGCGCGTCCGTCGATGGGATCCGGCAGCCGTCGGTCCGGCCTCCGCCTCCGGCGGCCGATCCGGACGCGAGCCCGAAGACCGCGACGCGCGTCGCGCCCATCCTCGTCCCGCCGAAGGAGGCGCGCCCCCCGGCCGCACCGACGAGCGACCCCGGCGGGGACGGCCCGAAGACGACGACGCGCGTAGGTGCTCCGCCCGGGCTCGACACATCCCCGACGACGGACGACTCCGAGGCCGCCACGAAGGCGCCCGTGGTGGTGGCGGATCTGCCTCGGCCCGAGCAGGACAACCCGAAGACGGCGACGCGCGTCGCGCCCGTGCCCATCGTGACTCGCGCGGCCCCACCCACCGCGGCCAAGGGGCGCGCAGAGTCGGGCGCCGCGCCCGCGCGCCCCGCGTCGTTCGGTGCTCTGCCGCCGCCGCCCCCGCTCGAGGCCCCCAAGGCAGCGGCTGCGCCGCCCCCGACCGACGACGGCCCCTCCACGGGGAAGAGCGAGGCGAGGCGGGCCGCGGCACGGCGAGGCATCGGGACAGACGATCCGCTGATGAAGTCGGCGCTCGAGCGGCGCGCGCGTTGGCAGCAGGCCCCTGCTACACCCACCCCCGAAGACGACCAGGCGTCCCTCGACTCTCCGACCCGCGTGGGGGACGTGGAGACGCGCTCGCAAGCCGCCCTCTCCCGGCACTCGCGCCCGGATCCGCGCGCGGAGTCGACGCAGACGGACGTCGACGCGGTCGATGACCCTCCGACGCGATCCCTCCCTCTCGCGCCGCCGGCCCCCGCCTCGCCCCCCGCCTCGTCGCCGCCCGAGCCGAAGCCCAAGCAGGGTCTGTCGACGCCACCGCCTCCCCCCGCGCCCCCCGAACCTCCCGCGCTTCGGCGCCCTGCTGCGGTGCGTGGCCCGGCGGCGGTGCAGCGCATGCCGACCGAGGAGCTCTCACTCGGCGGCGCGGAGGTCGTGGAGAACGAGGTCGCCGCCCCCACCGGCTACGTGGAGCAACAGCGCGGCCCGGTGCGAGGCCCGGCGACGACCGAACCCGTGTGGCGCAGAGGTGGCGCCGCGAAGTCCGCTCCGCCGGATCCGCGCGAGACGGACGACGACGACGCGAGCACGTTCTCCAAGGCGCTCACGAACGTGTGGGCGCAGACCGGGAAGATGCCGCCCACGCCCGCCGAGGCGCAGCGGATCCTGCGCGAGGGGGCGCGCTCACCGATCGCGGAGACGACCGGCGACGAGTCCGTGGACACGCAGCTCCGCCCCCTCGCCCCGCTTCACCCGTCCGCCCGGCCCCCGGCCCCGCGCGAAGACACCTCGGCGTCGAAGAGCATCGTCGTGGACGCGAGCATGATCGAGGCGCTCGAAGACGACGAGGACGAGCGGGGCCCTTCGACGTACGTGATGAAGGCTGCCGAGGCGCTCGCGGCAGCGCGCGTCGATCCGCGCCCGGTCGCTCCACCCCCGAGCCTGAGGGACCCCGAGCCGGAGAACCCCGTGGCCGAGGCGATGCTCGCCGCATCGGCGGGCCTCCCCGCGTTCCAGCCGCCTCCGTCGCTGCGCCCCGCGCTCGAGTCGCGGCCCGGGTCGCCGATGGTCACGCAGGGCGCGATGCTCCCCTCGTTCACGCCCCCGCCGTCACCCTCGTACGCGCCGCAGCCCATGCAGCCACCACGTGCGCCGTACGCGCCCTCGAACGGGCCCCCCGATGGGCTCTACGATCCTTCGTTTTCCAGCATGAGCGGGCCGTACGCGGGCGGCTCGTTCGCGCCAAGCGCGAGCAGTTGGCCCGTGCAGGATCCATCGTACGCGTCGGGATCGTTCGCCGGGCCGTCCGGCCCACCTCTCGCGCCTCCGATGCAGGATCCGGCGGGCAGCGCGGGGTTCTCGGATCAAGCGGGCGGCCCGCTCGCGCCACCCGAGCCCGAGCCGAGCCGGCCGGTGGGCCTCTACCTCGCGCTCGGCGTCGCCGTCGTCGCCGTCGCGTGCCTCGTGGGGTACGCGATCTACCTGCTCGTGGCCGAGCGGCGACAGAGCGTCGTGCCCGTCGACGATCGCGTCGTCGCAGCCTCGCTCGCGCCGCCTCCGAGCGCTCCCAGCGTCGCGCTCGACGTGCCACAAACTCGCGCGCACTGCGCGCCTCTGGTGTGATGCGGGCTCGCCGGATGCGCGCCCCCTCCATGCGAACGTGGACCCTCCTCACCGTGCTCGCGAGCGCCGGAGTGGGGGCGTGCGGCTCGCCGAAAGCGACCCCGAGCGCGTCCGCCGTGGCGTCGGTGGAGACACCGCCCTCCGCGTCGAGCGAGGCGCCCGTGGAGCCCCCTCCTCCCCCTCCTCCGGCGGGACCGGGCGCGACGAAGTTCATCACCGCGGACGAGGCGAAGTGTCACCTCGCATCCATCGAAGTGGCTCAGTACCTGAGCCGTGGAGAGCTCGCTCTCGCGACGACCCCGACGGAGATCGCCCTCGGCTGGCTGGTCCAGGGGCAGGGGGACGCGAAGATCGGCGTCGGCGCGTTCGACGGCCAGGCCAAGCGCGTGATGCGCGACCGGTCGATCGCGGATACGAAGACGCACGGCCCCGTCCTCTACGCTGGCAAGGACGATTGGATCGTGACCTGGTTCGAAGAGGACGGGCTCGCGTTCGCGCGCACGCGCAAGGAGCCGGACAACCACTACGACATCGGGAAGTTCTCGATGATGAGGGACGTGCCGCTCGACGATCTCGCGATCGCGCAGACCCCGGACGGATCCTTCGTCGCTGCGTCGCCGTTCGCGACGGGCGGCAAGCAGCTCACCGTCTTCACGTTCTCGTCGTCCCCGACCTCGGCGACCAAGCAATCGGTGGGCATGACGCGCTCGGGCACGACCCCTCACAACCCGGTCGTCGCGGCGGACGCGGACGGGTTCCTGCTCGTGTGGGTCGAGTCGAGTTCGCAGCTCCGATCCGTTCGCTTGGACGCCGCCGGCAAATCGAGCGGCGGAGCGTCGACCCTGCTCGGCCCCGCGAAGCGCACGGGCCTCTCCCTCCTCGGCGCGGAGGACGGCTTCTACCTCACCTGGAGCGAGGGGCCGCTGATCGCGGCCGTCAAGCTCACGAAAGACGGGACCGTCGCCGCCCCGCCGATCAAGATTGGAGAAGGCAAATGGGCCCGCCCCGCCGTGTCGGGCGCGGATCTCTTCGTGGCGTACGTGATCGAAGGGGACAAGCTCGTGGTCGTGAAGGCGCGGGGCGGCGCGGCGCCGACGTCGGGCGTCGTGGTGGCGGACGTCGCGAAGGACCCTCCGATGCTCGGCATCTCGGGCTCCCGCCTGGCGACGTTCTCGACCGAGCCCATCCATCAGGCCGTCGCGACCAAGCGAGCGATGCTCCGCACGGTCGACGTCGCGTGCATCCCTTGAAGCTCAGGCTATCCTGACCCCGTGCCCTCGCTCGGTCGATCGGTCGACGCCACCGCCAACGATACCCCCATCGAAGATCCCTGGCTCCTGCCCAAGCCTCCGCCTCCGAAGAAGAGCCGGCGCGGGCTCTGGATCTCGCTCATCGCAGGGGGCGTCGTCCTCCTCGGAAGCGGCGGCGCGGCGACGGCGCTGATCCTCACCCAGGGCGACACGCCCGAGCCGAAGGCGAGCGCCACGTCCAACCTCGCTCGCGACGAGGTCGCGGGCCACACCGACGTGGATCGCAAGCAGACACAAGCCGCGCCCCCCGCTTCCCAGAAGCCCCAGGCCCCGCCGAACTCGTGGCGCGAGACGCGCGTCGAGGTCGTGGGCTCGGTGAAGGTGGTCGACCTCGGGGGAGACGAGGCCACGTTGAGCGGCGCTCTGCAGACCCAAATGAAGGCCGCGAAGGCCGACAAAAAGGAGGTGCTCGTCCTCGTCATGGCGGACAACTGCGACCCCTGCAAGAAGCTCAGGGAAGCGCTGTCCGACCCTGCGATGCAGGACGCGCTCTCCCCCGTCGTGCTCGTGCGCGTCAACGCGCTCGTGTTCGAACGCGAGCTCACGACGCTCCACTACCGCACGGCCGAGAAGCCGGGGCTCTATCTCCTCGCCTCGGACGCCTCGCCGCGCGACGGCATCCTCGGCAACGAGTGGGACGAGGACACCCCCGCGAACATGGCCCCCGTGCTGAAGGCGTTCGTTCGCGGCAAGTACAGCGCGCGCCGGCACAAGTTCACGCCGAACGGCACGATGATGTAGGGGCGGCCGAGGAGGAGACCCCATGTTTCGCGCCCCGCCTCGACCCATCGGCGCGGGATCCGGCCCGTATCGAACGGCGGATCCGAGGAGCGGGTTCGACGAGTACGTGTGCCCTCGGTGCCGGTACCCGGTGCTCGTCCCGAGCGGGGAGACGCCGCGCAAGATGGTCTGCGAGCGGGACCGTTGGCCCCTCATCACGCTCGCGTCGTTCCAGCACTGCGACGGAGATCCGATCGTCGGGATGGAGCTGCCCGGCGGGTTCACCCCGCTCGAGGTGGTCGGTGCGGGGAGCTCCGCGGTCGTCTACCGCGCGACGGTCGCGCCGCCGAGCGCGCGCCGCGCGCGCTCCCCCGCGGAGGGTCCGCCGTCGTCTCCGCTGCCGTTCGCGGCGGTCAAAGTGATGCGCCTCGACGGCCCCGATCAGGCGAGCGCGATGGACGCGTGGGAACGGGAGGTATCGGCGCTCGAGAAGCTGCGCTCCCCTCACCTCGTGCGGATGCTCGACTCGGGGCGCATCACCCACCCCGCGTCCTTCTTCGTCGCGCTCGACTGGCTCGAGGGCGACCCGCTCGACGCACAGGGGTCGCCCACGCTCCGGGACGTGATTGAGCTCGCGGGCGACGTCGCCACGGGGCTCTCCGCGCTCCACGCGCGCGGCTTCGTGCATGGCGACGTGAAGCCCCGCAACGCGATGCGCGGCGCGCGCGGTGCGACCCTGTTCGACCTCGGCTCGTCCTTCGTCGAGGGCGCGCGGCAACACGGGTTCGGTGACCCCCTGTTCCGCGCGTCGCCCGCGTTCGCCGCGCCCGAGCGGATCGAAGGCGGCCGCATCGGCCGCGCCGCGGACGCGTACTCCCTCGGCGCAACGATCTTTCGCCTCGCGACTGGGCGGGGTGTGTTCGCGGGCTCCGCGGAAGAGGTCGCGCGCGCCCAGGTCGACGCGCTCGCCCCCGCGATGCGGGAGGTGATCTCGGGTGCGGACGAGCTCGCCGGGCGCGCGCTCGACGACCCGCTTTGGGAGCCGCTCGAGGCGACCGTCGCGGCCCTCCTGACGAAGGATCCGAGCCGTCGACCAACGGACCCGGCGGCGCTGCTCCGCGCCCTCAGAAACCATTCCATGAAGGTGTACGGCGAGGAACCGAACGTGTAACGTCGCGGCCCCGGCATGGACCCCCGCGAGACGGAAACCCTCATCCAGCGGCTCGTGCACAACCCGCACGACGAAGACGCGCTCGCCCGCGCGCACCACGCCGGCGCCGCCGATCCTCGGGCCTACGCGCTCTTGCTGGAGCGCGTCGGACAGGCGACGACGGATCCCGCGTACGCCGCTCACTGGCTCAGCGAAGCGGCGAACGTCTGGTCGATGACCATCGGCGATTTGCACCAAGCAGCGCGCACGCTGATGGTCGCGATCGACAAGGATCCATCGAGCACCGCCGCGTCGGATCGGCTCGCGCAGCTCTACCGCGACAAGGGCGATCAGCGCGCGCTCGCCGCGCTCCTCGAGCGGCTCGTCAAGTCTCTCGGACCGCAGATCCCGCAGCGGCCCGAGCTCAAAGCGTCCGTCATCGGGATGCACGAGGAGCTCGGCAAGCTGTGGGTGGATCCGCCGCTCTCGAAGCCCGAGCGCGCCGTCGAGAACTGGAAGCGGATCGTCGACCTCGATCGGACGAACGTGTTCGCGATCTACCAGGCGCGCGAGCTCCTGAAGGCGCAGGAGCAGTTCGTCGATGCGGTGCCGTTCTTCGCGCTCGAGCAGTCCCAGATCGACGATCCGGAGCGCAAGCTCGCGCTCTACCGGGACGAGGCGGCCGTGCGCACGCGCGCGGGCGACACACGCGGCGCGTGCGAGGCCCTCCGATCGGCGCGCAGCTTGCGGCCGGACGACTACGGGCTCGTGCAGGAGCTCGGCGCGGCGATCGTCTCGCGCATCGAAGCGAACGAGAAGGTGAGCCCAGAGGAGCGAGAAGAGGCCCGCGGACTCCTCCTCTCCCTCGCCGAGGCGTACGACGGCGAGTACGGCTTCGCGTACGCCGTGAGCGCGCTGAAGGCCGCTCCGGGAGACGATCGCGCGATGCAGCTCGCGTCCCACTACGGCAAGGCGATCGGCAAGGCGGCGGAGCTCTCCGCGCCGTACGCCGCCTACCTTGCGGCGAACCCGAACGGGTACATGGCGGGCGAGGCGCGCGCCGCGGTCGGCTCGAGGCCGCCCCCGCCGCCCCCACCCGCCGATGCTCGCTCGTCGCGCGCGTCCATCCCGGGCGCAGCAGCGGCGTCGCCCGCGAGCGCCCCGCGCGCCAGCGAGCCGCGGCCCGCCGAGCGCGAGATCCCCGCGCCAGCGCCGAGCGCGTCCGAGCTCCTCGAGGAGGTCGAGGACGACGCGGAGGCCGAGCCGCCGCCGCCGGCGCCCGCGAACCCGAACGAGGTGCGGAGCCTGCTCGATCAGGCGCAGGCGGAGGCCCAGAAAGGGCGCAAGCCGACCGCGCTCCAGAAGTTTCGCGAGGCGCTCAAGCTCGATCCGGCGAACTCCGAGGCCCTCACGTGGGTCGAGGAGCACCTCCGGCAGAAGCGGATGTACGCCGATCTCAAGGAGGTCCTCCTCGCGGCCGCGCGCGTGACGTCGCAGCCCGTGGAGACGCGCAAGGCGCAGCTCCGGGACGTCGCGGGCCTCTGCGAGTCGCAGCTCCGCGACCTCGACACGGCGATCAGCGCCTCGAAGCAGGTCGTCCAGCTCGATCGCGGCGACGACGCCGCGCGGGAGCAGCTCCGCCGCCTCCTCGAGAAGGGCTCGCGGTGGGACGACCTCGCGAGCGTGCTCGAGCAGGAGGCGATGGGCGCGCCGGACGTGGAGACCAAGATCGCGCTCGAGAAGAAGCTCGCGACGCTCCACGAGTCGAAGCGCAAGGACGTGGGGGCCGCCGCGGAGGCGTGGGCGCGCATCGCGTCGCTCTCCCCCGGAGACGAGGCCGCGATCCAGACCGCGGTGAAGCTCTTCGAGAAGGCCGAGATGTTCGACGCGGCCGCGCAGGTCATCTCGGAGAACGTCTCCGGCATCGAGGACAAAATCACGCGCGCGGGGTTCCTCGGGCGGCTCGGTGAGCTGAAGAGCAAGGCCGGAGATCTCGGCGCCGCGGGCGACGCGTACGCCGAGGCCGCGGACGCGTACGGCCCGGACGGCGGCTCGCAGACGTCGAAGCTCTGGGAGCAAGCGCAGAAGGCGTACACGGACTCCGATCGGTTCACCGAGGCGGCGAACGCCGTGGAGCAGCGCGCGAACCTCGCCGACGGCAAAGAGAAGGCCGCGCTCCTCGCGCTCGCGGCGTCGTTCTTCGAGCGCACGGGCGATCCGGCGACGGCCATCGAGAAGCTCGAACAGAGCTGCGAGCTCGACCCGACGAACGGGGAGACGACGACGAAGCTCGAGGCCCTCTACCGGCAGGCCGACCGGCTCGCCGATCTGACGACGTTCCTCACCGAGCTCGCGAGCAAGCTCCAGGACAAGGGGGCGCGGACCGCGACTCGGTTCAAGACGGCCGAGGTGCAGCGCGCGCTCGGGGACAGCGAGGGCGCACGGGAGACGTTGCTCCTCGTCCTGAACGACGGCGAGGACGAGCGCGCCCTCCGCGAGCTCATCACGGACGCGGAGCAGCGCAAGGAGTTCCAGGAGCAAGCGGATCTCGTGCGGCGCCTCGGCGCGATCGTCTCGGACAAGGCCGAGAAGCGCGCGCTCGCGGTGCAGGAGGCCTCGCTCTACGCGAACGAGATCGACGATCCCCAGGGCGCCATCGAGCGCTATGAGGCGATCCTGCAAACCTTCGGCGCGGACGATCGCGGCGTGCTCCACGGCATCGCGGACCTCCACGAGAAGCTCGGCAACGAGCGGGGGCAAGCGGAGGCGCTCGAGCGCGAGCTCACGCTCATCGGTGCGTCCGGAGCGCCCGACGCCGAGAAGGTCGACATCGCTCAGAAGCTCGCGCAGCTCTACGAAGGGCCGCTCGACGACACGAAGGCCGCCGTGCGCGCGCTCGAGATCGTCCACAAGGCCGATCCCGAGGACTTCGACGCCGTCGCGCGGCTCCTCAAGCTCTCCGAGACCGTCGAGGACTGGGAGCGCGTCGCGACACTCCTCGCGATGCTGATCGAGGTGGAGGGCGACGAGAACGAAGCCTCCGAGATGAGCCGCAAGCTCGCCAAGATCCAGCAGGAGCAGCTCAAGAAGGGCGACGAGGCGCTGGCGACGCTCGAGCGCTTGGCCGATCAAGGCGACAAAGCGTGCCAGGAGGCGTACGTCGCGCTCGGGGACGAGCTCGGTTGGCAGGGCATCGTCGCGACGAAGCTCGTGATGTGGAACGAGGGCGGCTCGGGGCCGAACCGCGCCGAGGCGCTCCGCGGAGCGTTCGATCGCTTCCTCGCGATCGGTCGGGAGAACGACGCGGCGCGCGTCGCGCTGGAGCTCGCGCGCTCCCGCAGCGCGGACTACTCGCTCGGTGAGAAGCTCGAGCCGATCGCCGTGAAGATGAAGGACCTCGACGCGCTCGCCGCGGCCCACGAGATCCTCGTGAAGGAGCTCTCGGGGATCGCGCGCGCGACCGAGCTCGTCCGTCAGGCCGAGGTGATGGTGGAGGCGGGCGCGGATCCGCTCGAGGCGATGCAGCACGGGGAGTCCTCGCTCGCGAGCACGCCGCCGGCCGAGGTGGAGCCGCTTCTCACCCGGCTGTCGGCGCTCACGAACGCGCCCGGGCACGTGATCGATCTCTACGAGCGGCAGGTGAGCCGGTGCAAGCAGCCGGCGGACCGGCTGATCGCGCTCGCGCGCGCGGCGCAGGTCGCGTCGACGCGAGGGGCGATCGACCGCGCGAAGAGCTTCCTCGAGCTGGCCCTCGGCGGGAACGCGCAGGAAGACACGCTCGCGACGCTCGAGTCGTTCGCGACCGAGAGCGACGCGACGACGAACTCGAAGGCGCTGCGCACGCTCCTCGCCGAGGCGCTCGCGTCGGGCGGTCACGGATCGCGCGACGGCGGCCGCACGCGCGCCGCGCTCCTTCGGCGCGCGGCGCTGATCGCGGAGCGCGACCTCCAGGATCTCGACAAGGCGTTCGCGTGGATCGGCGATTCGGTCGTCACCCACGTGGACGACGCGGCGCTCAGTGCGCTCGTCGACCTCGGCACGCGGACGAACGACATGAAGCGCGTCGAAGCGACCCTCGGCCGCGCGCTCGAGGAGGTCTTCGACGGACCGCTCGTGCGCAAGCTCCTCGCCCGACGCGCGCGCCTCCGCCGCGACGATCTCCAAGATCGGCAGGGCGCCGCCATCGATCTGAAGAAGCTCCACGACCTCTCCCCCTCGGATCAGGACGTGATGAACGAGCTCTCCGCGCTGCTCGAGCAGCTCGGGGATCACCGCGGGATGGTGCACCTCTACGAGGATCAGATCCTGCGCGGCCGCGATCCGGCGCTGCGCGCAGAGCTCGCGCGCAAGGTCGCTCGCCTTTGGGAGGAGGAGATCGGGGACGCGCGCGAGGCCGCGGACTCGTGGCGCCGGGTCCTCCGCATGAAGGCCGCGGATCCGGAGGCGACGGCCGGTCTCGAGCGCGCCAAGACGGGGAACCTGAAGAAGGCCCCGCCGGTGTACGAGCGCGCCGGAGGGCCGACGAGCTCCGCGCCGCCCGTTCCGCCCGTTCCTTCGCAGAGGCCCGTGTCCGCTCGCCCCGCCCCGGGGGACGTTCGCAAGACGGATCCGAACCTCAACGAGACGCCGGTGGTCCCGCCCGCGGCGGACGCGGACGAGGTCACCCCGATCCCGGGCGCGGCGCAGCCCTCGGTCCCTCAGGCCTCGAGCCCCGAAGTCGCGCCCGCGCCCCCTCCCGAGGCGCTCGCCCAGCCGGGCTACGGCGCCCCCATCCCCGGCGTGGATCCGAACGGATCGCCGGCCCCGGCGTACGCTGAGGTTCCTCAAAACCAGGCGTATCCGCAACCGGGATACGATCCGCAGGCGTACGCGCAGCAGGCGTATGCGCAGCCTCACGGCTACGGCGCGCAACCAGAGGCGTATCCGCAGCAGGGGTACGGCCAGCCGTATCCACAGCAGGGGTACGCGCCGCAGCAGGGATACGCGCCCCAGCAGGCCTACCCGGGGTACGACGCGTCTCAGGGCTACGGCCAGCAGGGCCAACCGTATGCGAACCCGCCGGTGGATCCTTCCGCTTACGCGCAAGGTGGGTACGCGCAGCCCTACGCCCAGCCGGGCTACGATCCGGCGCACTACGCAGCCCAGCAAGCCGCGTACGGGCAGCAGAACTACGCGCCGAACCCGTCCGATCCCTACGGGCAGCCGCCCCCCTACCCCGGCCCGTTCGACCCGCACGCCGCCTATCCCGCTCAAGCCGCGCCTCAGAACGGCTCGAAGCCGCCGCCGGGCGAGGCGACCCCGGACGACGTCGAGGACGTCGACGAGGCGGAGCTGATCGACGATCAGAACCCGGCCGACCCGCACCGCAAGTGAACGCGCCGCCCGCGGAGTGGATCTTTCCACCGGCGGTTCGACCTGGGGATCGCGTCGCGGTGATCGCGCCCTCGAGCCCGTTCGATCGCGGGCTCGTGCTCCGCGGGATGGCGTTCCTCAAGACGCGCTACGACGTGCGGTTCGAGCCGACCATGTTCGCGCGCGCGGGCTACCTCGCCGGCACGGACGCGCGGCGCCTCGCGGAGCTCGAGGCGGCGATCGGAGATCCCGAGATCCGCGCGATCGTCGCCGCGCGGGGGGGCTACGGCGCGTCGCGCTTCGTGCACGATCTCGACTGGCGGCCATTCGAGGCGGCGCCGAAGTGGATCGTGGGATTCTCGGACATCACCGCGATCCACGTGGAGCTCGCGCGCCGCGGGTTCGCGTCGATCCACGGCCCGCACGTCGCCAACGTGGGCCGGTCGGACGCAGCGGCGCGTGCGCAGCTCGTCGGCGCGCTCGAATTTCCGCGCGCGCGCAAAACGTTCGACGGGCTTCGTGTCCTCGCGCCGGGGAACGCCGTGGGGCCGCTCGTGGGCGGGAACCTCTCGCTGCTCCACGCGTCGGCCGCAGCGGGGAAGCTGCGCTTGCCCGCGGGGTGCGTGCTCTTCGTCGAGGACGTGGGCGAGCGCCCCTACCGAGTGGATCGAATGCTCACGACGCTCCGGCTCGGGGGGCACTTCGAAGGCGTCGCGGGGATCGCCCTCGGAGACTTCACGCAGTGCGACCCGGGGCCCGATCGAACCACGATCACGGACGTGTTCCACTCCGCGGTGGGCGCGCTCGGAGTGCCCGTGGTGAGCGGGCTCCCGTGCGGCCATGAAATCCGCAACGAGGCGCTCGTGCTCGGCTCGATCGCCGCGCTGGACGCAACGAAAACGCTCGGCCGCCTCGTCGTGGGCTGAGCACGCCGGGCGCGCTCTCGCCGGCCCTCGATCGTGCAGCCGATCAGCTCCGGACGTACGCCGCGCGCGGCGCGTGAGCGAGCTCCGCCTCGAGCTCGGCGGCGGCCTCTGCCTCCTCGTCGCCGTAGATCGCGGGCGCCGACGACACGTCGACGCGCACGCCCTCGCTCGGGCGATTGCCCACGAACTCGTTCAGGAGCCCGGGGCACACGGACGCGATCCACGCCTTGCCGTTCTCGATCTTGTCGAGCTCGTCGCGCACGCGCGCGACCTCGCCCATCCCCGGCGGCTCCATGGATCCGACGACGCGCGCCATGTCCGCGAGGAGCTCCTCGCGCACGCTGATCGCGAGATCCATCGCCTGCGTCTCGACGAAGTGCGCGGCCTCTCGCGGGCCGACGCTCTGGAGCAGCTCGACGAGGCGCACGCGGAAAATCGCGCGCTCGTAGTGGGGATAGTTCGTGCTGAGCCACCGCAGGGACTGCTCGGCCTCGGAGTACCGGCCCATGCACGCGAGCGCGAACGCGCGGAGGCTGTGCAGATCGGGGAAGAGGATGTCCGACCGACGCCGCGACTCGAGCGCCCAGAGCCGCGCGATGCCCTTGTCGCACTCGTCGAGGACGCGCGCCCAATCCCCGCGCTTTTCGGCGTCCATCGCGCCGATCATGTGGCCTTGCGCGGCGACCACGTCGTCCGGTCCGTTCGTGAGGATTTCGAGATCCTCGGTGCTCGCGTTGTGGGACCGCGCGGCGAGGTGCTCGCGCTGGAACTTGCCGCGGTACCGGCGCTTCACGGTCGCGTAGGCGGCGTAGCCGAGCGCGCTCGCGCCGAAAATGAGCGCCGCGAGGGGCGTGCCGAGCGAAGGGTGCGCGTTCGTCCCGTTCGTGGGGCTGAACGCGCTCGAGAGTCCGGAGTAGCCGGCGAGCAGCGCCACCGCGCCCACGATCGCGGCGATGACGACGCCTTGTCGCTGCGATCCGGAGGACGTGTTCGCGCGCGCGCCGTTGTAGTTGAGGAACGGCTGCTTGAAATGGGACTGGTCGATCTGGTGCTGGAGCGCCGCCTGGATGTGCTGCCGCTTGCGCTCGTCTTGGTACGCGGTGGCGGGGTCGACCGCGGCGCTCTTCCGCTTGCCCTTGCGCACGTACTGCGCGGCGCCGGGCGCGATCTTCTCGATCCAATCGTCGAGCTCGGGCTCGTCCACGCTGAGCGCGGTCTCGGGGGCGCGCTCGCGGTAGACCGATCGCGTCGTCGTCTTCAGCATCCGTTGATAGGCGCGCACGATCGCGCGCTCGCGCGGGTGGGTGTGCTCGAAGAGGAGGACGCGCTCGCGGTCGAGGAGCGCGCGGAGGCCGTCCTTGTCGCCGGACTTCTCGAGGACGATCGCCTCCGCGACGGCGACGCGCGCGAGCGCCTCCGGGCTCAAGCCCGGCAGGGCGCGGATCCACTCGATGTCGGCGCGCGCGAGCTCCCCTCGCCCAACCCGGCGAGGACGAACGCGCGCATCGCGTGGGCGCCCTCGACTTGGTAGTCGGAGTTCGCCTTGAACTCGCCGTCCTGTCGGACGGCGATCGCCTCGTCGAGCGCCGCGCGAGTTCCCACGAGATCGCCCCGCTTGAGGCCGATGAGGGCGCGCTGGATGCGGATGAGGCGCGCGGCCCACTCGGCCTTCGTGACGTTCTCGATCTCGTCGAGGAGGGCCTCCGCCTCGGCGAGGCGGCCCTGCGTGATGAGGCGGTACGCGGCGTTCAGGCCGACGGTCGCGGCGCGCGTGTGCCGTCGCTTGTGGTCGCGGTAGAGCGGGAGCGCGGTCGTGAGCGCGGCGAGGAAGATGACGGGCCAGCCGACCCCCGTGGCCGCGCCGAGGACACGGCCGAGGAAGAGCGCGCCGAAGAAGTTTGCGATCAGGACGAGCGCGATCTGCTCGGATCGGCCTCGGCTGAACTCGCGCCTGACGTCGTACGGGGTGAGCATCGCCTCGTTCTTGGAGGGCCGAGCTGCGGCGTCCGGAGCCCGAGCCCCAACGCTAGCACACGGACGCCGGGCCGCCCCGTGCTACCACTCCGCCGTGGTCGCGCGCGTCGCCGTCGTGGGGGTCGTCTCGCTCGTTCTTGGCACGTCGGGGTGCAAAAGCGGCGTGGACGCGCACCCACCGATCGCGACGGCGGCCTCCGCGTCGGCGTCGGTGGAGGCGCCGCTCGCCGATCAGGGGCCCGTGTTCGAGCGGGCCGCGCGCTCGCTCGATCCCGTCGACCTGAGCGATCTCGGCTTGGCGTTCGGCGCGACGCGACTGCTCGCGCTCGCGGATCACCCGAGCGCTCGCGCCGCGGCGCTCGCCGCGCTCCCGTACGCGTCGGACGCCGAGCTCGCCTACGCGGGCCTCGTGGAGCGAGCGAAGGTGGCCAAGGGGCCGGACGCGGCCGCCTACCTCGACGCGATCGCGGCGTCCCTCGAGCGCCCGACGAGGCGCGGCGAGTGGCTCGCGGCCGAGCCCATCGAGGCTTCCCTCCCCGCGCTCCGCGCGATCGCGAGCGACGCGACGCGCGGCGAGGAGGAGCGCGCGCTCGCGGCGACCGTCCTGCACCGGCTCCGGGACCGCGGGTTCAGCGGCGCCGACGCACCGGCGCTCGAGTAGATCGCACTCGCTCGGGGCCCGCGCGGTCGAGGTCGGCACACCGCGCGCGAAACGAGCTATGGTTCGGCCGTGTCGACCCCGTACGCGTCCGAGCAGTTCCTCCACCAGCTCCTCGGCAAGGCGCTCGCGGCGAACGCGAGCGACATCCACATCAAGGTCGGGCAGCCCCCGGGCGCCCGCGTGCGCGGCGACATCGTGTATTTCCGCGTCGACAAGGTGAAGCCGGAGGACACGGACGCGCTCGCGCGGATCCTGCTCCGGTCGCGCCACGTCGAGGACGTCTCGACCATCAACGAGTTCGACACGAGCTACGAAGCGCCGGGCCTCGGGCGCTTCCGCGTGAACGTGTACCGGCAGCGCGGCTCGCTCGCGATCGTGATGCGGAGCATCCCCATCCGCATCCCCACGTTCGACGACGTCGGCGCGCCGCCCGCGGTGCGCGGGCTCGCCGAGCTCGAGCGCGGCCTCGTGCTCGTCGTGGGCGCGGCCGGCAACGGCAAGTCGACGACGCTCGCGTCGATGATCGGACACATCAACACGAACTACCCGAAGCACATCGTCACGATCGAGGATCCCATCGAGTTCCTCCACACGGACAGCCGGTCGGGCGTCTCGCAGCGCGAGGTCGGCGTCGACACGCCCTCGTTCGCGGTCGCGCTCCGCGCCGCGCTCCGCCAGGATCCGGACGTGCTGCTCGTGGGCGAGGTGCGCGACGAGATCACCCTCGAGATCGCGCTCCAGGCCGCGGAGACGGGGCACCTCGTCCTCACGACGATGCACACGCCGGACGTGTCGCGCACGGTGAACCGCATGATGTCGCTCACGTCGAACCCCGGCGAGCTCCGCGAGCGCCTCGGGGACGCGATCCAGGGGATCGTCGCGCAGCGCCTGCTCCCGAAGAAGGACGGGAGCGGCCTCCAGCTCGCGATGGAGATCATGATCGCGAGCGGCACGGCGCGCGAGACGATCAAGCGCCCCGAGAACAACCCTCCCCTGAAGGAGGTCATGGAGAAGGGCGTCGTCCCCTACGGGATGCAGACGTTCGAGATGCACATGAAGCAGCTCGCCGCGGCGGGCCTCATCAGCAAGGAGTACCTCAAGCAGGGCCCAGGGACGTGAGCGCGCTCACTTCTTGGTGATCTTGCACGAGCCGATGACGAGCTTCACGCCCGCCGCGGGCATGTCCATGTAGCCACGCCCCTCGCCCACGAGCGCGTCGCCCTTCTGGAGATCGGCGGGCGCGGCGCCGTTCATCTCGCACATGATGGCGTGGTCGGGGTCCTCCTTCGAATCCGCGATCAGCACGTCCGTGACCTTGAGCGGGGTGTACGAATCCCCCGCGTAGGAGCCGATGTCGCGCGTACGCGTCCCGACGAACACGCCCTCCACGCGGGCGGGCTTGCCGTTGTACTTGTCCGGGTTCGCCAGCGCGTCCGCGAGGAGCTTCGCGATGGTTCCCGTGCCTGGAGCCGCGACCGGCGCTTGCGAAGCGCTCGGTGCCGCGGACGGCGGCGTGGACGCCGCGGGAGGCGCGCTCGACGGCGTCGGCGCGCTCGACGCGGGGGGCTCACCGCGCGCGGGTGGAGCGCTCGCCCCCGATCCGGACGACGCCCCGGTCACCTCACCGTTTCCACAGCCCGTCGCGGCGATCGCGAGGAGCAGCCCGAGCGCCGGTTGGACGACCGAGCGGGCCCGAGGTCGCGCGCCGCGGGGCGCGTCTCGAACGCCGCGGCGCACCGCCGAGGAACGCGGCCTCGTGCTCATGGAGGCACCCCGCCCGAGGTCTTGCATGGGCAGGGATGCTACGCCGTTCGGACGCCGTCATCGACCATGAGCGCGCCGAAGGCGCTCGATTCAGCCGCGGTCCTCCGCGGAATTCCATGAGCGCGCCGAAGGCGCTCGATTCAGCCGCGGTCCTCCGCGGAATTCCATGAGCGCGCCGAAGGCGCTCGATTCAGCCGCGGTCCTCCGCGGAATTCCATGAGCGCGCCGAAGGCGCTCGATTCAGCCGCGGTCCTCCGCGGAATTCCACGCCCGCACCTGACGGCGCGCGGTGGCCGGAACCTCCGAGTTTCATTCGGTCGCTCGGACCTCGCTTCACGTCGGCGGAAGACCGTCGCCGAGCTCGACTTTGGCGCCGCGGAACGCGGGAGAGTACCCGCGCCGGCGCGGCGGCTACTCGAGCGTCAGCACGTGGTCTCGCCCGTCACCTCCGCTGCACGCGATGGAGAGGCCTGCTCGCGCGCCGCGGCACGCGCACGCCGTCGCAGGTCGCCGAGGAGCCGCTGCCGACCGCGCTCGGGGACGACGATCTCGTGATCTCGGTCACGGCGGGATCCGCGAAGAACGTCATCGAGAAGCGCCTTCGCCGCCGCGTCGAACCCGAACGCGCGCGGGAAGCGCGACGCGCGAGGGTCGCACGTGCGCGAGCGCGGCCCGCGTCGCGGCTCGCTCGGAGAAGGCGCCGCCGACGTCGTCGTGATCGAAGCAGCCCCACGCGCCTTGGCTGCTCTCCTTCCACACCCAGAAGAACGAGGAGGCCATCGCTTCGTCCTGGGCCTCTTGCTCGAACCGAAAGTAGTCCGGGGCGTTCGGGAGCTTGGGATCGAAGCCCCACTCGGTGATGACGAGGGGCGCGTGCCAGCCGCTCGCCTCTTCGCGCGCGCGCAGGTTCGAGCGCGCGAGGTCGTCCTTCGTGAGCGGGATCGCGCCGGCGTCCGCCGCGAACGCGTACGTGTAGACGTGCGGCGCGTACACGCTGAGCGGGCCGATGGAGGCGGTGCCGATCGTCGCGGTGTCGATGAGGTTCCGCGTCGCGGGGGGCTCGAAGAGGTAGAGCTTGTCGGGCGCGGCGGCGTGGACGCGCGCGTACGCCGCGTCGTTCAGGCGGGCGATCCCGGCGTCGTCGGCGAGGGGCTCGTTGAAGATCTCGACCCCCATGACCGCCGGGTGATGGGCGAACCGCTGCGCGACGTGCTCGGCCGCGGCGGCGAAGCGCTCGCGGAGGTAGGCGCCGTCGGCGCTCGGGCCGAAGAACGTCTCGAACGCGTCCAGGACGGGCCCGGAGAGGCGGCGCGCGGCGAGGTCCTCGAGAGGTCCCTCGAGGAGCATCGGTGGCGGCGGGCGGATCGCCCAGAGGGGCGCGCCGTCTTCGCCGATCTCCTTCGAGTACGCGTCCTCGTGGAGATCGAGCAGCACGACGACGTCCGCTGCGTCCGCGAGGTCCACCACACCCTCGACACGATCGAGGTACGCCTCGTCGAAGCCGCCGGTCTCGGTCGGCTCGAGGGCGCTCCAGTTGATGGGCAGTCGGAGCGCGTCGAAGCCCCATCGCTTCATCGCCTCGAAATCGGTCGCGTCGATCGGAGGGATGGGCTCGAGCGCCGTGCGGCCGTCGTCGAACGTGACGTCGAAGATCCCTTCCACGCGCGCGTTCACGCCCCGGAGGATCACCACCCTACCCTTCGCGTCGACGAGCTGACCGCATCGGGTCCCGAACGGTGCGCCGGGGACGACGGACTCGGCGCAGGGCGGGACGACCTCCTCGGGTGTCGCTCCGTCGCATGCGGCGAACGCGCCGAGGCCGATCAAAGGGAGGGCAACGGCCGAGCGCCGTGCGAGACGAGGCACACCGCATCGTAGCGCCCCGGACGCGTCGACCGCGAGGGGGCGGAGCACACGACGATCCGGCCGACGTGCTCCCTCAGGCGGCTCCCCATCGCGCGGCGGCCCCGGCGAGGGTCGATGTCGCGTACCCGCGCGCGTCGAGCGTGTCGAGCGCGGCGTCGAGCGCGCCGATCCTCCTCGCGAGCGGGATCCCAAGCTCGCGCTGATGCGGCCCGAGATCGGACAGCCCATCCTCCACCGAGAGGAAGTCGATCGCGTGGAGCTCGAGGTTGAACACCCCGGGCGTCCCGCACGCGGTGACGAGGGCGGGCGCGCCGCGCGCCCCAGCGAGCGCGAGGGTCGTTCCGATCACGGGGACACGGAGCAGGCGCGTCACGCGGATCGGGATCTCGACGAGCCCGCGATCCCCGCGTGGGCGCGACCACGGGCGCCCGGGTCGGTAGGCTCGGTCGGCGCGAGCGCGCGCGGCGAGCCGAGGATGCTTCTCGCGCCCGCTTGCCGCGGAGCCCCATCCAGGCGAGCACGCCCGCTTTCGCCAGCCAATAGGGCGTGCTCGTAAACGCCGACGAGTCGAACGCTCGCGCCCGCCTCCTCGACGGCATCGAGCACCTTGTCGCTCAGCGTGTAGCCCGGGGCGCGGAAGCTCGTCGGCCGGCGCTTCACGTGCCGCTCGATCGCGTCGAAGCCGTCGAGCACCTCGCGCCGGATCCGCTCGCGGCCGAGCTGGACGAGGTCGTACGCGTGCGTCATCGAGTGGCTCTCGACGGCGCTCCTCGGCGATCGCGTCTTGCAGGATCGCCGCGGCCCGCGCCGCGCGCGAGGTCGGCGCCCACCGCGAAGAAGGTGAGCTTCACCCCGCGCCGCCGCGCCCACGCGAGGGCGCGCGGGATCGCGACTTCTGAGCGGCATGGGCCGCCTCCGAACGCGGGCAGCCCATGCAGGGATCGGTAGTAGACCTGATCCGACGACGGAGACGGTGCCGAGCCCTTGGGCAGGCGGCCGCCTCGGCCATCAGGCTTGCGCCATCTTCTGCGACTCCCCGGCGGCGAAGTCGTCCGCCTTCTTCTCCATGCCCTCGCCGCGCTCGAAGCGGACGAAGCGCGGTGATCGTCAGCGTGCCGCCCGCGGCCTTGCCCGCCGTGCCTCGCGCAGCTTGTCCACCGTTTGGCCGGGGACGACCACGGACTCCTGCTCACCGAGGATGATCTCGCTGAACCACTTGCCGGATTCCCGCCCTCGATGATCTGGCCACGCGGCCTCGGGCTTCGGCTTGGGATCCTCGCGCATCTGCGCGGTGTAGATCTCCTGCTTCTCCACGAGCTCGGCTGCGATCTCCTGCGCTTGAGCGCGAGCGCGTTCATGGCGGCGATCTGCATCGCCGTGTCGTCCACGAACTGCTGACCCCCGGCGTGCTGCGCGACCGCGTCCGAGCCCTCAGCCGTATTTGAAACGGAGCTTCTGTCTCGACCGCGATCACGACGCCGATCTTCCCGCCAGGAGGTGGACGTAATACGCGTGCGCGAGCCCGCTCTTGCCGTCCGCCACGGAGACGCGCCCCCAGCGGCGCGGATCGATCTTCTCGCCGATCTTGCTGGTGAGTTTCAGCCGCGACGTCCGCCACGGTCTTGCCGCCCATGGGCTCCGCCTTGAGATCCGCGCCGGCGCCTTCGCCGCGAGCGCGCCACGTTCATCACGTCGTCGACGAACTGCTTGAACCCATCGCTGCGCGCCGCGAAGTCCGTCTGGATGTTGACCTCGACGATCGTCGCCTGGCGCTTGTCGGCGGACACCGCCGCCCGGACCTCGCCCTCGGTCGCGACGGCGCTCGCGCGCTTCGCCGACTTCGCGAGCCCCTTCTTCATGATGATCTCGACGGCCTTGTCCATGTCGCCGTCGGCCTCGACGAGCGCGCCTTTGCAGTCGCTCATCCCGGCCTGGGTTCGCTCACGGAGTTCCTTGATCGCAGCGGGGGTCACAGCAGCCATGTCTTCTTCTCTCTTCCAGTTGCAAAAATAGCCTGGTCGCTCGAACGACGGTCACCCATCGCGAGCGGGACAAACGTTGCGGGCTTCATGGGCTGCGCGACGCCCGCACGTGCCTCTCTCCCCCCCTCCCTTTAGGGAGGGGAGCGGGGGGGGGTTGGTGCAGTCCGCGTCAGCGCCCCCGGCGGGTCATCACGGCGACGTCGTCGCCGCGGTCCTTGCGGGACTCGCCGGTGTCGCGGCGGCGCTGCACGCCCTCGACGCACGCGTCGGCGATGCGCGTCGTGATGAGGCGGATCGAGCGGATCGCGTCGTCGTTGCCGGGGATGACGTAGTCGACGAGGTCGGGATCGCAGTTCGTGTCCGTGATCGCGACGACCGGGATGTTGAGCTTGCGCGCCTCGCTGATCGCGATGGACTCCTGGTGCGGGTCGATGACGAACACGGCGTGCGGGAGCGAGCCCATCGCCTTGAGGCCGCCGAGGTACTTCTCGAGGCGCTCGCGCTCCTTCTCGAGGCGGGAGACCTCTTTCTTGAGGAGCTGCTCGTAGGTGCCGTCCTCCTTCATGCGCTCGAGGTTGCGGAGGCGATCGAGGCCGCCCTTGATGGTGCGGAAGTTCGTGAGCGTCCCGCCGAGCCAGCGGTTCATCACGTAGAACATGTTCGCGCGCTTCGCCTGCTCGACCACGATGTCCTGCGCCTGGCGCTTCGTGCCGACGAAGAGGACGTGGCCGCCGCGGCTCACCGCGTCGACGACGAAGTCGTACGCGCGCTTGAAGAGGCGCGTCGTCTGGTCGAGGTCGACGATGTGGATCCCGTTGCGCGCGCCGTAGATGTACGGCCGCATCTTCGGGTTCCAGCGCTTCGTCTGGTGGCCGAAGTGGACGCCCGCGTCGAGGAGCGAGCGGAGGGGAAGCGGAAACTCGCCCGGCGTCGGGACGGCCGCCTCCATGGAGGTGACGTTCTCGGTCTCTGACATGATGTTGTTCTCCAAGTACCGTGGCGGGGTCGCCGCCGCGGGGATTCCGGTTGGGTGCCTCCGTTCTCGCGCCTCACCAACCCCCACCCCAGAGGCTTTTCGGCCGAAGGAGAGGGAGCACCGGGATGGGCGGCCGCCTCCGAAAGGAAGCGGAAAGAACGTGTGGGTTAGGGCGGCGCACGCTAGTCGAAGGCCGCCCCGTGTCAAGCCTCCGGGCTCAGTACGCGCCTGCGGCGGCGAGCGCAGCGAGGATCTGTCCCGCGGCTGCACGCGCCTCGGCCGACGCGGATCCGCTCTTGCCCGTCGTCGAGGTGGCGAGCGTGAGCGGCGTCGACCCGGACTTGTTCGGCTGGTGCGGATCGGCCCCTCGGCCGAGGAGGCCGAGCACCGCGCCGATCGCGCGCGTGCGCACCGCGCGGTGGATCGGCGCAACACCTCCCTTGTCGAGCGCGCAGGGATGGGCGCCAGCGTCGACGAGGATCTCCACGATGGCACGCTGCACCGCCGGATCCCCGACGCCCGGCCGTCCGTCGGCGGCGTAGTGGAGCGGCTCGGCCCCGCGACGGTTCTTCGCCCGGACGGCGGCTCCCGCCCGAAGGAGCGCGCGCACGACGTCCACGTCCGGCGCGGCCGCCGCGACGTGGAGCGCGGTGTCGCCGCGGTAGACGTGATGGCCGATCCGCGCGTCGAACACGTCCTCCGTCGCGCTCGCGACCGCGAGGCTCGGGTCGGCGTCGACGAGGGCGCACGCCCGCGCGCTGTGGCCCGACGCGATCGCGTCGAGGAGCGACGCGAAGACCGCGCTCCGCCCCCCGGTCGTCACGGGTACGACGGGAGCTCGGCGGTGATCTGCGCGAAGAGGTCGATCATTTCGCCCTGCGCCGAGCCGCTCCCCAGGCTCTGCGCGAACGAGCTGTCGATGTCGAGGTGGAACCGATAGAACGCGTGCGTCGCCTTGCCCTCCTGGATGGGGGCGAACGTCCAGCTCCCCTCGTGCAGCGTGACGCGCACGACGCCGTCGACCTCGGGCGGCCCCTTGTCGTTCGCGGTCGTGAAGCGCGACCAGAGGACGTCGCCGTCGGCCCCCCACGTCACGTGGAGCGTGTAGTCCCGGTCGTCGAGCATGGGCAGCGACAGGCGCTCGTACACGTCCGCCCAGTCGTCGCCGCGCGCGAGCACCTTGCACTCGGCGAGGCGCTCCTGCCACTTCGTGTGCGCCGGGTAGTCGAGCATGACTCGCCGAACGCGCTCGGGGGACGCGGGGAGATCTCCCTCCACCGCGAACTCGAGGCCGCGCTCGGCCTCCCGCTTGTAGAGCGTCACGCCGTCCTTCTTCCCGAGCGCGACGAAGCCCTCCGCGACGGCCCGCTGCGCGGGCGTCGGGGTCGAAGTCGCGCCGTCGGGCACCTTCCCGCCGTCCGTCACGACGACGGCCTCGAGAGAGGGGGCGCAGGCAACGGTGGTGAGCCCAAGGAAGGCGACGACGAGGGAGCGCATTCGCGGAGCCCAGTCTGACACTTTTCGATGCCGGGTCCCGGCCGAGTTGTGTCAAGAAAAGTGGAGACGCGAGAATGTCGCCGTGACCCCGCCCCCTCCCCTCGCCCCCCGCCGACGGCGCGGTGTGGGAGCTCTGTTCTTCGTCGCGCTCGCGTTGCTCCTCACGGTGGGCCCCGCCGCGATCATCGTGCCCCTGTTCGCCCCGCAGCCGACGTGCGACGCGCTCGCACCGCTCGTCCGGTGCTCGGACGGATCGGTGCCCGAGTGCTCGACCGTTCCGACCCGGGTGGGCCGAAGGCAGAAGCAGGCTTTCAGCCTGTCGGTGAACTGCCCCGACGGCACGGGGAGCTCGGCCCCGGTCTACGCGGTCAGCTTCGGGATCCTGGGAGCGACGTTGCTGTTCTTCTTCGGGGTGATCGTGCTCTCCGTTCGGCGCCGCCGGCGGGAAGCGTGAGCCGGGCGCACGCGGCGCTCGGGGGGACGCCGCGTCGCGACGCGACGACCGCGGAGCACGGTGGCCGCACGCCCCGGAAAAGCCGGGGCGTGCGGAGGGTCGAACATCTACCCGTGCGGAGGCGAGACGTGCCGTATCCTGCCGCGCGATGCCCGCTCTGCGGCCCCTGTCGCGCCTCTGGATCGCGTCCTTCGCTCTGCTCGCGTTGCTGCTCGTCGGGTGCGCCAAGCGCCAACCGAAGATCCCGGGCGAGAGCGACATCGAGATCGAGAAGCTCGAGATCCTCTCGGCCCAGCCGGGTGAACTCGCGCTCGAGCACGGCGATTTGTTCGCCCGCCTCGGCCAGCGCAAGGGCGCGCTGACGTCGATCGCGGGGCGCTACTCGGTGTTTCGCGAGGCGGAGGATCGACGCCGCATCGAGGCGTTCTGGCAGCAGTTCGGGTACCTCGACGTGGAGGTCACGGAGGACGAGCCGGTCTTCAACGAGAACCACACGAAGGTCTCGCTCGCGTACCGGGTGAAGGAGAACACGCGGTACGCGATGGACGACGCGGCGTTCGAGCACCTGCCGGAGGATCCGGCCCTCCAGGCGCAGCTCTACGAGTACGTGCCGTTCAAGAAGGGCTCCACGGAGATCGACCTCGAGGCGTTCCGCAAGTCGCGCGTCGAGATGCAGGAGTTCTTGAAGCGCGAGGGATACGGGCACGCGAACGTGTACTCGCGCGCGTACATCGACAAGAGCGCGAAGGTCATCCACTGGTTCTACTTCGTGGACGCGGGCCCGCCGACGCGGATCGCGTCGATCGCGGTGGAGGGCAACCACCGCGTCCCCGCGGAGGAGATCATCCGTCGGAGCGGGCTCAAGGTGGGCGACCCGTACAAGGAGACCCTGCGCGACACGGTCGTCCGGGATCTGCTCGACACGGGCGCGTTCGCGTCCGCGTTCCTGCGCATGGACACGGACACGAAGTTCATCCCGCCGGGGACCGCGCCGGACACGGGCGGGGAGCTGCGGGACGAGCAGGTGGACGCGAACGGGAAGTTCGTCCCGCGCGCGCTGCCGCCGGACGTGAACGTCACGATCCACGTCGTGGAGGCGCCGCGGGTCACGATGCGGGTGCGGGGCTCGTTCGAGCTCGATCCTTCGCGCGCGGACACGGCGCTCGGGCTGCGGTTCTTCTTCCGCGACCTGTTCGCGCCGCTCCACCACCTCGTGGTGGAGGGCCGCGTGGGGTACGGGTGGCTGTTCGATCAACCGGCGACGGAGAGTCCGAACGGGATTTACGGAGAGGGGCTGATCCGGAGCGTGCACAACGGCGTCCTCGGGCGCCTCGGGGACATGCGGGTCACGGCGCACTACAAGAGCGACCTGTTCCCGGGCTACTACCTGCATCACTTCGAGGGCGGCCCGGGCGTCCGCACCACGTTTACGACGGGCCTGTTCTTCGACGTCGATCTGTTCGCGAAGTACTCGCACAGCATCGGGTACGGGCCGTTCTCGCCTGCGACGACGGAGCACTTGAGCCTCCCGACGGGTGAGGAGAGCTACGGCCCGGAGCTCCAGACGTCGCTCGTGTGGGACGCGCGGGACAACCCCGTGGAGGCGATGCGCGGGGGGTTGATCGCGCTGAACCTCAAGTTCTCACCGGGCGCGCCGATCGCGACCCATCGCTACTTCAACGTCGCGCCGGACTTTCGGGCGTTCATCCCGCTCGGCAAGAAGCTCGCGATCGGGTTGCGGGCGTCGGGTGGGTGGTCGTTCGGGAGCGACGAGGAGGGCGTTCCCCTGGACGCGCGCCTCTTCGGCGGGGGCACCTACGGGATGCGCGGGTACAGCCGGGATCAGCTCTCCCCGCGGGTTGCGAAGTGCATCACGTCTCCGGATGGGATCTCGGGGTGTCGCCGGTTCCCCGTGGGGGGACTCTCGCTCGTCGAGACGAGCGCGGAGCTCCGGTTTCTTCCGGTGCAGAAGCCGTACGGGTTCGTGGGGTTCGTGGACTTCGGGGGCGCGTCGGGGGACCTGAACCCGTTCGCGAACGAGCCGAGTCTGGACGCGGGGCTCGGTGTGCGCTTGCGGCTCTGGTACCTCCCCGCGAACGTGGACGTGGCGTACGCGATCCTCCGGGAGGGCGACATTCAGGGCATCGACGACGGACCGTTCCGCGTATTCTTTCGCATCGGGGAGGCCTTCTAAGATGAGCATGCCGGCGCAACTCCAGGGCCCCGAAGTCGAGACGCCGGAGCCTCCGAAGGCCGCGCTCGTCCCTCCGGGCAAACCGACGAAGAAGCCGAAGAAGAAGCGCTCGATCGCGTTCCGCATCGTGCGCGGGTTCCTGATCCTCCTCGCGATCCCCATCGTGCTCGCGGGCGTGCTCGTGGGCTGGCTGCACACGGGTTGGGGTCAGAACTGGCTGCGCCACACGATTGAGAAGAGGATCGGCGCGAAGATCGACGGCGCGATCGAGGTGGGCGAGCTGCACTTCGCCCTCTTCGGGGACATCCACCTCGGCAAGGTGAAGATCAAGGACGCGGACGGCGTCGAGGCGATCTCCCTTGGCGCGCTCGACGCATCGCTCTCGTGGGGGGACCTGCTCCACGGCAAGGTGATCGTGAAGTCGCTCGGCGTCGACGGCGTCCACCTCCACCTGATCAAGGACGCGGACGGCGGTTCGAACCTCAAGAAGATCTTCCGCGAGAAGCTCTACACGCCGAGCGACAAGGACATCCACATCGAGAAGATCGCGGTCCACGACGTGGACGTGGACATCGATCAGCCGGATGGCACGAAGCTCTCCATCCAGGACGTGGAGCTCGCGGGCTCGGCGACGATCAACTCGGTGCGGAAGAACTTCGACGTCGAGATCGAGCCCCTCACGCTCGGGGTGTCGCTCGAGAAGCCGGGGGGCGCGCTGAAGCTGGGCGTGAAGAACCTGAAGACGGGGGCGACGGTGAAGCTCGCGGCGGGCGCGGGGACGATCACGCTCCACCCGCTGTCGGCGAGCATCTCGCTCGTGCGCGCGGGCGTGGAGGGCGAGAAGGCGTTCGACGTGTCGCTCGGGGAGACGACGGTCGACATCGGCAACGGCAACCTGGACGTGAACCTGGGCAAGCTCGTCACGGGCGCGCTCGAGCTCGGGTCGATCAAGATCGACGGCGCGCTCGCGGCGGAGGGCGGGCTGGACGGCAAGCAGAAGGCGGACCTCGTGGGCCTCCACGTGGACGCGGGCAAGGTGAACGAGCTCCTCGGCAAGCAGGTGCTCGGGAGCGATCTCGACGTGGAGGTCCACGTCGCGGGGCCGCCGGATCGCATCGACCTCGACGCGAAGATCAAGACGCAGGGCGGGACGATCGGGCTGAAGGGCGCGGTGGGGATCGCGGATCCCACGAAGCCGACGTACGACCTCGGGCTGGATCTGGACGGCGTGGAGGCGACGAAGCTCGTCGCGAGCACGATCAAGGTGCCGGACGTCACGGTCACGAAGGTGTCGGTGAAGGTCAAGGGCGAGGGCAAGGAGCTCGACAAGATCGACGCGCACGCGGACGTCCACGTCACGGGGGTGAGCGCGAACCTCCCGCTCAAGGACGCGGAGGGGAACCCCACGGGGAAGACGGCCGCCGTGAAGGTGGACGACGTCGCGTTGGACGCGAACTTCAAGGAGGGCAAGCTCGATTTGCACGCGCTCGACGTGACGGCGTTCGAGCAGCAGGTGCACGTGAGCGGCTCGTTCGTGGTGCCGAAGAAGCACGTCGAGGCGAAGATCGAGATCGAGGGGGATCCGGGGCGGGCGATCGAGCTGCTGAAGGCGGCGGGGCTTCCGCTCACCGCGAACCTGAAGCCGGGGTTCGTCACGCTGAAGCGGGGGGACCTCGTCCTCGATGTGAAGGGCGATCTGGACGGTCCGCTGGAGGTGTCGATCCACGTGCACAAGCTCGCGCTGTTCAGCGGGACTGTGGATCTGGACGCGACGGTGCGCCTGCACCTGCTCCCGGTGCCCACCGACTTGCCGCCGGGCGCGCCGAAGCCGCCGCGCATCGGGCTGGAGTCGATCGACGGGTTCGAGGCGGACGTCGCGCTCACGGGGATCTCGGTGGACCAGATCCTCGCGATGCGCGGCAAGTCGCTCCCGGGGCTCACGGCGTGGCTGGGCGGGACGGTGCACGCGGAGGGTACGCTCAAGGATCCGAAGGCGAAGCTGAACCTCGCGCTCTACGCGAAGCGCACGGATCCGGACGGCGCGAAGGCGGAGCCGCTCACGGTGTGGATCGGCGGGGACGTGGAGAAGACGCGGGCGGTGCTGGCGGTGCGCGGGAAGCGGGCGCTGAATGACCTCCTGTCGGTGGACGCGTACGTGCCGCTGGCGCTCGAGCACGATCCGCGGGGACCGGACTGGGAGGCGCCGTTCTCGGTGAAGGCGAGGATCCCGGAGACGCTGTTCACGGATCTGATCGCGCTCGCGCCCCCGAAGCTCCTCGAGGGGAAGCTCGAGAGGGTGCAGCCGCTCTTGCCGGGGGCGACGATCGCGCTCGACGTGGACCTCAAGGGCTCGCTGATGCGGCCGAAGGGGGAGTTCGGGCTCGCGGTGGATCTGCCCGCGAAGAAGTACCGCGCGAAGGTGGGAGGGACGATCGAGCGGGACGACTCGACGGGGGCGACGGTGGTCGCGGCGAACACGAGGGTCTGGCTGGACACGGACAAGCCGGCGCTCGCGACGCTGGATGCGCACGCGAAGTTCTCGGCGTCGCCGCTCGTGCCGGTGTCGATCACGGGGTACCGCGCGCTGCAGTGGGACGCGAAGCTCGACGTGCCGGACACGGCGCTCGCGGGGCTGCCGCTGTCGCCGAAGGCGCAGCTGATGGGCGGGACGGTGGGTCTGACGGCGGATCTGAAGGGGAACACGACGGACGTGCTGGGCTCGCTCCGGATCCGCGCGCGGGATGTGAAGCCGACGCAGAGCGGCCCGGTGGACGCGACGGTGGCGGTGGACATCACGGACGAGAAGGTCGCGGTGGACGTGGGGGTGGACCTGAGCGCGCCGCCGGTGGAGGGCCAACCGGGGACGCCGAAGTCACCGCTCTTGTTCTTGAAGGGGACGGTGGGTCTCGCGGGCAAGAACCTCATCCCGACGGTGAAGACGCTGAGCGCGCTGCCCGCGTCGAGCCCTGCCCTGCCCGCGCTCGACCTGACGCTGGACATCCCGAACCGCCCGGTGGCTTCGCTGGGGTCGTTGCGTCCGAACCTCGCGAAGATCCCGGGCAACTTGTCGGGGAACGTGGCGGTGACGGGGAACGTGAAGGAGCCCCTCGCGAAGGGGGAAATCCTGGTGGATGGGTTCACGACGGTGAGCAACGACGCGGGTCGGATCGCGGTGAACGTGGACGCGAATCACGAGGACCTCCGAGCGTCGATCGGGATCGGCACGGGGACGGTGCCGCCGGTGCAGATCGAGGCGCACGCGAAGCGCTCGGAGATCCCCGCGATCTCGAACGGGAGCGGGAGGTTCGTGGTCGCGACGGCGAAGGCGGACAAGGTGGACTTGAGGACGCTGCTGCCGAACTTCGCGCTCGACAAGGTGAAGGGCCTGGGCGTGAAGGGCGAGCTGAACTGGGACATGCAGTTCGGCGCGACGATCGCGAAGGTGGACGGCAAGACGACGCTGGTCGCGCCGGCGCTGACGGGGGAGCTCTCGATCAAGAAGGGCGAGGTGGACCTGCCGAACACGAAGCGGACGTACGAGGACGTGACGGTGGAGCTCCGCGCGGGCAAGGACGGCCTGAAGATCGACAAGATCGCCGCGATCGAGAATGACCTGGAGGTGAAGCACCGCTGGATCGACATCAGCGGGGATCTGTTCTGGTCGGATCCGCTGCATGTGGAGAGCGCGGCGCTCGACATTCGGGCGGAGAAGTGGCTGCTGTTCGGGGCGAAGACGATCGGGATGGCGGACGCGCCGCGGGGCACGCTGTCGATCGATGCGAAGGCGACGAGCACGCTGGACAAGCCGATCAAGGTCGTGGGCGTGGACATCAAGAAGCTCGAGGTGCTGTTCCCGGATCGCTACGAGCGGTCGCACCAGCAGGAGGACTCGCACCTGGGGGATCTGATGGTCCTCGGGGACACGGGGTCGGACGGCAAGGCGATCGAGCTCGGCAAGCTGCCGGTCGCGCCCGCGGTGCTCGAGAAGATCAAGAAGGAGGAGGAGGCGAGGGTCGCGCAGGCGGAGGTTCCGGTCGCGGGGACGCCGGAGGGCGCGCCGCCGGTCGCGCCTGCACCTGCGTCGGGCGCGGACATCACGATCACGGTGGAGCCGGGTGCGCGCTTGTTTCAGGCACCGATCGACGTGAGCCCGCAGGGCACGATCAGCTTGGAGCTGCGCCCGGGGAGCCGAAAGATTCGGGGCAAGCTGACGATGAACGGGGGGAGTCTCCAGCTCGGGGGCGCGATCCATCCGCTGCTCGAGGGAGCGCTGACGTTCGACGACGCGAACCCGCAGGGGTTCATGGACGTGAGCTTCGGGAAGAAGGCGAAGAACTCGGCGCTTCGGGACATCGCGGTGGAGAGCGAGGGGGATCAGGTGCTGATCCACATGTTCGGACCGATCTCGGATCGGCGAACGGTGCTGTCGGGCGCGGGGAGCCCGGGCGCGCTGTACGACCTCCTGTCGATGCACAACCAGGGTCGGCAGCGGTATGTCACGGAGCCGGACATGCCGATGTCGAACACGGTGCAGTACCCGACGCACGACGGCTTGCTGGTGCTGTCGTTCATCTCGGTGAACCTCCCGCACTTGCTGTTCTTGGACAAGGTGAAGTCGTGGAGCGATCCGTACGACGGGTACGGGGCGTACGGACAGATCGACAATTACGAGGCGCAGCGCGTGACGGAGAACGGGAAGGTGCGGGTCGTGGCGACGCGCCGCCCGGAGTCGGCGGGGCAGAGCGATCACGAGCTCGAATTGGACTACTTGTTCACGAACAACGAGCAGACGCTGTTCGGCGTGGGCGCGGTCGCGGGCTCGCGGGGCGGGGGCGGCGCGGACATCTTCGTGGAGTGGTCCTCGAAGGACTGAGATGGCGGGCGCGGGCGCGCCCGAGGCGGCGCTCGCGCAGATCGCGGGCCCGGCTGGGGTCGAGCTGAACGGATTTGAGGAGACGCTCCTTAACGGGGGTGCGGTTCCACCGTAGAATCGGGGCATGCTTCGGTTCACGCGCGCGCGTCTGGGGCGTCTCCGAGTGCTCGCCGCGGTGGTGGTGGGCGCGGGGGGCGCGGTCGCGGGGATGGTCGCCGCGCCGTCGTGCATCGCGAGCGGGCCGGATCTGTCGCAGATCACGGGGCACGAGGACGCGGGGTTCTCGTCGGGGGGGGGGGATGCGGCGCCGCCGGATGCGTTCGGGGATGTGACGCCGACGGATCCGCACGCGGTGATTGGGGCGCAACCGTCGCACGGCGCGTTCGTGGGGGGGCAGCGGGTGCTCGTGCGGGGCAACGGGTTCGGCCCGGACGTGCGCGTGTGGTTCGGGGACGCGGAGGCGGAGGTCGTCCCGGTGGATGCGACGAAGGTCCAGGTCACCGCCCCGGCGGGGACGGCGGGCCCGGTGGACTTGACGACGCAGAATGGGGAGGACGCGTCGACGAAGCGCACGCTGACGGGGGGCTACACGTACGACGCGATCTACGCGGATCCGAAGAGCGGGCCGATCTCGGGGGGGAACGAGGTGAAGCTCGTCGGACAGAACACGAAGTGGAGCGCGACGACGACGGCGTTCATCGATCAGGTGGCGTGCGCGGGGTTGACGGTGACGAGCCCGACGGAGCTCGTGTGCGTCGCGCCGAAGGGCACGCCGGGATCGAAGACGGTGCGGGTGGCGGAGGGCGCGGAGGTGATCAACGTCCTGGACGGGTACACGTACGAGGACTCGTCGGACGGGTACAAAGGGGGGCTCTCGGGGAGCGCGCTCGCGGGGCACCTCAAGGTGCTGGTGTACGACAATTACAAGGGCAACCCGATTCCGGGCGCGGCGGTGATCGTGGGGACGGACGAGACGGCGCTGGTGGAGCAGGCGGACGCGAGCGGGGTCGCGGTGTTCACGGACGCGTCGCTGGACGCGCCGCGGACGGTGACGGTCGCGGCGACGTGCATGAACCCGATCACGTTCGTGGACGTCCCGGTGGATACGGTGACGGTGTACTTGGATCCGGTGCTCTCGCCGGTGTGCGGGGGCTCGGGGGATCCGCCGGGCACGGGCACGAAGGTGGCCTCGAGCGGGGGGATCACGGGCCAGATCGTGTTCCCGGATGGGGTGGAGTTCAAGCGGGCGGACTGGAAGGTGCCGGAGCCGGTGGGGAACGAGGCGATGGTCGCGTACGTGTTCGCGGCGTCGAGCTCGCCGACGGGCACGTTCTTCCTTCCGAGCCCGTCGGCGGCGACGACGCGGGAGAGCCCGGGGAGCGTGGGGTACGGGTTCACGTTCTACGCGTCGCCGGGGGACAAGACGCTGTACGCGCTCGCGGGGCTGGAGGACCGATCGAAGTCTCCGCCGACGTTCGTGCCGTACGCGATGGGGTTGGTGCGGGGCGTCCCGGTGTTGCCGAACGAGTACACGGAGGACGTGTTCATTTACATGGACAGCACGATGGATCAGGCGCTCGTGCTGGATCCGGATCCACCGGGCGTGGGGCCGAAGGGCCCGGATCGGTTGTTCGGGAACGTCGCGGTGAGGCTGGGTGCGGAGGGGTTCGCGATTCTGCCGAACGCGCAGAAGACGCCGTTCTTGCCGCTCCAGGGGGACGTGGAGTTCGTGGGGGTCCCGGCGCTGTCGGGTGCGCTCACGGGCTCGACGTACTTCGTGTCGGCGCGGGCGGTGACGGGGCAGAGCCTGGGCGCGCCGATGTCGGTGGTGCAATCGGTGCAAACGAACACGACGGCGTTCCCGCTCGCGATGGGGGGGTTCGTGGGGGTGCCGACGCTGACGACGCCGGCGCTGAACGCGGCGTGGGATGCGCGGCACTTGGGGGTGCAGTTCGGGGCGGGGAGCTCGCCGATCGACCTCTTGGTGTACGACGTGTCGAGCGGCAATGGGTTGCAACACTGGACGATCGCGGTGCCGTCGAGCGCGGCGCCGGGGAATGCGTCGGCGATCGAGCTCCCGGATCTGTCCGGGATCCAGGGGGGCGCGTTGGCGTCGGGGCCGATCACGATTGGCGTGTATGGCGCGCGGATCGATGGGTTCGACTACGCGTCGCTGCGGTACAAGCACCTGCGCCCGGGCGGGATGACGGCGTACGCGCTGGACTACTTCGCGTCGCACCTCCCATGAGAGGGCGAGAGCGGGGCGGCACGGTCCGGGGGACGCGGGCGTGGGGTGCGGCGGCGGTGCTCGTGGGGGTCGCGGTGGGGGCGATGACGAGCTGCTTCGACCGGGGGGACCGGTACGTGGAGAGCGACGAGCCGATCGTCCCCGCGTGCGTGACGGGGGAGATGAGGTGCACGAGCGCGGTGGAGCGGTGTGAGGGGACGGGGGCGGGCGCGCACTGGAGCGTGGTGGAGGATTGCGGGGCGGCGGGCAAGGTGTGCGCGCCGACGTTGATGGCGTGCACGAACTGCTTGCCGAGCTCGTTGTCGTGCGCGGGGCAGGACGTGGTGGCGTGCAGCGAGGATGGGTCGACGAGCACGGTGGAGGGGACGTGCGACCCGTCGATCGCGGAGGCGTGCCGGGACGGGGCGTGCCGGAATTTGTGCGTGATCGCGCGGGAGGAGAAGAGCAACGTCGGGTGCGACTACTGGGGCGTGGATCTGGACAACGCGATGATCAACGCGACGAGCAACGCGAGCGCGCAGCAGTTCGCGATCGTGGTGTCGAACCCGCAACCGGACGTCCCGATCCGCGTGCACGTGTACCAGGACGACTCCCTGCCGGGGGAGACGAACGCGCCGTACGAGATCGCGAGCGCGACGATCGCGCCGAGGAACTTGGAGGTGTTCAAGTTGGGTCCGCGGGAGATCGATGGAAGCGGACCGGGGGAGTTCAACACGGGGACGCATACGGCGCTGACGCGTCACGCGTACCGCGTGACGTCGGACTTCCCGGCGGTGGCGTACCAGTTCAACCCGCTGGACAACGTGAACGTGTTCTCGAACGACGCGTCGCTGCTTTACCCGAGCGAGGGGTACGCGAACGACGGGTCGGCGGTCGCGCTGAACTACGTGGTGTTGGGGTGGCCCCAGACGATCGCGGCGACGGACGATCCGAACACGAACTTCGACCCGCTGCACCCGATCAACTTGCGGGCGACGCTGACGATCGTGGGGACGCGGGAGGGGACGCACGTGAGCGTGATCCCGTCGACGCGGGTGGTGGGCGGGGGGCCGGTCGCGGAGACGCCGAAGGGCGGACAGATCGACGCGACGCTGGGCGCGTTCGACGTGTTGAACTTGGAAACGGGGGACTTCAACGCGGACTTCACGGGGACGCGCGTGCTCGCGGACGGGCCGGTCGCGGTGTTCTCGGGGAGCGAGGCGTCGGACGCTCCCCACTTCGCGACGCTGGCGGATCGGAGGTGCTGCGCGGATCACTTGGAGGATCAGGTCGCGCCGATCCGCACGGCGGGCACGAGCTTCGCGGTGTCGCATACGCCGAGCCGAACGGCGGCGGTGAGCGCGGCGGGCGCGGCGGTGCCCTCGGTCCCGGAGCCGGATTACGATCGGTTCATCGCGACGCGGGAGGGCGTGACGGAGGTCACGACGACGCTGCCGAAGCCGGACGACCACTTCACGCTGAATGGGATTGGGGACTTCCACGAGGTGCGGGCGTTCACGCACTTCACGGCGACGAGCAGCGCGCCGGTGCTGGTGGCGCAGGTGATGGCGAGCCAGGAGGCGGCGGGGATCAAGCGGGGGCTGCCGGGCGGGGATCCGAGCTTGATGATGGTCCCGTCGTTGGAGCAGGCGCGCGCGGACTACGTGTTCCTGACGCCGGACAAGTACGCGTTCGACTTCATCACGGTCGTCGCACCGACCGCGGCGCTGGTGCTGCTGGATGGCCACGCGTTGGACGCGACGCTCTGCCGGGTGGAGCCCGCGGATGGGCTCACGACGGAGCAGCGGGGCGGGGACCCGGCGTTGGTGGTGTATAGCTGCCAGTTGAGCTTCCCGACGATCAACCCGGCGACGGATCCAGCGACGATCATGCCGGGAACGCAGAACGATGGGGTGCACCACATCGCGGCGAATGCTCCGGTGTTCGTGGCGGTGAGCGGGTTCGACGCGTTCGTGAGCTATGCGTACGCGGCGGGGACGGATCTGCGCGAGATCGCTCCGCCCCAGTAGGGGCGCGCAAGACAAAGCTCTGCCTGCCGGGAGTGGTCGCTTTCACCCCGCCCCGGGAATCGGTTTCCCGGACTGGCTGCACGTGGCAGCCAAAAAAGAATGACGGCACCTAAAGACAAAACCCGCCGTCTACCCGAGTCGCCGCTCCAGCAGGCCCGCCCGACACTACTCCGCGGGTCAGTCAACCGGCCGCAAACGACGACACGCCAAACCCATCTGTCCCCAGGCGTCCCAATCTCCTTCGACCGTGCCCGAGAGGGCACGTTCGTTCAACAGCCACCGTCGAGTACGCGTCCTCGACCGCAGCCGGGCGCGCCTTCGCACGAGTCGCGCCAATGCTCTCGCCCCGCGTTTTGAAGGCGTTCGAAACAAAGGGGGGGGTGTCGGACGGGCGGATCGACGTGTCGCCCGCCATGGCTGGCGCCCGCCACGGGCGCCGATCACGAGCGCCCCAACGACCTCACTTCGGCGCAGCCGACAACGCCCCGCACTTCGCTTCCAACGCACCCACGGCGCGCTCGAGTTCGATGGCCGCGTACGTCTTCCCCTCCCCCTCCCCGCGGACGTCGACGAGCCCGAGCGCGACGAGCTTCTCGAGCGCGTCATCCACCTCGAAATCGATCGCGACCTTCCCGCGCTCCTCGATCCAGCGCTCGATGAGCTCGTCGAGCGCGCCCTCCGTCATGGGTCCGGTGCGGCGCAGGAACGCGTACGCGAGGATGAGCTCCTTGCTCTCCTCCTCCTCCGCCTGGTCAACGAGTCGAAGGAACACGCCCTCGTTGTTGTCGAGGTTCTTGAAGTAGAGGTTGTCCGCGAGCAGCTTCAGAAAGCGCATCTTGCGGTTCTTGAAGTTGAGCCACTGCTTCACGACGAACGCGACGATCCCTCCGAGCGCGAGCGTCGCGGTGGCGATGATCGCGAGGTGCTCGTACGTCAGCGCGAGGTCGAACGGGTTCTCGCCCTTCGCGAACTTCGCCTTGAAGAGGGACCAAAGGATCGTCGCCGCGAGGAGCAGCGGAGTCGCGGTCTTCAGGAGGATGAAGATCGCCCCGACCAAGCCCGGAACGACGAGCACCGCGCCGTCCCGCCATGACATTCGCACCTCCGTCGTCGGCAAGAGCATCTCGAGATCGGCCTTCGGCACGTTCTTGAACAACTTGATGACCACGCTTCCCGGCTCGAACAGGAAGTTCTTGCGCTTCCTCGCCTCGAAGTACTCCCGGGACTGAAACCGCACGAGCATCGCGACGCGCTCGAAGGTGGGCACCGCGATTGTCTTCTTGCGAAAGAACATTCGCGGCACTTCGACGTGGTGCACGACGTCCCCTCGTCGGTAGAGCGCGTAGCGGTCGAACGCGTTGAAGTCGATCGACAGGGTGACCCGGAACAGGGACTGCTCCCGGAGCGCATGGTCGAGCTCGGACTTCGTCACTTCTTCGTAGTTCGCGTCGTCGAGTACGGCGGTGAGCCCCTCGAGCAGCCCTGCCTCGTGCTGCTCGAGGTCGTCGTCGTTCCACGTCTCCAGCGTGCGTAGATCCCGATCCGGACTGAACGGGAAGTAGTGCTCCTTCAGTTTCTCGACGCGGGGGTGGAAGAGCGCATGAAAGTGCGTCTCCACGAGGCTCGCAAACGCACGCAGACGCGCGGGCGTCGGGTCCTCACGACACAGGAGATCCACGATCTCGCGCCGCCGGAACGGGATGAACCGCTGCCGGCTCGAGCTCGTACGAGTGGGCTCCCCGGGCGCGTTCAAGGGGATGCTTCCTCGCGCGGTTCCTCCGCACGACTCACTTCAGGCACTGAACGAGTCCGAGGCTCTTCTCTCCGACTTGCTGGATCGTCTTCGCCTTCCACGTCACCTCGAGGCGCGCCGTGCCCGCGCAGAAGTCGCACGGGTTCATCGGGCTCCCCGCCCCCGAGTCGTCGACTTTGGTGTGCGTCACATCCGTGGATCCTCCCGCCGGCACCGCGCCCGACGCGGTCGGCGTCACGTCGAACGCCCAGGTGAGCTTGTTGGCATTCAACGTGAAGACGATCTGAGCGCCGACGATGTCCACCTCTCCATCGAGATCTCCCGCGTTTACGTACTTCGCAGAGAAGCTCCCCGTCACCGGATCCGCCTTCACGACGGGTTGGCAATTCACCGTGAACCCCGCCGTCTCGATGAGCCCCGTCACGTTCGGCATCGCCCCGCCCGCACCCACCGTCACGCTCGCGGAAGCCGACGCGCCTCCCGTCGAGCTCGACGACGTGGACGACGTGCCGGGCGCCCCATCGTCGCACGCGACGAGCAGGAGTGTCCCGACGACCAGAGCGAAGAGCGAACCGGTGCGAAGCGAGCGCATGGCCTCCTCTAAGCAAACAACGGCCGCGCGTGAAGCGACGAGCGCGCCCGCCCCCCGCGTTTCACGCGCGCAGGAAGCGTGCGCGCAAAGGTCAGGTTTCTTGACCTTCTCGACGGCGGTTCTTAACGTGAAGAGGATCGTCATGTCGCTTGGCCGTAGCTCGCTGCGTCGCGCCGTCCTCGGCGCCGGATGGGTCGCGGCGGGGCTCGCGTGCACCTCCCCCGCGCGGCCCGAGCGCGAACTCGCGATCGCACCGGTCTCCGCAGCACCCTCCGCGGAGCCGCCGCTCTACGCACGCCTCTCCGACCCGCTCTGCGATCCCGCCCTGGGGTGCACCCCTACCGCACCGCTCACGCTCGATCTTCTGAGCGAGGAGCGCACCCGTTGGCCCACCCGGGCCTCCGTGGCGCCGCCCCCGTCGGCCCCGTCCCCGGAGGCACCGCCGCGCTCGGCCGCGGCGATCGCGGCCGCCGAGAGGTCCCTCAGCCCCCTCACGACCAAGAAGCCCATCGTCGCACTCCCCGTTGCGGGCTTCGAAGACGCGGTCGTCGCCATCCCGTCGGGCGCGACGGGACCCGCGCCTGTCGTCATCGCAATGCACGGTCATTTTGACCGCCCCGAGCAGTTCTGCGCGACCTGGGCCAACATCTTCCAAAACAAGGCCTTCATCCTGTGTCCGCGCGGGATGCTCGCGCCTGGATCGCCCTGGGGCGACAAGCGCTTCACCTTCCTCGAGTCGTTCAGCGCGGAGCGCGAGCTCGACGCCGCGCTTCGCGCGCTTCGCACGGCGTCGTTCTCGGCCTACGTCGACGCGCAGAAGCCCGTCTACGTGGGCTTCTCGCTCGGCGCCTTCGTGGGACTCCCGCTCGCGCGGCGACGCGCGAACGAGTTCTCCTCCATGATCTTCGTCGAGGGGAACCTCGACCACATGTCCGCGTCGATGATCGAGGACTTCGTCGGGACTGGAGGCCGCCAGATGATGCTGGTCTGCGCCGACGGCAAGGAAGCCCGGCACGCGTGCTCGAACCAGGCGAACCGCATCGTCCGACGGCTGGAGGGGATGGGCGGCGAGGGCGTCGTCATCGACGCGGGCCGCGCGGGGCACTCCTACGAGGGCAAGGTCGCGAAGGCGTTGGCGCTCGCGATCCCCGGCTTCGTGCAAGGCGATCCCCGCTTCGCGACGCTGCTCACCGACGCCTCCCCCTCTTCGGTCGTGGCGGCGTCCGCTCCGACCAGCGCGCAGAGCGCCACGGTCGTCGCCCCCGCGACGACCCCCATCGACCCACCGCCGCCCGCGCCTACGCCCCGCTAACGCCGGGCCTCGGAACGACGAGGCTCGCGATCACGTACACGATCGCGGCGAGCAACAGCAGGGACGAGAACCCGACGTTCATCGCGAGGAGACTGCCGACCACCACGCCGATCACGCTGAAGAACCCGTTCAGCGACCAGCACCACGGCACGAGGTCCTGGGACTCCGACGCCACGCTTCGAAGGCCGAGCGGAGCGAGCGCCCCGAGAAGCGTCCCGAGCACCGCGACGACGAGGAACGACGCGATCAGCCTGAGCGGAAACGCGAGCCCCACGAGCGCCCCCGTCAGCGGCCCGAGCCCGAGCGCGAGCCCAGCGAGCAGGACGGCGAGGACGTGCGCGTACGTCGCCGCGAGCGCCCCTCCGCGCGAGAGCTCGACACCTCGCACCCGGAAGCTCCCGACCCCCGTCGCGAGCAACAGCGACGTCAGCACGGCGCTCAGCGCGTAGATGGGGTGCCCGAGGAACAGCGTGAGGTGCTGCACGAGCGAGAGCTCGACGAGGATGAAGCCCAGCCCGAGCGCCGAGAAATAGGCGAGCGCCCTCACCCGCCCCGACTTCGCCATGCCCACTCCGCGACCGCGCCGAACGACGAACGGAAGGGCGACCGAGACCAATGCCAGCACGAGCGTCACGCCGAGCACCAGCACGAGCGCGAGCAGTCCACGCTGCTCGCTCGCGAGCTTCTTGCCGTCCGCGAGCGTCGAGAAGAGCTTCCCGGGTGGCACCGAATAGAAGAAGAACGGCCGGTCGTCGGTGGGCGCCGTCAAATCCTCTGCGCCCGAGACGGATCGCGCACCCGACGTGGACGCGAGGATCGCCTCCCGCTCCTCGGTCGTCGCGTGGCCCGGCTCCAGGACGAGCCTGAACCCGTACTTCTGGCAGTTCTGCTTGAGCTTCTTGATCTCCTCCGCATCGAGGGGAGTCCGCTTCACGAGCAGCGCCGTCGTGTTCGTCGACGAGCAAGAGAAGAGGTGCGCGCGCGGATCCTCGACACCCACCGCACGCAGGCCGGCCGCGGCGAGCGAGAGCAGCCGGCTGAACTCCTTGTCCCACCGGTTCACGACGAGCGCCCCGTCGTCCGTCAGGTGCTCGAGGTAGTCCCGGAAGGCCTCCACCGTGTACAGGCTGTTCTCGCTCAGCGCGAGGCCCCCCACGGTCGACGCGGCCCACGTGTCTACGAGCGAGATCGTGATGTTTCGGTATCGCTTGCGCGTCGCTCGCACGAAGCTGCGCCCATCGGCGACGTGCACGTGCACCGCGGGGTTCTCGAACAGGTTGCCCGAGAACTCCTTGAACTGCCCGAGCATCACGTCGTTCACGATCACGCGGTTCACCTCCACCGCGTCGATGTCCGTCTGCCCGGCGTTCACCGCGACCTTCACGTCCCGGCCGCCACCCGCGCCAATGACGAGCGTCGGCCCCGCACCACCGCTCAGCACGTACCCCATCTCGTCCGGGTGCCGCGGCGCCGTCGTCTTCGAATCCAGGATCGCGGTCTCCGCGCTCCCGTCCATCCGCATCTTGCGCATCCCGCGCGCGGGCTTGTCGACCGTGATCAGCGCGAGCTCGTTCCACTTCTGAAAGTCGACGTTCGTGAGCTGGACGTACTTGAGCGACTCGATCTTGAACCACTGCGCTCCGACATCGCCCAGCGTCATGGTGATCGTGCTGAGGAGGAACGCGAGCGGCACCCCGATGTGGAGCGTGTGCTCGTCGCTCGCGATCGCCCCCCTGCGCTCTCGGCTCCCGAACCAGAACAGCACGCCCGCCGACGCGATCACGATGCTCGACACGAGCACCGCGCGCGGCGCCGTCAGCGTGAGCAAGGGGATCGCCGCGGCCGACCCGAGCGCGGCGCCCGCCAGATCCGCGAGGTAGAGGCGGGGGACACGGTCTTTCGCGTAGCGGAGCGACGCGGCGATCGCGACGCCGGTGAAGATGAACGGGAGCGCTGCGAACACGTAGAGAAGGAACAGCCAGCCGACCTGGCCCGCGCCGATGTCGTCGAACGGCTTGATGCGCGCGAGGAACATCCCCGCCCCGATCGCCGCGAACCCCGAAAGCCCCGAGAGGATCGTGAGGCTCCCGAAGAGGTGCGGGGGGCGGGCGATCGCCGGCGCGAGGGTGAGGATCAGGCTCCCGATCCCGATCCCGAGGAGCGACAGCGAAATCGCGAAGAACGCGAAGTGATGCCCCAGCACCGCCGAGTAGAACCGCGTGAGGACGATGGACAGCGCGGCGGTCCCCGCAGTGAGGACGAAAACGCCGCCATAGAGTCCGGCGCGCTGGCCGGGCATCGAGACCTGCACGGAAGTCCCGCCTTCTGGTGAACTTCCCGGCTGCCGTCAAGCTCAGCGCGGCTTACGGAGCTCCACCTTGTCGACTTTGGGAGGCGGGGCGTCGTCCTCCTCCTCGCGGCGCACGATCGGCACTGGCGCCCGCTTGCGCTCCGCCGCCGGTGGGACCGGCTTTGGTGCCTCCTTCGGAATGGAGTCCCGCGCGACAACCTGGGGCTCCGTAATGGGATCCTCACGCGCGATGATCGGGCGCGCCCTGCCCTTCTGGCTCGCCAGCGGGGCCACGGCGGGCGCGGCGGCAGCGGGCTGCGGCTGCGGCTGCGGCGCGGGCTTCTTCGCCTCCGCCGCGGGCGATCGCTCCGCGGGCTTCTCGTGGAGGGCGCGCGCCTCGCGCAGCTCACGAAGAACGGTGACGACGTCCTGCGGGCGATCGTTTCGATCGACCTCGAGGCAGCGCATGATGAGCTCCGAGAGCCGCGCCGGGATCGCCTTGTTGCGCTCCCGCGGCGAAGGGAAGCTCACGCCCGTCGCGACGGGCTCGCCGGGGCGCCCCGGAAGCACGCCCGTGAGGAGCTCGTAAAACGTGGCTCCGAGCGCGAACACGTCCGACCGGTGGTCCGCGTGCCCCGTCTTCTGCTCGGGTGGCATGTAGTTCGGCGTCCCCCCGACGACCGTCTGGCTGCCCGTCTTCGCGTTCACGATCTTGGCGAGGCCGAAGTCCATCACCTTGATCCCCGTCTTCGTGCGCATGAGGTTCGCCGGCTTGAGATCTCGGTGGATGACGCTCTTTTCGTGCGCGAACGCGATCGCGACCAACACCTTCTCCATCACCTCGAACGCCTCGTCGACCGGGAGCGGACCGCTCTCGTCGAGCACCCGGTCGAGCGTCGTGCCGTCCACGAGCTCCATCGCGATGAAGTCGCGCCCGTCGAGCGTCCCGACGTCGTACACGGTGACGATCCCCGGGTGGCTCAGCGCCGCAGCCGCGCGCGCCTCGCGATGAAAGAGGCCGACGAGCACCGAGTCCGGCCCGGCGTCCTCCGGGAGGAACTTCATCGCGACGTCCCTCGCGAGGCGATGATCGCGGGCGCGAAACACGACGCCCATCCCGCCGCGCCCTAGCTCGCCGAGGAGCTCGAACCGGTCGCCGAGCCGGTTTCGCCGTCTGGCCGCGTCCACCGGCGGAGCGAGCGCCGTCGCGCCCGTCGCGAGGTTCTCCTTCGCGAGGACCGTCGACGCCTCCTTCTCGGTCGGCGCGGACGCGCCCGGCCCGCCGTCGACGCGCGTCGCGCTCGTGCGCGCGCTCTCGAGGGACGTCACGAGCTTCGTGTCGCCGCGGGCGCGCGCCCTCTTGAGCCGCGCCTCAATGACGGAGCCCGCGCTCGCCGCGGCGGTGCACCGCGCCTCCGCGACCGTGTCGCCCGCCTCCGCGAACAGCGCCGCCGCGAGGTCGAAGCGCTTGAGCGAGTTCTCGTAGACGGACGCGGCCCGCTTGAAGTCGCCCGCCTCGTCGAACGCGCGCGCCGCGCGCTCGTGCGCGCCGAGCTTCGTCGCGAGCTCGCCCGCCCTCGTCCAGAGGGCCTTGGCCGCCGCCGCGTCGTCCTTCTTCGCGAGCGCCGCGTTCTCGAGCATCGTCAGCGCGACGTCGAGCGCCTCGAGATCCTCGACCTTCGCGAAGCACCGCGCCGCCTGCTCGTAGAGCTCGAGGTCCTGGTAGATCCGCCCCGCCTTCAGCCACTCGCCGAGCGACTCGTACGACTCGGCCGCGAGCTGGCGATCGCGACGCTGACCGCTCTTCTCGTACCCCGCCGCGGCCTTCGCGGTCTCGCCGAGCTTCCGGAAGAGGGGCGCCGCACGCAGGTGCTCGCCCGCCTTTTCGAACGCCTCCGCTGCCTCTTTGAGGTTGCCGAGCTCGGCGAGGATCTCGGCGGCCCTCACGTTCTCACCGCCCCGCTGGAAGATCCGTGTCGCCTCGAGGAGGTTGCCCCGCTGCACCTGGATCTCGCCGGCGCGCTTCAAATCGCCCCGATCGAGCGCTGCGCGGAGCTGCGCCTCGAGCTCGCGGTCCTCCCGCATGCCGTACCACCGGTAGATCCGCCGGGCGGCGTACACGAGCAGCAGAATCAGTACGCCGCCGAGCACCCACCGCACGGGGCCGCGTTGCAGGAGCTCCACGATCGGCCACCGTATCAGCGTTCTTTTCGGGAAGGGGCCTCTCCGCAACCTCGCGACGGGAAGCGCTCCTCCCAAGACTTCCCCGTAAAGGCGCGCTCCGTCCCCTTCTCGCGGAGGAACATGTGCTGATCGGCCCGAGCAGCTCGCGCCACTCCGCCTTCGTGACCTTTGCTTTGCCGTTGTCCTCGTTCGCCATACAGATCACCCTGTGGCTGCCCGGAGCAGGGGTTCCACCCGTCAGGCGCTCCGCGTCGGGGCGTCGCTGCGAGCACCATGAGCCCCCTCCCCATCGATCCCGCGCTCACGCTCCCCGCGACCGACCTGTCGATCGACGCTGTTCGCTCGAGCGGCCCGGGCGGCCAAAACGTCAACAAGGTCTCGTCGAAGGTCCTCCTCCGGTTCGACCTCGCGCGGAGCCACGCCATCACGGAGCACCTGCGCGCGCGCATCCGCCTCATGTTTCCAAACCGCCTCGACCGGGACGGTCGCCTCTTCGTGACGTGCGACGAGACGCGCGACCAACACCGGAACCACACGCGCGCGCGGGAGAAGCTCCGTGGCTTGCTTCTTCTCGCGCTCCACGAGCCCGAACCGCGCGTCGCGACCAAGCCCAGCCGGGCCGCGAAGCGCCGCCGTCTCGGAGACAAGCGCCGAGTCGCCGAGAAGAAGGCGGGCCGCCGCGCGCCCGCGGATAGCTGATAGCGCCTGGCCGAGTTCATGCTACGGAACGGGTGTGGAGCTGGGGAGGGTCGAATCGTCCAGTCCGGCCGTGGCGGAGCCCGTCGCGCCCATGGCCAAGGAGCGCGAAGCGCCCTTCGTCGTCCCGCCGCGCCCGCTGCCCACGCCCGATCAGCTGCGCGTCGCGGCTCGCGCGTTCGCGCGCGTCGGCCGTCGCAAGTCGCGACCCGACGATCTCGGCGCGCGTGACGAGGCCTTCATCGAGGACGTCCTGCCGCCGCTCGACGCGCTCTACGACCGCTACTTTCGGTGTGAGACCGAGGTCGAGGGCGACCTCCCGACGGGCCCCTTCCTCGCCGTCGCGAACCACAACGGGATGACGGGAACGCCGGACATGTTCTGCCACATGGCCGCGTTCTGGCGCCTCCAGACGCCCCGGCGCCTCGCCTACGGGCTGATGCACGACATGCCGTTCCACCTGCCCGTCGCCGGAGCGTGGCTCAACGCGTGCGGCGCCGTAGCGGCGAACCCCATGAACGCTCGTGCCGCGCTCTCTCGAGGTGCCGCCGTGCTCGTGTTCCCGGGCGGCGACTACGACGCATGCAAGCCGTTCAGCGCGCGCTACGAGGTCCGGTTCGGTCAGCGCCGCGGCTTCATCCGCCTCGCGCTCTCCGAAGGCGTCCCGATCGTGCCCATCGTGAGCGTCGGCGCGCACGAGTCGCTCTACTTGCTCACGGACGGGCAGTGGTTCGCTGAGAAGTCTGGTTTGAAGAAGTACTTCCGCTCGAACGTCGCTCCCCTCGGCGTCGCGATGCCGTGGGGCATCATCGCGGGCCTCGCCATCCCTCACCTCCCCCCGCCCGTGAAGATCCACACCCGCTTCTGCAAGCCCATCGACCTGAAGACGTTGTCGAACGGTCGGGTCGGGCCGCAAGCCGCCGCGGATGATGAACTTGTGGAGAGGTGCTTTCACCGAGTATGGAGCAGTATGCAGTCCGTGATGGATGAGCTGCGAGCCGCCGGCCGTCACGGGCTGTTCCCGAGGAGCGCGCGTTGAAGAAGCCCAAGAAACCCGTCGCGCTGCCCGAGTCGTCCATGCCCGCCGCCCTCCACGCGGCGCCCGTGTCGGCGCGCCCGACCGCGATGATGGATGCGCCGCGCCCCTGGTGGCGCCGCACCTATTGGCTCTGCGCCGGCGTCGGCCTCGCGACCCACATCGGGATCCTCGCGTACGCGCGCAACGCGCCCACGCCGACGTACGACTTCGGCGGCGGGGACGGGACGTACGTCGACATCGAGTCGGACGACACGCCCGAGCAAAACAAACCCACGTCCGCCGAGATCCCCAAACCGACGGATGATTCGACCGCCTCGACGGCGTCCCCGAACAGCGAGGAGACCGCGGGGAGCGTCGTCCCGAACAACCGACCGCGCGGGAACGTCGGCCCGAACTACGGGACGGATCCGGTCATCGGCACGAACGACCCGAACGCCTCCAACGCGAGCGGAAGCGCCCCCGACGCGCAGCGCCCGCGGTGGGATCCCGCGATGGACGACAACGCGTACGGCGATCCCGGCGCGCCCGACTCGCGGACGTTCGATCCGCTGAACCCCATCGTGAAGGGCGGTCCCGTGGGCTTCGACCCGTCCTCGATCGGGACGGGACCCGCCGCGAAGACGACGACGGAGAAGACCGCCAGGGTCGACGTCGACAAGGCGAACCAGGTCCTCCAGGAGCAGCTCCACGAGAAGGACAAGAAGCTCGGGCTCATCCTCCCCGCCGCGGGGACGGTCGCCTCCACCGTGAAGGACGCGGTGTGGTCGAGCAGCGTCCCGGAGAAGTCCCAGGGGACGATCGTCGTCTCGTTGGGGCCCGACGGGAAGGTCACGGGCGTCAAGGTCGCGGGCATGGCGGGTGGAACGGCGGGCGACTGGGAGGCGATCGCGGCGAACGTCCGCGCCGCGCTCTCCGCGAAGACGCTGAACCTCACCGACGAGTACAAGAAGGGCGCGATCATCACGATCAACGTCCGCTCCAAGATGCAGAACCCCTCGGGCTCCGATCCGGACAACCCCGTCCAGCTCGGGACCACGACGAAGTTCGACCTCTCGGACATCGGCGCGAAGCCCATTCGCCAGGTGACGACGCAGACGAACGTCGTCGCGGTCAAGTAGAGCTCGCTTCGACCTTTTGAAGCGATGGGCGTCGAAACAGGGCTGTCCTCGGCCCTGTGGGTGTTGAGCGCGGGCTGCGGTGACGCCGCCGCGCCCGTTCACGGAAGCGCATCGACAGGACCAGGTCGGCGGCGGCCTCCACCGACCAGAATGGCTGGGTGCGTTCGATCCTGAGCGCCACGCGTGGACTCATTGACTCCCGGCCTCCGCTGCAACGGGCAAAAGTCCAGCATCCTCGAGCACCCTGATCCCGGACGCACTCGCCATGAGCGCAGCGACCCCTCGCGGGAGACCGCCAAATGGATCCCAATACATGGAGGCCCATCCGGTCATTTTCCGGCGAGCGAAGCGAGCGCGGATCTGCGAGACCCTTTGTGGCTCGACGGCTTCGAGCGACACCGACTCATGCGGAGTCAGCTTCGCGACCCGCAGGTGCGAGATCCAAACGAGACCGTCGATCAACGACCACAGGCCGAGGGCGGCGGGAAGCAACCATGCTGTGCTCAAGACAAGGAGGAGCACGGGCGGAAAGACCGGGAGGAGGAACGACAAGCCGGTCCACACCCACAGGGCTCGCGGGACGAGTCGCCGCGGGGAGTCGAACATCACGATCCCGAATGGCTCCCCAAGGATGCGCGGTTCGTACGGATGCTGCCCCAGAAACGCGAGCCATCCCGCGAGCGCGCCAAACGCGCCGTGGGCCGCCGCTACACACACCCAAAACGGCAGAAGAGCAAATCCGATGGCCCATGCCGAGTCGGCCCGCGTGAACCGGCCGAGCCACTCAAAGACTGCGGTTGCGCGGCCCCGATCTCGCAGCACGACGGTGAACGCGGCCAGGCTCGATACGAGCGGGACGCGGGAGACCAAGTGGGACGCCATCACGCGCCGACTGGACGGCCCAATCCAATGCGTTGGCGCGCGCGACAAGTCGACCCACTCTGCTGGCGAGACCGTCGGGCCGGGCAGGGCGACGGCACCGGGGTCTGCGCTGGAGTCGTCCTCCACGCTCGTCACGTTGCTGGTCACGACTCGAGCGCCTGCGGGCGATCGACAAACCGCACCCGCGGGCCGAGGGGGATCGCGCGGCGCGGGTCGGCTTCGAGGATGAGGCGCTGCACTGCTGCGGAAGGGGGCATCATGGCGGTCTCGTCGGTCATCGCGGAGGTGGAGTCCCTCGTTCGCTCCAACTGACTGTCGCTCCAGGATTTCCAATCCGGACACAAAACGCGAGCGGTCGATCGGACGACTGGGTAGGGCCGGCTTCGAAAAGCGAGCGCGGCGCTCAGAACAAAATCATTCTGCTTCTCCGGTCTTCCCGTCTTCCCGTCTTCCTGTGACTCTCCTCTGGAACTGATTCAGAATCGCGCTCAATGATTTAGAGCACCGCGCTCGGCTATTCGCGTCGCTCCGCCCTCGGGTCGACGAGCGTCCGCGTCGCGGTGAGGACCGCGTCCGCGGTCGGCGCGACGACGAACGCGCCGTGCGTCATCGTCGCCATCTGCTCGAGCTCCGCGGGCCTCGCGGGGAACGTCATCCCCTTGTAGCGCGGAGCGCCCTTCCGATCCCTTCCGTCCATCACGTCCGCCTCGGCGCCGTCGCTCACCTGGATCGCGACGACGCGACAGCTCGACGCCCGCGCGAGCGCCGCCGCATCCTCCGGGGTGGTGGTGCCGCCCGTGCTCGCGCTGTCCGCGAAGAGCACGACGGTCCGCTCGACGCCTCCAATCTTGCGCAGCTGCTCGACGGCGACCGCGAGGCCGTCGCCGACGGCGCTCGCGCTGTCGTCGATCGTGCCGAGATCGAGGTTCGACACGCTCGTCCGCACCGCCTCGTGATCCGCCGTGATCGGCCAGAACGAGTACGCCTGTGCCCCGAAGACGACGACCCCGATCATCGCCTCCGTCTCCCTCGAGACGAGATCCAGCGCCGCGGCCTTCATCGCTTCGAGGCGCGTCGGCCCGCGCTTGGACGGCGTCCCTCCGCCCTCGGGAGCGGGCATGCTCGCGCGCATCGACGCGGACAGATCGAGGACGATCTCGATGGCGCGCGGCGGAGGCGGCGGCTCCACGGCGCGCGGGGCCTGGACCTGTGCCGACGCGACCGTCGATGCGACCGTCGACGCGGCGGGCGCGGCCGACGTCATCGACGGCAGATCGGGCGGGCGGTCGGCGCCGCACGCCGCCGTCACGAGGAGCGTTGCACAGACGAGCGCAAGCCGGGCGGTCACGCGCGCAGCGTAGCCTCGCTGGCCGGTCCCGCGACCCCCATCCCCCTCACCGACTCCGCGCGTCGTGGCATCGCCGCCGCGCTCGGTATGCGGTCTCCGACCTAAGAGACATCGTCCTCCGTCAGCCTCGCGATCCCTGATCCGGGGCGCTTCGTCAGCAATTGCCGGAGGTGTCGCACGCGCAGACCCCGTACTCGGTGCCGTCGAGCGTCGTGAACGAGGGAACGCAGGCGCTGTCGCCCGGACACTCCGTGAGCCCGTCGGTCGTGCACATGCGGTGACACGTGCCAAACGGACCTCCCATCGCCGTGGGCTTGCAAACGAGCCAAGCTGAGCATGGGCTTCCACCCGCCTCGCTCGCGCCGAACGCGCACGCCGCTCCCTCGCCGACGCCCCCCGCGCGAGGGATGTCGCAGCGCGTGACGGCGACGGGGCCGTCGACGCGCATGCACCGCGTGTTGGGCGTGGGGCAGCCCTCGTTCGTCGCGAGGTTGCACCGCTGCGTGCACGTCGAGACGCCGGCAGGCCCGCAATCGTGCTCGAACTCGCTCGCGATCGGGCGACACACGGTGCCCGGCTCGCACTCGGCGTCGACCACGCAGAGCGCTTCGCAGAGGCGCACGGGCTCGGGGAGCGCTGTGGTGGGACGGATCACGCACACCGCTCCTGCGACGCACGCGTCCACGCTGCAGTCTTCGGCGGGCTTTGCGGGGCCCGGAGGGTCGCAGGCGTGGATGTTCGTGAGCCGGGTGCATGCGTCGTCGGGGAGCGGCGTGCAGTCGCCCGGCGCTTCGGACTCGATGCACGACGCCGCGACGAACCCCGAGGCGAGAACGAGCAGCGCGACGGGCAAGCACGGCCTCACGGGCCCAGAATAGACGAAGACGCGGCGGCGCGGCGCCTGTGACACAATCGTCGTGGTGAACGGTCGGCTCGTGCTGCGTGCGCTCGTCCTGCTCGCCTTCGCTGCGGGGTGCTCGTCCTCGGGTGGCGGGGAAGGCGGCGCCGGCGCGTTCGACGCACCGTACCCCGATCCGCGCTGCGATCAGGTGGCCGCGGACGTCGTCGGTCCATCGCTCGAGGAGCTTCACCACCTCGCGACGGGGCGCTGGCTCAACTGTGAGAACGGCGAGTCACCCGGGATCGAGCTCACCGACGACGGGCGATACTACGTCCTCAAGCAAGTCGCCGTCGGGCGCTTCGAGCGAGACTTCTCCGTCGAGCAGGGCACGTGGGAGATTACAGAGAGCCCGTCGCTCATCGTGTCGTTCGAGCGAGCCAACCCACCCTCGTCGACGGGAACGGGTGGGACCTTCTTCTCCCCCTACTCCCCCTCCTTCACGACCACGCCGCGGCGGATGAAGCTCCAAGGAATGGGGTCTTCACCGACCTACGTCCGGGTCGAATGACCGAGCGCACACGTCGGCGTCCCTACCTGATGGGTGGTCTCCCACCAGGGCGGCGCGGTCTCGTCGGCCCGGAGATTCGAGCACGCCTCGACGAGCGCCCGCGCGTCGACCTTCGCGGCACGGCTCTCCTCCAGGCGGAGCGCGAACACGAGCCCCTTCCCCAAACCTTCACGCGTGCCGACCGCGAGGGAGAGTCCGCCGATGTGAGACCCGCCTTGGGGTGCGCTGAGGAGCACTGACTGGTGCGTGAACGGGAGCGGTCCTCCGCAGTCCGCGATGCGCGTCTGGCTGAGCCACCTCGCGGCGTTGTCGCGACAGACGTGGATCGGGGCCCTGGGCGTCATCCCATAGGCCACGAAGCCAGCGATGTGCGCCTTCGTGATGTCCGCGACGGCTTCAACGGTCTCGAGTGCACTGGACTCCGCCGAGAACGGCCCCGCGCGTTCGGCCCTGAACGTCACGAGTGGGCTCACCCGCCGCTCCGGCTCGACCGTCGACCTGGTACGAAGATCGGTGGCTCGAATCCCCTGCGTCATCGATGTCTCCTCTCCAGAAGCGGTACTTCGGCGTCGCTGTCGCTTGATGCTTGCCCAGTTTCATCCACCGCGATGCGTGTATTCGAGCTCTCGGCGTCGACCCGAAGTGGGGCGGCCGGCAGCATGCCAGCCTGGACCAACGCGTGCCTTCGCTTCGGATCCGACGCGAGAACAGCGATGGGCCGAGGATAGCCGCCAAACGGGTCCCAGAACTCCGCTCGCCCCACGCTCAGCGGCCGCGATGGCACCCGCCCATACTCCGCATCGACGACTTCTGGCTGCGGGGCCGCCACGCGCACGAGGCGCTCTCCGCGGAAGAGGCTCAACGCACGCAAGCCTCGTATCCCCCAGAAGATGTCGAACACGAGCCAAAGCACGAATCCAATCGGCAGCCCGACGAGCACGAAGGGGAGCAGCGCACAGAGCACGACCGAGAGCGGAAGCCCGATCAAGGTGATGACGGGGAACGCGGTGGGCTGCGTGGTCGACACGATCATGCGTAGGGGCCTCCTGGAGGTGCCTCTCATCGCGCGCGACGGCCCGGCGCGCCAAGCGATCAGGCGCGCGAGCGGGTTCACGAACAATCGCCAAGCGATGAAAGCCAGCCAGAGCGCAAGAAGCAAACCCAGCCATACGAACCAGGCGGACAGCGCCTGCCAGGTCACGATCATCGCCGCAGCCACCGCCGCGCAGGCTAGGAACATCGGAACCCGGGCGAGGACCTGGGCTCGGACGACGGCGTCCCGTGTCGGACCGACCCATCGCGTGACGTTTGTCGCATGGGCCGCGCGGCGGCTTCGCCTCTCGGTCGGAGGCAGCGGGGCAAGTAGGTCCACTCCAGCGCGGGCGGATCCGTGCACATCCGGACTCGGCCACACGCCGCCCGCGAGCGGAGGATCCTCCACGCTGCGGTCGCGCGCGTTCATCGTGCCAACGCCGCCTCCCGATCAAGAAAGCGCACAGCCTCCCCGACGATGACATTGCCGTCGCTGTCCGAGGTAAAGTGATATCGAAGCATCCAGTAGAAGATCGCCCACCCCAGCTCCGGTTGCGGCAGCAGATACTCGGTGTCGCGCCGCGCATCGACCTGTTCGATCAACAATTGGGCGATACTCAACCCGCCCCCTACCGACAGTGCATAGCCGCCGCCGTGGTAGCAGGCGATCTGCCACTCGTCCGGGGGCACGTCGAACGCCTCATCCACGTAGAGGAACGTGCTTGGACTGAGGGGCACAACATGCGCCGCGTGATTGATGGGAACCATCGGCCCCCGCTCCCGAGTACGGCCCGCCCAGGGTAAACCCCTTGGTATGCTTTTCCGCTGCACAGACATCCCCCAACCAGCGAGACATAGTTTGAATCGGTCAGCGTGGCGTGGTGCGATTGCGGGATCGGCGCCGTTCCAGGGGGATCGGCGCCGGGATGTAGGGCGGAGCAAGCGGCGCCATCCCACCAGCGAGAAAGTTGGAGTAGTAGCGCCCGTTGTGGTGATCGATCCCGACCACGGTGACTGCGCCGGTCTTGCGGACTACCCTGCCCATTGCTAGGCGCCTCCCAAAGCGCGAGCGGCCGAAGCCGGGTCGGCAGACTGTCGATGCCCCCCATTGACACGCTGGCCTGCCAATTTGTCGTCCTGCTCCCAGGTGCTCCGCACCCGCTCGAAGTCGCCGAACGCACGATTGAAAGGTCCCGGAGCAAACGAGAACCGATTCCACAGGCGCGCGAGTTCGAGCCTCTCCTCACCGGACGTCTCATTGGGCGGGCAGCGCGCGGCGCTCTGCAGACAGTGCAGGACCATGTTCAGCCGCGCGCACGCCCACTCGAGCTCGGCCTGATTGGTGGCCCCCCCGTGGATCGCAAGCCTCAGCAAGCTTCCAGTGCTCGCGATCATCACGTACGGTCCGACATCGTCGAGCAGATCGGCGACGAGCCGAGCTTCGTCACCACACTGCCGACCCCGATTGTCGACGTAAAACTCCGGCCACCCCTCCGTCGCACGGAGGGGTACCTCCGCATAGAGGCTGTGGAGCGTGGCCCGCCCGCGCCATCGGCGAACGACGACGAAGTCGGCGGCACGAGGAGCAGACTCGCCATCCGTCGGCAACCATACCCCCAACGAACGGGCGCGTGAGAGCCACCCACGCGTCGGGTGATATTGCTGGATCGAGTTGCGCGAGAGGCCGAAAGCAACGATGAGCCCGGCTGAAGCCATGAAGCCGGCAGCTACAACGTATTGGTGTCCGGGGATGTGGAAGTGGTCCATCTCCGCCACAATGGCCAACCAAACGGGAGCACTGCAGCATCCAAGCACCAGGATGATGCGGTCCCACCGCGCCGGAGTTGGCATGCGGGCGTGGCGCGGACGGTCCATATTTGGGCGGCGGTTCGCGACCGTCGGAGGGTTCCCACGAGGATCCGCCGGTGCCATCGGGTCCTCTGCCAGCCACACGCTCATGAGCCGATGAAACGTCGCCCACGGGCTCGCGCCATCCGTGGCTGCGAGGTCGAGTCGCCGCGCGAGCACCTCCAGTTCCTCTCTCCGCTCTCTCTCCACGTTCTCGCGAAAGCCAACCGCCGGCAGCTCCCGGTGAGCGTTCACGAGGGCCACGAGGAAGCGACATGCCCACGCCGCCTCGTTCGCGGAGAGGGGGCGCGCGCCGTGCACCGCGATCCGGATGGTTCGGCGAACGAGGCACGCCTGGACCAGCGATCCAGCAGGAGCTCCTGAGAGCAGCGGAGCCGACTCAAAGGCTCCGGCCCCGCACTTCCGACCCCTCGAGTCAGCGTAGAACGAGGGCAGCGAATCAGCCTCTTCGCCGAGGTCCGCGGACACGTAGACGCTGTGAAGGCTTGCGAGAGGGAACCAGCGATTCACGAGAGCGAGCCGTATCGCAGCCAGTTGTCCGCGGAGGCGGAAGTGCTCATGGGTCCCGCGCAGGTCGAGGTGATGGATCGCCCACCCCCAGCCGAGTCGATGGATCCGGAGCGGGTTTCGAAGGAGCGCGGCGGCGGCCAAGAGCCCGATTCCCAGCGCCATCGGGACGAAGCACGAGACGGACAGCGCCACCGACCCCGGGTCGTGCTCGCCGGGCTCGACGATGTGCATGAGGAGCGGCGTGCAGAGAAGGCTCGCCACGCCAGCCACGCCGAGCCCAACGGGGACGACAGTCCAGGCCGGGAACGCGGGAGTGAACGTCACCCGTGGCGGCTGCTGCGCGGGTTCGGCGGCCGGGCTCATGGGCCGCCTCCCCGGCGTCGAGCTGTTTCAGGCAGATTGGCGACCATGCGGCACCAGTCGCGCCGAGCTCGCGCGGATGGACACACCGGTGCTCGCGACGCCGACCACGGACGCGTGCGAGTCCCGCTCCGCTGCGTAGGGCTGCGCGGACCCGCGCCAATGGCATGATTGCGCTGGGTATTGCGAACGACTCTACCCATGGCGCCGCCTTCGCTCGCCAGGCCCCGGGGAACCGGGGGCGCAGTGGGATGCTCTGTCATCCAAACGCTCATGAGCTTTCGGAAGCGTGACCAGGGACTCGATCCATCCGTCGCTGGAACGTCCAGTCGTGGTGAGAGCGCTTCGACATCGGCCCCCCGCTCGCGGTTCATGCTGTCCCGGAAGCCGCCGATACTCGGCGCTTCGTGCAGTTTCACGAGATCGGCCAGCACGTTGCATGCCCAGATGGCGGGGCCCCTCACGCGACGGCCCCATGGCGCGCGAGCCGCAACGACGCGCCGTTGCACGCGAGCAGCTTCTGCGGCCGGGCTGTATCCAGCTGATCCAACACGATTTGTGGCGCGCTGCCTTGGGCACGACCCCGGTCGTCCCCATCGAGCTCGGGCTGTCCGATGGTCTTCACCCCGTCCCCCATTCGTCTCAGCTAGTCTCTTATGGACACCAGCTGCGAAAACCGGACACAAAAAAGGCGAACTGGCACAGAAAGCGTCTCAATCCATCGGCGCATGCCGGTGGGACGAGGGAGAAGTCCAGCACCCCGCAGCCGAGCCCCGGCGCGCCCACACCACCCACCGTCGCGCCGTTGACGCCGCCCGCGCCGCCTGATCCCGCTGCGCCCATCGTGAGCGCGCTCAATCCTTGAAGGTCGATGGGGGGACGGAGTCCCCCAAGAACTACCGCGCGCTCTCGATCATCGCGAGGAAGTCGCTCTTCGCGGCCTGCACCGTCGCGTCGGGGCCGACGAGCCGGAAGTACCAGTTGCCCCGATCCTTCGTGTGGAGCACCGCGCCGATCATCCGGAAGTGCTCCTTCACCATCTGCACCGGCGACGTCTTCTGCCCGGGCTTCCGCGGGCCCATGAAGAGCTTGTAGTTGCCGAGGAACTCGAAGACCTCCACCTCGTTGCCCCCAGCGTCCAGCTTCGAGCGCACCGCGTCCGCCTTGGCGTCCCCGTCGAACTGCTTGAACCACGGGTCCCAGACCTTGTCACGATCCCCGTCGCTCCCCGTGCCATAGAACAGCACGAGCGCCTCCGCGTCCTCCTTGTCGTCCCCGATCTTCGGCGCCGCGTAGCCCGCGCGACGGATCTCGTCGTTCGTGCCCTCCGTCTTCCGCCACGTCGCGGGCACCCGATAGTCAATCGTCTTGACGGTGAGCGTGGCGCTGGAGTCCGTGCGGACGGTCAGCTCGTCGGACGCCTTCGAGCACCCGAAAAACGACGCTCCGATCAGGAGCGTCAGCGCGAACGCGGTCCTTGGCCGTAGACTACGGGCGCTTCTTTCGGAAACCTCGGTCACGCTTCGACGCTCCAGGGCCACATAGGGGACGGCTGGATCCATACCACGCCCCCTACCCCTCATGACCGAGCTCGCTCTCTCTCGATTCCAAGCGGATCTCATGGGACAGCTCGGGGGTACCTCGACACGCCGCCTCGTGGGTGAGGGCGGCATGGGCAAGGTGTACGAGGCCGAGGAGCGCCTGTCGAAGCGCCGCGTCGCCCTGAAAGTGCTGCACTCCGAGCTCTCGAAGAGCGACCACGCGCGCCGCCTCTTCATGAACGAGATGCAGATCCTCGCGCACCTCGAGCACCCGAACGTCGTCCGGAGCCTCGCGAGCATCGAGGTGGGCGGCGAGCTCGTGATGGTGCTCGAGTTCCTCGAGGGCCGGACGCTCCGCGCCGTGATCTCGGATCGCGCGCGCCTCCCCTGGGCCGAGGCCGTGACGATCGTCGCGCGCGTGGCGAGCGCGCTCGCGGCCGCGCACGGGCAGAACCCACCCATCATCCACCGGGATTTGAAGCCCGAGAACATCATGGTGCTGCGAGACGGCAGCATCAAAGTGATGGACTTCGGCATCGCCAAGGTCGTCGAGGCGATGAACCAGACGAACACCCAGAGCGTCGGGACCCTGCAGTACATGAGCCCCGAGCAGATCGACGCGCACACCATCGATCACCGCTCCGATCTCTACTGCCTCGGCCTCATCCTCTACGAGCTGCTCGAGGGTCGTCCCCCGTTCACGTCGAGCTCGCCGCGCCAGCTTCTCAACAGGCAGTGCACCGCGACGCCTCCCCCACTCTCGAGCGCGGTGCGCGAGGGGTTGCCCGGCGGCGTGGAGGATCTCCTCTTCGAGCTGCTCGAGAAGGCCCCCGAGGACCGGCCCTACCTCGCCGAGGACGTGGTCGAGCGGTTGACCCCGTTCCTGCCCTCGCCCGCGCGGGCCACCTCGACGCCGTCCGCGAGGGGCGCGTCCTCCACCGCAGCCCCCTCGCCGCGCGCCGCGCGCAGCGTGGTCGACGCACCCGCGTCGCTGCCCGCGAGCGCCCCCAAGCGCGCCGGGGCGAGCCCATCGGCCCGCGACTCCTCCGCGCCGCAGGCCACGCGCGAGCAGGAGGAGGAGGAGGAGGTTCGCCCCCCCGCGCCGCGCGCCGACACGATCGCGCTCATCGAGAGAGGCGACAAACCGCGTGACGTGCCCACGTACGTCGCCGTCGCGATCATCGTCGCGCTGTCCCTCGCGGCCGGACTCGCGGCGTACCTCTTGCGGTCCTCCCAGACCCCTGCCCCCGTCGTCTCCGCCTCCGCGCAGCCGAGCGCGAGCGGCGCGGCGAGCCAACGCGCGGCTCCGTCGCTGACGGGGCGCCGAATCAAGTGAGCGCGCGCCGATGAAGCTCGGGGCGTCCGCCCCCGCGGTCGAGGATCGGCGCGACACGACGGACGTGGGGCGCGCGCGTCGATCCCGCGCGCGTCGGATCGGCGGCGGAGACGTCGAGCTCTGGGAGCTCGACGCGCGCGATCGGACCCTCGCCGAGCGCCTCCTGCGCGCGGGGGAGGCCCGGCTCGGCGGCTTCTCGGAGGCGGGAACGGAGGGAGCGCGCGTGTGGCTCATCCGCCCGGACGTGGGTCGGTCCGACGCTGCCCTCGCCCGCGTCCTTCGCGGCGAGCGCGGCCCCTGGCCCCCATCGCGGGCGATCCGCGTCGGGCTCGACATCGCGTCCGCGCTCGCGATGGCGGAGACCGAGCGGGTGTGGCTCGGGCCGCTCACGACCGACGGCGTGTTCGTGGACGGAGATCGCGCCATCGTCGTCGCGGACGCCTGGATCGAAGGCCTCGTCGGCGCCCCTCCTCGCGCGGTGCGCGCCGAGGAGCTCTCCCCTCAGTACACGCCGCCCGAGCAGGCCGACGGCGCCCCGTGGGACGACGCCGCGAACCGATACGTCCTGGGTCTCGTTCTCTATCGCATGATCGGCGGCGCGCACCCGTTCCGCGGCGCGGGCCTCCGGCACGCGCTCGACGAGGCAAAGCACCGCGGCGCACCGCCCTTCGACCCGCTCGTCGCGAAGGCGCTCCCGCCCGGCCTGCAGAGCGCCGTCCTGTCGATGCTCGATCCGGATCCCCGCGAGCGGCCCACGAGCGCGCGCGCGATCCAAGAGAGCTTCGCGCGCTTCGCCGATCCCCACCGCGTGGATCCCACGCTCGTCAGCGGGAAGCGCCCTGCGGATCGCGGCGCCTCCGCGTCGCGCACGTCCCCCGAGAGAGGTGCGTCCGAGCCGCCGAAGGCGGAGCCCCCGCGGCACGCGCCGAACCGGGCCGCGTCGCGCGCGACCCGATCGAGATCGTTCCCGGTCCTGTCGGTCGCGTTACCCATCGCCCTCTCCGTCGCCGTCGGCGCGGCGGCGCTGACGCTTTTGCGAGGGGCGCCCCCCTCCCCCTCGAGCTCGGCGAAGGCGGTCGCCGTGCGCGCCGCGAAGCCCCTCGCGCCCACCGAGCTCGCCGCGCGGGACTGCGATGGCTGCCACCCGCGACAGACGGCGGAGTGGCGGCGGAGCGTCATGGGCCACTCCGTCAAGAGCCCGCTCTTCAACGCGCTCGAGATGCTCGTGGAGGAGCAGGTCGGGCGCGACGTCGACTGCCCCAACGGCGCGGGGATCCTGCGAAAGGCGGACGAGCGCACCGCCTGTCGCGATCGCGCGACGCAGCAGAAGCTCACCGGCGCGGGGGGCGAGCACTGGTGCGTCAACTGCCACTCCCCCGGCGAGAACCTCGACGCGAAGATGCCCGCGTGGGAGGGCCTCGCGTCGGGCGATCCGCACAGCCGTCTGCCGCCCCGCGATCTGCTCGGTGCGCGCGCGATGGAGGGCGTGAGCTGCGGCTTCTGCCACACGGCGCACGGCCCCGCGTCTCCCGGGGGCGCGTACCAAGGCAACCCGACGTGGGTCTCCCCCTTCACCGGAGCGACCTTCTCGTCTCGCCCCGAAGATCTCGTCGGTGTCTTCGGCATCGGCAACAGCGGCTACGATCTTCGCCCCACGGACTTCGTCTTCGGCCGCGCCGACGATCCGTTCACCGCGGGGTCGATCGTCGCGCACCGCGCGACCCCCGCGAAGACGGAGAGCTACCTCGCGTCGAGCGAGTTCTGCAGGAGCTGCCACGACGTGCGCCTCTTCGGCACCGACGCGATCGGCGGCAGGAAGGGCGAGCACTTCAAGCGGCTGCGCAACGTACTCGGAGTGGGTCGCCTGGACGGACGTGGAGAGGCGGAAAAACAAGCCGATCGCGACCTGTCAGAGCTGCCACATGTCCGCGTTCCCCGGGGTGTGCGAGGCGGGCGCCGGGCTCCGATCCCGCGTGCCCAGCGAGCGGCGCAGGACTCGTCGCAAAGTCGCCGCGCGCCTACCCGGAGGTTCGTCCGCCGCGGACTCGAGCGCGCCCACCCGCGTGACGACCCACTACCTCTCCGGCGTCGACCTGCCGCTCTCGCGCGAGTACCCCCGAGGCGCTCGTGGACGAGGAGGCGCTCGACGGCGTTCATCCCCCTCTCGGCGCGCAAGCGTCGTGACCTCTGCGGAGCTCGTTCCGGTTCGAGGTCGGCCGCGCCGCTCGGGCGCGGCGCTCACCATCCCGATCACGATCGAGAACGTCGGCGCGGGGCACCACGTCCCGCAGGCGCTTCAGCCAGGAACGCGAGATCTGGGTGCACCTCAAGGTCACCGACGCCGATCGGCGCGTGGTCTACGAGGTCGGGGATCTCGCGAACCCCGGCGACGATCTGGCCGACAAGATCTTCGTGCGCGTGAACACCGATCCGAACCTCGTCGACTTCGACGGGCGCCCGTCCGGCCTCTTCGGCGCGGACGTTCGCGACGGACCGGACGCGCCCGCGTGGTCCCCGCCCCCGAGCTCGGCGGGACGTCGTTCCAGGGCGCGGGCCTCGTGAACTTCCAGAACGGCTTTTTGCGCTGCGTCCGCTGCATCGGAATCCTCTCCGCGGACGGGACGCGCTGCGACGCCGCGCCCGATCAGCTCGGCCACCGCGCGGCGCGCTTCGACGACGGACGGTACGATCTCGACACCGGGACGTGCGAGTCGAACCTCGCGCCGGGCAGCGAATTCTTCGAGACGTACTTCCCCGTCGGCGCGCTCGACGCGTCCCGCGGCTTCGTGAAAGCGCCCGACGCGATCATCGACACGCGGAGCGCCCGCCAGAGACGCCGATCACACGTACACCTACGAGCTCGACCCGCCGCGCGCGCGCCCGCTCAGCGTCAACCCGGAGCTCCGTTTCCAGGCGTTCCCCCTACCTGATCCGCGCGTTCGCCGCGTACGAGGCCGCCGAGGCGCGCCTCGGCAAGCGGCCGAACGGGCCGCTCGTCGACGAAAGGGATGTTGAAGCGCCTCGACGTCGTGACGATCGCGCGGGCGACGACCACGGTCCGCTGATGTCCGACGCGCGGCCCATCGAGCGGCGGTTCCCGGGCGTCGTCTTCGATGCAACCGTGTTCCGCAACCTCGGAGACCGCGCCTACGAGATCGAGGCCGCCGGCAGCCTGCGCGAGCTCCGCGCCGAGCAGGACGCTCTACCGCGCGAACGATCCGTGCGACGCGTTCTTCGTCGTCGCGCGCGGCGAGCTCACGATCAGCGCGAAGCGTCGCGGGGAGGACGTGGAGTCCGTCCTGCGCCGCGCGCACACCGGCGACGCGTTCGGGGAGGAGGCGTTCGCTTCACCGCGGCGGCGCGCGACCGCCGCGGCCGCGTCTTCCGCGCCCGCTCTGGCGGAGATCCCCGTCCACATCTTTCGTCGCGCCGCGGTCCGCTCGGGCAAGGCGGAGCTCGCCGAGCGCCTCGAGCGCGCCATGCAACGCGCCGCGACGCGCGACGTGCTCCGCACGACCGTGCTCGGCGCGGAGCTCGACAAGGAGACGTTCGACATGGTGCTCGACGCCGCGACGACGCGGACCGTGGCGCGCGGCGAGAGCATCTACCGCGCGGGCGAGAGCGCCGAGGCCATGTTCATCGTCGCGGAGGGCCGCGTACAGATCCAGGTCGAGGACGACGCCCGGCTGCGCGTCCGCGGCTACCTCGGCCCCGGAGACTTCTTCGGAGACGAGGAGATCCTCTTCGACGCCGCCGCAGCGGGGCGCGGAGGCGGCGCACGCGCGGCGGGCGCGGTCGCGAGCGGAGCGACCTCCCTGGTCGAGATCCCCGCGGCCGTCGTGCGCGCCGTCGCGGCGCGAGAGCCGCGGCTCTTCGCCCGCTACCGGCGGATCGCCGCGGACGAACAGCGCGCGCAGGACGCGGCGATCGCGGGGGCGGCGAGGAACGCGACGCAGCACCTCTTCCGCGATCTCTACCGCCTCGAGATCGCCCGATCGCTCCTCGTCATCGACCTCGAGTCGTGCGTGCGGTGCGGGCACTGCACGTGGTCGTGCGGCGCCCTCCACGGGACGCCGCGCCTCGTGCGCCGAGGCGACAAGATCGTCACCCCGAAGGCGAGCTCCTCGTCGATCGTCGAGAACGCGCACCTCATGGTGCCGAGCTCCTGCCAACACTGCGAGAACCCCGCGTGCATGGTCGACTGCCCCACGGGCGCGATCTCGAAGGACGCGAGCGGCGAGGTGTTCATCCGCGAAGCGCTCTGCACGGGGTGCGGCGCGTGTGCGCGCGCCTGCCCCTGGGACAACATCCAGATGGCCGAGCGCCCCGCGACCGCGCCCCGCCCCGAAGGGTCGCCGAGCCCGGAGGTCGCGGTGAAATGCGATCTCTGCTCCGCGTACGCGACCGGGCCCGCGTGCGTCGAGGCGTGCCCGACGGAGGCGCTCCACCGCATCGAGCCCTCGAGCGATCTCGTCGAGCTCCGCGCGTGGCTCGGCCGAGGCACCTCACGGAACGACGAGCCGCGCGCGCGGCGATCCCCGGCGCACGCGGCGTGGGTCCTCGGCGCGCTCGGCGCGGCGGTCGCGGTCGCCGCCGTGGGCGTGAGGATGCAGGCGGCCCGCTTGTTCGTGCCGAGCGGAGGGATCGGGTTCGCGGCGGGCGTCGCGTCCGCGATCGGCATGATCGGGCTCCTCGCCTACGGCCTCCCGAAGCGCGCGATCCGCGCTTGGAAGCGCCGGAGACGAGGCTCCGACCCTGCGGCGACGCCGAAGCGCGACGCGTCGATCCTGAAACCATGGCTCACGGCGCACGTCGCCCTCGGGTGGATGACGCTCGCCCTCGCGCTCGCGCACGCCCCCGTCTCGCTCGAGAAGGGCACCGCCCCGCAGCTCCTCGTGTTCGCGTTGATCGCGACCACGGTGCTCGGCGCGTGGATGGCCCTCGCCTACCGGCTCGTGCCCGCGCGCCTCGCCAAAATCGAGCGCACCGCCGTGCTGCCGGAGGACTTCGCCGCGGAGAAGCGCGCGCTCGTCGATCGCCTCTACCGCAGCGTCTCCGGTCGGAGCGACGTCGTGAAGAAGCTCGCGGAGAAGATCCTCCTCCCGTACGCGCGGAGCCGGCTGGGACCGCTCGTGTTGCTCCTGTCGGGCCGCGATCTCCGCGCGGAGCAGCGCGCGCTCGCGGCGCGGGTGGAGCGCGTCCTCGAGGGCCGCGGCAAGGACCGCCTCGCGGGCATCGAGGATCTCGTCCGCGTCGTCGTCGAGATCCGCTCCCTCCCGGCTCAGCGGCTCCTCGTCGCGCTCCTCCGCGTCGGCCTGCCGCTCCACGTCGTGACGTTCACGGCCGCGCTCGTCCTCGGCGTCGCGCACGTCGGCTTCGGGGTCGGCCGATGAGCGAGCGCGACGAGCCGGCGCGCGCGCCGCAACCGCCCGCCTCCGACGTCGCACCGGGCGCGCAGCTCACGGTGTTCGCGGCCGATCTCGCCGATCCGCGCGCGCGTGCCGCCGCCGTCCGCGCGGCGCCGAAGGGGGGCGCGGCGAAGCGCACCGCCGAAACGAGCGACGTCACGCGCGTCCGCCGCATGGCGATCGCTGCGGTCTTCGCAGCCCTGGGGGTCGGGGGCGCGCTCGCGCTCACGCCCACCTCCTCTGGGCTGCATGCCGCCGGCCCCGGCCCACTCAGCGGGCCGCATCAAGGCGCGAAGCTCACGTGCGCCGCGTGCCACGGTGACGCCGACCCCTCCTCCGCCCCGTTCCTCTCGAACGCGAAGGCCGCGTGCGTGAAGTGCCACGCGCCCCACGGGTCGACCCGCACGGCGCACGCGAAGCTGCTCGCGTCGGGGGAGCTCCGCTGCACCTCGTGCCATGCCCCGCACGGTCCGCACCAGGGGGCGCGCTTCACCAAGGACGGGGCGGCCTTTCGCTATGGGCAAGGCGCGAGCGTGCCGGTGGAGGTGGCGTTTCGCTCCCATCGCGACCTCGTCGTCCCTCTGATCCCGCTCGACGCGTGCGCCGCGTGTCACGCCGTCGACGATCCCAAGGATCCGATCGCGCGGTGCGCGCGCGGCGGACGCGGCCCGAACCGCCTCTCCCTCTGCCTCGACGAGCACCAGGAGGCGCTCCCGGCGGACGCGACGGACGTCGCGGGTCCGCGCGCATCGGCGACACCGCTCTCTTCGAAGGGCGTGTGCGCGGCTCAGCACTTCGCCGATCGCCCGCTCGCGTGGGAGGCCGCGCGCGTCGCGTCCGCGAGCGTCCCTTGGGTGAAGGCCGACGTGGACACCGCTCCTCTCTTGCCGGTCGCGCTCGCGGGCCTCTCGACGAGCGCCCTCGGCTACGCGGGCGCCGCGCTGTTCGACCGCCTCCGTCGGCGCAAGAAGACGCGCGTCGCGGCGCAGGCCCCCGAGCGCAAGCGGCTCCCGGTGATCCGGACGAACACGTGCCTCGGCTGCTACGCGTGCGTCGACGCGTGTCCGTACGGCGTCCTCGAGGTCGAGAAGTACGTCGCCGTCGTGGCGCGCCCCGACGCGTGCTGCGGGCTCGTCCTCTGCGAGCAGAAATGCCCGAACGGCTCGCTCCAGATGAGCGACGGAGAGATCGACCTCGACCGACCGCGCTTGCAGCCCTCGCTCGAGTCCGTCGATCAGCCCGGCCTCTTCCTCGCGGGCGACATCACGGGCCTACCGCTCATCAAGAACGCCATCCTCCAGGGCCACCACGCGGCGGACGCGGCGCTCGATCTCGTGAAGAAGAGCCCCGCGTCGGACGACGTCTTCGACCTCTGCGTCGTCGGCGCGGGGCCCTCCGGCATCAGCGCGGCGCTCCGCGCGAAGGAGCGGGGCGCGGCGTTCGTCGTGGTCGAGCAGGGCAACGTCGCCGAGAGCATCCGGAGCTTCCCGCGCGGCAAGCTCGTCTTCGATCAACCGCTCGATCTCCCGCTCGCGGGGAAGCTCTGGCTGCGCGAGTCGACGAAGGAGGAGCTCCTCATGCACTGGATGCGCATCGTCCGGCGCGAGGAGCTGCCGATCCGCGAGGGCCGACGGATGACGCGGCTCGAGAAGCGCGCGGACGGGACCTTCGAGCTCCGGACGGCGCGCACCGACAAGCCCGAGGGCCGCGACGAGGTGCTCCGCGCGCGCACGGTCATCCTCGCGATCGGTCAGCGCGGAACGCCCCGACGCCTCGCGTGCGTGGTCCCCCCCGAAGCGGAGAGCCGCGTCCACTACCACCTCGCCGACGCGCGGAGCTTCGAGGGTCGCCGCGTGCTGGTCGTGGGCCTCGGGGACACCGCGATGGAGTCCGCGATCGCGCTCGCCCACCAACGGGCCGCGGGGGGCGAGGTCATCGTCGCGCACCGCGCCGCGACCTTCACGAGAGGGCAGCGCCGGAACATCGACGAGGTCGAGCGGCTCCGCAAAGCAGGAGCGATCGATCTTCGATTCGGCGTCGAGATCGCGGCGGTCGATGTCGCGAACGACGGCCTCGACGTCTCGCTCGTCGACGCGACGTCGCGCGCCCCGGGAGGCCGCGTCCACGTCGATGCGGTCCTCGTCCTCATCGGCAACATCAGCCCGGGGTCCACGCTCGCCGCGCTCGGCGTGAAAACGGTCGGCGCCGCGCGCGCCAAGCCGCCCGCATGACCGTCACTTCGCGCGGCGGCTCGCCGTCGCCTCGAGGCGCGACTTCAACCGCTCGAGATCGTCGGCGAGCTCCGCACAGCTCTGTACTCGAAGCTCGGGCTTCTTCTCGAGGAGCTGGAGGATGAGGTACTCGAGCTCGTCCGGGATCGCGGGGTCGTGATCGCGCGGCGGGACGGGGATCTCCTGGATGTGCTTGATGAGCACCGCCATCGGGTTCTCGTTCTCGAACGGCAAGACGCCCGTGAACATCCGGTAGGCCATGATCCCGACCGAGTAGATGTCGGAGAGGTGCGTCGCGGTCGCGAAGTTCTCGGCTTGCTCGGGCGCCATGTACGCGGGGGTTCCTGCGGTGAAGCCCTGCTGCGTGAGGTTCGCGGGGGTGCTTTGCCGCTTCGCGATCCCGAAGTCCATGAGCTTGACCACGCCGTCGTCGGTCACGAACAAGTTCTCCGGCTTCAAATCGCGGTGGACGACACCCCGCTCGTGCACGCATTGGAGCCCTCGACAGGCCTGGATGAGCCAGCCGAGGTCGCGCAGGAGATCGCGCCCTCGCTCCATCTCCGCGGCGAGATCCGTTCCGGAGAGGAGCTCCATGGTGATGAACGGGATCGCTCCCTGCTGCCCGAAATCGTAGAGCCGAATGACGTTCGGGTGGCTGATCTGACGCGCGAGGGAGAGCTCCTGCTTGAACCTCGAGACCAGCGTCGCGTCGTCGCGGCCGTGCGCGAAGAGCTTGATCGCGAGCGGCTCGTCCAGCTCGAGGTCGATCGCCCGATACACCGCGCCCATGCCGCCCCGCCCGAGGAGGCGCTCGATCTTGTAGCGCCGCGCAATCAGGATCCCCTCGGCGATGTTGAACACGTTGACGATTGGGCTGTCTCGATTCTCCGGCTCCGTCGGACGCTCCGCCTTGCGGGGCATCGGGGATGCGGCCCGCGGCGACTCGGCAAGCGCCGGCGGGCGGCGGGAGCGGATGGGCAGCTGGATCTCGGGCAACGAGGGGAACGTCTCTTCGTCCGGAGGCTTGGCGCCCGGGGGCGTCGAGCTCTTGCGACGCTGGGCCTCTTCCTCCTCCATCGCGCGCGCGAAGCTCGCCTTGGCCTGCTCCGCGCGAGCCTCGAGCGCGGCGAGTCGCTCGCGGATCGCTGCCGCGTTCCGCACGGCGAGCACCCTGCGCAGGAGGGCGCGGGCCTCGTCGATGTGCTCGAACTTCTCGAAGAGCAACCCCATCCGATAGAACGCGTTCACCTCGTCTTCGTCGCGCGGCTCCGTCTCGAAGAACGGCGCAGCGAACTGATCGAACTGGAAGTCGAGCGAGCCGAGCCGCGTCGAGAGATCCACGCCGAGCACGACCGCCTTTCGGTACTGGGGATCGCTCGGGGGCACCTTCACGATCGCGGCGAGCGCGCGGGGCAGCTCGCCCCTCGTCATGAAGCAGCGGACCGCGCCGATGGGCGCCCCGGCCGCGAGGTAGAGCTCCGCAGCTCGCGCGATGTCGCCCGCGCGCTCCGCGGCGACCGCGGCGTCCAGGCTCCGCGCCGCCGCGTCCGATCGCTTCTCCGGACCCGGGTTCGGCCTGGGCGGGAGCACGACGGCCTGTTGAGCCGGTGGCGGGGACGAGGCGCGCGTCGGTTGCGGGGGCCAGGACGATCGGCGCGCGGGCTCCGCCGAGGGAACGAACCGCTCGGGACCGCGCTCGCCGTGCGATGCCGAGCCACGCTCCGCGGGCACGGACGACACGCGCTCGACGGGCAGCGAAGAGGCCCGCTCCGCGGGCAGGGACGACACCCGCTCGACGGGCAGCGAAGAGGCCCGCTCCGCAGGCAGCGACGGCGCTCGCTCGTGAGGCAAGGACGACACCCTATCGACGGGCAACGACGATACGCGCTCGGGGGGAAGCGACGAGCTCCGACCGTCGTCGTCGTCCGGCTCGCTGCGCGCGTCGAAGCGCGGGGATCGAAGAGACGCGGGCGCACGAGGCGGGGCCGCGGGCCCGGGTTTCACCGAGGGGCGCGCCTGCGCTTCCAGCATGCGCGCCCTGCCCTCGTCCCCGAGCAACCGATAGGCGCGCGCCGCGTCGCCGTACCGCTTGAGCGCCTCGAGCCACTCGGCCGCTCGGAGCAGCAAGTCGGGCTCGAGGTCCTCGATCGAGCGAGAGGGCGAGGCGAGCAAGATCGCCGCGAGCGCCTGCTCGAAGCGCCCGGCGTCGGCGAAGAGCGTCGCGGCCTCGAGCGGGAGCCCGGCGGCGAGCAGGGTCTTGCCTGCTGCCGTGATCTTGCCCGCCCGTCGGAGCTCGGCGGCCTCTCTTCGCTGACCTGGGATGCTGCTCACGCGTCGTTCAGTCGAGGTGCCGCGTGACACCTCGGTGGGGGACGTTCGCCGATCAGTCGGCGGTCCGCAACGTCGCCTTCAGAATGGACTCGGGATTTCTGGAGAGCGGCGCGGCCTCCTCCGCCTCCACCAAGCCTTGCTGTACGTAACGAAGCAGCACACCCTCCAGCGACTGCACCCCACTCCCATCGAGGTCGGCTTGCTGAATGTGGGCGTCCACGTGGTGGATCTTGTTCTCGCGGATCATGTGCGAGAGGGCGATGCTCGGCAGCAGCACCTCGTTCGCCGCGATCATTCCATCGCCCGTCGCCCGCGGGAGCAGGTGCTGACCCACGACCCCACGGAGCAACATCGAGAGCGACATCCGCGCGGGCTGCTGCTGCTCCTCGGGGCAAAGGTCCACGATCCGATCGATCGACTTCGCCGCAGAGTTCGTGTGGAGCGTCGCGAACACGAGCGTCCCCGTCTCCGCGGCCGAGAGCGCGAGCTGCACCGTCTCGACGTCCCGAAGCTCGCCGACGACGATCACGTCCGGGGACTCCCGGAGCGCGGCCCGGAGCGCGGACGCGTAGGACTCGGTGTGCACGCCGATCTCGCGCTGTGTGATGAGGCTCTTCAGGGGCCGGTGCAGGTACTCGATCGGGTCCTCGATCGTGATGACGTGGCGCTCGCTCGTGCGGTTGATCTCGTGGACGATGCTCGCGAGCGTCGTCGACTTGCCCGAGCCGGTGGGGCCGCACACGAGGACGAGCCCGTTCTGCAGCGCCGCGAGGCGCTTGAGCACGCGCGGGAGCCCGAGCTCGTCGATCGTCGCGATGCGCCCGGGAATCACCCGAAACACCGCGCTCATCCCGCGCGAGCCCATCGTGAGGTTCACGCGGAACCTCGCGACGCCCTCGATCGCGTACGCGAAGTCCAAATCGAAGGAGGCCTCGAACGCCTCGCGCTGCGCCGCCGTCAGGATCTCGTAGAGAAAGCGCTTCGTCTCCTCGGCCGACACCGCGCGGAACGGGAGCGGGATGAGCTGCCCGTCGTGCCGGATGGTGGGGACGGTGCCCGCGTGGAAGTGGAGATCGCTCGCGCGCTGATCGGTCACCAGGCGAAGGAACGAGTCGATGCGCGGCGCCACGTCAGCCTCGCTCCGGGATCTTCAGCGCGCCGCGCGGCGCGCTCGCGGACGAGAGCGGCGCGCGGCTCGGAGGGCCATCCGACGCGTGCGCCGACGACGCGGGCGGCATCGTGGGCGGCATGTCCACGTTCGATCGCGGGAGCCCGAGCGCGATCTCGAACGCCGCCTTGTCGAGCGCCTTCGCGTACGCGTCGTCGACGATGACCGTGCCCGACTTCGCGAGGCGGATCAGATCCGCGTCCATCATCTGCATGCCCTGCTCGCGGCTCGTCGCCATCACCGTCGGGATTTGGAACGTCTTCCCCTTGCGAATGAGGCTCTGGATCGCGTCGTTCGCGATCATCACCTCGACCGCCGGGAGGCGCGCGCCGCTCTCCGTGCGGAGAAGGTACTGACAGGTCACCGCGCGGAGCGACTCCGCGAGCATGCTCCGGACCTGCGCCTGCTGGCGCGACGGGAACGCGTTGATGAGGCGGTCGATCGTCGCGTCCGCGCTCGTCGTGTGCACCGTCCCGAGCACGAGGTGGCCGGTCTCCGCTGCGCTCACCGCGAACGCGATGGTGTCGCGGTCCCGGAGCTCGCCGACGAGGATGACGTCCGGATCCTGGCGGAGCGCAGAGCGCAGCGCCGACCTCAGGGACCGCGTGTGCGGGCCGAGCTCGCGCTGTGTGACGAGGCTCTTGTGCCGCACGTGGAGCACCTCGACCGGATCTTCGATGGTCACGATGTGGCGCGCGAGGTTTCGGTTGATGTGGTCGATGATCGCGGCGAGCGTCGTCGACTTGCCCGCCCCCGTCGGCCCGCCGACCAGCACGAGGCCGTGCGGGAGCCGCGCGAACGACGCGAGGATCGGCGGCAAACCGAGGTTGTCGAGCGTCGGCACGTCGACCGAGACGGTCCGGAGCACCGCGGACACGCCCGAGACCTGGTGGAACACGTTCGCGCGGAAGCGGGCGCGCAGGTTCTTGAGGTCGACGGAGAAGTCGACCTCCCGCTTCGCGGCGAGGGAGCGGATCTGATCCGCGTTGAGGCGCGGCTCGATGAGCGTCCGCACGAGCGCGTCCGTCATCGGGCCGGTCTCGTTGTCGAGCTGCCGGATCCGCCCGTGGTGCTTCACGTACGGGGGCTCCCCAGGCACGAGGAACAGATCGTCCGCGCCCTGCTCGATCACGCGGTGGAGGAGCGCGTCGAGCGAGCGCGTCTCCGCGATCGGGCGCTTCTCCTGGAGGAGCTTGTACTTTCGAAGGAGGCGCCGGGCAGCGTCCCGAACCTCCTCGGACGCGTCCTCCTCGAGCCCCTTCACCCAGAGCGCGTGGCTGCCGTCGTCGAGCTCGTCGAGCGTGACGATCGCGGCGGCGCGGACCGCCGGATCGGGATCCTGTACGAGCTCCGCCACGTCCGGCACCGCCTCGGTCGCCTTCAACCGGCGCAGGGCGAGCACGCACGGCAGGCGAAGCTCCGGCCGCCTCGAGATGAGCTCGATCAGATACGCGACCGCGCGCTGATCCGCGAGGACGCCGATGGCCTCCACCGCGAGGTCGGCGACGAGCCAGTCCTCGTCGTCCTGCGCGGTGCGCACGAGCGCGCCGAGCGTCCGAGGGTCGCCGATGCGCATGAGCGCGGACACGGCGAAGCGGCGAACCACACCGGACGGATCCGCGAGGTAGTCCTTCACGATGTGCTTCGTCACCCGGGGCGTGTTCATCTCGACGAGCGCGTCGAGCACGCGCTCGCGGACCCACCAGTCCTCGTCCCGGAGCGACTCGAGCAGGCGCGGCGCGAGCGTGTACTCCGGGTCGGGCACGCTCGTCGCGATCTCCGCCGCGAGGCGCCGCACGTTGACGTCTCGACTCTTCAGCAGCCAAACCACCGCGCGAGCGACGTTGATGCGCGAGCTCTTCGAGAGCTCGGTGATGGCGTGCGCCGCGCGCGTGCGGACGCTCACGTCCACGTGCGAGAGCGCCTCGACGAGCGTCGGGAAGAAGACGTCCGAGCCGGCCCCCTGGATCGCCTCGATCACCGCGATCCGAACCGAGCGCGGCCCCGCTCGGAGGCGGTCCCGGAGCATCGCGGCGGTGGACTCGTCGGCGCGCTTCAACGCGTGCGTGAGGAACGCCCTCAGCGGGTCGATGCCGCGCCGCGCGACGTGCACCTCGACCCGCTCGACGAAGTCGACGAGGTCGAGGGCTCCGAGGGAGTGGATCGCCTGCGCGAGCACGAGATCGTCCGGATCCTGGAGCACGGACGAGATGATCTCGACGACGGGCGCGAGGTCCCGGAACCGCGTCGGATCGGCGAGCTGCCGGAGCGCGTGGATCTTCTCGTGCGGTCGGCCCGCGAGGAGCGTCGCTTGGAGGAGCGGCAGGGCGTGCTGCCCCGCGCGGCTCGCGAGCGCGCTGATCGCCTCCATGCGACCACGGAACGCCGGGGTGCGTGCGCGCTCGGTGAGGAGCTCGAGCGCCGACTTTCCGCCGACCGCGTGGAGCACGTCCGCCCCGACCGCGCGCACGGGCGGGTCGGGCGAGTCGAGCAGCTCCACCACCTCGGCGAACGCTCCGACGTCGTTGATCTGGGGCGCGAGCGCCCCGAGCACCGCGAGGAACACGGGATCCGCCGTGCGCATCGTGCGGAGGCACGGCACGAACAGATCCGCGGGCCGCGGAGTCTTCTTCGCGAGCTTCGCGAACGCGTCGCAGCGGCGCGCGTGGGCCGCGGGGGCAGCTTTGGAGAGCTCGGCGACGATCGGCAGGAGCTTCACGACGTCCGCGGAGCTGACGTCACCCGCGGCCGCAACAAAGGCGTCCACGTCCGCGTCGGCCGCGAACGCGGCGCTTCGGAAGGTTCGGACGAGCTCGCTCCGCTGAAACAAGGCGCCGCGGAGCATACGCGATCCCGGTGGAATTCCGCGGTCGGAGCCGCGGAATTCCGCGGCGTCACGCGACGCGTCCGCCCGCGCTCGAGGCGTTTCCCGGACCCGAGCACCGACGCGATTCCCTAGCGCGTCGAACGCGCACGTTCCTGCGGCGATCCCGCGCAGATTCGCGGAAGCGATCGCCCCCGTCGCGACGTTCAACCGACGAATGAAGATCCTCGGTCGTTCGATTGGGCTCGCGGCGTTGGTGGTGGTCACGGGGGGCTGTGCGAAGCCCGCGACGAGGGCGGTCACCCCCGCTCCGCCCCCGCCCGTGGCCCCTGCCCCGAGCCACGTTGCTGCGCCTCCTCCGCCGGCCCGTGCGGTGGCGAAGGTCTCCGCATCCCTGTTCGGGGACCTGTTCGAGTCGGGACGAGTCTTTCGCTACCAGGTCGAGCAGATGGCGAGCTTCTACGACCCGGACGATGCTCGGGCGAACGCTTCGGGCTACGTCGAGACGAACGAGACGTCCCAGATCCTCTGCGCCGTGTCGGACGTGCACGAGGTCGCGCTCGCCGACACGTCGAGGGGGAAGGCCGCGAAGCTCGACTGCGGCGACGGGAACCACATCGGCATGTCCGCGGCGACCGTGGCGGGGCTCTACGTGCTCGGACCGAAGGGCATCTACCGCTACGCGCTCGACACGAAGGACTCGGACCTGCGCGCGATCCCCGAGGACCAGGTGCTCCTCCTCGAGCTCGACCCCGTCGCGTCGAAGAGCGTCGATCAGACCGAGGATCACTCGTCCGCGGTCGAAGTGCTGAAGGAGGCGGACGGCGCGTGGTGCAAGTCGCGCGAGGAGAGCTTCGGGGACTACTTTGCCGAGAGGGACTGCTTCGTGCCGGGCAAAGGCATCGTCCGCGCCGGGCGCGAGTCCTCGGGGGGCTCCACGTTCGTCACGACGTTCACGGCGATCTGATCCGAGGGTTCGGGCCGCGACTCCTCCGCCAGGCGCGCGCGCCCGAGCGCGGGCCGAGCCTCCGTTCGGGCGCGCTCGTGCTCCTCGTAGAGCCACGTGAGGAAGCGGCGCACGCCGACCAGCACCATCTCGGTGCGGATGGAGGCGAACACGTCGAACGCGTGCTGCGCGCCGGGGATCTCCGCGTAGAACGCCGGCGCAGGCGAGGTCTCGCGGAGGCGCTCCACGAAGGCGCGCGCCTCTTCGACGACCGCGAGCGAGTCGTTCGTGCCGTGGACCACGAGGAACGGCGGACGATCCGCGCCCGCCCGCCGGATCGGAGACGCGCGCTCGTAGTCGTGGAGCGCGTCCTGCATGCGCTTCTTCATGATGAACCGCTCGACGAGCCCGCGCGCGATCGCGTCGCGGCGAATCCCCGTCTTGCTCGTGAAGTCGTAGACGCCATAGAACGGCACACAGCCCTGCACGCGCGTGTCCTCGGACTCGAATCCGGGCTGGTACTCCGGGTCGTTCGGCGTCAGCGCCACGAGCGCCGAGAGGTGTCCGCCCGCGGACCCCCCGGTGAGCACGATGAACTCCGGATCCGCGCCGAGTTCCTCCGCGTGCGCCTTCGCCCAGACGATCGCGCGCTTCAGATCCACGACGGGATCGGGGAACGTGGCCCGGGGGCTCAGCCGATAGTCGACGTTCAAGCAAACCCAGCCGTGCGCGGCCATGTGCTTCACCATCGGGATGCCCTGCTCGCGCTTGCTCCCCACGATCCACGCGCCGCCGTGGATCTGCATCAGCATCGGCGCTCGGCGGCCCTCGCGCGGCGTCGCGGGCGCGTACACGTCGAGCTTCAGCGCGAGGCGCCCCTCTTGGTGGTAGACGAGGTCTCGTTCCCGCACGAACGGGCCGCGCAGGCCGCTGACGAGCGGCATGAAGAGCGAGGGCCGGCCGGGGCTCGCGCTCGGCGCGAGGACGAGATCATCGAGGGCGACGTGCATCGCGCGCGCGGCGTCGTGGGCGTGGCGCAGGGAGAGGAGCACGAGCGCAAGGCCGAACACCGTGAGCCCGAGCCCGATCTGACCCGGCAGCTCGTCTGCGCCGCCCACCGCGAGCCCCGCCGCGAGGGGCACCGCCACGATGAGATGCCAGACCGCGAGCTCCGCGGTGAGCCACCCGGCGAAGAAGCTGAAAATGCTGAGCCAGGTGGGGGACCGAACGGGCCGGTGTGCGTTGAGGCCGAGGAGCGCCTCCACGACGCCGAGCGCGAGGAGGACCCACGTCATCGGGCGATCCCATTGCGCGTCGGCGCGAAAAACAGGCAGGATCGAGGGAATCGGGCGGGCCGTTCGACTCGGGCGGTCACAAATCGGGGGCCCGGAGCTACCCAACGGGTGGTGAAACGATGAAGGCTCTCCACGTCGGCCTGTTCTCGCTCCTCGGTATGGCCAGCCTCGGCGGCGCGATCTTCGCCGCGACGCCGCGCGGTGGGTTCACCGCGAAGCCCGACTCGACGTCCATAGCAGAAACCTCGTCCTCCGCGGGGGCGGCGAGCACCGACACGCCGGCGGACGCCGCGCCGACCGAGCAGACGGTCTCGGAGTTCACGTCGGGCACGACGGTCAAAGTCCAGGGCCACGTGGGCCACCCGAAGATGCTGAAGAACCAGCGCGGGGAGACGTTCCTCATGCTGGAAGTCACCGGTGGTGACGTCGAGACCCCACCCCCGACGGTCGCGCTCGCGCTCGTCATCGACAAGTCGGGATCGATGAAGGACGGTCGGCTCGAGAACGCGCAAGCCGCAGCGATCGCCGCCGTTCAAGGGCTCCACGACGGCGACCAGGTGACGGTCGTCGCGTTCGACACGACCGTGCAGATGGTCGTCCCCCTCACGCCGATCGACACGTCCTCGCGCCAGGTGCTGATCGACGGGATCCGGAGCATCCGGCTCGGGACGGACACGTGCATCTCGTGCGGGGTCGAGAGCGCGCTCAAGGAGCTGAAGCGCTCCGGGGGGACCGTGGCGCGGATGATCGTCCTCTCGGACGGCGCCGCGAACAACGGCGTTCAAGACGAGCCCGGCTTCCGGAGCCTCGGATCGCGCGCCCAATCCCAGGGCGTCGCCGTGTCCACGGTGGGCCTCGGCCTCGAGTTCAACGAGAAGCTGATGTCCGCGGTGTCCCTCGCGTCGAACGGGCGGCATTACTTCGTGGAGAACCAGTCCGGACTTCAGCAAGTGTTTCGTGAAGAGGCCGCGGCGCTCTCGCAGTCGGTCGCGAACAACGTGGTCGCCGAGATCGAGCTCGCGCCCCAAGTGGAGCTCGTCCAGGTCTTCGATCGGAACTTCAACCTCGCGGGCAACCGCATCAGCGTGCCGCTCGGGAGCCTCGCGCGAGGCGAGCTCAAGACCGTCCTCATGAAGGTGCGCACGCCGAGCACCGGCTCCTCGCTCCGAGGTGTGGCGGACGTCCGCGTGGCCTTCACCGATCCTGCGTCCAAGTCGGAGGAGTCGTGCCTCGGCAAGCTCGGCGTCGGTCTGGTGGACGACGCGAAAGACGTCTCCCCGCTCGATCCGGTCGTGTCGGACCGCGTCCAGCGTACGGAGACCGCCTCGGCGCTGCGCGACGCGAACTCGCTCTTCTCGCTCGGGAAGGTGGACGAGGCGCGGCGCCGGCTCTCCGAGCAGCGCGCGCGCGTCGAGGCCGAAGGGAAGGCCGCCATCGCGAACGCGCCGACGAACCGCGCGGGCTCCCTCGACAGCGACTTCAAGAACCAGTCCACGGAGTTGAACCGAGCCGAGCAGGGCTTCGCGGCCCCCGTCGCGCCGACGCCTGCCCGCCCGAACGAGGGCCGTCCCTCCCCCGCCCCGATGATCAATCAGAAGCGGAACAACGAGCAGGCCGTCGACATGATGAGGTAATGGGCTCGGGTGCTCCACCGCCCCCGCGCGCTCCTCGCCATTTGCATCACCGTTGCAACGGGCTGCACGTCCCCCCAGCCCAAATCGGAGCTCCCCGCGAGCTCCGAGGCCCAGCCTCCCACGCCCGTCACCGCCGACGTCGGTGTCTCCGCGCCCCTGCCCGCGCCGAGCGCGAGCGGGGTGGCCGAGCCGCTACCGAGCGCGTCCGCAGCGCCGGAGCCCAGCATCCGCCACGTCGCGTCCGCGGAAGAGCCGCTCCCAAACGTCGAGGTGAAGTTCTACGGCCTCCACGTCGGCGGCGGGAAGAACGACAAGGCGGAGCATGCCCCCATCATCGCGAGCGTCAACCGTCACCTCGACGACTTCAAGCGCTGCTTCGCGAAGGCGGACGACAAGAAGAAGGGCGGGACGTACGGCATCCAGCTCTTGATCCCGGGCGCGGGAGGAAAAGCGGAGGTGAGCCTCCCGAAGAGCGGCATCAAGGGGGACGAGTTCAAGGCGTGCATGCTCGAGACCTACACGAACATGGAGTTCGACCCGCCGAAGGGCCACATCAAGACGAACGCGACCTACTCGGTCATCTTCACCGTGGCGAAGTAGCCGACGCGGACGGAGCGCCCGCGCCGCCGCCCTCCGGGACGACCACCTCTTCGCGCGTCACGACCGCGCGGAGGACGAGCGCGATCGCGACGGCGATCGAGAGCGCGACAGCGATGCGTGTCGTCTTGCGATCCGCGCGCCGCACGGACCGAAACGCGGGCGTGAGGAGCACGGCGAACGCGCCCATGGCGACGAGCGCGGGGATGGGCCGCTCGAGCACCGCAGCGAGGGCGATGGAAGCAGACGCCCCGAGCGCGATCCCGAGGAGGGGGCGGACGACGGAGACGCCGTGCCGCGTCGCGACGCCGAACGCGATCGCGGCGAAGACGAGGTCCCCCACGCCGAGGACGGGCGCCGCGATCCCGCCCGGGAGCGGCACGTTGAGCGCGACGACCGAGAGCGCGCGCTCGCTCGAGGCGATCGCGTGCGACGGCCCGGCCGGGTGGAGCACGGACGCGAGGTCCGCGGCGGCGGCGACGCACGCCGCGGGGAGCATGTGGCCGGCGTGTTCGACGCGCGCGCCGATCGCCCCCCCGATCCCCCACGCGCCCGCGACGAGGAGGAGCGCGCCTACCGGGACCCACGCGAGGGAGCGCTCGCCGACCGCGTACGCGACGATGAGCCCGACGAGCGCGAGCGCGACCGCGACCCCGTTCGCCCATAGGGGCGGCTTCGCGCGCGACGCGAGCGCGAGCGCGGCGAACGCGGAGGCGAGCCCGATCCCGATCCCGACGACGAGCGTGGCGACGGTCGGCGGAGGCGGCAGCGCGAGCGTCACCGCTGCGTACGCGCCGCTCATGGCGGGAGCGAGGGCGAGCGCCGCGAGCCACCGGAGCGATCGGTCCTCGCGAGTCGGCGGATCGGGGCGAGCCGGGGCGTCGCTGCCCGTCATGGTGAAGCGTCGCGGTGAATCGCCTTGTTGTGCTCTTCGAGCGTGGCGCTGAACGTGTGCCGGCCGCCGCCCTTCGCCACGAAATAGAGGTACTTCGTCTCCGCAGGCTCGAGGACCGCGGCGTTGGAGGCGGCGCCGGGGTTCGAGATCGGACCGGGCGGCAAGCCCTCGGTCACGTACGTGCTGTAGGGGTTCTGCCGATCCTGGTTCATGCGCGGCGTGATCTTCCCATGATAGTCCGCGCAGCTCTCGAGCTCGGGGCGGACGAGGCAGCCGTAGCCGCTCGAGGGATCGCTCTGGAGTTTGTGGGGCTTGAACGCGGGATCGCGGAGCCGGTTCAGGAACACGCTCGCGATGAGCGGTCGCTCGTCCCCTTTGGCGGCCTCTTTCTCGACCATGGAGGCGAGCACGACGACCTCCCGACGGGTGAACCCGAGGTCCTTCGCGAGCCGCTCGAGTCCGTCCCCGTGCGCCGCGGCGAGCTCCGCCCAGCGCACGTCCGAGATGTGGACCATCTGCTTGAGGACCTCGTCCGCGGGCGTGTCGACGCGCAGCTCGTACGTCGCCGGGAAGAGCCACCCTTCGGCGCTCTCGGGCGGCGCTCCGCTCGCGCCCGAGACCCCGAGCGAGGCGAGCAACGCGGGATCGGCGCACGCGGCGAGGAACGCCTTTCGGCCCACGACGCCCGAGCTCTCGAGGCGCTCGGCGATGTCGAAGTGGTTCCACCCCTCCGGGATCACGACCTTCGCCTTGGGCCGCGACTCGGACCGCTCGAGCATCGCCTTCAGCTCCGAGGGCGAGCGCCCCCCCGAGAGGAGGTGCGGCCCGCGCTTCAGGTCGCTCGACGAGAGGGAGACCCACAAGTACACGGACGCCGCGAACCGATTCGACACGAGCTCCGAGCTCGCGAGGAGCTCGGCGATGTCGGCCGCGGTCGACTCCTCGCCGACGATGATCTCGACGGGGGGCGACTTCGGACCGCTCGAGTGCGCGTAGAGCTCGAGGCTCCCGATCCCGATGAGCGTGAGCACGAGGAGGACTCCGAACGCGATACGAATCGCGCCGCGCGCGCCGCGCAGGCGCGGCGAGCGGCGCACGGCGAGGAACCACAGGCGGACCGTGCGCAGGAGGCCTCGCGGCTTCGCGGGGCGCGGCACGACGCGGCTCGCAGGCCGGCGCACCCGGTTCGCTCTGGGCTTCGGCGAGCCGCTCATCGCCAGCACCAACACCACGACCGGAGCCGCCGGGCAAGGCTCGAACGCGGGCGGGAGGGCGCGGCCACGGGGACGCTCCCGACCGCTCGTGGGCCCATCGACCGACGCGAGCGCCCGGCTCTTTTCCCCGCTCCCGATTCTCGGTTAAGAGGGTGAGCGATGTCCGCTCCGCCGCTCCCCCGCGTCCTCGTCGCGCACCCGCACGTCCGGTGCGACGCGCACATCCTCTCGGGGAGCCCGCACATCGTGGGCTCACGCGTGCCGGTGCGCCGGCTCTGGTCGTGGCACCGCGGTGGGACGACGGTGGAGACGCTGTTCCGGCGCTACCCGAACCTCGGGCCGAACAAGGTGCTCGACGCGCTCGCGTTCGCCTACGACAACCCCGACCTCATCCGTGCGGATCTCGAGCGCGAGCAGCGCATGTTCGACGAGCGCGGGGGTCCCACGAAATTCGCGCGCCCGCTCGCGCAGCTCGCGCTGCCGTTCGCCCCATCGGAGTCCGATCCGAACAAGTTCCCGGACGAGGAATGAGCCACTCGGGCGCGCTCTCGCGTCCATCCGGCGCGAGGACCCCGCAAGAACCGAACGGGGTTGTCAGCTCATCGGGGTTGAGACTATAGAGGCGCGCCGAAACTGGGATCGGCCACCGCCGCACGAGCGGATCGCGGTTGTTCCTCCGCGGTTCTTTCTTTCGAGGGGCATAGGGCATTTTGCAGGCTTCCCAGGTCCGTACGAGCCCGCTCTTCCATCCGCGGACGAAGCCGCAGCAGCGCCTTCGGCGCGCTCAATGAAATGAAACGGGAGGACCACATGAAATCAACGAACTCGAGCGCGAAGCGCCGCGTCCACCTCTTCCTCGGAGCGCCCGCGGCGCTCCTCGTTCTCGCATCCCCTGCGCTGATGAACTGCAGCGCGCTCGGCGGCCTCGTGGGCGCCGAGAACAACCCGGACTGCAGCGCCGACTTCGACGCGGCCGACTTCAGCAAGACCTCGGCGGACGCGAACCTGAAGGGCTTCCTGGATGCGTCGGCCCAGTTCAACAAGACCGTCAACAAGGTCGAGGTCGACCTCGTGGCGGCGTGCACCGAGCTCGGCAAGGCGATCGGCGTCCCCGACGAGGAGCTCAAGCACGACGAGCTCACCGGCAACGGCGACGGATCGAAGAAGGTCTGCGGCGCGGTCGCGAAGAAGATCAGCGCGACCATCAAGGGCAGCGCGGACGCGACGATCTCCGTCGAGGTCGGCGCCCCGTCCTGCGGCGCGAGCATCGACACGCTGACGAAGTGCTGGGCCGACTGCGGCTCGCCGATCGAGCCGGGCAAGCTCGAGGCCTCCTGCACCGAGGGCAAGCTCTCGGGTGAGTGCAGCGGCAAGTGCGAGGGCAGCTGTACGGTGGACGCGGGCGTGGAGTGCAAGGGCACCTGCGGCGGCTCCTGCGAGGGCAAGTGCGACGCGGAGATGCGCGGCACCTGCTCCGGCACGTGCACCGGCAAGTGCGACGGCAAGGACTCGAAGGGCAAGTGCGCGGGCACCTGCGACGGCAAGTGCGACGCCGCGATCAAGGGCAGCTGCAGCGCGACGTGCGAGGGCAAGTGCGACGCGTCGTGCACCGCCAAGGCGAGCGCGGAGTGCAAGGGCACCTGCGAAGGTCACTGCGACGTCGAGATGAAGGCGCCGAAGTGCAGCGGCAAGTTCGAGCCCCCGAAGGTGAGCATCGACTGCCAGGCGAAGTGCGCGCTCGACGGCGTGCAGCACATCGAGTGCACCCCGCCGTCGATCAACGTCGTCGCCAAGGGCAACGTGACGACGGATCTCGACAAGCTCGTCCTCGAGCTGAAGAAGCACCTCCCGAAGGTCCTCACGATCGCGCTCGGCTCGGGCAAGGCGATCATCAACGGGTCGGCGGCGCTCGCCGGCAAGCTCGAGGGCCTCGTGTCGGGCGCCGCGAGCCTCGGCATCCACACGGCGGGCTGCGTCGGCTTCGCCGCGAAGGCGATGGGTGAGGCCGCTGGCAAGATCAGCGCGAGCGTGGACGTCTCGGTGAGCGTCAAGGCGAGCGCGAGCGGCAGCGCTGGCGCGTCGACGAAGTGAGCTGAGCGCAGAGCTTTGCTCGAGATCGAGGCCCGCACACGCGGGCCTCGGTCGTTTCGAAGGGGATCAGGTTCCGCTGCCCTCGCCTCGATCGCTGATCCAGGCGTAGCTCATCGTCTCGGTGGATCGGGCCCAGGCGAGGGCGCCGCGCTTCGTGATCACGATGACGCCGCCGTGCCCGCCGAGGAGATCGGCGAGCGTGGACATCTCCTCCCGACACACGGTCTCCGCCGGCTCCCCAGCGCGGAGGCGCGCGCCGATCCTGTGCGCGAGTCCGAGTCGAAGGACGGCTTCGCCATCCCCGGTCGCCGAGATCGCGCCTGCGGTGTCGTCCGCGAACGTGCCAGCGCCGAGGATGGGCGAGTCGCCGACACGCCCGCGGCGCTTGCCGATGACGCCGCCGGTGCTCGTGGCCGCGGCGACGTGTCCTTTTGCGTCCAGCGCGACGGCGCCGATCGTTCCGCCTGCCCAACCGCTCGGCGCGCGCCCAGCCCTGTAACGGTCAAGGGCCTTGACGGCCTCGTCGGTCACGAGCGTCGCCTCGTCCACTGGAGCGATCCCCACGCTCTCGGCGAACGCACGAGCACCGTCTCCGGCGAGCAGCACGTGTCGCCCGTCGTCGAGGACGCGCCGCGCGAGCTCGATGGGGTTCTTGATCCCGCGGACCGCGCACACCGCGCCGGCGCGCAGGCGTTCGCCCTCCATGATCGACGCGTCGTGCTCGACCTCGCCGTGCTCGTTCAAGCACGCCCCCGTCCCCGCGTTGAACTGAGGCAAATCTTCGAGAACGCGCGACGCCGCTTGCACCGCGTCGAGCGCCGAGCCGCCCGCCTCCAGGACGGCGAACCCGGCGCGCGCGGCCTCTTTGCACCCGGCTTCGTGCACGCCCCTCCGCTCGCTCGCGATGTGCCCTGCGCCGCCGTGCACGAGGATCCCCCAGCCGAGCTCGAGGCCATTCGAAACGATGTCCGTCATGCGTCAGTCCGCCCGCTTCTTCCCCGTGACTCCGTACAGGGCGGTGCAGGGTAGCTCCGCGAACTGCGCGGTGCTGCCCACGAAGAGGTCGGCGCAGTTCGATCCCGTGGTGGGCGTGAACGTGTAGCTGATCGTGCCCTGGAACGCGCGCGGATCCTTCGCGTCGTCGAGGATCGCCGTCGCGACGTCGTGGCGCTCGATCTTGCACGCGGGCAGGTCGTTCGATCCTCCGTCGCCCTCTTTGCGCATGTCGATGACGAGGCGCGCGTCGAACGAGAGCTCCACGCCTGTGCCGTCTGCGACGCCGGCGATGGGACCGCCCCCCACGTCCCACGTCGCCGCCGCCCCGTCGCGGCCCAGCCCGACGACGAAGTCCCACTGGTTCGCCATCCCGAGCGCGCCCACGCCGCAGCTCGTCTGCTTCAGCGTCGCGACCACGTCGAACGCACCCAGCGAGCCCTCGACGTCCGGTGGGTCGTCCGCGCCGTCACCGTCGCCGGACGATCCTCCGGTCGGGTTCACCTTCAAGCAACCAGCGAGCGCGAACACGCTTGCGACCGCGAGGATCGCCCGGAGAGAGCCCATACGGCGCGCCTAGCACGAAGGCTCGAAGCGAGAAAAGTTTCAGGCCCCCTCCCCCGCCTCGGGAGGCGGAGCCGGCGGATGATTACGCCGGCCGAGGAGGGGGCCCGAGGCTCACAGATCGAGTCCTTGGTGAGAGCCCGATCCCGTGAAGCTGTCTTGTTGCATAGCTAGCTCCTCCTCCGGCGTACCGGCGCCCCGTGGGCGGAGGTCGAGGATGGTCGACGACGTCGCTCGCGCTCGCCACCGCCCGCGCTGGGCGTTCATGAATCGATCGCGCCGCTCGCTCGGCGAGCGCCGGACGCGATCGTCCGATCCGAAGCCGCGTTCACGCCTTCGGAACCAAGTATCGCCGAGCACCATGCCCGGCGATGCGCCTCGGTCGAGGGACGCCGCCGAGGCGGCGCGCCACGACCCTGACCCGCGGAAGCCGACGTCCCTGGACGCCGAAGCCTGACGCGCGCCGAACGAGTCACGCCACCGAACGTATCACCGCGATCTCGCCTCGCAAGGCCGCCCATTCTTTGAGTTCACAGGCTCCGCCTTCTCCACTACCGTTCGCGGCCGCGTGCTGCAGCTCCAACTGTCCAACGGCCAGATCGTCGCGATCGCGATCACGGCGGCGGCGATCATCGCGCTCTACGTGCTCGGGCGGAGCGGCCCCACGCAGCAAATCCGAACGCTCGCGAACTTCGGTTGCGTGGGCGTGCTCGTCGGCGGACTCGGCTATTGGGCGGGAAAGATCGCGCCGACGATCGAGGGCGGCGTCGCGTTCCTGAAGGTCTGCCTCGCGCTCGCGGCGATGTCGGCGGTGTATTTCGAGGCGCGGCGCGCTCAGGAGCGGCGACCGATCGCGGAGCGGTGGAAGAAGTTCGTCGGCGTCACGCTCGGCGTCGCCGCGATCGTCGTTTACTTCAACGGGTTCAAGGTCGGCTACCAGAAGTTCTGGCACCGGCACGACCAGTACCACTACTACTTCGGCGCCAAGTATTTCCGCGAGCTCGGGTACGACAAGCTCTACAAGTGCACCGTCGTCGCGCTCGACGAGCTCGGCACGGTCGAGGCGGACGTCCCGACGCGCGACGCCAACGGGAACATCACGACCAAGAAGGTCCCGTTCAACTTCAGCGCGGAAGTCCAACCCGGACAACGCGCCGCCCGGGAACACGAAGGTCAAAGAGGACGCGCTCGCCAAGAAGATCCGGAACCTCGGCGGCGACAACCTCCTCTACCCCGCGTACGAGGCGCTCGAGCACAAAGAGGAGTGCAGCCCGCACGCCAAGGACGCGGACGGGAAGATCGTCGCGACGTTCTCGTCCGAGCGCTGGGAGCAGTTCAAGAAAGACATCAAGTTCTTCCGCGTCCAGACGCTTGAGGACAAGCCGTACTGGGACGGGATGCAGAAAGACCACGGCTACAACCCGCCGCCGGTCTGGACCCTCATGGGTTACTTCATCTCGAACCTCCACGACGCGAGCCTCGGGTTCATGCAGTTCCTCGGGCTCATCGACGAGCTCTTCATCGTCGGGATGTTCGCGGGGATCTGGTGGGCGTTCGGATGGCGCGTGTTCTCCGTGTCCGCGATCCTCTGGGGCTGCCAGGCGACGGCCCCGAACTTCTGGACGATGGGCGCGTTCCTCCGCCAGGACTGGCTGTTCTGGTTCGTGATGTCCGCGTGCTTCACGCGGAAGCGCTATTTCAAGCTCGCGGGCGCGTCGATGGTCTACTCCGCGCTCCTCCGGGTGTTCCCGGGCCTCGCGGTGATCGCCTGGCTGATCGTCGCGGGGGCGTACGTCGTCCGCCACAAGCGGATGCGCCGCGATCACCTGCAGACGTTGATTGGCGGCACCCTCGCGGCCGTCGTCCTGGTGGGCGCGAGCCTCCTCGTCGTGGGCAAGAACAGCTACCAGGACTTCTACAAACACACGATCGAGGTCCACGACAAAACGCCGCTCACGAACCACGTGGGTCTGCGCGTGATGCTCGGGCACCGCACCGAGTGCATGTTCCCGGATGGGTTCCCCCCACCCATCGGCAACCGGGAGACGCCGCCGCGCAACCGCGACGGCCAGGCGGCGTTCATGAAGAACGTCTACTTCGGGGACTGCTCGAGCCGGCTCTCGGGCCGCATGCAGTACACGCAGGATCCGGAGCTACCCGGCACGGATCCGTTCGAGTCGTGGAAGGAGAAGCGGAACGCGCGCGCGCACTACTACCGGTGGGTGGGCTACGCGATCATCGCGTTCACGCTCGGCCTCAGCGCGCTGATCGTGGGTCGGATTCGCTCGCTCTGGGTCGCGCAGGCGCTCGGACAGATCTGGATCGTCCTCCTGAGCCAGCTCACGAGCTACTACTACGCGTTCATCATCATCACGGGGCCCCTCACGCGGCTCCGCCGGGATCTCGAGCCCAAGCTGTTCGGCTTCGCCGCGATCTCGCAGGTCGTGTACATCGCGTTCTACTTCAACGACGACAAGTACACGCTGCTCACGTACCTCACGCTCGGGTTCTGTTACTACCTGCTCTGGAGCTTCGCCCCGAAGATTTGGACGAAGCGGCTCATGTTCTGGAAGAAGGACGAGCCTGTCGCCGTGGAAGCACCTCCGAGGAAGGCCTGAATGAACGACGGTGGGTTCGAACTGGAGCAGCGCGAGTCGACGAGCGCGTTCCGCAAGGTGCCCCGAACCGGCGTGATCTACGTCATGGGGGAGGCGACGAAGCTCGGCTACACGTACTCCGCCGAGGCCTCACCGGACGCCTGGTGCAACCTGGGGCAAGGCATGCCCGAGACGGGTGATTTGCCGCTCGCGCCTCCGAGGTGCACCACGGTGCCGATCTCCGTCGCCGATCAGGAGTACGCGCCGGTCGCGGGGCTGTGGGAGCTGCGGGAGGCCGTCGCCGATTTCTACAACCGCGCGTACCGGCGCGGGATGCCCTCGCGCTACAGCGCGGAGAACGTCTCGATCTCGGGCGGCGGCCGCACCGCGCTGACGCGGACGGCCGCGGCGCTGGGGCACATCAACCTCGGACACTTCCTCCCCGACTACACGGCGTACGAGGAGCTCTTGGACGTGTTCCGACTGTTCTCGCCGATCCCCATCCTGCTCGAAGCAGACAAAGGCTACGCGTTCAGCGTCGGGGATTTGCGCCGAGAGATCCAGGGGCGCGGGCTCGGCGCGATCCTCCTCTCGAACCCGTGCAACCCGACGGGCAGGCACATCCGCGGGGAGGAGCTCGCCGCGTGGGTCCGCACGGCGAAGGAGCTCGACTCGACCCTCCTGTTCGACGAGTTCTACTCGCACTACGTCTATGGCATGGGCGGTGCGGCGCCGATGGAGAGCGCCGCCCGGTACGTGGAGGACGTGGACTCGGACCCCGTCGTGCTGTTCGACGGGTTGACGAAGAATTGGCGCTATCCGGGGTGGCGCGTCACGTGGACCGTGGGGCCGCGAAGCGTGATCGACGCGGTCGCGAGCGCGGGCAGCTTCCTCGACGGCGGCGGCAGCAAGCCGATGCAGCGCGCGGCGATCGAGCTGCTGTCGCTCGATCACGTGCGAGCGGAGACGTCGGCCATCCAGCAAACGTTCGCGGCGAAGCGCGAGCGCATGATGGAGGGGTTGCGCCGCATCGGCGTGGGCATCGACGTGCCGCCCGAGGGCACGTTCTATGTTTGGGGCTCGGTCGCCGACCTCCCGGACGGATTGAACGACGGGACCGCGTTCTTCAAGGCGGCGCTCTCGCGGAAGGTGATTGTCGTGCCCGGGCAGTTCTTCGACGTGAACCCGGGCAAGCGCCGGGCGGGCCGCGCGTCGCGCTTCGCGCGGCACATCCGGTTCTCGTTCGGCCCGCCGGAGGAGATGCTGAGCCTCGCGCTCGATCGCCTCGAGGCGATGGTTCGCGCGAGCCGCTGAGCAGCCTTTTGCGGGGCGAGCTCGACCGTTTTGTGTGGCCAAACCCCGTACCCATGGACTACGTTCCGCGCGCTCCTCGTGGGGCGGGGCTCGGCTTTTGAGCCAAGCACCCCCACTTGGACAGGCGCAGGGCGGGAACCTCGGAGCGCGCCGGTCGACCGCGCTGCGGTCGTGAGTCGTTGGACAGTCAGCCTTTGGAGCAAACATGCAGACCTCGCGAACGTTGATCCTCTTTGCCCTTGGCGCCGCCCTCTCGGGTTGCGGTGGTGGCGCCGTCATTTTCGAAGGGAAGAGCGCGATAGACATCGAAGGCATGGCGCCCCCGAAGCCGCTCATCGTCACTCCGAAGGTGACGCACGCCATCCTCTCCGGGAACGAGATCAAGATCGACCAGACGGTCCAGTTCGAGATCAACAAGGCGGACATCAAGCCCGAGTCGTTCGGTCTCCTCGACGAGGTCGCCGGCGTCATCAAGGCGCACCCCGAGATCAAGAAGCTCGAGGTCGGCGGTCACGCCTCGAGCGACGGCGGGGTCCAGCAGAACAAGGTCCTCAGCGAGGCCCGGGCGGCGTCCGTGATGGCGTACTTGGTCGGCAAGGGCGGCGTCGACGCCTCGCGCCTCAGCTCGCACGGGTACGGCATCGAGAAGCCCATCGCGAGCAACGACACGGAGGAAGGGCGCATCAAGAACCGCCGGGTTGAATTCATCGTCCTCGAGAAGGGCGACGCACCGAAGAAGTGAGGGAGACGAACATGACACACCTGAAAACCATCTTCGCCGTCGTCGGTCTCGGCTGCGCCGCCTCCTTCGCCGTGGGCTGCGCGAGCGGCCGCGCTCCCGAGGTCTACCGGGACGACACCCAGAAGCTCATCGACGGAACGCACCAGGCCGTCAGCGACTGCTACACGGCGGCGCTCAAGGCGGACCGCAAGGCGCAGGGCAGCGTCACCGTGAACTTCACCGTGCAGGAAGGGACGGGGAAGTTCACGAACATCGCCGTCGACAAGGCGAAGTCCAGCGCGCCCGAGGCGGTGCAGCAGTGCGTGACGAACCAGCTCCAGTCGCTCACGCTCTCCCCGGCGGACGATCTCCGCGGTGAGGCGACGTTCAGCTGGGACTTCAAGGCGAAGGAGCCGCCGGCGCCCGCGCCCGCGACCGACGCGCCGGCCACCTGAGTTCGAAGCCTCGCACGCTCGACACGACGAAGGCGCCCTCGACGGGCGCCTTCGCGGTTTCGAAGGGGCGCGAGAGCTCAGGAGAGGACGCGTCGATGCGGGGTCGACAGCGGGAGCATGTCGATGTGTCGGCGAAGCAGCGCGAGCGACACCTCGTCGAGATCGTTGAACGCGACGCCGACGGCGGGGCCTCCATCCGTGAGGCGGCGTCCGTGCACCACGCGCGCGACCGTCGCTTCGGTGTCGATGAAGATGCGAGAGAACGGCGCCATGAAGCTCACGATCAGCTCGTCGCCGGTCAACACCCTCGCCTCGGGTCGGAGGAGCAGGCCCGACTCGGAGAGCTCGATGATCTCGCTCGAGACACGCTTGAAGTCGCGCTCGCGCACGACCTCGCAGTGGAGTCGAATCGGGTGCCGGGAGGGCCGGCGAGGGATGTAGCGGAGCGATCGAGTGCGCATGGGACCTCCAACACACGCCTATCCGTCGAGCGTGGTTCGAGTACGATACGCAGAACCCCTTAGGTAGGCGAATATCCTACATCTACTCCATGGCTGAGCGCTTCAGGCGCTCCTTTCGGGCGCGGCACGACCCGCGCATGGCAGGCAGGACCGATGACCACGACCAAGATGAGCCACGAGATCAACTGCGACGAGGAGACGTTCTGGAAGCTGTTCCTCGACAAGGAGTTCAACGAGAAGCTCTACAAGGAGGGCCTCGGGTTCCCCGAGTGGAGCATCATCGAGCAGACGGAGACGGACAGCGAGGTCCGCCGCAAGACCGCCGGCAAGCCGAAGATGACGAACGTCCCTGGGCCCGTCGCCAAGCTCATGGGCGACAGCTTCCGCTACACGGAGGTGGGCTCGATGGACAAGAAGGCCCGCGTTTGGAAGTACAAGCTCACGCCCAGCGTGATGGCCGACAAGATCCGCCAGGAGGGCACGGTGACGATCGCCCCCGCGGGTCCCGGGAAGGTGAAGCGCAACGTGGAGCTCATCATCGAGGCGAAGATCTTTGGCATCGGCGGGATGGTTGAAAGCAGCACGGACAAGTCCCTACGTGATGGGTGGGACGCGAGCGCGAAGTTCATGAACAAGTGGATCGAGGAGCACAAGTAGAGCCATGAGCCGCAGCGGAAAGCCCGTCGTCGTCATCATCGGAGGTGGCTTCGGCGGGCTCTACGCTGCGAAGGCGCTGAAGCGTGCGCCGGTGGAGGTCGTCCTCCTCGACAAGACGAACCACCACACCTTCCAGCCGTTGCTCTACCAAGTGGCGACGGCCGGCCTGAACCCCGCCGACATCGCGACGCCGATCCGGCGCATCCTCCGCGATCAGGACAACTGCACCGTCCTCATGGCGGAGGTCACGCACGTCGACCCGAAGGCGAAGCGCGTCGACCTCGCTCCCGGGTACGACGGGGACGTCGACCACGTCCACTACGACTACCTGATCCTCGCGACCGGGGCGACTCACTCCTACTTCGGCAACGCGCACTACGCGCGCCTCGCGCCCGGCCTGAAGACCATCGACGAGAGCCTGCTCATCCGGCAGCGCATCTTCATCGCGTACGAGGCCGCGGAGCGGGAGACGAACGAGAAGGCGCGGGCCGCGCTGCTCACGTTCGTCGTCGTGGGCGCGGGCCCGACGGGCGTCGAGATGGCGGGCGCGCTCGCGGAGATCGCGAAGAAGACGCTCGCCCACGAGTTTCGCCGGATCGATCCGACGCACGCGCGGATCGTCCTCCTCGAGGGCGGCGACCGCGTCCTCGGGGGCTATCCCGAGAAGCTCAGCGCGAAGGCGCAGGCGTCCCTCGAGTCCATCGGCGTCGAGGTGCGCGTGAACACGCGCGTCACCAACATGGATGACGACGGCGTGTTCATCGGCGAGGAGCGGCTTCCCTGCAAGACGATCGTGTGGGCAGCGGGCGTCGCCGGATCACCGCTCGCGCGCACGCTCGGGGTCCCGCTCGATCGAGCCGGTCGAGTCCTGGTGACGCCCGAGCTCAGCATCCCGAACCACGACGAGGTCTACGTCATCGGCGATCTCGCGGCGCTCCAGCAGGACGGCGTGTGGGTCCCCGGAGTTGCGCCCGCGGCCGTGCAGGGCGGCCGGCACGCGGTGAAGAACATCCTCGCCTCGATCGCCGGCAAGGAGCGCAAGCCGTTTCACTACGTCGACAAAGGATCGCTCGCCACGATCGGGCGTGCGCGCGCCGTCGCGGACATCGGCTTCGCGAAGCTCTCGGGGTTCGTCGCCTGGCTCGCTTGGCTCACGATTCATATCGCGCTGCTCATCGGCTTCAAGAACCGCTTCGTCGTGCTGATCCAGTGGGCCTGGTCGTACGTCGCCTTCGACCGCGGCAGCCGCCTGATCCACGGCATGGTGACGCCGAAGCGCGCCGACGCGCCCGAGCTCCCCTCCTCGAAGCGAGGCACGGCCCTCGCCGAAGCGATCCGCGTGGCGCAGGAGGCGATTCGGAGCGCGCCCCACCCTGCGTCCGCGCCCGTCGAGGAGAAGCCGAAGAAGGTGAAGAAGGCGAAACGCCCAACGCCTGCTTGAGAGCGGCAGAGGCAGACGCAGAGACAGAAAACCGCCAAGGCCGCCAAGAAGAGAGAGAACATTTCGCTCTTCTTGGCGCTCTTGGCGCTCTTGCCGGCCTTGGCGTTCTTTCTCGGTTCTGCGTCAGCCTTCGGAGGGCGCTTCACCCGCTGCGGCGGCTTCGGGGCTGCCCGGGAGCACGGCGCGCGCAGTCGGATCGTCGAGGTTCTGGACGGCGCGCTTCGCGCGGCGACGGATGTCGACGTGGAGATCTTCGTCGAAGTTGATCGCGCTGAAGAGAGCGCGCGCCTCGACCTGCTTCCCCTCCCCGAGGTAGGCCTCCGCTTCGTTCCAGCGCAGCTTCCAGTCGCGCTTCTTCATGTCACCGAGCGTCTTCGAATCGTCGATGATCTCGGTCCAGCGCTGCTGCTTCGCGAGCTCCGCCCAGAGCTCGCTGCGCAGATCGTCGTCGCTCTCGCGGAGCTTCACGGCCTTCTTCAGCAGATCGATCCCCTCGTCGAGGCGGCCCACCACGAGCTTCGCGCGCGCGAGGCTGCGCCACACGCCCGGGTGCTCCGCGTGCGCCTCGCTGAAGGCCTGGAGCTCCGGGATGGTCGCGTTGACCGTGTGGAGGTCGCTCGTGTCCTCGGGCCAGAACCGGAGCTGTAGCGCGGAGAGATCCCCCGGGTCTTTCTCGAGCGCGGTCTTGACCTCCGCCGTCGCCTCCTCGGTCTTGCCGAGCGCACGGTAGACCCGCGCGATCTCGACGTGTACGCCGCCGCTCTTCGGGTTCCTCTCCGCGTAGGCGCGCGCGGCCGCGAGCGCCTCGTCGTTGCGCCCGAGCGAGCGCAGGCAGGAGATCCGTGCGAGCTCGGCGCGCTCGATGAGCGCGGCCGAGTCGCCCTCGGCCTTCTCGGCCGCGGCGATCGCGAGCTCCGCGGCCGCTAGGGCGACGTGCCAGCGCTGCTCGCGCTCGTGGTACGTGAGCTGCTCGAGGAAGAAGTCGACGGTGCGCGGCAGCCCGTCGTTGCCGGGCTTGCTCCACTCGTCCTTGAGGTAGTCGAGCACCGAGTCGCTCCGCACGAAGATGAGCGATCCGGCGTCCTTCGGGTTCTCGTAGATGCGCGTCAGAACGCCGAGCTTCACCATCGTGTCGAGCGCGCCTTGGTGATCGGGCTTCGCCTCGAGCGCGAGGACCATCTCGTTGATCGCCTCGTCGTTCTTGCGCATGGCGACGTGCACCTGGCCGACGGCCATGTGGTAATCGGCGTCCCCTTCGTAGGTCGCCCTGCACGCCTTGAACTGCTTCAGCGCGCTCTCGTACTGCGCCTGGTTCGCGTACGCGGAGGCGAGGTTCAGCTTCGCGGAGTGATCGTCGTCGTCGAGGACGGTGATCTTCTTGAGGTTGCTGATCGCCTTCTCGAAGTCGTTCTCGGCGAACGCCTTCTGCGCCTTCTGCCAGAGCGGCCCCTTGTCGATGAAGTTCTGGAGCGAGATGAAGAGCTTGTTGTTCTTCTTCCGCCACGCGGCGTTCTTGCCGACCTCCGTGTTGTTCAGGAAGTCGCTGGCCCAGGCGCGCGCCTTGTCCGCGGGGAGGCCTTTGTCCGCGAGCGCTTCGAAGTGCTCCTTCGGGACAGGCATCTGCCACGGGAGGCCTTGCCGCCGCGCGACCTTCTCATCCAGACCGATCATCACCCATTCCGGCTCGCCCGTCGGTGCGCTCATAGGAGACGGACGGTAGCGGGCAACCTCGCGTCAGATCAAGCGGCGCGGCGCCCCAAAAACCCGACAACGCCTGTCTCAGACGGTCGGGAACCGGAACTGCCCCTCGTCGCGCCACCACTCCCGGTACTTCTGCTGCGCGCGCTCGCGCTCTCGGGGCGGCAGATCGTCGTAGTACCCGAAGTACTCGTTGGTGAGCTGCTTCAACTCGTCGCCGGCGGCGCGGCGAAGGCTCGGCGTCTCGTGCGTGAGCGCGTCGATGAGCCACTCGATCCGGTTCTTGTGGCGGTTGGCGTCCCACCAGGCGTGCCAGACGCCCGCGTTCGGGCCGAGATCCTGGCGCGTGATCAGCAAAAGGGAGCGGCGCGCGGTCTCGATGATGGTGTCGTTCACGTCCCCCAGCGCGCCGATGAGGGCCGGGATCAACGGGGCGGCGCGCATCTCGCCCAAGGTCTCGATCGCCAGCACGCGGCGGTGCACGGGCTCATCCGTGTTCGTCACCATGTTCGCGAGGCTGCGCTTCAGGGGCTCACCCGCGGCGCCGGCGGCCACCAGGTCCACCGCGGCCCGGCGCGCGACCCGCCGCACCATCACGTCGTCGTCGAAGAGCCGCGGGAGGACCGCCGAGGAGGACTCGGGGAACAACAGCTCGCCGAGGACGTGCGTCGCCCAGAAGCGGTGCTCCACCTCCGGCGAAGCGCTCTTCACGGTCATGTGTCCGACGGAGAACCGCCTGAGCATCACGAGCAGCTTGAGGAGCGGGCCGCACTGCGACGCGGGCGGGATTTGATCCCGCAGGCGAAGGCGGTCGACGAGGAGCGGCCCCGGGAACCCCACGATGATCCGTGGGAGATCGTGCTCCGCCTCGCGCGCGAGCTCCGCGAGGGCCTCTTCGCCCTGCAGCCCCCCGACGCCCGCCTTCATGAGGAGCGCGCCGTAAGGCCCGAACACCGCCGCCTCTCGCGCCCGCTGCGCCTCGACCTCGGGCCGAAGCGGCGGGGATCGATCCGGGATGATCATGTACTCGCTGCTTCGGACGGGGCTCGCGACGCGCGCCGGCGGCGGTGAGGGCGATTGACTCTGATCGACGAGCCACCGCGACGCGTCGTCGTCTTCCTCGCGACGGAGCGGGCGGTGACTCTGCCCGGCGTCCACGGGCGCGCGCATCTCGGCGCGATCGACGGCCTCGCTGCGATCGATGGCCTCGCCGCGATCGATGGCCTCGCCACGATGGAAAGCCTCGCCGCGATCGATCGGGAGCGTGGTGGCGTCTCCGCGCGCGTCCCGATCTTCGCCGGGTCCGAGCAGCGTGGACGCGTGCACGGCGTCCTTCCCGCCGACGCGACCGAACGCCGACTCCTGGGACGCGCCCTGGAACGCGACGTCGTCGTACGGGGCGGGTCGAGTCCGAGGAGGTGTGTTGCTCGGGCGGGATCCCAGCGGTCGAGCGGCGCGGCGGCTGGGGGCGCCGACCGCTCTCGTGGGAGCGCAGTCGCGGCGTACGCGGGGCCGCTGTCGCCGCCACCCCTGGGCGGCGGTGGCCTCACGCTCTCCGCGCCCGGAGATACACGCGGCGGCGGGCGCTCGCTCGACCGCTCGTCGGGTGCGAACAGGGTGACGAGGCCCGGGCCGGCGCGCGCCATGGGCACGGCGGCCGGCCCGGTGGGGGCGAACGCGTTCGAGCGCGCGGGCACATGCACCTTCGGCGGCGCCTGCCCTCCCCGCTTCTTCGTCAACGCGATGCGCTCGAGGTTCTGCGCGACGAGGCCCGTGAACCCAAAGAGATCGCCCACCTGCACGACGGTGACGTCGCGGTCGCGATCATCGCCGTAGAGCAGCGCGACGACGCGCGACTTGAGCGCGATCGGCACGATCGCGCCCGCGCGCGTGCTCCCCTTCGGCCGCGATCGGCCGAGATCGGAGAGGAGCTCGACGTCGAGATCGTCCTCGTTCATCCGCGTCAGGATGATCGACGCCTGCTCTCTCGCGCGCGCGAACGAGCTCGGCAGATCCAGCGGAACGCCGAGGCCGAGGACCTTCTCGCGGGGAGCCCCTGGGCCCCACGCGTCGCGCCCTTCGGCGATGTCGCTCTGGACGCGGAAGAGCGCGCTGTACTCGAAGTACTGCGACGTGAACGCGAAGAAGACGTCGACGATCTGATCCGCGGTGGTCGCCGCCTCGAGCTCGCGCTCCGCGTCGGGCCGTGGGAACGGCCCTCGGCGCCGCGCCGATCCCTCGTGCGCTCGCGCGGCGTTGACCTCACGACGAAGCAGCACGTGGAGCGCGCGCCGGTTGAGGATGCTCGGGGGCGGCGGGGATTCGTCCTCGATGGTGTGCGGCGCCGAGGGCTGCCTCGGCGCCGCGGAGGGCGCCACGAGAGGCGCGCGCTCCGTCAACGACTCGACGGGAGGTGGCTCCGCGGCGCGCGGCGGATCGAGCACGGCCAGCACGTCGATCGGCGTCGGCACCGTCTCCCGGCCGTGGATGCTGGGGGGCATCGCCTCGTCGTCCGGCTCGGGAACGCGGAGCGCGTCCGCGCGGCCGAGGGCCTCGGGGTCCGACACCGTCGCGCGATCGAGCGCGTCGTCGCCCGGCGGAGACGACGCGGGGCCTCGCGGAGCGTCGATCGCGGGCTCGTCCCACCGATCGGAGAACGTGCTCGAGGGCTCGGGAGCGCTGGGCACTGCGACGGGGGGCACTGCGGCGGGGGGCACTGCGACGGGGGGCACTGCGACGGGGGGGATAGCCTCGCGCGGAGACTCATCGACCCCCGCGGGCTCGGCGTGCGCCTCCTCCCCCCATCCATCGTCCAGCGCACCCGGACGATCCTCCGTCCATGCCTCCTCGGCCTGAGCGTCCGGCTGCCGCGTCGCCGCCGCGTCGTAGGGGCCGGGCAGCCCACTCATGAACGTGCTCGGCGCGAAGCTCGGCGCGCGAGGGAGCATCAGCGGTGCGCTGTGCTCCTGCGCGATCGCTTCCCGCACGTCGCTCGCGCTGTAGGCCGCGTCGAGGCGCTTGACGAGCTGAAGCTGCCGAGGCTCGAGCGGGATTCCGTAGTGCGCCGCGATGCCCTCGCGCACGCGAATCGAGGGGGCGGCGAGCTGGATCAGCTGGAGCCCGAGGGACCCCTGAAGCGCGCTCTCCACGGCGGGAGCGACGGGCGCGGGCGTCGCCACGACGAGCACGAGGCCGTCCCGCTGGAGCGGAAAAAAGCCGTGCCCGAGCGCCATTTCGGCCGGGATGTCGTCCAGCACTTCCGAGTCTGGGGCGGGCAGCCGCCCGGGCGCGGCGGCCGTGAGCCCGACGCTCTCGCCGAGCACTGGCGCGAGCAGCAGCTCGCAGTGCGGCGCCACCTCGAGGAGGTTCGTGACGAGGTCGCCGCCGTGCATGACCTGACGCGCGATCGCCTGCTCGACCTCTTGCACCGTGGCGACCTGCCGCTGGACGATGAGTGAGCTCAGGCTGGGCATGGCATGGCCGCGTCGCGACGATAGTGGATCTGGCGGCGAGCCGTCGAGACCCGAGGTGCGGGGCTCACTCCTTCGTGACGCTGCACGAGAACCCGAGGCGTTGCCCCGAGCCCTGCTGGGACACGACCAGAGGGAACGTGTCGAGAGGGGGCGAGTCCACCTTCTTGGGCGCGCCCGACGGCGCCTTCGCGCCGCTCGGCGGATCGCGATCCGTCTGCGCGGTGAGCGCCTCGACGCAGCCGTACCCCGGATCGAGGCGCACGCGCGCGTCCACGCTGTCCATGAAGTAGGACTCCCCGAGGACGTCGACGAGCGCGATCGGATCGTTCGCCGAGAGCTCCATCACCCACCCGTCGCGCGCTTCGTCGCAGGCGCGGAGCCCCAGCGAGCCGAGGTCGTTCTGCCCCAAGTCGATGGCCTCGCCGACCTCGCCCGTCTCCGCATCGAGGGGAACGACGAACCGCTCCCCGCGCCGATCGTCGTAGCTCCGCCGCATCGTGAACGTGATGCCGATGCCGCTTCCGCTCGCGCGCCGCACGAGCCGGAGCGGCTGCTGGCTCACGTAGCGAGGTGCGTGGGGCCGCGGCAGCTCCTTCACGAGCCGCGTCGTGCCGAGGTCGACGCGGTAGAGCGCGAGGTGATCCGGGCGGACGCCGTCCCCCAGGTAGAACCAGCTCTCGCCCACCCGCACCGTCGATCCCCAGAGCGGTGGGACGAGACCGTTGGCGCCGCGCCCCGCACGAAATGGCAGCACGGCGCGCCCATCGTCGACGCCGTAGAGCTGGCAGGCGTTGGAACGGCACGCCCACGCGATCGCGGCCGCGCCCGAGGGATCCGGGGAGGCGCTCCAGCTCACGGAATACGCGTATTGACCGCCCACGCCGAACGCGATGCCGGCGGCGTCCTGATCGTTCCAGAACGACCGCGTGACCGCGCTCGCGCGCACCGGATCGAGGCTGAACCGATCGCCAAATCGAAACTCGAGGCGCCCCGTGCGCGCCCAGTCGGAGTCCTTCTTTCCCCAGACGTACGCGCGCATGGGCGTCTGATCGAACGGAGCGCCGTTGTCCAACCCGACCTCGTCCGTCGCGAGGACGGGGGCGTCCGTGTCGAGGAAGTCGTTCCACCCGCCAGGCGCTTGACCGTAGGCGAGCGAGGGGCGCTTCGTCCCCGGCCGCTTCTTGGGTGACGTGGGGCCGCCACAGGCGACCTCGAGCGGCGCGTGGACGAGCCGATTCATCGCGACGCGGAGGACGTCGGGATCGGGGGCCTCGTCGAGATCCCCGGTGACGTGGGGCTCGGCCCAGCCGACGCGCAAGATTCCGGGCAGCGCGCACCCGATCGTCCCGCAGCGCCGCACCCGGTCGTCACTGCGCTCGACGTTCCCCCGGCTCGGCAACACGGGCAGCACGATGTCTTGCCAGGTCATCCCTCCGTCGACCGTCTCGAGCGCCCTGCCCTGCGCGCCGACCGCGAGTCCATACGGGCCGGACACCATCACGCCGCGCTCCTCCTCGGCGAGCTGTCCCGGTGTGAGCGTGCCGTCGAGCTTGATGCGCACGCCCAGGATCGGGCCGCCGGCCTCCACCCATCCGGCGATCTCGTCGGGCGCGCTCTCCTGGAAGCCGTCGAGCCACATGCCGGTCTCGAGCTGCTGGAGCGGCGCGTCCTCGGAGATCTTGATCGTGACGTGCTTCGCCGTCGCCTTGTCGATCAGCGAGATCTGTCCGAGCGAGCCGGGCCGGGGCGGCACGAGCACGGCGACGCGGCCGTCCGAGAGCGCCACGACGCGCTCCGCGCCCACGTTCCCACGAACGCGGATCTCGCGGAGCGTCCCGTCCAGGGCGCGCACGCAGAAGCTCTTCGGCGGCTTCTTCCCATCCGTGGAAGGCGCGGGCTCGTCGATCCGACCGCAGGAGCCGCTGATGACGACGAGCCCTTGTCCGCTCTCCACCACCACGCGCGGCTCGTCGAACGAGGCGACCTCCGCGACGGAGAGAGGCGAGTGGAACTCGTAGAGGGACGTCCCGCCGGAAGGCTCACCGCACACGAAGCCGAACTTCGGGCCGAGCTTGATCGCGTGGCAGCTGAGCGTCTCGGGCACCGCGTGCTCCTCCATCTCCACGACGGATCCGTCGTCGAGGGAGACGCGCGCGAGAGCGCCTCCGCGGAGCACCACGCCCGTGCGGTTCTCGTCGGGATAGCCGTCCTCGAGCGCGGCGCGCAGCGGGCGCCGGCCGAGCGGCGACACCTTCGACTTCGCGTTCAGCGTCGACTCCTTCACGCTCGGGGCCGGTTCTTGGGCGCGGGAAAAGTTCAGCTGCCCCCGCGCGTCGAGTCGATACTCACCTCCCTCGACCATGATGGAGGGATCCCCGCCGATCGCGGTGATCCCGCTGATGGGCGCGTCGATCGGCACGACCTTCCACGTGGCGCCCGCGTCGAACGTCGCCATCACGCCCGTGACCTCGGACTCGACGACGGCGCGCCAGCCATCCACGAAGACCATGTCGCCGTACGACGGCGCCACGGGCAGCGAGCCGAGCGGCATCGCCTTTCCGGTCTTCGGGTCAAACGCGATGAGGTCGTTGTTGCTTTTGAGTCGCAAATAGAGCCGATCGAACCCGACGACGATCGGCCCCTCCGCGTCGGCGGTCGACGTCACCTGAAGCAGCGGCTGGAGGCGGGAGAGCCACTCCTCGGCGCGGTAGATCTGCGAGCCGTGGCTCGTGATCACGGTGAACACGTACCCGCCTCCGAGCCGCGACGGGAGCTCGATCGCGCTCGCGCGACCGATGGGGAGGAGATCGTCCGCGCGCTCCATGACGCCGCCCTCGCGAACGCGAACCCGCATCCGCCCCACGATGCGGTTGTCGGCGCCCGCCTCGGACGCCCGCGTGGGCGCGGGCATGTTGGCCCACTCCTGCGGGGAGAGATCCGGGAAGGTGCGCGACTGCGGGTAGCTCGGCTTCCACGGGCCCGTCGCGGGGGCGACGGGCTTCACCGGCGCCGCTGGCGGCTTCGCGCCGCAGCCCAACGCGAGACCCAGCGCTCCGAGTACGAGGCTCACGCGAGGCGCCGTCGGAACGCTCATGTCCGCTGCCGTTCTACCAACCTCGCGCCGAGGGGGCAAAGCGCAACCTCGACGCGCCCACGACGTCTCACCCCCGAATCGATCGTCGACGGACGGTCGCCGCCTCGTCGGCGCTCGGCGACACGAGGCGAGCGGCCTGCTCGAGGGCCCTCAGCGCGCCCCGAACTCACGCAGCGCAGAGGCGATCGAAGGCGCATCGAGGTCATCCCTTCTCCAGCGTTCGACGCGCGCCCCGGACGGGTCGATCAGGACGAGAGCCGGCACGTGCTCCGCGCCGAGGGCGCGGCGCGCCTCGTCATCGCTCCGTGAAGCCGCCGAGACGTCGAGGCGCGCCAGAATGAACGCGCGCGCGGCGGCGCGCACACCGCCGTCCGTCCAGACGTCTCGCTCCAGCTCGGGACAGGCCGCGAGCCAATCGGCGCACACGAGCACCGCGACGGGCGTCGCCGACGCGCGCGCACGTTCGCGCAACCGGTCACTCCAAGCCTCGAACGTGATCGGCTCCTCGTCGCGCGCCTCACGCACGGACTCGGACGGAGCGACCTCCCGTGGAGCGGCGACTTCGAGGTCGGGACCGAGGACCACGTCCACGGGATTGCCGCTACTAGCGGCGCACGCCGACACGAGGACCACCGACGCGAGGACCGCGGCGGAGACGAGGGACAGACGATCTGCCCCGAGCCACCGCGATCGAGACACTACTTCTTTCCAGCGCACTTCTGCATGGCGCACATCAGGTCACCCGCCGGGCACGGGCACGCCGACGGCGGCTTCGTGGTCGGCTTGGTGGTCGGTGTCGTCGGCGTCGTGTTCGGGGGCGGCGGCGTCTTGATGTTGGGGTTCGGATTCGGATTCGGGTTCGGGTTCGGCTTCCCAGGCACCGTGGGCGTGCCCGACGGCGTCGCCGAGGGCGTCGTGCCGGGATCCGGGTTCTGCGCAGTCGGTGTGGTCGACGGGGTCGTCGGCTGAGGCACGGGGTTTTGCGCGGCGGTCGGTGCCTGCGTCGTCGGCGTCGTGTTGGCGGCGACGGTGGCCGTGGTCGCGGCGCCTCCACCGCCCCGCACGGCGAGGAACACGGCCGCGGAGATACCCACGACGGCGAGCACGCCGAGGATGAGTACGACCGTCATGTTGCTCTTCGCCTTTGGCGGCTCCGCCGCGACGGCGACCGGCGCTGCGACGGGCGGGGGCGCGAGCACGGGAGCGCCCAGCGGGAACAGCCCCACCGTCTCGAGCATCGGTGCGGTGCCGCTCGCGGCGGGCGCGGGCGCCGCCGCGAGCGCCTTCAAATCGATGAGGCCCGAGTCCTCCTTCGTTGCCGTCGTGCTGCCGGCGCTGGTCTTCGCGGGCGCTGTCGTCGTGAGCGCGCTGAGTGAGAACAGCACCGAGTTCTCGTCCCGTTTGCCAGCGCTCGCCGAGCTCGACGAGAGCGACGAGCTCAGGCCTCCGTCACCCATCCCACCCGAGAAGAGGTCGCCGCTCCGCCGGCCCGAGTCCCGCCGCGCCGCGGGGCGCGTGTCCACCGCCGGCGTAGGGGCAGCGGCCGCCGCGAGCGGCTCCGGCGCTGCCACCGCGTACCCACCACCGTTCCCGTTCCCGTTCCCGTTCGCCGAACCGTTGCCCCCCAGGGCCCCGCTGATCGCGGCGTTCTCACTGATCGGCTGCCAATCCGTCATCCCGTCGGACCACACGTACGTGTCGCCGTTCACGACGCCCGAGCGGTAGGCGTCGACGACCTCCGCCAAGGTCATCGTGCGCTGATCCCCGTCGTTCACGTTGACGAGGAAGCTCCCCGCCGCGAGATCCGCCCCCGGATCCGCGGGCCCGCCCGCCGCGACCGTCGCCTCGTCCTGGGGCGAAGCGTCCGCGTGCTGCGCGCCTCCGACGACGATGGTCGAGCCGCACTTGCGGCACTTCATCTTCACCGTCTTGCCTTGGACCTTCTCGTCCGAGACCGTGTATTTGGCGGCGCACGAATGGCAGGTGATCTTCATAGGGCGTGGTTCTCGGCGGGGGGCCAGGCTGACTGTCCGACCTTCGGTCGGCGCGGGGTTGCTGCCTGCGTCGACTGCGGCAGCGGGTGATTCGACGAACGCCGCCGCACAAAGTTCCTTTGGCGCGGCCGAACGGGCACGAGCCTCAGTGTACGACAATTCAGAGGCCGTTCACCCGTTTTCTGCGTCGACTTCTCCGCCGCGCAGGCGTCCGATCGCTCGGGCCAATCGGGCCCTTCGCCCCGGGTCCGCTGCGTCGTCGGAGGCGCGCTCCACCGCCGGTCCCCGCGGAGCTCGATTCGGTCGGGCGGGCGACATCGCGTGAGGGGCGGCGCGCGTCCATCGACGCGTGCCCGACCCGCCCCCTCGCGATCCAGATGAGCTACGAGGCGTCGAGGATCCCGCGCGCGATGCGGTCCGCGAGCGCCATGCAGGTCAGCATCGGGTTCACGGCCGGGCTCCCCGCGAAGATGCCCGTGTCCGCGATGAAGAGGTTGTCGTAGCCGTGACATCGACCCCGATCGTCCACCACGCCCTTCTTCGGATCGCGGGACATGCGCGTGCTGCCGAACGCGTGGTTCGCCGCCGTGATGGTGTCGCTCCCGCGCAGCTTCATCGTGCGGATCACCTCGGCGTCGGCCTTCGAGCGGATCTCGTCCGGGATCCCGTGGAGCCCCGGTAGGATCGACTCCGCGCCCGCCGCCCAGCAGATGTCGCTCAGGATGCCGAGCCCGCGCTGGATGAGGCGGACGTCGTCGTCGTGGAACTGGAACGTGAGGTCGGGGTCCCAGCCGCTGCTCTTCGCGCGGACGGTCCCGCGGGAGCGGTCGGCGGCGATGATCACGTCGAACGGCGCCATCCTCCGGTAGTCGAGGAGGTGCCGCTGGTAGTCGTGCCCGAGGCCGGGAAGGCGCGCGGCGAGCACCGCGGGTGGGGACCAGAGGACCTCGAGCTTGATGCCCTCCTTCAAGTAGTGGAGCGAGTGGTAGCCCTGCGTCGCGCCCTTCCACGGATCGATGACGTCCGGAAAAATCGCCATGATTGCGAGGCCCGGGTGGAGCATGAGCTCCTTGCCGACGTAGCCGCTCTCCTCACAGATGCGACTCCGTTGCAGGATGACGGGGGTCTGCATGCAGCCTGCCGCGAGCACCACGCGGCGGGCGCGGATCTCGAACGAGGGCCCCTCCGCGCCCGTGAAGGGCGCGACGACGTGGCCCCGAACCCCCGTCGCCTTGCGGCCGTCCGTCGTCACCTGCTCCGCGCGCAGGCTCGTGTAGACGCGCGCCCCCGCGCGGATCGCCGCGGGTACGTAGCTGACGTCGGTCGACTTCTTGGCCCCGTTCCGACAGCCCGTGAAGCACTCGCCCGAGCCCTTGCAGCCGGCCACGTTCCTCCACGTGGGCTCGCTCGAGATGCCGAGCGCGTCGCAGCCGTTCTTGAACTTGAGGTTCCGATCGCCCTGTACGTCGGTCGGCGTCGGCCCCACGAACAGGAACTCCTCGACGCGCTGGAAGTGCGGCGCGAGGCGATCCGCCGAGAGATCGACGCCCGTCGCGTCCCCCCATTTGTTCCACACCCACTCGGGCGCGCGCGCGCAGATCGCCGAGTTGATGAGCGAGCCGCCGCCGAGCGCGTTCGCCTGCATCGTCGGGATGAACATGTTTCCGCGCGTCGCGCGCGTGCCCGACTCGCGGAGGAACTGATGCATCGAGGCCGCGGCCTCCTGCGTGAAGTCCTTCTTGCCGAAGGGCGGCCCCTCCTCCACGAGGATGACGTCGAGCCCGCCCTCGGCGAGCTCCTTCGCGACGACCGCTCCGCCCGGGCCCGAGCCCACGACGACGACGTCCGCCTCGAGCCGCAGCTCCCGGGTGTAGTCCGCGAACACCTTCACACCCGCGTGCGGGTCGGCGCCGCCGAGATCGGGCGCGCGCGGGGTTCGGACGACGTCGAGGCGCTTGTCTGCGTTCATGGGTGCACCTCGACCGCGCGCGGCGCGGGGCGCGCCTCGAAGGGCGTCGCGTCGTGCGCCATGCGCATCGCGCGCATCACGTCCGGGTGCGCGAGGTAGCCCATCGTGAGGATGGTGCGCATCGAGAGGAACGCGACGCGCCGGAAGTAGATCGGGCTCTGGTGCATGCGCTGCAGCACGGCGAGGCGAGCGTCGAGGCCCAGGGCGCTGAAGCGCGTGCGGCTCGGCCCGAAGATCCAGGGCGCGTGCTCGATGAACCACAGCAGGAGCCGCACCAGCACGGCCTGCCCCTTCGGCAAGCGCGCGACGTACTCGTCGAAGTACCGGACGAGGCCCGCCTCGGTGCCCGAGATCGGGATCGGGCCCCCCGGCGGGAAGAACGCGTCCGCGCACGCGGCGACGATCGCCTGCTCCTTCGCGCCGAGCGTTCGGCCCTCGATGGACTTCTCGGGATAGCCGAGGAACAGGCCACGCGCGAGCGCGGCCGAGCTTGCCGCGCCTGCGGCGGCGAGGAGCAACGGGATCATCGGGGGGCCTCCGCTCTTCGGTTCGAGATCTTCTTCTTCGGTGAGGTTGCGAGCTGATCGGGTGCCGGGGACTCCGGCCGGAACGCGGCCGTGAGCCGCGCGACGAGCGCTCGATCGACGCGATCGATCCACTCGGCAAAGTGCTTCGACGCGCGCGGCTCGTCCCCCTCCTCGACGAGATCGAGCAGGCGCTCCATCGACGCGCCGAAGTCGGGCGGCGATCCGCCGACGAGCGGCGCGAACTGCGCGTGGAGCGCGTCGAGCGGCGCGAAGTACGCGTTCGCGAGCCAGATCGCGGGCCAGATGCGGCTCGCGCCCACGAGCGCGCGGAACATCGCGATCTCGGCGCGCGCCTGGTCCGCGGGCGATTGATCCGGACGCCAGGCCGCGAGCTTCTCACGGGCCGCGCGCAGCGCGCCGGGCTTCGCGTAGAGCGCGGCGAGGCGCACGGCCTCCTTCGCGAGCAGGGAGCGCATGCGGAGGAGCTCCGTCGCGAGGATGATGGGATCCGTGTCCCCCGCCCCGGCGGCGAGGTACGCGGGCAGCAGCTGGGGCGTGCCCTCGAGACGGAAGTCCAACACGACGACGCCCGAGCCGCGCCGCGATCGCACGACGCCCATCGTGCTGAGCTCGCGGAGCGCCTCGCGGATCGTGCTCCGACCACACCCGAACGACGACGCGAGCTCCACCTCGGCGGGGAGCCGGAGGCCCGCGGGGTACGTGCCCGCGATGATCCCCGCGAGGAGCGCCCGGGCGACCCGGTCGGACTCGGCCTTCCCTCGAGACATGTCCGAGTTATTAGTCTGACAACTTCAGGTGCGCAAGGTGCTTCGCACTTTCATGGCAGAGTCCTGACAGAACGCGCGGACATCGGTGATTCGCGGCGTTCGACGCGCCGAAGGGAGCGTGGAGAGGATCCGAAACCCGTAAGGGCGCTTGACGATCCGACGGTCCAGGATGGCGACGACGCCCCGATCGCTCGCGGTGCGGACGAGGCGACCGAAGCCCTGCTTGAGGGTGATCGCGGCCTGCGGAAGCGCATAGGTCGAGAACGCGCTCCCGCCGAGCTCTTCGATCGCCATGCTCCGCGCGACGACGAGCGGATCCGTGGGCACGGCGAAAGGGATCTTGTCGATGATGACGAGGCGGAGCGCGTCCCCGGGGACGTCGACGCCCTCCCAGAAGCTCATCGTCGCGACGAGCACACTGTCGCCCTCCCGGAACCGGTCGAGGAGGCGCGCCTTGGGCCCCTCGCCTTGCACGAGCAGCGGGTGCTCGCCGAGGGACGCGCGCCTCCGGAGCGCGTGCGCGAACGCGCGCATCGCCCGGTTCGAGGTGGTCAGGACGAGCGCACCGCCGCGCGAGATCTCGACGAGCTCACCCGCCCGATCCGCGGCTCGCTCGAGGAACTCGGGATCGCTCACGTCCGGCAGATCCGTCGGCAGATAGAGGAGCACCGAGCGCTCGAAGTCGAACGGCGACGGGACCTCGAGCTCTTCGACGGGCACGTCGAGGTCCGCGTCGAGGCCGAGGCGCGCCCGGACGAACGAGAAGCTCGGACCGACCGGCGCGCGCGCGCTCGGGGGCGGCTCGCTGTCGATCGCGTCCACGTCGGGGATCGACGCTGGGCGGGGCGCTGGCGTCGACGTGAGCGTCGCGCTCGTGAGCACGACCGCACCGAGCTTCCGGTACACGTGCTCGCGGAGGAACGGTCCCACGTCGACGAACGACGCGCCGAGCGTCGTTCCGCGGGCACCGCGCTCGATCCACCCGACCGCACCTCGCGGGAGTTCGGCGGCGCGCGTGAGCTGGGCGCGCGCGCGGTCGGCGCGCCTCCGGATCCCCGCGACGCGCTCGTCCGCGTCGGTCTCGGTCTCGGCGAGCATGGCGACGCCTTCGAGCGCGGCGTCGAGCGCCGTCCACCCATCGAGGAGCTCGCCGTTCCAGTTCCCGCGATCGAGCGGCGCGCGCCCCTCGCTCGGCGCTCGCTCGGCGGCCGCGTCGAACAGAGCGTGCGACGCGTGCGTGAGCGCGCGCGCCGCGGGCGCGCCGAGCACCCGCTCCGCGTCGCGGGCCAGCGCCGCGAGGCGAACGCTCGAGAGGCGGACCCCGAAGAACTCGGTCGCGACGTCCTCGATCCGGTGAGCCTCGTCGAACACGACCGCGTCGAACCGTCCGAGCACGCCCGCGCGCGCCACCTCGTCCGGCATGGACGCTTTCAGCGCGAGATCCGCGAAGAACAGGTGATGGTTCACGACGAGGATCTGCGCTTGGTCGATGGACCGCTTCATCCGCGTGACGAAGCAGCGGTCGTGGAACGCGCAGCTCGGCCCGAGGCGCGTCTCGCTCGAGCTCTGCACGGCCTCGAGGATCGGATCGCCGTCCCCCAGCGCGTGGAGCTCGCGGAAGTCTCCCGTCTCCGACTCGCGCGCCCACGCCTCGACGATCGGGAGCGAACGCGCGGAGCGCGCGTCGTGAGCGGGCGCTCCCCTCGCCTCGCGCAGGCGCCGCAAGCACACGTAGTTCGTGAGGCCCTTCACGAGCGCGACGGTCGGCCGGAGCCCGAGCGTCGCCTCGATGAGCGCGAGATCCTTCTCGACGATTTGATCCTCGAGCGCCTTCGTCGCGGTGGAGACGACGACGCGCTGTCCGCTCAGGATGGCGGGGACGAGGTACGCGAGGGTCTTGCCCGTGCCCGTCCCCGCCTCGCAGAGGAGGACGGAGGCCTCTGCGAGCGCGCGCTCGACCGCGTCCGCCATGCGGAGCTGGCCCTCCCGGTGCTCGTAGCGGAGACCGTGAGAGCGCGCGAGCGGTCCGTCCGGGCCGAGCAGCGCGCGGCTCCGCCCCGGAGGGTCAGCGCTTGGGGGCACCCTGGGGCGCGGCGCTGAGCGGCTGATCGTCCTCGCCGCGATCCGTGAACGCGACCCCGACGATCGCACCGTCCGGCTCGGACTGGACCCACACGATGCGCGCGGGGCGCGCGGCCGCGTCCCCCACGTGGACGCTCACGACCCGTCCGAGTTCGAAGAGCTCCTCGAGGTTGATGCCGTCCGTGTCGACGATGCAGCGGAGCCCGCCGTTCGAGATGTTCAGCGCCCAACCCTCGACCTCGGTGCCGGCGATGAGGAGGCGGACGCGGTCGCTCACCTCTCGCCTGGCGCCCGAAGCGCGCCGCTGGGGCAGACCGGAGGCAGGCACGGGTGTGGGTGAGAGGCTCCGGCGATTCACGTGGCGAGGAGCATACCACACGGATCCGAGGGCCGAAGTTCCCCGCAGCCCCCCGGTTGGGCGGCCCGACCCGGAGGAGGAATGAGCGCTACCCGAAAGGGCGATGTGCTAGAGCGCGAGCGAGCGCGCGGCCGCCCGACGTCCGCGAGCTCCTGCAAGAGGTCTCGTGAACCGCATCTACCAAGCGTTTGGCGCGATCGCCGTCGTCATCATCGCGGTGGTCTTCATCGTGAGCTTCCAGCCGTCCCACGGCCAGAACACCGCCACCGGTCCGCGCTGCGCGGCCGAGGTGCGGGGCGCGTGCGTCCCGGCGAACCACCTGCGCGCCGCGCGCGGCCTCATGAGCATGGGCCGCGGGGACGATTGGGTGAAGGCGAACCGCATCCCGGAGCGCGCCCTCGAGGGTCTGATCGAGCGCGAGCTCCTGCTGGAGGAGGCGAAGCGCCTCGAGATCAGCGTGAGCGAAGACGAGGTGAACGCCGACCTCGTCCGCGGGATCGTCCGCGTGTCCTGGCCCGCGTCCGTGGAGCTCCTCGCCGGTCAGACCCTCGGGGTGATCCGGGGGATGGACTTCAACGACAAGGACGGCAACTTCTCCAAGCTGAAGTACGGCAAGCGCGTCACCGAGGTGTCCCTCCTCTCCGAGATCGAGTTCAAGGAGTACCAGCGGCTCGAAGCGACCGCCGAGCGCGTGCGCGATCTCATCCGGACCCGCGCGACGGTGGGTGAGAACGAGGTCAAGGACAACTACATCCGCGAGACCTCGACGGCGCAAGTGAACTACGTGCGCTTCGAATTCGATTTCTACAGGCGGTACGTGATCGACCACGCGGACACCGCGATCGACAAGTGGGCGGAGGACTCGGAGAACAAGGCCCGAGTGGACGCGAGCTTCGCGTCGATGAAGGACAAGTTCACCGAGTGCCGCGTGACCCGGCACATCGTCGCGAAGTGGGATCCGCAGGCCGACACCGAGGACGCGCGGATGAAGAAGGCGCAGGACACGATCGACGAGGCGAAGCGCCGCCTCGCCGCGGGCGTCCCCTTCGCGGAGGTCGCGAGGAAGCTCAGCCAAGACGGCTCCGCAGAGGACGGCGGGGACCTCGGCTGCGTGATCCGCGGGGGTACGATGGGCAAGGACTTCGACGACGCCCTCTTCAAGATGGAGACGCCCGGCGTGTCCGACGTGGTGAAGACCGGGTTCGGTCTGCACCTCATCTCGCTCGAGGCCATCAAGAAGGGCGACGACGCGGTGAGCGCGGGTTGGCACCACGCCGCGCTCCGCCTCTACGCCGACGCCGAGGCCGAGCGTCTGGCGCGCGAGGGAGCGAACGCCGTCTCGGAGGCCCTGAAGGGCGGCAAGAAGATGGATGAGGCCGTGAAGGAGTACCTCGCCAAGCTGCCGCGCCGCCCGAGGCCGGTGGACGCACAGGCCGAGGACAAGCCCAAAGACGGCGACAAGCCCAAGGACAAGCCCGCCGGCGACAAGCCGAAGGACGGCGACAAGCCCAAGGACAAGCCCGCCGGCGACAAGCCGAAGGACGGTGACAAGCCCAAGGACAAGCCGAAGGACGGCGACAAGCCCGCAGGCGACAAGCCGAAGGATGGCGACAAGCCGGCGGGGGACAAACCCGAGGACAAGCCCGCTGGGGACAAGCCGTTGGACAAGCCCGCCGAGGAGGAGAACGCTCCGTCGGTGGAGCCGGGCCTCCCGATCAAGATCGGCCAGCCCGCGATCGAGGACGAGGATCCGGACGCGGACAGCGGCGCGCTCGCGTTCGCGCTCAAGAGCCCCGGGGACGTGTCACCCGTCGTGAAGCTCCAGAGCGGATACGCGATCATGCAGCTCAAGGAGAAGAAGCCCGGCTCGCAGGAGTCTTGGGAGAAGGATCGCGACAAGGCGCTCGCGTCGGTCCGGAGCGCCAAGGGCCTCGAGTCGCTCGCCGACTACATGTTCCGGCTGACCGATGCGGCGAAGAACCAGGTCATCCGCAACCCCGCGTTCTACGTGGATCCGAAGGCCGTGGCCTCCGGGTCGCCGAGCGCTGCTCCGCCCGAGGAGTGAGGGGAACCATGAGCGAGACTGAGGCCGACTCCACGCCGGTGGCGGAGGGTTCGTCGAAGCCGTGGAACCCTTGGCTCGCGATCCCGCTGTGGCTGGTCCTTCCGTTCGTCGCGGCGCCCCTGCGCGTCCCGGTTCCTGCGGAGCTGAAGCGCAACAAGGGCTTCATCTGGCTCGGCTTGACGGTCGTGGTGTTCGTGGTCGGAGTGATCGTCCGCCACCTCTACATCTACAAGCTCCACAACCCGAACGACTACGTCTACTCGGACATGAAGATGTACGTCGATCTCGCGCGCCGGCTGAACCAGCCGGACTACAAGCTCGGGATCGGGGACATCACGCATCCACCAGGCAACACGTGGCTGCTCCAGTATTTCATGCAGAGCGATCCCGCGAAGCTGATGGGGCTCGTGCGATTGAACTTCATCGTCGCGAGCCTCGTGCCGCTCGCGATGGGCTTCCTCGGCTGGGTCGCGTTCCCCGCAAAGAAACTCGCTGACGCGGCCGCGAAGCCGGCGGGCCTCGCGACGAGGATCCTCGTCGGGCTCTCGCGCGAGCGCACCGCGCAGGTCGCGATCATCCTCGGCTCGGTCTACTTCCCATACATCGATTTCGGCGGGTACTACCTGGCCGAGATCCACATGACGCTCACCGCGACGCTGTGCATCGCGCTCTACCTCCTCGCGATGCGACTCGTCGCGGACCCCGAGGTCGTGGTGGAGGGCCCGACGAGCCGCGCTCAAACGTACCGATCGGCCACGGACCGACCCAAGGACGCGCCGACTCCCATCGGCATGGTGGCTCACCTCCGCGCGACGATCCGCGAGCGGCCGGGGCGCGTCGTCGTCGCGGTGCTCTGCGCCGCGATCGGAGGGTTCCTGTTCTCCTTTGCGATGGCGCTGAAGATGGTCGCGATGCTCGCGATCGGAGGCTTCGTCGCGACGCACTTCTTCCTCTCGCGAAAGCCCCGGTGGCTGCTCCGCGTCGCCATCGCGTTCGTGTTCGTGGTCGCTGCGCTCCCGCTCACGAAGAAGATGGTCACGCGGTGCACCGAGGCGAACGTGGAGCCCGGAGAGACGGTCGGCCACTTCTGCACGGGGTCGAACAAGAGCGCAGCGGACTTCCTGCTCGGCCACAAAGGCCGGATTCAGGGCATCGAGTGGCGCGATCCGAAGGTCCCCGGTGTCGTCGGGTTCGGCAACCCCGCGGCCTATCAGCACGGGTACCGCGAGAAGGCGGTCGTCCCCTTCCTCATCACGAACCAAGCGGAGAACAACAAGGCCGCGTGGGATTGGGTGAAGAAGAACAAGGGTGAGGCGCTCGTCCTCTCGTTCGAGCACGTGTGGGACAGCTTCGGGGGGAGCTATCCGTGGCCGCCGAACGCCACCAAGATCTGGCCCTTCAGCTACGCGTTCCACTTCCTGTTCCTGGTCTTCATCCTGTTCCCCGCGCTCGTTCGGTTGACGGACGTGCTTCGGGATCGGGGGGTCGTCGGCCTCCTCCGCTCGGACGAGTTCATCCTGCTCTCGCCCATCTTCGGAGTGTGCGCGGCCGTGTTCCTCGCGACGGGCGAGGTCCGCTACCGGATCCCCTGGGACCCGGTGTTCTTCCTGCTCGCGATCGAGTTCTACCGAAAGATCACGTACCGCTTCTGGGAACCCGCGCCGGTCGTCGGCTCTCTGCTGCCCCTCGATCCGCGCCCGACCGTCCAAGCGAGCACGAACGAAGCGAGTGCGTCCCACGACGACGACGACCGTGCGGATGAGGCACAGGAAGAGGAGCGCGAGGACGCGTGAAGACGGAGCAGCACCTCGAGGGCGCGTTCGGCAAGGCGGCGCCGGTCCACTACGTCTGGCAAACGGAGCATCCGTTCGTCGCGGCGCGTGAGAAGCAGCTCGTCCGCCGAGCGTTCCTACCGCTCCGCGGACGCGTGCTCGATCTCGGGTGCGCCGAGGGAGCGACGCTCCTGCACCTTGGATTCGGTGCCGGGGGCTCCGCTGGAGGCGAGTCCGAGGGCGCCGTCGGCGTGGACATCTTCGAGGACAAACTCGCGTTCGCGAGGTCGCGTCTTCCGAAGTGCACGTTCGTCTGCGCGTCGGGGTACGAGCTCCCGTTCGAGGCAGAGAGCTTCGACCACGTCCTCGTGCGCGACGTGATTCACCACATGGATCAGCCCGAGCGGGCCATCTCGGAGATGCACCGGATCCTTCGGCCGGGGGGCCGCGTGGACGTGCTCGAGCCGTGCGGTCGCAACCCGCTCATCGCCCTCCACGCCCTCATGAACAAGGCGGAGCGAGGCGAGCTCCGATCCACGCCGGCGTACCTCGAGGGATTGCTCTCGTCCCGCTTCACCCTGACGGAGACATCGCGCCATCAAGCGATGCCGATCCATCGCATCGTGTTCCACCCCGAGATGGGCTCCCCTGCCCTGCACGAGAACAAGCTCGTGACCCGCGCGGTGAGCGCCGTCGAGAAGACGCTGGACGTGCTGCTCCCGCGCGCGACGTGGGCATATGTCCACGTGCGCGCGGTCAAAGCCTGAGAGGCCCCAGTTGCTTGGCGGCGGGGCTACTCGGCGGCGGCGGGCTGATCCGTCGTCGGGTGGCCGCGGTGAATCTCGTGCCCGAAGTGCTTCACGAAGTCGTCCTTGTGGAGCATGAACTGGTGGTCGGCGAGGTACCCGCGAATGTTGCCGCGGCCGAAGAGCTTGTCGCGGCGGCGGAGCATGTCGATGTCCTCCTGATCCTTCTCCTTCTTCAGCTGGCACATCTTGTCCTGGATGATGTGACGCATCGGCCAGAGGATCGCCGGCATCTCGAGGTCGACGGTGAGATCGCTCACGGTGCGCTCGCCGTCGTCCGTCGGGTAGTAGCGGAGCTCCGTGCGCGTCTTCATGACGTGATGGATGGTCGGGAACCACCAGGGCGAGCTCGTGACCTCGTAGTTCAGGAAGCGCGCGGGCGGATCGTACTCGGTCCAACAGTACTGGCTGACCTTCAGCTTCCCGTAGTTCCACTCCTGCCGGATCTTGATCCGCCGGCCATCCTTCTCGATGGCCTCGTACACGGGCGAATACTTCGAGTGGAGGAACACGTAGTGCTCCGCGTCGAGGTACGCGGCGACGGCGCACGCGACCGTGGTGTCGAGCTCGTAGATCAGCTTGAACGAGTGCTTCATGGCTCTGCCCTCTCGGTGGTCCCGCTCGCGTTCGCCTGCGCCGACCCGGTCTGCCCGATCGTAACTCGACCGTTTTGGACGGACGACTTCAACATCTGCAGACGATAGCGCGGCGTCTTCTCCGGCTTGAAGTGTTCGCTCGGAATCCGAATGAGGCGCATGAACTTCTCGTTCGGGTTCTCGAGGAACGTCCCGTCGTCCGCGCTGAAGACGTACCCGTGCCACTTGCAGTGCACCGTGTGCGTCTTCGCGCAATATCTGCCTTCCGACATGTCCGCCCCGAGGTGCGGGCAGACTTCGCCGAAGACCCGTACGTCGTCCCCCTTGCGGACGATGATGGCCTTCTTGCCGTTCGGCAGGACGCGGACGTTGATCTCGCCTTCACGAAGCTCGGAGATGGGTATCGAGGTGAGTTCTGAAGTCATCGGGGGTTCCTTACTATGCCCCGCGCCTCGCACAAGGCGTGCCCACTCAAATGAGCACGCCGGCCCCCTGCTGTCGCGCTCGTCCGGGGCTCAGAAGAACCCGAACGTCGCCCCCGGTCGAGCTCCTTGGCTCACGCGGAGGACACTCTGGCTCACCTGCCGGAACACGGCGCGGATCTCGGCTGGGCTCGCGGACGCCGCGAGGACGTGCGGGAAGCCCATCGCGCGCGCGACACCGGCGAGGTCCTGCCCTCCAAAACCCGCGAACGCGAGCGTGTAGGCCTCGTCGCGCGCGAGCGCGCTCGCGGCGCGCTGGACCGCGTCGACCGAGGCGCGGGACGCGTTGTCCTCCCCGTCCGAGAGGACGAACAGCACGCGCCGGGTGGGGATCCCGCCGTCCCAGAGCGCCTGCCCGTACGACACGAGGCCCGTCATCGCCGCGAGGACCGCGTCGTAGAGCGCCGTGCCGCCGGTCGGTCGAAACGTCGCGGACGTCAGCGGCGGCTTCTTCGCGATGGGCTCGAACCCCGAGAGCAGCGTCAGGGCGTCGCTGAACGTCCACGTCGTCGTGAGGATCGCGCCGGCCGCCTTCGCGTCCGCGAGCGCCTTCTGCATGGTGTTGTACGCCTCGATGACCGCGCGCGCGTGCGCGCCCATCGATCCCGACATGTCGATGACGACGCTCACGAGCGTCGCGTCGCAGGCGTCGACCCGATCCGCGTCCAGCCCGACGCAGCCGAGGAGCACCGTCTCGTCGAGGTTCGCGACGAGCGCGTCCTCCGCGTCCTTCCCGAGGCGAGCGTCGTGGATGTGGCGCGCGGCGTCCGCGCGCGAGGGCCCCTGATCTTCTTTGTTCATGTCGTCCTCCTTCAGACCGCGTCGATCGAGCGCGCGAAGCGCATGCCTCGCGCGCGGAACGTGTCGAGCTCGCGCTCGGCCATCGCCTCGAAGTCCACTCCGGGCGCGACCACGCTGCTGGTGCAATCACTCAGAAAGTGCACTCGCGACAGCACGTCCGGCCGCGCGCCGAAGTGCCGCACCATCGAGGCGCAGGCCTCGAGCACGCAGTGGCTCTTCGCCTCCCCCGCGACGTAGATCCGGTCGTGCGTCTCGAGGAGCTTCAGCATCGCCGTGTTGAGCGAGCCGTTCGGGTGGTTCGCGACCTTCACCTCGGGCTCGAACGGCGAGTAGTGCTCGGCCTGAGGGATCATCCCCTTCTGCATGAAGATGGGCTGCGACTTCCGCGCGACCGCGTGGAAGTGGATCGCCTCCGAGAGCGCCGGGTCGAGCGCCTGCCCGACCGTCCCGATCATCGTGTGGAACGGCCACACGTAAAGCGGCTTCTTCGCCTTCTGCTCGAGCTCCGACACGTACTCGAGGGACCAGGCGACCTCGCGCAGCGGCTTGAACTTGCCCGCGCGGATCGCGGCGGTGTCGATGATCGTGTGGGGCGCGGGGTGGTGGCCGTCCGGACCGATCCACCACGTCGGATAGAAGATCTGGAACGCGAGGTGGCTGTCGAGGCTCGCGACGATCGTCTTGAGCTTCCCGGCCTCGCGGTAAATGAACTCGATCGTCCGGCGGAGATCGTCCACCGCGCCCGGGACGCTCAGGCTCCCGTCCGGGTGGCAGAAGTCGATCTGAAAGTCGACGAGGAGCAGCGCGTACGGGCGAGCGTCGTGCGACGCGGGCGGCAGGTTCGCGCGCTCCGCCTCCTGCGCGACCGCCCAGAGATCGGGGAGGTAGCGCGTGCCGACGCGGCGAGGATCGTAGGTTCGTGGAGCCGTGGACGGTGGCATGGTCGATTCCTTTCGAGACGGGGTGGGTTCAAGCGAGCACCTCGAGCGCGAAGGCTCGATCGCCCGTGCGAGCGATCAGGCCCTCGGCGCCGAGGGAGAGGTGGGTGCCCTCGCGCACGATCTCGGGCGGCGCGTCGAAGCGCGCGGGCGGCGCGCGCCCGAGCAGGTCCTCGCGGACGAGGCCGTGGTCGGTCGCGACGAGGAGGCTCTGGCGGACGAGGAGCGCTCCTTCGACGCACTCTCCCGCGGGCCGCGCGGACGCGGGCACGTCGATGTCGCGCCGCTCGACGACGGACACGCCCGCGCCCGCGGAGAACGCGAACCACGAAGCGCGCGCGCGGCGCTCGCCACCTCGCTCGGTGATCCGGAGGACCGCGGCGACGCCCTCGCCGACCACGAGCCCCTCGTCGACCAGCCGCTCTCCGCGATCGAGCGGGGGCACGTCGAGATCGATCACCACGCGGCGACGGACGAACCGGTAGAGGCGGTCCCCGAAGCGCTGCTCGGCGACGAGACAGCCCTCGGCGCGCGCGTTCGTCGAGAGCGTCGCCTGCCCTTCGACCACCGTGGCGACGGGGACCGAGCCGCTCGCCCCATCCACGAACAGCCATCCGCGTACCAGCGCGTAGACCCCCTCGATCGCCGCGCCCGGGACGGGGCGCGGGGGCGCGGGCCGGAGCTCGCGAATCGACACGCGGGAGGGGGGCGACGGAACGACGGCGCGCGCCGCGGGCGCGCACCGGGGGCACGGCAGGCGCGAGGCGGGCAGCTCCAACCCGCAGCCGCACCGGACGATCTCCGCCGCGTACGCCCGGAGGAGACGCAGGTCGAACGCGCCCCGCTCGTCCGAGCGGAAGACGTGTTCGAAGCGCTCGCGGAGGTCGCGCGTGAGGCTCGCGATCCCTTCGCGCGCCGGCGCGGGCAGCTGCACGTTCGGATCGAAGACCGTCGCCCGCGCGCGGGCGCGGGCGGGCACGGTCGGGAGCGTGGGGTGCGCGCCTCCGAACGGATGGACTCCCGTGAGCGCACGGAACGCGATGACCGCGTAGCTCCACCAATCGTGCCCCGACTCGAACCGCCGGTGGACGGGCGCCGCGCAAGGGTGGGCCGGATCCGGTCCGTAGAGCAGCGGGTCGAGGAACAGCTCGGACGCGACCGTGCAGGGGTGCTCCCCGATCTGAAAGGAGTCCGCGTCGATGAACCAGACGCGGCCGCGCTCGTCGACGAGCTCGTTCTGATCGTTGAGATCCCCCACGACGAGGCCCGCCCAGTGGATCGCGCCGAGCGCCTCGCCGAACCGCGTGAGGATCTCCGCGAGCAGCTTGCGACCGATCCCGCGGGCGGCCCGATGCGCCGTCTTCGCGAGGAGCGCGATGGGCTCCGCGCCGCCCTCGAGGAGCGGCATCGTGAAGCCCAACGTCCGGCTCGTGCGGGGCTCGAGCACGAGCGCCGTGGGCGAGACCACGCACGCGGGCCACGGCGCTCCCGCGAGCAGGCGCTCGAGCTTCGCGCGCTTCTCCTCGCTCGGATCCCGAAAGAGCTTCACGGCGCAGCGCTGCTTGCCCCGCCCGTGCTGGACGACGACGGCCTCGCCGCCCGCGCCGATCGTTCGCCGTGGATCGAGCGTCCACGCCTCGTTCCCGACGATGACGTCGATCACGACTCCACCTCCCGGCGCGCGACGACGATCGCCGCGTCGTCGGTGAACGCGCCCGCTCGCTGGCGGATCGTCATGTGGCGCGTGAGGTCGGTCGAGCTTACGCGCGAGATCGCGTCGAAGCTCTCCGGATCGAACCCGTCGGTCGCGATCGCGACGGCGCGCGCCGCGGGGAACGCGCGCTCGAGATCGGCTCTCGCGGCGCGCGACACGTACGCGGGCGCGTCGTCGTGCGCGTGCGCGACGATCGTGTCGTCGACGCGGACCATGCCGTCGCCGACCACGAGGATCGCCGCCTGCTCACGGTTCATCGCGAACGCGACGAGCGTCGCGAGGAGGTGGTCGTGATCGACGGTCTCGGCCTCGTCGCTCGAGGTCGCACAGAGGAGCGCGACCCCTCGCAGGCAGCGCAGCACCGCCGCGTGCGCGTCGCGGAGGGCGGCGAGCGGGGCCACGCCGCGTCGGAGCGACGCGCGCAGCCGGTTGCCTGCGACCGAAGCGGTGAGCGTCGCGCCGACCTCGCTGTGAGGCGCCGATCCGCAGCCGTCCGACACGACGCCGAACGCCCCCCACTCCCCTTTTCCGCTCGCGAGCGCGTCCTGTCGATTGCGCCGCAGGGACGCGTGCGTGCGTCCGAGCACGATGCCCGTCGATACGCTCCACTCACTTCGTGTATCCACAACACCATTAATGGTGTCTCGAAAACACTATGTCAACGGGCGCCCAGAATTGGATGGGTTGACAGCTATATGCAGACATGTCATTGCATGCATACTTCGATGTCGACCGGGAGCCCCACCAGCGATCCATTCGAGGCCGCGTCCCTCGATGGCGCCGTGGGCGAGCTCGAGGGCGTCGCTCGGTGGGACCTCTACCGGCTCCTCGCGGAACCCACGCGCGTTCGGCTCCTCGCCCTGACCAGCGTGGAGGAGCTGTCCATCGGAGAGCTCGCGGAGCTCCTCCGCGAAGCCCAACCCAAGATCAGCCGGCACGCTGCCGCGCTGCGGGACGCGGGTTTGGTCTCGTCGCGCAAGCAAGGCACCTGGGTCCTCCTGCGCCTCAAGCCCGGCGTAGGCAACGATCCCGTCGTGCGGGACGCGCTGCGCGCGGGCCGGACGAGCTGCGAGCACGACGGCACGTGGGAGCGCATCGAGCACGTCGTCGGGCAGCGGGACGCGCACACGCGTGAGTTCTTCGCGCGCGGCGGCAAGCCCATCGCCGACGGGCCGCCGAGCGAGCTACGCGCGTACCTCGTGTCCCTGCGCGCGCTCGTTCCGCACCGCCGGCTCGCGATCGACGCGGGCACGGGGGACGGCGCCCTCCTCGACGTGCTCGCGCCGATCTTCGATCGGGTCGTCGCGATCGATCGATCCGCGTCGCAGCTCGACCTCGCGCGCGAGCGGTCGAGGAAGCGCGGGTACGACAACGTGGATTTCGTCGCGGGCGAGATCGACGCGCCCGCGACGCGCTCGGCGGTCCTGAATCTCTCCGTGCAGGGTGGCGCCGCCGGCCACGGCGCGGACGTGGTCTTCGCGTCGCGCGTGCTCCACCACGCCGCGAAGCCCGACCGCGCGATCGACGCGCTCGTCGGCCTCGCGCGGAAGCCCGCCGCCGATCGCGAGGGTGGCCTCGTGGTCATCCTCGACTACGCGATCCACGAGGACGAGGCGCTCCGCGACGCGCAGGCGGATCTTTGGCTCGGATTCTCCACGTCACACCTCGTCGCGATGGCGAAAGGCGCCGGCCTCTCGCGCGTCGCGACGGATCGCATCCCCGCAAACTTCACCGGCGACGGCCCGGATCGGCACCTCGAGTGGACGCTCCTCTCGGGGGTCCGCGGGCCGGCGTCCAACGCTCGAGAGCCGTAGTGGCTCGCCCCTCGACGAACCCAAGAACGAAACGGACAGAACGACCATGAGCGACAAGCCCAAGTACAAAGTTGCCGACATCAGCCTCGCCGAGTTCGGCCGCAAAGAGATCCGCATCGCCGAGAAGGAGATGCCCGGGCTCATGGCCCTCCGAAAGGAGTACGGCGCGAGCAAGCCCCTGAAGGGCGCGCGCATCGCGGGCTGCCTCCACATGACCATCCAGACGGCCGTCCTCATCGAGACGCTGAAGGAGCTCGGCGCCGAGGTGACGTGGACGAGCTGCAACATCTACTCGACCCAGGATCACGCTGCGGCGGCGATCGCGGCGGCGGGCATCCCCGTGTTCGCCTGGAAGGGCGAGACGCTCGAGGAGTACGACTGGTGCCTCGAGCAGCAGATCTTCGCGTTCGAGGGCGGCAAGGGCCCGAACATGATCCTCGACGACGGCGGGGACCTCACGATCTGGATCCACGAGAAGCACGCGCACCTCTTCGGCGGGAACGATCCGATCCGCGGCCTCAGCGAGGAGACGACGACGGGCGTGCACCGCCTCTACGAGATGAACGAGCAGGGCCGCCTCAAGTGCCCCGCGATCAACGTGAACGACTCCGTCACCAAGTCGAAATTCGACAACCTCTACGGCTGCCGCGAGTCCCTCGGGGACGCGCTCAAGCGCGCGACGGACGTCATGTTCGCGGGCAAGGTCGCCGTGGTCTGCGGCTTCGGCGACGTGGGCAAGGGCTGCGCGCAGGCGCTCCGCGGGCTCGGCGCGCGCGTCGTCATCACCGAGATCGACCCGATCTGCGCGCTCCAGGCGGCGATGGAGGGCTACGAGGTGAAGCGCCTCGAGACCGTCGCGCCCCTCGGGGACATCTTCGTCACGGCGACGGGCTGCAAGGACGTCGTCCGCAGCGAGCACATGCTCGTGATGAAGGACGAGGCCATCCTCTGCAACATCGGCCACTTCGACGCGGAGATCCAGGTCTCGTGGCTCGAGCAGAACCCCGAGATCAAGGAGGAGCAGGTGAAGCCCCTCGTCGATCAGTTCATCTTCCCGGACGGCAAGCGCCTCACGCTCCTCGCGCGCGGACGGCTCGTGAACCTCGGTTGCGCCACGGGTCACCCCTCGTTCGTCATGTCGAACTCGTTCACGAACCAGGTGCTCGCGCAGATCGCGCTCTTCAACGAGAAGTTCAACATCGGCGTCCACATCCTTCCGAAGAAGCTGGACGAGAAGGTCGCGCGATTGCACCTCGGAAAGCTGGGCGTGGAGCTCACGACGCTCACCGAGCCCCAGGCCCAGTACATCGGAGTGAAGGTCGAAGGCCCGTTCAAGCCGGAGCACTATCGGTATTGAGGGGAGCGCGAGAGTTCTGTACTACCGGCCCCATGCCCAATCAGGTGCGGAAGTCGGGTACGACGCCTCCGGGGACATCCCAGACCCCGGGGGTCCTCTCGCGCGTCGCGAAGTTGTTCACGAAGCGAGCCGCGGCCGTGGGGATCATGGCCGCGGTGGCCGCGACGCAGAGCGGGTGCCTGTCCAAGTTGATCCTGAACGGGACGATCGCGTCGACGCGCAAAGGCTCCGCCGCGCTCAACACGGTCCCGGACTTCGACATCGCGCAGAGCGCGGCGTTCGCCGGCATCGCGCAGCTCGAGGGGTACCACTACCTCGCGCCCGACAACGACAACGCGCTCTTCCTCCTCACGCGCTCGTGGACGAGCGTCGCGGCGGGCTTCATCGAGGACAAGATGGAGACCGTCGAGGACGAGCAGGGCTCCACGAGCGGCGAGTACGACTACCAGAAGCGCCGCGCCGTGGCCGCGTACGAGCGCGCGATCTGGTACGGGTCTCACCTCCTCGAGCACAGCCATGAGGGCCTCGCGGAGGCGATCAAGGGGAGCGACAACCTCCGCGAGTGGCTCCGCCAGTTCGACGACCCCGAGGTGGACGCCGAGAACCTGTTCTGGGTCGGCTACGCCTACCTCGGGCGGGCCGGCGCCGCGGGGACGGGCGTCCCCGTCGCGGAGCTCTGGATCGGCGTCGCGATGCTCGAGCGATCCGTGGAGCTCGACGACACCTACGGGTACGGCCTCGGTCACACCGCGCTCGGCGCGTACCACGTTCGCAGCGGCATGGCGGAGCCCGAGGAAGGCAAGGCTCACTTCGACAAGGCCCTGCAGCTCTCGGACGGAAAGACGCTCCTACCGAAGGTGCAGTTCGCGATTCGGTACTACTGCCTGAAGGGCGACAAGGAGAACTACGAGAAGCTCCTGAACCAGGTGATGGACGCGGGGGACGGCGATCCGTATCAGCGCCTCCCGAACACGATCGCCAAGCGCAAGGCGAAGCGCTGGCTCGCCCCGAAGCGCATGAAGGGCTGCGACTGGAAGGCTCAGGGTAGCTGAGCACGATGCAGCGGTTCGACGTCGCCGTCGTCGGCGGTGGGCACAACGGACTGGTCGCCGCGGTCGTGCTCGCCCAGGCGGGGCGGAGCGTGATCGTCCTCGAGGACAAGGCGGTGATCGGCGGGGCGACGCGCACCGAGCGCCCGTTCGCGAAGGCGCCGAACCTCGGCGTGTCGACGGGCGCGTACCTGTTCGGGCTCATGCAGCCCGAGATCCTCAAGGAGCTCGGCGTCGAGGTGCCTTGGGTTCGGCGCGACCCGCACTACTTCCTCCCCACGACGGGGTCGCGGTACGTGCTCTTCGGAACGGACGAGGAGGCGACGCGCCGGCAGTTCATCGAGTTCTTCTCGGAGGCCGACTACCGCGCGCACGTCGCGCTGAACGAGGAGCTCGCGAACCTCCGGGACGACATCGCGCCGACGTGGCGCGAGATCCCGCTCTCCGTCGAGGCGACCGCTGAGAAGTATGTGCGGCCCGCGCTGCGGGACGTGTTCGTGAAGCTCTGTCGCGGCTCGATATCGGACTACCTCTCGCGCTTCGACTTCAAGAGCGACCTCATCCGCGCGATGTACGCCGTCACCGACGCGTTCACCGGGACGTACGGGGGCTTCGACACGCCCGGGACGGGTCACAACTTCCTGCTCCACAACATGTGCCGAATGCCCGGATCGGGCGGCACCTGGACGATCGTTCGCGGCGGGATGGGCGCGGTGTCCCAGCGGCTCGCGGCGCGCGCGACGGAGCTCGGCGCGAGGATCGAGACGGGCGCGAAGGTCGCGCGCGTCGAGATGACGGGCGGGAGCGTGAGCGGCGTCGCGCTCGTCGACGGCCGGGTGTTCTCGGTCGGTGCCGTGGTGATCAACGCGGACCCCTACCGCGCGCGAGAGATGGTGGGCGCGGAGCACCTCGCGCCCGGGCTGAGCGCGCGCCTCGACGCGATGGCGAAGGACGGCTCGACGTTCAAGGTGAACCTCGCGCTCTCGGGCCTCCCGAAGTTCACGTGCTTGGGCGCGGGGGCGGCCGACAACCGCGGGCAGTACGGCCCGACGATCCATCTCCTCCCCGACGAAGACGTCGTCATGCGCTCCCTCCGGGACGCTCACCGGGACGCGGCGGAGGGTCGACTCCCCGAGTTTCCGTCGATGGAGTGGTACATCCACACCGCGGTCGACACGTCGCTGAGCGACGAGCATGGGCACCACAACTCCGCCCTGTTCGTGACCTGGGTGCCTCGCGTCCTCGCGAACGGGGACACCTGGGAGGACCAAGCCGAGGCGTACGCGAAGAAGCTGCTCGCGATCTGTGATCGCTTCGCCCCCGGAACCAGTGACCTCGTGGTGGACATGTTCCCGCTCACGCCGACGGGCATCGAGCGCCATTTCGGGATCACGCGCGGACACATCCACCACATCGACAACGCGTACGCGTTCGACGAGCGCGTCCCCCATCGACTCGGCGCTCCGGGACTCTATAGCGCGAGCGCGGGGACGCACCCGGGCGGCGCGGTGATCGGCTCGGCCGGTTACATCGCCGCGAAGGCGCTCCTCGCCGACATGACCGGATGAGCGCGCGCCGCGCGCTCCTTCCGGGCGGTCCGACCGTCGAAAGGAGCATGCTCGATGAAGGACGATGACAACGTGGAGCGAGCGCGCGCCTACCTCCGCGCGCTCGAGGACGAGTCTCCCGAGGAGGTCCTCCGGACGTTCTACACGGAGGACGTCGAGCAGCACGAGTACCCGAACCGCCTCGTGCCGAACGGCACCGCGCGGGATCTCGCGGCGCTGCTCGCCGGGAACGTGAAGGGCCGCAGCGTGGTGCAAAACCAGAAATACGACGTACGCGGCGTCGTCGCGAGCGGCGACACGGTCGCGCTCGAGGTCGCCTGGAGCGCGACGCTGCGCGTGCCCGTCGGCGCGCTCGGCGCCGGAGACAGCATGCGCGCGCGGTTCGCCGTGTTCCTCGACTTTCGCGGTGGCAAGATCCACCGGCAGCGCAACTACGACTGCTTCGATCCGTTTTAGGGAACGCGGCCCGTGAGGGGCGAACGCCCGGTCGCGCCGGGACGCGTGGCCCCCGGCCGCACGACAGACGGCCCGACCTCGCGAGGGCGGAGGCGCAGCGTCAGCGCTTCTTCTTGTGCTTCTTGCTGGCCGAACCGTGGGTCTTCTTGTCGCCCGCGTCCGCGGTGTGGTGCGGCTTGCGCGGGGGTTGGCGGACGGCAGCGCGCTTCTCGTCCTTGGCGGGGACGGTCGCGGGAGCGGGTTCGGTCGCCGGACTCACGTCCTCGCCGTCCGTCGGATCCGTCGCGAGCCCATCGGACGCGACCTCGGTCGCCATGTGATCGACCGCCGGCGCGGTGGCGTTCGCCGCGGACTCCGCGTCGCGCGGGGCCTCGACCGCGGCCAGATCCGCGCCTGTCGCGGGTTCGTCCGCGACGGGGTTCGCCATCTCGACGACCTCCGGAGTGGACGAGAAGAGATCGCCGACCTTGTCCTCGGTGCGCGAGAGCAGCGCGCGGCCCGACGTGAGGAGGTAGACGCCCCCCGCGGCCACCGCGGTCACGAACGCGCCGAGCGCGGCCCAACGCCGGCGCGAGCGTCGTCGCGCGGGCTCCCGCAGCGCCGCGGTGATGGCGTCGCGCATCTCGTTCGCGGACTGGAACCGGAGGCTCGGGTGGCGCGCGAGCGCGCGCATGCAGAGTTCGTCCACGCGGCTCGGGATGTTGCGCTCGGGCGCCGCCTCGCGGAGCGTCGGCGGGTTGCCCTGGGCCTTCGCCTCGAGCAGCAGGGCCACGCCGCGCCCGTGGAACGGCAGCTTCCCCGTGAGGAGCTCGTAGAGCACCGAGCCCATCGCGTAGATGTCGCTGCGCTCGTCCGCTTTGCCTCGCGCGGCCTGCTCCGGCGCCATGTAGTCGGGCGTTCCGAAGATCTCGACGCCGTTCGTCTTCGAGGGCTCGGCGTCCCCCTCGCCCTTCGGCATCAGCGCGATCCCGAAGTCGAGCAAGCGCACGCCGCCGTGCGTCTCGACGAAGATGTTCGAAGGCTTGATGTCCCGGTGGACGACGCCCGCCGCGTGGACGTCCGCGAGCACTGAGAGCGCTCGATCCACGAGATCGAGGGCGTCGGTGACCGCGTCTCGCTCGCCTCCCTGGCGCGCGAGGCGCGACGTACGCTTCTCGAGCGTCTCGCCCGTGCAGAGCTCCATCACGGCGAACGGCCGATCGTCGGACGCGCGGCCCACGTCGATGAGCCGCACGACGCCCGGGGACTTCACGAGGCCGAGCGCGCGCGCCTCGCGCCGGATGCGCGACAACCCGGCTTCGCGGCCCGACGCGTCCGCGCGCCCGATCTTGATCGCGACCTTCCGCCCGAGGTCCACGTGGAGCGCCTCGTGGACGACGCCGCCGTCCCCCTCCCCGATCTTCGCGCCGAGCTTGTAGCGCGTCCCCGGGAGCATCCCGCTCGCCTCCTCGGCGGCGGCGCGCGCCATCGAGATCGGCACGGCCGATGGCGGAGTCGGCTGACCCGCGGCGCTCGTCCGCGCGTGCGCGACGAGCTTCATGAACTCGCGGCGGACCTTCATCGACTCGCCCTGAAACAGGCGGTCCATCACGGAAGCCGTGCGCGCGCGGATCCCGCGCTCGCCGCTCGGCAGCGGCGGGGCCGAGGCGAGCAGCGCCGCGAGATCGCGCGCGGCGAGGCGCGTGTCGGTATAGCGGCGATCGCGATCGAACACCGTCAGCTTCGCGAGGATCGTGTCGAGCGCGGCCGGCGCGCCGCAGTCCTCCGCGACGAGCGGCAGCTCGCGCTCACCCTTCGCGACGGCGGCCATGTGATCCGCCGAGTCCCCCTGGAGGAACCTCGTCCCCCGGAGGAGCTCCCAGAGCATCACGCCGAGCGCGTAGAGATCGACCCGGTAGTCCCCGGGATCGCCGTTCGCGACCTCGGGGGCGACGTACCCCGGCTTCGCGAACACCACACCTGCAACCGTGTGGCACTTGCGGTTCTGTCCCCGCGCCGTCCCGAAATCGATCACCTTCAGCTCGCCCGTGTACGAGAGCATGATGTTCTGGGGCGAGAGGTCGCGGTGGACGATCCCGAGCGGCTTGCCGGTGGGATCTCGCCGATCGTGCATATGACCGAGCGCCTCGGCGGCGAGCGCGCCGATGGAGACGACCTCGTGCCACGCGAGGCGCTGGTTGTGCGTGAGCCCGCGCTGGCGCAGATCCCCGAGGCTCCGACCTTCCACATACTCCACCGCGACGTACGGCTCGCCGCTCGCTTCGTCGCTGGTGGCCTCGATCACCTGGGCGATGCCCGAGTGCTGCAGCTGGGCCTGCACGCGCGCCTCGTCGAGGAACCGCGCCTTGAAGCTCGCGTCCGTCCGGTGCTCCGAGCGGATCATCTTGATGATGACCGGCCGCTCCGCGCCCTCGAGCCCCATCGTCGCCCCGAGGAGCACCTCGCCCATCCCGCCCTTCGCGATCCGACGAAGGAGCGTGTAGCGACCGAGTCTCCTGGGCAGGTCGTCGATGCTGAATCCGGGCGCCACGGTGGTGGCCGCCTGCGCGGACGAGGACTCGGTGGGTTGGGCCTTGGCCATAGGTTGACCTAAACAGGTAGGACAAGGTGGGCCAAAGAACCTGCGCTCGTTTGTGGTAGGCGACCCGGGACATGCGCCCTCACGCCCCCGCCTCGCGGAGCCTCTTCGTCGTTGGGTGCGCCCTCGCGCTCCTCTCCGGGATGGGCTTCTTCCGAGGCGCGTCGCACTTCGCGCCGCTCGACGATCGCGAGGCGCTCATCGAGAACCCGCCGACCTGGAGCGACGCCGAGGCGAGCGTGCCCGTCGACTCGAACGACCCCATCTGGGGCTCGCGGTTCGCGCTCGTGACCGTCGTCGTGTTCAGCGACTTCGAGTGCCCGCACTGCCGCGAGTTCGAGCACACGCTCGACGAAGTGAAGCGGACCTTCGATCCGCGCGATCTGCGCGTGGTGTGGAAGCACAGCCCCCTCGGAAGGCACGCGAACGCGCGCGCCGCGGCGATCGCGGGCAACACGGTCTTTCGGCTCGGCGGGAGCCGAGCCTTCTTCCGGTGGGCCGAGCGCGCGTTCGACCACCAGGGGTCGCTCACGGTCGACGACTTCGCGGACTGGGCGTCGGAGGTGGGCGTCGACGAGGCGCGGTTCCGTGCGGCGTTCGCGTCGAACGAGTTCGCCGCGAAGGTCGACGAGGATCTCGAGCTCGGCGCGCGGCTGGGGCTCGCCGGCGCGCCGATGAGCCTGGTGAACGGGCTCACCGTGCGCGGAGCCGCGTCGTTCGAGAAGATGCGACGGATCATCGACGACGAGATGGAGGCCGCGCGAGAGCTCCGCGCGACCGTTCCCCAGGACGCGATCTACGTGGAGGCCACGCGCAAGAACCGACCACCGCTCGAACCCGCGCCGGCCCCCGCACCGCCGACGCCGCCCGGGCCGTCCCTCGACAAGACGGTCTACCGCGTCCCGCTCTCGAGCGACGACGTGTTTCGCGGTCCCGACCAAGCGCCGGTCACCCTCATCGAGATCGGTGACTTCTCCGCGGCGACGCGGGGCGCCTACGCGACGGTCGAGAGCGTCCTCGCGAAGTACGAGGGGCGTGTGCGCTTCGCGTTCCGGCCTCGCGTGCTCCCGAGCGATCGAGACGGCTTCCGGGCGGCGAACATCCTGCTCGACAGCCGGCGCGCGAGCGGCGACGCGGGCTACTGGGCGGCCTTCAAGCGACTGTTCGAGCCGGCCCTGCCGCCCGACGAATCGGTCGTGCTCGGGGATCTGCACCTCGACGCGAAGGCGCTCGAGACCGCGCTGAAGTCGAACACGTACGGCCCCGTGCTCGCGCGCTTCGCCTCCGCCACGGCGGATCTCGAGCTCCCTGGAGTGCCCGCGTTCTTCGTCAACGGGCGCCGCTTCACGGGCCCGCCGTCGGAGGCGGAGCTCTCGGCGCTCGTCGACGAAGAGCTCGCGCACGCGGAGGCGCTCACCCAGGCGGGCACGGCGCCCGCCGACGTCTACGGATCCATCGTCGCCGCCGCGACCGATCTGCCCGCGCCCGAGAAGCGGATCATCGCCGCGCCGGCGAAGGCGCCGTCGCGCGGGGACGCCCGCGCCCCGGTCGTCGTGCAGGTGTTCGGGGACCTCGAGTCGCCGTACTCGAAGCGCGCGCGGGGCTCGATCCTCGACCTCGAGCGGATGTACGGCGCGACGATCCGCGTGGTCTGGCGTCACCGCCCGCTCCCCGTCGACAAGAACGCGATCCTCGCGGCCGAAGCGGCGCTCGAGGCCTACGCGCAGAAGGGCGACGCGGGATTCTGGGCCTACGTCGACGCCGTCTTCGACGCGCAGGGACGCGGGGCGGACGTGCTCTCGCGCCCCTCGCTCGTCGCGCTCGCGAAGAAGCTCGACTTCGACGCGAAGGCGTTCGACGCGGCGCTCGGCTCGCACGTCCACCGCGCCGACGTCGAGGCCGACGCGCGCGCCTCGGACGAGGCGAGCGTGGGGGGCGTGCCCGCGTTCTCGATCAACGGCTACTTCCTCGCGGGGAACGTCCCGCTCGCGCGCCTGGTGCGCGCCGTGGACCTCGCGCTGCGCGACGCCGCACGCTGAACCGAGTCACGGCGGAATACAGTCGACCCGCGCGACACCCACGGTCGGCGCGCCCCCGCCGCTCGCGTTCCACGCGAGGAACAGCTTCGTCCCATCCGCCGACGCGACGAGGCCGAGCGAGCCGAAGAACCAGGCCGCGCTCGTCGAGAAGGACGCCGCCGGCCCGAGCGAGAGGTCGGCGCGGACGATCTGCACGACGACCGTCGGCGCGCTGGGATCGAGCGAATCGATCCACGCGACGGCGAGCTCGTCCCCGATCGGGGCGATCGCCACCTCCCCGAGCTGACCCGTGTCGATCGCGAGCGCGGGCAGCCCCAGGGGCGGCTCGATGCCGGCGTGGTCCAGCTGTCGCACGAGCAGAGGTCCGGGGACCCGGGACGTGCTGCCATCGGTCTGCTCGAGGAGCCACGCCCCCTCGCCGCGCGGCGCGAGCAGCGCGTGAAAGTACGGCTCGGGGCCGACGGACAGGTGCCCCTCGGTGTACGCGAGGTTGGGCGAGGCGGCCGGGTCGTAGCGACCGACCACGAGCACCGTCCCGTCCTTCGGCGCCATCACGTCGCAGCTCGGCTCCGGGGGGTTCGGCGACAGGAACGCGGCCAAGAACCCCGATCCGGAGCGGATCGCGCTGCCCCGCTGCGGTGACGTGATGCACACGAGCGGCATCTCTTTCTGCGGCAGCGACGAGGGCTCGTAGCTGCCCACGTCGAGGACCTCGTAGGCGGGCGTGGGCGTCGCCGCGCCCGTGAGGAATCGGCCCGGCGCCTCCGCGACGAACAGCGGATCGATCCCGCCGGTGCCGAGCGCTACCGCGGATGGGCTCGGATAGGTCTGCATCAGCAGGTTCAGATTACCTGCATCGTCATTGTAGTACGCGACCGGACCGGACACGCCGGGGCCGAGTACGAAGCGCGACGCTTGGGGCGCGAGCGTGACCGCGTCCGACGCGGCGGCTGGGGGCCAAGCGCCGAACGGGGTGGCGCGCGCTGCGCGGAGCGACGCGGACGCGCCCGAGGGTTCGAGCCCCGAGACGAGCACAGCGCCATCCGACAGGAGGGCGATTTGGGGATCGACGAGGGCCGCGCCGGGCGTCGGCAGCGACATGATCGGATCGAGCACGAGGAGCGAACCACACGTGCTCGGCCCGCCGCCCGTGGACGACGAGGACGAGAGCGCGGCCGAGCTCGACGCGTCGGTCGCCCCGCCGACGCCCGTCACGCTGCCCGAATCCGCGAGCTCGTTGCGCGCACCGCACCCCGCGAGGAGCACGGCAGCGAGAGAAGCGCGACGGATCAACACGTGGCGAACGCGATGAGGAGGATGACGGCGAAGACGAACGCCGCGACGAGCGCGATCGCCGTCGAGATGCGCATGCCGAGGAGCGTTTGATCGAGGAGCCGCGGAGGCGGGCGCCGGATCGGCCGCGACGAGGGTCGGTGCTCCGCGGCGACGCGAGCGTCCAACCCGAACGGGTGCTTCGGCTCGGCGCTCGGCGGCGCGCTTCGGTGGACTGGCGGCGGCGCGGGTCGGGGTTCGACGGGCGCCTGCGGCGGATAGCTCACGGGCTGCGGGACGGCAGGTGCGGCGGGCACCTGCCCTTCCCAGGAGAGCCGCGGGCGCGGGTTCGCCTTGCCCGCGACCACGTCGGCTTCCTCGACGCGGGGTCGCGGCGGCTCGATCGAGGGCGACGGTCCCCGCCGCTCGATCTGCGCCTCCTGGCGCCGGAGACTGTCCTCGAGGTGGTACGCGTCCTGGAGTAGGAGCTCCGCCTTCTCGGGCGATCCTTGCGCTCGCGCACGCACCGCCTCCGCGGCGAGCGCCGCGGCGTCGTGCGCGAGCTCTGCGAGCGCGGCGAAGAGCGCCGCGTCGTCGCGGAGGCGGACGGCCTCGACCGCGAGGCGATCGGCCTCGTCGAGGAGGTGATCCCCCGAGCGCAAAGGCGGGACGATCTGCGCGCGCACGTCGCTCGGTGGCGCGCTCGCGGAATGGGGACGAGGGAGGGTCTCCGCGCTCGGCACGGGCGGCGGCGGGAGCGCGGGGATCCCCGATTTGGCGCCGATCGGAGGGAGCGGCGCGCGCGGCGGGCGCGCGGGCGCGGCGGGCACGTCCGACGCCGGGCGGTGCGCGCGGGCGTCCTTCGGTGCGGGGACGGTCGGCGCATCCTCCGAGAGCGGGTCGACGATGCCGAGCCCGCGATCCTTCGCCGTCACCGACGTGTCGTGGCTGTCGGAGTCGTCCTCCTGGAGGGCGAACTGAGGGATCGGCGCCTCCCGCTCCCGCACCGTCTCCGCCGTGGGCGACGCCATGCCGCGCGGGAGCGGCGCGGGTGGCGGACGCACCACCGGCGGCAGCGGGATGGGATCCGTCTTCTTCTTGACGACGGTGGGGATCTCCTCGCCCCAATCTCCCGAGGACTCCGGCGCGTTCGACAGCGCGACGCTCCGCTCGTCCTGGGGGTTGTTGCTGATGTCGGTCGACTCGTCCTCGCGGAGTCGACGGCGGCGGTGCCGCGGCGCGGTGCGCGCCGAAGCCGCTGGGGTCGCGCGCGGATCCGGCGCGGCGGCGCGCCCCGGGGCCATCGCGGTCGGCACCGCGGCCGGTCGGGGGATCGCGGGTCCCGAGAGGACGGAGTCGGGCCTCGGTCGCTTCGACGGGATCGCGCCGGGCCGGAGCGACGCCGGGAACGGCGTGAGCTCGCCGCCGACCGCGCGCTCGAACCAGCGCTGCTGCCTCATCGCGTTGCGGCGCACGAACCTCCCGAGCGCCTCCTCGTTGCCCTCGATGTAGCCGTGCGTGTCGAGCCAGTTCATCAGGCGCGCGCGCACCTCCTCTGCGGTCTGGAAGCGCTCGTTCGGATCCTTCTGGAGCAGCTTGTGCACCACGGTCGCGAGCTCTCGATCCAGCTTCGGTCGCAAGCTGAGCAGGTCCTTCGGCGGATCGACGGCGGTCACGCGCATGATCTCGAGCTCGCTCGCGCCCGCCCACGGGTGCTGCCCCGCGAACAGTTCGAAGAGCACCACGCCCAGCGAGAAGAGGTCCGAGCGGCTGTCGATCTCGAGGCCGCGCGCCATCTCGGGCGCCATGTACTGCGGGTGCCCTTTCAGGAGACCCGTCAGCGTCTTCGTCACCCGCTGCTTCGCTTTGGCCAAGCCGAAATCGGTGATCTTGATCTGGCCCGCGAACCCGATGAGGACGTTGCCCGGGGTGAGATCGCGGTGGACGAGGTGGAGGTGCTCACCATCCTGGCCGACGAGCTGGTGCGCCGCGCTGAGCCCCGCGCACATCTCGCTGCCGAGGTACACGACCATCCGCTCGGAGAACATCTCGCCCGTCTCGAAGACCGTCTTCATGAGGCGAGCGAGCGACACCCCCTCGACGAGCTCGACGGCGAGGTACGTCCCGTCGCCGTCGTTCCCCCAGCCCTCCACACGGACGACGTTCTTGTGCCGGAGCGAGGCGGTCATCCACACCTCGTCGAAGAACATGTCCGCGAACTCCCGGTCGTCCGCGATGTGCTTGTGCAGCCGCTTCACGGCGACGAGGCGCCCCGCGCGATCGACGGGCTCGCGGATCCGACAGAGGTCGATGCGCGCCGTGGTACCGGCGGCGATCTCGGCGAGCACGTCGAAGACGAGCTGATCCGAAGCGGGGCGAGTCACCTGCACCTACGAGGACAGTCGGTTGGACCGCCCCGTCAAGTCGAGCGCGCTGCGCTGACTGCGTCGGGCAAGCCCGAGAGCGTGGCCTTGAAGTGCACGTCGAGGTGGTCGTCCTTCGAGCGGATCGCGCGGACGCCGATGACGGGCGTCGCGATCGCGAGGGCGCGCTTGACCTTCGGGTTTGCGGCGAGGCTCGGCACCCGCAGCGCGTCGATGACGATCCGATCGTCCTTCGCGTCGACGATCGCGGGCGGACGCTTCGGGATGAACGCGACGAGGTTCCCGGGCTTCGAGAGGTCGAGCGCGCCCGACTGGACCAGCGCCGCGACGGGCGTCTGGAACCCGTCGAGCACCTTGAGGCTCATCTCCGCGACGCGCGTGCCGACGCGGATCTCGTCCGTCGTGACGTGGACCTCCTCGATGTAGAGCACGAGCGAGACACGCAGCGTGCTGCCGACGGCGTCCACCGTGAGCGACAGGCGCACGCCCGGCGGCGCGCTGTCGATGACCACGTCCCGCACCTTCCCGTTCGGCGCGAACTCGCGCGCGAGGTAGCGGAGGGAGTCCAGCGGGACACCGAAGCGGAGCCCGAGCGCGCCCTTCAGCGCACGCAGGATCTCCTCGGGGTGCTGCCGAAGGTAGTCCTTGGCAGCGTTCATGATCACCTTCGGGTTCGGTCTGGCCATGGTGGGGCGCCCATCATGGGAGGGTCAGCGCACGGCCCGCAAGCGCTTTCTCACTCCGCTGCGGTCGCGTACCCGTCGTCGCGCATCGCGTAGGTGAAGTCGTCGAGCGCCTTCTCGTCCGCGGCGGCCTCCACGGCCTCCACCGCTCCGCCGAGCGCGCGCACCATGTCCGCCATGGCGGCGCGCGTGCGGTCCCGGAGCGACTCGACGGTCGCGCGCTCGGAGTCCTTGCGGACGATGGGTATGGGAGCACCCACCACGACCTTCACGGGTCGATCGTCGCCCTCCCCGGTGTCGAACGCGCCCTTCTTCATGAGCTCGAACGTCCCGCTGACGATGACGGGGACGACGGGGACGCCCGCGCGCACCGCGGCGTAGAAGCTCCCGACCTTGAACGCTTGGAGCGCGCCCGACGCGCTCCGCGTCCCTTCTGGGAAGACGAGCAGCGGCTTGCCGGCGCGGAGCACGGAGACGAATCGCTCCATCACGGCGCGCGCGACCGCCGGGCCGCGGCCCCGATCCACGGGCACGTGTCCCGCGAGCTGGAGGTGCCACCCGAGGAACGGGATCTTCATGAGGGAGCGCTTCGCGGCCCACTTGTAGTCGTGTGGGAGGACGCTGCCGAGGACGATGATGTCCACGATGCTCTGGTGATTCGAGCAGTAGACGAACGCCCCTTCGGCGGGGACGTTCTCGACGCCGCGGCCGTCGACCCGGATCTTCAGCATGCGCGTGCTCGTCTTGCACCAGCGCTGCATCGCCTCGAGGCTCGCGCGGCCATTCGTGAACGGGCCGAGGACGAGCGACATGGTGCCGTACGCCGCGGTGGCGCTGGCGAACGGGATCCACTGACGACACGCGCGGAGCGCTTCTCTCAACTCCATGGTCGACGCCTACCAGACCCAGCAAGCGGACTCAAAGCACCCGTCATTTTTAGGTCACGAACGATGACGCCACGGTCTGGTTTTCAACTCGGGCCACGAGAGCGGGATCGCCCGCGCCGGCCCCGAGGGCGACGATCGCCCATTCCATCCCGCCCTCGGCGAGGCAGCTACATGAACGAGCCGTCGGGGCGCGGAGGCTTCTTCGGCATCGGGATGGATCCGAGGGGGATGGGCTGGAGTGGTGCGAACGGGGGCATCACCGACCCCCAGCCGAGGCGAACGGCGCGCCCGGTGCGGTCGAACCGCACGGTGAAGAGGCCGGGGCTGTCGACGTCCTGGATCGTCGCGGGGCGGTAGGCGCCGAGCCAGACCCCCCAGACGCTCGCGCCCTCCTTCGGCTCGAAGTTCACCGGCACCGCGACGAGTGCGACGGGGTCGACGAGCATCGCGGCGCCCGCGTACCCGAGCGCGAACCAGCGGCGCGATCCGTCGCCGAGCTCGGAGACCAGCATCACTTGCTTGAGCGCGTCACCCTCGCGGACGCCTGCGAAATTGCCCGGTCGAAACCCGTCCGTCTGCGCGATGAGCGCCCCGTTCTTCAGGGTGCGCTCCGTCTTGTCCTCCGTGTCGGTGAAGCGAATGACCGCCGAGCCCATGTTCATGCGTCGGAGCGCCCCGTGCCTCAGCTGGCCGGCCCACTCGGCGAGGACGGGCCCGTTCACGCGAGGGCGGAAATTCGGGGGAACGGGGATGACGTACGCGGTGTGGACCTTGTAGTTCGGGCCGTCGCGTCCTTGGACGACGATCGTGTCGCCGTCCTTCGCGACGACCTCCACCGCACGGAGCGCGAGGGACGAGCCGAGCTTCGCGCCCCGAAGCATCGCCGCGGGAGGGGCGAAGATCCGTTGCCCGACGACGACGTCCAGCGGTCGGGGCGGCAGCGAGAGCGGGTTCGGCTCCGCGTCGCTCGCGGGGTTCGTCGGCGGGATGATCTTGATGGGGGCGTTGTTCACCGGCGCGGCCGAGCTCGACCCCTCGACCGGCGGGAGCTTCTTGTCGCCACACGCGGCGAGGCCGAGCGCGGAGATCGCGACGATCCAGCTCGTTGGTCCGTGGCGACGGCGCGGAGAGACCACGGGCATCCGATACCCCATGTCGCCGAGCGCGGCTCGTCTCGTCGACGCACGCCCGGGGGCACGTGCCTCCCCCGAGCGGCCATGGTGCGTCGACGACGAGGCCGACGGGGCACCGGATTTTCTCGGGTACGAATCGCCCGGATTTAGTGAATGCGCGCCCCAGCAGGTATAGTGCACTCGTGCGTCGTGTGGTCACCCTGCCCGATTCGGGGCGTCTGATCGTCGGGACAGACCTCCAGGGCAACGTCGGGGACTTCGAAGCCATCGAGCGGGTGTTCGAGAGTGCCGCGAAGGATCCCCGCGGTGCCGTGCTCGTCCTCACCGGGGATCTCGTCCATGGCCCCGAGATCCCGAGCGCGGATTGGCCCGAGCACCTCGGGAGCTACTACCACGGCGACTCGGCGACGGTGCTTCGGCGCGCGCACGCGCTCGCCGCGCGCCACCCCGGGCGCGTCCACTACCTGCTCGGCAACCACGAGCACTCCCACGTCGGCGGGCCCGTCGTCTCGAAGTTCTTCCCGAACGAGGCCGAGCGCCTCGAGGAGCTCCTCGGGCCGCACGACGCCGTGAAGATGTGCGATTGGATCCGGACGTGGCCGCTCGTCGCGTACGCCCCGGCCGCCGGGCTCGTGATGCTCCACGCGGCGCCGCACGCGCAGATCGAGAGCGCGGCCGATCTCGAGGCGCTCCCGCTCGACGAGGAGGTGAGCGGCGTCCCCGCAGAGCTCGACGCGCGCACGATCCTGCTCTCGCTCCTTTGGGCGCGCACCACCAGCGAGGAGCGCGCGCGCGCGTTCCTGCGAGCGATCGGCCCCGAGATGCGCGTCGCCGTCTACGGGCACGACGTCGCGCGCGGCGGCTACGCGATCGACACCGAACCGCTCCTCTGCGTGTCCACGAGCTTCGGGTGCTTCGACGGCGACAAGATGTACCTCGACTGGGATCTCGCGGTGCGCCCCACGAGCGCGGCCGCCGTCGCGCGCGACGGGCTCAAGCTGCTCTATCCCGAGGCGGCGCCCGTGCACCGCGCTCCCCTCCCCTGATCCCTCAGCCGGATCGGAGCACGTCGACGATGGCGGCGGCGCCTTCGTCGATCTCCTCGTCGCGGAGATAGGGCGCAGGGCCCGCGCGCAGCACATCGCCGCGGGCATCCACGAACACGCGACGGGCGCGGAGAGCGCGCACCGCGTCGTGTGCTCGCGGGGATCGAACCGCGACGAAGCCGCCGCGCTCTTCGGGGGCGAGGGGCGAGACGACGTCGAGCCCGCCGCGGCGAAACGCGTCCAAGAGCCGCTCGGTCTGCGCGAGGGAGATCGCGCGGAGCGACGCGACGTCGAGCCCGAAGCGGTCGAAGTGGTCGAGCACCGCGCGGGCGCGGTAGAGGCTCACCGGATCGAACGTGGCCCCCGCGAACCGCGCGCCGCCCTCGCCGTACTCCACCTGGCGCCCGCGCGCGCGGGGTCGGTCGAGCGACGCGTAGTCGGCGAACCACCCGGTGTAGACGGGTCGGAGGCGCGCCGCCGACGCGGGGACGCGCATGAAGCACACGCCCTCGCCCATTTGCGCGTACTTGTAGCCGCCGGCGGTGACGAACGCGTCCCGCCACGGGGGGCCGAGCGCGGATCCTGCGGCGAGCGGCACCACGTTGAACGCGTGGTACGCGTCCACGAGCGCGAGGGCCTCGACCTCTCGCGCGCGGTCGAGAACGCCCTCGATCCCGCGGACGATCGAGGCGTCCTCGAAGAGCACGGCGGACACGGCGACGAGGCCGGTCGCCGGGGTCATCGCGGCAGCGAGCCGCGCGGCGAGGGTCTCGCGCGGAGATGTCTCCACCCAATCCACACCGAGCCTGTCCTCCTCGAGACGCGAGAGCTGGCGGTGGAGCGAGTGGAACTCCCCCGTCGTCGTCACCACGCGGCTCCCCGGTCGGAGACACCCGAGCAACCGGAAGACGAGCTCGTGGGTGCTCTTGCCGAAGGTCAGCGCGTCCCCCTCCTCGAAGCCGAGCCGAACGAGCACGCGGCGTCGCACGTCGTCCGTGACCTCCGAGACGCGCTGCCACTTGTCGTCGACGAAGCGAGCGGCGTCCTCGTAGCAGGCGTTCATCCCGTCTCGGGCGGCGCGCGGCCACGCCTGGTGCGAGTGCCCGGTGAGCAGGATTGGCCCGCTCCCCTCCGAGCCGAGGAAGTCCTCGTAGCAGCGCCGAAAGCCGGTCGCGTCCGCCGGGATCAAGGGGGCGCCTTCATCTCGAAGTGGATCTTCGTGTTCATCTTCACGCCGTTCTTCGCCGTGCGGACGGCGAACGCGGACTGGATGTCCCAGCGGCCGAGGCGCGGGCCAATCTCCTCGAGCGACGCGCTCGTCGTCCCCTCGAGCTTGGACGAGAAGTCCTCGATCTTCGCGGTGCCGGCGCCGCCCGGGAGCTCGACCGCGCCCGTCGCGGCGTACAGATCCGCGCGGCCCTCGACCTCGAACACGTCCCCCGAGAGGCTCTTCAGCGTGTAGGTCATGAACTGGATCAGCGGCGTGTTGCCCTGGACCCGCGTGACGCACTGCCACGTCGCCCCGATGCCGATCTCCTCGAGGGGCAGCGGAACGACGAGGGACGCGAGCCCCTGCCGCATGCGCTCGAGGAGCTGCAGCGGACCCGGATCCGGGCTCTCCGACACGCGGAACGCGGAGCGGAGACCCCGATCGTCGACGTCGAGCTCGAAGCCTAGCTTCTCGATCGCTCGGAGCGCGCCCTCGAGAGGCGCCCGGTTGACGCCCTCGGGGACCTCGGACGCGAGCTCGACCGAGAGGAACTTCCCTGCGAGGTGGACCGTGGACTCTTCGCGCTCGGCCACCGCGAGGTCGACGGACATCGCGAGGTCGGGGAGGTGCATCTCCTTCGGCTGGTCCGCGTCGATCGTCGTTTCGGGATGCACTTGCAGCTTGGTTACCCGATGCGCTCCGGGCTTGAACGCGTACCGGAGCGCACGGCGAGGCTCGGCGCCGCGCGTGAGCACGGCGACGCGCATCGGCACGTCGAGCGGCAGGACGCCCTCGGCATAGCCCGGCGGCAGGACACCCTTCACCGTCGGCGGCACGACGACGGCCTCCGAGCTCGTCGTCGGCAGGGCGACTCGGGCCGTCGGCGGCAGGGCCGCCGACGCCGAGGGCCTCGCGGAGACGGGGACGAAGGAACCCGCAGGCGGCTCGTCCGTGGAGCTCGAGCAGCCGATGGCGGCAAACGCCCCGAGGGCCGCCGCAGCGGCCATGGCGATGCCGAGGGGGCGAGCGGCGCGACGGTTCATCCCTTCGTGCGCGGGAACGGCGTGCGGGTCCGCGGGGAGACGACGGGCGCGGCGGACGCGCTCGTTCGCGCTCGCGCGCCCGACTTGTTCTCGATGGGCGCGGGCGTCGGGATGCGCGCGAGCGCAGGGACGCCCTCGAGCTCCACGCCGAGGCCGCGCGCCCGCCGCACCACGCGATCGAGGTCGACGTCCGGCGCGAGCAAGAGCCCGCTCGGGGGGGACGGATCGACGAACAGATCCGCGGTCTGCTTGCGCGTCCGGAGGAGCTCCCGAACCTCGGGATCCTCGATCCAGAGGAAGCCCGCGGTCGGGACGAACGTCCCCTTGCCGATGACGGCGCTCGCGCTCACGAGGATCTGCGAGAGCGAGCTCGGGATCGTCGCGACGGATTCGATGCGCGCGCGCACCTCGTCGGCGAGCGCGCCCGCCGCGACGGCGCGCGCGATCGCCTGCTGACTGAAGACGAACTCGAGCGCGTCGTCGACGCGACCGAACTCGGCGAGGACGCCGACCGCGAGCAGGTTCGCGACGAGCGCGCCGCTGCCGACCGTCAGGACGCTCGCGTCCCGGAACTCGCTCGTCGTCCAGGCGGGCTCCTTCGACCCCGAGACGTGCAGCCACGCTCTTCCGCGCGCGCTCACGCGGAGCATGAGGTTGTCGATCTCGGACGAGTCGAACGAGAGTTGGCTGCCGCCGACGCGCTCGAGCATCGCGTCCGCGTCCGCCCCGAGATCCACGACTCCGAGGTTCGGGAGCGAGTCGAGCGCGATGCGGCGGCACACGTCCACCGGGTTTGGCGGGGTGAGGTTCACGCGCTCCGCCCAGCGCCGGAGGAGTCGCTCGGCGCCTTCGATCCGGGGGTCGCGCGCGACGTAGTCCCCGAGCGCTTTCCACGAGACCCACGCGTCCTCCCCCACGTCGACGAGGGCATCGATCACGATCTCGCGGAGCATGCGGCTCGGGCTCGCGTCGCGCTGGTCGGCGGCCGCTCGCATCACCTCGGGCTCCGGGCGGGCCTCGTCCCACGCCCCGCCGCGGCGCCACGTCGCGACGTACGTCGCGCCGATCTCCCCCATCCGCAAGTTCCCCGGCGGGGCCGCGCTGCTCGCCGCCGTGGGCTCCCACATGCCGATCGCGCGCGACAGAGCGGCGAACATCGAGACGGCGCCGGTGCTGCGCCCGAACCGCTGCGCCAGGCGGACGATCAGGGAGCGCGGCGTGCCGATGTTCGGCCGGAGCTCCTGCGCGGACTCGCGCGCGGCGATGGCGAGCGCGACGATGAGCGGCGCGGGATCGCGCGCAAAGCGCGCGCGCCGAGGGACGTAGTCCTCAGAGACGACGGCCGCGCGGATCGTCGAGCGGTGGCGCTCGAACGCGCGCTTCCGCTCCGCGCCGACGATCTCCGCTACCTCGCTCGGGACGACGTGCCGGTTCGGGTGGATGGGGATCAGCAACGCGCGACGTTCGAGCGCGAAGCCCGCGCCGCGACGACTCGACGAGACACCCTTCGCGCCGCGGACGCGCAGCGGCTCGCGCTCGAGGTCGAGGAGCTCGGGGGTCTCGACCTCGCCCCCGCCCGCCTCGATCGACTCGAGGAGGCGACGCTCGACCATCGGCAGGCGATCGATCTCGAGCGCGAGCGCGCGCCGGTCGCTCACGACCTCCCAGGCCGCCTCGAGCGCGAGCGCGAGCGGCGGAGTCGCCGGTCGGCCGAGGTAGTGGGACGAGATCGCGTTCACCGTCTCGAACGGCGCCTGGGCGATGAGGGCGCGCAGGGACCGGGGGTCTTCGCTCTGCCAGCTCGGGAGCTGGACGAGGTACGCGATCGGGAGCACGAGCTCGATGCCCTGCTCGGCGCGACGGGCGAAGAGGATTCCGCGCGACATCAATACGTCGATGCCGGCGGGGAGCGAGGGGACGGCGAGCAGGCCGCCCGCCTCGGCGACGCGGTGGAGCAGGTCGTAGCTCTGGGTCGGGAGGCGGCTCGGATCGCGCACCTCGGGCAGGCCGACGAGCGCGCGCGCGGCCTGAGACGCCACGTCGATCCGCTTCTGATCGTCGACCTTGATCCCGATGCGCTTGATGAGCCCGGCGAGCTCGGAGGCCGGCAGGGACCGGAGGATGACGTCCAGGCGCTGGTCGCCTCGTGCGGAGTCGCCCTCCGCGCGAACCCCGGCGTCGCCCTGCCCGTCGGCGCTCGACGCGGTACCGGCTTCAGCGGGCTTCTCGGAGGGGTCCATCGTGAGGGTCCAAACGAAAAGGACTACACGATAACGCGTGGCCACGCACCGAAGAACCGTGGTCCGCGCCCTCGTGCCGGCTCATTCCCACCGGAAGGTGTACGCGCCGGCGCTTGCGTGCAAGCCGGCGTAGAGCGCTCGGCTCGGTTGATCCCCGTCGTCGTCCCGGAAGGTGCCGTCCGCGAGCGCGTCGAAGTCGACGTTCGCGAAGAACGCGGAAGGGTCGATCGCGAGGACGAGCGCACCGCCCTCTCGGGGCGAGAGGTCGACCGCGATGGGCGAGACGACGCGCTCCTTGCAAATCGGCTTCGATCCCGGGAGCGCTGGGTTCGTGGGCTCCGCGACGCGGTTCGAGCCGATGGTGATCTTCCCCTCGAACGGGTAGGCCGTCCCGTCCTTCGTCGCGACCCCCGCGACGTCGAGGATGACGGTCGGGTCCGCGGTCGCGTTGACGTCCTCACCCATGAGCCAGACCTCCCCGGTCTGCGCGTGATCGCTCGTCCCTCGCCCTTCGACGGCGAACGACGCGCGCTCCCCGCTCAGGAGGTCGACGTCGGCCCCGCCGGGGACCTCGGCGACGTAGATCCCCGCGAGCGTGCACTCCGTCCCAGAGGCGACGGACGTGGGCCGCGCGCGGTTCAGATACACGGCGCCGACGTGAAGCTTCGCCCGCGAGAGCGAGACCTCGTACCCTCGGCCGTTGACGAAGGTCGCGGCGCCCGTCCCCTCGACGAAGCCGTCGAACGCGAAGACGTCTCCCCCCGTCGATCCGAGGCAGCTCGAGCAGACGAGCGCCACGGCGACGAGCGCTGCCAAGACTCCTCCGCGCAACCTCGAGACGAGCGCGCCGAAGGCGCTCCTCTCGGGCGCGGTTCCTCCGCGCAACCTCATGTCCCGGTCCCTCCTACGTTGCCTGCGATGCTGAAGACGAACGTCCGCGGCGCGCCGGCGATGAAGTGGGGCGACGGCACGAGCGTCGGCGCCGGCTGGCTGCGGAAATCCGAGACGTAGTCGTACTCGGCCGATTTGTACTCGGTGTCGATGAGGTTCTGGACCTCGAGGCCGAGCGTGAACCATTTCCAGGCCAGGCTCGTCGAGAGGTCGACGGTGACGATCGCGTCGCTCCGCTGCCCGTAGGGGAGCGCGCGCTCGCCGATCACGGTGACGCCCACGCCGACCGTCCCCTTGAAGCGGCTCCCGAGGACTTCGGGAATCCATGGGAGGTCGTGAAACAGCGCGGAGTCGGACCTCGCGACGACGTCCGGGACGTACGGGACGAGGAGCCCCGTGTCGTCGAACGAGCTCTTCACGAGCGTCACGCTGTCGACCGTGTCGAAGAAGTCGCCCGTGACCCGCGCCGATCCGACCCAGCCCGCGCGCGTCGTGCCGCCGCCGATGACGTTCCGCCCCTCGGTCTCGCTGAAGATCTGATCCTTGTCGACGTGCGTCCCGAAGAAGATCGATTTGGCCTCGACGCTGAGGGACGGCCACGTCTTGAGGTACGAGACGCCGCCCTCCCCCGCCGTGACGGACGCGAACGGCGTGTCGATGTTCGCCGTGATGTACGACGGGTCGATCGATCGCACGCCGAGGCCGGCGCTCGCGGTGAACGAGAACCCATCGAAGGGGCCGAGGACGAGGGTGCCCCGGGGCATGAACTTGAGGCTCGCCGTCGTGGCCCGCTGGTCGGGTTCGCGGTGCTCGCCGAAGCGGCTCTGATCGAGGCAGCTCGCGTCCCCCGGAGGGTCTTTCGGATTCGGCTGCGAGACCGACTGGACGGCGCAGTGATCGCGCACGTCGAAGAGGAACACGTCGCCGCGGAGTCCACCGCGGAGGGTGAGCCACTTCCACGGCCTGAGCTGGAGATCCGCGTAGAGCCCGAGGTCCCCGAGGTCGCTCGAGAGATCCGCGTCCTTCACGTACGGGACGTCCGTCCCGGCGAGCAGCCGCTCGCGAAGGCTGTCGACGTGATCGCCGCGCGCGAAGTATCCGAGCTCGATCTCCTGCTTCTGGCCGAACACCTTCTTGCTCCACCGACCCGAGCCCCGCGCGCCGTACATGATCGCGTCGTTCTCCAGATCGAACAGATCACCGCGCTGACCGTGCGGCTCCTGCTCCGCCTCCTGCGTGTCGAGGAGGAACCCGGTGAGGTTCTCCGCGAGCCCGAGCGTCGTCCGGCTGACGAAGAAGCTCTGCGTGAGGTCGAGGTCGGACGCCTTGCCTTTCACGTCTCCCGAGAGCGAGAAGCGCGACGCGGTCCCGCCCTGCCGCGTGTCGTAGGTGTCGTAGAAGCCGAAGCGCCCCGCGTCGACGTCGTCCTGACGCATGGGACCGGCGCTGTGGTACCGCACGCCGTACGCCGTCGCGAGGATGCGGTAGCTCCCCTTGTCGCCGATCGCGCCTTCGTACTGAGCGATCCCGCTCGCTCGCTTGCCATCCCGGTTCTGCCCGAACCCGTCCGTCGTGTAGAGCTCCGAGCCCGCGAACGTGCCGTCGCTCATCGAGGCGGGGCCCCACAGCACGAGCAGGCGCGCCGAGTTGAACGAGCCATAGCTGAACTTCGACGTCACGCCGCGCTGGTCGAGGCCGAGCTCGTAGTCGACGCTCCCCGCGACGGCGTAGTTGCCCTGAGCGGGGTCGAACGGTCCCTCGAGGACGCGCACCGCGTGCACGAGCTCGGGCAGGACGAAGCCCGTGTCGGCGTAGCCGTTGCCGTGGAAATTGCCGCTCTCGTTGATCGGCATCCCGTTCACGCTGAGCTCGATGTCCTGGCCCTCGCGCGCGTCGAACCCGCGTAGGTAGATCCGGTCCGCGTGCCCGACGCCCCCCTCGTTCGTGAGGAAGAAGCCGGGCGCCATCGTGAGGAAGCTCGACGCGGTCGCGTGAGGGACGTCCGTGCCCGCGTGCCCCTTCTCGACGCGGTAGTCGCCCGCACCGCGCGACGGCCGCGGCTTGGTGCCCGAGACCTTCACGTCCAGCGGATCCGCGGGCTTCCCCTCGGACGGCTCGGGAGCCGCCGCGCCCACGTCCACGGGTGCGGCGGGGTCCGGCCCGCCCACGTCGATCGGCGCGTTCGGATCCGGGGCCGGCGTCTTCGGCGGCTCGTCCGCGCGAGCGGTGCGTCCGAGCACGGCGAGGGTCGAGAGCGCGGCGAGGATCGCTACCGTTCGCATCGCGCCGATGTGCCTCGCGCGGCCAACAATTGCAATCAACTTGCAATTCCAACAATCAAACGGTTGACTGATCCGTGGAACCACCGGCCCGGCCGATCTCACTTCACGGAGTGGTGAAACGGCAATGTGAGGGCCGCTTGGATTCTTCGCGGATCTTCGAGATCTTCGCGTGCTACGAAGGTCGACACGGTCTCGGATGTTCCTCGCGTGCCTCATCGCCGTCGCGTCGGTCCTGCTCGGCGCGGCACTCGGTCTCTCGAGGAAGGCGGGCCCCGACGTGCTCGGTCCCGTGCGGACGTTCGCGTTCGCGGCGGCCGCGACGGTCGTCGTCGCGGTGTTCGTCCCGGAGTCGATGGAGACGCTGGGCGCGTTCGCGCTCGTGCCGCTCGTGGTGGGCTTCTTCGCGCCGCACGTGCTCGAGCGCGCGATGTCGAGGACTTCGAAGCGAGCGCGGAGCAAGGGCGCGGCGCTCGAGGTCGGGTACGTCGGCCTCGTGGTCCACCAGCTCGGGGACGGGCTCGGGATGGGATCGTTCACCGGGCCGAGCCACGCGAGCCACAGCCACGTCGACATCTTCCTCGCGGTGGGCGGGCACACGGTGCCCATCGCGGCGCTCGTCGTGCTCGCGTTCGTCCAGCAGAAGGGGCGCGGGGTCGCGCTCCAGCGCGCGCTCGGGCTCGCGGTCGCCGTCGTGGTGGGCGTGGTGGTGGCGCGCTTCGCGGACGTCAGCCTCGAGTCGTCCACGTGGGGCGGCGCGCTGAGCGGCGTCGTGGGGGCTTGCTGCTCCACATCGCGACGCACGACATGAGCGACGCGCTCCCCCGCACGACGACCGCTCGCGCCATCGACCTCGCCGCCGCGTCGGCGGGCGTCCTCGTGGTGCTCGCTGGAGGGAGCGAGCACGGCCACGCTTCCGAGCACCACGGGCTCGGCCCGCTGGTGCTGTCGCTCGCGCTGCGCTTCGCCCCCGCCCTGCTCATCGCGATGGTCGGGATGGTCGTGTCACCCAACCGGGCGGACGGGCCACGCTTCCTCGACAAGCGGGGCCTCGTCGCCGCCGCGTTCGCTGCCACGACGCTCCGCCTCGATGCTGCGGCGCCGCTCGTCCTCGGCCTCCTTGCGATGGCGGCGGTGTGGCCGACGGCGCCGCCGCGGAGCGCTCGCGTCGCGTCGAAGCGGCTGGAGCCGTGGTCGCTCGGCCTCGCGAGCGCGGGCGCGCTCGGGCTCTTTGGGGCGGCTGGGATCGCGTGCGCCGCGTTCGTGGAGCTCGCGTTCCACGAGGCCACGCGCGGCGCAGCGCTCGAGCTCGGCGGCGCGGCCGTGGTCGCGTTCGCGGCGGCGCTGCACCCCGTGACGGCCGTGGCGCCCGCCGCGTACCTGACCGATCTCGGCGTGTCCTCGCCCTTCCTCTTCGGCGGCCTCGTCGCGGGGGTCGCCGCGCGCGGCGCGATCGATCGCGCACGCCGCCACGGACGTGTCGCGCCGAGCTCGCGGCCGATGGGGGTCTTGGGCGTCGCGCTGGGTGTCGGCGCCGCGGCGGCCCTGGTCGCGCTGCGCACCGACCGACCGCTCGTACCGCCGCTCCAGATCCCCGCTGCGATCGGCTGGGCGTCGCTCCTCGGGGGCGCCGGGTTCGTGCTCGCCGCCGCGTTCGCGATCGGAGCGCGCGGCCTGGTGTCGGGCCTCGTGAGCGCCGTGGGCAAGAAGCCGGGCTGCCACGACCACGATTGGGGAGAGGTGCACTGGGACCATGCTCACCCCAAACCGACCCGCTGAGGGGCGCGTCCGAGACGGGGCGCAGCCCGATCGGTGCTACGCTCCGAGGCGCTCCAGGGTGGTGCGTCCGCTCGGGGGGACGTGCACACGCAGACAGACCGGTCCGAGCCCACACGGCTCACACGACACGTCCGAGGGCGTGGCGTGCGAAGGATCCACCGACTCTCACCGATCGGGTTAGCGCATGGCAGCGGCAGTCGATATCGAAGAGGTGTACCCACCCGGCAAAGTCCTCGCGGGCAAGTACCGCGTGGATCGGACCCTCGGGGTCGGCGGGTTCGGGATCGTCGTCGCGGCGACGCACCTCCAGCTCGAGGAGAAGGTCGCGATCAAGATCCTCCTGCCGGAGGCTGCGCGAAACCCGGAGGCCGCGCAGCGGTTCATCCGCGAAGCAAAGGCGTCGGTGCGCATCCGCAGCGAGCACGTCGCGCGCGTGACCGACGTCGGGACGTTCCCCGCGGAGCAAGGGCTCCAGGCGTCGCCGTACATGGTGATGGAGTACCTCGACGGGTGCGACCTCTCCACGCTCGTGAAGAACCGAGGCCCCCAGATGGTGCCCGACGTGTGCGAGTGGATCATCCAAGGCTGCGAGGCGATCGCCGAGGCGCACGGGCTCGGGATCATCCACCGCGATCTCAAGCCCGCGAACCTCTTCCTGACCCACAAGGTCGACGGCGCGCCGTGCATCAAAGTGCTCGACTTCGGGATCTCGAAGATCGCGGCGAACGAAGCCGACAAGGGCATGACGAAGTCGAGCGACGTCATGGGATCGCCCTACTACATGTCCCCGGAGCAAATGCGCTCGACCCGCGCGGTGGATCCCCGGAGCGACATCTGGGCGCTCGGCGCGATCCTGTACGAGATGCTCGCGGGCGTGCCACCGTTCGACGGCGAGACGATGACCGCGCTCATCGTGAGCATCATGCAAGAGGCGCCGCGCGACCTCCTGAGCAAGCGCCGCGACATCCCGCGCCCCCTCTTCGAGATCGTCTACCGGTGCCTCGAAAAGGACCCGAACCGCCGCTTCCAGGACGTGTCCGAGCTCGCGGGCGCGCTCGGACCGTTCGCGCCCGCGCGCGTGCAGGGCGTGCTGAGCCGCATCAGCGCGGCGCTCGGCGGCCGCTCGATCCCCTCGCGCCCCAAGGCGACGATCCCGGGCGAGCCGGCGACGATCTCGTCGCCCGACTACGGCCAGCGCTCCTCGAACCCGAACGACTACCCGCCGATGACCGTACCCGGCGGCTACCCCGATCCGGGCGTCTCCCAGGCGCCCTATGGCGCGTCGCAAAACGCCTATTACGCGCCGCCCACCATCGCGCAGCCCGCCGTCCACGCGGCGACCGGCATGCCCGCGCCGATGGCGACACAGAATATCCCGCAAGCGAGCTGGGGCGGGACGTACGCGACGTCGCGCGCGAAGTCCTCGCGCGCTCCGCTCATCGTGGGCGTCGCGGCGCTCGCGGTCGCGGCCGGCGCCGGGGCGATGTTCTTCGTGCTTCAAGAAGCCCGATCCGCAGGCCGGAACGAAGGAGCCGCCGGCCGCGAAGACGGTCTACATCGTCCAGTCGTCGACGCCCATCGCGCCGGCGACCACCACCACCACCGCGTCCGCGGCGAACGATGTCCCCGCCCCGCCCGCGAGCACCGCCGTCGCGGCGCTGCCACCGGGCCCAACGGTCGGCCCCGGAACCAGGCCGACCGCGACCGCGACCGCCACCTCCACCCCGACCCCTGTGCCCACGACGGTGCCGACGCCGCTCCCGACGCCGACGCCGACGCCGATCCCGACCCCGACCCACAAACCCACAGCGAAGCCCGATCCGTTCGGATCACCGAAGTAGGCCCGCGCCGGGGAGGTCCCGGAGCGCGGAATCCTGCGAAGCTGATGTTCGGAGCGGTCTTCTACGGTAGAAACCGAGTCATGCGATTCCGCCCTGTCGCCGCCTCCGCAGCTCTTGCGCTCACGCTTTGGGCAGCGCCCGCACTCGCGCAAGACGAGCCGCCCGATCCGAACGGAGCGCGGGCGGATGCGCTCTTCGAGGAGGGGCGCAACATGATGTCGGCCGGGCAGTACGCGTCCGCCTGCCCGAAGTTCGAGGAGAGCCAGAAGCTGCGACCCGGCATCGGCACGCTCTTCAACCTCGCCGATTGCCACGAGAAGGTGGGCAAGACGATCCTCGCTTACCAGGAGTTCAAGGAGGTCGTGGACCGGACGAAGGTCGCGCTCCAGCCCGAGCGCCAGAAGATCGCCGAGGAGCGCGTCGCTGCGCTCGAGGCGAAGCTCGGCAAGCTCGTGATCCAAATCCCACCCACGCAGCTCCGCGTCACCGTCGAGCTCGACGGGACGCAGCTCCTCCCCGATCGCATCGGCGTGCCGCTCCTGATGCCGGCGGGAGATCACACCGTGCGCGCGACCACGCCGCAAGACGCGGGGGATCCGTTCGAGACGTCGTTCACCATGCCCGGCGGGGGTGCGACGACGACCGTCACCATCCCGGTGGCCGCCGGGCCCAAGATGGAGCGAAACACGGGGCTCGCGGTGGTCGGCGGCATCCTCACCGGGCTCGGCGGGCTCTGCCTGCTCGGGGCGGTGGTCGTCGTGAGCCAGAGCGACGGAGACCCCGGCGGCGGCGTCGCGGCGCTCGGGCTCGCGGGGCTCGTCGGGCTGGGTGTCGGGATCCCGCTGCTCGTCGTCGGCATGAAGAAGCACCCCGTCGTGGCCCCCACGACGGCGCTCGTCATCGACCCCTCCCCTGTTCCGGACGTCGCGCTGAACGTCGCGGCGCCCTTTGCGGACGGCAAGCCGCACCCGCAAGCGGGGCTCACCGCGACGTGGCACTTCTGAGGCCTCGCCTCCGGTGGGCCGCGCGCTCCTCGGGCGTGCGCGCGCTCCTCGTCGCGGTCGCGCTCGGGGCCTCCGCGGCGAGGGCGGACGACACGCCGGAGAACTGGGCGACCAAGCGCGCGAGAGAGCTCACGGAGGCGGGCGAAGAGGCGCAGCGCGGCGGCCGCGGAGAGATCGCCGTCCAGCGGTTCCGCCAGGCGATCGACGCGGATCCGACGTTCGGCCAGGCGTACCTCGACCTCGGCGCGTTTCGCGCGAGCGAGGGAGATCTCGCGGAGGCGGAGCGGACCTACAGCGCCGCGCTCGAGCACATCGCGGGGTTCGCGGACGGGTTCGTCGCGCGCGCGGCCGTGCGGCGCCGGCAGGGAAAACGCGAGGGCGTGGTCACCGATCTGGAGGCTGCGCTGTCGTTCGCCCCGACGAGCTCGAAGATCGCTCTCGATCTGGTGCAAGCGGCGATCGCGACGGGCAACCTCCCCCTCGCGCTCGGCGCGGCGCGGCGCGCGTGGCGGATCGCCGACGGCGCTGGCGACGCGGCGAGCGCACGCGACGCGCGCCTCTCGATCAAAGCGCTCGAGCTGCTGCTCGAGGACATCGACCCCGTCGGCGCGGCGAACGTCGACAACCCCGTGCGGCGCGCCATCGCGCGCTACAAGGATCCGCCGAAGACGTCCTCGGGCGGAAAGTGAACGGCGCCCGAAACTGATCTGCTAAAGCGCTTCGCATGATCGATCGTGGCGTCGTCGCGGCCCATGCGCTCGAGTTCTCCCGGTTCCTCGGGGCCGTGAAGGCCGCCGTGGAGGCGCGGCTCGTCACGCTCCTCACCGAGCGCGCCGCGGCGCGCGCGTCCGCCGGGCCCGAGGCGGCGGACGTGCTCGCGAACGCGCGCGATCTCACGCTCCGCGGAGGAAAGCGGTACCGGGCGGGCATGCTCGCGGCGACCTATTTCGCCGTCGCGAGCCGGCGCGGGCCAGTGGACGTCGGCGCGCTCGACGACACCGTCCTCGGCGGCGGTGTCGCGCTCGAGCTCCTCCAGTCCTACCTCCTCGTGCAGGACGACTGGATGGACGGGGACGTCGAGCGGCGCGGCGGCCCGAGCGCGCACGTCGCGCTCGCGCGCTCGCTCGGATCGGCGCACCGCGGGGAGTGCGGGGCCATCATGGCCGGCGACTATCTGTTCGGTCTCGCCGTCGAGTCCCTCGCGAGCGTGCCCGCGCCCGCAGAGCGCGTGCTCGAGGCGCTCAAGTTCTTCACGCGCGTCCACGAGGACGTCGTCGTCGGTCAGGTGCTCGACACCGTCGCGACGAATGCCGACATCGAGGTGCTGCACGCCCTCAAGACCGGCAGCTACACCGTGCGCGGCCCCGTGCTGCTCGGCGCGATCCTCGGCGGGGCGACGCCCGCGGACGTCGAGCTCCTCTCGGCGTACGCGGATCCCATCGGCGTCGCGTTCCAGCTCCGCGACGATCTCATCGGCGTCTTCGGGACGGAGCAGGAGGCGGGCCGACCCGCCGGAAGCGACCTGCGATCCGCGAAGAACACGGCCGTGATGCGCGAGGCGTTCCCGAGGCTCTCCAAGGACGACCGCGCGATCGTGGACGCGGTGTGGGGCAAGCCCGACAGCGACGCGGCGGCCATCGCCGCGGCGGTGCGTGTGATCGAGCGCTCCGGCGCGCGCCGCGCGGTCGAGGCGCGGCTCTTCGAGCTCTGCGCGGACGCGGAGACGCGAGCGAGCCGGATGCCCTACGCGGAGCTGCCGCGCGCCCTCCTCGTCGGGGGCGCGGCCGCGCTCCGGAGCATCCCGAAGCCCTCCGCGAGCGAGGGCGCGCCGTGACGACCGCGAGCTCCGGGCGCGCGTCCGGCAAGATCATCCTCTTCGGCGAGCACGCGGTGGTGCACGGCGCGCCCGGGCTCGCCGCTGGGATCGAGCGCGGCGCGACCGCACACCTCGAGATCGGCGCCCCGGGACCCGCGACGCTCGAGCTCGGAGGCCGCGCCGTCGAGCCCGCGCGAGATGGGGACGATCTCGCGCGCGCGTTCGCGGCCCTCGTCGACGCGGCGCCCCTGCCCGAGGCGACGCGCGACGGCTTCCGCGTCCGCGTCGCGACCGAGATCGCTCCGGGCGGGGGCCTCGGCTGCTCCGCGGCGATCGGGGTCTCCGTCGCGCGCGCGATCGAGGCGACGGGCTCGGCCGACGGCGCCGAGGAGCGCGCAGCGCGCCGCGCGTCCGCGTGGGAGGGCGTGTTCCACGGCAACCCCTCCGGCATCGACACGGCGGCCGCGCTCTCTGGCGGGTTCTTCCGCTTCGTGCGCGGGGTCGGCGCGACGCCGATCGAGCACCCGCACGATCTCCACTTCGCGATCGGCTACTCGGGCTCGAGCGCGTCCACCAAAGAGATGGTCGCGGGGATCGCGCGCATCAAGGAGAGGCACCCCGATCGCATCGCGAAGTTCGTCGAGGCCGTAGGGTCGCTCGTTCGCAACGCGGAGCTCGCGATCGCCGCGAACGACGCCGAGGCCCTCGGGAAGCTGCTCGACCTGAACCAGATGCTGCTCGCGGGGCTCATGCTCAGCACGGACGCCATCGAGCGGATGCGCGAGGCCGCAAAGGACGCCGGGAGCCTCGGCACGAAGCTCACGGGCTCGGGCGGCGGTGGCTCGGTCATCGCGCTCGCGCGGGACGCCGAGGGCGCCCGGAGGATCGCCGAGGCCTGGCGGGCCGCCGGCTTCGACGCCTTCCCGACGTGCGTTCGCGCGCGCGGCCACGCGTCCGCGACGCGCCACGAGCCTCACGACGCGCCCCCGACACTCGAACCGACCGCGGAGGATCCCGGTGTCTGAATCCCCTCGGCGCGCGACCGCGCTCGCGCACCCCAACATCGCCCTCGCCAAGTACTGGGGGAAGCAGCCGTTCGGCCACAACCTGCCCGCCGTCCCGAGCCTCTCGGTCACCCTCGACGGGATGTCGACCGAGACGACGGTCACGTTCGACGATGGGCTCGCGGACGACGAACTCGTGTTGAACGGCTCTCCTGCGAGCGGGACGCCGCTCGCGCGCGTGAAGGGCTTGCTCGATCGCGTCCGCGAGGCGGCTCGCGTCGGCGCGCGCGCGCGGGTCACGAGCGCGAACGACTTCCCGACGGCGTCGGGCCTCGCGTCGCGCGCGTCTGCGTTCGCGGCGCTCGCGCTCGCGGCGAGCGCGGCCGCGGGCCTCTCGTCGACGCCCGCGGAGCTCAGCGATCTCGCGCGGCGGACGAGCGTGTCCTCGGCGCGCAGCGTCTTCGGGGGGTACGTCGAGCTGCCCGTGGGCGCGCCGGGGGACACGTACCTGCCCGCGAGCGAGGTCGCCGCGCGCGATCACTGGAACCTCGCGATCGTCGTCGCGGTGACGCGTGAGGGCGCGAAGGACGTGAGCTCGAGCGACGGCATGGCCCATACGCGCGCGACCAGCCCTTACTTCAAAGGGTGGATGGAGAGCGCGCCCGAGACGTTCGCGCGGGTGCGCGCTGCGCTCCTCGCGAAGGATCTCCGCGCCCTCGGAGAAGCCGCCGAGCACAGCGCGCTCGCTATGCACGCCGCCGCGCTCGCGGCCCGGCCGGCGGTGCTCTACTTCACGCCCGCGACGGTCGCCGCGATCGAGGGCGTGCACCGCCTCCGCCGCGACGGGGTCACCGCGTACGCGACGATCGACGCGGGCCCGCACGTGAAGGTGATCACGACGCTCGAGGAGACCGATCGCGTCGCCGCGTTCATGGAGGCGGTGCCCGGCGTCTTGCGCACGATCCGAACGCGACCGGGCGGCCCGGCGCGGCTCGTGGCGTCGGGGCCGACCGTGAGAAGCGCGTGAGCGTCGCGAGCGGCGCGAACGCGGTGCGCATCCGAGCGCCGGGGAAGCTCGTCCTCTCGGGCGCGTACTCGGTGCTCTGGGGCGCTCCTGCGATCGTCGCGGCGGTCTCGCGCGGGGCCATCGCGGACACGTCGAGGCCCGCGGTGCACGTCGCGGACGAGGTCCGCGCCGCGATCGACCTCGGCATGATCGAGCACGGCTGCTACGTGAACGTGAGCGAGCTGCGCGCCCCCACGGAGGACGGCGGGTCGCGGAAGCTCGGGCTCGGGTCGAGCGCGGCCATCGTCGTCGCGACGCTCGCGGCGATGACGTTCGACGCGAGCGAGCCCGAGGACGCGCAGCGCGCGCGGCTCTTCACCCTCGCGATGCGCGCGCACAAGCACGTGCAGCCGGACGGGAGCGGCGTGGACGTCGCGGCGAGCACGTTCGGCGGCGTGCTCGACGCGCGCATCGAGGAGGGCGCGCTCCGGCTCGCGCCTCGCGCCCTCCCTGCGCGGGTCCGGGTCGTCGCGGCGCGCCGCCCCGCGTCGACGAAGGACATGGTGGCCCAGGTCCGCGCCTTCGCCGACGCCCGGCCGGGGGCGTTCGCGCGCATCCTCGAGCGAGCCTCGAGCGGCGCCGAGGCCGCGCGCGACGCGCGCGACGAGGAGGCGTTCATCGCGGCGCTGCGGATCCAGGACGGGGCGCTCCGCGAGCTCGCGCGGGAGAGCGGCGCGCCGATCTTCACCGCCGAGTTCGACGAGCTCGCGCGACGCGCCGAGCGCGACGGCGCGTTCTTCGGCCCGAGCGGCGCGGGCGGCGGGGACGTCGGCATCCACGTCGGGAGCTCGACCGAGGCGTTCGCTACCGGCCTCGGTGAACTTGGGGTAGATGCGATCGACCTCACCGTCGGCGCCCCAGGCGTCGAGCGCATGGAGCGATGGGTCATCTGACTCGAGCGGGCGAAGCGCCGCGGCGCGCCCAGCCCGAGTCCGGCGGCGAGCGCCGCCCGTAGGAGATCGAGAAGTGGCGAGGAACGAAGCGCATCTGCATTGCAAGAAGGACTTCCGGACGCTCTCGCTCGCGGAGCGGCAGGCTCGCATCGCGAAGAGCCTCGGGCTGGACGCGGCGACCGTCGCGGCGATGCTGGACGGCGGGATCGACGGCGCAGCCGCGGATCACATGATCGAGAACGCGATCGGCGTCCTCGGGCTCCCGTTCGGGCTCGGCCTCAACTTCGTCATCAACGACAAGCCGTACGTCGTCCCGATGGCGGTGGAGGAGCCGAGCGTCATCGCCGCCGCGTCGAGCGCCGCCAAGCGCATCCTCGCCGGCGGTGGGTTCGAGGCGAGCGCGGACGAGTCGATCATGGCCGCGCAGATCGAGGTCACCCAGATTCGGGACGTGGCCGAGGCCGCCCGTCGCGTCCGCGCGGCGGTCCCCGAGCTGATGCCCCTCGCGCAGGCGTCCCTCGCGGGCGTCGTCGCGTTCGGCGGCGGCGCGCGCGAGATCGTCGCGCGAGAGATCGGGGACGGCCGCCTCGTCGTCCACGTCATGGTCGACTGCCGAGACGCGATGGGCGCGAACACCCTCAACACGATGGCCGAGGCGATCGGAGATCGCGTCGCCGAGATCGCCCAGGGGAAGCTCGGCCTGCGCATCCTGTCGAACCTGTGCGATCAGCGCTGCGCGCGGGCGATCGGCCGCATCCCGTTCGATCACCTGGGCGGCGCGAACGCGGAGGAGGGCCGCTCGATCGCGGAGGGCATCGAGAGCGCGTCGCGCTTCGCCGAGGCGGACGTGTACCGCGCGGTGACCCACAACAAGGGGATCATGAACGGGACGGACGCGGTCGTCGTCGCGACGGGCAACGACTGGCGCGCCGTCGAAGCGGGCGCCCACGCGTACGCCGCGCGGGACGGGCGGTACAAGCCCCTCGCGACGTGGCGCGTCGACCACGACGCGAAGCTCCTCGTCGGGAAGGTGGAGATGCCGATGGCGCTCGGGATCGTCGGCGGCGCGCTGCGGACCCACAAGGGCGCGCGGATCGCGGTCGATCTCCTGGGCGTCGAGTCCTCGCGCGAGCTCGCGATGGTCGCGGTTTCCGTCGGCCTCGCGTCGAACGTCGCGGCCCTGCGCGCGCTCTCGCAGGAGGGGATCCAGCGGGGTCACATGGCGCTCCACCTGCGGACTCCCGCGGCAGGCCCGCGTTCCTGATCGTGAGGCGCGCTCTTCTCCTCGTCGTCGCGGCGACCGCCCTCGGGTGTGGCTCGCCGATCGTCACCCGGAGCGTGGGTGGGCGCGTGGTGGCGCACAGGGTCATCTCCGTCGAGGCGTACGCGGCGTACGCACGCGGTGCGGTCGCCGAAGCGGACGGTGACTTTCAGCTCGCCTTCAAGGAGTACTCGGACGCCTCCGAGTCGGACGCGTCCGGCGTCCAGCCATGGACGCGGAAGGGGGCCGTGGCGTGCCGGCTCGCACTCTTCAAGGAGGCGGACGCGGCGTTCGCGCGCGCGGAGTCGAACGACGCGTCGTTCCCGCTGCTCTGGGTGGAGCGCGCCCGCTGCGCCCTCGATCGCGGTGAGGTCGACGTTGCGGACACGCTGTCGACGCGCGCGCTCGCCGCGGAGCCCGACGACGACGACGTCTCCCTCGTGCGCGCGGAGGTCCTCGAGAAGCAGGGGCGCTCGGCCGACGCGATCAACCTCCTCCTCGGGCTGTCGCTCCGCCGCGAGTCCGTCCGCGCCCTCGAGGCGTTGGTCGACCTCGCCGGGCGCGCCTCCGACGATGCGGCTCGGCGCTACGCCGAGGCGCGGCTCGCCAGCCTGCGCGCCGACGTCGACGGGCCGGAGACGACCGTGCTCGCCCGCGTCGATTGGCTCGTCTCTCGCGGCGATGCGGACGGCGCGGAGCTCGTCGGCCGGCGCATCGGCCTCAGCCGATCCGACATCGCGGTCCGCGCCGCGGCGCTCGGCAAGCTCGAGCTCGCGCACACCATCGCGGGCCCCATCGTGCGCGCCGATCCCCGTGACGCGGACGCAGCGATCGCAGAGCTCGCCGCGCTCGAGGCGCTCGATCGGCCCGCGCTCGCCTCCACGCTCGACGCGTTTCGCGGGCGGAAGATGCGGGCGCCCTCACCTCTCGCCGCCCTCCTCCTCGCAGAGCTCGTGCGCCGCGAGGGCGGCCCCGACAGCGCGGAGCCCGCTCGCGGGATCGCCCCGGCCCCGGATCCGAAGCGGCAAGATCCGCTCGAGGACGCCGTCCGCGCGCGATCCCCGCATTGACGCCGAGGGCGACTTCGCCCCGGGGCGCGCGCTTCGCTAGCCCTTGTCGGGGAAGAGGAGCTTCCCGGCGACGTACGCGTCCGAACCGCAGCACTCCCAGGTGGGCTCCTCGATGCGAGGCGCCTCGCTCGGGCGATCCGGCCCCGCCCAGTCCACGGCGCCCGGTCGGCCCCGCGGGCCGAGGAGGATCGGCGCGACGAACGCATGCATCTCGTGCGCGAAGCGCGTCGCGAGGAAGCTGCCCGCGAGCTCCGCGCCGCCCTCGACCAAGAGCGAGACGACGCCCATGCTCGCGAGGAGCCGGAGCGCGGCGTCGATGTCGACGCGGCCCTCGCCCGAAGGAGGAACGCGGAAGACCTCGCACCCCGCGTCCAGCAGCGCGGCTTCGGCGTCCGCGGACGCGCCCGACGTCGTGAGGACGATGGTGGGGATCTCGGGGCTCGTCGTCACCAGGCGTGAGCCGAGCGAGAGCCGGAGCTGCGAGTCGAACACGACGCGACGCGGCCGCCGGCCGACGTACGCGAGATCGCGCACCGTGAGGAGCGGATCGTCCGCGAGGGCGGTGCCGATGCCCACGGCAACCGCGTCGCGCTGCGCGCGCAGCTCCTGGACCTTCGCGCGCGCCTCGACCCCGGTCACCCACTTGGACGCGCCGGTGCGCGTCGCGATGCGACCGTCGAGCGAGAGCGCGAGCTTCAGCGACACGTGCGGCACGCCCTCCGTGATGAACGTGAGCCAGGGTCGGATCACGGCGCGCGCCTCGGGCTCGCCCACCCCGAGCGTCACGCCGACGTTCGCGTCGAGCAGGCGCTCGATGCCTCCGCCTTCGACGTGCGGGTTCGGGTCCCTGCACCCGACGATGACCCGCTTGATCCCGGCGGCGAGGATCGCGTCCACGCAGGGCGGCGTCTTGCCGGTGTGGTTGCACGGCTCGAGCGTCACGTAGAGCGCACCGCCCTTCGCGTTCTCGCCCGCCTTCGAGAGCGCAAGCACCTCGGCGTGGAGCTCACCGGCGCGCTCGTGGTGCGCCTGCGCGACGACGTTGCCGTCTCGGCCGACGACGACCGCGCCGACGGGCGGGTTCGGCGACGGCAGCGCGCGTCGAGACTCCTCGAGAGCGAGCGCCATGAACTCCGCGTCGCGCGGGTCGACGTCAGCCATGGACGACCTCGTCGCCCGGCGGGGCCGCCGTCGGGGGCTCGGGCGTCTGCATGCGGCCGAGCTCCGCCGCGAACTCCCCGATGTCCCGGAAGCTGCGGTACACGCTCGCGAATCGGACGTACGCGACCTGGTCGACGCCCTTCAGGAGCGTCATCACGCGCTCGCCGATCGTGGTCGACGCCACCTCGCGCTCCTGCGCGCCGTCGAGCTCGCGCTCGACGGCGTCCGCGATCCCCTCGAGCTGCTCTGCGCCGATCGGGCGCTTCGTGCACGCGATCGTGAGGCTCGCGAGCACCTTCTTGCGGTCGAACGGCTCGCGGCGGCCGTCCTTCTTCACGACCGTCGGCAGCACGTACTCGATCCGCTCGTAGGTCGTGAAGCGCTTGCCGCAGCCCTCACACTCGCGTCGCCGCCGGATGACGTCGCCGTTCGCGCTCGCCCTCGAGTCGATGACGCGATCCTCGTGGTGGCCGCAGAACGCGCACCTCATGCGTGCCTCGAGAGCACGAGCGTGGCGTTGGTCCCCCCGAAACCGAACGAGTTGCTGATCGCGTGCATCACCTTCCGGCGACGCGCTGTATTCGGCACGCAGTCCACGCGGACCTCGGGATCGACCTGATCGAGGTTGATCGTCGCCGGGACGACGCCCTCGGTGATCGCGAGCGCCGTGAGCGCCGCCTCCACCGCGCCGGCGCCGCCGAGCAGGTGCCCCATCACGCTCTTCGTCGAGCTCATCCAGAGTCGGGACTCCGGGGCCGCGTCGGTCGCGTGCGCTCCGAACACCGCGGCGACGGCCTTCGCCTCCTCGACGTCGCCGTGAGGCGTGGACGTGCCGTGCGCGTTCACGTAGTCGACGTCCGTCGGGGCGAGCTTCGCGTCCGCGAGCGCCATACGCATGGCGCGCTGTGCGCCCTCCCCGTCCGGCGCGGGCTTCGTCAGGTGATACGCGTCGCACGAGGCGCCGTACCCGGTCACCTCGGCGTAGATCTTCGCGCCGCGCGCCTTCGCGTGGCTCAGCGACTCGAGGAGCAACGAGCCCGCCCCCTCGCTGCAGACGAAGCCGTCGCGGCCCACGTCCCACGGTCGGCTCGCCTTCTCCGGCTCCGCGTTCCTCCGGCTGAGCGCGAACATCGCCGCGAACCCGCCGATGCCGAGGCCCGTGATCGTCGCCTCTGCGCCTCCCGCGAGCATGATCGGGGTGCGGCCGCGCCGGATCCATTCGAACGCCTCGCCGAGCGCATGGGCGCTCGAGGCGCACGCGCTGGTGTTGCAGTAGCTCGGTCCGCGTAGGCCGAGCGCCATCGCCACCTGGCCCGCGGCGAGGTTCGCGATGACCTGCGGGATGAAATACGGGCTGATCTTCGACGGACCCTTGGTCGCGAGGATCGTGGAGCACTGGTAGATGCCCTCGAGCCCGCCCATGCCCACGCCGATGAACGTGCCGCAGAGCTCGCGATCCTCGTCCGTGAGCTCGATCCCTGCGTCCTTCATGCAGAGCTGGCTCGCGGCGATGGAGAGCTGCGAGAAGCGGCAGAACTCCTTCACCTTCTTCTTCGGGATCCAGTCCGTCGGCTCGAAGCCCTTCACCTCACCCGCGAAGGTGGTGGCGTAGCCGCTCGCGTCGAACAGCGTGATCGGACCAATGCCGCTCCGCCCCTCGACGACGGAGCTCCACGTGGGACCCGTGCCGAGCCCGGCGGGGGTGACGAGACCAATGCCCGTGACGACGACTCTTTCCATATACAAACCTCGCGAAAGCGAAGGCCGCGACGCTCGCCCCCCCAGGCGGCGTCGCGGCGTCTTCCCCGCGCTTCTGCTCGAGCCTTCGCTGCCGTCGAACGACGGAGCGCTTTCGGGCTACGCCCGGACCGAGCTCACTTCTTCGCGTGCGTCTCGATGTAGTTGATGGCGTCCTGGACGGTCCGGATCTTCTCGGTGTCCTCGTCCGGGATGTCGATCTCGAAGGCCTCTTCGAACGCCAACACGAGCTCGACAAGACCGAGCGAGTCAGCACCGAGATCGTCGATGAAGGTCGACTCCGGCTTGATGTCCGCCTCGTTGACGTCGAGCTGCTCCTTGATGATGCGCTTCACCTCGGCCGTGATGTCGCGACCTTCCGCCATGATTCCTCCAGACCTGTCTTGTCCCGTTGAGGGCGTACCCCCCACTTCGACGGGCGCTGCTCTTCCGCTCCAGAGCCGCATGGCTCGGGCCTCGCTCTCGAGGCTGCGCCCTACTACTCCACTTCCGTCCAAACCAAGAGAGGTTTTTTCGCGCGCGTGCCCGGCACAGACGCGCAACGGATCGGTCACATCAGTAGGCCGCCGTTCACCCGCAGCGTCTCCCCCGTCACGTACCCGGCCTCGTCCGAAGCGAGGAACGCGACCGTGGACGCGACCTCCTCCGAGCGGCCCGTCCGACCGAGCGGGATCGCCTTCAGGAGCTCGGCCTTCATGTCCGCCGTGATGACCGTCGTCATGTCCGTCTCGATGAAGCCCGGCGCGACCGCGTTCACCGTGATGTTCCGCGACGCGTACTCCTTCGCGAGCGACTTCGCGACGCCGAGCACCGCGGCCTTCGACGCTGCATAGGCCGTCTGTCCGCCGTTCCCGCTCTCGCCGACGATGCTCGACAGGAACACCACGCGGCCCGCCTTCGCGCGCATCATCACCTTGATGGCGGCGCGCGCCGCGGCGATCGCGCCCTTGACGTTGATCGCCATGATGCGGTCGAAGTCTTCCTCCTTCATGCGGAGCAGGAGGGAGTCGACCGAGATGCCGGCGTTCGCGACCAAGATGTCGAGCCGGCCGAGGCGCTTGGCGACCTCCGCGATCGCGTCCTCGGTAGCCTTCATGTTCGCGACGTCGAACGCGAGGGCCTCCGCCTTGCCGCCCGCTTTTTCGATCGCCTCGACGGTCGCCCTCGCCTGCTCCTCGCCGCGCACGTAGTTCACGACGACGTGCGCGCCCTGCTTCGCGAGCGCTTCGCACACGGCGCGCCCGATCCCGCGCGACCCGCCCGTCACCACCGCCACCTTGCCGTCCAGACGAAACATCACGCCTCCAGGTTCTTTCGGAGCGCCTCGACGCTCGTCGCATCCGATACATTCACAACACGGATACTCTTGCTGATCCGCTTCACCAGCCCCGCGAGCACCTTCCCGGGGCCGATCTCGAGCATCGTCGTCACGCCGAGCGCCGCGGCCCTTTCGATCGACTTCACCCACTGCACGGGGGCGTCCACCTGGCGGACGAGCAGGCTCTTCACCCGGCTCGGGTCGTCGTTCGGCTCGGCGTCCACGTTCGCGATGACCGGGAAGCGCATCGCGCCGATCGAGATCCCCTCGAGCTCGCGGGACAGCGCCTCCGCGGCGGGCTTCATCAGCGCGCAGTGGAACGGCGCGCTCACGCGCAACGGAATGACCTTGCCTCCGCGCTGCTGGAGGAGCGCGCTCGCCTTGTCCACGGCGGCCTTCGCGCCGGCGATGACGATCTGGCCCGGAGCGTTGAAGTTCGCGGGCGCGACGACGCCCGCGTCGCCCGACTCCGCGCAGACGGCCTCGAGCGCTGCGGCGTCGACGCCGAGCACCGCAGCCATCGAGCCCTCCCCCTCCGGGACGGCGGCCTGCATCGCGAGGCCGCGCGCGCGGCAGATGCGCACTCCGTCCTCGAGGGAGAGCGCGCCGGACGAGGTGAGCGCGCTGTATTCGCCGAGCGAATGGCCCAGCGCGACGACGGGCGCAGGCAGCTCCGGCCACGCCTCACGCGCGGCGGCGAGGAGCGCGGTCGACGTCGCGAGGAGCGCCGGCTGCGTGTTCTTCGTCAGCGTGAGATCCTCGAGAGGCCCGCGAAACGCGAGCTCGGAGAGGCGCTCGCCGAGCGCCGCGTCCGCCCTCTCGAACACCGCGCGCGCCGCGGGGAACCGCTCCGCGAGATCCGCGCCCATGCCGACTTCCTGCGATCCCTGCCCTGGAAATATCCAAGCGACCTTCACGCCGCCCCCCTTACCATTTCGAGGAGCGCGCCGAAGGCGCTCGATCGGCCGCGGCTCCGTCCGCGGAATTCTCCCGCTGCGCCGCCTCCGCTCGTGCTCTCGCCCGCGCGTTCGGCCGCCCGGTTGCCCCAAGCTCTCTCGAGACGCGGCCTCGAGCCCCCCGACCGCTCAGAGGGTGAAGACGGCGGCGCCCCAGGCGAGGCCCGCGCCGAGCGCGGTCACGAGGACGCGGTGGCCCGGTCGGATGCGACCGTCCCGGCGCGCCTCGTCGAGCGCGATGGGGATCGACGCGCTGGACGTGTTGCCACGCCGCTCCAGGTTCATCACGAACCTCGCCATGTCGGCGCCCAGGCGGGTCCCCACGGCGGACGCGATGCGCTCGCTCGCCTGGTGGGGCACGAACCAGTCCACGTCCTTCACCGTCATCCCGGCCCGCTCCAGCGCGGCGAGCGACGCGGAGACCATGTTCTCCACCGCGTGCCGGAAGATCTCCTTGCCCTGGAGGCGCATCTTCGAGCGATCCGCGGCGAGGTCGAGCGCCCCCGGCGGCTCCGCGGAGCCGCCCGCGGGGATGTACACGCTCGACGCGTACCGGCCGTCGCTGCCGAGCGAGAAGCCCTCCACCCCGCCCTGTTCGGCGTCTCGCGCCTCGAGGATCGCGGCGCCCGCGCCGTCCCCGTAGAGCACGGCGGTGGTGCGATCCGTCCAGTCAGTCACGCGCGTGAGGATCTCCGCGCCGATCACGAGCGCCCGACGCGCCCCGCCCCCGCGCAGGAATTGGTCTGCGACGGCGAGCCCATAGACGAAGCCCGCGCACGCGGCCGCGAGGTCGAACGCGCCGATCTGTGCGAGCCCGAGCTTTGCCTGGACGATCGCCGCGCACGACGGGAGCGGCTGATCCGCGGTGAACGTCGCGACGACGAGGAGATCGATCGACGCCGGCTCCACGCGCGCATCCGCGAACGCGGCGCGCGCCGCAGCGGCGGCGAGGTCGCTCGTAACCTCGACCTCCGACGCGACTCGGCGCTCCACGATTCCGGTCCGCTCGCGGATCCAAGCGTCGGACGTGTCGACGAACGCCGCCAGGTCCGCGTTCGAAAGCACGCGAGTCGGGACGGCGTGGCCGGTCCCGACGATGAAGCTCCGTCGCAACGAGTCCTGAGGACCTTAGGCGCCCGCGGGCGTCTTGATCGCGACGGCCTTCTTGCCGTTGTAGAACCCGCACGCGCCGCACGCACGGTGCGGCCGGGTCGCCTCGCCGCAGTTCGGGCACGGCGTGACCTCGACCGGGGTCACCTTGTCATGGTTGGCTCGGCGCATCGCGCGCTTCGGCGGGGTGGTCTTTCGCTTGGGGACGGCCACGGAGAGTCTCCTTGGTAACGGGTGTTGCTCGGTTGGGGTCGCGCGGGGGGCCGCGCTCGAGAACGAGCGCGCTCGGCGCGCTCCTGGAAACAGCTTGGATCAAGCCCGACGGGCTCAGGTACGTTTGCGGCGCTTGGTGAGGGAGGACTTTCCGGGGCGCTCGATCTTCTTCAGGCGCTTTTGCCGCGCGGTCGGTCGGAGCGGCGCGGCGTGAGTGGATGCGATCTTCGTCTCGATCTTGGGCGGGTTCGCGGGCCTCGGTTCGGCGTGCGGCCCGTGGTCTCCAGCGAAATCGGAGATCCCGTTCTCGCCCGAGCCCTCGCTCGCGGCGTCCCCCACGTGGCTCGAGCCGAGGCTCGGGCGCAGGTGCTTGAGCGCCTCGAAGGGGTTCACCCGAACGGGCTCGGCGGGGATCGCCTCGCCTCTTCGGGGGGTGCGCGAGATACCCGGGCAACCATCCGAGCACAAGGGGAAGTTGGGCAGCTCGAGCAGGAGCGCCTCCCGAACGAACGCGTCGAGCACGACGTGGTCCCCGTCGTACTCGTCGAGATCCGCCTCTTCGCTCGAGAACTCGTACTCCGCGACGCGCGCGGCGGCCTTCGCCCCCTTCGCCCCCTTCGCCCCATTTGGAGGTGGCGCCGCCACCCCGCGGCTCGACCGGCGCTCCTGGCCACGCGGTGCCTCTGGAGGCGCTACCCGGACCTTCAGGAGCAGCGAGAGCTCGCCCGTGACGGACACGGCGGTCGGCTTGAGGCACCGCGCGCACGGCAGCTCGAGCTCCGCGTGGCAGTCCCCGCGAACCACGATGTCGCTCTTGCCGCTCCTCGAGAGGCGCGCTTTCACGCCCCCGGGGGCGGTCGCCTTCGCGCCGCTCTCGGCGAGCTCGGCGTCCAGCCAGTCGGCGGGGAGGGCCTGCTCGAAGGTGATTCCCGCTTGATCGATGTCGTTCGCGGTGATGACGAGGAGTCGCACGGTGGCTTTCGGCGCGTCGACCCGGTCGACGCTGCGGGATGCGGGTCCGCGGCTTTAGCGCTCCGTCGCGCTCCGATCAAGCGGAAGCGCGGCTTTCGCCGTTCGGGTAAGACGCGAGCGTGACGACGGAGACGCCCGCCCCGACTGACGCGCTCTTCGCGCGGCTCCGCGCCGGCCTCGCGTGGGCGTCGGCGCGACCCCTCGTCATCGCGCTCGCGATCTACCTCGTCGTCGAGGTCGCGTTCCTGCTCACCGCGGGGAATCTCCTTGGCGCGCACACCCCGTTCAACCACTTCGCGCTCCTCGCGGACGCGTGGCTCCACGGGCGCCTCGACCTCGGGGGCCCGCCGCCCGCGGCACCGGGAACAACGACTTCGCGGTCTTTCACGAGCGCGTGTACGTGAGCTTCCCCCCCGTGCCCGCGGCGCTCATCACGCCGCTCGTCGCGCTGAGCGGCGGCGCGGAGTCGACGCGCGACGGCCTCTTCTACTTGCTGCTCGCCGGCGTCGCGCCCGCGGCGCTCTTCCTCGCGCTCGACAAACTCAGCCGCGCCGGGCGCTCGCGGCGGAGCCTCGTGGAGAACGCGGCGCTCGCGCTGCTCTTCGCGCTCGGCACGGTGTACTGGTTCACGTCCGTCCAAGGGACCGTGTGGTTCGCGGCCCACGTCGTCGGCGCCGGGCTCCTCTCGCTCTACTTGTTCGCGAGCGTCGACGGCGACCACCCGCTCCTCGCGGGCGTCACGATCGGCCTCGCGATCGGCACCCGCACGCCCATGTTCCTCGCGCTCCCGCTCTTCGTCTGCGAGCACGTGCGCGCATCGAAGGTCGGGTCGATCACGGATCCGTTCTTCGGGCTCGATCCGCGCCGATTCTTTCGAGGGTGGATCCTGTTCCTCGCGCCGCTCCTCGTCATCGGCGCGGCCCTCGCGTGGCACAACTACGCGCGCTTCCACGATCCGTTCGAGTTCGGACACCAGTACCTCGCCATCCACTGGCAGGGCCGAATCAAGAAGTGGGGCCTGTTCTCGACCCACTACCTCGCGAAGAACCTCGCGATCATGCTCACGTCGCTGCCGTTCTTCGGCGAGCCGCGCGTGCCGCCGCGCATCAACGCGCACGGGCTCGCGCTCACGGTCACCTCGCCGTTCTACCTCTGGGCGCTCTGGCCCCGGGCGCTCGCGCGGGGGAGCGCGCGGTTCGCCTTCCGCACCATCGCGATCGTCGCGGCGCTCATCGCGCTCGCGGATCTGCTCTACCAAAACTCGGGGTGGATCCAGTTCGGCTATCGCTTCTCGAACGACTTCGCCCCGCTCCTCTTCGCGCTGATCGCGCTCGGCCGGCGAAGGCTCCGCGTCCTCTTCCTCGTCGCTGCGGTGTTCGCGCTCGCGGTGAACGCGTTCGGCGCGGTCACGTTCCAGCGGGCGGGGTACGAGCGTTTCTACTTCGTCGATGGCTCGCAGACCATCGTGTTCGAGCCCGACTGAGGGCGTCCGCGCGCGCGAGCCTCGCGCGCCTGATTGACGCGACGGGGGCGATCGGCGAAGCGGAGCCGAGATGAGCCGCGTCCTCCTCGATCCCACCGCGATCGGCCTGTCGATCCGACGGATCGCCGCGGAGATCGCCGAGCGCGCGAGGGAGAGGATGGAGAGCCCCGTGCTCGTCGCGATCCGTCGTGGGGGCTCGCCCTTCGCAAAGCGGATCGCGACGCACGTGGAGGAGCTCGTGGGGGACCGCCCCAGCGTCGGCGCGGTGGACATCACGCTCTACCGGGACGACGCCGCGACCCACCTCCCGAGCCCGCGGATTGGGCCGAGCCACATCCCGGTCCCCGTCGAGCGCCGGTGGATCATCCTCGTCGACGACGTGATCTCCACCGGGCGGACGATCCGCGCCGCGCTCGACGCGGTGCTCGACTTCGGGAGGCCGCGGCGCATCGAGCTCGCGGTGCTCGTGGATCGGGGAGGCCGCGAGCTGCCGATCCAGCCCGACTACGTGGGAACGAGCCGGCCCATCCCCTCCGAGGAGCGGGTCGAAGTCGTAATGAAGCGGGTCGGGCCCCTCGAGGGCGACGAGGAGCCGTGGGCGCTGCTCGTTCCCCCGAACCCGCCCAGCACCCCCGGCGGGCTACCGCCCGCACGCGCGAAGGAGGCGAAGTGACCGAGTCGATCGAGGGGATGGACGCTCCGACGTCGCAGCCGTCGCTGCCGATCCGGCTGACCTCGCTGCTCTCGGCGAGCGACCTCTCGGCGGACGCCGCGCACGCCATCTTCCGCGCCGCGGACTCGTTCTTCGAGGTGTCGACGCGGAGCGTGCGCAAGGTGCCGGCGCTCCGAGGCAAGACGCTCCTGAACGTGTTCTTCGAGGCCTCGACCCGGACGCGCACCTCGTTCGAGCTCGCGGGCAAGCGCCTGAGCATGGACACGGTCAACCTCGCGGGCTCGTCGTCGAGCACGACGAAGGGCGAGACCCTGCTCGACACGATCAAGACCCTGGAGGCGATGCGGCCCGACGTCGTCGTGATCCGGCACGCGGCGTCCGGCGCCGCGCACTACGTCGCGGCCCGATCTTCCGTGCCCATCGTCAACGCGGGTGACGGGACGCACGAGCACCCCACCCAGGCGCTCCTCGACGCGTTCACGATGCGCAAACACAAGGGCGACATCGCGGGGCTCAAGGTGGCCATCTGCGGGGACGTACTCCACAGCCGCGTCGCGCGCTCGAACGCGATCCTCCTCTCGACCCTCGGCGCGGACGTGCACCTCGCCGCGCCGCACACGCTCATGCCCGTGTTCGCCGAGACGCTGGGGGCGCGCGTCACCGTTCACCCGAGGATGGAGCCCGCGATCGAAGGGGCGGACGTCGTCATGATGCTCCGCATCCAGCGCGAGCGCCTCCAGGGCGCGTACCTGCCCTCGACGCGCGAGTACGCGCGCACGTTCGGTCTCAGCCCGGCTCGGCTCCGCCTCGCAAAGCCGGACGCGATCGTCATGCACCCGGGTCCGATGAACCGCGGGGTCGAGATCTCCGCCGAGGTCGCGGACGGTCCGCGGAGCGTCATCCTCGATCAGGTCGAAGCGGGGGTCGCGATCCGGATGGCCGTTCTCTGGTTCTGTCGCTCGTCGGCCGAATAGATGGACGGCCGACGCATTTTGCGGGGAAGTTTTTTCCGCCCCGCGCGTACGAGGGCCGCGTTCCTTGGACGCGGCCCGCGCTCATGGGAGGTCGTGTGATGAAGGTCGTTCTATGGACATCGATGGCGCTCGTGAGCCTCTCCACGCTCGGCTGCGCCACCGACTATGAGCGGTATGCGGACGCGGCATGCGCGTGCAAGGAGAAGCAGTGCGCCGACGACGTCGCGAAGGCCCTCGCTGGGAAGCTCAAGGCGGATCCGCGGAGCGCGAAGGAGATCGTCGTGGCGCTGAGTGACCGGGATCGGGAGGCGCTGAAGCGCGGCGACGATTGCGGAGCGAAGCTGAAATAGCGCGTCATTCGCGCTCGATTGAGACAAAGGTCGTTGAGCAAGTCTGGCTCCGAGGTCGTGCACGACTCGGGCTGATCTGGGAGGTCGAGATGAAGAAGGTTGCCGTGTTGGGTTCCGTGCTCGTGCTCGCGTTCGCGGCGATGGGCTGCAAGAGCGAATCCGAGAAGTTCGCCGACGAGGTCTGCGCGTGCGCGGACAAGGACTGCGCGATGAAGGTGGTGGATCGCCTCCTCGAGAAGCACAAGGACGACGACAAGTCGAAGAAGGAGAAGGACTCCGAGGCCGACAAGAAGGCCGGCGAGCGCGCCGAGGAGTGCATGAAGAAGCTCAAGTAGCTCTCGCGCAGGCCTGAGCCATGTGGCTCGGCGCCGACCGGGCCGCTGGAGACTTCCTCCGGCGGCCCGCTCTCATTTCTGGCGGCCCCCCCAACCGAGCGTCGCGCCGCTGGGCTGGAGGCCTCGCTGGACCGCTCGCCCCGCTCTCGCGGGATCCCGGCAGCTCGATCGGGGCTACTCGAAGTCGAACGGCTGAACGGTTACGCGCCCGAGGTTCGGGATGGCTTTCTCGAGCGCGGCGCCGATCTCCGAGTACGTCCCCACGACGGCGACGACGAGATCGTCCTCGGGGACGCGCCGGTGGAGCGCGCGGTTCGCGCCGTCGAGTCTCACGGCTGCGACGGACGCGAGGTACCCGGAGTAGTAGTCGGCCGGAAGATCGAAGATCGCGACGTCGAGCGGCTGGTGGACGCGCTTGCGGGCGGTGTCGATCTCGAACGCGTGCGATCGCGATAGGTAGTTCTTCGCGAACGCGAGCTCGTCCTCGCGGATCCCGTCCGCGCGGAGCTGCTTCACGAGGTCGAGCTCGAGCGCGAGACACGCCGCGGCGTCCGTCGCTGCGGGGGCGGTCCACATCGTGAACGCCTCGCGCCGTCGATCGAACCCCGCGCGGGAGGACGCGCCGTACGACCACCCCCGCTTCGATCGGACCTCCGCCATCAGCCGGGAGGTGAACGTGCCGCCGAAGACGGTATTGCCGACGAGCAGCTCGTAGTGATCGGGATCGTGCGCGTGGGAGCCGAGGCCCCCCACGCACATCTGCGTCTGGGTGCGATCGGGCTTGTCGACGAACACCAGGTGCCGGCCGCTCGGCGGCGCGGGCTCCGGCGTCGGGTCCTCGATCTTCGCCCCCCGGGGCAGCCTGGCGAGCGCACGCTCGAAGGCGGCCTCGGCGCGCGGCCGATCGATGTCGCCGCTGATCGCGACGAGTGCGTTCTCGCGCGTGTAGTGGCGCTCGTAGAACGCGACGACGTCCGCCCGCGTGATCGAGGCGAGCGACGCGATCGACCCGGACGATCGCCTCGCGTAGGGGTGGTCGGCGAACAGCGTTCGCCGGAACGCGCGCGACGCGAGCGTTCGATCGTTGTCGCGCGCTTCGACGATCTCGCTCTGCGCCTCGCGCACGAGCCGATCGAGCTCCGCCTGGTCGAACGTGGGCGCGCCGAGCAGCCGCGAGACGAGGTCGACGAACGGATCGAGGTTCCGTTTGATGACCTCGAAGTGGGCGGACGTCGTGCTGATCGTGGCGTCCGCGCCGAACTCCGCGCCGAGCGCGTCCACGGCGTCCTCGATCTGCTCCGCGCCGAGGCCGTCCGCGCCGCGCCGGAGCATCCGCGCCGTGATCCGCGCGAGCCCCTCCTTGCCCGGTGGGTCGTGCGCGCTCCCCGATCGGAACGCGAGCGCGAAGCTCACGATCGGCAGCGCCCCGGACGACTCCAAATAGAGCTCGCTCATGCTGCCTCCTCCTCGTCGCCCTCGCCGTCCTCGTCCTCTTCGAGCTCGCCGCTCGGCTCGACCTCCACGACCGTGCGGCCCTCGCGGCGCAAGTAGGTCTTCGCGACGCGCGCCACGTCCTCGATCGTCACGCGCCGCTGCTCCTCGAGCTTGTCGAAGAGCGAAGCGGGCGTCCCCAGCACCGTGTCATAAAGGCCGATCGTCTCCGCCTTGCCGCTCACGCTCTCGAGGCCCTGCAGCGTCCCGAGCTCGATGCGCGCCTTCGCCTTCTCGAGCTCCGCGGCGCTCACCGGCTCACGCACGACGCGATCGAGTTCTTCGTCGAGCGCCGCGAGGAGCGCGGCCGAGTCGTGCGGCTCGCGCGCAGAGAGCCAGATGTCGAAGAGGGATGGATGCTTGAAGGTCCCCACGTACCCGCGCACCTCCGACGCGATCTCCTTCGTTCGCACCAGCGCGCGGTGCACGCGCGAGCCCCGCCCACCGAACAGGATCTCCGAGAGGACGCTCATCGGTGCATGGTCGGGGTCCCCGAACGCAGGCGACTTGTACCCGACGGCCACCTTGAACGTCTCCGTCGGCTTCTCGACCGACACGCGGCGCTCCGCGATCTGGGGCGGCTCGGGGCGCTCGACCTCCGGGGGGATGACGCTCGCGTCGAAGCCACCATAGTGCCGCTCCACGAGATCGAGGAGCGCGGGGAGCTCCACGTCCCCGACGACGACGAGCGTGACGTTGTTGGGCGCGTAGTACGTCTTGTAGAACGCGACGCAGTCCTCCGGCGTGAACGCCTGGATGTCCTTCATCCAGCCGATCGTGGGGATCCCGTACCCGTGCCGCTCGAACGCGGTCTTGTAGAGCAGCTCGCTCACGAACCCATCGATGTCATCGTCCACGCGCTGGCGCCGCTCGTTCGAGACGACCTCCTTCTCGCTCGCGACCTGCGGCTCCCGCAGCACGAGGCGCGTGAGACGCTCCGACTCGAGCCGGATCGAGAGCGCGAGCGCCTCCTTCGGGAGGTTCTGGTGGTAGTACGTCCAATCGAGGAACGTCGCTGCGTTCGTCTCCACGCCCGCCTCCTCGAGCGTTCGGTCGAAGACCCCGGGCCCGGACAGCTCCGTCTCGCCGAACATGAGGTGCTCGAAGAGGTGGCAGATGCCCGTCTTCCCTTCCCTCTCGAAGCGCGAGCCCACGCGGACCCAGGTCTGCAGGCAGACGACGGGCGCAGAGGGATCGACCTCCACGAGCAGTCGGAGGCCATTCGCGAGTGCATAGCTCTCCACCTTCATGGTGGGGCCGAACGGGATCGTCCCCGTGTGCTGGATGGGCATGGGGCGGTCTTACCCCGCGGGCGCCGGGCCGTCACGCTCGGCGGCGGCGCGAGCGCGCGAGCGCGCCCAACGCGGTGACGAGCACGAGGGCACCCGAGGCATCGCCGTCGCCCTCGCCGTGCGCGGCGCACGCGCACCCGCTGCCCGCGATCTCGTGGTATCCGCCGCCGTCGTCCGCGCCGACGCCCTTCGCGAACTCGAGCCACACGTGGCTCGTCACCGTCGCGGGGAGACCCGACGCGAGCACCTCGACCCGGTACCGATCGATCTTGCCCTCCGCGCTCGCGACCTCGCGCGTCAGCTCGAAGGCGTCCCCGTCGACGTCCACGCTGTCCTCGGGGACGCCGTTCACCACCCATCGAGCGGACGTGCCGCCGCCGCCCGTGATCTTCGCGCGCAGCGTCGTCCGCTCGGCGCGCACGGTGTCGCCGTCGAGCGGGACGTCGCTCGTGAGCTCGACCATGGGATCGCTCGCGCCATGGAACTTCACGACCGTGCGCCCGCTCTGGATGCCCTCGAGGATCCCTTTCGCGCTGAGCTCCGCTGCGTACACGAACGTGCGCGGGGTCCCCACGGGTGCGCCGAACATCCCGATGTCTTGCCCCGCGGAGTGGTCGTCGCTCCCGCCGACGATCGCGACGTGCTTGCCCGTCGCGCAGAGCTCGTCCCAGAACGCGAGCGTACCCGCGCCGAAGAGGTCGCCCGTGGCCGCCGTCACGATCTCGACCGCGTCGACGTTCGCCGCGGGGAGGTCGTGCTTCCAGGAGCACCCGATGCAGAGGTTGCCGAGATCGAAGAGCGGGTGGTTGATCGAGAAGAGCGCGCCGTTCGCGTGGAACGCGTCCGCCGCGCTCTGGATGGTGACGCCCGGCTGACCGATCTTGTGATCGACCCACTCCGTCGCGCCGATGCCGTTCGCGTGCCCCGCGTACGTCGTGTACTCGACGCCCGGGAGCACGAGGATGTCCGGGTGCTTGCTCTGCGTGTCGCGGATGAAGTCGAGCTGCGAGACGGTGTTGTGATCCGAGAGCTCCACGAAATCGAGGCCCTCGGCTCGCGCGAACGTCACGAGCTCGTCGATCGAGGGGTCGGCGTCGCCGCTCTCCCTCGAGTGCGCGTGGAGGTCGCCCGCGTACCAGCGCGGGCCGGCGGCGAGCGCGGGCGTGGGCGCGTAGGGTTGGCGCTCGGGCTGCGCGGCGAGGGTCGGCGCGTCGCGAAGGGTGACGACGACGTGGTAGTGGACCGCGGGGCTCACGATCTTCGCCTTGCCGACGACGACCCTCCACTTGCCCGGGAGGATGGGACGGGCGAGGTAGCTGCGCGACGCGGCGAACTCGCCGACGATCGCCGGCTCCCCGTTTCCGCCGCCCCACCCCCGAAACCCGCTCGGATCATCGAGGCCCCAGTCGATGATGTCGTCCGCCGACTGGTCGTCGTGATCGACCTGGATCTCCTTCACGCCCGCGGGGACGTCGAACTCGATGAACTCGTGGTCGAGTCCTCCGGCGACGAGATCGCCGTCGAACGTGAGCGTCTGGTCCGCGCGCGCCTCTCTCGCGCCGATCAGGAGAGCGCCCACGGAGAGCGAGCTCCCTAGAAACCGCGCGACGCGATGACGCGTAGGTCCGCGCAGAGCGCGTGCGGGAGAATCGACCATGGATCCGTTGTATCAGTAGGCCGGGGACATGAAGAGATCCCGGGTCGTCTACACCCTCGCCTACGTCGTCGCGATCGCGCTCGCGCTCGGCGTCGCGCTCCTCACGCGCGCCGCGCTCGGCCCCATCGGCTCGGCCATCGCGGGAGGCGGCGCCGCCACGCTCCTGCTCTACGCGACGGGGCTCCTCTTTCGGAACTCCGGCTTCTACGACGTGTATTGGAGCGTGTTCCCACCCCTCGCCGCGGCGGCGTGGTGCACCGCGTACGGCGCGTGGAGCTCACCTCGCGCGCTCGCCGCGTTCGGTATGGCGACGTTGTGGGGCGGCCGGCTCACGCTGAACTGGGCGACGCACTGGGAGGGCTTGGCGCACGAGGACTGGCGCTACGTCGACCTCCGGAAGAAGACCGGGCGCCTCTATTGGCTCGCGAGCTTCGGGGCGCTCCACGTATTTCCGTTCGCGCTCGTCACGCTCGGCTCGCTTCCGCTCGCGGCGGCGATCCAGTCGAAGGATCCATTCGGCGCGCTCGACGCGGTGGCCGTCGCGGTCAACGTCGTCGCCGTCCTGCTCGAGACGATCGCCGACCTCCAGCTCCACGCGTATCGCCGGGCGAACCACCCACGCGACCAGTTCCTCCAGACGGGGCTCTGGGCCTATTCGCGGCACCCGAACTACTGCGGCGAGGTGCTCGCCTGGTGGTCCTTCGCGATCCTCGGGCTCGCCGCCGATCCGAAGCCGTGGCTCGTCCTCGGCGCGGCGGGCGTCACGGGCATGGTCGTCGGTGCGAGCATCCCGATGGCCGAGGCGCGCGCGCTCGCGAAGCGCCCGGCGTTCGCGGACTACCAGCGCCGCGTCTCGCGCCTCATCCCCTGGTTCCCGAAGAAATAGCGCGCCCGGCTCGCCGCGATCCGTGGCGCGCCCCGCTTCCGCACGAGCGGCGGCGCTCGGAACGACTCCGCTACCCGGCTACTTCTTGTACTTGAGCAGGGCGGCGCAGAGCTCCTTGCTGGTGAGGAAGCCGTCGTCCACGGAGCTCTGATCGTTGAAGCTCACGACGCGGGCGATCTCGTCGAGCCTTCGCGTCGACGACGCGCGCCTCGAGGGACGTCACCTCGTAGCGGTTCATCGGCAGGTCGTCGTGCCCGCCGACACGGCCGATGATGAGGCTGTCGACGTCGAGCGCCTCGGCGATCTTCTTGTAGTCGTCGGGCTGGAGATCCGCGACCTTCGGAAAGCCGAGGTCCTTCAGCTTGAGGCGCACGCGCTCGCGTTCGACCGCGCGGATCTCGGCGCCGACGGCGCTCTCGGAGCAGCCGTCGACGGCGCGGGACGCGACGGAGATCTGATCGGCGTCGAACGCGATCGCCGCAGCGATTGGTCGCTTCATGTCCGCTGCGGGGCCATAGATGATCTCGAAGCCGCCTCCGCAAGCGGTGGCGGTGAGGAGTCCGGTGGTGAGCGTGGCGAGGAGCGCGAGCGCGCGCGGGATCGTCTGGGTCATGGTCTTGGCTCGTCCCGGGTCGCGGTTCGCTTCCCGGCGGGCGAATCGTACTCGAGCGAGACCTCCTGTGGTTCGTCCTTGGCGTTGCGCGGAGGAACCGCGCCTGAAGAGAGCGCCTGGGGAGCGCTCACCTTGAATCGAAGGACGGCGGGCGCGAACGGATCGACGAACTCTCCCTCGCCGATCGCGTAGATCTGCGCCTCGTCGAGCTCGTCCACCTTCGCGAAGATCTGCGCCCCCTCCGTCCGCACGCGTGCGCGCAGGGGCTTGTCGAGGAACCCGCCGCCGGAGTAGCTCCCCGCGAACCCGCGCAGCGCTTCGGGCGCCACGGGGAACAGCTCGCGCTTGCGCGCGCGCAGGCCCGACCGCGCGGGCCAGTCGAACACTTCGCCGACGGAGTTCGAGATCTCGCCCATGATCTCGGCGCCCGTCTCGCGGTTCGTCATCACGACGAACCCCTTCCCGAGCGCTGGTAGGGCGACGATCGTCGCGTGGTAGCCGGGGTTGTGGCCGTTGTGGGAGAACACGAGATCGCCCGGATCGTCCGAGAGGAACATGCCGAGCCCCATCGACGCTTGGAGGAGCGGGCGAGCGTTCGCAACGGGCGAGAGCATCGCCCGGGCGCTCGCGGGGGTGAGGACGTGGCCCTCCTCTCCTCGGTAGGCCGCCGAGAGGTCGATCAGGAAGAGCGCGAGATCGGACGGGGTCGTCCACAAGCCGCCCGCCGCCTTCTCCGCGACGACGATCCACCCGCCGGGCGGCGTGTTCGCGTCCCCGCGGTGAGCGCGCGCCGCGTTCGGTGTCGGCGGCGCGTCCGAGAACGAGGAGTGCCGCATCCCGATCGGATCGAACACGAGCCGCTGGATCGCCGCGCCGAACGGCTGTCCGGTGACGTCTTGGACCACGAGCTCGAGGATCGTGTAGCCGCCGCCCGAGTACTTGAAGCAGGGCTTCGGCGGCTTCGATGGCTCTTCCGGGCACGGCGAGTCCTTCATCGCCTCGACCGGCACGGTGAGCGCGGGCGGCGCGCCGTCGAGCACCTGGACGGTCGTCGGGATCGCGGCGCCCGGCTTGTAGCCGCCGAACGACTCCGGATAGGACACGTAGAGTTGCTGCTCGGGCGCGTTGATCCCTGCGGTGTGGCTGAGCAGGCCTCGGATCGTGACGGGGTGATCCTTCGTGAAGACCGAGTCGTCGAGCTTCCACGCTCGGAGGTAGCTGTTGACGGGCTTGTCGAGGTCGAGCTGGTGCTGATCGACGAGCGCGAGGATCGCGGCCGCGGTGATGGGCTTGCTGATGGACGCGGCCTGAAACACCGTGTCGACGTCCGCGCCGATCTCGCTCTTCCGATCGCCCGGGTCCCGCGCGCGCTCGAGCACGCCGTACGTGCGAGCGAATTGGATCGCGTTGCCCTCCACGACCGCCACACCGACCGCCGGCACACCCCACTTCGCCATCCGATCGGCGAGCTTCATCCGGAGATCGACGCCGTTCAGATCGAACGCGGGGAGGAGGCTCGACTCGAACGCGGCGGCTCGCGCCTCCGCGGGAGAGAGCGGTGCGGCCTGCGCTGAGGCGCTCGCGGCGGCGGCCGAGGCCGTCGACGAGTTCCTGCGCGGCGGCCCCTCGGATCGGTCGGAGCCGCACGCGCTCACGCACGCCGCCCAGCGCGAGCGCGACCAGGATCTGCGCTGGACAGGACACGTTCACCACGCCCGCATGTTAGGGTGCCGCATGCCCCGCGTCGTCTCCCTCGCCCCGCCGTCTTTCACCTCTCCGAGCGCGTGAACGCCGTCGCGCGCGCGTACGGGGAGAGCCCGATCGTACCGCGTGGGCCGCGGTTCGCTCCGCTCCTCGCGCGGGTGCGCGCCGGGATCAGGCGGCGCTCGCGGCCCCCGAGTACGAGCCCGTGCTGCTCGGGCACGGGGTCGACCGCGATCGCCGCGGTGCTGGGCTCGTGCCTGCGACCCACCGAGCGGCTCCTCGTGATTCGGAACGGCGCGTACGGCGATCGGATCTTCGAGTACGCGAGCCGCCTCGGTCAGCCCGTCGTCGACATGGAGCTGCCCTACGGCCAGCGCCCCGACCTCGGGCGCGTCGACGCGCTGCTCGCGTCGAACGAGGTGGACGCCGTCGCCGTCGTGTACGGCGGGACGTCGACCTGCACGTTGAACCCGCTCGCGGAGATCGGCCGGATCGCCAAGGCACGCGGAAAGAAGCTCCTCGTGGACGGGGTGAGCGCGCTCTTCGTGGAGCCGATGGAGCTCGCCGCGTGGGGGATCAGCGCGGTCATGGGTTCGTGCAACAAGGGCCTGCACTCCCACCCGAACCTCACGATGGCGCTCGTCGAGCGGTCGCTCATGGCGGACATGGCGGACATCCCGCAGCGCGCTCGAGCCTCGAGCTGCACAAGATCTGGAAAGCGCAGACCGGCAGCGGCCACCCTACACCATCGATCCGATAGGCCTGCTCATGGTCGAGGCCGCGCTTCGCGGAGCTCGCCGCGCAGGGCGGCGTCGCGGGGCGCCACGCGATTTATCAGGCGCGCGCAGCAAGCTCCGCGCGGGTACAGCGCCTCGGGCTCGAGATCGCGCTGGGAGAACGTGCCCCTCGGGTCCATCGGCACGGCGCTCAAGATCCCGTCGTCCACCACGTACGACGCGATGGCGGACCGGCTCGCGACGGAGGAGTTCGAAGGGCACGTCTTCGAGATCTACTCCGCTCAGGGCAAGCTCTCGAAGCAGCTCTTCCGCATCTTCCACATGGGTGACTACGAGCTCGAGGTCTACGACGTCTTCCTGAAGGCGCTCGCCCGCGTGCTCTGAGAGTCGTGCGCAGCGCTCGAACGTCGGCCGCCCACGCGAGACAACGGCCGACGGCGCGGCAGGAGCAACTGGTCGGCGGCCCGCCTCTCTCTCCGCGCATGGTTCTAGAGCACCGACCGGTTTGAATCAGCGGTGGATTCGCGGGAGTTTGGGTGGGAGGCGCGCGCCCGAGGAGCGCGCACCGGAAGACTGCTGCTGACAATCCGAGGAGCACAGCGACGAGGCCGTGTGGATCGCACCTGAAATCGCGTGAATACTCGGTGATTCAAACCGGTCGGTGCTCTAACCCGCCTTGGGAGGCGCGGGTGGCTCCACCTTCGGCGCGGCAGACGCCTTCGGCGCGGCGGAGGCCTTCGGCGCGGCGGACGCCGCGGGGCCGGCCGATGCCGAGGGGGCGGCAGACGCGGAAGGCGCGGCCGAAGCGGCCGGCTCGGCGCTCGCGCTCCCCGCGGGTGGCGCGTCCGGCTCGTTCACGCTCAGCACCTCGATGTCGAACACGAGCGGGGCGTTCGCGGGAATTTTCGGGGGCGAGCCGCGCTCGCCGTACGCGAGGCGCGAGGGGATCGTGAGCTTGCGCTGCCCGCCCTTCTTCATGCCGACGAGCCCCTGGCTCCACCCCTCGATCACGCCCTCGCCGACCGTGACGGGGAAGGAGTCATTCGAGTCGAACTTGAAGCCCGTCCGGAGGAGCTTGCCGGTGTACTTCACCTTCAGCTTGTCGCCCTTCTTGATCTCGGGGCCCTCGCCGACCTTGATGTCCTCCTTGATGAGCTCCGGCGGATCGGGGATCTGCGCGGCCGACGACGACGTGGAGGACTTCGGCGCCGGATCGGGCTCCGCGACGGTTTGACAGCCGGCGCCGCCCAAGGCGGTCGCGACGAACGCGGCGGAGAACGTGGCGAGGAGCACGGGACGCTTGGCCATGGACGTGCGTCTTAGGCCAGTGCGGGGCCCACCGGCAAGAGGTTCGCGGCTCGGGCCTTCTTGGCGTTCTCGGCGCCGCGAGACTACGCTCGCGCGCGGTGTTCGGCTCGTTCAGCGTCGGCGCGCTCGCGGTGAGGAACGCGGAGGGCAACGCGATCGGCGCGGTGCGGCTCACCGTGTTCGACGATCGCCTCGGATCGACTCCTCAAAGTGGGCGCGCGTTCACGGACGGTTTCGTGCCCGGAGGAGCCTCACCGAGGCGCCCGGTTCGACGCGCCGTACGTCGATCCGGGGACTCGTCGATCACGACGCGGAGAGCCCTCGATATACGCTCGATCCGCGCTCGCCCACGCCACACGCGCTTCGCGCTCACCCACTTCACCGACCTGCCGCTCGAAGCGTTGGCCCTCGCGCACAAGCGGCGGACGCGCGCGATCTTGCTCCGGCGGCTCGTCCCGCTGCCCGTCGGCGCGCTCGCCGGGTGGCTCACGCCCGCCCACCTCGCCAGCGGCGCGCTCGGCCGGATCTCCGTGGGCCTCGCGGCGTTCGCGGGCGCGTTCGCGCTCCTTCATCTGTGGGTCCGCGTCCGATCCTGGGGCGGCCCGGCGCCAGCGAACGCCTCGGCCAGGCGTTCGAGACGCGCCTCGCGGAGCGCCTCGCCATCGCTCCGGCGCTCGACACCCGAGTGGACCCAGCAGACCTCCCGCGGAGCTTCTCCTTCCCCCGAAGCGGCCGGCCCCGCGCAAGCCTCCCGCGACGAAGCCGTGGCGTGCGCCGAAGCCTGCGCCGGAGGTTCGCGTGGAGCCGCGACGGGCGCCCGAGCCTCCCGTCACCGTCGTCGCGCGCATCAACACGGCCGGCCGAGCGCTCCGCCTCGCCGCGGTCGCGATCGCCTGTGCCGGGGTCGGCGTGGGAGGGGTTCGCGCTCTATCGCTGGATCGACGACGGCGCGCGCCTTCGGGTGCTCGAGGCGCGGTCGAGCGCCGCCCCGAGCCAGAGCGCGGAGCAGCCCACCGAGCCCTCCCCTCCCCCCGAGCCCGCTGCGGCCGCGCCCCCGCCACCGCCTGCGTGCACGTGCCCACGGGCGGACTCCCCGCTTTGGGCGAGCGCGATCCCCGCGCTCGTCGCTTGCTCATTCCGAAGCAGAAGACGGACGAGGAACAAGACCGCCCCGACCATCGCGCCGTTTCTCACGAAGCGCGGAGCCTCGCGCTACGCGTTCGACGTCGTCGTCGTGAACAACGCGTCTGTTCCCCTGAAGGACGTCACATCGTCGTCACGTTCGCGCGTCGGAACAAGAAGGGCGAACGTCGGGGCGACGGATCGCGGCCTCTTCTCGGCCAACCTGCGCCCCGGCCGGAGCATGAAGTGGAGCGTCTCCGGGCCGGGCACCGAGTACAAAGTCGAGGTCAGCGAGAAGCGCGTGATCGGCACGCAGAGCTCTCCGCCCCCGCCGCATCGTTCGCGACGCTGCTCGGCGCGAAGCAGGCGCCCGTGAGGCTCCAAGCCGCCCTCATGCTCGCGTACCTCCATGATCCGCGCGCGCGAGAGGCGGCGGAGGCGCTCTCCGATCTGTCCGAGAGCGACGACGCCGTCCGTCAGATGGTCCTGCGCGCGACCGAGCCCCTCTCGCTGTGCGACGCGAAGGTTGCGAACGAGGCGCTCGACGCGTGCGTCACGAACGCGGGCTCGAGCGCGACGCGGCCGCTCGAGGTCTACGAGGTCGGACCCGGCGGGCAGGGGAAGCGTTCCCCGTCAGCGTCTCCATCGGGCCGGCGTCGGGTGGGCGCATCCACGTCGAAGGCTTCGACGCGCGCTCCGCGGAGCTCGGCGTCCGCGAGGCGCCCGTTCGTCGCGGACAGAGCCTCGACGCGACGCCCGAGTAGCGGTCGACCAAGCGGACGTTCACCGCGGGCGAGGACGCAGCGATGGGCGATGATCGCAAGAGATGCGGCCGGCACGCCGCGAGCCCACGGTGCCGCGACGGAGAGGCTGGGCGTGGGGCATGCCCCTCTCACGTGGCACCTGGTCGAAGAACCGCAGTGAAACGGCTCTGGGCGCACCTACGCGAGAGTGGACAGGAGGCTTTCTGCGGGACTAGTCTGCCGCTCGACCCAGAAAGGGTCCGCGTCGAGGGGCAGGCCCAGTCGAGGGAACGACCACGACGGTGGGTTTTCATCCCGGCTCGCTCGGCGAAATCGTGCGAGAACCCGGGGCAACGGAGCAGCACCTGGGACCGAAGAGCACGTGGCAGACGAGTTGCTTTGGCGACAGCGGCGAGCGGGGCAGATCGGCAAGGTTGCCGAGCGCGCACGCGAACCGGACGAACGAGCGAACGGGTCGCATCGGGCGGTCCGCGAGGTCGAGAACAGCAGCCCGGTACGTGCGAGATGGCCGCATGCGATGAACGGCGAGATGCGGCGGCACTACAGCGCAGCAGGAGCGGACATGGGTTTCGGCGGTCGTCGTCGGTGGTGGGGGTGGTTGTGCGTCGGAGCGCTCGCGACCTGCGCGCTCGCGTGCAGCGGGAAGAAGTCGGGAGGAGCCGCGTCGGCGTCGGCCTCGGCCTCCGCCGAGCCACCCGTGGCGGCGTCGAGCGCCACCGACGCTGCGCCGACGGACGGTCCGTCGGGCAAGTCGCATCACGGTCAAGCCTCCCGAGGACGAGAGGCTGAGGCCGTATTACGAGCAGCTCGAGAAATCGAAGCGCATCCACCAGGTCGTGGAAGCCATGGGCGTGTTTGCCCTCCCACGAACGGTCCCCGTGATCGTCGCCGATCAGGGGAAGTGCAAGAACGACACGAACGCGTACTACCTCCCGAAGGAGCACGCGATCCTCGTCTGCTACGCGTTCTCCGAGGCCATTTACAAAGGCTTCCTCGAAAAGGGCGACGACGACCAGACCGCCTCCACGAAGACGCTCAACGCGATCACGTTCCTCCTCATCCACGAGATGGGACATGCGCTCATTCAGGAGCTCGAGATCGGCGTGACCGGCAAAGAGGAGGACGCGGTCGACGAGCTCTCCGCGCTGATCCTCATTCAAGCGAAGAAGGCGGAGTGGGCGATCACCGGGCCGCAGGCCATGATGAACATCACCCAGAAGCAGGAGGCGGGGCGCTCCCAATACTTCGACGAGCACTCGCTCAGCGAGCAGCGCTTCGCGGACATCGCCTGCATGGTGTTCGGCAGCGACCCGGAGAATCACCCCGAGATCGCGAAGATCCCGGAGCTTCGCAACCGCCTCGAGAAGTGCGAGGGGTTCTTCAAGCAGAAGGACGCGGCGTGGACGAAGCTGCTCGAGCCGCACTACCGCAAGTAGGTTCGACGTCGGATCCCCAGAGTGGGGTCTCTCCAGAGTGGGTCTCTCCAGAGTGGACGTGACCCTGAAGGTTTCAGCGCGGGCGTCCGCGCGATGTGCGGTGCCACCCGTTGGCGACACCGAGCTGTTGGAAGGCGGGGGTGGACCCGCAAAGGGAGAAGGGCGCCGCGCTCGCGCGGATGTCCGAGAGGGAGATTCACAATGAGTGCACGCATTCAGAGTCGTTGGGTTGCTTCGTTGTCGTTGGTCGCTGGCCTCGCGCTCGCCGCTTGCGGGTCCGGGGACGGCGGAACGGGGACTGCATCCGCGACGGGTTCGACCAAGCCCGCGGAGAGCGCCAAGACGGCGAGCAGCTCCACGAAGCCGGCCGAGTCGGCGAAGCCCGCGGAGTCCGCGAAGGCCGCGACGGCCGACATCGACGTCGACGCCATCCTGGACAGCTCGAGCAAGGACGGCGAAGCCTCCGGCGCGCTGAAGGTCGATCTCGCCGACCTGGACGACAAGGCTCCGTCGATCGGCGCGGCGCCCCCGCCCCCGCCGAAGGCGGGCGGCGAGATGCAGTGGCTCTCGCTCGGCATCTACATGATGCCCGACATGGGCATGGAGAAGCAGGACGTGACGAAGCTCATCCCGGCGCTCAAGGAGGGCTTCATCCTCATGCCGGACAAGCACTCCAAGGGAGCGATCATCATCACGACGTGGAAGGACGCGACGGAGGTCGAGAGCAAGGTGAAGACGCTCATGACCGAGATGAAGATCAAGGACTTCAAGTGGAAGGAGAAGTTCAAGGTCGTCACGCTTGGCCCGGACAAGGTCCCCTCGAAGATCGCTGGTGGGCACGCCACGCGCACCGACGGCAAGGAGGGCGAGCTCGGGTACGTGCTCATCAAGGGCAATCCGAACATCCTCGGCGTGATCCTCATGGAGGAGGGCATCTCGAAGGAGGAGAAGACGCGGCTCTTCAGCGCGATCGCGTACATCAAGAACAAGCCGAAGCAGTGATCGAGCGTTGACGCGTGCGGTCCTCCCGCGCGCGTCGCCGAGACGATGTAGACGAAAAACGGCGCGCGAGCCCCGCACCGCGCGCCTTCGTCGTTTCGCTTTCGAGAGCGAGGACTACTTGGTGGGCAGCGGGATGATGGGGATCGGCGGCCGTCGATGCGAGGGCGTCGGCGTGGGCGTCGGCGTGGGCGTCGGCGTCGGCGTGGGCGTCGGCGTGGGGGTCGGCGTCGGCTTCGCGCTCGGCGTCGGCGTCGGCGTCGCGACGTCCGCGGGGGCGTCCACGAGGATCACGGTCGCGCCGTCCTTCCCGGTGATCGAACCGCAGGCCCGCGCGGTCTGCTCGGCGTGCTCCTGCTTGTTCGGCGCGATCGTCGTCGCGGTTTGGCAGACGTACTGCGTCTCCCCGAGCTTGTAGAGGCCCACGAAGTAGAACGTCTCGCTGCCGTCCGTGCCTTTGTTCGCGACGATGAACGAGGCGCGGTCCTCGACGACGAACCGGCCGGACTTGTAACGCGTCTTCGCGTCGTCCTTCAGCTTCGTGTACGTGATCGCCTTGTCCTCGCGGAGCCACACGTCGTAGAGGGACGGCGCGTCCGCGATCTCGAAGCCCTTCGCGGCAGGCGATTTCGACGCCTTCGAGCCTTCGGGCGCGAGGATCGAAAGGCCCGCGAGGCCGGCCGCGGTGAGATCCGTCTTCACGAGCTTCTTCTTCGCGCCCGTGGCGAACTCGATCCACTGCGGACCTTCCTCGACCGGGGGCGCGGCCGAAGCGGAGGCGACCGCCGGCGCGGACGCGGAGGCGGACGCGGGCGCAGACGCGCTCATCGCGACCGTCTCCGAGGGCTTGGGCTCCGCCGTCTTCGGGGGATCCACCGGCTTCTCCTCGGTCTTCTTCGGCTCGGGAGTCTTCGACGTCTCCTCCGCCGCGGCCGACTCGGTCGTCTTCTCCTCTTTCCTGCCGCCGCAGCCCGCGAGGCTGCCGACGAGCCCGGAGAAACAGAGCGCAAACGCCAGTGTCTTCTTCATGGGGCCCTCCTTACCGCAAAACCGGATCAGCGTGGTGACGGATGTGGATCACGTCGTCGTCTCCGGGCTCACGCCCCGCGGTCACCCGCACGGTGAGTCCCTCGCACGACAACCGCGCGACCTCGGACGGCGCGAGATCTCGCTTCGCGCATCCGGGGTCACTCGAGACGTTCGCGTCGAATACGTTCGAGACCACGTCGATCACCCGTTCGATCGCGTTGATTCGTCGCTCCATGTCGTCCGGGCCCTCGCGGTTCTCGATGAACGTCTCCTCGAACCGGGTGAAGAGCTCGGGGCCCGCGATGCGGATCTCGATCGGCGTACCGGCCGGCGACATCTCGATCGAGACGTCGAAGAGGAGCGCGTGCTCCACGAACGACCCCGCGCGCGGGAACGAGAAGTCGCTCTCGAGGAGCTTCACACACCGACGGACCGCGCCCGAGTCGTCCGGATCGTGGAGCTCGCACCGGGGCTCCGGGAGGCTCAGCGCGAACGGGACGACGAGCGCGCCGTCACCGAGCGGAGCGGCGAACGCCGATGGATCGATCGACGCCTCCACCCACGTCACGAGGGCGTCCCGCGCGCGCGCCCGACCGGCCGAGAGCGCCTCGAGCCGCTCTCGCGTCGCCGCCGCCGCAGCGTCGAGCGCGTCCGGCTCGGCGGCCCGCTTCGCGTCGACCGCGAGCGCGCGCTTCGCGTCCGCCGCGTGCGGCCCATCCGGGAAGAGCTCGAGGTAGCGCGTGAGCTTCGCGACGTCCGCGCCGCACGCGGCGAAGTACGCGCGCTCGCGCTCCGCGAAGTCGGCCTTCACCTCCTCCGCGTACGCGCCATCGGGCCGCTCTCGGAGGTACCTCCCGCTCGCCGCGAGCCTCGCCTCCTCCGTCGGCGCGACGCGCGTCTCGCGGTAGGCGCCGAAGTCGTTGGCCCCCGCGTAGAACGCCTTGCCCGCGGTGCAGGACGCGCAGGCGAGGGCCGCGGCGGCGAGCGCGGAGCGCCTCACGGGCTGCCGCCGTTCCCGGCGAGCTCGGGCGGACAGAAGTTGCACTCCGTCGGGATCGTCGACCCCTCGTCCGCCATGAACGAGGCGTAGTCCGAGCAGCTCGAGGCGTGGAGCTTCCGCAGACACACCTCGCCGTCGTGCACGAGAGGGAAGCAGTTCGGCGGGAACGGGACCTGATCGAGCTTCTTGTCGCACGCGCGCACGCACTGTTTCGTGTCGAGCGCGCAGGCGTTGCACTGCGCGCAGTCCGTCGCCTCCTTCGCGCTGAAGAACTTCGCTTGGTCGAGCACGACGACGTCCTGCCCGCAGCTCCCGATGTCGCCCGCCGTCGGCGCGGCCGCCGCGAGCGCCACCACCATCGCGACGACGCGCCACGCGCGCCCCGTTCGCCTCACGGCAACACCTCGAAGTCGACGATCACCCCGAGCTGCGCGGACAGCGTCGGGATCACGGAGTAGTCGCGCTCGAGCGTCCCCGCGCCGTAGAACAGATCGAACGCGACCTCGCTCGTGAGCCCGAGCGCGCCGGTGAAGAAATAGGAGAAGCCCGCCGCGAGCTCGCCGCCCGCGTTGAGGTCGGGCGAAAGGATGAACGTCGGCCCGATCCGCGCGTGCACCATCCACGACGCGAAGCCGCGGTAGTCGAGGATGTACGATACGTTCACGTACCCCTGAGGCGTGCCCGCGAGCGCGCCCCTGCGTGCACGGACGCGCCGTGTTGGAGGCCGCGCGGAAGTCCGAACGTGATGTTCGCGCCGAGGTCGGCGTACGCCGGCGTGAGCGACAGGGACTCCGCGTCCGCGCCGAGCTCCGTCGCGAGGCGATAGGGGTTGTTGAAGCGGAGTCCCTCTCCGAACGAGAGCGTCGAGAAGAGGTTGAGGTAGCCGCTCGGCGCCTCGGACGCCGGCGGCTTCACCTCCGCGTCAGCCGCGAGCGCGCTTCGGCCGAACGACGCCGACAGCGCGATCGCGACGAGGAGGGGGCCGCGGCTCATCCTCCGGGGTCTTACTCGATCTCGCGCCAGGGAGGATCTCGCGCCGCGTGCCGAGGACCTTCAGCGCCAACGCGGAGAGGGCGCGCCCCCCGCTCGGCGCCTCGAAGCACGTGTCGACGTAGCCGGGGATGGCGCGCGGCGCTTCCCCGGCCACGAAGCGCGAGATCCGGACGTCGAGCGTCCGGTGGGTGAGGGCGTGCTGGACGCGCTCGGCGCGCGATCGGGCGGGCTTCGCGCCGATGCTCGCGAGCCACTCGGGCCGGCGCGCGCGGCCCTCGCTCTCGAGCATGGGCGGCTCCCAGAGGCCAGCGAAGAGACCGGACGCGGGTCGCTTCGCGAGGAGGACGCGCTCGCCGTCGCTGACGACGAAAGCCTGCACGGACACCGTCGGGGACGCGCGCTTGCTCTTCGGGACGGGCAGCTCGGAGACGCGCCCTGCTGCGAGCGCGGCGCAGGACGCGCGCACGGGACAGGCGTCGCAGCGAGGGGCCTTCGGCGTGCAGACGGTCGCGCCGAGCTCCATGAGCGCCTCGTTGAGCGTGCCCGGCGCGTCCCCCCGCACGAGCTCGCGCGCGATCGCCCAGCACCGCTCGACGCTCTCGCGGGAGCCGATTTGCGCATCGATCGCGTACAAGCGAGAGAACACGCGGGCGACGTTCCCGTCCACGAGCGCCTCCTCCTGCCCGTAGGCGATGCTCGCGATCGCGCCGGCGGAGTAAGGGCCGATCCCCGGGAGTGACTCGAGCTCGGCTCGCGTCCGCGGAAGCGCGCCTCCGAAGCGCTCGACCACCTCGCGCGCGCCCAGCCAGAGCGAGCGGGCCCGCCGGTAGTAGCCGAGGCCGCTCCACGCCTCGAGCACGCGATCGAGATCGGCCGCGGCGAGGTCCCGGAGCGTCGGGAAGCGCCCGAGGAACCGCTCGTAGTACGGGATGACGGTCTCCACGCGCGTCTGCTGGAGCATGACTTCGCTGAGGAGCACCGCGTAGGGATCGCGCGCACGGCGCCATGGTAGATCGCGCCGGTGAGCCGCGAACCACGCGAGCAGCGCGCTCCGCACGTCCCGCGTCGAGGTCGGAGTCGAGGTCGCCACGCGCCGGCCATGCTACGCGGCGCAGGCGCGCTGTCGATCGCGTGTGCGCTCGTCGCTTGCAGCTCGCGGCGCGATCCCTGGGAGGACTCGACCGGGGGAACGCCGAGGTTCGACGCGGGGGATCCGCCGCCGCCGATCGCGTCCGACGTCGACCTCGTGTCCTCCGAGGGCCGGCTCGAGAGCGGTGGGATCTTCATCGCGTGCCGATCCGGCCTCGTGAGCACGGGCGACGCGCGGCGGGACGTGGCTCGACTGGGGCTCGCGTGCGGCCCGGTCGCCGGGATGCGGCGCGCGTCCGACGCGCCGCTCGAGGGCGTCCTTTCGCTCGGCGGCGCCGCGCTCGAGTTCCCGTTGCACCTTGAAAAGAGCCGCTGCTACCGCGTGTTCGTCGCGGGGGACACGCCGGCGGTCGAGATCCGGATCGACGTGATCTCCGGGCACGATCTCCCGATCGCGGGCGAGACGGTCGAGCTCGGCCTCGGCGTGGTCCCGGCGAACCGCCCGCTCTGCGCGCTCGGAGACGACGACGGCGTCATCCGCGCAGCCATGCGGCGCGCGCCTCCCGGAGCCGAAAAGCCCGGCCCCGTCCGGTTCGCGATCGAGGTTTGGGCCCGTTGACGCACGCGCCCCGGTTCAGTACCGCTCGCGCGATGGCTGACGAGGAGCGCGACGGCAACGATCCGCCGGATCCGGAGCGAAAGCGGCTCTTCGAGCGGGCGATCCCCGAGCTCGTGAAGAAGCTCATCGAGCGCGCCGTAGAGAGCGGCGTCGAGAAGCTGAGCGAGCAGCCGGAGGCGCTCAAGAACCTCGTCGGCGATCTGCGGGTGCCGAAGGAGGTCCTCTCGGAGGTGCTCTCCCACGTCGACGACACGAAGAACGGCTTGTACCGCGTCGTCGCGAAGGAGATCCGGGACGTCCTGGAGCAGACCCAGTTCGCGGACGAGATCGCGAAGGTGCTCACGAAGCTCTCGTTCGAGATCAAGACCGAGATCCGCTTCGTGCCCAACGATCGGGCGAAGGAGCTCGAGTCGCAGGGCCACCGCGAGGACGGCGAGAGCGACGGCTCCGAGCGCCCCGGAATCAAGCCGAAGGTCACGAGCGAAGTCACCGTGAGAGATCGTTCCAAGGAAGGACGCAGATGAAGAAGCCGAGCGCAGGTGGCGAGATCGACGCCTACTGCACCAAGTGCAAACTCGACCTCAACCACCGCATCGTTGCGATGGTCGGCGAGACCGTGAAGCAGGTCGAGTGCCTCACGTGCCGCGGGGTCCACATGTACCGCAAGCCGAAGTCCGCGGAGGTCGCCAAGGGAGACGCGAAGCGCGAGCCGCGCGCCTCGAAGAGCTCCGCGCCACGCAGCGCGGCGGCGCGAGAGACGGCCGCCGTGCGCGCCGAGCGCGAGCTCCGCGACTCGTGGGAGCGCTCGATCGCTGGTCAGCCCGCGTCCGCTTTCCGGCCGTACCGCGTGTTCGACGTCTTCAACGCGGGCGATCTCGTTCGTCACACCAAGTTCGGGGACGGCGTCATCGCCCGCGTCATCGATCGCATGAAGGTCGAGGTCCTCTTCCAAGAGGGCGCGAAGACCCTCGCGCACAACCAGCAGCAGGCCTGACCGCTGCACTTCGACCCGCGCGCGCCGCCCTGGAAGTGGGCGTCGCGCCGCGGCGTCGGCTAGGTTGTCGCTCCGTGTCTCTGCCAGCCGTGCCCCCAGCGCCACGCGCCGCGAAGCGCCGGCGCGCGAGCCGCTGGCGGCGCCGCGTGATCGGCGCGGGCATCGTCACCGCCGCGCTCGGCGCAGGCGCGTGCGTCGCGATCCACGAGCTACCGTGGTTTGGCCCGCTCGTCGCCGATCTCGGGCGCGAGGTCGTCGGCGCGCGGGCGGTCGCGTGGGTCGAGGACACCGTGTACGGCGCCGAGGACGCGTGGAACGTCACGGTCCGAGGCGGTGAGAAGCCGAAAGTGTTCTGGGCCGCCCCCTCCACCGAGGCGCAGGCGGACGCCGGGGCCCCACCGAACTTCACTCCGCCGCACGAGCAGGTCAGCGCCGCGGGAGACGGGGTTTGGGTTCCCGTCCGCGCGGCGACCGACCCGGGTCCGATCGCGATGTACAAATCGCTCGTGCACCCCGATCCCCGCCGGCCGTTCGCGGCGGTCGCGGTCGTCGCGATGGACCTCCGACTCCTCGGCCTCTCCCTGGTCGCTGGGACGAAGGAGCCCGCGTCGGAGCGAATCCCGAGCGATCGTCGGAGGGGCCTGGTCCCCGTGGACGATCAGGGCGCGCTCGTCGCCGTGTTCAACGGCGGCTTCAAAGCCGTTCATGGAAGCTACGGGATGCGCATCGGGCGGGACACGTTCCTCCCCGCACGCGAGGGCGCCTGCACCATCTCGATCCGCGCGGGCGTCGTCTCGATCGGAACGTGGACGGGCGCCGACGACGCGGCCGGGGTGTTCCGCCAGACGCCGCCGTGCCTCGTCGAGGGGGGTCAGGCGAACGCGGGTCTCAGCGACGGTGCGACCGCGTGGGGCGCCTCGGTCGGCGGCGGGACGATCATCCGTCGGAGCGCGCTCGGACTCACGAAGGATCGCACGTTCCTGCTCTACGGCCTGGGCGACGCGGTGAGCGCGCGCTCGCTCGGCGAGGCGATGACGGTGGCGGGCGCGTCCGACGTCGCCGAGCTCGACGTGAATCAGTCGTTCCCCCGCTTCTTCCTCGTGGAGCGCGGCGCCGGCACCATCGAGGTGAAGGAGCCCATCGTGCCCGACATCCGGTACAGCCCGAGCGACTACGTCGCGAAGCCCTCCGAGCGCGACTTCTTCTACGTGCGCCGACGCTGACCCGACGGGAGCTCACCGCTGAGTCGATCGCCCGAGGGTCACCGTTCGAGCCACCCGCCACCAAGCGACCGCGCCGCGCGCACTGCCGCTCGCGCACTGCCGCTTCACCCCCGCGCCGCCGGGAGCTCCGGAGCGCCCGTCAGAGGCTGAACGTCATGCCGGTCGAGAGGTCGACGGCGCACCTCCGCGACTCGTTCGTGGGATCCTCCCCCGGATCCGCCACGCCGATCTCCACGCGCGTGGTTCCCACGGCGCGGAAGTAGACTCGCTTGCCGACGGAGTCGGCGCCGACCTCGCACTCCACACGCATCACGCGCGGATCGTCCGCCGCGACCTCGATGTCCTCGTCGGCGCGCATGAAGAGCACGTCGACGTAGGGCTTCGTGCACGGGCCGACCTCACGCCACACGTCGTATTCGGCGCTCGGATCGAGGACGTCGGCGAGTTGCCCGTGACGGGATCGCCCGACTCGGTAGCGGAACGCATCCCGCTGCTCGGTGCGGCTCGTCACCCCGATCTTGTCGAACTGGAGCGCGAGCGCGCCGAGAACCGTCGCCGTCTTCACCGTGGCCGCGGTGAGGTTCGTGCGATCGGGCTCGCGGTATTTGTGGATGCGCACGTTCGACGGGACGCTCTTCGTGATGAGATCCTGCAGGCCCGTGTGCATCGACATACGGCCGCAGAGGAAGAGCCTGAGGTTCTCGTACGGGTCGGCCGCCCGGGCCAGCCGCTGGAGCGCGGACGCGAGGTGCCCCTTGAACTCCGCGACGCCTGCCGCGAACCACCCATCCATCACCTGTCGAAGCGCCACGCGGTTCAGCGCGAGCCGGATCTCGTGGCCCTGCCCGTCGGCCCCTCCGAGCTTGATCGAAGTTGGCAACCGGTACGTGGGATCGCCTTCGAAGAGCGGCCGGAGCGCCTCCTTCAGAAGGAACGTGTTCGCGCGCGCCTCGGGTCCCGACTCGAAGAGGGCGTCGGCGCCCACGATCGGATTCTCCTCGGCTGGTTTCTCGAACAGGATCTTCGCCTGCAGCATCTCCGCCGCATGATCCGCGTACACGCGGTACGCGAGACGGTGCAGGAGCCGCTCACCGCCGAACCACGGCACGGATTGCGTGTCGAGGTGCTCGATCATCAGCTGCGCGCCGTCCCGCTTTTCCTCGTTCGTCGGGTCCCGGAGCAGACCGAACGCGAGGCCCGTCTCGCTCGCACCCATCTCGTAGACCGCGAACGTGATCGGCCCGTCCTTCGGCACGGCGGCGAACGCCCGGTGGGCATATCCGAGGAAGCAAATCGCGGTCGGCGGGCTCTCCTTCACGGAGAGCCGATCGAGGTCGTGGTACTCGACCATGCCGGCGGGGAGGCTTCGGAAAATGCCCCGCCGAATGGCGACGAGGACGCTCTTCCGGCGCGCCTCGGTCCACCCGGTCGGCATCGTGATCAGGTACTTCGTCGTGATCCCGCGCGACCGCTGGTTGACGTGAAGCCCGATCTGGTACGCATAGAGCTCGATCGGATCGAAGGGGTCGAACGCGCCGATGCCTTCCTCGTCGATGATCGGCGGAGCCGGCTTCTTGAGCGTCTCCGACGGCTCGCGATCCATGAAGCCTTGAAGCCGATACGACCGCTTCTCGTCCGTCCAATCGCGGACGAGCGGGAGTTCGAAAATCGTGGACGCAGCGCGGTGGAACACTTCGCTCCACTCGGGCGGCGGGGCCGGCGTGCCCGGCGCGCTCGGCGGTGCGCTCGTGCCGGAGACCGACGGGAGGTTTCCGGAGGGGAGCGGCGCCATTCCGGGGTGCCGCAGCGCCCACGACGCGAAACCGACGCGAACGTCGTCGACACGAGTCGCGGGTTGGATCACGCGCTCGCGCCAGGACTTCATCCCGCCCTTCAGGTTGATGAACGAGACCTCGGCGGGGCTCTCGAAGTCGAGCGGCCGCTTGACGGCCTCACGCGTGCCGATCCGGATCATCTCCGGGTTGGAACGCTCGGTCCGCGCCGCGACGGCGAACGACCGTGCGCCGACGTCGATCGCGACGACCTGTGACTGCAGGATGTCGATCTTCGGGTCGCGTTTGACCACGAAGGGCGGAGCCACCTCCTTCTCCGGCCGTCCGAGCTTCGTGTAGAGCCCGACGACTTTGCCCTGACGAAGGACTGCGATGTTCCGGATGCCAGCGAAGCGCGCACCCGCCCAGTGCCCGGCGTTGGGATCGCTGAGGACCGACCCGAGGACGGGGGGCAACCCCGCGACCTGCGTGAAGAACATGTCCGCGAGGTGCTCGGGGCGCGGCTGCCCGTCGAAGCGCTCCACCTTGATCGGCGGGGCATAGTAGTCCTGCGGCCCGTTGTTGAAGATGCGCGGCGTGGCCTGGGCGAGCTTCAAGTACGGGATCGGGCAGTTCCGCTCCTCGATGGAGAACTCTTGGTAGAGGCCGTGGGGAGCCACCAGGTTCTCGATCTCGGGCGCGAGGCGGTGCACCGTGTTGTTCATCTCGGTGCCGAAGTAGAAGTACTTGCTCGCCGTGTTGTTGACGAACGCAGCCACGCGGACCGGGATGAAGTTGAGTCCGGCCTCCAGCGGCGGGAGGGCGATCAGGTAGTCGAGGACGATGGATACCGTCCAGGGCTGCTCGAACACGCGGCTCTCCCACTGCATGACGAGCGTGGGGAAAGCGCGGGCGGAGAGGCTCTCGTTCGACAGGAGCTGCTCGGCTTCGGCGACTGTGGCTGGGTCAATGGAAAGCTCGTAGAGCCCCATACCCGGCGGACGTTACCACGATGCTCGTTGGATCAAACAGAAACCTCGTGCGCCTCTCCGCGAGCGGTCGTTCGTGATCGTTCGCGCCGCGATCCCCGACGCGAGCGGGCCCGCTCGAGGTCGATCCCCGCGAACCGACACGCCAACCTCGTCAGGGTCTTGCGCGATCGCCGTCGGTCGGCTACCAACGTGTTCATCCGGCGGTCACGCCGGCTTCGGCGGGAGTAGCTCAGTTGGTAGAGCATCAGCTTCCCAAGCTGAGGGTCGCGGGTTCGAACCCCGTTTCCCGCTCCGAAGAAAATAGCTCGACCCTCACCGCTCCCTAGCGGTGAGCGGTCTCGAGCACAGGGCTGCGCGCGCACGGCGACCATCTTCGACCCGCGCGCGCTCTCTTCCACGCGCGCTCTCTTCCACGCGCGCTCTCTTCCACGCGCGCTCTCTTCCACGCGCGCTCTCTTCCACGCGCGCTCTCTTCCACGCGCGCTCTCTTCCCGAGCGCGCAGCGTAGAATCGGCTGGTGCAGCGAAGTTGGGCGGAGTGCGTACCGCGTAGCGAGAGCGTCTAGAAGCCGATGCTGACGCGATCGAGCGCGTCGCTCTCGGGGGCCGAGGCGAGCTCGATCGCGCGCGAAATCGCGTCGAGGATGTCGACGATGGAGGCGTCGGGCGGGATCCACGGGAGAGCCGTGAGGGGCGAGCCCTCGGGGAGCCAGCGGGTGCTGCGGGTGACGAGCACGACGGGGATGCCCTGAGCAGCGGCGAACTCGGCGATGCGAGAGCCGGCGCGTGGAGCGGGCTGAAGATCGAGGCAGACCAGCGCGAGCCGCACTTCGCTCTCGCCCCGGGCGGAGGCACGCAGGGACTCCGCGGCGGCCTGGGCGCTCATGACGACGCGAAAATCCGACGGATCACGGTGCATCGCGACGGCGAGACGCGAGAGGAGCGCGTCGCAGGCGCGGCTCCGCGCGTCGTGCACGACCAGTACGGATTCGGGGTCCAACTCGGTATCCATCGCTCGGTGCCGCCTCGGGAGCAGATCGCCGGCGCGTTTCATTCCGCGCCGGTGTCGCCGGAAGATCTTTTCGCTCCCGGCGACGCCGTAGTAGGGGTTCGGTAAATGGCAAGCAGCTTCGTTGCAACCAGTCGGTGCGAATGTCAGGCCACGCTCTCGGCGCGACTGACGGAGCAGCGCTATGTAGAGACGGGCTCCGCGTTTCGTGAAGGGCGGCGCGAGAACGCGCCTGCCCATTCGATTCATCCCGAGCAGCCGGTGTTCGATCTCGGCTGGCTCTGCCCGTTCTGCGGCCGCAACGTGATGCGCACGTTTGCTGCAAGCGCTCTCCCGCGAGCCCCGCGCGGCTAGCTTCTTCGCGTTTTTCGTCGCGAACCCCCGTTCGCGTCCCGCCCGTCCGCCAACCTCCGCTACGCACCTCGCGCCATGACGACGACCACCCCTTCCCTGCTCGAGCGAAGCGATACCCGAACGGCCGCGCCGGCGGAGGCCACACGCCTTCAGGCGCCGCCCACCTGCCGGATGTTCGAGACGCCCATCATCGAGAAGTTCTCGAGGGTGCACCCGATCGCGCCGTTCGTGTTCTGGGTGCCCGTGCTCGGGTACTTCCTCGTGCGCGCCATCGTCGCGGGTGTGGCGGTCTGGTCGGTCGCCGCCCTGTTCGTCGCGGGAGCGTTCCTTTGGTCGCTCACGGAGTACCTCCTCCACCGCTTCGTGTTCCACAAGATCGGCCCGCGGTTCGTCGCGCGGCGGATGTTCTTCATCCTCCACGGGGTCCATCACGACTACCCCCAGGACACGACGCGGCTCGTGATGCCGCTCGGGGTGAGCATCCCGATCGGGGTCATTTGCTACCTCGTGCTGCGCTACACCGTCGGCCTCGCGAACCCGACGCTGGTCGATCCCATGTTCGTCGGGTTCGGCGCGGGCTACCTCGCGTACGACGGGATCCACTACGCGACCCACCACTTCAAGATGACTTCGCGCCTCGGGAAGTGGCTGAAGCGACACCACATGGTCCACCACTTCACGGGCGAGAACGCCCGGTGGGGCGTGTCCTCGCCGCTCTGGGACTGGGTCTTCGGGACGATGGGATCGAGCGCGCCGCGCGACTGAGCCGCGTCCTCGCGCTCGAGCGCGGTCAGCCCTCAGGGCGCGTCCGGAAATAAGCGGCTGCACCGAGGGCGACGATGCGCCCCGCGGCCAAGGCGCGACGACGAGGAATAGTGGGGCTATTTTGAGGAGGAGTAACGCCGGCCGCGGGGATGCAGCGTCGGCCGAATGCGCCAGTTATTTCCGGACGCGCCCTTACTTCGGCTCGTCGCTCACGGAGAGCGAGTGGGCCGCGAGAAACTTGAGGACGTCCTTCTCGCGCGTCTTGGGCCAGAGCGCGTGGTTGTTCTCACCGCGCTTCTTCCCGCACGCGGGTCCGATCGCGCAGTTCGGCTCACCGAGCCCCGTGTCCGAGAGCCGCATCGCGGTGGTCTCGGCGCGGGTCTTCTCGCGCGAGAGGAGCCAGCTCTCGACCTCACTGCAGGACGTGATGGCGTCGCACGATTTGTAGAGGACGATCCCCGGCGGCGGCGGGCCGGGGCAGGTCCACTCCGCGGTCGGGGGCTCGGGGGCGAACGCGGCGAACGCGGCGATCCGATGGGCGTCCAGCATCGCGTACGTCACGGCCATCGCGCCGCCCCACCCGGATCCCACCGAGTACACGCGCGATCGATCGACGATGTTCCGGGCGACGAGCGCGTCCACGAAGTGGTCCGTGGCGAGCCAGTCGAGGTTGTCGGGCTCGGTGTAGTCGGTGTCGAACGAGGCGCCCGCTCCGCCCTTCCGGGAGAGCGCGCGGCCCTGGATCGCGACCAGGATGAACCCCGGGCGCCCCGCCCCGAGGTCGAACTTGTTCGCGTGCTCTCGGAGGTTCGTGAGGCGCCCCAAACTCGAAGGATCGTCGAGGCCTGGGGTGTCACCGTGGAAGAAGACGACGAGGGGAAGCGGGCCGCGCTTGTCGATGTCGGGAGGGACGAACGTACACGCGTAGCGGGGTGATCCGTCGGGCGCGCGCCACTCCGTCACTTCGAACCCGCGACACGCGGGGCGCCCCATCACGCGCTTCGGTGGATCCATCGGGGCGCCGCGCGCCGCGACGCACGTCTGCCCCTCGGGGGGCGCGGGGCGCTCGACGGGCGCGAGCGTGACGCCCGCGTCCTTCGATCGGCGCGCGCTCGCGGAGGGCTGCGCGATCGCGACGATCCCTGCGTCGCTCGGGCCGCCGTCGCGATCGAACACCCCCATCACGTCGCCCGCGTCGACCTCGGACGAGGGCGTCGAGCAGCTCGCTGCGGCGCCCGCGTAGAGCACAGTGACGAGAGAGGTGGCACCGAAGGCGACAACCGAGCACCCGAGGACACGCAGGCGTGATCGTGCTGCGGGGACCCCGAACACCGAGCGAAAGCCGATTGAACCCACGCGAGCGATCTGTGTAACTTCGTCGACGATGTCCATGCAACAAAGCACCGCGACGCGCGAAGGGGCGGTCCGCGTGAATACGCTCCGCGAGGCCATCGAAATTCGCCGCGTGCGCGGTGAGCGCTACAGCATCCGGGAGGCCGTGGGCGTCATCGTTCCGCTCACGACCTCCGTCGCGAACCTGCACGCGCAGGGCCGTTCGTTCTTCGTCCACCCCTCCGCCGTCGATCACGGTCGAGCCGGGACGGAGATCTCGGCCGACCTCGCCGCCGCTGCGCCGACGCACGAGCGCGACCGCGCGTGCCTCGCGCCCGAGCTCAAGGCGCGTGGCGCGAGCACGAAGGGCGGTGACGCGCGGGCGAGCGTGTTCGCGCTGGGGGCGATCCTCTATGAGCTCGTCACGGGGGAGAGCGTCGGCCCCGGGATGCGGCGTCCGAGCGAGATCGCCCCCGATCTTCCGCCGAGCGTGGAGATCGTCCTCGGCAAGGCGCTCGTCGCCGATCCCGCTCACCGCCCCGCCGATCTCGCCGCGCTCGCGCAGGCGCTCCACCAGCTCGCCCCGGCAGGCTCGATGCCGCCCCCTGCGGCGGACGTGTCGCACCTCGATCACGACGACGGGTTCGACGTGGACGTCTCGCTCTCCATGATCCCCCCTCCCCCTTCGACGGGGTTCGGTCCCGTGAGCGTCACGCCCGTCTCCGTCCCGATGTCGAAGCCCGTCGCCGCGCGCGCGGGGTACACGGACAGCCCTTTCACGGTCATCGAAGCGCCGAAGGCCGCCCCGAACCCGCTCGATCCGACGCTGCAGCTCGCGGCGCTGAAGGAGCGCATCGAGGGAGATCCGCGCCCCCGCTGGGTCGCCATCAAGGACGGGATGGACCACGGTCCGTTCACGGGCGTCGAGCTCTTGCAACAGATCGCGTCGGGGAGCTTCACCAACGACCATGCGGTGCGGGACACGCTCTCGAACGAGGAGCGCGCGATCCGCGATTGGGACGTGTTCGCGCCTTTCGCGGGGCAGGCGAAGCTCAACCAGGACATCAAGCAAGAGCGCCGCGCGCTCGAGGCCGTCGTCACGCAGGAGAGGCTGAACCTGCGCTACAAGGCGCTCATCGGCGTCGGCATCCTGAGCGTCGTCACCGCCGCGCTGCTCGCGTTCTTCCTCCGCGACCGAGGGAACTCCAAGGCGAAGGACGACGTGAAGTCCGACCAGGCGACCGCGATCGACTCGGCGGGCAGCCTCGCCGCCGCGGAGAAGGCGAAGGCGGGCACCGCGACGGGCGTCGGAGGGCCGATCGGCAGCGGACACTGGGACGGCGCGGAGGGCACCCACCCGATCCTCGGCGGCGGCATGAGCTGCGCGGGCGCGAAAGCGTCGTACGTCGAGGACTACAACAAGACGGGCAAGACGCCGGACATCGGCGCCGCCGCGTTCGGCGCGGTGCTCAACAACGGCAGCTACCTCAACGCGTGCGGCGTCCCCATGAGCACGGCGGTGACGATCTGCGTCGCCGCGCAGAACGGGCGCGCCGTCGGCGTCACCGTCACCACGAACCCGTCGAACCCGTCCGCGGCCGCCTGCATCGACAGCATGGTCCGCGGGATGAGCTTCCCGTCCGGCCCCCGGCTGGACGTCGCGACGACGACGTTCGCCGCGCAATAGCGCTGTACGTCGCGCGTCGCGGCTGACGCTATACTCCGCGCCGCGTGGCCCAAGGCCTGATCCACATCGAGGCGCTCCAGAAGGAGTTCAACGGCATGCCCGTGCTGCGGGGGGTGAACCTCGACGTGCCCGCGGGTTGCTTGTACGGCCTCATCGGGCCGGGCGCGTCGGGCAAGAGCGTCCTGCTCAAGATGGTCGCTGGCCTCCTCAAGCCGGACGCGGGGCGCGTGCTCGTCGAGGATCGCGACATCCACAAGATGAGCGAGCTCGAGATCGCGCAGTTCCGCCTTCGGTTCGGGATGCTGTTCCAGAACAACGCGCTCTTCGACTACATGAGCGTCGGGGACAACATCGCGTTCCCGATCCGCCGCATGACGCAGATGCCCGAGGCGGAGATCCACGCGAAGGTGGCCGAGCGGCTGCGCGTGGTCCAGCTCCCCGGCTTCGAAAAGCGCATGCCCGCGGGCCTCTCGGGCGGTCAGAAGAAGCGCATCGGCGTCGCGCGAGCGACGGTGACGAACGCGCCGATCGTCCTCTACGACGAGCCCGCCGCGGGCCTCGATCCGGTGACGTCGCAGCGCATCTTCGAGCTCCTTCGGAAGGAGCAGCGCGCCCGCAACTCGACCGTGATCATGGTCTCGAGCGATCTCGATCGTCTCCTCACGGTCACGGATCGCGTGGGCATGCTGTACCGGGGCCGGCTGATCTTCGACGGGACCACGGAGGAGGCTAAGGCGAGCGCCGAGCCGCGCGTGCGGCAGTTCGTCCACGGCCTCACCGAGGGACCTCTTTAGCGTCCCGATTTGGATCGGTGTTGGTAAGGTGCGGGGCATGAGCAACCGCCCGATGTCCACGCTGGAGCCGCAGATCGAGGACGACCGCACGAGCTTGCACCCGGCCGCGCTGCGGCGCGCGTTCCTCGACCACACGCAGTTCTCGCGCTCGAAGAACCCCCGCACGGCGACGAGCTTCGACCGGTACATGGCGCTCTCGCTCGCGGCGCGCGACCGCCTCGTCGACCGCTGGATCGAGACGCAGCGGACGTACTACGAGCAGGACGTCAAGCGGGCTTACTATCTCTCGGCGGAGTTCCTGCTCGGCCGCGCGCTCGTCGCGAACCTCCAGGCGCTCGACATCTACGACGACTACGCGAAGGTGCTGAAGGAGCTCGCGATCGACATCGACGAGCTCGTCGAGCAAGAGCCGGACGCGGGCCTCGGGAACGGCGGCCTCGGGCGCCTCGCGGCGTGCTTCCTCGAGTCCCTCGCGACGCTCGGGATGCCCGGACAGGGCTACGGCATCCGCTACGAGTTCGGCATCTTCGAGCAAGCGATCCGCAACGGGTACCAGGTGGAGCGCGCGGACGAGTGGCTCAAATTCGGTAACCCCTGGGAGATCGGTCGCCCCGAGTACACCGTTCCCGTGGGCTTCGGCGGCCGAACGATCAACGTCCCGAACGATCGGGGCGGATTCTCGGTGCTCTGGCAGCCGGCGACGAAGGTGATCGGCGTCCCGTACGACACGCCCGTCGCAGGCTTCCGCACGAACACGGTGAACACGCTCCGCCTCTGGGCCGCGCGGAGCCACCAGGAGTTCGACTTCTCGCTCTTCAACGCGGGGGACTACCTCCAGGCGGTGGAGAACAAGAACGCCTCCGAGGTGATCTCGAAGGTCCTCTACCCGAACGACAGCTTCGAGCAGGGCCGCGAGCTCCGCCTCAAGCAGGAGTACTTCTTCGTCGCCTGCTCGATCCACGACATCGTCTGGCGCTACAAGCGGAGCCACCGTGACTTCTCGAGGTTCGCGGAGAAGGTCGCGATCCAGCTCAACGACACGCACCCGGCGATCGCGATCGCCGAGCTGATGCGCGCGCTGATCGACGAGGAGCACATCGGCTGGGACGACGCGTGGAGCCAGACCGTTCGCGCGTTCGGCTACACGAACCACACGCTCCTGCCCGAGGCGCTCGAGCGCTGGCCCATGGGGCTGTTCGGTCGCCTCCTCCCGCGCCACCTCGAGATCATCCACGAGATCAACCGCCGGTTCCTGCGCGAGGTGCGCGATCACTTCCCGCAGAGCCCGCGGCACATCGCGGAGATGAGCATCGTGTCCGAGGGCAACGAGCCGGAGGTCCGCATGGCGCACCTCGCGGTCGTGGGATCGCACTCCGTGAACGGCGTCGCGAAGCTCCACACCGAGCTCATCAAGAGTCACCTCCTCCGGAACTTCAACGAGCTCTACCCCGAGCGCTTCAACAACAAGACGAACGGCGTGACGCCGCGGCGTTGGCTCCTCGCGTGCAACCCGGGGCTCGCGAGCCTCATCACGGAGAAGATCGGGCAGGGCTGGATCACCGAGCTCGACCGGCTGAAGGGCCTCGAGGAGCACGGTGACCCGGAGACGATCGCTCGCCTCGGCCAGATCAAGCGGGACAACAAGCAGACGCTCGCGCGCATCATCCGGGAGAAGGTCGAGCTGGTGGTCGATCCGGCGTCGATGTTCGACTGTCAGATCAAGCGCCTCCACGAGTACAAGCGGCAGCACCTCGCCGCGCTCCACGCGATCGTCCTCTACCTGCGCGCGAAGCGCGGCGAGAACATCGCCCCGCGCACGGTGATCTTCGGTGCGAAGGCGGCGCCGGGCTACAAGCGCGCGAAGCTCATCATCAAGCTCATCCACTCGATCGCGAACGTCATCAACCACGACAAGCGCCAGACGGCCGTGCGCGTCGCGTTCATCCCGAACTACCGGGTGAGCCTCGCGGAGCGCATCATCCCCGCGGCCGACCTCTCGGAGCAAATCTCCACCGCGGGCATGGAGGCCTCCGGCACGGGCAACATGAAGCTCTCGATGAACGGCGCGCTCACGATCGGCACGCTCGACGGGGCGAACATCGAGATTCGAGAGGCGGTCGGCGCGGAGAACTTCTTCCTGTTCGGGCTCACCGCGGAGGAGGTGCTCGCGCGTCGCGCCGCGCGGTTCGAGGGTCGGAGCGCGCTCCGTCACCCGGACGGGGGCTCGAACGCCGAGCTCATGGAGGCGCTCGAGCTCCTCCGCGACGGCTTCTTCTGCCCCGAAGAGCCCGACGTGTTCCGCCCGCTCGTGGAGTCGCTGGTCGGGTTCGACGAGTACATGGTCCTCGCCGACTTCGAGGCGTACGCCGCCGCCCAGCGCGAAGTGGACGCTGCCTACCAGACCCAGGAGGAGTGGACCCGGCGGGCGCTCTTGAACATCGCTCGGGTCGGGGTCTTCTCGTCCGACCGCACGATCCGCGAGTACGCCCGAGAGATTTGGGGCATCGAGCCCGTGCGGGTCGGCACGCCGAGGAACCGGGTGGACGCCGCCCGCCCGTCGGAGCGCAACAGCATCCCGGTCGACGCGATGACGTGAGGCAGTTGCGCAAGACCCGATCCAGACGCAAAGAGTAGGAGTCACACGGGCTCCCCCCGTGCGCCCCGAGGTACCCTGCGGGGCTGCGCCCCTTCAAACCCCAGCAAAGGAGAGGCGAGACAGAGTTCAGTCTCGCTGCGCGAGCCTGATGGCGAATCCCGATGACGACGACGCCCCCGACAGCGAGGAAGAGAAGTTCTCGTCCGTCGACGTCGAGGACGAGAAGAAGACCGAGAAGGCGCGCCGGTTCAAGGTGGTCTTCCACAACGACGACTACACGACGCAGGACTTCGTGGTCCGCGTCCTCATGAAGTTCTTTCGAAAGACCGAGACCGAGGCGACGCAGATCATGCTGAGCGTTCACCACAAGGGTCGCGGCGTCGCGGGCGTTTACCCGCGGGACGTGGCCGAGACCAAGGTGCAGCAGACGATCGACTACGCGCGAGGCCACGGCATGCCGCTCATGGTGACGAGCGAACCGGAGTGACGATGCGCATCAGCCCCGAAGTAGAAGTGGCGTTTGGACTCGCCGCGCGCGAAGCAGCGCGGCGCAAGAACGAGTACGTGACCGTCGAGCACCTGTTCTACGCGCTGCTCTTCGACGAGGCGACCTGCGAGGTGATCCGACACGCGGGCGGCAACGTCGACGCGTTGAAGAAGAAGCTCGAGGGGTTCCTCGACACGGAGCTCGAGTCCCTCTCGGACGACGTGTTCGACGCGCCGACGCCCTCGCTCGGGTTCCAGCGGGTCGTCGGCCGCGCGGCGATGCACGTCCAGTCGTCGGGCAAGGAGGAGCTGAAGGGGCAAAACGTGCTCATCGCGCTGTTCGCCGAGCTCGACTCTCCGTCGGTGACGTTCCTCGGCGAGCAGGGCGTCACCCGGCTCGACATCGTGAGCTACGTCTCCCACGGGGTCTCGAAGCTCGAGGAGGGGGCCGGCGCCCCGTCGGAGCCCGTGAGCGAGGGTGAAGGCTCGCAGGGCGCGCCGAAGCCCAAGGATCCGCTGAAGGCCTACGCGCTCGACCTCAACGAGGAGGCGAAGGCCGGTCGTATCGACCCGCTCGTCGGGCGCACCGAGGAGGTGCTTCGAACGATCCACGTGCTCTCGCGCCGCAAGAAGAACAACCCGCTCCTCATTGGGGACGCGGGCGTGGGCAAGACAGCGATCGTGGAGGGCCTCGCGAAGCGCATCGTGGACGGGGACGTGCCCGCCGCGATCAAGGACTTCCGCGTGTTCGCGCTCGACATGGGCGCGCTCATCGCGGGGACGCGGTACCGCGGCGACTTCGAGAACCGGCTGAAGGCCGTCCTGAAGGCGCTCGAGACGAAGCCGGGGAGCGTCCTCTTCATCGACGAGATCCACACGATCATCGGCGCGGGCGCGGGCAGCGGAACGATGGACGCGTCGAACCTGCTGAAGCCGGCGCTCGCGGCGGGGAAGCTCCGCTGCATCGGCGCGACGACGTTCGAGGAGATGCGCGGGCACCTCGAGAAGGACAGCGCGCTCGCGCGCCGCTTCCAGAAGATCGAAGTGCTCGAGCCGACGGTCGAGGAGACCAAGCAGATCCTCGAAGGCCTCCGCTCGAAGTACGAGGAGTTCCACGACGTGGTGTACGCGCCCGAGGCGATCGCCGCCGCGGCCGATCTCGCGGCGCGCTACCTGCGCGACAAGAAGCTCCCCGACAAGGCGATCGACCTGCTCGACGAGTCGGGCGCGGCGGCCAAGCTGAAGTTCGGCGCGAAGCACCGGATCGTCGCGGAGGACATCGAGTTCGTCGTCTCGAAGATGGCGCAGATCCCGCCCAAACAAGTCTCGACGAACGACAAGACCGCGCTCCTCCGGCTCGACCAAGATCTCCGCGGCGCGATCTTCGGTCAGGAGGAGGCCGTGAAGACGGTCGCCTCCGCGATCAAGCTCTCGCGCGCCGGCCTGCGTTCACCCGAGAAGCCGATCGGCTCGTTCCTCTTCACGGGGCCGACGGGCGTCGGAAAGACGGAGCTCGCGAAGCAGCTCGCGAAGTCGCTCGGCATCGCGTTCCAGCGGTTCGACATGAGCGAGTACCAGGAGCGGCACACCGTGAGCCGCCTCATCGGCGCGCCCCCGGGCTACGTGGGCTACGACCGAGGCGGCCTGCTCACGGAGGCGATCGCGCGGACGCCGCACGCCGTGCTCCTCCTCGACGAGATCGAGAAGGCGCACCCGGACATCTACTCGGTCCTCCTCCAGGTCATGGACCACGGCACGCTCACGGACAACAACGGCAAGAAGAGCGACTTCAGGCACGTGATCCTCATCATGACGAGCAACGTCGGCGCGCGCGATCTCCAGCAGGCGAAGGTGGGCTTCGGCGAGCGCGGCACCCAAGGGGACGACGACCGCGCCTTCAAGAACCTCTTCAGCCCCGAGTTCCGCAACCGGCTGGACGCGCGCGTGAAGTTCGCGCCGCTCGACCCCTCGGTGATGGGGCACATCGTCGAGAAGTTCCTCGCCGAGGTGGACGCGCTCCTCGCTGATCGGAACGCGCGCATCGTCGCGACGCAGGCCGCGAAGGAGCTGCTCGCGAAGAAGGGCTACGATCCGCTCTTCGGGGCGCGCCCGCTCGCCCGCGTGATCGAGGACGAGATCAAACGCAAGCTCACGGACTCGCTCCTCTTCGGCGAGCTCGAGCACGGCGGCGTCGCCCATGTCGACGCGAGCGGCGAAGACCTCGTCTTCACGTTCGAGCCGACGGCCGAGCCCTCCACGAAGAAGCGCCCCGAAGAGCTCCCGAACTGAGCCGCTCCGCGCGGCGAGCTCGGCCGCGACCGTCCCCCGGCGGGGCTCGGGCGCGGCGACGCTCGCCGCACCGCCGAAGGTCGAGCTCGGTCGGCGCGCCGCTTCAGTTCAGGGAGTAAGGCAGGGTGAGGTCGAACGGCGCGATGGCCGCGTCGAAGGCGCGACCGTCGGGGCACCGCATCTGATAGGTGCCGCGCATGGTCCCGCGTGGCGTCTCGAGCACGCATCCGCTCGTGTACTCGAAGTGCTCCCCGGGCCGGAGCAACGGCTGCTGACCGATCACGCCGGGGCCGCGGACCTCCTCGACCTTGCCATTGCCGTCGGTGATGATCCAGTGCCGGCTCTTGAGCTGCGCGGTGACGGTCCCGCTGTTCTCGATCCGGATCGTGTACGCGAACACGTACCGCTTCGCTTGGGGCGCGGACTGGTGCGCGACGTACTGCGTCGACACGCTGATTCGAAAGCCTTCCGTCGTGGCTGTGGACACGGCGCGGTTCTGCCACGCCTCGCCGAGGCGGACAAGACGCTCTCGTTGACACGCGCCCGATCGTCCGCACGTTCCGCTCGAATGGCGAACGGCTCACCTCACCCTCCCGCCGCGCCGTTCGTGGTGTCGACGACGCCGCTCGGCCGCCCCTCGGAGCCCGAGACCCACCGCGACTCGTCCGCGGACGAGCCGCATCCCGGCGCCGTGTTGCTCGGCCCATTCAGCGGTCCGCGTCTTCGCGAGGCGAGCCTGGTCCTCCGATCGATGGGCATCCACCACATCAGCGAGCCCGCGAGGCTCGGGACGTTCCTGGTCGTGATGGACCATGATCGCGTGAGGGCGCTGGAGGCGCTTCGCCGGTACGACGAGGAGAACCGCGATTGGCCGCCGAAGCGCGAGCGCGAGCGGCTCTCGTACAAGGGCATCCCGCTGAGCGCACTCGCCTTCGTCGGGCTCGTGGTGTTCGCGTGGTTCACGGGGCCGGCTCGCCTAAACTCGTTCTGGTTCCAGAAAGGGACGAGCGTCGCGAGCCTCGCGGTGAGCGGTCACCCGGAGCTGACGGTGACGGCGCTCACGCTCCACGCGGACGCGACGCACGTGCTCGGGAACCTGCTCTCCGGCGCCATCTTCGCGCACCTCGTCGAACGGCGCCTCGGACCGGGTCTCGGGATCCTCTCGATCCTCCTCGGCGGGGCGCTTGGAAACCTCGCCAACGCCGCGTTCCACATTTTCGGCCGCGGCGAGCAGCACGCCTCGATCGGCGCGTCGACGGCCGTCTTGGCGGCGATCGGCGTGCTCGCGTCCACCCAGTTCCTCGTCACGCGGGAGACGAGCCGGAAGCGCTCGTTCCAGGATTGGGCGGTGCCCGTCGTGGGCGGGCTCGCGCTCCTCGGCTCGATCGGCGCGAGCCCCGAGTCGGACCTCGGAGCGCACGGCTTCGGGTTCCTCGCGGGCTTCGTGGTGGGCGCGATCCTCTTCGTGGCGTTCAAGTCGGTCCGCACCCGGATCGCAGCGCAAGCGGTGTTCGGGGGCATCGCGGCCGCGCTCGTTTCGTGCGCTTGGCTCGTCGCCCTTCGACGCTGAGCCGGACCGTGACATCATCGGTCGCATGAACCGCGGGGCTGTCCTCGGGTTGGCCGTTCTCGCTGGGGGCGCCGCTATCGTGGCGCCGCGCGCTGCACGCGCGGACGACGAGAAAGACCGGATCGTCCTCGGCGCGGTGATGGCCCCGGGGATGGCGCTCGTCGGCGGGGGCTTCGCGCTCGCCGAGAAGCTCTTCAGCGACGCCGCGGACGATCACCTCGCGACCGTGAAGGCGAACGGCGGCGGGTGCACCCACAACCCCGGAGAGTGCAAGGACATCGACGACGACCTCGAGGCGGCGGACAACGCGCGCGTCGGAGAGATTGTCTGCTTCTCCACGTCGGGCGCGCTGCTCGTCACTGGCATCGCGCTCATCGTGGAGGCCGCCGTCTCCAACAAGTCGAGCGCGAGCGCCCCCGAGGTGCGGGTCTCGCCGTGGGCGAGCTTCGACGGTGGTGGAGCCGCGATGCAGGTGCGGTTCTGATGCGATACGCCGCCCTTCTGCTCGCATCGAGCGCGCTCCTCGGATGTCGCAAGGAGTCGGAGAACTGCAACCGCAACCCGATCCTCGAGTGCGGCGACTTCCGGCCCGTCTCGTCGACGTCGAGCTCGTCGACCTCGAGCTCCACCGCCTCGAGCTCGTCCACGTCGTCGACGTCCAGCGCGGCTTCCTCGACGAGCTCCACGTCGTCCGCGACGGGGGGAGGAGCGGGCGGCGCGGGAGGTGCCGCGCCATGAAGCGCGCGTGCGTCGTCCTCGCGACCTGCGTCGTTGCGCTCACCGCGGGGTGCGATCCCGGCTTCAAGCCGTCGTTCTATCTTCCGGGTGAGGTGACGTACGGCTGCACTGGGTTCGCGGACGCCGTGTGCGACGACGTGATGCCCGAGCTCGCGCCCGTGCACCCGGATTTGACCCCGTTCCCAGCGATCGCGCTCGGGGCGCGCTTCGGCGTCACGAACGGCGTCTCGCTCGCCCCCGATCGCCTCGACGACTCGGGCGCGCAGACGTTCCTCGCGCGCCGCGAGGGGCTCGCCCCCGTCTCGGATGGCATCTACGTCTCCCACGTGGAGGTGCGCAAGGCAGCTTCGATCCGCGTGACGCACGAGACGGAGGCGCTGTCGGACGTGTTCAGCGAGATCTTCGGCGAGGACGACTTCGACCTTCGTATCCCCGATCGCTTCCGAGCCGTGCCGATCGACGGCGACGGGCACATGCTCGCGGGCGATCTGCCGACCGTCTGGAAGTCGAGCAACGAAGCGATCGTCTCGATCGAGAGCGATCCCGCGGCGAACATCGTGCGCTTTCGAATCAACTCCGCGGGCACCGCGAACCTCACGGTCACCATGGGCGACCTCACCGCCACGGTCCCGTTCGACATCCAATGAAGCTCCGACCTTTCTCCCTCGCGCGCGGGTTCGCCCCGCTCACCGCGTGCGCGGCCTTGACGGGCTGCTTCGCGATCGGCTCCCAAGAGATCACGGTCGTCGAGCCTCCGCCCCTCGCGTTCCAGGTGGACGACGACAACGTGACGCTCACGGAGGGGACGTCGCTGGTCGCGCGGATCGCCGTCCTCGACGAGGAGCAGTACCTCATCGATCCGGCGGAGATCCAATGGACCGTCTCGACCCCGAACGCCTCGATCACGACCACCGCGACCGCGGGCGTCTATGTCATTACGGGCATCCGAGCGGGGACGGCCGTCCTCGATGGCGCCCGCTCCGGAGCGGGCGGGGACGCCGTGATCCACGTCACGGTCACGGCCCAGCCGCCCCTCTGACGACAGCGCTCGGTGTGGACGCGCGCGCGACGGAGAGGCGCTCGCTCGCGTGGGCTCGAGCTCAGCGCGTGGGTTCGAAGAGACCCACGCTGCCGCCGACCCACGTGAGGTTCTTGTTCTGGTCGACGCCGAGCATCTTCCCGCGCGAGAGCCGCACGAGGTTCAGCACGAGCTCCGGCTTCGAGTCGGTCGGCCCGCGCAGGAACATCATCCTGACCTCCGCCTTCACGCGGTTCGATCCACCGTCGGGCGGGTTCGGATCGGGCATCTCGATCCCGGGGTGGTAGACGATCTTCTCCTGGAGGAGCCAGCCCTCGCGCTGCTCCGCGGGGATCGCGTCGACGTCCTCGCGCGACACGTCCACCTTCACGCCCGCGCCCGCGAAGGAGAACAGGGGCTTCAGCACGTAGTTCTCGAGATCGCCCGGGACGTCGGCGCCGAGCTCCGCGAGCGTGCGCGCCTTCGGCACCGCGCGGTGCTCGATGAAGGGGAGCGTGTACTTCGAGAGCACCCAGTACCAGTTCGGGTGCGAGCACCAGGTGACGTCGAGATCGTCGGTGTACTTGAACGGCAGGGAAGTGCCCTCCTTCTCGAGCTCGTCGAAGACGATGCGGTTGTAGAGCCGCTTCACCTGGATGCGCTCCGTCCCGCTCGCGGTCTTGCGGTAGCGGAAGAGCTTCCGCCCTTCCTTCTCGAGCGAGGTCGGGCAAACAGCGTCCACGCCGAGCAGGAGCTTCGTCGCAGCGAAGTCGGGGAACGTCTTCTGCGTCTCGGGGTGCAGGTCGAGCAGGACCGTCTCCTCCGGGGACGCGTCCCCGACGACTGCCCCCGAGAGCTTCTCGATGAAGCGCTTCGCGTCGAGGCCGCCGAAGTAGATCGAGAGCCGCGGGTCGATCTCCGGCACCTCTTCGAGCGCCTCCATCATCGTCGCGTGCTGGATCACCATCAGCGCGTAGAGCGACGGGAACGCCTGAAGCTCCACGACCTTCCCTTCGAGCTCTCCGGTGGTCGCGTTCTTGGTGATCGCGAAGTCCACCTGGATGCAGTTCGGTAGCGCGTCCATCGCCGGCACGTCGAGGTGCGCGGGGATCGCGCGCTTCAGCTTCTCGAGGAGCGCGGGCCTCGTGATCTCTGCGACGATGCCCCGCGCGTCCTCCGCGAGGCGATCCCGAAGCGGCGTCGGGATGAAGAACGGCGTCTCGGCGACGCGGAACGGGATCGAGCAGCCGAGCCGGTCCGACAGGCGCGTCAGGTATCGCTGATAGAACCGCTCCGTGAAGTGGCGGTTGTAGGGAGCGCGAAAACGAGGGTCCATGTCAGCGAGCAGTCCTATCACGGGTCGGATGGACTAAGCTCCGGCCTCATGCGAAGCGTGCTGTTCCGTTCGGCCATTCCCCTCCCCGTCCTCGCGCTCGTCACCGCGCTGTTCGCGTCTGGCTGCGGCAATCTCACCGCGCCCGACAGCAACCAAATCCTCAAGGACCCGGACGCGAAGGCCGCGGAAAAGGCGGACGGCGCGGGCAAGCCGACCGGGGCCGCGGGCGCGGCGAAGGCGCAGCCCGGCGCCGCGACACCCAACGGAGCGACGGGCGCGCAGCAACCCGCCAACGGCGCGGCCAAGGCTCCGATGGTCGTCAAGCCTTCGCCCGCCCCGCAGCCCGCGCAGCCCTCCTGCGGCGGTTGATGGGACCGGCACTCTACGAGACGGACGAGCACCGCGCGCTCCGCGAGCAGGTGCGTCGGTTCGCGCGCGAGCACATCGCTCCGAACGCGCACGCGTGGGACGAGGCGGAGGAGTTCCCGCGCGATCTCTACGCCCGGGCCGCAGAGGCGGGGCTGCTCGGCATCGGCTATCCGGAGGAGCTCGGCGGCGGCGGCGGGAACATCACGCACGTCCTCGCCGCCACCGAGGAGTTCATCCTCGAGGGGAAGAACGTGGGCGTCACCGTGGGGCTCGGGAGCCATGGGATCGCCCTCCCGCCGATCGTGCGCGCCGGGACGGACGAACAGAAGCGTCGGTTCATCCCTCCGGTGCTGCGCGGCGAGAAGATCGCCGCCCTCGCCATCACCGAGCCGGGCGGCGGATCGGACGTCGCGTCCCTCGCGACGC
>JAXLYP010000019.1:0-208329 GCA_046351395.1 Polyangiaceae bacterium
CGTCGAACAGGTCAGGAGGACTGTCTGCGTTCACGTACCAGGGGATCGTCTTCACCGCGCGATCGCGGTACGGGATCGTGCACTCGCCGACTACGGCGTCGCAGCGCGAGCCCCGGCCGACGGACTCGCACTCGTCCTCCGTCCCGTTTCCGTCGATGTCGCGGTGAGGATCCTCACCGATCTTGGTCGTCTCCTCGGTGTTGCACGGGACGTCCTTGGCGTGGCTCTTCTCGTAGAGGTTCCAGCGCGCGGCGAAGCGCCGCCACTCGTCGTCGACCACGCCGTAGCGCCGGTCGTAGCCGAACCGGTCCACCGTGAAGTAGCCGAACATGTCCATCTCGGTGCCGGTGATCTCGAAGGGCTCGTAGTCCGTGTCGACGACCTTCTTGAACGAGAGGCGGAGCGTGAGCTCGCTCGGGTTGCAGCTCACCGTCGGGAAAGAGCCGATCAGCCAGCACGCGGGGAAGTCTCCCCACTGCTCGTCGTGGATGACCTGGGGCGCCGCGTACGCTTTGTTGGTGATGTCGAAGTAGCCCGCCGCGACGTCGAACTGGGGGGCGTCCGCGTTCGCCGGGTCGTTCACGTAGTACGCGATCGGATCCCACTTCACCGCGTAGTAGATGCCGAGCTGCGACAGCGCATCGAGGTCGTACGCGTCCGTGATGAGGTTCCGGGACCAGTCGACGCGCATGTACTCGCGCTGGTTCCAGGGGCGGTCCTCGCTGTTCTCGACGATGACGTTCGTGTCCTCCCCGGTATCCGGGTTGTAGTCGCGACGAATGTCGAAGTGGCTCTGGATCGCGTACGCGGCGACGACCTGACCGTCGGCGACGCGGCGCGCGCCCTTGCCGTCCGTGTGATCGACGAGCTCGTACGTGAGGCGCGCGAGGAGGAGGTTCTCGGTGACTTCGAACCGCACGCGCGTCGTCGGCTGCGCGTCCGACGCCGTGAAGAGCCCGTCGGAGCCCGCGCCCGCGGAGACGTCCACGACGGTGGTCCGCATGTAGAACTCGGGATCGTCGGATGGATCGGCGATGCTCGCGCCGAGGAAGAAGGTCTTCGCGATCGCGTTCGGCTGGACCCGATTGATCGGGGCGCGCTCCTCCGCGCACCCGGACGACACGAGCGACGCGGCGACGAGCGCGGCGCCGAAGAAGGAACGTTTCTGCATGGGCGAGTCTCCGACCCCGCATGCAATCACGTCCGGGCGCGTTCGGGACCAAGAAGAAGATCAACGATCCGCGCGCTTCCCTCTCGTCGGAGAGGGGCGAACGATCATCGACTCGGCGAGGCGGCCCAGCCGATCGAAGAAGTCCGCGTCGCGCTCCGGCCCGGCGTCGTCCACGCCGAGGCTCGCCCAAAACGGCGCTCGACCGAGGGCGTAGCCGTGGCTCGCCGAGAGGAGCAGGAGCACGGCGAACTCCAAATCCGCGCGCGGCGCGGGCGTCGCGTCGCGCGCCATCCGCTCTTCGACAGCGTCGGCGACGCGCTTCGCGCCGCGCACGCGGCGCGAGAAGAAGTCGTTCTTCGACACCCGGTTCGTCATCAGCGCCCACGCGACGAGGCGCGCCGTCTCGGGCTTTCGAATCCACGAGAAGAACGCGTCCATCCACTCCCGGGGGCCCGCGTCGGGCTTCTCCTGGATGAGCTCGATGAGCTTCGCTCGCTGCGCCTCGGCGTGCCGCTCGAGCGCGGCGTCGACGAGCGCGCCGATGGTCCCGAAGTAGTGCGTGACGAGGGCGTGGCTCACGCCCGCCGCGCGCGCGACGTCCGTGAGGCCCACGCCGTCTGGGCCGTGCTCCGCGAGGAGTCGGACGGCGGTCTCGAGCAGCAGCGCGCGCGCGTCCTCCGGGGTCCGCCGAACGCGCTTCGGCCGTGGTCGCTCCGGCTTCGGCACCCTCGCCATCCGGCGAGAACGTAGATGGAGGCGCGCGCCTTGACAATTGTCATTGCTGCCAATAACTATTGTCGAACATGACAACAACGAACCGAGGCGATGCGGGCGCGATGGATCGGGCGAGCGGACGAGGCGATCAGGGCGCGGACGGCGGCTGGATCACGGAGGCCGAGGCCGTCCGGATCGCGCTCGGGGGGAGCCCCACGGCGAAGCTCGGGGTCGCGCTGCGCGCGCTCTACGAGCTCATCAAGGACACGGGGCGCACCGAGCAGGTGTTCCTGCTCGGTATCGTCTTGAACGGCCCTCTCGTGCCTCGGCTCATCGCGCGGATCGCCGCGTCGCCGGGCGGTCCCGAGCTGCTCGCGGAGGGGCCCACCATCGACAGTCGCTCCGTCGACTTCGCCGAGCTCCGAGCGCTTCCCGCGGACACCCTCGGCGGAGCCTACGCGCGCTACCTCGACGACAACGGGCTCGATCCCGATCTCTTCCAGACGCCGCCCGGGCTGCCGCCGATCCTCCAGACCATCGCTCGGCGCATCCGGCAGACGCACGACGTCTGGCACGTGCTCACGGGTTACGCGCCGGACGTGCACGGCGAGCTCGCGCTGCAAGGCTTCACGTTCGCGCAGCTCGGCATGCCGAGCGCGCTCCTCATCGCGACGGTCGGCACGGCCGCGCGGTCGCCGCGCAGCGCGAGCGCCGTCGTCGAGGGCTACAGGCGCGGCGTCGAGGCCGAGTTCCTCGCGCCCGTTCGCTTCGAGCGGATGTGGAGCGAGCCGCTCGAGGCGGTCCGCGCTCGCCTCAACGTCCGGCCGCGGTCGACGAAGGCGGCGCGCGGGAAGTGGCCGAAGACGTTCCAGCTCGCGGCGTGAGCCGCGACCTCAGGTGGGCACGGGGAGGAGCTTCGGTCGCGCCACGCGGACCTCACGCCACCACGGGTCGGGCGCGCCCACGCGCGAAGGCTCGACGGGGCGACCGAGTCGCGGCGTGATGACGCGCGCGCCGCTCGTCCTCGCGAGCTCGAGGAGCAGCTCCCCCGGTTCGTCCCACGGGTGCATCCCGAGGTTGAAGGTGCCCCAGTGCACGGGCAAGAGCGTCCCGCCGCCGAGCATTCGGTGCGCCACGAGCGCGTTCTCCGGCCCGAGGTGAATGTCGCCCCAGGCGGGGTGGAACGCGCCGATCTCGAGCATGACGAGGTCGAACGGGCCGAAGCGGCGCCCGGTCTCTTCGAACTCGGTCGTGAGGCCGGTGTCGCCGCTGAAGAAGATCTTGTGACGCTCGCTCTCGATCACCCAGGACGCCCAGAGCGTGCGGTTCCGATCGGCGACGCCGCGCCCCGAGAAGTGCTGCGCCGGCGTCGCGTGGAAGCGGACTTGGCCAGAGGGCGACGCCGACTCGCCCCAGTCGAGATCCGTCACGAGCGCGGGAGGGATCCCGAGCTGCTCGAGGCGCCCGCCGACACCGAGCGCGGTCACGATCGGGATGCCCTTCTTCGCGAGCGCGACGACGCTCGCCTTGCACATGTGGTCGAAGTGGTCGTGGCTCAAGAGGACCGCGTCGACCGGTGGAAGCTCGTCGATCGTCGCAGGGACCGGATGAAACCGCTTCGGCCCCGCGAACGAGACGGGCGACGCGCGCTCCGCGAACACCGGGTCGGTGAGGACGCGCGCTCCGTCCATCTCGAGCAGCACGGTGCTGTGGCCGAGCCAGGTCGCGCGGAGCCCCGTCTCCACCGGACGGCTCCACCCCTCGAGCGGGCGCTCGACGGGGAGCGGCTCGATGGGGGTGCGGTCGACCCCACCGAAGAAGAACTCACCCAAGATGGGGAGCGGATTGCCCTTGATGCCCGGGACGATCCGCGCCGTGTTTTGGAAGCGCCCCTCTCGAAACTGCTTCGAGGCGCGCATCCGCTCGAGGCGCTCGCCGCCCCAGATCCGCGCTGAGCGACCGCACGCGTACGCGTCGCTCATGCGCCACCGATCCCTCTCATGCGCGAACGCATGCTCGAAGGATAGTCGACGCGAGCGCGGTCATCGGCTCGGATAGAGCTTCGATCGCAGATCGGGAGGCTTCGGGCGCGCGGGCGTGGTCGGGGCGACGGGGCGGGGCGCGGCGATGGGTTGCTCTTGGACCGGGAGGTTTCGATAGACCGGTTCGTCCGGCTTTCGGTCGGGCTTCACGCTCGCCGGCGCGGCGCGGCTCGGAGGTGAACCGAGCTGCGGCGCGGCGGCCGGCGCAGGCGCAACGAGCGGAGCCGACGCGGTCGGAGGGGTGAGCGCGTCGAGCGAGATCGCGAGCGTGGCGCGCGTGCCGAGCGGAGCTTCGTCGTCGGGGGCGAGCGTCGACATCCCAGCGCGCACCGGCGGCGCGGCGGGCGCGACCTCGGCGTTCCACGGCGCGCCCGCGATCGGCGGCGCCGGCTTGCTCGACGGCGCGCGCCCCGAATCCGGGAACGGGGTCGCGGGACGCGAGGAGACGGCCGCGGCGTCGATGCCGAGCGGGACCGTCCGCTTGCTGTCCACGCCACCCGCAGCGTCCAGCATCACGGTGCCCGGGGCAGCCGCCGCGCGACGGGGCGGCGGCGCCTTCGCGGGCAGCGGCGGCGCGGCGCGCTCGTGGAGGCTCCCGTCCGGCAGCGCGAGCGCGCCCGTGAGGGTCAGGCCAGCGAGCACGGCGTCGCTCGGGAGCGTCCACGCGCCGCGAAACAGGAGTGAGACGAAGCTCGCGCCGTCGATCTGGACGGTGTCGAGCTGGAGCGGGAGCGCGAGGGCTGCGCCCTCCTTCGGCGTGATCGTCGCGCGCGCGGTCGCGCTCGGCAGCGCGGCGTCGACGACCTCGTGAGAGTCCGACAACCCGACCATGGTGATCCACTCGTCTCCGACGAGCCTCTCGACGCGCTGATCGGGCGGCGCCGCGCAGAAGAACGCCGCCGGGGTGCGCTCGTCGTAGTCCATCGTCTGCGCACCGAGTCCGGCCTCCGCGCCCGCCCCGAGCAAGCGCTTGCGCGACGCGTTCGAGGCGGCGATGGGTCCGAACCCGGCCGGGACGGCGGCTCGCACGGCCTCGGGGTAGACGATCTGCGCTTGCACCTTCGTGAGCGACGGCGCACCGACGCCGCACGGGTTGTCGTGGAAGCCGGGGCCGCCATAAGCCCGCTCGTAGACGAGGGGCACGCTCGTGAAAGGAGTTGGATCGGTGACGCCCTCGAGCCGCTCGCCGTAGACGTGGAGCGTCTTGTCGACGAGCGGCCGCTGGCCCCGCGTGAGCGCGAGGCGGACGGCGCGCACCTTCACCGGCGTCGCCGAGTGCGCGGTTCCCACGAAGGTGATCTCACCGCAGGGGAGCTCCGGCGCGAGATCCGACGAGGCGAGGAGGCTGCGGCGCGGGTCGTCGGCGCGGAACTTGTCGGTGGGCTGGATGGGCTTCGGATCCGCCAGCTTCATGACGGCGCCCGGGACGATCTGGAACGTCGCCTTCACGACGACGACGGCGGTCAGCGCCCCGCCCTTGCGGACGAGCCGCGTCCCCACTGCGATGCGATCTCCTCGAGTGGTCATGGGATCGAGACCGTACCAGAACCGTCACCTCGCGATGAGCGCGCCCCCCGGCACCTCACAGAGCGCGCCCAGCTCGGCGCCGCAATCGAGGTCGTTCCAGTCTCCCGTCGCGGCGATCCACTCTGCGCAGTCCTCGTTGTGGTTCTGATCGTTGGGCTCGCCGACGCCGAACCCCGAGAAGGTCCAAGGGCTCCCGTCGGTCCAAACGTACGCGGACTCGATCCCTTGATCGGTCGCGCCGATCCAGAGCCGATCGTCGAGGAGCTTCGGCGCGAGCGCGCGAGCGAGAGCGGCGTTCGCCGCGCGCGTCGCGAGCTCGGCCAGGCGACCTCCCGAGGCGTTGCAGGCGTCTCGCGCGTCGACCCAGGTCTTCGACGTCTCGTAGAAGCAGTACGCGCTCGCGCCCGCGGTCAACGACTCGCCCGCGCACGACATCGGCGTATCGGCCGCGATCGGCTCGCAGAGGTACGGCTTGGGCTCGGCGCACGAGGCGTCGTTCCACTGTCCGCTCGACCCGACCACCTCCGCGCAGTTCTCACCGCCCGAGTCGTTCGGCTCGCTCGGAGCCCAGGCGCCGAACGTGACGGGCTCACCGGTGGATCCCGTCCATCGGCCCTCTTCCGGCTCGAAGAAGCCGATCCAAAAGCGCTGCTGCGGGTCTTTCAGGATCCGAGCGCCCAGGGCGTGCTGGAGCGCGTCGTTCTCCTCGCGCGAGCCGATCGACGCAAGCTCCATCCCCTCCGCGCGACACGCGGCGGCGGCGTTCGCGAAGCTCACGGCGGCCGGCAGCACGCAGTACGACGAGGCACCGGCCGTGACCGAGAGCCCGGCGCACGCGGGCGCCTTCGCGCGGAAAGGCCCTGCGGCGGGGGCGAGGACGTCGCTCGCTCCGCACCCTGTGAGGAGGATGGCTGCGAGCGCCGGAAAGGAGGTGTTCCGACTCACGGGGCCTGGAACGCAGCTCGGCGCCGCCCGACTACGGACGTTCCTCGCGGAGCAGGTTCTCGACGGGGATCGCGGGTGCGACCGCCGGGGCGCGGCGACGCGCGCGAAAGCGCGCGACGATTTTCGGGATGACCGCCAAGTACCCGGCGACCGCGAGCGTGTCGAGCACGCCGTCGTAGGGCGCGCGCAGGCGCGCCTCGCCGAACACGAGCATCGCGGTGAGGATCAGCCCCGCGGCCTGCGCGCCGAGCACAGCGAGGCGAGGATCGCGGCGGACGAGGAGCAGCACCAGCGCGATCGCGAGCCCGGGGAGCACCACGATCGCGTGCACGATCGACGTGACGGTCGCGAGCGCGCCCTTCGTCGGCCACACCGTGTTGTAGAACCAGAGGAGGCCGACGTGGCCGAGCGAGTAGCCGATCTGTCGGGGCACGCCCGTCGTCGCGACGCACCTCTTCGCGAGCTCGAGCGCGGGCTTCTCCTCCCAGAGGTAGCCGTCGAACGAGACGTGCTCGCCGAGCGCGGGATCGAGCGGGATCAGGGGCTTCGTCTTGTAGTGCTCCTCGTAATGCGACAGCGCGTTGAACGCGGGCGGGGTGAACGTCCCGCCGCGGCTCTTCGACGCGCTCAGCTGCACCGCGCGACACCGCCCGATGGCGACGTTGAACGCGCCGTTCGTCGACACGAGGCCGAACTGCTTCGTGTGGTACTCCGTCCGCGCCGCGGACGCGCCGAGCACGAGCGCGACGGGGAGGAGCACCGCGATCGAGGCGTGCGCCCACGAGACACGGCGCGTGTCCCCGCCCCTCGGGAACCAGCGCCGACGCGCCGCGATCGCGGCGAGGAAGAGCATCGGGACGAACACGAGGAGCTGCGGACGGAACGTGGCGCCGACGGCGATCGTCGCGCCGAGGAGCCACGCATCGCGCGCGCGCCCCTCGTCGAGGAGCCGGAGCGCGAGCAGCGTCGAGAGCGCGACGGCGGCCGACAGCGGCGTCTCCGAGAGGACGAACGCGCCGAGGTGGACCCACGTCGGGTAGAGCGTGAAGAAGATCCCCACCGCGAGCGCGAGCCGCGGGCGCTCCGGGAAGAGCCGCTTCGCCGTGGCGTAGGTCGCCGCGGCTGCCGTAGCGCCGAGCAGGGCGAAGAGCAGCGCGACCGCGACGAAGTTCGCGCGACCGAACAGTCGAAGCGCGACCCCGAGGAGCATGTGCGTCCCGTACGGGAAGAACGTCACCATCGGATCGGGCTCGAGCGGCTTGTCGAGCATCGCGAGCGCTCGGCCGATGTAGCCGCCCATGTCGGAGCGCGCGGCTTCGAGCGGGCGCTGCACGACCATGTCGAAGACGGCGCGCACGAGGAACGCGTAGAGGAACACGCGCGCGACGGCGGCGTGCCGCGCGAGCCACGGGATGGGGGCGAGGAGCGGCGACCGCGGCGACGGAGCCGACATGGCTCAGTAGCCCGCGCCCCAGCGGGGGTTCTGGTTCAGCTTCCCGAGCTCGCGCGGGAGCATGTGGAACCTCGCCATCGCCTCGTCCACGAGATCCGGGCACGCGGCGGCGCCGAGGTCGTGGAGCTCGAGCGGATCGTCCGCGACATCGAAGCACCGCCACGCCTCGTCCGAGAAGCGAGCCTCGAGCTTGCGGGTCCCGCGCATCACTCCCCAGTTCGGCTTCACGTACTCCCACGCCCAGGAGACGTTCGAGAGGGAAACCGAGATCTCCGGGTGCTCGCGGGCGAGGAGGTCCCGACCCGGCATCGCGTCGATGAAGCGGGCGAGGCTCCGCTCGGCTCGGAGGCCCATCAGAGAGAGGATGGTGGGGGCCACGTCCACCTCGAACGTCGGGAGATCGCGCGCCGCCTCGAGCCCGGCGCGCTCGTCGTCCGTGAGCGTCCCCTCCGGAGCGTCGATCCACGCGGGGATCCGGATCTCTTCGTCGAAGACCGAGCCCGAGTGGTTCGCGTCCTGATCGTGCTCGTAGAAGCTCTCTCCGTGATCCGCGAGGAACACGATGACCGTGCGCGGCCCCGAGGGCGCCGCGCGGACGCCCGTGACGAGCTTCGCCACGGCGAGATCCGAGAGATATACAGAGTTCCTGTAATAGTTCTTTTGCATCTCCGTGGTCGTCGAGCGCTCGACCTCGTCCGTAGGCTGGAACGGGGCGTTCGCGGGATCGAAGAGGCGCGGGCGGTGCGGGTTCGAGAAGTGGACGACCGCGAAGAACGGCTCCCGGAGCTCGGCCCACTCGGCGAGCGCGCGGTCGGCGATCGCGGCGTCGGGTGCGCCGACGAGGAAGTCGCGCGCCGGATCGATCTCGGTCCCGCTCACGAAGTGGGACGTGGGGATGTCCTCCACGAAGAGCCGCGCGTTCCCGAACATCAAGTTCTGGCTCGTCCAATAGGCGGTGTCCCAGCCCGCCGCGTGCGCGTAGTCCCAGAGGAGAGGCGCCGTCTCCCACAGTCGGCCGCGCACGTGCGGCTCGAGGCCCGACCAGATCGTCGCGACCGCGACCGCGGTCGAGGAGCCCGCGGCGCGCATGCCGAGGAGCGGCGATCGGGTGGGGAGCGCCGCGTTCGTCGCGCGCGTCGCGAGCTCGCACCGGTCCACGGGCGCGACGCACGAGACGTCCGCGCGCTGGCTCTCCTCCACGATCAAGAGCACGTTCCGCGGCGCCGACGGCTTCGCGTCGAGCCGCGGGAGCGCGTCCGGATCGCGCCGCGCGACGCGCACGAGGCGCGCGCTCCCCGCGTTCGCGAGCAGCCGCCGGTTGTCGAGGAGGCCGACCTCACCGTGGAAGTAGACGAAGTCGGGCGTCGTCGATTGGATGCCGCGGTAGCTCGCCGGCACCGTGCCGAAGAGCGCGAGCGAGAGGAGCGGCATGATCGCGGCGACCGCCGGGCGCGCCGGGACGGGCGCGCGCACCGCGAGCCCACGCCACGCGAGCGTGAGCGCGAGCGCGACGCCGAAGGCCGCGTTGAACAGCGCCCCGGCGCGGTGGAGCGGCAGCTCGCCGAGGATCGCCGGCCCGATGGCGCGCGCGTCGAGCAGCGAGTCGAGCGACAGGTACGTGCCGAACACCGAGAAGAAGGCGCCCTGCACCCCGAACGAGACGCCATAGAGCGCGACGAACATCGCCGCGACGATCCACCGCGCCCGCGACGCGATCGACGTGATCGCGTACATCAGGAGCCCCCACGCGAACGTCGACGCGAGGGCGCTGCCCCAGTACGCCGCGGCGTGCACGGGGTCGAAGCGGACGATCTGCCCCGCCCTGCGCGCGAGATCGGCGAGGAGCACGGCGAGCCCAGGGGCGAGGAGCGTCGCGATCCATCGCGGGAACATCGCCGGGGGGACCGGTCGCCCATCGTGCGCCTCGGGCGCGCTCATCGCGCTCTCACCTCGGCTTGGGCGCTGGGGCAAACTTCGGGCGCCGGAGGAGCACGGGCTTCCAGTCGTTCGGCTTCGCCTGATCCGGGAAGAGGTAGCCGATCACGGCGCCCTTCGCGGTGAGCTCGGTGAACGCGTACTCCCGGCCCTCGACGATCATCTTCGTCCCCTTCACCGGGAGCGCGATCCCGAGCATGGCGTGCCGATGAAGCGCCGAGCTCAGCATGATCGAGTCGATGCCGAACTCCCCGAGCAGCATCTTCGCGAGGAGGGACTTGGAGTCGCAGTCGCCATTCGATCGGCTGAGGACGAGCGCGGGAGGGAGCATGCCGAACGGCGCGTCGTCGGGCTCGAAATAGCGGATGTCCTGCACGAAGTTGACGATGAGCTGCGCGAGCTCGAGCGTCCCGAGCTTCGCCTCCTGCTGCCGCTTCTTGAAGAGCGCGACGACGGGCTGGATCGCGTCGCGGTCCTCCTCCGTGAGCTCTTGGAACACGCATCCCATGTCACCGCTGCAGCCCGCGGGGGGGACCCACTTGAAGCGGTGCTCCTCGCCGGACACGTAGCGCACGGAGTCCGCGTAGCGCTTGAACCTCTCCTCGACGTCGTCCGCGGCGCGCCGGGAGAGCGTGTAGGTCAGCGAGAACTTCTTCGGCGGGATCGCGGGGCTGTCCCAGTCGTGGAACACCCTGGGGTCGCGCGTACCATCCGGGAACGCGGCGACGCCGAGATCACCGAGGATCGTAGCCTCCTCGGAGCGCGGCTCTGGGTCTTTCTTGGATCTCGACGGCTCGTCTTCGGCCTCGCGGCGAATGCGGCGCGACGATCGCTTCTTCGACTTGGAGGAGAACGCGTCCCAGATCCGATCCCAGTCGACGTTGCACGCCGTCGTCCCGAACGCGAGCAGCAGGCAGACGAGGACCGCGCGCGCGCGCGTCATGGGGAGATCATCTCGTCGCGCCCGAGCTCGGGAAGAGGGATGAGGCCCTGGAGCGCGACCTCGAGCCCGGGCGCCGTCGCGAGGGCGAGGATCACGAGGACGGCGCCCAGCATGATCGCGGGGGCGACGTTGCCCTTCTTCACCTCCGCGATCTCGTCGACGCCGCGCGTGAGCTTGCTGAAGAGCCACGCGCCGAACCAGAGGACGACCGACCCCACCGCGAACGCGACGCTGACGTGGATCGAGCCGTAGAGGAGGAACGTGAGGACCATCTCGGTCGACACGCGCTCACCGCGGAAGCTGAGATCGATCGCGGCGAACGTGGCCTGGACGGCGTGCTGCGCGAGGAGCCCGAGCGAGAGGATCGCGGCGCCTTGGAGGATGCCGGTCGCGACGTTGCCCTTCTTCAGCTCCGCGTCGGTCTGCCCCCACCCGAGGAGCCATCCGAGGAGACGCGTCGCGACGAAGATGCCGACGGCGCCGACGAGAACCCCGAAGCCCACCTGCGCGAGCCCCATCAAGAACAAGTTGAGGTTCACGGCGCGGAGGATATGCGCCGCACGCCACGCTTGAAAGTCGATCGGGAGAGGCGCATCTTCGGCCTCCGCACGTTTCATGAGCGCGGAATCCACACGTCGGCGCGCGCACGCCGCGCGCCCGGGAGGGCCATGAGCACTTCGAATCCATTGCGTGCAGGACTCGCCGAGGATCGCCTGCCCGAGCCGTGCACCGTCGTGATCTTCGGCGCGTCGGGCGATCTCACGAAGCGCAAGCTGGTGCCCGCGCTGACGTCCCTCGCGGCCGAGCGCCTCCTGCCGCACGCGTTCGCGATCGTCGGCTTCGCGCGCAAGCAGATGACCACGGAGCAGTTCCGCGCGGACATGAAGGAGAACGTCAACAAGTTCGCCCGGCACCGCCCCGTCGCGGACGCGCTCTGGTCCGAGATCGAGAGCGGGTTGCACTATCACACGGGCAACTATGACGACCCGGCTTCCTACGCGGCGCTGAAGGAGCGCCTCGACGCGATCGACAAGGAGCGAGGGCTCCCGGGCAACCGCGTCTTCTACCTGTCGACGCCGCCCGAGACCTTCGGCATCGCGGTGAAGCACCTCGGCGCGTCCGGGCTCATCAACAAGAGCGAGAGCGGTCCGTTCACGCGCGTCATCATCGAGAAGCCGTTCGGCGTCGACCTCGAGAGCGCGCGCAAGCTGAACCGCGAAGTGCTGGACGTGCTGCGCGAGGATCAGACCTACCGGATCGATCACTACCTCGGCAAAGAGACCGTCCAGAACATGATGGTCATGCGGTTCGCGAACGCGCTCTTCGAGCCGCTCTGGAACAACCGCTTCGTCGAGCAGGTGCAGATCACGGGGGCCGAAGCGATCGGGATCGAGGGGCGAGGCGGCTACTTCGACCACGCCGGCATCCTGCGAGACATGGTGCAGAACCACCTGTTCCAGGTGCTCTGCCTGACCGGGATGGAGCCCCCCGTCACGATGGGCGCGAACGATCTGCGCGACGAGAAGGTGAAGCTCCTGAAGGCGCTCCGCCCGATCCCCGACGGGAAGTTCGATGAGTACGTCGTCCGCGCGCAGTACACGGCGGGCAGCGTCGCGGGGAAGGCGCAGATCGGCTACCAGGACGAGACGGGCGTCACCAAGGGCTCCGTGACGGAGACGTACGTCGCGCTGAAGCTCTTCATCGACAACTGGCGCTGGGGCGGCGTTCCGTTCTACCTCCGGGCGGGCAAGGCGCAGAGCAAGAAGGTCACCGAGGTCGCGCTCCTCTTCCGGAAGACGCCGCACTCCATCTTCGGCGCGAAGAGCGTCGACGAGCCGAACGTGCTCGCGATCCGCATCCAGCCGGACGAGGGCATCAGCGTGCGCTTCGGCTCGAAGGTGCCGGGCAACACGCTCGACATCCACCCCGTGAACATGGAGTTCAGGTACGGCACGAGCTTCGGCACGGAGCCGCCGGAGGCGTACGAGCGTCTCCTCCTCGACTGCATGCTCGGGGACGCGGCGCTCTACACGCGCGGCGACGAGGTGGACGCGTCGTGGCGCTTCATCACTCGGATCCACCAGGCGTGGGCGGCGTCGGGGGCGACGTCGATCCCCACGTACGAGGCCGGGACATGGGGCCCCGCGGAGGCGGACGCGCTGCTCGCGCGCCAGGGCCACGCGTGGAGGCGCCCGTGAGCGACGAGGCGCCGCAGTCCCTCCCGGGGGATCGGTTCACGCGCGGAGCGGACATCGGCGTGGACGTGACGATGATCGAGCGCGAGCTCGCGAGCCTCTGGCGGCAGGCCTCGTCGGACGATCGCGCGGTCACGCGCGCGTGCTCGTGGAACCTCCTCATCCACGTCGCCGAGGGCGAGGACGTGGACGCGGCGCGCGCGCTCGTCGACAAGGTCGTGATGCCCGTGCCGTCGCGCGCGATCGTCCTCGTGCCGCGGCCGAACGACGCGGGCAAGGAGGTCGAGGCGTTCGTCTCGGCGAACTGCCAGGTGGCGCCGGGCGGCAAAGGGAAGCTCCTCTGCTCGGAGGAGATCACGATCCTCACGCGAGGCGTCGGCGATCGGCTCGTCCCGTCGCTCGTGCGCGCCCTGCTCGTCCCGGACGTGCCGACCGCGCTCCTCTGGATCGGCCCGCCGCCCGCGGACCCTCGGCAGATCCCGTACTTCGAGTGCGTCGATCGCCTGATCTTCGACTCCGCGAAGTGGATCGGCCCGAGCGCCGCGATGGAGCGCACGTACGCCGGGATCCGCGCGGAGTCGCGCGCCTCGGTGTCGCTCGTCGACCTCGCGTGGCTCCGGGCAGGCTTCCTCCGATCGATGCTCGCGACGATGTTCGATCCACCGACGGGATCCGGGCCGCTCGAGCGCGTGACGGAGCTCGTCGTCAGCGGGGCGACGGGCGGCAACTCGACCGCGCGGATCTTCGCTGCGTGGTTCGCGAGCCGGCTCGGCTGGTCCACGGGGCGCATCCCGGATCGAGGCACGAAGGCCAAGACCAAGTCCGGCGGAGAGGTGTCGATCGTCGTCGACGGCGAGGCGCGAGCGACCCCGTCGGGCCTCGCGAACGTCGTCGTGCGGACGACGGACGCCGGGGGCGCTCCCATCGAGTTCTCCATCCAGGACGTGGGCGACGGGACGCTGAACGTGCACGTGCACGGTCAGACGGATCGGCCCAAGATCGCCGCCGATCTCGCGATCGAGCGGCTCGTCATCGCCGCGCTCGGCGCGCGCGGCCGCGATCCGGTGTACCGGGACGCGCTCGCGCTCGCCGCCGGCGCCGAGGGTTGAAGCCATGGCGGACGTCCGCGTCTTCGAAGGCCCGTCGGAGCTCGCGAACGAGCTGGTCTCCCTCCACGTGGAGGCCGCGCGGCGGGGCCCCCTGTCGATCGCGCTCACGGGCGGATCCGCCGCGAAGCTCTACGAAGCGCTCGTCCCCGCGCCGATCGATTGGGCGACCGTGCACGTGTTCTTCGGGGACGAGCGTTGCGTCGCGCCGACGCACGCGGACTCGAATTTCCGGCTCGCGGAGGAGGCCCTCCTCGGGCGCGTCTCGATCCCGAGGGAGAACGTCCACCGCGTCCGCGGCGAGGACGATCCGGACGCGGCCGCCGCTGCGTATGCCTCGGAGCTCGCGTCCGTCGTCACCGACGGCGCGCTCGATGTCGTCCACCTCGGGATGGGGCCCGACGGTCACGTCTGCTCCTTGTTTCCGGGGCACGCGCTCCTCCGCGAAGCCCATCTTCACGAGGCGAGCCGCCTCGTCGCGGCGCTGCGCGACTCGCCGAAGCCACCTCCGGCGCGCGTCACGCTCACGCTCGCCGCGCTCGCGCGCGCGCGGCGCGCGCTGTTCCTCGTGATGGGCGAGGGGAAAGCGGACGCGGTGCGCTCGGCGATCGAAGACGCCTCCTCTCCCCTCCCCGCGGCGCTCGTACACCGTATGGGCAACGCCACATGGCTCCTCGATCGAGCCGCGGCCTCCAAGCTCACGACCCAGTGATCCCTCTTCCCAATCAACGACGGAGCAGACGATGACTCTCGAGAAGCCCTCAGAAAACAGCGCCGACGTGGGCCTCGTCGGCCTCGCGGTCATGGGCCAAAACCTGGCCCTGAACATGGCCGACCACGGCTACAAGGTCGCCGTCTACAACCGCACCACGGCGACGACCGAGAAGTTCGTCGCGGAGAACCCGCCGAGCGTGTTCGGCGACGGCGGGGGCGGGCTCGTCCCCGGCGCGGACCTGAAGGATTTCGTCCGATCGATCAAGGCGCCACGTCGGATCGTCATCCTCGTGAAGGCCGGCGGACCGACGGACGCGGTGATCGACTCGCTCGTCCCCCACCTCGAGAAGGGCGACGTGATCGTCGACGGCGGCAACGCCCTCTACACCGACACGATCCGCCGGGAGAAGGCGCTCGGCGAGAAGGGCCTGCACTTCGTCGGCTCGGGCGTGTCCGGCGGCGAGGAGGGCGCTCGCTTCGGGCCTTCGCTCATGCCCGGCGGCAAGGCGGAGGCGTGGAAGCACCTGGAGCCCGTGTGGACCGCGATCGCCGCGAAGGTGGACGACGCGACCGGCAAGCCGATCCCCGGCGCGAGCCCCGGAAAGCCCGTGAAAGGCGGGGTCCCGTGCACGACGTACATCGGCGCGGACGGCGCGGGCCACTACGTGAAGATGGTCCACAACGGGATCGAGTACGCCGACATGCAGCTCATCAGCGAGGCGTACGCGCTGATGAACGGCGTGCTCGGCCTCGGCCCGAAGGAGCTGTCGAAGGTGTTCGGCGAGTGGAACGCCGGAGACCTCGACAGCTTCCTCATCGAGATCACCGCCGACATCCTCCAGCAGAGCGACCCCGTGACGGGCAAGCCGTTCGTGGACGTCGTCCTCGACGCCGCGGGCCAGAAGGGCACGGGCAAGTGGACGAGCTCGGCGGCGCTCGACCTCGGCGTACCCGCGCCGAGCATCGCGGAGGCCGTGTTCGCGCGGAACATGTCGTCCGTGAAGGAGGAGCGCGTCGCGGCGAGCAAGATCCTGAAGGCGAAGAAGAGCGATCTCGGCGCCGCGGTGCCGATCTCGACCGACGCGGTTCGCGACGCGCTCTACTGCTCGAAGATCTGCGCCTACGCGCAAGGGTTCCAGCTGATGGCGGCCGCTGCGGTCGAGTACAAATGGAGCCTCGATTTCGGGGCGATCGCGCAGATCTTCCGAGGCGGGTGCATCATCCGCGCGAGGTTCCTCCAGAAGATCACGGAGGCGTACGCGCGCGACAGGAGCCTGAAGAACCTCCTCCTCGACCCGTATTTCGCCTCGACCATCGAGAAGGCGGAGGGCAACTGGCGCGCGGTGGTGGCGCGCGCCGCGCTCGAGGGCGTGAGCGTGCCCGCGTTCTCGAGCGCGCTCTCGTACTTCGACGCGTACCGATCGGAGCGGCTGCCCGCGAACATCATCCAGGCGCAGCGCGACTTCTTCGGAGCGCACACGTACGAGCGCGTCGATCAGCCGCGCGGGAAGTTCTTCCACGTCGACTGGCCCGACCCGAAGCGCCCGCAGCAGGACGCCTGAGCACTTCGCGCTGCCGCGCCGAAGCCACGACGAGTACGCTCGACGTCGTGCTTCGCGCGAGATCCCTCATCGCCGCGGCCGCCATCCTGGCGGCTGCGGCGTTTGGCCTCCAGTGCGACGACGACGCCGCGACGGTGAGCGCGTCCTCGGGCGCGAGCGCCACCTCGGGCGCGAGCTCGACGACGAGCGCAGCGTCGAGCGGCGCGGGTGGGGCCGCGGAGGCGATCCACGTGACGGGGACGGTCACGGACGGGCAAGCGCCCCTGCCGGGCGCGATCGTCCTCCAGGGCGGGGGCGCACCTCAGGTGGTGACCGGCGCGGACGGGCGCTTCGACGTCGTGCTCTCGACCACGCTGCCCGGGACACCGACGCTCGTCGCCGGAAAGCCGGGCTACCGATCGGCGGGGCTCGAGCTCGACGCGCTGACCGGCGGAGACGTCGTCCTGGAGCTCCGCGAGGCCTCGCCCCCGGACGACCTCGGCTACGCGTTCGGCGATCCCGGGACGGGCGACGCGGCGCACGACAACTCCACCGCGTACTGCGGCCACTGCCACACGACGCTCGTGGCGCAGTTCCAAACCTCGGCGCACGCGCGCGCGACCCGGGATCCGTGGGTGCAGGATCTCTACGCGGGGGTCGCGAGCAGCGTGTCGTCGGCCGGGGCGTGCGCGTCCAGGGGAGGCGAGATGCGCGCTGGCATCGTCCCCGGGGATCCCACGATGACGGCCCTGAAGTGCTACGTCGGCGGCGGCGTCCTGCCGGATCTCAACGGGTGCGGTGGCCCCGGAGACAAGGCGTGTGACGATCCCACCCGACCCGATCCGCCGACGAAGTTCGGCGGGTGCGCGGACTGCCACGCGCCCGGGATCGATGGCCCGGGCGTCCCCGCGACGGGCGGACAGAGCCTGCACGCGGCGAAGGGTGTGGCGTACGCGAACGGCAACCACTGCGACGTGTGCCACCACGTCGCGCGCGTCGATCTGAAGAAGGCGCCCGGCCTCGCTGGGGCGCTCGAGATCCGTCGTCCGCGCGAGAAGCTCGTCGAAGGAGACCCGACGAGCAAGCCGCTCCAGGCGATGTACGGCCCGCTCGTGGACGTCGTGAACCCGTTCATGGGAGGCGTGTACTCACCCGTCTTCGAGACCGCGGAGCTCTGCGGCGGATGCCACGAGGATCACCAGCCCGCGCTCGCGGGGGGCGCCCTCGATCCCGTGAAATCGCCGAGCGGCCTCGAGGTCCACACGACGTACTCGGAGTGGCGCGACTCCCCGTTCAACACGCCGGCGACGCCGTGCTCGTTCTGTCACATGCCCGCGCCCTCCACGCCCGGATTCAACAGCGTGGACGTGAGCACCGCGGGGGACGCGGGGATCGCGTTCGGCTTCGGACGGCCGCCCGAGGATCGGCGACAGCACACGTTCCTCGGCCCGCTCGCGGGGACGCCGCGCCTCATCGACTCGGCGCTCTCGTTGTCGACGACCGCGGTGCAGAGCGGCGCGACGCTGAAGGTGACCGCGACGGTGAAGAACGTCGGTGCGGGCCACGCGATCCCCACCGGCGAGCCCATGCGCGGACTCGTCCTGCTCGTGCAGGCGAGCTGCGGAGCGCCGCTCGTCGCGATCGGCGGGCAGACGATCTCGGACGTCGGCGGGGCACACGCGACCGGCGTCGTCGGCGCGGGCGTGGCGTTCGCCGGGTCGACGGTCACGTGGCCGAGCGCCTCGGCCGCCAAGGCGGGCGACGTCGTCCGGGTCGTGCGCGCCTCCGGCGCGTTCGACGACTACCTCGGCAACGGCTACTTCGCGGGTCCCCTCTCCCCTGCCGAGAAGGGCATCGCGATCTCGGCGCCCGTGGGCGAGGCGACGGTGATCTCCGCGACCGCCGGGACACTGACCCTCTCGTCCGCGCTCCCCGTGGCGGACGGCGACGTCGTATTCCTTGGAGATCCAACCATCTCGACGCTCGTCGACGGCGCGCCCTCGCTCGATCTCGCCGGGGCACCCGGGAACGCGTTCGCCAAGGTCCTCGTCGACCCGGGGGGAGCTCGCCTCGTGCCGCACTACCGGGGGATCGACATCGCGAGCGACAACCGGATCCCGCCGCAGAAGGCGCAGGTCTCGGAGCACTCGTTCGCGCTCCCTCCCCCGTGCACCCGGGCGAACGTCACGACCACGCTGCTCTACCGTCCGACCGTCGGTGCTGTCGCGCTCGACCACGCGTGGGACGCGCGGTCCTTCGTGGTCGGCCAAGATTCACTCTCGATCGTGGTCGCGCCGTAGTATATCCCCGCATCGGTTGATCGAAGTCCGCGGACGGAGCCGCGGCCTCGCTTGCGCGAACTCGCCGACTCGCGCGCCCCGGAGCGCGCTCAACGACTATGGCACCGACGCAGAGGACATGGAGACGTCTGGGGGCGGGAGCCACCATCGCCACCGCGGTGATCGCCGGGGTCGCGCCGAGCTCGGGCTGTGAGGAGCAACCCGCGCCGACGAAGCTCTCGGGGCAGGTGCACCTCACGCTGATGCACTCGTCCGATATCCACTCGCGGCTCTTCCCGTACAACCTGCAGATCGGGCAGGTCGACGCGGGGCTCGGCCTCGGCCCGGTGGACACGATCTCGAACGTCGGCGGCGTGGCGCGCATGTCGTACATCATCGGGCGCGAGCGCGCACGCTCGGGGAGGTTCCTCCACCTCGACGGCGGCGACTGCTTCCAGGGCGCGCCCGTCTTCAACTTCTACCGCGGCGAGGCCGAGGTCCGCGCGCTCGGGGCGATGGGCACGGACGCTATGATCGTCGCGAACCACGAGTTCGACACCGGCGCGAAGAACCTCGGTGATCAGCTGCAGAAGTGGGCCACGTTCCCGGTGCTCGCGGCGAACTACGTCCTCGAGGACCCGAAGCAGCCCGGCGCCTCGCAGCTCGGGACCATCTTCAAGCCGTTCACCGTGTTCGACGTGGACGGTCTGCGCGTCGGCGTCATCGGGCTCGGCAACCTCTCGAGCCTCACGTCGATCTTCGACTCGCCGAACCGCCTGGGCATCACCCCGCTCAACACGACGCAGGTCACCCAGGCGTACATCGATCTGCTGCGGCCGAACGTGGATCTCATCGTCGCGGTGACCCACCTCGGCCTGGACCACGACCAGGACCTCATCGAGACGACGACGGGCCTCGACGTGGTGCTCGGGGGCCACAACCACATCGTGCTGCAGCCGCCGAAGCACGTGCAGGACTGCTCGAGGCACAAGGATCCGGAGAGCGGGAGCTTCTTCGTCGAGGTGCAGGGCGCGGAGCCGGGCAAGGTCGAGAAGCGCTTCTGTCGCCCGCGGGACGTGATCCTCGCCCACTCCGGCGCGTTCGCGAAATACGTCGGGCGCCTCGATCTCGTGGTGTCGAACAACCCCGCCGATTTCTCGGACACCTACGACCCACTCAACGGGTTCGAGGTGCTGACGAACGACTTCCAGCTCTTCCCGATCAACGACACGGTCCCCGAGGACCCGATCGTGAAGTCGCTGCTCGAGCCGTACGCCCAGGGCCTCGACGTCCTCGCGAACCTCGATCTGCTCGTCGGGTACGCGCCCGATGGCTCGCGCCGGAGCTCCACGGCGGGCGGCGATTCGCCCCTCGGCAACATGATCGCGGACGCGATGTGGCTCCGGCTCGGCATCCAGACGGACTTCTCGCTCACGAACACGACGGGCATCCGCGCGGATCTCGTGCCGGGGCCCGTCACCGTCGAGCAGATGTTCAACATCTTCCCGTTCGACAACTCCATCTCGAAGATGCAGCTGTCGGGTGTCGAGCTCCAGCAGCTCTTCGATTTCGTGGCGCGACGCTCGGCCGGACGAGGGTGCGTGTCCCAGGTGCAGATCGCCGGCGCGCGCATCGTGGTCGACTGCTCGAAGGACTCGGTCACGGACGAGGGCACGAGCATCGGACGCGGGCAGGCGACGGGGATCTTCATCGGGGCCGCGCAGGATCCGAACGGGAACGTGGCTCATTGCACCAAGGACACGGACTGCCCGGTGCACCTCGCGAAGTGCGACGAGTTCCACTCGGTGAAGGCCAACGATCCCGACGAAGGAAAGACGTTCTGCGCCGGGCTCCACGACGCCGCGGGCGCCAAGATCCCGTGCGGCTCGGAGACGGACTGTCCGCTCTCGCAGTTCGGGCAGTGCCAGACGGAGAGCGGCGTCTGCTGGCAGCCGATCGATCCGTTCGGGTACTACGAGCTCGCGACGAGCAACTACCTCGCCGGCGGAGGCAGCGGGTTCCGCGTCCTCCAGCGCAACACGACGCAGTTCGACACGAAGGTCCAGCAGCGCGACGCGCTCATCGACTACATCCGCGCGGGCAAGGCATGCGGCGCGGGGGAGAAGTCGAAGGAGCTGCGCGACTGCAGCACGGACGCGGACTGTACGTGCCAAGAGGGCGCCGATCCCGCGCTCTGCAACGCGGAGGCGGGGTCCTATGTCTGCGCGTGCCCGGAGGCGGTCACGGAGAACGAGACCTGCGACTCGAGCGGCGGCAGCTGCGCCGGGAGCGCGCTCGGCGGAAAGTGCGTGCTGGCCGCGTGCCGCCGAGACGTGGCCGCGTTCCAGCGCGCGACGTGCGCCGACGCCCCGAGCGACGGCGTGAAGCAGAGCTGCGAGAAGTCGATCGCGCCGTGCGCGTCCGGAGGTGAGCAGTGCAAGTTCCTCGCGTGCGTGGACCGGGGTCTCGGAAACTTCACCGACAACCGACTCCGGATGGTCGGACAATGAGGCGGCGTGTCGGATCCGTCGCGGCCTACGCGTTCTCGGGGATCGCGATCCTCGCGACCACCGTGGGCGTGGGGTCCTGTGTGACGGTCGGGGAGCCGATCAGCGGCGCGCAGACCTTCCAGATCACGATCTCGCTCGTCGACAATCAGCCGCCTCCCGCGGCGGACAATCCCTTGCCCGCCAACATCGGGGACAAAGAGGAGACCTGGAAAATCAGCGTCCAGGCCCTCGACAGCAACGCGCAGCCCGACCCCACGTTCAACGGCGTCGTGCGCCTGAGCGTGATCCCGGGTGCGATCGTCGAGGTCGTGGACCAGGCGTCCGGACAGTCGAACGGCCGCAACCTCCTCATGCAAGGCGGCGTGGCCGAGGCGCAAGTGACGGTGACCGCGGTGTACGGAGAGGCTCGGCTTTGGGTCGAGGACCTCGGGTACGTGCCCGCGCCTCCGGATCGCCCCTCGGCGTGCGCGAACGGCGTGAACGACGACGACGACGAGGATCACCTCGTCGACTACCCCACCGATCCGGGGTGCGAGTTCGCCAACGACGACACGGAGACAGGCGGCACGTTCAACGCCGGCGTGAGCCCCGCCGTCCACTACGCGCTCCCGACGATCCGCCAGATCCAGGGCGAGGGTGCGACGACGCCATTCCCGTACGAGGCGGTCCAAGCGAACACCGCGGATCCGCACTTCCTCGTCGTCACCCGTGTGGCGAGGGACGGGTTCTACGTGACCGACCTCAACGAGCAGGGGAAGGGCTTCAACCACCTCTTCGCCTTCAACTTCTCGACGCCGCCGGGGATGCAGGTCTGCGACCGCGTGACGTTCCTCGCGGGGACCCTGAGTGAGTTCTTCGGCTTCACGGAGCTGAACTTCCCGTCGTACCGACTCGATCCCCTCTTCGTGGGGCAAGAGGATCTCTGCCAGGTGCCCGAGCCCACGGTGCTCACGCCGGAGATCATCGCTTCGGACTCCGAGATGGAGAAGCTCGAGAGCTCGCTCGTTCGCATCGAGGGCTTTCAGGTTCCGAAGCACTTCGGTCCCGGCCTCATCGTCAACAACGTCCCCGCGGAGGGCGCGTCGAGCTGTGATCTGAACGGGGACGGCAAGGTCGACTTCGAGAGCGACGCGGAGGGGAGCTGCTCCAACGCGTGCGACGACGACCCGGACTGCAGCGAGTGGACGTCGTTCATCGCGCGCGGCAACTACAAGGTCCACAAGGACTCGTCGGTCATCCAGATCCAGACGGACGGCGCGCAGCTCTTCAACCCCGTCACGTCGCCCGGAGCGACGCTCACCGCGGTCACCGGGACCATGCGGAATTTCTCCGGCGGCAACCTGAACTGGACCATCGAGGCTCGCTGCACCGACGACGTCGTCTGCACGACCGAGGGATGCGCCGAGGCGGTCAAGGATTCGAAGCACGCGTGCGTGAACCTCACGCGGACGGTCGGCGACAACGACGAAGGCACGAACTGAGTCGGCCGAGTCACACGAAAGAGCGAACAAGCCAACATGCGACGAACCTTCGTTCTCACCTCGATCAGCCTCCTCCTCCCCCTCACGCTCGCCTCGTCCGCGTTCGCTCAGGAGAAGACCGCCGCGGACTACGAGGCGCAGGGCAAGGCGGCGCTCGCGAACAACGACGTCGCGGGTGCGTGCGCTGCGTTCGAGCAGGGCTATCAGGTCGCCTCGAAGGCGGCGCCCGACGCGCCGCCGCCGAACGCGGGAGACCTCCTGTTCGACCTCGCGGACTGTCACGAGCGCCAGGGCTATGGCCCGCTTGCGGCGAACGAGTTCGCCAAGGTGGAGGAGATGGGCGGCGCGAACGCGCAGGCCGCGCACGATCGCGCAGCGAAGCTGCGTGCCCCGGCTCCTGGCCCTGGCCCTGGTCCTGGTCCGGGTCCCGGTCCCGGTCCAGGCCCCGGCCCTGGGCCAGGCCCTGGTCCTGGCCCTGGCCCCGCGGGTCAAGGCCAAGGCCAACCCCCGGAGATCAAGACCGCGAAGGACGAGTCGCCGACCCGAATCGGGGACTTCATGGACACGCGCCTCACGTGGACGTTCGGCGACGACGACGTCATCCACCAGACCGGACAGGCGTTCCCGCTCTCACCGAACGCTGGCATCGGTGACCGCAGACAGTACCGGCTCTTCTTCGACAACCTGAACTCGAGGTTCGGCGGGCGCGAGAACCTCACGCACCTCGCGCTCTACAAGAAGATGCCCGCGTTCATCGACGACCTCGACACGGAGGCGGGCCTCATCGTGCGGCTCGACGTCGCGTCGCTCGCGTCCGGCAGCGGCAACTTGAACCAGGCCCTCTACGACGCGGGCTCGTTCATCCGTGCCTTCTATCACACGGGTCACCCCAAGGAGGGGCAGTCGGGCGTGGGGCTCACGCTCTACCCCATCGACTCGGACCGCATGCGACTCGGCTACCTCTACGACCTCTCGTGGGGCGGCACGAACGCGTCGATCAACCAGTCGATCTTCCCGCGCATCGTGGGCGCGGCGCCCGGCGCCAAGCTCTCGTTCGAGTCACCGCAGTTCTCCGCGTATGTCGGGTTCAAGACCGCGCAGATCGTCCAGGTCGAGGAGACACTGACGCCGGGCACGAGCGAGGTCGAGCAGATCCGCATCGGACAAACGAACTACGGCGTCATGGCCGGAATCGGCGGAGATCCAGCGGAGATCTTCCACCTCGACGGCGGGTTCGGGTACTTCACGCAGGGCAAGTTCGACCTCCCGGACGTGGCCGGCGAGCCCGTCTACACGCTCGGCGGCTCGGCCCGCGTCGTCCTCCACGACAAGGACATGCCCGTCGGACAGTCGACGGATTATCTGCTCTACAGGAACGATCCCAACAAGCCCCAGCAGATCTTCAAGCCCGAGGTCTACAAGCCGGGCAAGACCACCTGGAGCGTGAGCCTCGAGGGCGACTTCCTCGCGCAGAACCTCAAGGACTTCGACGTCACGGGGTCGACGGCGCTCCAGCCCGCGATCGCCGCGGCGCTCCAGGGCAACCTGAAGGCGAGCTTCTTCCGCGCGAGCCTCACGGGCATCTACCGCGATCTCCCGTACGTGCTCCGGAACCAGCCGAGCTTCATCCCGTTCGAGACGCTCCCCGCGGACGCGACGGCAAACAGCGAGATCTTCGTCGCGGCGTCGGCGGACTATTACTTCGACAAACCGCGCCTCACGCCGGGCATCGGCTTCGGCCTCCAATTCCCGGCGACGTTCTCGAGCTCGTCGACGGATCTCTCGTCCGCGCCGATCAGCCGCACGGTCGTGGTCCGCGAGCAGGGCAACATCGCCATCCTCCCCGTCAACACGGACGCGACCCCGATCATTCAGCTGCGCGGCAGCCTGAAGTGGGACATCTCCCCGATCCTGAGCGCCCTCGTCTGGGTCCAGTACGTGCGCGACAACAACGCGACGTTCGTGGAGCGGGATCCGAACGAGGGGACGGTGTCCCTCCGCACGTTCGTCAGCCCGGACTTCTTCGGCTTGGGCTCGAGCGTACAAGCGCGCTTCTGATCGCGTCGTCGCGGGGTGGCGGTCCGCCTTGCGCACCTCGAGGGGGCTATGTAGCTCCCTCGAACGCCTCCCCGCGAGCGCGCAGATGCCTGAATGAGCTCACGCGCGAAGGAAGGGGTTCGCGCGCTTCTCCTCTCCGATCGTGGTCGCCGGCCCATGACCCGGCACCACGAGCGTCGCCTCGTCGAGGCTCATGAGGCGCTCCTTCAGGGACTTGCGGATCTGCCCCGCATCCCCGCCCCAAAGATCCGTTCGCCCGACGCCGCGCCGAAACAGCGTATCCCCGGTGAAGGCGACCGGACCGTCAGGTGTCTTGACCAAAAACGAGACGCTGCCGGGCGTGTGCCCGGGCGTGTGCAGGACGGCGAGCTCGATCGCCCCGGCGCGGATCGTGAGCTGATCGCGCAGATCCCCGACCATGTCCGCGACCTCGGGCACGGGGATCCCGAGCAGCACGGACTGGGTCGGGAGGAGCTCGTAGAGCTCGCGATCGGCCTCGTGGATCCGGGGCGGCGCGCCCGTCCACGCGGCGAGGGGCGCGGTCGCCCCCACGTGATCGACGTGCGTGTGGGTGTGGACGATCGACGCGACCTTCGCGCCGGCGGCTTCGAGCTTCTGCTTGATGACGGCGAAGTCGCCGCCCGGGTCGATGACGAGGGCCGCCTTGCTCGCGGGATCCACGAGGATCGTACACGTGCACCCGAGCGGACCCACGGGGAACGAGTCGATGAGCATCCCGCCGTCTTACCACGGCCAAGCGGGCCGGTTCCCGAGTTGTGGAGAGGCGCACCGACGGCGTACCCTCGCGCCGTGCCGAGGCCGCTCGACGCCGAGATCATCGCAGAGCACGTGTCGGAGATCGCCTTCCTCTGGCGCGTCCGCGACCTCGCCGCCGCGTCGCCCGGGTACGACGCGAGCGATCTCGCGGCGCTGGACGAGCGGATCGACGCGCACCTCGACGGCGTGCGCATCGCCGACGAAGCGGGGATCGCGGCGTGCGAGGGGGCGCTCGATCCGGGCGAGCCCGGGACCGCCTTCGGGCTCGCCGTGTTCGCGATCGAGCGGGGAGACGGGGCGCGCCTCGAGGCGGCGCTCGCGATCGCCGACCAAGCGCCCTCCGCGTCGCGAGGCGTGGTGACCGCGCTCGCCTGGTCGTCGGCGAACGCCGCGGCGCCCGTGGTGCGCGACCTCCTCGGCGCGGGTGCGTCGGCGCGTCGACGCCTCGGGATCGCCGCGAGCTCCGCGCGTCGTGAGGACGTCGGCGCAGCGCTCGGGTTCGCCGTCGAGGCCGACGATCCGCGCCTCCGCGCGCGCGCGCTGCGGGCGATCGGCGAGCTCGGGCGGGTCGATCTCGCGCGCGAGGCGCGCGCAGCGATCGCGTCCGAGGACGAGGGGTGCGCGTTCTGGGCGGCGTGGTCCTCCACGCTGCTCGGCGACGCGGGCGCGGCCGACGCGCTCTGGCGCGTGGGCGAGGGCTCGTCCCCGCTCGCTCCGAGGGCCGCCGCGACCGCCGTTCGAGCGTTCGACGCGCGCACTGCGCGGGAGCGGATCGAGACGCTCGGCGCGCACCAGGAGCACGCGCGCGCTGCGTTGATGGCCGCGGCGGCGTACGGGGATCCAGCGCTCGTTCCGTTCGTCCTCGCGCACCTCGACGCGCCGGAGAGCGCGCGCGCGGCCGCGGATGCGTTCGCGCGGATCACGGGAGCCGCGATCGTCGACGAGCTCGCGGGCGATGCCGCCGCGCATCCCAGCGCAGAGGACGAAGACGACGAGACGGATCCCGACGAGGCGCTTCCTTGGCCCAACCCCGCAGCGATCACCCGCGCTTGGTCCGCCACGCTCGAGCGCCGGCTGTCGCGGGGCACGCGCTACGTCGGTGGGTCGCCGCTGTCCGGCGACGCGCTCCGCGCCGAGATCGAGCGGGGCCCTCAGCACCGCCGCGCGAGCGCCGCGATCGAGCTCGCGCTCCTCGAGCGAGGTCGACCGCTCGCTGAAGTCCGCGCGCGCGGGGGCCGCGCGGTGCCGCGCTGAGGCCGCGCCGTTGGGGCGCGCGCCCTTGGGGCGCGTCCGGAACTAAGTGGCTGCACCGAGGGCGACGACGCGCCCCGCGGCCAAGGCGCGACGACGAGGAATAGTGGGGCTATTTGGAGGAGGAGTAACGCCGGCCGCGGGGATGCAGCGTCGGCCGAATGCGCCAGTTATCTCCGGACGCGCCCTTAGGGCTGAAGGATCGCGGTCGGGGGCGTGTTGGGCGTACCCCCTTTGTTCTGGAGCATCATGTCGCCCTTTCGCGGCACGTACTTCCCCTCGACCTTCACGGTGAACGAGAACAGCGCGAAGATGCAGGCGCCCTTGATCTTGGAGCTCACGACGCCGCCGCCGGCGCTCCCGGCCTCGTCGCCGGAGCTCATCGAGAACTCGGAGCTCTGGAGCATGATGGACTCACCGTCCATCTTCACGTCCTTGCTCCCCTTGGACGTGTCCTTCGACATGCCCACGTTCGGGTAGGGGATGGGGATCGGACCCGCGGGGGACGGCGTCTTGCACACGTCGGGGAACGCGGTCGACACGCCGTTGCTCTTCTTGTGGACGACCGTCCTCATGTTGACCTTCACCGTAGCGGCCACGTCGACCTCCTCATGCGCCGAACAAGATCGGTGCTCTAACCATCGTTCGCTGGAGCAGACAATCGCGCCGCGACGCGGAGCGCGCCGTCCGACGCGGCCGTGACGAGCGCCTCTCCGCGCCGGTTCGGACACCAACCCCGGCGGTGCGCCGCCGCGGCGAGCGCGATCTGGATCCCTCCGGTCGCAGCGCCGACGTCCCCCGTCGACGCGGCCACGTGGTCGACGCGCGTCACGGACGCGAGCGTCTCCGCGAGCCGCGTCGTCGCGACGCCCCATTCGAACGCGCGGTACCGATCGCCGTTCTGATCGTCGATGAGCCACGCGGGCGCCGCTCCGCCGAGCGCGCCGCGGACGCTCTCCGTCAGCCCCGAGGCGGTGCTCTGCCGGTTCGAGCCAGCGAAGGCGTTCGGCTCGCTCCCGCGCGCGATGGACGTCACGACGAGCTCGGCGCGGCCTCCCCTACCCCGCAGCCTGCGCGGCGCTTCGATGAGGAGCGCGCACGCCGCCTCGCCCGGCACGAACCCGTCGACGATGCGGCGCGTGTGGAGGCGCTCGGCGCGATCGAGGAGGCCGAGGCGCGCCTCGTCGAGGTACGAGTCGACCCCGGCGACGACGCACGCGTCCACGTCCCCCGCGTCGAACAGGCCGCCCACCTCCTCGAGCAGCGCCAGCACGCCGGGGTGCCCCGATGCGGTCCGGCGCGTCGTCTTGAACGACACGCCCGCCGCGCGCGACACCTCTGGCCCGACGCGCTCGAGCTCCCAGCCCTCCACGCACTCGTCCGCCGCGGGCAGCGACAGCAGCAACGCGGCCTTCGGCAGCTCGCGCGGCTCGAGCCCCGCGGACTCGAGGAGATCTTTGACCGTGGGTCCGAGGAGCGCGATGAGCCGCTCGGCGCCGTGGAGCGCGGGGTCCACCACCGCGCCGACGACGAGGCGCTCGGGCTCGCTCGGCGCGTCGTCCTCTTCGTCCGCCGCGCCAGGGATCGGCGCGAAGCTCGCGTGCTCGACGGTCCCGATCAACCCGGCGCGGATCGACGCCGCGGTCTGCTCGGCGTTCGAGCCGACGCAGGTCGTCGCGGCCGTCGCTGTGATGGCGAGGGGCTTGAAGGTCACGGTCAGTTGATGCCCACGGAGGAGCCCTTGACCTTCACCTTGCCGGACGCGTTCACCTCGGTCGCGCCGGAGCTCTTGATGTCGACCTTCCCGCTCGCCTCGATCTTGGTGTTTCCGGAGCTCTTCACGTCGATCTTGCCGCTCGCGTCGATGCTCACGTTGTTGCCGCTCGTGATCGAGATGTCGCCGTTGTCCTTCACGTCGATGATCGTGCTGCCGCACGTGATCTTCAGGGACTTGGCCGTGACCTCCATCGCCCCGGAGACGTCCGCGGCGCCCGCGCCCGACACCGTGGCGGCGAGGTCTCCGGAGATCGAGATCGTGGCGTTGCCGCTCACCGTCGTGGACTTGTTGCCGCCCACCGTCTCCGCCGCGTCCGCGCCGATGTCCACGGTCTGGTTCGAGGTCACGGAGAGCGTCATGTTGTTGAGGATCGACTCGGTGTGGTCGTTGCCCACCTCGATCGTCCGGTCGTGGTTGATCTTCTCGATCTCGTCGTTCTCGACCGTCTTCGTGCGGTCCTTCTTCACGAGGAGCGTCTCGTTTTGGCCGATCTCCTCGACCTGATCGACGCCCACCTTGAGCGTGCGGTTGTTCTTCACTTCGCGCGTCTCGTCGTGGCCGACGACCTGCGTCTTGTCGTTCAGGACCTCGATGTTCCAGTCCTTCTGCGCGTGGAGGAACACGTGCTCGCTCCCCGCCTTGTCCTCGAAGCGCAGCTCGTTGAAGCCGTCGCCGCCGGGGGACGAGCTCGTCCGCATCGTCGAGATCGTCTTGTTCGCGGGGAGCGCGTAGGGCGGCGCGAGGACGCCGTTGTACACCCGCCCCACGATGATCGGCAGATCCGGGTCGCCCTCCAGGAAGTCGACGAGGACCTCCTGTCCCACGCGCGGGATGTGCATCGCGTCGAATCCGCCGCCCGCCCATCCCTGGCTCACGCGCATCCAGCACGAGGCGGTGTCGTCCTCTTTCCCGAGCCGGTCCCAGTGGAACAGGACCTTCACGCGGCCATGTTTGTCGACGTGGATCTCCTCGCCCGAGGGCCCCACCACGCGCGCGCTTTGGACGCCCTTGATCGTGGGCCGCGGCGTGAGCAGCGGGGCGCGGAACGGGACGTCCGTGGGGATGCACTCGAAGCGGTTCGAGTACCGCGTCCCCCCGCCGGTGCCTGCCTCCCCCATGATGGGCTCGACTCCGCGGTGCTCGACACGCGTCACGAGCATCTCGCGGTTCAGCGCCTCTCGAGGGTGCTCGGTGATCGTGAAGAGAGAGCCGGGGACGAGCCGCGTCACCGCGCTCTCCCCCTCCCCCGCCGCGCTGAGCGACGTGCGCTCCTCCACCCGCAGAGCGGCGCGCGCCTTCGCGTCCGCCGGCGCCGGGACGTTCGCCGGGAAGTCGTAGATCTCGAGGTCGGTGTGGGTCGCCCCCTCCGAGACCCCCTCGAACTTCAGGCGCGGCTTGACGAAATCGTAGTCGCGGAGGGTCACCTTCCCGGTGCGGATGTCCTGCGTGTAGTGGAACCGGTGGATGTGCTCTCCGCTCTCGACCGCGCCCGCGGGCGGCACGTAGCGCACGCTGGCCTCCCCCGCGATCGGGACGTGCGGTGCCTTCCCGTCCGCGAGCACCATCACGTGCCCCGAGTCCGTGTGTTCGAAGAAGTAGTAGATGCCCACCTCCTCCATGAGGCGGGAGATGAACGCGAAATCGCTCTCGCGATACTGGACGCAGTACTCGCGCGCCGCGTACGTGCCCTGCACCGCGAGCCGGAAGTGCGTCCCCGCTTCGCAGCCCGCGCCCTCGAGCACCTTCGTGAGGATGTCCGGCACGCTGAGGTTCTGAAAAATCCGGCAGTCGTGGCGGTGCTGGAGCTTCCACGTCATCGGCACCACGCTGACCGCGTACGTCGTCAGCTTCTTTCCGGCGTCACCGAGGCGTAGACGTGACACGTGTCCGTGGATGTAGCGGGGCTCGTCGCCCTGCATCGTCAGCAACGCGCGCTTGTCCGCGAACGCGTCGAAGTCGAGCGCGGGATCGTCGGACGCGATCAAGACCTCGAGCTGGAAGAGCTCGCTCAGGGCCTCGCGCGCCGAGAAGCGCACGACGCGCAAACTCGACGAGACGCCTTCCACTTCGAAGAGAAATCGATCACTCGGCATGCGTGTTCCTCATTCGGTTGGGCGGATCATGTGCGGCGCACCTTCGTGCGCGCCTCGTCGAGGGTCAGCGGCGGCGCAGTGAGGGGTTCGGTGAGCAGGTGCAGCGCGATCGAGCCCGGCGACCGCTCGTCCGGGACGGAGAGGACACCCCGGAAGACGAGATCGACGCGCAGCTCGTCCACGCGGAACACGACCGTGTCGAGGTGGACCGGCACCTCCCGAAAGTCGCTCTCGCGATCGGCGAAGACGCGCGGGCGGATCCCCGGCAGCTGCCCGCCGAGCGACGGGTGCTGCGCGTGGAGCCCCTCGAACACGAACGGCTCGTCCCCGCGAAGGAGCGCGAGCTGCTGCTCGGCCGGAGCGATCTGGAAGCGCGTCCAATCGAGATCCTCGGGGAACAGAGGGAACCGCTGACCGGGCTTGCGGACGGGCGGCCTCTTCCACCCAAGCGGGATCGGGGCGAACGCGACCGGGGCGACGACCTGCTTCGGGATCCGGATGCGGCGCGACGGGTCCTCCAGGTTGGGGAGCGGCCCGAGCTTCCGGCGCAGCGGATCGAAGAGCCCGACGCCCACCGGATTGTCTGCGAAGCCGGGGCCGCCGAACGCTCGCTCCCACGCGATCGGGATCACGACGAACGGCTCCGGCGGCGTCGCCTTCGGGGCGCCGCCCTCGGACACCCAGCGCCGATCGCCGAACACCGTCAGCTTGCGATCGAACGCGTTCCCGCCGGAGCCGAACGCGAACCGGACGTCGACCGTCTGCGCCGCGCCCTCGCTCGCTCGCGCGTTCGCGAACGCGACGACGTCCGCGCGCACCTTGTAGAGCGACACATCGGACGGATGAACGAGGAGGCGCTGCCCGTTCGGCCGGTCTTCGAAGCGCTCGCCCGTCGCTGGCGCAGCCTCTCGGCGGAGCTTCGCGGGACCGCCGGGGACGATGTCCGCGGTCGCCTTGACGAACACGGTGAAGCAGTCGCGCGACGGCGTGAGGGCCCACGGCACCGCGCCGAACGCGAGCCCCGTGGAGTTCACGAAGTGGATCCCCTCCGGGCGCGGCGTCTTGGGTCGTGGCGGCGGCGGTGCCTCGGCAACGGGCGTCGGCGGAACGGCGATCGGGGTCGGAGGCGCGACGACCGGCGGCGGCGCGATGTCGTCGTTCGGTGGAATGGTCGGCCGCCTCGGGAACGGCATCGACGGCGGCGGACGGAGCGCCCGCACGGGCGCCTGGAGCGTGCTCGATCCGAACTCGTCGGGATCGCGCGGCGGAGCGGCCTTCGGCGGAGGCAGCTTCACGGGGCCGGGCTGGAACGGGACCGCCGGCCCCGCCGCGGCGCGCCCGCCGTGGTCGGGCTCCATCACGACCGTGCCCGTGAACTTCGGACGGTCGTTCGTCTCCTCGGGCGGCGGAGGCGCCGCCGGGACCGCGCGCGGGAAGGCGCCCGGCCGCACGGCGGGGGGCGGAAGCTCGGCGTCGGGTTCGAGCACCATGGTGCCCGCCGTGAAGCGCCGCTCGCCCGGGGGCTCGACGACCGGAGCCGGGGCGGCGGCGTCCGTCAGCGGAGGCCACGCGATCGGCGTCGGCCCGATCTGCACGGCGCCCTGGACCCGCACGTCCGAGAGCTCGGCTTCGTTCTCGACGACGAAGCTCGAGCGCCAAACGAGGGAGCAGCAGAGCTCGTCGGCGTCGATACGGAGCGTGTCGGCGACCAGCGGGAACACCTGATCCTCGGGCACCCCCGTGAGCCCCTTCACCCGCACGACGCCGAGCGCCGACGGGAGGTGGGAGCGCACAAACGTGGGATCGGCGGTCATTCGCTCGAGGATCACCCACTCGTTCCCATGCAGATAATCCGTCCGCTGGTCCTCCGGGGCCGACTGGAAGTATGTCCAATCGAGCTCGGGCGGGATCTCCGGGACGGGCTTCTCGATCTCCTTGCGATCGATGCCGCCGAGGAGCCGAGCGCGAGAGGGAAATCCGCGGGGGATCGGCGCGAAGCAGACAGTCTTTTGCGGGCTCCGAGGATCGAACAGGTTCGGCGGGACGGGATCGGACGCGACCGCACCTCGACCGTAGGGATTGTCTGGCCATCCAATCCCGCCGTACGCGCGCTCGTACACCATCGGGATCCGGTCGAACGGCTTGACGTCCGCGCCGCTCGCGTCGCCGCGGACGCGGAACGCCTTGTCGACGAGCGGGGCGTCTCGGAACACGACCAGCCGGACGGTCAGCGCCGGGACCGGATTCGCGGGAGGCGCGCACGCGTGCCCCGTGAGGACGATGTCCGCGCGCGGCAAATTGGGCGCGAGATCCGTCGTGAGCTTGACGCTCCGCGTGGGGTTGTTGCCGTGGTGGACGTCCGCGCGGACGATGTCGTCCGCCGCGTCCAGCAGGGACATCGGTCCGTCCGGGACGAGCGCGAACGACGCCTTCACGATCGTGGTCAGGTGGAGGACGCCGGACATTCGCCACAGCACGGTGGCCGCGGTGCACGGGCCGACACTCGCGATCGGGACGGTGGAGACCGCGCTCATCCGACCTCGATCCGCCGCGCGTCGAGCGCGCCCCCGCTCGCCCGCCGAGCGTCGACGAGGCGCTCCGGCTCCTCGTCCTCGAAGACCCACCGCGTGATGGGGCCGTACACGTATTCGAGCTCGCGAACCGTGCACGTGCGCAGGTACGGCCGGAGCACGCGGGGGTCGTACCAGCGGAAGAAGAGCCGTCGCCCATCTTCCGTCCCGACGATCAAGAAGCGCCTCAGGTGACGACGCAGGTCCTCGAGGGGCGCCCGGGAGATCGCGAAGACGCCCCAGTTCTGACCCCAGCCTCGAGAGAGGATTCGATCGGTGAACCGGGCATCCGCGTCGAGCGGGACGATCCACGGAGCGCTCGTCGCGAGCTTCGGATCGATCTTCCCCGCGAACAGACAGTCGTAGGCGCGGGCGTCCCGGTAAATGTCGTAGTAGATGCTCGGGTCGCGCGACCCGTCGAGGACCGCGTAGACCTGGGCGCGCTCGTCGTCCCCCGCGAAGAGCGCTCGCTTCACGTTGGCGACGCGGCGCTCGAGGCGCTCTCGGGCAGCGGCGTAGTAGGCGGCGTGGGGATCGACGTCCTCGTCCATCGGCTCCATTCTCATCGGGTCTCGCAGAAGGGCGCGCCGTTCGTCGACGCTGCGCGGAGGATGGCCGCTTGGTGTGCGGCGCCTTGCTCCCTGCAGGGAATGCACTCTTCTTCTTCCACGTCTTCGACCGGCGCCGCCGTCCTGACGAGAAAGCCCGCCGACTCCCCCTCTTCGACGTCGAGCGCGAAGAGTCGGTCCGTCACCACGGCCGACACGCGGATCCGGCCGCTCACGAGCTCGCCGACGAGCAAAGGCGCGAGCGCCGCGTCGTCGAACGGGCGCGCGCGGCCCGGATCGAGGCGCGCGAGGAGCGCCCGGAGCGCCAGTCGATCGAGGGCGGCCTCGAACAGGCGGAGCGCGATCCCGCGCGCCACGAGGGGGTCGCGAGCATCGATCTCTTCGCCGCGCGCGGTCTCCCACCACGGGTAGAGGTGGAGCTCGCGTCCTAGCTCGAGGGAGAGAGCATCACCCACGTGCGCGTCGAGATCCGTCCCGAGTCGGTCGTCCACAAGCCCGCTAGTTTCGGCGCGGCAGGCCGAGACCGGCAAGAGCTATCTCGCGACCCCCGAACGATTCTGCTCGCCGAGTGGTGGACGAGATAGGTAGGGTTAGCCACCCTGGTGCTCATTCTCCGTAAAGCCCAGATCGACGCCATCGGTGCTGCCTCGGAGGAGAGCCTCCGCTTGCGTATGCGGAGGCACGTCGAGAGCGAGTACCCCGAGATCTGCGCGGCGCTCGGGGACAAGAGGGTCGCGCTCCGGGTGAAGCTCGGTCTCCAGCGCGCGCGCAAGCACGGCATCCGTGACGAGTCCCACCTCGAGCTGTTCCTCGAGCTGATGTTCGAGTTCGGGCGCGAATTCGATCGGTCGCCGGAGGTGCCGTGGGGGAAGGCTGTGTTCGCCGCGCCCTACCCGATTGAACAAAAGATGATCGCGCTCGCGCAGCGCGCGACGGCAGCCCGCGTCGAGCGAATCACGGGGCGGGTGGAGTAGGAGCAGAGTGGCACCTCCCAAAGTCTCCTTCGGTAAGCTCGGCGTCCTCAAGCGCGGGTCGTCGGGTGGACTCTACTCGTCGCAGCAATTGAAGGAGTCCATCGACGACAAGACCACGGATCCGAAGCATCTCCACCCAGGTCCCAAGACGTTGGAGGTCAAGCTCGCGAAGAAGTCCACGACGGCCGCGAGCGTGACGGTGGACTCCCCCGGCCTCAAGAGCCCCGTCACCGTGTCGTTCGCGCCCGGAGAGACGTCGAAGTTCGTCACCATCGACGTGGTCGACCTCGCGGGCGCCTACGAGCTCGAGCTCAAGAACGCGCAGGACTGCGTCGCGCCAGCGAAGAAGCTCAAGATCAAGGTGCCCTGCGTGGTCGCATTGGACGAGCCGCCGTTCGTAGGCGGACAGCGGAACGTCCACGCGGGTGACGCCGCCGAGGTCTCGGTCCGCTTCACCGCGCGCCCCAGCGCGGACGTGACGGTCGCCCTCAAATGCGACGGCTTCGTCAAGAAGAAGGACACGATCACGATCAAGGCCGGGACCACGAGCCCCGCGAAGCACCCCGTCACCCTGGAGACGAAGTTCGGCGAATACACGATGACGCTCGGCAAGACGAGCGGCTGTGTCCTCCCGGACAACGACAAGAAGAAGGAGAAGGCGCTCGAATGGGAGATCGAGGAGACGTTCAAGCTCTCCGCGAGCATCACCTTCGGCCTCATCCCGATCGCGGGCGGCGAGGGCGATCCGGTGACGATCGAGCCCGGCTCGAAGGTGACGCTCAACCTGCGAATGGTGGGCACGAGCGCGCGCGTCGCCGAGTACAAGCTCGTCGGCACGGGTCTCGTCGGACTCCCACCGAAGGACTCTCCGCCGTCCCCCACGTCGGCGGGGTGGACGCGGACGTACGACGCCGAGACGGCCCCGGGCAAGCACGAGATCGAGATCCAGGCGATCCAAGGCGTCGAGGCGAAGGGGAAGGTGAAGTTCGTCGTCCCGCTCTACATCGAGCTCGCCGACAAGTGGGACGAAGACCCCGCGCCCGGGAAGAAAGGGAAGATCAAGGTCAAGCTCTCCGCCGCGGTGCAGAAGGACACGAAGCTCACGCTCACGTCGAAGGGGTTCGCGAAGAAGGAGAGCAAGTTCGTCATCCCCGCGGGCCAGACGGAGCTCGTGTGCGAGGTGGAGCCGGTCACGAAGTTCGGGGGCTTCACGGTGGAGCTCACGGCGAGCGAGCCCGCCGTCGTCCGGCCGGAGCGCAGCTTGGCGTCCTTCCGGCTGGTCGACGACAGCGACGACCCGGAGATCGGCTTCCCGAAGAAGGAGCCCGTCGTCGGGAAGCTGAAGAAGAAATACGAGTGCGGGGAGATCGTCCCATTCCGGGTCGAGTTCTCGAAGGACACGCGGTCCCGTGGAGCCACATTCGAAATCACCTCCCGCGCCTTCGCCCAGGCGTTTTCAAAGACTGTCCAGCCCGGGGATGTGGACGAGCCCGTCACCTGTGAGGTGAGGATCGATGAGTCCCTCTTCTCCGACGGGTCGACCTCGGACAAGAAGGTTCCGGTCCTCCTCGTCGGGACGACCGACTGTACGGTTGGAGCGAACGACGAGCTCGAGCTGACAGTCGCCCCGCCGATCGGCGTCGAGCTCGCGGAGCAGCCATTCAAGCCGAAGTCCGACACGGGGTACCACCGCGGCGAGACCGTCGCCATCCGCGTGCGGCTCACGCGCGACGCGCCCTCCGGCGCGCAGGTCACGCTCGAGTGCGAGGCGTTCATCCACCCCAACCTGAACCCGAGCGGCAAAGTGACCATCGACGTCGTGCCTGGCGTCGATACCGGCCACGCGGACGTGGTGCTCTACGCGCACGATCCCTCGTTCCTCCAGGGCAAGACGTGCAGCGTGGAGCTGTCGGATCCGAAGGGCTGCAAGCTCGTGAAGAACGGGCGGCTCGAGGTCGAGCTCGAGATCAAGCCCCCGCCGGTGCTGGACTTCGACGCGACGCCGATCGAGCCCGCGAAGGCACGCTTGATGGAGGCGGAGGAGGTGACGCTGAACCTGGTCCTCTCCGAGCCGGCACCGCGGACGGGGATCCCGTTTCAGATTCAGAGCACCGCGTTCGAGGCGCCCATCGTCGCCAAGTTCCTGCCGGGGGAGACGAAGCTCACGCTGAAGACCATCGTGGCGCGCGCGAGCACGAAGGTGCAGGCCGTGACGATCGTCGCCGAGGGCGACTATCCGGCGACGCTCGGCCCGAAATCAAAACAAGACCTCCGCGTGGACCCGGGCGCCAAGGCGAAGTTCGGCACTGCGTGGATCGAACCCGACAAGCCTGTCTACGAGGTCGGCGACAAGATCACGCTCGAGGTCGTGCTCGACCGGGACGCGCCGATCGACGCGTTCGCGCGCGTCGACTCACCCGCGTTCGAGGGTCGCGCCTACATCGCGCGCTTCCCGAAAGGCAGCCGCGAGGTGGGTGTGCGCGAAGACGTGCCCGAGGAGGATCTCGCGGGCAAAGCGCTCAAGCTCGCGGAGCGCCTCACCCCTCGAGCGCTCAAGATGGCGCCGGTCCTGAACCGCACGTACGAGGTGATCGCGCCGCCGCCGAAGAAGCTCAAGGCGAAGATCGGGAACGTCATGATCCCGGTCGGCGGCACCGCGCCGACGCCCGGGTCCACCATCACCCAAGAGATCACGGTCTTCGGGATGCGCGGCTGTTCGGGCAAAGAGACGAAGAGGATCCAGGTGCGCGTCTCGGGCGAGATCACCGAGCAGAAGGGCGTCGTGTCCTGCAACCAGAACCCGACCCACTTCAAGGTGGAGCCCAAGTACTGCAACGCGCACCGGCTGCTGATCACCGAGCGCCACGGCGGGGACCGTGTGGTGAAGCGAGGGCACGACGGCCAGGGCACGTGGGAGGTCATCCCTTCCCATTCGGCTCCCGCGCTCCACCTCGACGCGAAGCCCTCTCCGCTCACCATCCAGGTCACCGCGGGCAAGGTGATTTACACGAAGGACGACGAGCCGCACAAGACCGTGCTGCTCCTCCGAACGAGCAAGGACGACGTGAGCTGCGGCTACGAGCTCCAGCACCCCGAGGCGACCGCGGGGATGCGCATGGGGTACGACGACGACAAGCTGCAGATGATCAAGCACCCTCACCTGGTCGTCATGCAGCGCCAGGTGAAGGCGTTCGAGGCGGCCGTGGGGAACGCGCTCTCGCCGAAGAAGGCCAAAGCGCTCCAGGACCACATGGAGCTCCGACAGATGCCGGAGTATCCCGGTTGGGTCTCACCCGTCCTCAGCAAGAAGGACGAGAAGAAGGCCAAGAGCAAGTCGTACTGGGACATCACCGACAAGGCTTCGTCCGGCGAGGTCGTTCGTGAGCTCGGCGTCAAGAAGCGCCCCCAGAAGTACGAGAAGCTCGCGATGAAGGCCGCTCCGCTGAAGGTGCTCGACACGGGGCTCGGCATCATCAAGGTCGCCGACATCATCCGCGGCGTGCAGACAATCTTCATGCCGCGCCTGGAGCACTATCGCATCTACCTCGAGACGTGCGGTGTGCCGGGCCCGAAGGGGCCGAAGATCCCGGCGCCGCGGCTCGCCGCCCACATCGAGGTCTATCCGTCCGAGGAGTTCTGCTTCTTCGCCAACATCACGCCCATCCCAGCGTACCAGTGGGGCAATGACGGGCACTACGTCGTCGACGGCGCGCTCGCTTCGCCCGGCGCCAAAGGCGTCGAGGGCGACCCCAGCGATCCCAATCGCCCCGCGAATCAAGAGCAGCTCGGGGGGGACGTCCTCCAGCCCGTGACGGACCAACTCGACAAGCTCGAGCAGGCGACCACTCCACCCGTCGGAACGAGCCCGCTCACGTCGGTGTCGACGACCCTCGACACGTACGGCGGCGTTCAGCCGCTCGAGAATCAGACCGCGACCGAATCGAAGGATCCCAACTCGACGTCGATCCACCAGCGCACGGATCCGCTTGGCGGAGGCGTCGTCCAGGTGCCCGACGAGAGCCCTCCGGAGGTCGGGACCGATTTCCGGAAGCGGGGCAATCAGCCGCTCCTCCAGGGCAACCTGCGGGTGTTCGACAACGGCCAAAGCTACGATCGCGCGAAGCCCTCGTCGTCGACGGAGCAGCGAGTCCTCTCCGGACCGCCCAGCACGCGCGTCTACCATCCGGTCTATTCCGAGTCGGATTTCACGATCCCGCCCGAGATCGCGGAGATGGAGTCGTGGACGCAGCTGCCGAGGATCGGGCTCGTCGTCAACGGACGACCCAAGCCCGAGTTCATGAAGGCGATGCAGGCGCTGATCGTCGTGCTCTACGCCGTGCGCCACATCGGCGAGTTCTTCAAGGCGATGCAGGACATGATCCCGAGCTGGGGCTGGGGCGTCACGTTCGACGTCGGCCTGCTCGAGGGCGGGCTGCGCTTCCGCTGGGGCTGGAAGGAGTACGAGGACTATCGGGTCTTCCAGTGGTGGCAGCTCGAGGCGAACCTCGTCCTGTTCCGCGCGTCCATCGAGGTGTGGGTCGGCGTGAAGTGGCGCGCGCTCTTCGTGCGCTTCCAGTTCGTCGCCTACGTGAAGATCTCCGGGATGATCCCCACGAAGTTCTCCGTCGAGCGGAAGGGCCCGGACGGCGGAGTCATCCCGAACGCCGAAGTGTCCGGGGTCACGCAGGCGCGCGCCGGGCTCAGGATCATCCTGATCCACGAGAACTTCCTCTACGCCGACGCTGCGGTGAAGACGGGCTTCCAGTTGAAGTTCACGTTCAAGGACCCGAGCGAGGAGCGCCTCGGCATCTTCTGGGAGACCTACTTCCTCGGCTTGTCGATCGGAGTGACGTTCAAGCTGGTCGGCCTGATGAAGATCAAGCAGATCGAGAAATCGCTCATCGACGGGAACCCGCCGGGCGTCCCCTACCGCGAGGGCGTCCTCTGCCCGCGCGGGCACGACAACGGCAATGACGCGTTCCGCGCCCGGAGGACGCTCCGCCACGCGTTCCTGCGCGCGTCCGCGAAATTCGGCCAGCTCGACGAGGTGCTCTCCCACTATCACGACATCCAGCTCGACGCCGCCCAGAGGCGCGATCCGGCCGAGTGGGAGCAGGACGCAGACACTGACGAGAAATACGACTGGCCGTGGACCGACGACCCGGGCATCAGCTGCTCGCCCATGGGGACGAAGAACCAGATCAAGACGGACGAGACGACGGCCTGGACCGGACAATGGGAGCTCTTCATCAAGGCCATGGAGAACGGTCGCGTGGTCGTCGTCGGAGACACGTCCGGGACGGGCAAGGTCAGGAAGACCGCGAGCAAGCGCAAGGCGATCCCCGGGGTCGGCAAGTACATCGCGAAGTATGCGAAGAAGATCGCCCTCGCGCCCCGGCTGCTCGACCAAATCGAATACACCGCGGAGCGGATGAAGGCCGTCAAGGAGGCCATCCATACGATCGAGAGCGACTACCTCCGCGTGCTCCGGGAGATCGACAAGGAGATCTCGGACGCGGACGCCGAGGATCGACCCGTGCGGCAGGAGTTCTTGGACCAGCTCGCGAAGGCAGACAAATGGGGGGACCCCTTCGGGAAGGTGACGAAGATCGTCGACAAGGCGACGGAGAAGAACGGCCTCGACGAGCTCGAGCACTACGTGTCGCAGGTCGAGGCGTGGCGCGTCGGCGGGCAGGCGCCGAAGCCGTGAGACGGAGAGGCGATTGAGATGGCTGCGGACTTCTACGTGCTCGAGTGCGAAGCGGAGGGTTGCGACGCGGAGTTCTGGCTGAACGACATCCCTGTCGTCCTCCGGGGACCGAAGCATGGCGAGTACGCCTCGACGCCCGTGAACCAGCTCGTCCGGGACGGCGTGAACACGATCTCCGCGATCATCCGGCCGGGGCCGAAGCCGTCGGAGGCCGCGACCGGCGGAGACAAAGGGAAGTCGAGGAGAGCGCCCGCCGACGAGAAGGTGTGGGCGAAACTGTCTGCTTATCCCATGCACGCGGTCGTCGGCGGCCCGGACGCCGAGCACCTCGTCGAGTTCCACTGGCCGCCCGACCCGAAGGTCGCCGAGGAGCACCCGCTCGTGATCTCGGCGAGCAAGGATCTCGGCGAGCTGTTCGGCCCGTGGGCGCACCAAAGCGCCGCTCCCCTCACGCTCGACGAGCCGACCCGAGCGGAGATCCTCGCCTATCTGAAGGAGATCCGGGCTCTGCTCGAGGCGGGCGATTGCGAGGGGTTCCTCGACAAGCAGAAGGTGCGCGTGGCGGAGACCGCCCTCGCCTACGGCAAGCGCCCCGCCAACAAGAAGAACGAGATCCGCCGCGTCATCGCGGACGAGTTCGGCAAGCCGAGCTGGGTCCTCCTCCCCATCCCCGAGGACAAACTGGATCTCCGGCTCGTCGGGGAGGGGCGCGTGGTCGATTGCATCGGTACGGACTGGGAGCCTCTCGTCCGGCGTGGGCCGGACGCGGACGGGAACGGGGGGTTCTTCGAGATGATGCTCTCGAAGATCGACGACCAGTGGCAGATCGTCCGCTGACGGGCACGCATCCGCGCCGCCGCGGCGCGATGGCGCGCTTTTGGCGCGGCCCCGTGCGCGCATTGGCGCTACCTTGGCGGTCGTCATGAGCGACGAAAAGACCGATCCCGAGATGAGCCCCATCGAGCCACCGACCGTTCCGAAGAACGTCGCGGGGAGGATCCTCGGGGACACGCAGGAGAGCGTGCCCTTCCCCTCGAGCGCGCCCGACCGGTATTCGAACCTGCCCGCGGTCGAGATCGAGCTCGTGAACGAGGTGCGCCGCCCGCCGTCCGTGGATCGTCCCTGGACGATGGTCGAGATCTGGACGCAGAACCGCGTCTACCACGTCGACGTGGACATGCGGTGCATCGAGGTCACCGAGATCGCGACGCACAAGCCCGTCTTGGACCACGGCCTCCTCGGCGCCCGCCTCCTCGGTGGGCAGCACAACGACGAGCGGATGACGTATTTGTCGCATCCGTTCCCGCGGCCGGGAACCGAAGCGGTGTTCGAGCAGTCTCGGAAGAACGACGTGGTGTTCTCCCACTCCTCGACGGTGACGCGGGTCGTGCTCCGGCTCCGACAAGTGTCCATCGTCACGGGCGGCGAGCGCATGACGTGGGACCAAATCGCGGGCGCGGGGCGAAAGTCCACGGCCGGCGACTGACCGACGCGATCGACCTCGAACCAAGGTGCTCGAAACATGATGCGGGACTTCCTCGTGGGGGGGCTCTTCGCCACGGCCCTCCTCGGCGTGGGTTGCGGACCTTCCTCACCAGCGGCGGCGCCACGTGCGTCCGCGTCCACCTCGGCCGGAGCCGTGGATGCGCCGCCCACGAGCAGCGGCGCCCCCCTCTCGCCCCCTGTGGGAGATCCCTTCGCGCTGGAGGGTCTCATCCGAGAGGAGTGGCTCCCCCTTTTGTCAGGCCCCGCGCCGACGTTCGCGGACGTCGCCTTCCCCGCGACCCCGAAGAACGTCCCCGCGCCTCCTCCGAACGAGTGCACCGCGTGGGTGACACGCGGCGCGAACGTGAAAGCGAAGCGTCCGTCGTGCGGCGACAAGCCCGCGGCGCTCGACCTCCTCGACAAGGCCATGGCGCTCGCCGAGCCCGCCGCGCGCGACGAGGCGCTCGCCCTGATCGAGTCGTGCGAAGGCTTCGAAGCCGGCGTGATCCGCGCGCTTCGCATCGACCTCGCTCCGCCCGAATGCGGCGACGCGATGGCCGAGCCGCTCCTCGTGGAGAAGCCGGGGACGCCGAAGCCCCAGGGGAAGCGCCAGATCCCCGGCGCCGTCTACCACACGCTGATCGGCCAGGCGCTCGCGGCGCGCTTGCTCCGCACGGTGCAAGATCCGCCGAAGCTCGATCCGCCCTACACGAAGGACCGCGTGACGACGTTCACGAAGGGTCCGCTCATCACGTGGTTCAAAGACCAGGCGAACGCGGTCGAGGAGCTCTCGAAGATGAGCTCCGAGCTGAGCTACTACGGGAAGGGGATCGCGGCCATCGCGTCCGGTACGGCGGATCTGCGGCTCGTCGAGGTCGTCCGCGAGGCGCCCATCCCCGACGAGTTCCGTTCGGATCCGACCGCGCTGAACGACTACTACTCGAACCTCGATCAAGCGCTCGACGCGCGCAAGACACGCGGGATGACGGCGGCCCTGGTCGGCCTGAAGGAGATGGCGCACGCGGGGATCATCAGCGACGGGCGCACGGAGATCGCGCGCGCGCTGGTCGCGAAGATGTACGGCGGGCGGCGCGTCGACGCGCTCGACGTCCTGAGGCGCGCGTCGCCGCACCCGCTCGGCTCCGGGAGCATGGGCGCGCGGCTCGCGGCCACCCTCCCGACGTTCTTCGTCGGTGCGCTGCTCGACCCGACGTACGCGACCGATCCGGCGGTGCTCGAGAACCTGCGTGATCGCGGCGTGCCCACCGAGTTCCGCGTCGCGCTGAAGGACGCGAAGCTCTCCGACGAGGCGACCCTCCACTACGCGCACGCGCGCCTGCGGATGGGCATCCGCTACTGGCGCGCGGTGGACTTCGACGCGTGCGCCGCGCTCCTCACGAAGATCGGTCACGAGAAGCTCGCAGGGGAAGACCTCTTGGATCTCGCGCTCGCGCTCGCGCTCCGCAACGGCCCGGACGACGTCGCGATCCTCATGGCGAAGGCGGGCGCGATGCCGCAAGACTTCGGGAAGATCGCGGCGCTCGACGCCGTCGCGCGCGACGAGAAGAACGGCGCGACCCGCGGGTTCGCGGCGTACGACAGCGCGATCATCGAGCAGCTCAGGATCCCTCGCACGAACGACGGCGACGCGTGGCTCGCGGTCGCGGAGCGCTACGGCGCCGCGATCGCGCTCCTCAGCGACGAGCCGCTCCTTCGCGACGCCAAGAGCCGCAAGCAAGCGGCCGAGGCGACCGCGAAAGCGCTCAAGCGCGGCTCGGAGTGAGCTACTTCACGAGGTAGGTGATCATCATCGGCGAGTGATCGCTCGCGTCGTCCACGTCCTTCGAGTGGACGATCGTGGCGGTGTCCTTCTCCACGAACTCGGACATGACGGGGTTCGCCATCTGGTGGTCGATGAGCTCCTTCGTGCCCATGAAGTCGAAGGACCACTGATCCGCGGTCGGGACGAACGTCGCCGAGTCGGCGTAGAGGTTCGGCGCCTTGCCTTTGATCGCGGTCATCGGGTCGGAGTTCGGCGTGTCGTTGTAGTCGCCGAGGATGACGACGCCGGTCTCCGCGTCCGCCTTCGTGATCTCGTCGGCGATGGCCCGAGCGCGCTCCGCCTCCGCGAGTCGCTTGTTCGGGTTGTCCGGGTCGACTTTCGATCGGAAGTGCACCCCGACGAGCGCGACGCTCCGCCCCGCGAAGCTGAAGTGGTACTCGATCGCGTCACGGGTGAACGAGAACGTCTGCCCGGAGCCGGCCTCGACGAACTGGTCGTCTTTGTGGGAGACGACCTTCGCGAACGGGATCTTGCTGAGCGCCGCGTTGTTGATGCCACGCGTGTCGTTCCCCTCGATGAGGCTCCGCTCTGGATACTTGTTCCCGAGGGCCGTGTTGAGCGTGTCGAGCGCGCCTTGGTTCTCGACCTCCTGGAGGATCGCCACGTCCGGGTCGAGGGCGCCGATGACCTTGGCGATCAACGCGGTTTGGGCCTTGTAATCGGCCGAGCTCTTCACGATCTCGCCCGTCATCGAGCCGTTGTCTTTGTCGTCGTAGAAGTTGTGCAGGTTCCAGTTGAGGATCTTGAGCGCCGTGCCCCCGCCGCCCGCCCCCGAGCCCGTGCTGGAGGACGTGCTGGCACCCGAGGAGGAGGACGAGGTCGTGTCCGCGTCGTCCCGACACGCGGTCGTGAAGAGCGCACTGGAGAGCGCGATCGATCCGGCGATGAGCGACTGGGAAGCGAAGGAGATCCAAGTTCTACGCATGACGATCTCGGAGGCTATCACCGCTCCGGTCCCGCCTTCGCGTCGTCGTGCGCGTCGCCGGGCTCTTTCTCGTCGGGCTCGTGCTCGGCGGGGCCATCTGCCCCACCGGCTTTGTCGATGATCTTCTTCTTGATCCAGTCGTTCACCGTGAGGAAGACCGAGTCGTTGAAGAGGTCGTGGTTCATGCCGTGCTCGAAGTCGAACGCGAAGTTCGTCTTCGATTTGCGCTTCAATTCACGCTTGTTCTTCGCCATGAGCGCGAACGGGACGACGACGTCCGCGTCCCCGTGGACGACGAGGACGGGCACGGTCGCCTTGAGCCACTCCTCCTTCACCTCCACCGAGAACATCTGCCCCCAGAACTTCTCCGTGCGGCCCCACATCGCCTTGTCGGGGTTCCCGCCGCCCTTCGCGGTCTCGATGGCGGCGTCGATCGTCCCCTCCGACTCACGGAGCGACTCGGGGTCGAGCCCCTTCTCGCGCTCCGCTTGCTTGATCACGCGCTCGAGCGGGTCGAGCCCCCCGCCGAGGTTGACGAGGCCCGCGATCTCGCCGGGATGAGCGTTCGCGTACATCACCGCGAGCGTCGCCCCGGCGGAGTGTCCGATGAGCACGATCGGCTGCTTTTCGTGGGTCTTCTTGATCTCCGTGAGGAGGACGCCGAGCTCGTCGAGGCGCGAGAGGAAATCGAACTTCGCGAACTTCTCGGTCCCGCACGTGGCGTTCACGAACGTCTTCGCGCGGACGAGGACGTAGTCGCCCGCGAAGCGCCGCACGAACTTCTCCCACCCCGTGTCGCTGTACTTCTGGCACTCGGACCCGTCCCCCTCGAGGAACAGCGCGACGGGCTGGGTGGTGTACTCGGGGGGGCGCTTCGTCGCGTCCCCCTTGGGGTCGGAGAGCGAGGTACCCTCGACGAACGAGAGCGACTCGTCCTTGAACGTGTAGTCGTGGCTCTCGACCGCGACGCTCCGGCCGAGCATGTTGCCCGCGCAGCCCGCGAGCGCGAGCCCGAGGAGCGCGACGGCGGCGCGCGCGGTCATGAGTCCGAGAGCTTCCGGTAGCGGATGCGGTGCGGCTCGTTCGCGTCCTTGCCTTTGCGGCGCAGGAGATCCTCTTCGTACGCCTGGTAGTTGCCTTCGAACCAGACAGCCTTGCTGTCCCCTTCGAACGCGAGGATGTGCGTCGCCACGCGGTCGAGGAACCAGCGATCGTGGCTGATGACGACCGCGCAGCCCGCGAAGTTGAGGAGCGCTTCCTCCAGCGAGCGGAGGGTGTCGACGTCGAGATCGTTCGTCGGCTCGTCGAGCAGGAGGAGGTTCCCACCGCGCTTCAGGAGCTTCGCGAGGTGGACCCGGTTGCGCTCTCCGCCCGAGAGATCGCCGACCTTCTTCTGCTGATCGCTGCCCGTGAAGTTGAACGAGGCGACGTACGCGCGGCTCTGCACCTCGCGCTTGCCGACGGTGATCTTCTCCTCGCCCCCCGAGATCTCCTGCCAGACGTTCTTCTTTGCGTCGAGCGCGTCGCGGGACTGGTCCACGTACGCGAGCTCGACGGACTCTCCGATGCGGAGCTCCCCCGCGTCCGGCTTCTCCTCGCCCACGATCATGCGGAACAGCGTCGTCTTGCCGGCGCCGTTCGGGCCGATGACGCCGACGATCCCGCCCTTCGGCAGAGAGAACGTGAGGTCGTCGATGAGGACGCGATCGCCGAAGCTCTTCTTGAGGTTCTTCGCCTCGACGACCACGTTGCCGAGGCGCGCGCCCGCCGGGATGACGATGTCCGTCGCCTCGTAGGCCTTCTCTTTGTCCTGCGCGAGGAGCGTCTCGTACGCGGCGAGGCGCGCCTTGCTCTTCGCCTGCCGGGCCTTCGGCGATTGGCGCACCCACTCGAGCTCTCGCTCGAGCGTCTTCTTGCGGGCGGTCTCGGCCTTCTGCTCCACCTCGAGGCGCTTTCGCTTCGCCTCGAGCCAGCCGGAGTAGTTGCCCTCGAACGGGTGACCGTGGCCGCGATCGAGCTCGAGGATCCAGCCCGCGACGTTGTCGAGGAAGTACCGATCGTGCGTCACGGCGACGACGGTCCCCGCGTACTCGTGCAGGAACCGCTCGAGCCACGCGACGCTCTCCGCGTCGAGGTGGTTCGTCGGCTCGTCGAGGAGGAGCATGTCCGGCTTCTCGAGCAACAAGCGGCAGAGCGCGACTCGGCGCTTCTCGCCGCCGGAGAGCTTGTCGGTGGGTGCGTCGCTCGGGGGGAGGCGGAGCGCGTCCATCGCCCGCTCGACCACGCGATCGAGCTCCCAGCCGTTGCCCGCTTCGATCTTGTCCTGGACGACGCTCATCTCGTCCATGAGCTTGTCCATGTCGTCCGGGTTCTCCCCCATGAGGACGCCGAGCTCCTCGCTCCGAGCGAGGAGCGCGCGCATGTCCTTCACGGCGAGGTTCACCTCTTCCTCCACGGTCGGCGCCGTGAGGCGGGGCTCCTGGGGCAGATAGCCGATGCGGATCCCGTCCGCGGGCTTCGCCTCGCCGAGGTGCTCCTTGTCGACGCCCGCCATGATCCGGAGGAGCGAGCTCTTCCCGGATCCGTTGTGGCCGAGGACGCCGATCTTGGCGCCCGGCAGGAACGAGAGCCAGAGGCCCTTCAGTACTTCCTTGTTCGGTGGATGGACCTTCCGAACGTCCTGCATCGTGAAGACGAATTGGTGTGCCACGCGGCGACCATAGCCGAACCCAACGAAGTCGGCACTACGCCCCCTCGGTACCCTCGAATGCTAGGGGCAGGCGAGTTCGGCGACGTCCCCACCGGCGTCGAGCGCGCCGGGGATCGTCGGGCGGTTCTGGTACGCGGCCTCGACGAAATCGATCCTCCGGTTCGCGACGCGCCCCTCGTTCGTCTTGTTGTCGGCGATGGGTTTGCGCTCGCCGAAGCCGACGGCGATGAGCCGATGGCAATCGATGCCGTGCGCGATGAGCCACTCGGCGGCCGCCTTCGCGCGATTGCGCGTGAGCTCCGCGTTCATCTTCGCCGAGCCGCGGTCGTCGGAGTGCCCCTCGATCCGGAGCGTCGTGACGCCTGGGTTCCTCTCGAGGTAGTCCTTCACGAAGCCGAGCGGCCCATCGCTCGCGTTCTTCAGCGTCGCCTTCCCCGTGTCGTACAGGATCGGGCCGGGGAGCTTCAGCACGTGGGTCACGGGATCCATCGGGAACTCGTCCTTCGGGATCTCCGTGTTGCGCCGAGGCGGAGGCTTCTTCGGCCCGGTCGACGAGGGCGCGCCGGTAGGGCTCGCGGCGACCGTCGCCTCGGCGTCCACCGACGACTCGGGCGGGCTCGCAGCGCCGCACGCCGCGACACCGAGGAGGGTGAGCGGCAGGATCAGGGCTGGGTATCGCTGGGGTGGAAACATCGGAAGCCTCGCGTGGTCGTGTCGCCTGCCGCGGGAGCGGCCCATTCGAACGCTTCGCGCTCGATCGTCATCCCGGCGTGCTTTCCTTTCAACCATTGATCCTCGCTCGGCAGGGCGCCGCCCTGGCGCGCGCACGCCCTCTCCGCATCCGCCCGGGAGGCGCAGGCGCGGATCACACCCGAGGCGCTCCTCGGACACTCGGCCGCCGCCGCTTCACAGTCCGACCCGCAGTCCGTGAGGAGCATCGGCGCCGCGTCGATGCAGCCATCGGCGAGCGTGATCGTGGTGGGCGGGCACCCCTCCCACGCGATCGACACCTCCTCCGACGACACTGACGCGACCGAGGGCGTGCGCGCCGATGGGGCGGCATCGAGGTGCGGGGCGCGCACGAGGACGGCGGCGGCGACGGCGACACCGCACGCGACGATCGCCGCGCCGACGAGCAGGAACGGCACCACGCGCGGCATGGTGTGGAACGTGGGCTCCGACTCTCGCGCGTTCGGCCTCGGGATGCGGGCGTGCTTGCGCGTCGCGACACAGAACAGACCGCGGTCGAGATCCTCGAAGACGCGCACGTCGACGTCGTCGCTCCGCGCTCGCTTCGCGCGAGCCTCCGCGCGCAGTCCCGCGACGGTCTCGGTGGCATCGACCGGCGCCGTCTCGAGCGAGACGTCGCACCCGAACGTGGTGTCGCGCGCGAGGTACACCGCGAGCGGTCCATCCTCTCGGACGAGCGCGAGCACGTCGTACCGATCGATCCGCTCCATCGCGCTCAACTCTGAACCGTGAACGTCTCGCGGACAACGCCGATCCCGCCCCCGTCCGGCCCGAACGACCGCTCCTCGAACGTCACGCGGCCGCGGCGATCCACCGTCAGGACGGTGCTCGATCGCGTGCCGTAGAGCGGGCTCACGAGGAACGCGCTCGAGAGGAACCGCTCCGCCTCGAGCCCGACCCCCGTGTCCGGCAGGAGCTCGTCGGGCGCGCGCGAGCGATCCGCCAGCATCTCGAAGAGCGCGGCCGTGTCGATCGGTCCGGGCGCAGCGAGAACCTCCGCGAGCCTGGCCTCGCCTCGCTCGACCTTGGGCCACGCGCGGGAACCGCCGAGCGAGCTCTCCGCCGCGTTCGATACGCCCCGCACTCCGCGCGCCAGCTCAGTCAACGCCACCCCGTCCGTGACGAACAGCGCGCCGACGGAGCCCACCACGAGGTTGAATGTGCGCGGAGGAACCGCGCCTGAATCGAGCGCCTCCGGCGCGCTCTTCTCTAGTGTGCGCGGAGGAACCGCGCCTGAATCGAGCGCCTCCGGCGCGCTCTTCTCCATTGTGCGCGGAGGAACCGCGCCTGAATCGAGCGCATCCGGCGCGCTCTTCTCCATTGTGCGCGGAGGGACTGCGCTGGTCGCCGCGCGCCCGGCGGCAATCACTTCGAGGGCAGCGTCTCGTGCGTCTCTGTCTCCGACGAGGTACGACCGCGTGAGGTCTCCCCGCGAGCGAGTCCCGGTGCGCGCGCCCGGGGCGCGGACGTTCGTGACGGCAGCGAAGCGCCCGCTGCGCGTGACGCCGAGCCACGTCCCCCCTGCGGAGAGATCGCGCCCCGCAAAAAGGCTCGGCGCGTCCGCCCAGAACTCCGCCTTCGCCGTGGGCCGCGCGTGGAACTCGTCGCGGTTCGCTGCGACGACCAGCGGATACTCAGGGTGGACTTCCAGCGCGAGGAGGACGAGGCACACCGCGGGCTCAGGGGGCGTAGCGCGCGCGGATCTTGGGGAGCAGGTACTCGCCGAACGCGCGGTCCGCGTCGAACGCGGGCTTCCAGTCCCAGTCCGCGCGCGCTCGCGCGTCGTCCATCGCCTCGGGCCAGCTGTCCACGATGCGCGCGCGCACCGCGTCCGGGGCGTACGTCGTGTCGGCGCTCGGGAACGCGCTCTTGACCCGAGACGCGATCTCCGCTGCGGAGAGGGAGAACGCGTCCACGTTGTAGACGACGCTCGTGAGGCGCTCCTTCGAAGCGCGCAGGAGCCCGAGCAGCGCGCTCACCGCGTCGGGCATCGCCATGAAGGGGATCTTCGCCTCCGGCCCGACGAAGCTCGCGTAGCTCTGCCCGCGGGCCGCGGCGTGGAGCATCTCCGGGCCGAAGTCGCTCGTGCCGCCCGTCGGGACGGTGTCCGCGGAGATGAGTCCCGGGAACCGGAGGGCCCGGAAGTCGAGCCGCGCGACGTTCGCGAGCGCGCCGAGCTGCCGGTGGTGGTGCGTGAAGTAGCGGCCGAGGTGCTCGCAGTAGAGCTTGTTGCAGCCGTACATCGTGATCGGGACGTTCCACTCCTCCTCGCGGATGCGGCCGACCTTCGTCTTCTCCGGGACGCTGGGCAGCCCATAGACCGCGATCGAGCTCGGGAACAGGAACTTCACGGGGCGGCCGAGGCGCCCGGACTGCTGCTGCGCGACGCGGAGGAGGTTGAGCGTCCCCTCGACGTTGACCTGATGCGCGAGCTCGGGATCGCGCTCACCGCGCGTGGAGAGGAGCGCCGCGAGGTGGAACACGGCGTCGATCTCGTGGTGCGCGGCGATCTGATCGAGCAGGTATCGATCCATGATGTTGCCGGCGTAGCTCGCGTCCGCGAGCGCGCGGATCGCGTCGGGCGCCGGGGTGAGGTCGAGCGTCACGATCGCGAGCTCACCCTCCTCCTTGATTCGCTCGATCAACGAGCGACCGATCTCGCCGTTCGAGCCGGTGACGAGCACGGTTCCCTTGGTGCCGTTTCGGGTCATGGTGGGGTCTTAGTCGAGTTGAGTGGCGGAGCGCCACCCGACGTTGCCTCCGCCCGCTCGATTCGAGCGCGCGTCCGAGCGCGCACGCTGCGGTTCGACCGCGAGGAGCGCGGAAGTTTGATAGCGTGCCCGACATGCGAACCACCGCGATCGTCGTCGGCCTCCTCTCGTCGTTTCTCTTGTTGGGCTGCGGTGACGAGGGCGCCCCCGCCGGCTCGGCGTCGGCGAGCGCGGCCCCTGCCCCGACGCCGAAGCCCACGCCGACGCACACCGCCAGCGCCGCTCCGACCGCCGAGCCGGACGCGCCGCCGCGCGCCGACTGTCCCAAGGACTCGAAGGGCGGTGGCACGATGAAGCAGCCGTGCGAAGCCAGCGGCGACAAGCGCTTCATGGACGTGAAGTACCTCCGCGTCGAGGACAAGGGCCCGGCGTTCAACGTGCGGAACACCTCGGACGTGACGGTGAACTACGGCGAGGTGCAGATCTACTTCTACGACAAGGCGGGCAAGCAGCTCGCGACCAAGGACGGGAAGAAGAAGCTGACGTGCTCCGGCGCAAAGCTCTTCGATGGGCCGATGAAGAAGGGCGACTTCTTCAAGATCAACTTCACGTGCCTCCCGAAGGATGGAACTCCAGACGGCTTCGACACGATCGAGGCCGAGATCGACATGGTCGGGATCGCAGACAAGTCCGACGAGAAGAAGGTCGACATGTATTGGCGCAACAAGGATCTCGCGCCGGACGAGCGCCCGAAGGGCGGCGTGAAGCCCGCCAAGAAGTGAGCTCCGCGCGACCGCAGGGATCGGTCTCGGGCGACCGCGGACGAGCGGTCGTCCAGCAGGCCACCTCGCGCGTCGTCCCGACTACCCGCGTGTCCTTCGGCTGGGGGCGGCGGGAAACGTCATAGGCTGCTTCGTGAAAGGATTGATGCCCACGCGAGGCTTCGACTTCCCTGACCGATCGACGAGCTCGAGGCGCACGACCCCGAGCTGTTCGGTGAACGTCTTGGACCGACTCAGCGCCACCGCCGCTGGATCGAGCTTCTTTCGGCTCGCGGGGGCGAGTGGGGCGAGGGCTTCGAAATCGGCCGACGATCGCGGGCACCGGCTCGCCCAGATCTCGACGTAGCGGGTGACCGACGACGCGAGCACTGGGCCCACCTCCCCGGACTCGTGATCCCAGAACACGACGGCTCCCGCACCCGGCTCGAACCGCGCGGCGACGAGATCGTAGTCCCCGGCGTCGTCGCCGCTGATCGCGAAGAAGCCCGGCGTGTCGATCCCGAGCATGTCGTCGACCGAGTAGAGCCTCGGCCCGAGCGGGGGCTCGACTCCGTCGCACACGCGGAAGTACGCGCGGAGCTCCTCCGGCAACGGCCCGGCCTCGTCCTCGAGCTGCGCGACCTTCTTCGACGGAGCGGGCTTCTTCACCTTCGCCTTGGGCGCGCGCTTTCGAAGCTCGAGCAAGGCGCTCTCTATCCGTTCTTCAGCGCTGGATTGCACGGGAGTCTCCTTCCCGACGTCGGCCCGACGATCCGGTGATTCGCATCGCGGCGCGAAGATACCCCATCGCGGCGCGTGACCAACGCCCCGCAATCGCGGCGCTTCGTGGGGCGGCCGCCGCTGCCGCGGGCCTTGTGTAGACTGGGGCGCATGCGCGTGACCTTCGGCAAGACGGGGCTCGAGGTGAGCCGCCTCGCGATCGGCTCGAGCTACGGCGTCGGCGGGGACGACCTGGTGTGGGCGTTCGATCGGGGCGTGAACTTCTTCTTCTGGGGGCTGCGACGCACCTCGCATTTCGCGGACGGCCTGCGCGCGCTCGCTCCGAAGCACCGGAGCGAGATGGTCATCGCGATCCAGAGCTACTCGCGCTCCGCGCTCCTCATGCGCCGCTGGGTGGACTGCGCGCTCTCGCGACTCAAGACCGACTACGTCGACGTGCTCACGCTCGGCTGGTGGAACTCCATGCCGCCCGCGCGCATCCTCGACGAGGCGCGCGCGCTGCGAGAGAAGGGCAAGGTCCGTCACCTCATGATTTCGAGCCACGACCGGCCGACCTTCGCGGAGCTCGTGAAGGAGCCCGCGTTCGAGGCGATCATGGTGCGGTACAACGCGGCCCACCCGGGCGCGGAGCGCGAGGTGTTCCCGCTGCTCGATGCGGCCGGGGATCCGGGCGTGCTCGCGTTCACGGTCACGCGGTGGGGCACGCTCCTGAACCCGCGGTTCACGCCCGAGGGCGAGCCCACGCCGACGTCGACGGACTGCTATCGGTTCGTCCTGAGCTCCCCGCACGTCGACGTCTCCCTCTGTGGGCCGAAGGACCGCTCGGAGCTCGAACTCGCGATGCGCGCGCTCGACCACGAGCGCATGTCGGAGGACGAGCTCGCCTGGATGCGCCGCGTGGGCAAGGCCGTCCACGCCTCCCCCGCGGGCGAGTCGCCCGTGAACAAGATCGACCGGCTGCTGAAGCGCTTCAAGCGCTCCCAACCCAAGCCCGACGCGGCGACGAACGCCGCGGAGTGAGGCGCGCGCCTCAGCGACGGCGGAGCTCGATCGAGGTCGCGCCCAACCAACGCGCGAGCTCCTCGACGGCGCCGACGAGCGCGCGCTCGCGCGCCGACGAGCCGCCGAAGCCTCGAGTCCACCAGACGTTCTGAATCACCAGCACGCCGCGCGCGCGATCGAGCTTGGGGTCGATCTTGGCGACGATGTCGTCCCCCTCGAGCGCGGCCATGACGTAGTAGCCGTGCACCCGATCCGCCTTCGGCACGAACCCCTCGAAGCGAAAATCCAAGCCGAACAGGAGCTTCACGCGCGCGCGGTCCCTGAGCAGCGGGTCGAAGGGGGACAGCAGGCGGAGCGCGCCCGATGCGCCGCTCGCGCGCGCGATGCGTGACTCGTAGTCCGGCGCGACGATCATGCGGCGCGTGCCCTCGTGGGTCCGGACGTCCGCCTCCACGGCGGACGACGCGTCGATCGCGCGGCGCGCCCACGCCGACGCCGCGTGCCGATCGGAGTCGTGGAAGAACGCTGCGATCTCGCGGGGCGTGCCGATGCCCATCCGCGCGAGCGCCTCGCCGAACGCCCAGTCGTGCTGCGCCGCTTCGGTCGGCGTCTCCGCGGCGTGCACGCCGGAGAGCACGCGCGGCGTGAGGTCGTAGACCTTCTGGAAGTTCGTTCGATGCGACACGGCGAGCGCGCCGGTGCGCCAGAGGTACTCGAGCGCCGCCTTCTCGGGGGTCCAGCTCCAGAAGCCCGCGCGCTCGCTCTTCCGCGCTTCAGCCTCGTCGACGCCGGAGCAAAGCGCGCCGGGCTTGAAGTCGCCCGTTCCGAGCGGGCCCTCGCGTTCGAAGCGCGCGAGCACGTCCGCGAAGAGCGCGTCGAGGTCGCGCCGCTTGCCGCCCGTCATGCGATCGAGCCACCAAGGCTGCTTGCGGATCCGCGCGCGGTCGCGCTCGAAGCGTCGCCGGTAGAACGGGAACCACTCGATGGGCAGGATCGACGCGTCGTGCGTCCAGTGCTCGAAGAGCGCGCGACGCTTCTCGAGGAGGAACGTCAGCTGGGATTTGCGGTAGCCCGAGAGCCGGCTGAAGAGCGTGAGGTGGTGCGCGCGCTCGACGACGTTGATCGAGTCGACCTGCACGTACCCGAGCCGGCGGACGAGCTCGTGCACCTCACCGAGGGTCGCGCGTCGCGCGCGGTCGTCCGCGAGCGCTGCGGACGCGATGAGCAGCCTGCGCGCTTGCGTCGTGTCGAGCGAGATCACCGCCATCGCGTCGAGCTCTATCACGCCGACCCGCCACCCGTGGTAAGTGCGCCCGATGCGGCTTCGAGATCGAGTGGTCTTCATCACTGGCGCGTCGCGGGGCATCGGGCGCGCGGTCGCGCTCGCGTGCGCGCGCGAGGGCGCGGACGTCGCGATCGCGGCGAAGAGCGAGGTCGACAGCGATCGGCTCCCAGGGACGATCCACAGCGTCGCGAAGGAGGTCGAGGCGCTCGGCCGCCGGGCCCTCCCCCTTCGGCTCGACGTGCGCGACGCGGACGCCTGCGAGGCGACGATCCAGCACGCGATCGCCCACTTCGGGAGGATCGACGCGCTCGTCAACAACGCCGGCGCCCTCTGGTGGGCGGACGTCGTCGAGACGCCGGTGAAGAAGTTCGACCTCATCGTCGGCATCAACGTGCGCGCGAGCTTCGTTCTGTCGCACGCCGTGCTCCCGCACATGATCAGCCGCAAGTACGGGCACATCGTGATGATGTCTCCCGCCGTCGACGCGCACTCCGTCGCGGGGCACGGGGCGTACTCGGTCTCGAAGTTCGGGATGACGATGATCGCCGAGGCGATCGCCGAGGAGTGCGCCGAGCACAACGTCACGGCGAACGCGCTCTGGCCCGCGACCGCCGTCGAGAGCTACGCGACGATCAACTTCGGCCTCGGCGGCCCCGAGATTTGGCGGAAGGCGGACATCATCGCGGACGCCACGGTCGAGCTCCTGTCGAAGGAGCCGAGGGAGCGAAAAGGCAAGGCGTGGGTCGACGAGGATCTGCTGCGGTCCGTCGGCGTGACGGACTTCGCGAAATACCAGTGCGTCCCGGGCTCGGAGCCGCCAAGGTTGCCGTTCTCCGCGATCCCGCGGACGACGTCGACGGTGCGGTGAGGTTCTCGGCTGGACGGCCCGAGCGAGCGAGGCGAGCGTGTCGGAACTTGGTGAACGGCCTGAGGTGGATCCGACGAAGGAGCTCAAGGAGGTCCTGTCGGATCTGGAGCACCTGCTGAAGAACCCGGACGTCGTGAGCGCCCTCTCGGAGCGCGGCGTGAACGCGAGCCTCGCGCTCGTCGCCCTGGAAGGACTCGGGGCCTACCTCGTCGGCGACAAGGCGCAGGCGGCGGAGGATCTGAAGTGCGTCGCCGAGGAGATCGAAGGACGCCTCCAGTTCGGCAACGATCCGCCGAGCGCCTGAGCGCCCGTCGCCCCGCCGTCGGGCGCGGTTCCCGCGATCGTAGGGCGCGCCTCCTGGGGTCAGTAGAAGCCCTCGCGACGCGCGTACCGCGCTCTGCGCTCGTCGTCGATCGTCGCGGCGTCGACAGCCCCACCCTGCAGCAGCTCTTGGATCTGCCCGATCGATGGGAGCGCCGTGCGCTCGACATAGCGCGAAGGGTTCCAGAGATCGGAGCGGATGAACGCCTTTCCACATTGGGTGTACGCGGTCTCGACGTCGACGAGGATGCCGAGCTTCGGCGCCTTTCCCTCGACGGCCGAGGGCGCGAGGAGCTCGGGGTCGTCCGTGAGCGTCGCGCGCCCGTGCACGCGGAACGTGTCGACGACCCCTGGGACGAAGAAGAGCACGCCGACGTGCGGATTCACGAGGATGTTTCGGAGCGAGTCGGCGATTCGATTCCCGGGCCGCTCCGGGAGGAGCAGCGTGACGTCGTCGAGCACGCGCACGAACCCGGGCGGGTCTCCGCGGGGGCTCACGTCGCACGTGCCCGCCGAGTCGGACGTCGCGAGGCAGACCAACGGCGACAGCTCGATGAATCGACGCGTGAGCGGGTTCAGGCGTGTCGATATCTTCGAGGTGACCGCGGACGTCGGTTGACCGATCAACGCTCGTAGCGCCGCCTCGTCGGCGACGACGCGCGGGGTGAGTCGATGCGCCATGCGCGCTCGTACCATGCCTGGGCCGCGACGCCTCGAACGCGTGCGGACCGACCTTGGCGCGGCCGCGATCCATCGCGAAAGGTGCACGGAGTCCCTCGCGCGGCGCGCGGGCTCGACGGGCGCCCGCGCCGAAGCAGCGTCCTCGGCGTGGTACCCTTCGCCTATGGTCGACTCGAGCATGCCTGCAGGGAAGAGCGTTCGAGGCGGGCGGGCCCCGCGGCCCGTCTTCGTCGCGGTCGCGCTCGTCGCGTCGCTCGCGGTGGCGTGCGACGACACGCCCACGGGGACGGGCGGCGGAGGCGCGGCGACGACGTCGACGACGAGCTCGACGTCGACAGGGACGTCGGTGAAAGAGGTCCTCGGTTGCGATGGAGCGAAGCTCCTCGAGAACCCCGCGGACACCTCCGCGCGCGGGCCCTGGACGGTCGGGGCGCGCACCGTGAAGCTCGGCGCGCTCACGGCGGAAGTCTGGTACCCCGCGATCCCCCCGACCAGCGCGACGACGCCCAAGACGTACGATCTGCGCCAATGGCTACCGGACTCCGAGAAGCCCAAGATCACGGACGACAAAGCGCCCCTCCAGACGTGCGATTGCGTCGACGCGCTCCCCATCGACGACGCGCACGGGCCGTACCCCGTCGTCGTGTTCGTGCACGGCACCGCGGGGTTCCGCACCCAGTCGCTCGAGATCGAGACCCACTGGGCGAGCCGCGGGTTCATCGTCGTCGCCGCGGATCATCCCGGGCTCTACCTGCAAAACTTGATCGAGTCGATCTGCGGCCAGGGCAACACGCCGCAGGACCTCGCGGGCGATCTCGCGACCGTCGTCGCGGCCGTGAAGAGCCCCACAGGAGACCTCGCGTTCCTCGAGGGGCACGTGGATTCGGTGCGGCTCGCCATGTCGGGTCACAGCGCCGGAGGCGGCGCCGTGGAGACCCAGGGGGACGTCGCCAAGGTGCTCATCCCCATGGCGGCCGGCGGAACCGTCGCCGGATCCGCGCTCGAGTCGACGCTCGTCCTGGGCTCCAAGGAGGACCAGGTCGTCTCGTTCTCGAAGACGCTCGATGGCTACCTCGCGTCCCCCAAGCCGAGGCGCCTCGTCGAGATCAGTCCGGGCGGCCACCTCGTCTACTCGAGCCTCTGTCAGATCCAGAACGCCGCGGGCCAGGACATCGTGACGATCGGCAAGGAGGCGAACGTCTGCGGGCTGAACCTCGCGGGCGCGCTCTTCGATTGCGCGCCCGAGTACGTCTCCGGCGAGCGGGGCTGGGCGATCGTGGACGACGCGACGAGCGCGGTCCTCGAACAGACATTGCATTGTCAGGATCGCACGGCGGCCCTCTCCACCCTGAAGAGCCGCTACCCCGAGATCACCGACTATCGCGACGAGCCCTGACGATCGCGCCCCGGCGAGAGACCCGGGGTCCCCGACCGGAGCCACCCGAGGAGGGGACTGCTGCGAGCGGGGCGTGGAACACGCGAGTACGCGAGCCGAGCGAGAACGCACCCCTGACGGCCTACCGATCGGATATTCCCGGAGGGTGAGGGACGACGCAAAGGTCTCGGTCAACGACGGCGTCGCGGTGGCGGCGCGGGGGGACGCGTTCCTCATCGTCTATCAGCGCCCCGCGCGGCTCCACCGCACCCAGTGGCTCTTCCAGCAGATGCACGCGTTCCTGGGATCGCGCACGGGCTCCATCGTCGCGCTGATGGTCGTCCTTCCCAGCGCGGATCCGCCGGACGGACCCACGCGCGCCGAGAACGAGGCGCAGCTCCGCAAGGTGGGGCACCGGCTGCGCCGGCTCGTGACGGCTCCCGTCGGCGACGCGTTCCGCGTCTCGATCGTGCGCGCCGTCATGCGAGCGCTCGCCATCATCCAGGGCAAAGCGGGCGTTCACTTCGTCTGCGACACGATCGACGAGGGCATCCGCCGCTTGCTCGAGTCCGCGTCGGACGACACTCCCTCGCGCGCCGAGCTGGGCGCGATGCTGGGCGCGCTCCACAAAGCGCTCGGTGAGTCGTACCCGGCCGCGGCGTCGCAGCGCGCTCCGCTGTTCTGAGCCAACGCTGGGCGGGGGCCAAAGAGGGGGGCGGCCCGACCGAGCACCGAGAGAGTCGTCCTCGCGTGTGAGCGCGCCGAGAACGTTCGAAGGTTGGTCCGCCCGAAAGTGTGGCCATGGAATGTCTGCTTGCGACGAGTGTCCCCGTACGCACGCCCCCCGATCGTCGAACCGAACTGTGCACGCGACGAAACGTGCGAGCGCAGCGCGAGCAACGCTTGAGAGGGTTTGGCGTAGGTGGGGGCTCCCCGCCCCTGGAGTGGTTCTAGGATGGAAAGCATGATCCTTCTTGGCTTCGCCGCGCAGCGCCTCCGGAGGCGTGCGTGGCTCGCGTTGTCGGCCCTCCTCGTCGGCTGCACGCCGCTCCCCGAGCTCGTCGAGACGGGCTGCGGGGACCGCGTGCTCGGCAACGCTGAAGACTGCGACGGCGCGTCCCTCGTCGAGGGTGGCGTCACCTTCACCTGCGTTCCGAGGGACCTCGCCGGGGCGTGTCACTTCCAGGCGAGCGATGGCCAATGTCCAACCGGCTTCCGCGCGGGAGGCGACGGCATCTGCCGCAAGCCGTCGGGCACGTTCGAGACTGGCGCGATCTTTCCGACCGTGGCGCGCAATGCGGTCCCGGTCGACTACGACGGCGACGGTCGAACCGATTTGTTCGTCCAAGGCGACAACGGCGACGAGCTCGTCTCGTTCGATGGGCGCACGCCGGTCCCGCTCGGGTTCTCGTTCTCGCCCTACGAGGGCGCGACCGACGGCGTCGCGGGGGACCTCACAGGCGACGGATTGGACGACGTCCTCGAGCCACTCAACAGCAGTCTGCTCACGTTCGAGGGCGCCTCCTTCGGCCTGCGCACCTACGCGTCGGATGATCCCGGAGCTGCGTTTCGCGTCGTCCCGGTCGACGCGCCCGCGCTCGCCCCCGTCGATCCGGACGCGTCGTCGCACCCGGATCTCGACGTCTTCGCGCGGCTCATGGACTGCTCCGCGCCGGGGACAGCGCAAGCGCTCTGTTCGGCCACGGGCGCGGCGTCGCTCCTCTTCACCAAGTCGGAACTCGGGATCCCAACTCCGCTCCTGAACGGTGGCCTCACTCGGCCCTTCGCAGACATCGGCGCGATCACCCGCGCGAAGCTCTCCGCCACGCGGAGCTGCAGGGACGTCGTGCTCGCCTCCGTCGCTCACGCAGAGGTCGACGTCGTCCCCGTCTGCGGCGCGTGCGACCCGGTATGCACCCCCTACCCGGTCGCTACGATCGCGCTCTCGGATCCCAGCGCGCTCGATTGTCCGAACCTGGTACCGCTCGCGGCGTTCGTTGCGCCCTCGAGCGCGTCGTCGACCGACACGGTTTGGATCGAGGGAAAGTGTGCCGACGACCGGCACGCCCTCTACACGCTCACCGCTACCGCAGGCGGAATGGACGTCGCACACCGGTTCGACGTGCCGAGCGCGGTCGCGGGCCAGTTCGGCCCGACGGATGCGCTCGTCAGCGACGTCGCCGACCTCGACGCCGACGGCTTCGTCGACCTGATCGTCGGGAACGAGTTGTACTTGAGCGGGGGCGCGGAGCTCTCCACGAAAGGAATGGCCGCCTACATCGGCGACTGGTTTGCCTCGAAGATCGTCGACGTGAACGCGGACGGCTACCTCGACATCGTCGCCGCGCGGACGACGAACGGCGTCGAGGTCCTCCTCGGCGGGCCCTTCAGCGCGTTCGCGCCGGGCCTCATCCCCACGACCTCCGTCGTCCATGCGCTCGCCGTCGGCGACTTCGACGGGGACGGAACGCCCGACGTCTTCATCGCCGAGGGCGGGATCCCGTGCGGCGCGAACGACTCGCTCTCCGTCGCGTTTGGACGTTTTCACGGTTTTCCGGAGCCGCCGACCCCCATCGGCGAGGCGCCCTGGGCAGCCCAGATCGTGTCCGGCCGCGTCTATCGATCGCCGTTGGACAGCATCTCGGACGTCACGATGGTGTCCGTGTGCGAGAGCACGGCGCTGCACGCGGCTGCGGCCTTCACGGGCACGTCATCCAGGGTGCTGAGCTCGCCGTACGAGCTCCGCCTCCCCTCGGCCGGTGGAGAGGATCCGTCCGATTTCACGCCCGAAGCGCTCGCCATCGCAGACGTCGCCGGCGCGAGCGGCCCCGGTTCGGATGGCTCGCCCGATATCGTGGCGATCGGCCCCGGCTCGGCCCCGACGCTCCTCGTCGTCCCCGGGACGAGCGGTGCCGGGCTCACGCCCACGAGTGGGATCTTCCCTGCGCATCAGGTCCGGCTACCCGCGCTCGCGCTCGACTTCAGCCGTCCAACGATCGCGGTCGCTGACATCGAAGGCGACGCGGCTCCCGAGATCCTCGTCGGCGGCACGCACTTTCAGGAAATGGGGAGCGTCGGTGATCTGTTCGTCATCTCGGCGCAGACCTTCCAGTCGGGTACGGTCGGCTCGACCGCGCCGTTCGGATCGTCGGACCCTCTGATCTACGGCGGGGCGACGACCGTCGGCGCCGCAGACGTGGACGGTGACGGAGACCTCGATGCAGTAGCCCTGGTGACCGAGTCCACCGACGAGACCGTGGCGACAGGTACGAAGGAGGACTTCGTGCCGAAGAGCCAGCTGCTCTTCGCCGAGCACAGCGGCGCCGAGCTCCTCGCCGTATGTCGCGTCGACGCGCCACAAGCGACCGCGATGACGGGGTTCCGATCCATCGACCTCGGAGGGCCCGCCCCCGCCCTCCTGATCGCGACGTCCCGCGGCATCCTGCGCTACGAGGCCGTGAGCGGCGCCCTCTGCAATGGCACGTTCGAGAGTCTCGCCGACGTCAACGTCGCCCCCGATGCTCTTCTCGAATCGGCGAATGGGATCGTCTCCGCGGACTTCGACGGCGACGGCCTCGAGGACCTCGGCGTGCTCACGCTCTCCGGCATCGCGTTCCTCCATCAGCTCCCAACGACGCTCGGGGATTCGCGCAAAGTCAGCGAGCGCTGATTCTGATCAGTTTCAGAGGAGAGTCACCGGAAGACGGGAAGACAGGCAGCCCGGAGAAGCAGAACAAAATCATTCTGCTTCTCTTCTGTCTTCCTATTGTTCGGCCTCTGCTGCCGAACGAGCATCATGCTCGCTGATGTAGAGGCTTTGCTCCGTCGACGTTGGTCGGACCATCTCGGCGGGCGGTGAGGCGGTCAGTCCACGGTCTTTGGAGACGCCTCGATCACGCGCATGATCTGATCGAGCCCAAACTCGAAGAGGTCGTCGAGCTTCGAGAGCCGCAGGTGAGGCGCGACCCGCGCGACGTTCGGAAGCTCGGGCGGAGGCTCGGCCAGCTCGAGCCGGATGGGCGTCGGGTCGGGCTGGGCCGCGCGGCTCGCGATCTCGGCGTGGCCCGCCCCGCCGGCGAAGTACCCGCCAAGTCGGAACAGCCGCGCGCTCATCTTCGCGTCGAAGCCCGCGTCGGCGAACGGGGCGAGGATCTGCTCGAGGACCGCGAGCGAACGAGGCGTGGACAGCCGACGCGTCGTGACCAGAGCGAACGCCCGCGGGTGCTTCACGGCGAGACCACGGTAGCGACGGAGTCCCTCGCGGATGCGATCCATCGGCGCGCCCGAGCGCGGCATCCGGAGCTCGCCCATCAAGTGCTCGGCGACCGCGTCGAGCAGGTCACCCTTGCTCGGGAAGTGGTGGTAGAGCGCCATCGCCTCGACGTCGAGGCGGGCGCCGAGCCCACGCATCGTGAGGCCATCGACGCCTACCTCGTCGATCGCGGCGAGCGCCTCCTCCGCGATGCGCTCGCGCGACAGCGGGCGCCGCTCGGTCCGCGTAGCGCCCTTCTCCGGCCCCAGGCCGCGCGCCGATCGTCGCGCCTTCGATTTGTCGTTCGTTCGAGGCAACCGATCCAAACCTTACATCGTAAAGTAGACATGCACAACCCCGCCGTCATTTCCCCGAGCTCCCCACCCACCCGCGACGAGATCGCCATCGCCGACCACATCGAGGCGGCCGCCTGGCGCTCCATGTTCGCCCTCGCGCCTCCGCCCATGGGGCTCGTGGCCGAGCGGCTCGCGGGCGGGACGGCCCTGATCGCGCCCTCGATCCCCGTCTCGTTGATGAACCGCGTCATCGGCCTCGGGGTGGACGAGCCCGTGTCGGGGAGCGCGCTCGACGCGATCGTGGCGCGCTACCGCGCCGCGGGCTCGAAGAGCTTCTGGGTCCACGTCTCTCCCATCGGCGAAGAGGCGCGGCTCGTGACGGAGCTCGAAGCGCGTGGCTTTGCGCTCGCGTCGCGGCCCACGTGGGCGAAGGTGCTTCGCGGGACAGAGCCGCCGCCCGAGATCGAGACACCCTTCGCGCTCCGCGAGGTCCACCCCGATCGTGCGCTGGAGCTCGCGCACGTGCTCCTCGCCGCGCACGGCATGCCCCCGGCGATGGCCCCGTGGACCGCCGCGATGGTTGGCGCGGGCGGCTTCCGCGCGTTCGCCGCGTTCGACGCCGCCGACGCGATCGTAGCGGGTGGCTTCCTCTACCAGGATCGCATGGGCGCGTGGCTCGGACTCGGCGGGACAGCGGCGTCGCATCGCCGGCGCGGCGCGCAGGGAGCGCTCATGACGCTCCGGATCCGCGAGGCCATCGCCGCGGGCGCGACGCACATCGCGACGGAGACCGGAGAGCCGATGAACGACGAGCCGAATCCATCCCTCGCGAACATGTATCGCGTGGGCTTCCGCTGTGTCGCCTCCCGACGAAATTTCGCGTTGGGCTGAGCTCGCGGGCTCAGGCGTCGGGCACGCTCGGCTGCTGGGCGCGGCCCTCGGAGATGCGCGTCAGCGTCGCCCGGAGCTCGTACATCTGCTCGAAGCCGAGCCCCTGCCCGACGAAGCTCGCGCCGAAGAGCAGCCCGGCGGCCACGAGCGCGCACGGGATCGCGAGGAGCGCGGTCGGGGGCTGGTGCACCATCCATTGCGAGACGCCGTACGCGGCGGCGATGAGCGAAAAGAAGAAGAGCACGAGGTAGATCGCCATGCACATCCCCCACACGTGGGGGTGCGGACCGAACCGCGCCGCGAGGCGCGACCCCGTGCCGTCCGCCGAGACGGCGACGATCAACTGCGGCGACCAGAAGTGCTGCTCGCCCCTCACGTACGCGATCTCGAGCCGATCCACGACCGCGGCGCCCTTGATCCGATCGTTGCTCGCGAGGAACGCCTTCATCCGCCGGAGGAGCTCCTCCGGGGAGAGGTCCGACTCGAGTTCGAACCGCGGTCGTGGTCGCGGGACGTCGCGCAGCATCCGCGCTCCATTCTACGCGCGGTTCAGCTCACGCCGCGCTGGTTCAAGAACGGCCCGTAGCGCCGGTCCGTCCCGCGGATGTGCCCGTTCAACCAGGTGCGCAGGAAGAAGTAGAGCTCCGTGCCGAGCGGGCCGGCCCCCTTGTGGGCAGCGTCGGCGTACGCCTCGACCTGCTCCGCGAGCCGCGCGTGCGCGCCGCGGTGCGGGTCGAGGTCCGGGTAGCCGTGACGCGCGAGCAACGTCTCCTCGAACGCGAAGTGGATCTTCGTGTAGTCGATCAGATCCTCGACGATGTCGCGGCGCAGCGCGGCCTCGTGGTCCTCGGTGTTCGCGCGCTGGAAGGCGTCGAGCAGTTCGAAGAGGCGCCGGTGCTGCTCGTCGATCGGCGTGACGCCGACGGAGAGCGATTCGTTCCACTCGAGCCGCGGAAGCTCCGCGCGCGCCGCGCGCACCCGGGCCTGGATGTCGAGCTTGAGGCGCTCGCGAAACCGCGCCGGGTCCCGGCCCAGCTGCACGAGCGTCTCGTCCTCCGCGTCGTCGCCCGCCGCGATCATCACCGCGACCGCGGTGCTCAGGATGCGCGCGAACGTCGCGTGCACGCGGAGCGCCTCCTCGGGCCCGAACGCGCCCATCACGTGGCAGAGGAAGACCTCTTCGATGTGCCGCGCGCCCGCGACGACGAGCGCGTTCGGCACGCCCGCGGCGACGTGCGCCAGACCGACGAGGACGCACTCGCTCCAGAACCCCGGGGCCGCCTTCCCGCTGAGGAGCTGCTCGAACCAGTGCGTGACGTTCGCCTCGCGCGCGTCCTTCTTTCCGCGGATGAACCGCTCGGTGCGCGGGTTCGCGTCGAGCGCGCCGATGAACTCTCGCGCGAGCTTCCCCGCCCAAGGCACGGTGGTACCCGAGACTTGCGAGAGCACCGCCCAGTCCTTGTCCGCGTGGCCCGTGAGGGCGGCGACGACACGCGCGTGCTCGTGTGCCTCGTCGCTGAGCTTGGTCATCGCCGTGGCCCCTCCATCGCCGCCCGCGTGGCGAGTGGGGGTCCAGCGAGAGGTCGAGGCGAGGCGATGTCCACGGTCGCAGAATAGGGCCCGGGCGCTGGGACGGGGAAGTCCGCACGAGCGGCTGCAAACCGGACGGTCTCGCTCGCGGGAGGCGGGCCCTACGCAACGGCGAGCCGGCAGGCCGAGTGTCGTGACCGCGCCCGATGCTCGATCAGCCTGCGCGTCGGCCGCGCGTCCGAACAGCGAGTCAGTGGTACCGCGTGCGCGGCTTCGACGTCGCGCGGCCGCGCTTGCGCGTACCTTCGACGACGCGCGCCGCGTCGCGCCGAACGGGGGAGTGCTTCTCGAAGTCCGCGACGAGGCGCTCCGCCTCCGCCTCCGGCAACCCCGCCCTTCGGAGCGCGACGAGCGCCGCGCCGATGACGTCCCTGGACTCTGGGCGCTCCACCACGAGCCGCTCTTCGAGCCAAGCCCGGGCTTCTGGGAAGCGCGCCGCGAGTCGAGCGACGTGCGCGGGCAACCCCTCTCGCAGGAGGCGGACGCCTTGGGCACGCTCGTCCGCGCGCGACGACGTGTCCGCGAGCGCGAACGCCTCGTCGAGTCGCGCCGTCACCTCGACGCCGTCCTTCACGGCGTCGAGCGCCTTGCGCGCGGTGAGCGCCTCGAGCGCGACGTAGGCGTGCAGGAACCCGTCGGTGAACGCGGCGAGCTTCGGGACGACCTCGTCCCCGCGCGCCGTGATGACCTCGGACAGGGCCGCGATGACCGCGTCGCGCGCGGCCTTGTCGATCTCGTCCGCCGCGTCGTGGAGCTTCTTCATCGCGCCCGAGGGATCCTTCCGATCGCTCGCGCGGGCCGCGAGCGCCTGCAGCCCCACCCGGACCAGGTAGGGGTGCCGCGCCGCGAGGAGTTCGTCCGTGAGCGCGAGGCCGCCGCCGCCGGCCGCGGCGATCTCCGCGCCGACCGCGCGCGCGAGATCGAGGTTCGGGTTCGGCCCCGGCATCCCGGACAGGCGCACCAGCGCGTCGAAGAGGGCGCGCGAGTCGCCACCCGCGAACACGCCTTCGAGGAGCTTCGCGACCTTCTCGTTGCGGACCTTGAGGAGCTCGTTCGGTCTCATGCGCGCGTCCGAGGCGCTGTGGCGCGCCGAGTCGCTCGTTGACCGCCGAAGACCGCGCCCGCGCGCTCGCGACGGCTCATGGACCGAACGCGATCCCGATGTTGGGCGACAGCACGGGGACGAACACGGGCACGGTCGCGGTGAACCGGAACCCGATGTTGATCGCGAAGAACTTCGCGGGCATCAGGCTGAGGCCCGCCCCCGCCCCGACGAAGCCGAGGCCCGCCTGCTTGATCGCGGTGAGCGTCTGGAGGCGCTGATTCCCGTCGTCGCCGCCCGCGTGGCCGTAGTCCGCGGCACAGGGGCTCGCGGGATCGCTCGGGTCGCTCGCGCCGCACACCTCGCCGTCCTCGAGGACCTGCACGTCCACCGCCGAGTCGAACTGAGACGCTCCGCCGAAGAGCTCGAACCAGGGTCGAGCGACCGCCGTCGTGTACGCGGTCGATCCGATCGCGTACGCGGCGCGCGCCTCGAGGTGCGCCGGGAAGAAGTTCGCGGGCGAGCTCGAGCCGAGGAACGCGTACCCGACGCGCGCGCCGAGCGAGAAGTTGTCCGCGATGACGCCGTCGTAGCCGAGCATCAGCCGCATCTGCCCGACGACGATGCCGCTGTTGATGTTGTTCCCTTTCCCCGCGGTCGGCGAGCCCGTGTAGTTCGTGAAGTCGGACGCGCCGCCCACCCCGGGTTGCCGGAGGCAGACGAAATGATCGTTGTCCCGGCCGGCCTTCGAACACACCGCGTCGCCCGAGACGACGTCGAGGTCGGGCATGAAGCTCACGGAGATCCAGTGGCGATGCTTCTTCGCGCCGGTGCCCGGATCGGGGGTGGGCGAGTTCGTCGCGTCGTTCGTCGCGCCCTCCGGCTGGAGCAGACACTCGCTGTTCGTGCATTTCTCGTTCGTCGGACAGTCGGCCGTGTCGACGCATTGACGGAGCGAGCTCTTCGCGCGGAGATCCTCCGGCGACGGGCCCGACCCCGCGCATTTCTCGGGCGGCGCGAAGCCCGGCCAGCTCGGCGGGTCGCCGTCGAGCTTCGTCTTGATCTCGATCGTGAGCGGCTCGTCCTCGCTCCCGAGCTGACCGACGACCGCGTCGTTCTTGTCCTTCGCGGTGATCCAGTACTGGACCTGGCCCTTCTTCGAAGTGGCCGAGCAGGGGATCGTCCCTCGGAACGCCTTGCCCGCCTTCTCCATCTTCTGGCGGCGCGACGTCGACTCGTTGGACGGGGTGTACGAGAGCGACATCGACGTGACCTTCTTCGCCATGTCGTCGTCCAGCGAGACGAAGATCGGGACGGGCGTGTCGACGACCTGCTCGGTGGGCGAGTTCGACGACATCGGCCCGTCCGCGGAGGGTCCCGGGGTGTTTCCTCCGCTCTTCTTCGCGATCTTTTGCGCGTCCTCGAAGACGGCCTTGAGGTCGCTCGTCATGTAGTCCTGATCGGGCGAGGCGCTCGGATCCAGCTTCAAGCCCTCGACGAACGCGGCCTTGGCGTCGTCGTTCTTCTTCTTGCCGACGCCGAGGATGATCCCCTTGGCCATGTAGAGCTTGGCCTTCACCTTGGGCGCGCAGCCCGAGTCGCCACAGGTCTCGAGGGCCTTGTCGATCTTCTTCTGCGCCTCGTCGAACTTCGAGTCGAGGTAGTCCTCGTTCATCGCCGCGCCGTAGGCCTTCTCGGCCTGCGCGTCCTTCGGGGCGGCCTCCGCGGGAAGGACGACGACGAGGCAAGCTGCGGTGAGCAGCGCGCAGAGACCGAAGCGTGGAGCGCGGGAGCGGCGGTCGTTCCTGCCGCGGGTCCTCCGCGGATCGCGATGGCGCATGAGGCGGACACTCTACCGCGGAAGGCCGCCGAAGCCGAACAATGCTAGAGACGGGGGCGTGCTGACGGTCCTGGGTCGAGGCTCGAAGAAGGCGGCGCGCCTGCCGCTCTTCACGTCGTGCTCGCGGGCGACGCTCGAGGAGCGGCTCGCTCCGCTCGCGTCCCCCTCGCGGGCCCGGGCCGCCGCGCGCGCGCTGTTCCGGCACGTCTACCGCGCGCCCGATCCCGATCGCGTGCCCTGGGGCCGCGACGTGTTCGCCGAGCTCGGGGTCGGCGCGTGGGCGACGGACGCCCTCGCCGCGCTCGACCCGAACCTGTCGCTCGCGATCGAGACGGAGGCCCCCTCCGCGGACGGGACGGTGCGGCTCGCGCTCTCGACCCGGACCGGAGAGCTCATCGAGACGGTGCTCATCCCCGGGCCGAACCGGGTCACGGTCTGCATCTCGAGCCAGGTCGGCTGCGCCCGCGCCTGCACGTTCTGCGAGACGGGGAAGCTCGGGCTCGAGCGGCAACTCGATGCGGGGGAGATCGTCGACCAGGTGCGGGTCGCGCGTCGCGTCGCCGCGGCGCGCGGGATCGGCGCGCCGACGAACGTCGTGTTCATGGGGATGGGCGAGCCGTTCGACAACCTGCGCGACGTCGCGCTCGCGACGCACAACCTCACGGACGATCTCGGCCTCGCGCTCGCGCGGTCGAAGGTGACCGTCAGCACCGTGGGCGTCGCCGACAAGCTCGCAGCCTTCTTCGACACCTGCGCCGCCGAGCTCGCCGTGAGCCTGAACGCGCCCGACGACGAGCGGAGGTCCCGCATCATGCCGATCAACGCGCGCTTCGATCTCGCGACGCTCCGAGCGGCGATCGCGCGCGCGCTCCCGCGGGGGCGCAAGGTGCTCTTCGAGTACGTGCTCATCGCCGGCTTCAACGACGCGGACGACGACGCGGAGCTCGTCGCGGCGTTCGTGGGGGACCTCCCCGCGCGCGTGAACGTGATCCCCGTGAACCCAGGGCCGAACCCGCTCCACGTCCCGCCGAGCTCGGCCCGCGTCGACGCGTTCGTCGCTCGACTCGCGCGAACCGGGATCACGACGCTCGTCCGACGCCCGCGCGGCCGCGAGGTCGGAGGCGCGTGCGGGCAGCTCGCGGGCGCGCGGAGGATCGCCGAGAACCGCGGCGAAGCGCCGACACGAAGCGCTTGGCCCGGGGCGAGTGAACACGGATAGACTCGCCGCCACCATGGCGAACCCGAACTATCCGAACTATCCGCCCGGCGGCGGCTACCCGTCACAGCCGTACCCGGGGCAAGGCGGCCCCGGTATGACGCAGGCTGCGGCGCCCGCGCAGCCACCACCCCAGCAGCAGCTGCCCGCGCCGCCGCCGCGCGGACCGAAGGAGCCGAGCGCGCTCGGGCCGCCGTCGGGGCCGGCGAAGATGCTCTACATCGGGCTCGTCCTGATCCTGTTCTCGTTCTCCATCAAGCAGTTCTTCGTGGATCTCACGCTGAAGAGCAGCAGCGGGCTCTTCGAGGTCGAGCGCCTGCGCGCGGAGCAAGAGGTCGCGACGAACGAGATCGACGCCGAGCTCGACGAGATCGACGCGCAGATCGACGAGCTCCAGGCGGACTCTCCGAAGCCACCGGACGCGAAGTCCGCGGACAGCATGCGGGACTCGGACTCCTACTCGGACAAGATGAAGAAGTTCGAGGAGAAGATGGAGAAGCTCACCAAGGAGCGCTCCAACAAGGACAAGGACCTCGAGGACAAGCGCAAGGAGATCAAGAAGAAGTACCGCCCGCTGATGCGCGAGGCGGCCCGATCCGCGGACTCGTCGCGCGCGTCCGGCCTCGGAAAGATCCAGCTGACGCTCCTCTTCAAGCTCCTCATGGACCTCCTCAAGATCGCGGGCGCGTTGATCACGGTCCTCTCGGGCTTGAACATCGCGGCGAACCCCGACCAGTCGAGCCACATGAAGATCTTCGCCTCCGTCATGGCGGGGGTCGCGCTCCTCGCGGTCATCGCAGGCGGGCTGAGCACGCTGTTCAGCTGACGGTCGGTGAGGCGCGGGCACGACCCGTCCGAAGGCGCGAGGCAGCACGGCCTCGCGCCTTTCGTGTTTTTCGGAAGCGGTGGCCTCGGGATTCTGGGCCTTCCAGGGTCGTGTGGTACCGTGCAACCGTGGCGAGGCGGTCCCGGGTCCCCACGATCATCACCGAGCTCAGCAACGTCGTCGTGCTGATCGGCGGATCGCCGCGCCTCGCGGAGGCCGCGCGTCGCGCGGCGCTCTCGGCCTGCGGCGCGCGCGTCACGACCGCGACCGTCGAGATGGCCGCGACCGTCGCCACGGCGTCGCGGCCGTTCGGCCTCATCGTGCCGAAGGACATCTACGAGTTCGGCGGGAGCGAGTTCGACGCGCTCGCGCGCGACATCCGCGCGGAGCTGATCGTCGTCCCCGACTCCATCCAGTCCCCGGTGTTGACCGCGCTCATCATCGAGGCGGCCTCCCACCTGATGTAGGGCGATCACGATCGGCGGCGGCGCGCGCTCATAAGGCGGCCCCGACCGCTCGGTGATGATACGTTCGGATCCGCGCATGTCGGACACGCTGGAGCGAGCTCGCGCCGAGTTCCTATCCGAGGCGGAGGAGGTCATCGAGACGCTGGGTCGCGATCTCCTCCTTTTCGACGAGTCCATGCGGGGCGGCATGGTCGACCCGGACGTCGTGAACGACATCTTCCGGGGCGTGCACACCCTGAAGGGCCTCTCTTCCCTCTTCGGGGCGACGAAGCTCGCGCGGCTGTCGCACGAGCTCGAGACGATGCTCGACGCGCTCCGGCTCGGGAAGATCGAGGTGGATCGCGAGACGGTCGATCACCTCTACCGCGCCGTCGAGGTGTACCAACAGCTCCTCATCGCCGAGAAGGAGGGGCGCGACGACGGATCGACCGCGCTCGAAGAGCTCCTCGGCGCGCTGCGCGGCGGCAAGCGGGCGGACACGCGCCACCCGGAGCTCGAGCAGTTCGACATCGACCCCTCGATCTTCGCGGTGCTGACGGAGTACGAGGAGCACCGCCTGCGCGTGAACGTGCAGGGCGGCGTCCCGATCTTTCGGCTTCGTCTGTCGTTCCAGCTCGCGACCATCGACGAGTCACTCGACCAGCTGAAGACGGCCGCGAAGCCGCACGGCGAGATCATCACGTACCTGCCGACGGGGGCCGGGGCGGACGCGGACTCGATCGAGCTCGACATCCTGCTCGCGTCCAAGTCCCCAGCGTCGGACCTCCACGCGCTCTTCTCCCCCATGGGCGCCGTCGTGACCGAGATCGCGCGACGCGCCCCGGAGACGGATCACCCGAGCGATCGGAAGACGCGACCCCCCATCGCGCTTCCGGGCGTGCCGGACGAGCCGATCGCGATCTCGGCCGCGTCGAACGACCCGTCGAGCCGGCCCCCGCCGGACGACCGCGGATCCGCGTTCCCCAGCCAGGATCGACTCTCCATCGTCCCCGACCCAAAGGGCCCCGATCGAGGGATGACCTCCGTCCGCTCGGTCACGCAGACCGTCCGGGTCGACATCCAGAAGCTCGACCTGCTGATGAACATCGTCGGCGAGCTCGGCATCGTCCGCTCCGCGCTCGATCGGTTGACGGATCGGATCCGCGGCGCGACGCGAGATCGCGCGCTGATCGGGGACTTGGTCCGCCTGAACCGATCGTTCGACCGGCAGCTCGAGGCCATCCAGCAAGGGATCCTCGAGGTCCGCATGGTCCCGCTCGGCCAGGTCTTCGAGCGCCTCTCGCGCGTCGCGCGGCAGATCGGCCGCGACCTCGACAAGCAGTTCAACCTCATCATCACGGGCTCCGAGACGGAGGTGGACAAACTCATCGTCGAGGAGCTCAGCGATCCGCTCATGCACATGATGCGGAACGCGATCGACCACGGCATCGAGTCCCAGGCGCACCGGGCGGCCTCCGGCAAGCCGCCCGGGGCGACGATCGCGCTGAACGCGTTCCAGAAGGGCAGCCACGTCGTCATCGAGATCGAGGACGACGGCGGCGGCATCGACACGGAGCTCCTGATCTCGATCGCGCTGAAGCGCGGGCTCATCAGCCCGGAGGACGTCCGCTCCACGAGCCGAAAGGAGATCCTCGGGCTCATCTTCCTCCCCGGGATGACGACGAAGAACGTCGTGAGCGAGCACTCGGGGCGCGGCGTCGGGATGGACGTCGTGAAGACGAACATCTCGAAGCTCGGCGGCGTCATCGACGTCCAGAGCGACGTCGGCATCGGGACGAAGTTCACCATCACGCTCCCGATCACGCTCGCCATCATCCGCGCGCTCATCGTCGAGGTGCACGACCGCACGTTCGCCATCCCCCTCGCGAACGTGCGGGAGGCCGTCGCGCTCGTCGACGGACAGACGTTCCGGGTGGACGATCAGGAGGTGATGACGCTCCGGGGCTCCACGCTCCGGGTATGCCGCCTCGCGACGTTCTTCGAGATCACGACGGCGCCGCCGCCCAAGAAGCAGTTCGTGGTCGTCACGACGGCGGGCAACACGCGCATCGGGCTCGTCGTGGACCGGCTCGTGGGCGGACAGGACGTCGTGATCAAGGCGCTCGGCCCGAGCCTCCGCTCGGTGCGCGGGTTCGCGGGCGCGGCGGAGCTCGGCGATCAACGCCTCGGGCTCGTGCTCGACACGCCGGCGATCGTCGAGGAGCTGTCAATGGAGGGCCGCGGAAAGCCGGCCCAGCAGCGGAGGAGCCTTGGCTAACCTCGTTCGCTCTCAGCGCGGGCGAAGGCCGCTCGCGCACACGCGCGCGCAGGGCGCGGTCGCGGAGTACCTCGGGTTCAGGCTCGCGCGGGACGTGTACGCCGTGCCGGTGACGAGCGTGCACGAGATCGTAAAACCCCCGACGCTCACGCCCGTCCCGCGGGCGCCGAGCTACGTCCTCGGGATCATCAGCGGGCGCGGGCGCGTGGTCACGGTCGTGGACGCGCGCCGAAAGCTTCGCCTCGAGGAGCAGGCGACGTCCCCGCGATCGCGCGTCCTCATCGCGGACGGAGGCCAGGAGCGGATCGGCCTATGGGTCGACGAGGTCCTCATGGTGTACCGGTTCGGCGAGGCGGAGATCGAGCGCTCCCTGCTCGGCCCGAGCGGTGAAATGGGGGATTACATCACCGGGATCGCGCGGCCCGCGGAGAACGCGCACGACGTCGTGATCCTCTTGGACGTGAAGGCCCTGCTCGCGTGACCGACCCTCGATGACCCAAGAACCTCCTCGAACTCGCTCGCGCAGGGCGCGCGCGCGCTCCAGCCAGGAGCGGGGCGCCGCGACGAAGAGCTACGTGCGCTTCGTCGTCGGCGAGACGAACTACGCGTTCGAAGTCGAGCACGTGCGCGAGATCGTGCACCCCGCCGCCGTGACCCTCCTGCCGAGCCTGCCGGCGTCGGTCTCGGGCGTCGCGGATCACCGCGGGGAGGTCGTGCCGATCGTGGACCTGCGGATGCGCTTCGGCATGCAATCCGCGAGGACGGCGGTCGAACGCTCCGAGAAGTGGATCCTCATGACCTCGTCGGTCGGCGTCGTGGGGTTCGTGGTCGATCGCGTCATCGACGTCGTCGGGACGAACGAGGCGCCGGACCACGCGCCCCAGATCGGCGGCGCGGTGGAGCGCGGCATCAAGGGCGTCATCCCATCGGACGAAGGGCTCCTCTTCATCCTCGACGTGGAGAAGCTCGCCGTCGTCATCAAGGACGCGGACGGGAGCCTCTCGGCGCGCATCTCCTCGTTTCCGGGCCCTCCGTCGGGCGCCGCCGGAGATCGCTCGGGGACGGGCGCTTGAGCGGCTCGACCTCGTCCGCGGACGAGCTCGATCCGGAGAGCTTCGCGCTCCTCGCGAGCGTGATCGAGAAGGCGAGCGGGATCGAGTTCGGCGAGGACGCGCGGACGGCGCTCGCGCGCCGCCTCGCCCCGCGGGTCTCCGCGGTCAGCGTCAACTCGCTGAAGGAGTATGCAGCGCTGCTCGCGAGCCTGCCGGCGTTTCACGCGGAGGTGCAGGCGCTCGTCGAGCTCGTCTCCATCAAAGAGACGTACTTCATGCGGGAGACGCAGCAGATCGACGCGTTCATCGCCGAGGTGCGGGGTACGCCGTACGGGTCGACGCGCGGGGGCTCGCGCCGACTCGAGGTGGGGGCCGACCCGGCGGATCGCGTCGGCAGCCACTCGTCGGGGCCCATGCCGGAGCTCCGGCGGCTCGCGATCTGGTGCGCCGGATGCTCGACCGGGGAGGAGCCCTTCTCGATCGCGATCCAGCTCGCCGAGGCGCTCATCGATCTCACGAAGGTCCGGATCTACGCGAGCGACATTTCGAAGAAGAGCATCGAGTTCGCGCGCCGAGGCACCTACGGCCCGTCCGCGTTTCGGGCCGTTTCCCCCGAGCTCCGCGCGAAGTACTTCATGCGCGGTCCCGAGGGGGATCTCGTGCGCGAGGCGATCCGGAACACCACCCGGTTCGGCCACGGCAACCTCCTCGAGCCGGGCCACGTGATCGGGCAGATGGACGCGATCTTCTGTCGGAACGTACTCATCTATTTCAGCCAGGCCGCGCGCCGGAAGGCCGTCGAGATCTTCTACGAGACGCTCGCCCCAGGCGGCGTGCTCTGCCTCGGCCACAGCGAGTCGCTCTTGAACGCCGACACGCCGTTCGAGGCGCTCTCGACACCCGCGGGGATCCTCTACAAGAAGCGCCGGAGGGCCTCGACGTGAACCAAGCCCCCGACGCGACGAAGCGCCGAGGCCCGAAGCTCCGGGTGCTCGTCGTCGACGACTCGTTGATGAACCGCTTCAGCATCGAGGCGGTGCTCCGCTCCGATCCGGGCATCGAAGTGATCGGCCACGCGAAGAACGGGGAGGAGGCGCTGCAGCTCGCGCTCGGCCTCAAGCCGGACGTGATCACCCTCGACATCGAGATGCCGAAGATGGACGGCTTCACGTTCCTCCGGATCCTCATGTCGAGGCTCCCGATCCCCGTGATCGTGGTCTCGAGCTACGGAAACAAAGAGACGGTGTTCCGCGCGCTCGAGCTCGGCGCGGTCGACTTCGTGGCGCGGAACGAGGCTCGCCCCGACGATCCAGCGCTCCTCGGCCAGGTCGTCACCAAGGTGCTCCTCGCGCGCGACGTTCGCGCGCTGCGCTCGATGTCCCCGAGCCCCTACCGGACCCCGCCGCTCGGGATGGCGAGGCCGGAGACGAAGCCCGAGACGCTCGACGCGCTCACGTCCGTGCCGCTCAAGCACGTCGTCGTGATCGCCGCCTCGACGGGCGGGCCCTCGGCGCTGGTCGAGATCTTCGCCCGGCTCCCGACCCGGTTCCCCGGCGTCGTGCTCGTCGCGCAGCACATGCCGGAGCGCTTCACGAAGACGTTCGCCGAGCGGCTCGACCGTCGCTCCGCCATCCGCGTCCGCGAGGCGCGGGACCTCGACCTCGTCACGGCTCAGCAGGCGTTCGTCTGCCCGGGCGGGCTCGTCACGACGATGCGCGCAGCGCTGCCCGCGAACCGCGCCGAGTTCGGGCTCGCCTGCTTGCCGCCCACGTCGCCGGATCGCTTCGCGCCGAGCGCCGACACGCTCATGGAGAGCGTGGCGAAGGTCGCGGGCACGCGGGCGATCGCCGTGGTATTGACGGGCATGGGCGACGACGGAATGCGCGGAGCGCAGGCGATCCGCGCGGCGGGCGGCCGCGTCATCGCGGAGAGCGAGGAGACCGCGATCGTCCACGGCATGCCGGGCGCGACGATCCGCGCCGGGGTCGTGGACAAGATCCTGAGCCTGCCCGAGATCGCCTCCTTCATCTCTTCGCTCGCATAGGTCGCGCGCGTGTCGTTCGTCGAGCTTCGAAGAAAGGACCGACGCGCCCCCGACGCGGGGCGATTCCTGCCCACGACGCGCGCAGAATTGGCCGCGCGCGGGTGGTCCGAGCTCGACGTGCTGCTCGTGACGGGGGACGCGTACGTGGACCACCCCGCCTTCGGTCCGGTCCTGATCGCGCGGTTCCTCGAGGGCCGAGGGTACAAGGTGGGCATCGTCGCGCAGCCGGACTGGCGCAGCCCCGCGGACATCGCGCGGATGGGCGCGCCTCGGCTCTTCGTCGGCGTCGCGGCGGGCAACCTCGACTCGATGCTCAACAAGCTCACCGCGCAGAAGAAGGTGAGATCGGTCGACCAGTACTCGCCGGGCGGGAAGGTCGGCCTCCGCCCGAACCGCGCGACGATCGTCTACTCGAACCTCGCGCGGCAGGCGTTCCCCGGCGTGCCCATCGTCCTCGGTGGGATCGAGGCGTCTCTCCGGCGGATCGCCCACTACGACTATTGGTCGGACGACGTCCGCCGCTCCATCCTGCTCGACGCGAAGGCCGACCTGCTCGTGTTCGGGATGGGCGAGCGCCCCGTCTGGGAGATCGCGGATCGCCTCGCGCGGGGCGAGCCCGCCTCCTCGCTGAGGGACGTGCGCGGGACCGCGTTCGTGATGCAGAAGGGCGAGTGGGAGGAGCTCCCCCGCTCGCGCTACACGACGGATCGAGGCGTCGTCGTCCTCCCTTCGTACGAGGAGGTGTCGACCGACAAGAAGCAGTTCGCGGAGATGTCGCGCGCGTTCCAGTACGAGACGAACCCGGGCAACGCGCGCCCGCTCCTGCAGCCGCACGGCGTGCAGGCCGTCTACTTCAACCCGCCCGCGGAGCCGCTCGACACCGCGCTGATGGATGGCCTCTACGATCTGCCGTTCACGCGCGTCCCCCACCCTTCGTACGCCGAGCCCATCCCCGCGTACGAGACGGTGAAGCACTCCATCGTCACGATGCGGGGGTGTTTTGGCGGGTGCACGTTCTGCTCGATCACCGAGCACGAGGGCCGGATTATCCAGTCGCGCTCCGCCGAGAACATCCTGCGGGAGGTGCGCGCGCTCCGGCGCATGGATGGGTTCAAGGGGACGCTCAGCGATCTCGGCGGCCCCACCGCGAACATGTACGAGATGAAGTGCAAGGACCCCGCGATCGAGAGGTCCTGCAGGAGGCTCTCCTGCGTTCACCCGGGCGTGTGCGAGAACCTCGTCACGGATCACGCGCCGCTCGTGGACCTGATGAAGAAGGTGCGGCGCGAGCCGGGGATCAAGAAGGTCTACATCGCGTCGGGCGTCCGCTACGACCTCGCGGAGCGCTCCCCGGAGTTCATCCGCGAGCTCGCCGAGCACCACACTGGCGGGCAGCTCTCCGTCGCGCCCGAGCACAGCAACAAGGACGTGCTCGACAAGATGAAGAAGCCCGGCATCGAGAGCTACGAGCGCTTCGCGAGCGCCTTCCAGTGCGCGAGCGAAGAGGCCGGGAGGGATCAATACCTGGTCCCCTATTTCATCTCGGGGCACCCGGGGTCCACGCTCTCGGACATGGTGGATCTCGCGCTCTGGTTGAAGGCGCGCGACATGCGCCCGCGGCAGGTGCAAGACTTCATCCCGACGCCGATGTCGATGGCCGCGTGCATGTACTACACGGGGATCGATCCGCTCTCGCGCGAGCCCGTCTATACGGCGAAGGAGCTCCGCGACAAGCGCCTCCAGAAGGCCCTCTTGCTCTATTGGGATCCTCTGCACCACGACGAGGCTCGGGAGGCGCTGATCGCGGCCGGGCGGCGAGATCTCATCGGGACGAAGCCGCACTGTCTGGTCCCCCCGGCGACCGGCAAGGGCTCGTTGCCGATCGCGATGAAGCGCGGCGCGCACGCGGGAGCGGTGCGGCGTCGAACCTCGCGATAGCCACGAGCGCTCGACCACCGAGCGCCATCCCACCGCGCGCTCGTGGCGGAGTTCGGCGGAGGACCGCCGCCGAGCGTAGGCCGCGGGCTCCGTCCGCGGAGCGGCGCGGAGCTGCGCGGAGCTGCGCGGCAGACTCGCATCTCGTGGGAAGCAGACAATCCGAAACGTGCCCCAAAGAGACAATCTCGCATGCGCCCCAGCCCCCGAAGTTGACCCCCCGCGTCATGCGTGCGAAACCAGCGACGATGGTCGCGCGTCGAGCCGTAGCCCCCGTCCTCGCGGCGCTCGTCGCGCTCGGCCTCCCCCTGACGGCGCTCGCGCAGCCGACGACGCACTCGTCGAAGACGCACGTCCCCGCGAAGAACCCGGTCCATCCGAAGACGCCGGAGAAGCCGAAGCAGGACAAGCCGAAGCAGGACAAGCCGAAGCAGCCGGTCCACAAGACGATCACGAACAAGGTCCCGCGCAAGGCGGGGACGGAGCGTGAAAAGCCGGGGCCGGGGGTGCGCGGCTCCATTTCGGGTGATGCCCCCACGGAGTCGAGGACGGCGAGCGCCGACCTCGGCACGATGCACGAGGTCGACGGGCTTCTGTTCCCCGAGGCCACGATGCCGAGCGGCTCCGCGGGCGCGACGAGTGGTCTGCCTCCCGAGGGCGACGGCGAGGGCGCGATCCCCAACTCGACCGGTGGAGCCGCCACCGACGTGACGTGGCTCTCCTCGCTGACGCCGCCGGACATCCCGTATCGGTGGGACGCGCGGCTGATCCGCTACCTCGAGTACTTCAAGGACGATCCCAAGGGTCGGTCGATGGTCGCGGGGCTCCTCCGCCGAAGCGGCCGGTACATCGACGAGATCCAGAAGCGCCTCCGCGCGCGCGGCATGCCCGAAGACATCGTGTGGCTCTCGGTCGTCGAGAGCGGGATGGATCCGCGGATCGCGTCCCCCGCGGGCGCCGCGGGGCTCTGGCAGTTCATGCCCAAGGCTGGCACGGCGTACGGCCTGCGGATGGACAAGTGGGTGGACGAGCGGCTCGACCCCGAGCGCTCCACCGAGGCCGCGCTCGACTATTTGACGGATCTCAACGCCCGCTTCGGCCGCTGGGAGATGGCGTTCGCCGCATACAACATGGGGCACGGTGGCCTTCTCACGTCCGTGCGGAAATACAACACCAACGACTATTGGGAGCTCAGTCGCTTCGAGTCCGGCGTGCCCTACGAGACGGCGCTCTACGTGCCGAAGATCCTCGCGCTCGCGTTCGTCGCGCACAATCGCTCGGTCTTCGGCATCGATGCGGCCGACGTGGACGCGCCCGAGCCCTTCGTCCCCGAGGTGAAGGGAGACAAGAAGCCAGCGAAGAGCCCCGGCGAGAAGCCGGGTGGAGACAAGCTCGCGAGCGACAAGCCGCTCAGCGGCAAGCCCGACACGGACAAACCGATCGCAGACAAACCCGTCGCGGCGAAGCCCTCCGTAGACAGGCCGTCGGGCAAGTCTCCGGCGGGCAAGCTCCCCGCGGATCCGCCGAAGGACGCGGCGCCGGAGCAGCCCGTCGCCACCGTGACGGTCACCGTGCGCTGGGGCGAGTCGCTCGAGGCCATCGCGAGCGACCACGCGACGACCGAAGCGAAGATCCGCGCATTGAACGGGATGACGACGACGGTGCCGCCGCGCCCGGGGACGTCGCTCATCGTCCCAGCGTCGCTCCGGACGACGGCCCTCTCCGAGAAGTTCGTCGCGGTCGTTCCGTCCCGCCTCGGGGAAATCCCGGGGCGGAAGCAGATCTTCTACGAGGTCGTGTGGGGCGACGGGCTCGACGAGGTCGCGTCCGCCCTCGGCGTCACGACGGGCGAGCTCTGCCAATGGAACGACATCGATCCGAGCGCGAAGCTGCACGGCAAGATGGTCCTCCAGGCGTTCGTCCCCGAGGCCCAGCCGCTCGCGAACGTTCGCTATGTCGCCGCCGCGGACGCCAACATCCTCACGGTGAACAGCCAAGGCTTCTTCGACTACTTCGAAGGCAAGAACGGGCGCACGCGCATCGTCGTGACCGCGGGCAAAGGCGACACGTGGGCGAGCCTCGCGAAGAAGTACGGAGCGACGACGGGCCAGCTCGAGCGGATCAACCAGCGGTCGCACACTTCGAAGCTCGTCCCGGGCGAGTCCGTCGTCGTCTACGCGAAGGCCGGCACCGTCCCCAAGTCGACGCCTGCGGCGCCGTCGCCCAGCGAGCCCACCCAGCCCACGATCGACCTCGATGACGACGAGGGCGCCGCGATCAGCGATCCCGCCCGGCCGGATCTCCAAGACTGAGCGAGCTCAATCCGGTCCGGCGGAGTCCGGGACGGGGTCCATTGGCTCCGGCAAAGGCCGGCACTTCGGAGACGGCGCGCGGCCCGGGAGCGTCCAAAGCGGAATGTCTGTGTGCGTGGTCAATGACGTGCGGAGGGGCTCCTTGCGCGAGCCGACGGTCGCGAGAGGCGTGCTCGCCGCGTCGACAGCCACGACGTAGTACTTGAGGTCCCCGCTCGTCGAGAGCGCTCCGCACGGGATCTCACCCACGAACCCCTCCTTGGTCGGTTGGAGCTCGAGGGTGGCCCAACTCACGGCGCCGAAGGGCTTGTACCTCACGAGCACCTTCACGATGCCCGCGACGGCCGTGCGCGCGACGATCGGCAGCGGACGCTCCACCTCGGCGCTCTTCGCGTTCGTGACCGATAGACCATCCTCTCCGGAGACGAAGGGTGGAAAGCCCGTGACCCGCGGCTGCTCCGCGGGCGCCCCGCCCGTATCCGCGAGCACCGGCGCGGCGACCGCCGTAGAAGCGCCTCGGGGCGGAGCGACGGGCTCGACCCACGCCGGCGCGTCAGCGCTCTCTCTGCACCCGGCGAACCGCATCAGCGCACCGAAGACAATCGCTCCCCGCATCTACTTCTTCGGCGGAGTCTTCGCGGGAGGCGTCTTCGCGGGAGGCGCCTTCTCGTCCGGCTTTTTCTGGTCGCTCTTCTTCTCGTCGGGCTTCTTCTCGGGCGGCGTCGGCGGGGCGGGCTCGTCCTTCGGCGCGCTCGGGTCGTCGCCCTTCTTCTTGTCGAGTTGAGGCTCGTCGGTCGTGGGGCGGCCGTCGTCCTTCGGCTTGTCTGCGACGGGTTCAGCGGGCTTGGGGTGGCCGAACGTCCATGTCATCCCCAGGCCGACGACGTTCGCGTCCCACGAGTACGTTCCGCCGTTGATGTAGTCGGGGTTCTTCGGAGGCGTCGCGTTGAGCGGCACCGTCTGGACGACGCGCGCGTCCTTCGCGGGCACCTCGACGGTCTCGGCGAACGTGTGCGCATACACCGCGTCCAGGCGGAGCTGGCCGATTCGAACCGAGACCCCGACGGTCGGCGTGACCTTGTTGCTGTCGATGGTGAGCACGGACAGGAACTCGGGCGGGATCGCGCTCGTCTCGTAGTTCACGCCGAGGCGCGGCGTGACGTCCACCTTCTCGCTCGCCTTGATGGAGTACTCCGCGCCGAACATGACCGCGATCGCGTTCTGCGCGCCGCGAGGGATCGTCACGTCCGGGATGAAGTAGTCCTTCGGGAACCCCGGCAGGTTCTGGAGCGACACGTCGTCCGGAGAGACGGTGATCGTGTCGTGCATCTCCCAGTGCTCGTAGCTCCCCGCGAGCTCCATCCGGAGGCCCTTCGTGAGATCGCGCGACTCGAGGCCGAGGCGCGCGTTGAAGGGCAGCGCGAAGGAGACATTCGCGTCCTCCCCCTCCTGCGACGCCTTGTCGAACACCGGGGCGGTCGGGAGGCGCGTCTTGATCGTCGCCGGAGCGTTGATCCAGAACGGCAGGTGGAACGATCCCCCGAGCCTCCAGTTCTTCACGAACTCCCACGTGATCCCCAGGTTGCCGCTCGGCGTGATGATGGGCGCCGCGTTGATCTGCGCGAGCACGTCCCACGACGGATCTTCGGGCGAGCAGAAGAAGCGCTCCGGGATGCAGCCGCTCATCACCTGCGTCGCCGCGAACGATCCGACGAGGAACTCCACGCCGAGCCCGACGCGGAGCTGCTTGATCGGCGCCCACGCGACCCACCCGCCGAGCACGGCGAGGACCGAGCCGTCGAGCGTGAGGAGCGAGTACCTCTGGGGCGCGGGCTCCCCCTTGTCCGTCTTGTCCGGGTACGTCGGGATGGCGGCGTACGGGACGTACGCCCCGAACGCGAGCATCCAATCGGGGTGCGGTGAGAACGAGCCCACGATCGTCGGGATGGGGAGGAACGCGGACGACCCGTTCACCGTCTCGAACGTCTGCTCGTAGGTCGCGACAGTGTCGCCCGTGTTCGGGTCGATCTGTCGGAGCAGCGCCTCGCGCGTGTACGACGAGTTGAAGTTCACCCACGACGCGTCGAACAGGAACTGCGATCCCGCGTCGTAGATGTTCGCCGGGTTGTAGGTGATCGCGTTGAGGTCGTCCGCACCCGCGACGAACGCGCCGCCCCGTCCGAGCGCCCGCACACCTCGCTGCGAGATGTAGAGGCCGCCTGCTTCGGCTCGGTGCTCGACGAACGCCGCGGTTCCCGCCGCGCCGGCGAGGACGAGGGCGGAGACCAGTGACCTGGATGTGAGGGTCATTTGCGCTGTCGGTTGTTGATGATGGCGTAGAGCTGCTCGAGCCCGCGGTTCTTGTCGGTCATGAAGTCGCGGACGGTGCCCATGATCTGCGCGTAGTCGGCAGGGCCGAGCGGCTCCTGCTGCGACGGATCCAGCCGGTGAATGTCTGCGATCGAGTCGATGATGAGTTCGAGCGGGCTGAGCGACTCTGGCCCCCCGTCGTCGATGGGGTTCACGAGGTTCGCGAGCACGTGGTCCATCACGTGGTACTTGTCGTACTTGTCGTCCGTCAGGGCCTTCAGCACGCGGATCGTGCGGTCGGCGCAGCCGGGGGACGGGCTGTCCGCGGGCTCCGCGGCGATGGAGGCGGCCTGGATGATGGGCGCGATCTTCGCGTCGTCCGTGAGGACCTGCATGACGTCGACCATCGACGCGAGCGTGGACTGGAGGGCGTCCCCGCTGCTCGCGCTCGCGAGCAAGTAGGAGAGGAAGCGCTCGAGCTCGCGCCGCGCGCCGTCGTCGGCTTGCATGTGCTCGGTCATGTCCACCATCGAGGCGAACATCGGCCCCGAGAGCGTATCGACGAGGTTCTTCGAGAGCTCGCGCGTCGCCCACACGCACTCCGTCCCGTTCTCGCGGTCGGGGCAGTGTCCGTTCACCTGCTCGCGCGTGAGCTTCAGGATCGCGACGAGCATCGGCGCGAGGGACTTGTTCTTGAAGTGCGTGTTCGCGCCGGTGCCCTCGGTGCCGAGCAGCGTGTCGACGAGCTGGGAGCGCGCGCGCTTCCACTTTTGCTGCCGGAGAAGGCCGTCCTCACCGCCGCTCGCGAACGCCACGTCCATCGCGTGGAACGCGTCCGCGAACATGTTGAACGGCGTGACCTGCGCCTGCGCCGTGCCGTCCGTCCACTTCGCGCCCTTGTTGCCGTGGCGGTCCTTCATCTGGACCGCCTTCGCGTGGGTCTGCCCGAAGAGGACGCGCGTCGTGATCTCGAGGACGTCCGCGCCCGTGATCGTCTTGCCCTTGTTCGGTCCGCGCGCGATCGTCACCTTGGAGACGTTCGCCGCGGCCTTCGCGAACTCGTGGAGCGCGGGGATGATGTCGCTCCGCGCCGCCGCCGCGATGATCGGCTCGTACCGGTTGATGCCCGCCCCCGAACAGTATTTCGGGTTCTGGTCGTACTTGCCGGTCGAGTTGCACTCCGCGCCGTGGTCGGCGCCGGGCCAGTGCGCGTAGAGGATGTCGATCAGATCGATGAACATCCGCTCGCCGGAGATGTCGTTCACGTTGCAGAAGCTCACGTCCGCGTTGCACGTCGTGTTGACGAACTGCGTGAGCATCGGCCGGAGGTACTCGTAGAACCCGAGCCTCTCCCAGGTGAAGATCGAGTTGCGATCCCGCGCGCGGAGGAGGTCGTCCTTCGTCGCGCACTGGCCGACGCCGTTGCTGTTCTTCGGACAGACCGACGCGCCGACGGGCTCCATCAGTTTGTAGATGAAGCTCGCAGTGTCGCTGTTCTCGTTGAGGCTGTCGTAGTCCGGCAGGTGCCCCCATTGGTCGCTGTCGGCGCCGAAGAACACGAGCCGGTTGAGCGCCTTCGGGGACGGGTGCAGCGTGAGCCCGTCGATCCCGCTCGAGTCCTGGAAGAGCTGATCCGGTGAGAGGCCGAAGTTGTCGAGGAAGTCGATGAGCGCGTTGAGCGTCCCCGGCTTCAGGTTCAGCACGGCGCGCTTCGGGTGGTTCGCGGGGAGCAGCGAGTCGAGGTAGAACGCCGCGAGATCCGGCATCTCGAAGAGCTCGCACTCCGAGTACGAACCGCCCGGCGGGAAGTCGATCGTGAGCCCGGCGAGCTTCGACTGGACGACCGCGCCGTTCTTGTTGCACGCCTTGGCGCCACGCGCGTCGTGGATGAGGAGCATCGCGCGCTCGAGCATCGAGCGATTGTCTGCGCTCCGCGGCTTGTTCCAGTCGACCTTCGTCACCGGATCGGACGCGCTGCTCGGCCCGACGCTGATGTTCACCGACACGCCGTTGATGTTGTTCTTGTCGTAGGTGATTTGATCGCGGAACTCCGCGAAACCTCCGACGGCGTCACCCATGTTGTCCGCCCCGCCGATCGGCGAGACGGTCGTGGGATCGGCGAGCGCGCCGAGGAGCTTCGCGGTGAGCCCCGGGGACTCGACGATCCGCTCGACGACCTGGGCGACCTGATCCCAGACGGGGTTCTCGTACGGCAGCGCTGCGGGCGGGAACTTCCCGGCCGCGACGTCCGCGTCGTACTGGTTCGCGATGTCCTTTACGTGGATCGCCGCCGCGATGAGGCGCGCCATCTCGGGCTCGTGGTTCTCGAGCAGATCGATCATGCCCGCGAGGACGACGTCCGAGTCCTGGTCGCCGATGACCTGGCCGGCCGCGTGGATGAGGTCCGCGACGGGGGAGTCCTCGGCGCGGAAACGGCTGTATTTCACGCAGTTCGAACAGCCCGTGCCGAGCGGGACGACCTTCTCCGAGTCGAAGTCGTACTCGGCGTCCTCGCGCCCGCCGAAGAGCATGTACGAGCCCGAGAGCGCGTACATGAGCGTCTCGTTCTCGACCTGGAACGCGTTCGGATCCCCCGCGTCCGCGTATTGGGTCGCGTCGAGGAGCGGGAGGAACGAGCGCGTGAGCCCGGCGGCGAGGGTGCGCGACGTGTCGACGTACGCGTAGAGGCTCGGATCCGGGCGGCCGAACTCGTCCCCGCCGGAGGAGAGCCCGGGGATGACGAACGGCGAGGCGACGCCGAGCGGCGCGCCGCTCCCGTCCACGAAGCGGCCCGCTCCGTCCACGTCCGCGTAGCCGTCCCCGTCGGCGTCCACGAACGGCGCGGGGACGGTGCCAGGGAAGCCGGGCACGTTGCCCGCGGGCACGACGAAGCCGCGTCGATCACGGACGGCGATGAGGCGCACCGGATCGTTCGGGGAGTCCGCGAACGCGTCGTCCTCGGTGAGCATCATGTCGCGCATCATCTCGATCGTGCTGCGCGGCCGGTTGGGCTGCATCGTCGACTTGTCGATGACGAGCGTCGGCAGGTTCGACACGGTGACCGTCGCGCTCTGCATCTCCTTCTCGGCGAAGCGGAGCACTTGCTGGAGCTCGGGCGCGGCGGCGCCGTTCGGCCCGAGGACGCCGAGCGAGCTCAGCGTGAAGTTCCGGAGCCCCGGGTACGAGAGCATCGCCCGGACCGCGCCGAGCCCGACCTTGAACGGCCGGTAGCCCTGGCGGCCCCAGATCTGCGCGAGCGTCTGCATCGCCTCGGGGGCGTTCCCCATCGCGTCGAAGAGGCGCCCGAGCGCGCGCGTCGTCGCGGGGGTGAGGGCCTCACCGCCCTTCTCGTAGGGGTTGATCTCGTAGAGCGGGACGATGCCTTGCCCGAGCGCCATGAGCGCGTCGTGCAGGCGGATCGTGTCGCCCTCCTCGGGCGTCGCCACGTTGTCGATCTCGATGTCCGGGAAGAGCGCGTTGAACGCGCGGACGAGATCGCTCCGGCGCCGCGCGAGCGCCTCCATCTTCGCGGTCGCGAGGCGGCGCGCCTCGACCGCCACGTCCCCCTTGGGCTCGGGGAGGTTCGAAACGTCGACCGTGTCGGCGTACGTGCCGGTGTTGTCGTAGTGGCAGACCGGGCGGTACGAGTCACCGTCGAGGTCCTCCTGGAAGACCTCGGCGCCCACCCGGTCGCAGAGGACACCGTAGAGGTCGTCCCCGAACGTGGCCTCGGGCCGTGGCTTGCGGGTCGTGTCGAGCTCGTTGCACGACGAGACGAACGCGCTCTGCCCCACGCCGAGCGCGAGCAGGACGACGCTCGCGATCCGCGGCAGCCGGGCGCGCGGCTGATCGACGCGGCGGACGCTCGTCCCCGCTCGCCCCTTGTTTTTCGAACGCATGTGAAGCTCCCGGAATCGAGGTTAGTCGAAGCTGACCAAAAAGGGTTGGGGTAGAGTCGCCGCCCTATGTCGATCCAGTCGAGCGCGATCATCCTCGCGGCCGGGCAGGGCACCCGAATGAAGAGCACCCGCGCGAAGGTGCTGTTCGAGGTCTGCGGGCGGCCGATCTTGCACCACGTCGTCCACGCGGCGCTCGGCGCCGGCGTCGAGGACATCGTCGTCGTCGTCGGGTTCGATGGAGATCGCGTGCGCGCGTCGCTCGCGGGCTTCGGCGAGAGGGTCCGGTGCGTCACCCAAGACCGGCAGCTCGGCACCGGCCACGCCGTCGGGTGCGCCCTCCCCGCGGTCGCGGACGCCGACCGATGCCTCGTGCTCTGCGGGGACACGCCGCTCCTCGAGTCCGCGGATCTCGCCCCCCTCGTCGGTCCCCTCCCCGATGGCGTCGACCTCGCGCTCCTCACGTGCAACGTGCCCGATCCGACGGGGTACGGCCGCATCCTCCGCGGCGCGGACGGCAAGGTGATTGGGATCCGCGAGCACCGGGACTGCTCCGAGGCGGAGCGAGCGATCCACGAGATCAACCCGGGGATGTACGTCGCCCGGATGGGGTTCATGAAGGACGCCGTGGCGCGGCTCGCGCCGAACAACGCGCAGGGCGAGCTCTACTTCACGGACGTCGTCGCCGAGGCCGCGCAGAAGGGCGGAGCGCTCGGGTTCCTCGCGCGGGACCACGCGACGCTCGCGGGGATCAACGATCGCGTGCAGCTCGCGGACGCGGAGGCGTTCGGGTACCGGCGCACGGCGGATCGGCTGCGCCGATCGGGCGTGACGATCCGCGGCGACGCGCGCATCGACGAGGGCGTCGTCGTCGAGCCCGACGCGACGCTCGAGACGGGCGTGGTGCTACGGGGGAAGACGCGGATCGGCGCGGGCGCGCACGTCGACGTCGGCTGCGTCCTCACGGACGTCGACGTCGCGGAGAACGCGCAGCTCCTCCCCTACAGCGTGCTCCGGCAGTCGAAGGTCGGCGCGGGCGCGCAGATCGGGCCGTTCTCCCACGTCCGCCCGGACTCGGAGATCGGTGAGGGCGCGCACATCGGAAACTTCGTCGAGACGAAGAAGACGATCGTGCGGAAGGGCGCGAAGGCGAACCACCTCGCCTACCTCGGCGACGGGGACATCGGCGAGGGCGCGAACATCGGCGCGGGGACGATCTTCTGCAACTACGACGGCTTCAAGAAGCACAAGACTACGATCGAAGCCGGCGCGTTCATCGGCAGCGACTCGCAGCTCGTCGCCCCCGTCCGCGTGGGCGTCGGCGCGTACGTCGCGACCGGCACGACCGTGACGAAGGACGTCCCCGACGACGCGCTCGCGATCGCCCGCGTCAAGCAAGAGAACAAAGAGGGCTACGCCTCGAAGCTCCGCGCGCGAATGAAGGCTGCGAAGTAGAGGCGAGACAGCGGGAGAAAACCGCCAAGGACGCCAGGGCAGAAGCGAAGAATATTCTCTCTCTTCTGCCTTGGCGTTCTTGGCGGTCTTTCTGCCTCTGCTCTCAGCGGCTCGAAGCGACCGCGGGCTCCTCCGCATCCACCACCGCGCCGCCCGCGTACTGCGGGAGGGCGTGGTTCATGCGGAGACGCTTCGCCTCGAGATAGCCGACGGAGAAGCGGTTCGGCCGGATGATCGACGGCGCCCGCTCATCCACCGTGACGCCGAGCTTGCGCAGGGACTCGACCTTCTCCGGGTTGTTCGTGAGGAGGCGGATCGAAGCGACGCCGAGGTGCTCGAGCATCGCGGCGGCGGCCGCGTAGTCGCGCGTGTCGTCCGGGAGGTTGAGCAGGCGGTTCGCGTCGACGGTGTCGTGACCCTGGCTCTGCAGATCGTATGCGCGGATCTTGTTCGCGAGCCCGATGCCCCGGCCCTCTTGCCGCAGATAGAGAACGACACCGCAGCCTCGCCGCGCGACCTCGGTCTGCGCGGCCTCGAGCTGCTCCTTGCAGTCGCACTTCAGGGAGCCGAAGACCTCGCTGGTCAGGCACTCCGAATGGACGCGGGTCGTGACGCGGTGCTTGCCGCGCACGTCCCCCATGACGAGGGCGACGTGGTCGGGGGACAGGTTCGAACCGCCGTTCGGGGCCGCGTCGAGGTCTCCGAAGTTGAAGACCATCATTCTGAAATCGCCGAAGCGGGTGGGTACGGGAGCTTCGGCGGTGATCCGGAGCTGAGGCCGGATTGCCTGGGTGGCAACGTACATCTCAGGGCTTCCTCTCTCTGATTGTCGGGACTGCCGCGGCCTCTGGGACGCGGACCTCGTGCATGGCACGATACGGAGCAAAATCCAACCCGTTACACAGGTTTCGCGAAGGGCACCTCGCTCGATAGAGTAGCGTGGCGGAGCGGATGACGCCGGACGAAGCGATCAGGGACGCGCGAGCGGGCAATCTCCGACCGGTGTACCTCGTCGTTGGAGAAGAGGTGGTGCTCGTCCAGGGTGTCGTCAAGGCGCTGCGCGCTGCGGCGATGAAGGACGGCATCGAGGGCCTCAACGAGGACCTCTACACTGCGGGAGAAGGCGACCTCCGCGACTCGGCAGAATCGCCGATCGGGGCTGCGCGGATGATGCCGATGATGGCACGCCGGCGCTTCGTGCTCGTCCGCGGCCTCGAGCGCTGGGAGGCGAAGGACGAGAAGGCGGCGGAGAAAGAGTCCGAGAAGAAGGGCAAGGTCCGGTCGCCCCTCGACGATCTCGCGGACTACGCGAAGGAGCCCGCGGACTCCGCGGTGCTCGTCCTCTGCGCCACGAAGCTCCACGCGCAGCGCCGGCTGATGACGCTCGCGAAGAAGTCGCAGTTCCTCGTGCCGTGCGAGCAAGTCCCGCCGCGCGAGCTGCCGCGCTTCATCGAGGCGCGCGCCAAGGAGCTCGGACACGCGATCGATCGAGAGGCGGCCGGGGATCTCGCGGCGCTCGTCGGCCCCGATCTCGGGACGGTGTTCGACGCGCTCGAGCGCCTCTCGCTCTACGTCGGGCCCGAGGGCCGCATCACGGAGGGCGCGATCGCGGACGTCATCACGCGCGTCCGCCCCGCGACGAGCTGGAACCTCGTGGACGCGATCTTCCAGCGGCGGCTCGGGCCCGCGCTCGCGGTCGTGGCGGAGCTCGAGGGGGACGCGGATCTCATGGTGCTCGGCAGCATCGCGTCGAGCGTGCGGCAGGCGATCAAGTTCGACGGGCTCGTCTCGGCGGGCGAGCCGGTGGACGCGGCGGCCGCGAAGGCCGGCGTGCAGCCCTGGAAAGTGGATGCGCTGAGGGCGCAGCTCAAGCGCCTCCAGCCCGGGGCGCTCCACGCCTGGATCGATCGCATCGCGGAAGCGGATCGGGCGCTCAAAGGTTCGAGGCGGTCGGGGACGAGCGTGCTCGAGACGTTGGTGATCGATCTATGCCGCTGACGCCGCGCGGGGAAACCGCACCCATGGAGCCGCGTGGCGCGCTCCTCGTGGAGCGAGGGCCGAGGAGCGGCGGGGCGCAACCTATGCTAGGGCTTCCGGCGTAGTCCTATGGGCGTGGACGCGATCGCCAAGCGATACTTCCCGCTGATCGTGTGCACGCTGCTCGCGATCATCGCGCTCTTCCAAGCGAAGGGCATCGGGGCCCTCGTGGGAGGCCAGCTCGAGCCCCCGAGCGCCGCGGCTCCAGCGAAGACCACCGCACGTTCGGCGCCGAGCGCGCGCGCGGCGAAGATCAAGTCGGTGACCGCGCAGCCCATCCTCTCGCGGAACGCGTTCGACTCGAAGACCGGCCCGCTCGACAAAGTGGTCGCGCCCACCCCCGAGCCGACGGCGCCCCCCGCGCCGGATCCCGAGGCGGCCGCGGAGGATCCGGCCTGCCCGTCGGGCAGCGTGGTGTTGATCGCCGACTCGGAGGATCCCGCGTGGAGCTTCGCCATGATCCGCACCGCGGCGGGCGCGAAGATGCGGCGCGTGGGGGACGAGGTCGACGGCCAGGTCGTGAAGGCCATCACGTGGGATCGCGTGTGGCTCGCGTCGGGGACGGGGCGCTGTCAGCTGAAGCTGGACATCGCCGCGAACAAGACCGCGTCCGCGAGCCCGACCCCGGCGCCGACGCCGACCCCCGCCGCGCCCCCGCCGGCGCCGGGGAAGGATCCGGGCATCGATCCGGGCGCGGTCCGCAAGGTGAGCGAGAACGAGTACGTCGTGCAGCGTTCCGCCATGGACAAGGCGAACGGGCTCGGTGGTGATCTGAAGAAGGGCTCACGGCTGGTCCCGAACAAGGGGATCCGCTTGTCGAAGGTCGACGCGAACAGCCTGCTCGGACAGGTCGGGATTCAGTCGGGCGACATCGTGAAGACCATCAACGGGTTCGACATGACGGATCTCGACAAGACCGCCGAGGGATACAGCCGGCTCAAGAGCGCTCGCGAGGTGACGCTCGCGCTCGACCGGAACGGCACGCCCGTCACGATCTCGATCAAGATCGAGTAGCGAAGCTCGCGCGTCTCCGGCCGGTCGGCGCGGCTTGCAGCGATGCACGGCGGATCCGATGCGCAAAAATCAACGAGCGTGATCCTCCATCACGAGAGAAGGAGAGATCACCGCCAAGACGCCAAGGGCGCCAAAGCTCCGCCCCGCGCTTTCGCGCCACGGGAGACCGTCAGGAGAGGCCGAGCTTGCGGCGAGCGATCCAGTGCGCGCCGACGGCGACCGCCGCGATGAGGGACCAGCCCCAGGGAGGAAGAACGGGCTTCACCGTGCGGCGGCTGTTCACCATCGTCGCCGCGTCGATGGGGATGTCCCCGATGGCGCCCACATCGACGGCGACGCCGCCCGTCGCCTGAGAAATCGCGCGGAGGCGGTCCTTGTCGGGGCGAGGATCCGCCCACTCGTCGCCGCCCTTCTCGCACGCGAAGTCCTTGCGCGCGGCCGGCGCAGAGCCCGCGCTCGTCTCGATCTCGACGCGCGCCGCGAACCCGCCCGGCTTCAGCGCCTTCACGTGGAACGTCGTCGGCCCGCCGAGCGCGAGCTTCTGCGTGCCCTCGAACGCGGTCTCGTCGGTGCCGAGCTTCGTGATCCGGAGGTGCGCGGTGCCGTCCGCGCCGGGCAACGGCCGGAGGACGATCTCCGTATCCTCGCCGGCGATGCATCCGCCCGGCAGATCGATGACGGTCGATTCGAAGCGAGGATCGCGCATCAACCAACCGAGCAGGCCGTCCCAGAGCGCGCCGTGCGCGCGGCCGGCCGTCTCCGTCGCGAAGTCCGAGAAGAGGAGCTTGTGCGTGCCGTCGACGGTGAGCGCGATCGTGCGCCCGTTGCCCGCCTCGCCGAGCGCGAGCACCGGCATCGGATCGGCGCCCGCCTTGAGCGTCGGGTGCGTCCAGAGCACGGTGGCTCCGGCGCGCGCCGGGCCGACGACGTTCGTGCCCGGCATCTCGGGGAGTCCGTCCCCGACGAGCGCGCGGAGCGGCGAGAGCACGGGCGCGGCGCGGCCCGCGGACGTGAACACAGGCGTGAACGAGGACAGATCCACGCCGTGTGTCTCCATGTCGCGCGTGAGCGTGACGGGGAGGACCTGCGCGAGCGGCGAAGCTGCGTACATCCCCGGACCGAACGACTCGGGGCCGCCGACCATGATGAGCCCTCCGCCCTCCTTCACGTACGTCGCGAGCGTGGGGAGGTGCTTCGTGAGCCCGTAGAGGGCGGCGTTGAAATCCTGGAGCACCACCGCGTCGAAGCTGCGGAGGTGGACGTTGAAGAGCTGATCCACGGGGAACGGGATGAGCGCGAGATCCCGCGGCGCCGCGCCGACGTCGTCCGTCGTGGTGCGGAGGATGAAGAACGCCACGACGTCGACGGACTCGTCGCTCTTCAGCCACGTGCGGAGCGCGCGCACGTCGTACGTGGGGCGCCCAGCGACGTGGAGCACGCGGATGCGATCGCGGGCGACGTCGAGGGCGAGGAACCGCGTGTCGTTGTCGGGGATCTCGTCCCCCTTCGGCGAGGTGATCGAGACCTCGACGACGTGCGACCCCGCGAGGTGCAGCGTGACCGGGAGCTCGATGGTCCCGGTGCCGTCCGCGATCGGGACGTCCCCCTGCGCGAGGAGCTCGCTCCCGCCGTTCTTGAGCTCGCGCGCGACCACGGGGACCGACGTGCACGCGAGCCCGCCCGAGCACCCGACCTCGACGCGGAGCGAGAACGGCTGGTGCGCGACCGCCGCGCCCGCCACCGAGACCCGCCGGATGCTCGCGTCCGCGGGCGTCTTCTCGGTGAGCAGCACGGTGTGGATCGGGACCTCGGCGCCGCCGACGCGCAGCGCCGCCGCGTCGACGGCGACGCCGGGGCGATCGAGGCGCCCATCGGAGACGACGACGATCGCGGAGGGGCGCTCCTCGGACGAGCGCCCGACCGAGTCGAGCGCTGCGACGAGATCGGAGTGCGCCTCGGGCGGCACCGCGAAGGCGCCCCCCGCGAGGGCCTCGGGCGGGATCGGCTTCGCGTCTCCCGCGCCGAACGACGCGAGCGCCTGCCGCGTCTCGGTCGCGCGATTTTGGAGCGCCTTCACGCTCTCCGCCGCGCGCTCTCGGCGCGTGCCGCTCTCCGCGGGCAGGTCGATGGAGCGGGAGGCGTCGACGAGCACGAGCACGCGCGGGCCGACCTTCGTTCCGTCCGCCTCGACGGTCGCGGGTCGCAGGATCGCGAGGAGCAGGGCGCCCACGCCGAGCACACCGGTCACGCCGACGAGGAGCGCGGACCGCATCGCGCGCCGCGCGGTGACGAGCTCGAACACGAGGAGGCCCGCGCTCAGCACGCCGAGGCCCGCGGCGACCCAGACCGCGGCGGGCCCGAGATCGCTCGACACCTCGAAGCCGCGGATCACTTCGCGCGGCCTCGGCGCTTCATGATCTGTTCGGCGTGCACCTGGTCGTCCTTGTAGTTCGAGCAGAGCACGTAGAGCGCGATGTTCACCGCGAGGCGCACCGCCTGTTCGCGCTGCTCCTCGCCGCCCGGGACGACCTCGAGCGACGCCGTCCCGCTCGCGTCCCGCGCGAGGGCGCCGAGGACGTCGTGGCTCGAGAGGATCACCTGGAGCGTGCCCCCTCGAATGATCCCCTCGAGCTTCTCGGGACCGGCGACGCGGCCGTACGCGCGCTTGAGCAGATAGAACGAGCGAAAGATGACGTTCTCCGTCCCGATCGCGATGGGGGTTTGCTCGGGGAGGATGCGCGCGAGCTGCTCCTTCGCGAACGCGAGGAACGCGCCCGTCTCGGGGTTCGAGTCGTCGACGAAGAGCAGGCCACCCATCGTGAAGAACTCGCGGAGGTTCGACACCTCGGCGGGGAGGAGGGGGGCGCCCGCCTCCGTGCCCGCCCAGACGACGAACGGCTCGTCGAACAGATCCGGCGTGTCGGCCCGCACCGTGCTCGGGCGGAGGCGCGCGGGCGCGCTCGTGCGGTGGTCGACCTCGTCCGCCCAGCGCGCTGGGGCGGTCTCGCGCACGCCCTTCCACTTCGCGTCGCCCACGAGGAGGATCCGCGGGTTGAAGGCACCCTCTTCGCCGAACGCCATCGCGTCGCGCGTCGCGGCGACGAGCGGAGCCACGCCCGCAGCGGCCATCGCGCGGAGGATCGTCCTTCGTGTCGCGGAGCTCTTCATCGCCGAGAGGTCTGCCAGATCGCGCCTCCCGACGCCATCAATCCGCGCGGGTCACCCGACGCGGGACGGAGCGCCGCCGCGCCGCGGCGCTACCGGGCGGGTGTTCACTCCACGTCTTCGATGTGCCACTTGCCCTCGGCGCGCTTCAGCCTCACGCGGTGCCCGCCGGGCAGGTCGACGACACCGTTGTCTCCGCTCACCTGGATATCCAGGCCCTCCGGGTTCTCGAGGCCCTCGACGAGGGAGCGGACGTAGTCCTCGATCGCGGCGCGCATCGTCGGCGAGAGCACCCGCACCAGGCCGGGGTAGCTGCGGCGCGCGAGGACGCGTCGGAGGTCGCCGAGCGCCTGCGCGGGCGTGTCCGCCGCAGCGGGGAGCGCGTCCGCGGCGGTGATCTTGTAGCCGTCTCGCTCGACGGCGCGCGAGGCCTCCTCGCCGTCCGCGAACTTCACGCGCGCCTCGCTCTTCACGGTGATGGAGGGCTGCGTGAGGGACTTCGCCTGGTCCGCGAGCTCCGCCTTCTCGTCTCCGACGATGCGCTTGACGTCCTCGCGCGTGAGCGTGCGCTTCCCCTTCGCGCTCAGCATCTCGTAGAGCGCGTCCGCGTCGCCCTTCTTCGCGGCCGCCGCGAACGCGAGCGCCGCCTCCTTCGGGTCGGGGATCGAGCCGGCGCCGCACCCGATCACGCTCGGGATCGCGAGGCAGGCGACCGCGAGGAAGACGCTGCGTAGGGGCCGCACCGCGGCGAGGTTAGTCGGCGGGGTCGCGCGTTTCAACAAGGGCGCGTCAGCGGACGGAGGCGGGCGGGGGTGGCGTGCGCGAGACGACGGGGTGCTCGAACCGGACCTCGAGGCCGAGGGTCTCCTTCAAGAGGCCGCTCTTCGCGCGGACGGTCCACTCCTCGAGCGCGTGCTTCTCCTCGCCGTCGATGTCGAGCCAGAGGGTCGCCTGCTCGACGCGCGCCTTCACCGCGCCGACGACGCTGCGGTGCTCGCGGTCGAGCGCGTCCGCGACGCGGAGGATGGCCGCCATGGTCTTCACCTTGCTGCGTCCCTCGCGCGAGAGCGCGCGGAAGTTCTCGTGCTCGAGCGAGGGTGACGTCTTGCGGTGGTAGCGCGCGACGTTGGCGACGAGGTCCCGCTCGGCGGGGGTGAGGCCCATGATGTCGGAGTGCGCGATGACGTAATAGCTGTGCTTGTGGTGGCCTTCGTAGCGGACGAAGTCGCCGATGTCGTGCAGCAACGACGCGGCGAGCAGGAGGATCCGATCGCGCGGTCCGAGGCCGTGGTGGCTCGATAGATCGTCGAACAGCTGCGTCGCGAATTTCGCGACGACCGCGCCGTGGTGCTCGTCGAAGTGGTAGCGGCGGCCGAGGCGGAGGCACGCGTCCTTGATGCTCGCGGCCTCCCCGGAGAAGTCCCGGGGGACGAAGTGCTCGACCGCGAGGTCCACGAGGACGCCCTCCTTCAGACCGACACCGGGAGAGAGGACCTCGGTCGCGCCGATCGCGTCGCAGAGCCGAGAGAGGATCTTCGTCGCGGGGACGATCGTGTCGGCGCGGTCGGGCCGGAGCCCGAACTTCTGGCAGCGCTCCTCGACGGAGAGATCGTACAGCACGGAGAGGAGCGTCTTGATCGAGGGGATCTCGATCGCCTTGCTCTCGGGGAACGCGAGCGGCTTGGGACAAAGCTCGGCGAGCGTCTCGATGTTCCCGCCGGTCGCGATCACGATGTCGATCGGACGCCCCGCGACCTGGAGGAGCTCGCGCATCGACTCGACGCACACGCGATCGACGTACTCGTCGAGGAGCTGGGCTCGGACCGCGTCCACCTTCCCTTCCCCGTCGAGGAACGCCTCGATGAGGCGAACCGTGCCGACGGGGAGCGAGCGGGAGAACACGGGCTCGAGATCGATGAGGAGGGTGACCTCCGTCGACCCGCCGCCGATGTCGATGAGGACGGCGGCCTTGCCCTCCAGGTTGACGCGCTCGCGCACGGCCGCCTGCACGAGGCGCGCTTCCTCGAGGCCCTCGATGACGTCGACGTGGACCCCGGCCTCGCGCTCCGCGCGCTCGACGAACACGTCCCCGTTCTTGGCCTCGCGCGACGCGCTCGTCGCGACGGCTCGGTAGCGATCGACCTTCGCCCCGTCCATCGTCGCGCGGAAGCGCTTCAGCGCGTCGCACGCCTGGGCGATGACCGTGGCCTCGATGCGCCCGCGCGTGAACACGTCGTGACCGAGGCGGACGGACGCGCGCTCCGCGCAAATCTCCCGGAACGGCTTGAACCGGGGACCGCGCGGGCCGGGGTCGGGTGCGTCGACGTCGACGATGCGCAAACGCATCGCGTTCGAACCGATATCGATCGCAGCGAGGCGCGCCATGGTGAGCGCGTAGCTAGCGCCGAGCCGAGCGAAGGGAAAGGAAAACGTGCGCGCGTCCGGAGCCAGTGTGGGTCGGCGAGCGACACCGAATCGTCACGGAGCACCAGCGCGACTCGCGACGCTCCCCGAGCAGTCGTCGGCGAGCCGACGGTCTGGTACGTCGACGGCATGCCGAGCGATGAGCCCGATCACACCGCCGTGCGCACCGCCCTCTGGCGCGCGCTCCACGTGCTGCTCGATCCGCCGCCGCACGTGTTCGAGGACGTCCTCGGGCTCGAGCTCGCCGCGCCCGACCCCGCGTGGCGCGAGCGCCCGGACATGAGCCCGTTCACAGCGCCGTTCCGCGCGTCCATCGTCGCCCGCGCGCGGTTCGTCGAGGATCACCTCGAGGCCCGCGTCGCCGCGGGGATCGCGCAATACGTCATCCTCGGCGCGGGTCTCGACACCTTCGCTCAGCGGAGGGGCGATCTCGCGGCGCGCGTCGCGGTGTTCGAGGTCGAGCGGCCCGGTCCGCAGCGGTGGAAGCGCCGGCGGCTCGAGGAGATGGGGCTCGGTGTCCCCCCTCACCTCCGGCTCGTTCCGGTGGATTTCGACGAGCGCGCCGAGGGCGCTTCGATCCGCGGCGGCTCCACCGTCGAGGCCGGCGACGCGTGGTGGGACCGCCTCCGCGCCGCGGGCTTCGACGCGTCGCGCCCCGCGGTCGTCGCGTCGACGGGCGTGAGCATGTACCTCGCGCGCGACGCGATCGAGGCGACCCTCCGCGGGGTCGCTCGGCTGCCGACCGGCTCGACGTTCGTGATGTCGTTCATGCTCCCGATCGAGCTCGCGCCGCCGGACGTGCGCCCCGGGATCGAGCGAGCCGCGGCCGGCGCGCGCGCGAGCGGGACCCCGTTCATCAGCTTCTTCACGCCGGCCGAGATCGTCGAGCTCGCCCAGCGCGCGGGGTTTCCGAGCGTCGAGCACGTGTCGGCGAAGGCGCTCGGCGAGCGCTATTTCTCGGGCCGCGCGGACGGGCTGAGGCCCCCCGAGAACGCGGAGGAGCTCATCGTCGCGACGACGTGAGCGCGCGGCCGCTCGCTCGACGAACCCGGTCGCGTCGAGGCCGGCTCGTCCGCGTCCGAAGCGGTGCGCTCAGCGGACGCGCGCGGGCGGCGTCACGTCGAGAAGATCGCGAGGCCCTGGGCGTGCTTCTCCGCGGCGCGGATCCACGCGCGAAACGTCCGCGCGCCCGATCGCTGGTCGGCGTCGAGGGCAGTGACATCCATCCGATCGAGCAGCGCGCCGACGCGCGCGACCTGATCGGGCGGCATGTACCCACACTCGGGTTGAACGAAGCGCTTGCCGAACGCCGGGACACCACTCTGGACGATCCGGACCATCGCGTCCTTGCCCTCGAGGCCCCGCGCGGTCAGCTCGTCGTCCAAATCGGAGAAGAACGCGCTGCTGAAGCGCTCGAAGACGCCGGGCGCGAGGGCCTTGCCGAGCACGGCGACGAGCGCCTCCACCACTGCGCCGCACATCGCGTCGTCGCGCTTCGCCTTCCCGCGCGCGAGCGCGGCCAGCGCGGCGCTCGGATCGCGCAGCTCGCCCTCGGCGATCTCGTCCGCGAAGGACTCCCGAAGCGCGGCGAACCGACGCCCTAGCCTGCGCTCGATCCGCGCGAACGCCGGCGTCTCGATGCTCGGGAGCGCGACGAGCGCGGATGGGGCGATGCGGTACGTGGTGAGCCCGTAGCCCATCGGGAGGACGCTACCCAAGTCGGAACGTCATTGCACGCAGTCGCAGCAGACGAGCGCAGCGACGGCGTCGAGCGCCTTCGAGAGGGCGGCGGCGTCGCTCGCTTGGAAGTAGAGCGTCGGCCCGTTGGGATCCTTCGCCTGGTAGCCGTTCGGTCCCATCACGCAGTTCGTCGCGAAGTCGATCGCCGTGCCACCGGCGCACGCCATGTCGTTGAGGAACGGCGCGCCGATGCCGTTCGGCATGATGTCCCCCGTCGCGGAGAACCCGAGGATGAACGTCTTCACTCCGGCCGCCGCGATCTGCCGCGTGACGTCCAGGGGGTTCGGATCCGGGCAGCTCGCGTCCCAATCCGCCCCGTCCGTGACGAGGAGGATGAACTGATCCCGGCCCGCCTTCGCGATGCTCTCGAGGTGCGCCGATGCAGTCAGGAGGCCTTTGCCCGTCGGGGTGGAGATGCAGATCTTCGTCGTCGTCGGATCGAGCAGCGCGGGGATCGTCCCGCTCGCCCCGAGCGCGGGCGAGGCGAGCACCTCGCCGTCCTCGCAGAACGCGTTCGTCGCCATCTTCGTGTTCTCGACGCGCTCCGCGAGCGTGATGCACCCGGGCTCCTCCTTCGGCCAGAGCTCGAGCCCGAACCGGATCGTCTGGTCGACCTTCGGCGTGACGAGCGCTTCGATGGCAGTGATCGCCTGCGACCACTTCGAGCTCGCGTACGCGGGCGCGTCCGCCGGGTCGACGCCGTTCGGCATGAAGTGCATCGTGAGCGTGCGATCGAGGGCGATCAGCAGGTCGGGCGGCTCGCAGACGCCGTTGCCGCTGGAGGACGAGTTGCCTGTGCCGAAGCCCGAGCTCGAGCTCGACGCGGGCGCGCCCCCGGATCCGGTCGCGGCCCCGCTGCTCGAGCTCCCGTCCACGGTCGAGTCGGCTGCGCAGCCCACGAGCGACGCGGAGATCACAGCGGGGAAGAGCGCGAGCGAGGCGCGGCGGGCGAGGAGCATGTCCAGAACAGTTCCGCGGCTTTGGCCCCGCGTCGAGCGAACTCGACCTCGGCCCCACGGAGGAAGGGGCGTGCGAGCGGAGCTCGATTCGGACCGCGACAATGGAGCCGCTCGAGGCGTACGAAGGCGGGCCAGGAGGCCTTCGGTGACAGACGAACACGAAGAGCGAGCGAGGGCGAGGCTCCGCTCGGGGGAGGAGGCGGACGCGATCGCGGCTGACTTCCAGCGACAGGCGATGACGGTCCCCGCGGTGGCCGTGAGGCTGCTGCACGATGCCGACGAGTCGCGGCAAAGCGTCGCGGGGGTGGTCGTCTCCGACGTGCAGGAGATGGCCATCGATCCGCTCCTCGCGACGAGCGGGTTCGTCGCGCGCGATCGCGCATGGGTCCTCGGGACGATCGTCGCTCAGGAGACCGCGCTTCGCACGGACACCCTCGTGTGGATGACGCCGTTCCTCGGCGACCGATCGCCCGTCGAAGAGGGCGCGACGGCCCGGATCTGCGACGAAGCGTTCCTCGGGCTCTCGAAGCTCCTCTGGTTCGACGAGCCGGAGCTCGCGATCGGTCGAGACGCCGCGGCGTTCCTCCGGGAGGCGCCTGCGCGCCGGGACCAGCTGATCGCGAAGGCCATGACGACGAAGACGTTCCGGCGCGCGACGCGCGCGGAGGACTGAAGCCATGTGCACCCGACGATCGTGCCCTCACCGTCCGAGCGCCGCGAGCCACGTCGTGTACGGCTCCCGCTCGACGCCCGCTTCCGCCACCCCCGTCGCGGCGAGCATCCGCAACACGCCGCGCACCCTCTACGTGTTCATGGGGACGGAGTTCATCGACCTGAACTTCTTCAAGTCGTTCCTCCGGGATCCCCCGTCCGTCGGTCGGCGATGGCTGGCCGAGATTCCGCGGAGCTCCGACCCCGACGACCAGGCGTTTCGGCGCGCGGCGCGGCACTTCCTGACGCTGCCCGGTGTCCCGCTCGTGGGCTCCGGCGACACGCTCACGTACTCGAACCCGCAGCAGCGCATCGACTACACGATCGTCTTCAGCGGAGACCGCGCGCTCTTCAAGACCGCGCTCGAGACGCCCGACGTCGGCGTGTTCTACGACGGCCACGCGCGGTACGGGCGCGGCCCCTGCTTTGGTCCGCCCGGGCCGCCGCCCCCGCACGGGTCGAACACGGGTGAGCACTGGAACGACGGCGATCGGAACCACACCGGCATCTTCCGGATGGGCTGGGATTTCCTGAGCGTCCCCGCGTCGGAGATCGAGACCCACGGCTACCACACGGATGTCGCCGACACCGTCCGCTACTACCGGCGGATCGTCCCACCGCCGTCGGTGTCGAACCCGGTGCACATCACGGAGGACCGCTCGGATCCGGACATGCGGCAGCACTTCTCGAGGATCCGAGACACCCCGCTCGCGCGCATCCACCCGGACATCCGGAGCTTCGTGCGCAACGTCCACGTTCCGGGCGAGCTCCACGCCCACCCGGGGGAAGACGAGGATCATCCGCACCGGCACGCGCAGTACGTCGTCCTCCCCGCGGGCGCGGAGCACCTGCGCCAAACGAACTTCCAGGCCCGCTTCCTCGCGCACATGGGCTGCTCGACGCACCCGCACAACTCGGCCGTGTTCCGCGAGGTGGTGGGGCCCGTCGTGAACGACTCGAAGTACGCGGTGTTCACGACCAACCTCTCGTTCGGCTGGGGCGCGTGGCTCATGGTCTACCACTACCTGACCTACCCGTTCGTCTCCGGCGGGCTGCCCTGGGGGCCGCACTTCGCGTACGCCGTCGATCAGACCAACACCTCCCTCGATCAAGCGCGCTCCGATTGGCGCCTTCGCGCAGCCTGAGGTCCCCCATGAAACCACCCGTCGATGATCCCGTGGAAATGGAGACGCTCCTCCGCGCGACCCCGCCCGAGCGAGCGAGGTCGGTGTCGAACACGCTCGTGGAAGCGGTGCGCGCGCCCTTTCGAGCGGCGGTGGCGATCGCGGTCGGCGAGGGCGAACCCGAGCCCGCCCGCGACAAAGCTCGCGAGATCGTCGCGCGGGGCGGAGCGCTCGCGATCGCGCCGATGATCGAGCGAGACCGCGTGCCCGCGCCCGCGAGTGTGTTCGCCCTTCGGGCGATGCTGTCCGCGTCCCTCGCGCTCAAGGCGCGCGTCGAGGCAAAGCTCGAGGCGTCGCTCGACGACAAGGAGGCGATCCCCGTCGGCGAGACGCGACGAACGGAGGAGATCCCTCGCGTGCGGCGCGTCGCGGACGTCGCGCTCTTCGAGCTCCGTCGCATGCGGCACCACGGGGAGGACGCCTTGGTCCTCGGCCTCGACGAGCGCGCGTACTACCGCAGCACGTTCGAGGAGCGGGACGCGATCCTCGCCGAGCTTCGCGCGCGCGGAGAGACCCGATGGCATCGCCCGGATGGGCGGGTGAAGCCATGAGCCGCGTCGGCATCGCGGTCGCCATCGGCCCGATCGGCCCGCTCCGCGGGCACGCGCTCCGAGGGGACGAGGGGATCTCGCGCCTCTACCGGTTCGACGTGGAGGTCACGACGGCGATCCCCGAGGTGCTCTTCGATCGGCTCGTCCTCGGCCGGGGCGCGGTCGTCGCGCTCCACGTGGGGGAGACGGTGCGCGTCATCCACGGCATCGTCGCGTCCGTTCGTGGGTTGCCGGATCGCGAGGGATCGCGAGGGCTGCGACGTTACGGGCTCCGCGTCGTGCCCCGCGCCTGGAAGCTCGGGCGGCGGCGCGACTCGCGCATCTTCCAGGACACGACCGTCGACGCCGTCCTGCGTGAGGTCGCCGAGGGCCTCGGCGTGGCCATCCGGTTCGATCTCGAGCGCCCGCTCCCGACGCGCGCCTACATCACCCAATACGACGAGACGGATCTCGCGTTCTTCGAGCGACTCTGCGCGGAGAACGGGCTGCTCTACAGCTTCGAACAGCCCGACACCTCGCTCGCTCCGGCGCTGTTCGAGGCGCTCGGCGGCGCCGGGGAGATCGCCGCGATCGGCCTCGAGGCCCTCCGCGAGGCCGCGCTCGGGCCGCAGCCGCAGGGAGCGGAGACGCTCGTCGTCACCGATCGCGCGGCCTATGCGCCCATCGCGCCCGGCGGCCCGCGCGATCTCCTCGAGAACGTGGTGGAAGGGGTCCTCTACGAGATCTCCGGGCACCGCGCGCCCCGCCCCGCCGGCCCGGCGCTGCCTCTCCGCGCCGCGGGCAGCCTCGCGGGAGCGGCCGGGGCGCAGCAGGAGTCGATCCTGGAGTTCTCGCTCCGCGAGCGTGTCACCTCGACGAGGGCGTTCTACCGCGAGTTCGAGCCCGATCGCCCGCTCCGCCCCCTCGAGGCGAAGGCGAGCATCTTCCCGGATACAGCGGGTGAGAGCGATCCGATCCTCGCGATCTTCTCCGCGCACGCGAACCCCGCGACCGCGCTTCACGCGCTCGACGCTTCGCTCGAGGATCGAGACCTCGAGGTCTACGTCCACGAGGGCAGAGACCTGTTCCCGAACGCCGCGTTCAGCGGGCGCGAGCCGGAGCGCGTCCTCGCACAGGCGCGGCGGCGGAAGCGCGTCGCGCGCGTCCGGAGCAACGTTGCGCGGCTCGAAGCGGGGCACACGTTCGCGCTCGAGGAGCACCCGGTCGACCTCTTGAACTCGGGATGGGTCGTCACGCGCGTCCGCCACCGCGCGTCGAGCGCGTTCGGCGGAGCGGAGGCCTCGGCCTACGAGAACCACGCCGAGCTTGTCCCGATGGAGGTCCCCTTCCTGCCCGCGCGCCCGGCGCCCCGCGTCGTGCAGGCGTGCATGACCGCGACGGTCGTCGGCCCCGAGGGCGAAGAGATCCACGTCGACGACCAGGGTCGAATCAAAGTGAAGTTCCACTGGGATCGGCGCGAGGACGTCGACGAGCCGACGTGTTGGATCCGCGTCATGCAAGCGTGGGCCGGCACGGGCTGGGGGACGCAGATGATCCCGCGCGTCGGCATGGAAGCGATCGTCGCGTTCGAGAACGGGGATCCGGACAAACCCCTCGTGCTCGGGTGCGTCTACAACCGCGTGCTGCCGACGCCGTTCAAGCTCCCCGAGGAGAAGACGAAGAGCGGGCTGCGCACGCACTCGACGCCGCGCGGTGACGGCTACAACGAACTCAGCTTCGAGGATCGCACGAACGAAGAGCGCATCTACGTGCGCGCGCAGCGCGATCTCGAGGCGCACGTCGGCCGAAACAGGGCCGCGACCGTGGGCGAGGACGACACGACGACCGTGCGGCGCGACCAGCGCGTCCAGGTCGGGGTCGACCAGCACGTGCACGTCGTCCGTGATCGCCACACGGACGTTCGGGGCGACGATCACCTCCGTGTCCACGGCGGTCGACACGAGAGCGTGCGCGGAGGGCTCCACGTCCACGCGTCCAGCCGCTCGACGGTGGTCGACTCGAACGACTCGACGCACGTCCGCGGAAACCTGCAGCTGACCGCGGGCAACCGGATCGGCGTCGACGCGCAAACCGCGATCGTCTCGGCAGGGCGCTCGGCGATCCTGTTCGGGAGCGCCCGCGCCGACGTGATCAGCGGCGTACGCACCACCGTGCACTCGGACAAGGAGGTGTTCCTCTCGGGCGGCGGAAAGGCGTTCATCCGCATCGCGGGGGACACGATCCAGATTTCGGCCCCGAACATCCGCCTGAACGCCAAGGACGCGCAGCTCGTCCTCGGAGACGGAAAGGCGCGCTGCAAGGTCGCGTCGACGTTCCAGGTCGTGTCCGACGATGCCGTCGTCCTGAAGTCGAAGGCGGCGTCCCTGGGGCTCCAGACGGAGGCGAGGATCGACGGGGCGCAGGTCCTCTTGAACTCACCCTCGCAGGCGTCGGACAAAATCGAGGCGGAGACCCCTCCCGAGACCCGCGTCGTCCTCACGGACGATCAAGGCGCCGCGCTCGCCGGAGCGCTCGTGGTCGTCACCTGCCCCGATGGATCCGAGATCGTCGGGCGAACCGGGGCCGACGGGTCCCTCACGGTCGACGCGCCCGGAACGTCGACCGTCACCTTCCCCGAGCTTTCGGACACTCAGTAGGAGCGCCCTCATGCCGAACGACATCCGAGACGTGATCGTGCGCCAGGGAGATTGCCTGGCATCCATTGCGGCCGCGCACGGGATCGGGGACGAGCGACGGATCCTCGATCACCCCGACAACCGAGAGCTGTTCTCCCTCCCGGGGCGGCGCGCGGGGATCCTGCTTCCGGGGGACGTCGTCGCCGTCCCGATGCACACGAACGAGCACCTGGTCGCGGCCGGGGACACCCTCAACGTGAGCGTCAAACTACCGCGCACGACGCTCCGGATGAAGCTCACTGGCCCCGGCGGGGAGGTGCTCGCGAACCAGCGCGTGCTCGCGCGCCTCCCCGGGGCGCCGGAGCCGCGCGAGTACACGAGCGACGGGGGCGGCCTCCTCGAGATCCCCGTTCCGCCGAGGGCGAGGGAGGTGACGCTCGAGCTGCCCGAAATCCAGCAAACGCTCGTCGTGGCGCTCGGGCACATGGACCCCCTCCCGGGCCGCGCGGGTCAGATCAAACGGCTCGCAAACCTCGGGTTTCTCCCGCCCCACGCGCAGGCGACCGAGGACGAATTCCGAACGGCGGTTCGCAGGTTCCGCGAGGCGAACCATCTCGCCGAGGGTGGCGCGGACGACGCGTTCCAGTCGGAGCTCGCGGACGAGCACGGCTCGTAGAGGGCGCTCCTGCGCGCGCGGCCCGTACGCCGGCCCGCGCGTCAGCACTGTTGGGCGGTGACTCTTCGTCCCGCGCGGCCGCGCACGTGGTACGAGACACGCGAACCGGGATGACGGACGAGGCGGAGCCGAGCGAGGACAGCGGCGCGAGCGAGGGCTCTCCGGAGGTCGAGGCGCCGAAGGCCGCGCGCGAAGGGGCGCGGGCGCGCCGCGCGCGTGATCGCAGGCGCGCGGAGCGGAGGCCGGTGCGCGAGCGCGCGGTCGTCGACGTAGCCGCGGTCGAGGCGGCGCGCAGGCGGCGCGTGCGCGGGGTGCGCGCCCTGGTGGTTCTCGCGGCCGCGACTGGCGCGGCCGGGATCGCGATCGTGGGCACCCGCGAGTCCGTCCTCGGGGAGGTCCTCGTCATCGCCGGGATGCTGGGACTGATCGCTGCGATCCACACGTTCGGCCGCCTCGGCCCGGACGACACGCTCTGACGGCCCACGGCGCTCGACCGTCGTCCGACGTGGCGGAGCGGACGAGCCGCCAACGGCGCGAGCGAGCCGATCAGCGCTCCCGGCGGAGCTCGATCGCGGCGGCGGGCTCGAGGACGCGGAACGTGAAGCTCTCGGTGATGAAGAGCTCCACGGCCCCCTCGTCCTCTCGGTCGTACCCCACGGCGAGATCCTGGCCGACGGTGAGCGCGAAGTCCCCGCCCCGCGTCGACAGGAGGACCGCCGTTTCGTCGAGCGCGGGCGCCCACACGAGGGGCCCCTCGATGAGCTTGCCGTCGATGCGCTTCAGGATCGGGTAGCCGTCCTCGGACGCGGCCGAGAGCTCGTCGAACGCGGCGGGCCCGAGCGCCATCGCGTAGGGGCCGCTGATGCCCGCGGCGCGGAGCTGCTCCCGCGCGTGCACCACGGCGCGCGGCCAGTCCGCGGCGGCGCGCACGAGCACGGGCGCGTGCGGGCTCGACGGGAGGATCCCGCGGATCCCGCCCGGCTCGAAGCCTCGGAAGATCGCGCTGTCCTCCGCGCGCGCGATGCGCTCCGCCGCGCCTCGCACGGCGGTCAGATCGGGGTCGCTCGCGCCCCTCGCGACGGTGTCGAGGTCCGCGATGCGGAGGCGCATGGGCGCACGCAGCTCGACGATCGGCTGCACCACGCGCACCCCCGCAGCGACGCCCGGGGCGGCTTCGGGGAGCGCGCGGAGGCGCCCCGTGTTCACGGCGCCGAGGGTCCACCCGTGCGGTCCGTCGAAGTCGACGAGCTTGCGCGCGGCGAGGTTCAACCGCAGCACGCGCGCCGCCTCCTCGTCGACGAGACCGAACGCCTCCGGGAGGATCGGGGCGATGTCGCGCTTCAGCAGATCCATGTCAGTCCTCCGGTCCTTTCTCGGGCGCCGCCTGCGCCGTTGCGTTCGCCTTGAGGCTTCCGATGGAGGTGGCGCTCCCCCGGCTCGCGCCCCGAGGCTCGGGGGCGCCGACCTCGCGCGCCTTCTTCGCCCGCTCGATCTCGGTGATCGGCCCGGACTGCAGGAGGTACGTGCGCATGTGATCGTCGAACTCCGGGAAGTTCCGGCGGATCCACTCGAGCGACATCATGGCGTGCTCGATCTCCTCGTTCCGGTTGTGCACGAGCACGCGCCGGAGCTCGTCGTCGGTGCACGCGTCCGCGCGCTGTTGGTACCAGTCGACGGCCTCGAGCTCCTCGATCAGGGTCGTGATGCCGCGATGCAGGTTCCGCGTGCGATCGGAGAGGAGCTCGAACGGCTCGTGGTAGGTGTCGCTACCCATCGCCGCACGCACTGCACGACCTGGGCCGTGGGAACCTCGGCGATACACGCGGAACTCGAGCGCTCGAGTGTGGCGAGGATGCGCTTTGTGTGGCTTGGATCTGCGCCGAGCGAGCGCGCACGAACACGGGTCGACCGACCTCGCCTACGACGACGACGTCGGACCGCCGCCTTCAGGGCTGGGGCGAACGTCCCGTCCCGAGCGATGCGCCCTGCCGCCCCCCCGGCCTCCTCTCCATCGCCGCTCCCGCCGCCCGGGTGTGGGACGGGTGGCGCCCCTCGAGGTGGGCCAAAGCCCTAGACAAGCGCCCCCTTCTTGACCAGAGTGCTCGTCCCCCAATGAACCGCGCCGACCGCAAGTCCAAGTCCCTCTCCGCTCAGATCGAGCTCAAGCAGACCCGCACGCTCAAGCCGAAGGCCGGCAAGAAGCTGAAGCGCTGGAAGAAGGCCCTCGCAGCCGCGCAGCAGCCGGCCGGGGCCGCGGCCTCCGAGTAGCCTTGTCTTGGGGCCGGGCGGACCCTCTGCCTTCATCGAAGGCAGCCCGCGCGGCCTTTCCGAACAAACCGTGAAGCAATGTCCGAGCTGAACCTCTCCGAGCTGAATTGGGGCCTGAACGCGGGCCTCGTCGAGGAGCTCTTCACGCAGTACCTCGACAACCCGGCGTCCGTCGATCCCACCTGGCGGGCCTACTTCGACCAGCAGACCGGCGCGAACCAACAAGCGGGCCGATTCCCCCGCGGGGCGTACGCGAACGGCACGAACGGACACGCGAAGACGGAGCCGTCCTCGGGTGGCGGCGAGGCTCGGCTCACGGAGGAGATCGAGCGCGCCTTCGAGGCGACGCCGCACGAGCAGCCGGACGAGAGCACGGTGCTCGCGCGCGCCGCGATCCGCGCGCGGGTGTACCAGCTCCTGAACGCGTACCGCGTGCGCGGACACCTCTACGCCCACCTCGATCCGCTCGGCCAGCGCCCGGCGGAGCGCGCGGAGCTCGCGCTCTCGAAGTTCAGCCTGAGCGAGGAGGATCTCGATCGGGTGTTCCCCACCGTGGATCTACCGGGTCCGCCGGTGCAGACGCTGCGCGAGATCATCGATCACCTCGAGGAGACGTATTGCCGATCGATCGGCGTCGAGTTCACGCACATCGAGGATCTCGAGGCGCGCAATTGGCTCCAGGAGCGCATGGAGTCGTCGAAGAACCGGGTCGCGCTCTCGCGCGAGCACCAGGCGCGCATCCTCGCGAAGCTCACCGAGGCGGAGGTCTTCGAACAGTTCGTCCACGGCAGCTACGGCGCCGGGACGAAGCGGTTCTCCCTCGAGGGAGCCGAGAGCATGATGCCCCTGCTCGACCTCCTGATCGAGCGCGCGGGCGAGCACCACGTGGAGGAAATCGTCCTCGGGATGGCGCACCGCGGGCGCCTGAACGTGCTCGTCAACATCATGAACAAGAACCTCCGCGAGATCTTCGCGGCGTTCGAGGACACGGATCCGCAGGCCCACCTCGGCGGCGGGGACGTGAAGTATCACCTCGGGTACTCGACCGATCGCCTCACGGAGCTCTCCTTCGGGGGCGCGGGCGCGGGCAACCGCGTGCACCTCACGCTCACGTTCAACCCGAGCCACCTCGAGTTCGTGAACCCCGTCGTCGAGGGCCGCGTCCGCGCGAAGCAGGATCGGCGCGGGGACGACGAAGGCTCGCGCGTGATGCCCTTGCTCATCCACGGAGACGCGGCGTTCATCGGCCAAGGCGTCGTCGCCGAGACGCTGAACCTCGTGAACCTCGCGGGGTACAAGACGGGCGGGACGATCCACCTCATCGTGAACAACCAGATCGGGTTCACGACGGATCCGAGCGAGTCGCGCTCGACGCGGTACGCGAGCGACATCACGCGGATGCTGAAGGTGCCCGTGTTCCACGTGAACGGCGAGGATCCCGAGGCGGTCGCGCAGGTCGCGCTCCTCGCGATCGACTACCGGCAGCGCTTCAAGCAGGACGTCGTGATCGACATGTACTGCTACCGGAAATACGGCCACAACGAGGGGGACGAGCCCCGGTACACGCAGCCGCGGATGTACCAAAAGATCGACCAGAAGCCGACGGTCCGAAAGATCTACGTGGAGGAGCTCGTGAAGCTCGGGCACCTCACGGTCGAGGAGGCGGACGCGATGGTGCAGCGCCGCCGGGACGCGCTCTCGAGCGCGTTCACCGAGGTGAAGACGAACGGGTTCACGCCGGGCAAGTACTCGATGGGCGGCGTGTGGAAGCCGTACAAGGGCGGCCCCGACACGGCGACGCCGAAGGCCGACACCGCGGTCTCGCGCGACAAGCTGATCACGCTCTCCGAGAAGCTCCTCGCGTTCCCGGAGGGGTTCAAGCCGCACCCGAAGGTGCTCCCGACGCTCAAACAGCGGCACGAGAAGCTCGTCTCGGGCGAGCCGTTCGATTGGGGCACCGCGGAGGCGCTCGCGTTCGCGACGCTCCTCGACGAGGGCGCGCCCGTGCGCCTCTCCGGGCAGGACGTTCGGCGCGGCACGTTCAGCCACCGCCACTGCGTCCTCTTCGACGCGGAGACGGGCAAACCGTTCGCGCCCCTCAGCGCGGTCTGCCAGGGAGAGGCGCGGTTCGAGGCGCACAACAGCCCGCTCAGCGAGGCGGGCGTGCTCGGCTTCGAGTTCGGCTACAGCCTCGACTACCCCGACGGGCTCGTGATTTGGGAGGCGCAGTTCGGCGACTTCCTGAACGGCGCGCAGGTGATCGTCGATCAGTTCATCACGTCCTGCGAGGACAAGTGGCACCGCCTGAGCGGGCTCGTGCTGCTGTTGCCGCACGGCTACGAGGGACAGGGGCCCGAACACTCGAGCGCGCGGCTCGAGCGGTTCCTCCAGAACTGCGCCGAGGACAACATCCAGGTCGTGAACCTGACGACGCCGGCGCAGCTGTTCCACGCGCTCCGGCGCCAGATCGTGCGGCCGTGGCGCAAGCCCCTCGTGGTGATGACGCCGAAGAGCCTGCTGCGCGTCGCGGCGACGTCGAAGGGCCCGCACCGGCCGGTGTCGACGATCGACGATCTCGCGAGCGGCGGCTTCCAGAACGTGATCGGCGACACGGCGGGCATCGACCCGAAGGACGTGAAGAAGGTCATCCTCACGACGGGCAAGGTCTACTACGACCTCGCGCTCGAGCGCGAAGCGCGCGGGATCAAGGACACGGCGATCCTCCGCGTCGAGCAGCTCTACCCGCTCGGCGAGGAGCTCCGCGCGGCCCTCGAGCCCTACGTCGCGTCGAACCCGCGCTTCATCTGGGCGCAGGAGGAGCCGGAGAACTTCGGCGCGTGGTACTTCATGAACGCCTTCATGAAGAAGAACGCCGCTGCGTTCCTCGGAGGCGCGAGCCGCCAGCTCGAGTTCGTGGGGCGGTTCGAGAGCGCGAGCCCGGCGACCGGGTCGCGCGCGAGCCACCTCCTCGAGCAGAAGAAGCTGCTCGACGAAGCGTTCGGCTGAGGGAGCGCTCGGTGAGCGCGCTGTCCCTCCAGGAGCAGTACGCGGCGAAGAGCATCTGCTTCGGCTGTGGCCCCGCGAACGCGCAGGGGCTGCAGCTCCGGAGCTTCGCGGACGGGGACAGTGTGATCGCGACGTTCGTCCCCGCGCCTCATCACCACGCGTTCCCCGGCGTGTTGAACGGCGGGATCATCGGCGCGCTGCTCGACTGCCACTCCAACTGGGCCGCGTGCTGGCATCTCATGGTCGCGGGCGGGCTCGGGGCGCCGCCGTGCACGGTGACCGCTGATTTTCACGTGAGGTTGAAGCGGCCGACCCCGATGGCGGAGGTGCGGCTCGTCGCGAAGGTGGCGAGCCACGAGGCCGACCGCGCGCTCGTCGAGGCCGCGCTGGAAGGCTCGAACGGGAAGATTTGCGCGACGTGCACCGGCACGTTCGTCGCGGTGAAAGAAGACCACCCGGCCTACCATCGCTGGTAACCTCGCCCGCGCCGTGCGGCCCGAAGGTCGACACGCGAGACCGGGAGAGGCACGTTGAGCGACAGTTCCGCAGAGCCGCCGAAGTCCACCGATCAGGACCGCCCCGTTCCCATCACGGGGTTCGAGCGGCGGTTCAAGCACCCCATCGGCCTCGTCATCCTGTTCTTCGCCGAGATGTGGGAGCGCTTCTCCTACTACGGCATGCGCGGCCTCCTGCGCCTCTACATGGCGAACTACCTGTTCAGCCACGCGCGCGAGGTGGTGCAGGGTTGTTCGGGAGCGAACCCGCCGTGCGGCCACGCGCCCGGTGAGCCGGAGCTCGTGATGGGCTGGCGCTTCCTCCAGGGGCTGCTCCCGACGAGCCCCGGCGAGCAGGCGTCGGTCCTCTATGGTTGGTACACGGGCCTCGTCTACCTCACGCCGTTCTTCGGCGGCATCATCGCCGACCGGTTCATCGGGCAGCGCAAGAGCGTGTACATCGGCGGCGCGTTGATGGCGGTCGGCCACTTCGTGATGGCGCTCGAGAACTCGTTCTTCCTCGCGCTCATCCTGCTGATCCTCGGCAACGGTTTCTTCAAGCCGAACATCTCGACGCAGGTCGGCAACCTCTACAAGGACGGCGATCCGCGGCGCGACGGCGCGTTCACGATCTTCTACATGGGGATCAACCTCGGCGCGTTCCTCTGCAGCTTCGTCTGCGGAACGCTCGCCGCGGTGTACGGCTGGCACTACGGGTTCGGCGCCGCGGGCGTCGGCATGGTGCTCGGCTTGATCGTGTACCTGCTCGGGCAGAAGCACCTCGCGCCGGACAACGTGATGAAGAAGGCCGCGGCGGCCGCCGGTGGCGCGGGCAAAGCGCTCGGCGCACCGGCGCCGGCGGACGAGAAGCAGCCGGTCACGAAGGAAGAGTGGCGCCGCATCGGCGCGCTCATCGCGCTCTTCACGCTGAACATCATCTTCTGGATGGTCTACGAGCAGCAGGGCAACTCGATGCAGGAGTGGGCGGACAAGCAGACCGTCTGGCCAAAGATCGGGAGCTTCCAGGTCCCGAGCACGTGGTTCCAGTCGTTCAACCCGTTCATCATCTTCATCTTCGGCATCCCGCTCGACATGTTCTGGGCGTGGCAGGCGAAGCGCGGCAAGGAGCCGACGAGCGTCTCCAAGATGGCGATCGGGTGCGCCCTGCTCGGGCTCTCGTTCATCATCATGGTGATCGGCGCCCGCGTGATTGGCGAGGGGAAGGGCAGCCTGCTCTGGCCTCTCGGCTGCACGTTCATCATCACGATCGGCGAGCTCTACCTCTCGCCCATCGGCCTCTCCCTCGTGACGAAGGTCGCGCCGAAGCGGCTCGTGTCGATGATGATGGGCCTCTGGCTCGGCTCGAGCTTCCTCGGGAACCTCGGCGCGGGGTACATCGGCGTGCTCTACGAGCGCTGGTCGCACGAGGCGTTCTTCACGCTGCTGAGCGCCCTCGGCCTCGCGGCCGCTGCAGCGATGTGGGCCTTCAACCGTCCGCTGAAGAAGGTGATCGGCAATGCGTGACCACGGCAGGCGACGGCACGAGCTCCCGGCCCTCCTCCTCGCGACCGCGGCGGTGTGCGTGGGCTGCAAGGACCCGAAGTACAACTTCGCCGATGACGTCCGCATCCAGTTCGTCGCGGACGGGCCGGACGGCACCGAGAAGGTGACCTCGATCAAGGCGGAGCTCGGCTGCGAAGGCGCCCACAAGGCGAACGAATCGGACAAGGAGAAGAAGGCGCGCGAGGACGACATCCCGAAGTCCGTCACGGGCAAGGCCTGGCTCGATCAGGTCTGCTCCTTCGCGGACGCGTTCGACGCGGCGGAGCCGTTCTCGACGTGGCCCGAAGGCAAGGCGACGTGGGCCGGGATCCGCATCTGCCACGACCAGTATCACCGCGTGATGAAGCAGACCGGCGAGGATCCCAACAAGGAGGACGACCTCTCGGACGCGTTCGGTCACGCGGCACGCGTCGAGCTCGCGACGGGCCCTGGAAAGAAGCTCTGGGACGGAGCGCCGGACGTCCCGGCGGATCGCGTGCTGGGCATCAACTTCACGATGACCGAGCTCTCGTTCAAATACACGAAGGAGAAGGTCGACCAGGCGAAGGCGTTCTTCGCGGCGCTCGAAGCGGGGCAGCCGGCGGACATCGAGCCACTTCGGACGGACGAGTCGAAGGACGATCGGGCGACGTGGGACAGCATCGACAAGGTGGTGCAGACGCACAACATCCCGGGGATCCTCGCCCGATCCGACGGCAAGAGCGTGCTCGCGTACCCCGTCTTGGGAGTCGTCGAGGGCGCTCCGTCGGCGACACACTACCTCCGACAATCGAGCGTCGACGGTCAGACCGTCATGTGGGTGCTGACGCGCGAGCCCTCCGCGTGCATCGCTCGCCTCGTTCAGCAGGGCGGCCCCGCGCCCGCTCCGCCGAAGCCACCGCCGAGCACCTCGGCGCCCCCTCCAGCAAGCGCCTCCGCGGCGCCTGCCGAGCCCGCGGCGAGCGCATCGGCGGCGCCCTCGGCGGGCGCATCGGCGGCGCCCTCGGCGAGCGCATTCGCGGCGCCCTCGGCGAGCGCCGCGCCATCGGCCTCACCGAAGTAGCGAGGTCGAGGTCAGGTCGAGATGGTGAACCCGCCGTCGACGACGACCGTTTGACCGGTCAGGTAGCTCGAGGCATCGCTCGCCAGGAATAGGATGGCGCCGGCGATGTCCTCGGGCTTGCCGATCCGCCGGAGCGGCGCGCGCTCGAGGTACCGCTTCATGATGTCGTCGTTGGAGGTGAGCGCGCCTGCGAAGCGTGTCTCGACGAGGCCGGGGGCGACCGCGTTCGATCGGATCCCGCTCGGGCCGAGCTCCACGGCGAGCGTCTGCGCGAGCGAGATCGTCGCCGCCTTCGTCATGCCGTACACGCCCATGAGCGGCGAGCCGATGATCCCCTGGGTGCTCGACACGAACACGAGCGAACCAGGCGCGCCCCGGTCGATGAGGTGCTTCGCGGTCTCGCGCGCGAGTGAGAAGTAGGCGCGCGCGTTCGTTTCGAAGGTCTTGTCGAACACCTTGTCGTCCGCGGTCACGATCGGCCCGAAATGCGGGTTCGTCGCCGCGTTGTTCACGAGGACGTCGAGCTTGCCGTGCTTGTCGACGACCTGCTTCACGAGCTCGGCGGCGGCGCCCTCCTTGCCGACGTTGGACGCGATGACGTCCACCTTCACGCCGTCCGCGTCGAGCGCGACGCGCGCCTGCTCGAGGTTCTCCGGCTTGCGCGAGGCGATCACCACGCGCGCCCCCGCTTCGGCGAGCGCCTTCGCGGCGGCGAGCCCGATCCCGCGCGAACCTCCCGTGACCAACGCGACCTTACCCTCGACATGAATGCGCATCGTGTCCCTCTCTTCCGTGCGCCGCGGTCCCCTGGGAGACCGGGGCGCGAAGCTCATCGGAGGCGGCCGCTCCTCTCGAGGCACGGCCGCGTTCGCGCGAACGCGCTCAATGGGTCACCTGTCGGACCAGGAGGAGCCCCTCGCCCTCGCCTGTCGTGAGCCGCAGCTCGACCGTCCGACTGACGGCGGCGTCGGCCGCGCACGCGCGATCGATCACGACGAACCGGCCCCGCGTGATCGCGTCGACGTGGTTCAGATCGTCCGCCAATCGGAGCTCGAGCCCGGAGCCTCCCGCGCCGATCGCCGCGCCGACCTCGGCGCACGTGTGCGCGGCGATCGAGAGCGGCTGGCGGACGCGCTCGGCGGCGGCGAGCGCGACGACCTGTGTGAGCTCCCATCCTTCGGGCGCGGCGAGCGCGTCGCCGTACATCGCGCCGAGGAGGCGCGATGCGGCGAGCGGGTGCTCGACGAGCGCCTTCGGCGCATCCTTCACGGCTCGTACTTCCACCGCGAGCGGGCCGGGTCGAGCGTCCGCCTCGGCGTCGAGCTCGGCCGCGCGCGCCGCGCCGCAAGCCCACACCGTCGCGCGCGAGCCGCCGGGAATTTCGGAGATCGCCTGCCCATCGAGCTCCCACGCGGCGACGCGGAATCCGCCCAGGGGAGCCCCGGCGATCGCGTCCACGCGAGCGCACCCCGCCGGGAGCGACAGCGGGAAGGTCGTGCGCGAGCCGACGCGCAGCTCGGAGGTGCCAGCGAGCTTGCCCTCGGCGAAGCCCGCCTTCGAGAGCGCGTCCGCGAGCACCTTCCGCGCGCTCGCGAGCGGCTCGCTCGCCGTGAGGTGATCGACGTGGACGCCGCGGGCGAGCTCCTGCTCCCCGCCATCGGACGATTGCCCCACGACGAGCGCCACGAGCCCGGCGGACTCGCGCGGCCGGATGGAGAGCGAGACCTCCTCGCCGGTCCTCGTGCAGAGCACGAGCGTGCGCGCGGATTGGGCTTCGGGCTCTCCCCGCGCGATGATCCGCCCCTCGCCGTCCTCGGCGACGAGGTCGATCGCGCCCACTTCGTCGCTCGGCGCGACGAACACGTCGACGCATCGGTTCGCGAGCACCTCGAACGTGGTGCGCGTCGGCGCGCGCGGGTCGACCTGGAGCGCGATGCGTCGGAGCTCGTCCCAGCGCGCGCCGAGCAGCTTCCTGCGCGACCGGACGCGCTCCTCGAGCCGTGGCCAGGAGTCGAGGCGCCCCGACTCGGCCGTCGCGGTGCGCGCGTCGGCCGCGCGGCTGACCGCCTCGGCCTGCTCGACGTGCACGGTCGAGGTCGCGATCGCGATCGCGCCCGCGCCGGTGACCACGCGCGCGGACACGTAGATGCGACCCGGGTGGGGCGGGCACACCATGAACGCCGCCTGCGCGTTTGGCCGCTCGTCCGCGGCGACCGTGGACCCGTCATCGGCATACGCGAACGCGTCGACGTCGCTCACGCCGGAGGAGGCCGCGACCGCGACGAGGACGCACGCGTCCGGCGACACGTCGACGAACCCACCGATGCGCTCGCCCTCCGCGCCGTAGCCGTGCGCGATCATCTCGAACGGACCCGCGCCACCCGCCCGGGCGCGCTGCGCGACGTCCGCGTAGAGCGCCTCGAACGCCGGATCGGCAGGGGGCTTCGGCGCGTCGACCGGGTGGGGCGGCCCGCACGCCGTGGGACCGAGCATCAGCGCCGCCGCAGCGACGCCTCGGAGCGCGCGCATCACGGCGCGTCGCCGCCTTCGGCACCGCCGCCGAGCGCGTGGATCGAGAGCACCCACGCATTCGAAATCGAGGGAGCTTCGACCTGGACGCGCGCGCGATCTTGGTCCTCCGAGCAGAACGTGACGGTCACCGCGTCCCCCGGGAGCCCCGCCTGATCGACGGACGTGCGCGACGACGCCGCCGCGCTGAGGCGCAGACCCCGGGACGTCCCCCGCGTGATCGCGAGCGACGCGAGGTAGCAGCGCCCCGGCTCGACCGCGGGGTGGAACACCATCGTCCCGGGGCCGCCGATCACCTCGGCGATGGGCGGGGACACCGGCGCCGGGATGCGCGGCCCCTCGAAGACGACGCGCGCGAGCGCCGTCGCGGCGCGGATCCCCCAGCGATCGGTGATCCACTTCGGCCACGCGAAGAGCGAGTCCAGCACGGACACCGGGGTCGAGGCCTCCGCACCCGAGAAACGAAGCGAGAGGTCGTCCACCTCCGGGAGGCAGGTCTCGAGGTGCACGTCCGGCGCCTCCGCGTCGTCCTCGGCGAGCTTCTCTCCGCTCCCCGCCTTCAACACGCCGTCGAGATCCGCGCGTGGGGCCTCCGAGACGACGTCGAACGCGTGGCAGCCACGGCTCACGCGGAGATCGAACTCGCCCGTTCCTTCGGAGGACGAGGTCATCGTGACCGACGCCACGTTCGTCGCGCCGCGCGCGCGCGCCCGCTCGAGCGCGCGCTGCTTGCGGTCGTCCGCGGGTCCCGCCTCGATCGGGTCGAACGCGACGGGGGCGGGCGACGACGAGCCGCGTGAGCGCTCGAGCAGCAGCTCGTCGACGGAGCTCGGAGCGCGCGGAGAGCGCGCGACGATCGTCTCGAGCGCGCCGCGGGGCGATCGCATCCTCACCACCACGGTCGCCATGCCCGAGAGGCCCGCGCCGCACGCCGTGTACACGTAGAGCCCTTCGTTCGAGGCCTCGAGGGCCTTCGGATCGTGCAGGGACGCGTCGATGAGAGCGGTCGCCTCCGGCGCGCCACCGGCCGCGGGCGAAGGCGCGAGGCCGCTCCGCGTGACGACGAACTGTGTCCCGCGCGAGGCGAGGAGCACGAGGGTCACGCACGCGTCGCTCGACGACACGACGTCGAGCGGGTGAAGCACGGCGATCTCGCCAGCGGACAGGAAGCGAGGCGTGCCTCGATCGACGAGCGCCCCCTCGGCGACGAGGTGATCGGCCGCGGCGCGAGCGTCGTCCGCGAGCTCCGCGCGCGCGTCGTGGGCGAGCGCGGCCACCACGAGGATCGGCGCGAGCGCGGCGAACCTCACCGCGCGACCTTCTGCCACGCGCCCCCCGGGCGCCGCGTGCGCTCGGATCGGATCTCTGCCCCACAGACGAACGTCTCGAGCCGCGGCCGGAGCAGAATGCCGAGCTCCTTCTCGATGTCCGCGCGACGCGCCTCGAGCGGCTCGTCCACGTCCCGGAGGACGATCTCGCCCGCGCCGAGGTTCTTCGCGACGACGGCGCGCGTGAGGGGCGCGCCGCCGTCCTCCATCCCGGCGAGCGCGGGGAGCTCCACGACGATCACGCGCTCGGCCAACCCCTCCCCCGCGAGGGCCGCGGAGATGTCGGCGACCGCGGGCGCGCCGAGCGCGACGACGATGAGCGCGTCGCAGGACTCGACGGCGATCCGAGCGAGGTAGAGATCCCCCGCGTGGAGCGGCCGCTCCACGAAGAGCGCGGCGTTCCGGCGCGCGCTGCGCGCGATGAGATCGGCGCGGACGCGCGCCGCGAGCCCGCGGAGCGGGTGCGACACAGCGGCGAGCCGGCCCCCCACGAGATCCCGATCGGCGCCCGGGTCGCGGAACGACGCCGCGCCCTCGAGCTTCGCGACCGCCTCGCCGTCCGCCGTGAGCACCACGTCCCCGACGGTGGCGGGCGGCGCGCCGATGGTGAGCTCGGCGTCGAACAGGATGCCGCGCTCGAGGCGCTGCTCCTTGCGGATCCGGACGAGGTCTCGCTCCCCGAGCGGCCCGTTGATCGGCGCGACGACGCCCGACGCGATCCAGCCGAGCACCACCGCGTCCCGCGGATCCGCGAGCGGGACGCGCGGCGCGCTCGCCGCCCCGTCGACGGCGGCGACGACCGGGATCTCCCCCACCGCCGCGACGAGCTCGGCCTCCTTCGGCGCGCCCTCTTCGAGGTAGCCGAGCGCTTCGAGCTTCGCGAGGATCGCGGCGACGCACGCGTCGGGCGCCTGCGTCGCCGTGTCGAGCGTGACCTCGGGCGTGAGCGGCGGCTCGTACGGGTCGTCGACGCCCGTGAAGTTCCGGATCTCGCCCTTGAGGGCCTTCTCGTAGAGTCCCTTGGGATCACGCGCGGCGAGGACGGGGATCGAGCACGCGAGGTACACCTCGACGAAGCGCTCGATCTGCCCGCGGATCTCGTCCCGCGTCTCTCGATACGGGCTGATCGCCGCGGTGATCGCGCACGCCCCGACGCGCGCCACGACCTTCGCGACGTACCCGATGCGGCGGACGCTGGTGTCCCGATCCTCGCGCGAGAACCCGAGCCCCTTCGAGAGGTGCGTGCGGATCTCGTCCCCGTCGAGGATCTCGACGGGCACGCCGCGCTCTCGGAGCGCGACGGCGGTGAGGTTCGCGAGCGTGCTCTTCCCCGCGCCCGAGAGGCCCGTGAACCACAGGACGAAGCCGCCGCGGTTCACGACGCCACCGCTCCATGCACCCGGAGGGGCGCCTCGACGAACGCAGCGTCGCGCCACACGTAGAGGCGGCGGTCCACGACGGTCGGAGCGCCCGCGGGGTCCCGCTCCACGGCACACACGAGGAACGCGAGGGGCCACGCGGGCCCAGGCCCGAGCGTCGACGGCCCCCCCTCGACCGCGGGCGGCTCTCCGAGGCTCAAGACGGCGGCGTCCGTCGCGCTGAAGTACGCGCCCACGTCGACGTGCGAATGGTAAAGCACCTTGACGGGTCGACCGTTCGCGGCCCCCGCGCGGACGGCGTCGTCGAAGCGCTTCTCGTTGAACGCGAAGAACTCCCTCGCCGTGCGGAAGTACGTCTCCGGATCGAGGCGGTGCAGTTTGTTCGCGAGGTTCTCGAGCGCGACCACCTCGTCGCAGAGGAGCGCGTCCTCGGCGGGGCCGCTCACGTACCCGCAGGCCTCCTCGTCGCGCGCGTACCGCTCGCGCGCGTCCCGATCGATCGCATCGAGCGCGGCCGCCGTGACGACGACGCCCTCCTCGCACCACGGCGCACCGTCGCCGCTCATCCGGGGACTCCGCCCGCGGCCGCGAGCATTTCGCGAAGCACGGCGCGGGACGCCGCGAGCACGTCCCGCGCGACCTCGCTCCCGAGCGCGTGCGCGGGCGCGAAGCGATCCCGATCGAGCTCGCCGTCCACGATGGACGCGAAGCCCGCGCGCGCCGCGTAGAGCGCGGCGATCTCGGCGGCGCGCCCCGGGCCTCCGACGGCCGCGGCGCCCCTTTCGATGCCCGCCTGCCCGTCGACCCCGAGCACGAGCACTTGCCTCACGTAGAGGCGCGCGCTCTCGCTCGCGTCTCGCGGGTTCTCGCGCGCGCCTCCCGCGCGGTTCACGCAGCCCCGCCGGCGATCGCCGGGACGATCGTCACGCGGTCGCCCGCGCGGAGCGCGGTCGCGAGCCCGTCGAGGAACCGAATGTCCTCCTCGCCGACGAACACGTTGATGAAGCGCCGCACGCCCTTCTCGTCGAGCAACCGATCGCGCATCCCCGGGTAGTTGCGCTCGAGGTCCTCGATGACCTCGGCGACGGTGGCGCCGCTGGCGCGCACCTCGTCTTCGCCCTTGGTGAGGGTGCGCAGGGGGGTCGGGATGCGAACGATCGTTTCCATGGCTTACCTCGAGCAAGGAGCGCGCCGCTCAGGAAGGCGCGCCGGCGGAGCAGTCGGGCCCTTCGTAGCGCGCTTCGTCGATGCTGACGAGAGAGCGTTTGTCGCCACACAGGGGGCACGATGGGCGGGGCCGGATCGGCACCTCCCGGAGCCGGTCGCGCGCCCCATCGAACGTCCACAAGACGCCGAACGCGGGGCGCGCCACGAGCCCGAGCACGCGCGCCGTGAGCTCGGCCGCGAGCGCCCCCGCGACGCCGCACACCGGCCCGAGGATCCCGCTCGTCGCGCAGTCCTGCGCGACCCCCTCCGGGATGTCCTCGAACACGCACCGATAGCAGGGCATGCCCGCCTTCGACGTCGCCATCACGGTCGCGTGAAGCCGGACCGCGGCAGCGTGGACGATGGGGACGCCACGGAGGAAAGCCGCGTCCGCGAGGAGGAAGCGGGACGCGAAGTTGTCGGTCGCGTCGACGACGACGTCCGCGCGATCGACGAGGTCGAGCACGTTCTCGGGCAGCGCGCGCGCGCGGTAGGGCTCGGCGCGCGCCCCGCCGAGCGGGTTCGGGAGCCGCTCGATCGCCGACGCGAGCGCGTCCGCCTTCGGCGTCCCCACGTCGGCGCGACCGAAGAGGATCTGGCGGTGGAGGTTGCTCTCCTCCACGAGATCGTCGTCCGCGACGATGAAGCTCCGGATCCCGACGCCGGCGAGCGCGATCGCCGCGGGGGCGCCGATTCCGCCCGCGCCGACGATCAGCACCGTGGGGTGAGGCTCGATCACGCGAGGCGCACAATAACCGTGAAAACCGCGGTATGGTCCCAGAAAACGTGGCGTTCTTCCAAGCTCCCCCCACCCTGGGCAACCAGTACGACGACGATCGGGTTCTGCGCGCGCACCTCGGGCGCGTGCTCGACCCCTCGACCCTCGAGGACATCGTCCCGACCTTGCGCGAGATGGGCGAACTCGCCGGCGGCCCGCTCTACCGAGCCCAGCTCGCGGATCGTTTGAACGAGCCGGAGCTCACGCAGTGGGACGCGTGGGGGAACCGCGTGGACCACATCGAGCTCACGCCGCTCTGGAAAGAAGCGGCCCGGATCGCCACGACCCACGGCGTCGTCGCGACGGCGTACGAGCGCAAGCACGGCGCGCACTCGCGGATCCATCAGTTCGCGCTCGCGTACCTGTTCGACGCCTCGACGGACGTTTACACGTGCCCGCTCGCCATGACGGACGGCGCCGCGGCGACGCTGACCGCGCACGGCGGTCCCACGAAGGATCGCGCCCTGCCGCACCTCGTCTCGCGCGACCCCGCGACCGCGTGGACGAGCGGGCAGTGGATGACGGAGCGCACGGGGGGCTCCGACGTCGGGCTGAGCGAGACCGTCGCGCGGCCCGAGCCGAACGGCGAGTTTCGCCTGTATGGGACGAAGTGGTTCACGTCGGCGACCACGTCGCAGATGGCGCTCACGCTCGGCCGACCGGAGGGCAACCCGCCCGGCGGTCGCGGGCTCGCGCTGTTCTACGTCGAGATCCGGGACGCGGAGGGCCGGATGAACGACCTCTCGATCAACCGCCTGAAGGACAAGCTCGGCACGCGGAAGGTCCCCACGGCGGAGCTCACGCTCGACGGCACGCGCGCGATCCCCGTGGCGGGCACGAGCGACGGGATCCGCAACATCGCGCCGATGCTCAACGTGACGCGCACGTGGAACGCCGTGGGCGCCCTCGCGGGCATGCGGCGCGGCATCGCGCTCGCGCGCGACTACGCCCGGAAGCGCGTCCAGTTCGGCGCGCCGCTCGCGGACAAGCCCCTCCACGCGGACACGCTCGCGGGGATGCAGGCGGAGTTCGAGGCCGCGTTCCAGCTCACGTTCCGCGTGGTCGAGCTCCTCGGTCGGCACGAGACGCGCGAGATCACGGAGCGCGAGTCGGCGCTCATGCGGCTGCTCACGCCCATCATGAAGCTCACGACGGGCAAGCAGGCGACCGCGACGGTCAGCGAGGCGCTCGAGTGCTTCGGCGGCGCCGGGTACGTCGAGGACACGGGGCTCCCGCGCCTGTATCGGGACGCGCAGGTGCTCTCCATTTGGGAGGGGACGACGAACGTCCTCTCGCTGGACGCGCTCCGCGCGATCGCGAAGGAGGGCTCGCTGCCGGTCCTCGTCGAAGAGATCGAGCGCCTCACGGCGAGCGCGTCCACCGATCTGAAACCGAGCGCGGAGGCCGCTCGCGCGGCCGCCCACCACGCGAGGGCTTGGCTCGAGGCGACGTTCGCGAAGGACGCGCGCGCCGTCGAGAGCGGGGCGCGCCGCTTCGCGATGACGCTCGGCCGGGCGACCGAGCTCGCCCTGCTCGTCGCGCACGCGAGCGCGTCGGGCGATCGGCTCGCGGGCGTCGCCGCGCGGAGGTTCGCGGCGCACGGCGTGGATCTCGTGCGGGACGACGCCCCGCCGAGCGACGCCGACGCGAGCGCGCTCGCGAACGACCAGCCCTGAGCAGCTCTCGGTCAGGCCCCGGGATCGACGCCCGCCCGGGCCGGTAGTACCGTGTGGACATGGCGGCGAAGGCCCGGCGGAAGCGGACGAGCTGGGGGCGACGCATCGCGTTCGCCATCTGCTTCCTCTTCGCGATCGCCGGCGCCGTGCCCGTGATCGCCGGGATCGTCGTTCGCACCGCGTGGTTTCAGGAGTGGGCCGCGGCGGAGACGCAGCGCCTCCTCGAGCAGCAGCTGAACGTGGACGCGACGTACTCGATCCACGTGCGGCCTTGGCCGTTGTCGATCGACATCGACAACGTGGTCGTGGCCGCGAGCGACGGCGGGGGCCCGTTCGCGACCATCGAGCACGTCCGGATTCGGCCGGGGCTCTTCAGCCTGCTCGCCGGGAAGCTCAACGTGGGGGACGTCGAGGTCACGGGGGCGCGCGCGCGCGTCGTCGTGCGCGACGGGAAGCTCCAGAACCTCGACGTCCGCACGCCGCCCTCGACCTCCACCGCTGCGAAAGGCCCCGCGCCGCTCCCCGCGATCGGCTCGATCGCGCTCACGGACGCGGACGTGGACCTCGACATCGACGGCGTGCGCGCGGTGCTGCGCGAGGTCGACGCGGATCTCACGGCGCGCGACGGGGCGTACGAGATCTCGCTGCGCACGGGCGCGGGGGAGCTCGTGCGCGCGCGCGCCGTCCCGGGTCACCCGGACGAGACGGCCGTGGACGAGGACTCCCTCTGCCGTCTCGAGGGCCGCGTGCGCATCGAGCCGGGCGTCGTCACCGTCCGGCGCCTCACGCTGGTCGCGACGACCGACTTCGATCCCGATCCGGACACGCGCCCGAGCTGCAAGCTCGCGCAGAACGACTGGCGCAACGTGAGCCTCGAGCTCGCGGGGCTGCGCGTGTCGTACGAAGGCGCGGCCGACGCCCCGAAGCTCCGCTCGCTGGACGGTCAGGTCCACGCGCACGCGCCTTTCCCGCTCGTGCATCGGTTCCTCGAGCTCCCGCGGACGACGGGTACGGTGGACCTCGACGCGCAGGTGTTCTTCAGCTCGGACTCGATTCTCCCGCGCGTGACGGGGCTCCTCCGCATCGACTCGCCGGGCCTCGACGGCAAGATGTTCGCCGACCATTTCGAGGGCAAGCTGCGCGTCGAGGACGACATCGTCCACATGACCGAGGTCAGCGCGACGTGGGCGGACGGCGCGTTCTCCATCCCGTGGATCGAGGTGCGGCCCCTCGATCCCTCGATCCCGGTCGAGGCGCGGGACATCGTCGGGGACCACGTCACGCTCGAAGGGATCCTTCGGGATCTGGGCGCCCACCCGCAGGCGTACGTCGGCTGGAGCATCGATCACGCGGACGTCGCGCGGTTCAAGGGCACCGTGTTCCCTCTCCTGCTCGAGGCCCACCTGGACGTCCACACGTCGACGTTCGGCGTCTACGACCGGAGCGCGAACCGACGCGATCGCCAGCGCCTGATGAGCCACCCGGGCGGCGCGGTGGACGGGCTGCTCTCGATCACGGACAAGGCGGTGTACCTGAAGGGCATGCACCTCGTCACTCCGCGCACGGACGTGACCACGACGGTGCGGCTCGGGTTCAAGGACGAGCTCGGCGTGGACCTCGTCCCCGGATCTCGCATCGACCTGAGCGAGGTCTCGCCGATAGGGACGACGGAGATCGGCGGCCTCGTGAGCGTGCGACGGGCGCACGCCGACGGAGCGATGGTCCACCCCGTGTTCGAGTTCGAGATCAAGGCGGACGACTTCTCCGTCGCGGGGCTCCAGGCGGGGAACGTCCGCACCGCGACGGGGACGTTCGCGCCGGTCGTCATCGACTTCTCGAACCTGGAGCTCGAGAAGGGCAACAGCGTGGTGAAATCCAACCGCACGAAGGTCGACTTCGGCGCGGGAGGGGGCGCGAACGTGGTCGTGGACTCGTCGGTGAACACGAACACCGCCGAGGGCCTCGCGCTGCGCGACTTCTTCGACGTGTTCAAGCTTTCCTCCGATCCACGCGTCGCGAGCCTCTCGGGGATCGCGCGCGGCAACGCGGAGGTGCGGTACGTGCTCGGCGGCGCCGAGGACAAGTGCGGGGGCGGCCTCGTGCGCGTGCGCATGAACACGCAGATCGCGGCTCCCATCCTGTTCGGCCAGAGCTTCGACAGCGGCGCGATGGATTTGAACGTCGAGTGGGACGATCCGGGCGCGGGCCTCTTCGGGATGAACGTCGACATCTACTCGGCGTCGCTCCGCGAGGGCACGGGCTCGATCCTCGCAGAGGCGTCGGTGCGCCACGGGGGCGTCCTCCACGGCAACATGCTCGCGAGCGGGCTCGCGATCCCGAACCTGGACGGGCTGGGCGCGGTCGGGTCGAAGATCGACGGGGAGGCGTCCGCGATCGGCAAGTTGAGCGGCACGCTCGCGCGCATGCGCGCCGACGTGGACGTGTCGCTCACGCCGATCCGCATCGGCGCCGATCTCCTCCCCGCGTCCCACTTCGCGGTCGCGATCGAGCCGGAGCCCACCGCGCCGAGCATCGTCGGACACACGCCGCGCTGCCAGAGCCCGCTCTTCGGGCCGTCCCCCAAGGACGCCGAGGCCTCGGACGGGCGGTTCCTCATCAACGGCGAGTTCTTCGACGGTCAGGTCCGCCTCGCGGACGTCTCCGTGAGTCGTCAGGAGAACATGGTGATCGGCGGGGACGTGTTCCTGAGCGATCTCGACATCGGCAAGCTCGCCCACATCGCGGCGAACACGCCCGGGAAGGTGGCGCCGTTCGAAGGCAAGCTGACGGCGAAGGTGCACCTCGACCGGCTCACGCCGCGCGCGCTCGGCGCGACGAAGGGGACGGTCGAGCTCTACGACTTCAACCTCTCGTCGGCCGGCCGCGTCATCGAGCTCGACGATCCGCCCGACGAGACGTCCGTCCCGGTGATCTCGATCGAGGCGAGCACCATCACCGTCCCGACGTTGCACATGGCGCTCCAGGACGCGCATGGCCTCCGCGTCGCGTTCTCGGCGTTCGGGACCGCGAAGGACGTGTTCACCGCGCCCTCGGTGGACGCGACCGCGGACATCGGCACGTTCGACCTCGCGAAGCTGAAGCCCGGCCTCGACGGCATCGATCGCCTCGCGGGGACGCTCAGCGGGAGCGTGAGCGTCGTGGGTCCGCTCGTCGCGCCGCGCGTCTCGGGGGAGATCAAGCTCAGGGACGGAGCGCTGAGCGTCTCGGGCGCGCCGGTCTCGATCGACGACGCGGTCGTGGACCTCGCGATCGGGGGCGGAGAGATCCGCGTGGTGCGCGCGAACGCGACGGTCGGCGGGGGCACCGTGGACGTGACGGGGCGCGTCCCTCTCGTCGGCCTCTCGCTCGGCACGGGGACCGCGAACATCACCGCGAGGAGCATCAAGGTGCCCATCGACGAGGGCATCGGCGCGACCGTCAGCGGCGACCTCGTCGCGTCGTACAAGCCCGACCCGCTCGGCGGTCGGAGCCTGCCCGATCTCCAGGGCACGGTGCGGATCGATCAGTTCCTCTACTCGCGCCCCATCGCGCTCGACCTCAGCCTGGGATCCATCTCGAAGGGCATCAAGCGCACCGAGGTCCAGGTCTACGATCCAGCGAACGACCTGCTCACGTTCGACCTCAACGTCGTGTCCCCGCGACCGCTGCGCGTGCAGAACGACCTGGTCGACATGAAGCTCGAGATCGACGAGCGCGGGATCCAGGTCTCGGGGACGAACCAACGCTTCGGGGCGCGCGGCACGCTGCGCATCCTCTCCGACTCGAAGGTCCGCCTCCGGAACCACGAGTTCGACGTGCGCGAAGGGTTCGTGCATTTCGACGATCCGACGAAGGTGAAGGCGGACGTGGACGTGCGCGCGGTGACGGAGTTCAAGCGCACCGGCTCGAGCGAGGAGACGGCGGACACGAGCGGCGCGACGAGCGGCCAGTGGGACATCTCGATCCGCGCGCATGGCCCCACGGAGGATTTGAAGCTCGACCTCGTGAGCGATCCGCCGCTCGATCAGGAGGACATCCTCCTCCTCCTGACGCTCGGGATGACGCGCGCGGAGGTGGATCGCGGCCTCGCGTCGTCCCTCGGCGAGACCGTGGGGCTCGAGGCGCTGTCCGCGCTGACGGGCGCGGACAAGGCGATCCAGGCTATCGTCCCGATCATCGACTACTTCCACTTCGGCTCCAGCTACTCGTCGCACACGGGTCGGAGCGAGCCGAACGCCACCGTGGGCAAGCGCATCACCGAGGACCTCAGCGCGAGCGTGACGAAGACGCTCACGGAGGGCGAGGTCCGCGCGACCCTCGAGTGGCGCCTGAAGAAGGGCCTGAGCGTGCAGGCGAACTACGACAACACGAGCGACGTGAACTCGACGATCGGCAACCTCGGTGCCGATCTCCGCTGGCACCTCGAGTTCGAGTGATCCGCTGGGCCCCCCGCTTGGTCCCTGCCGTCGCGCTCGGGATCCTCGCCGGCATGCTCGTCGCGCTGGTCACACCGGTCGCTCGCGCGGAGCCACCCGGCGCCACCGCGCAGGGCCGCGAGTCGTCGCCCGCGACGGACGCCACGAAGGCCACCTACCGGCCTGTCGAGGGCGGAGAGACGCTCGCCCTCGAGGCCGCGACGATCGACCCCGAGCTCTACGGCAAGCCGATCCAATCGGTGGAGGTGAGGGTCGTGGGCTCGCGATGGCGGGCGGCCCCTCCCGTCACGTCGGTCCACATCGGCGACGCGCTCTCGGGCGATCTCGTCCGCCGAGCGATCCGCGAGCTCCTCGACACGGGTGGGTTCGCGAACGCGGCGGCGGAGGCGGAGGCGGTGGAGGGTGGCGTCGCTGTCACGGTCGTCGTCCTCCCGCGGCGTCTCGTCGCGGGGTTCGAACTGAACGGCGGCGAGCTCGACAAGAACCAGACGCTGAGGGCGATGGGGATCGGCGTGGAGGACGAGCTCACGGAGCCCTCCCTCGACGAGATCCGCCTGCGCGTGCTCGGGTTCTACAGCGAGCACGGCTACACGGACGCGAGCGTGGACGTGCGCGCGGTGGACGTCGACGAGCCGCTCCACGTGTTGGTCGCGATCGACATCGCCGCGGGAGCACCGCGGAAGGTGACCCAGCGCGTGTTCGTCATCGACCCGCTCGAGGACGCCGAGGTCGGCGACTTGAAGCGCTCGTACGGCGTCCGATCGGGTGATCGGATCGACGAGGCGGAGCTCACGGAGGCGGATCGGGATCTGACCGAGTCGCTCCGCAAGGCGCAGTTCTACAAGGCCGAGGTCACCCACTCCGTCGCGCACAAAGGGCCCGTATCGAAGCTCTACGTGAACGTCGCCGCGGGCCCGCGCCTCGACGTGTTCGTCGAGGGGAACGTCTCGTTCGACGCGGACGACCTGGTGAAGACGATCGACATCGGGGGCAAAGGGATCGCGGACGGCGCGGAGGCGGCGCAGCGCATCCGGCACCACTACGTCGAGTACGGGTTCTACGACGCCGAGATCGACGCGCGGATCGAGCGCGATCCGAAGCGCGCGGTCGACCACCTCTCGATCGCCATCCGGGAGAACCCGCGCGTCCGCGTGGATCGACGCATCTACGCGTGCCTCCCGAAGGAGGTCGACCCCAACAGCGTCGGCGACGAGATCGACAGCTTCCTCGAGGAGGAGCTGCCGGACGACAACGAACTCTCGACGCCGCCCGCCTCCGTGTCCGACGCGTACCTCGGCTCGTCGCCGCTGAGCGGGGCGCGGGCGGACCCGATCATCGTCACGCCCAGCTCGACGTACGCGCCCGAGACGTACCAGAAGGCGCTGAAGCACCTCCGCGATCTGTACGCGAGCCGCGGCTACCTGAACGCCGTGATCGGCCCCATCCAGATCGTCCGAGCGAGGTGCGCGTCGGACTCACCGCCCGGGGAGTGCGTCGAGATCCCCTTCGCGAAGCCCGTGCACGCGCTCTGCGCCGAGGACGCCTCCGGCCTCCCCGTCCCCGAGCCGGCCCTCCCGGAGGACATGACGTGCGTCCCCGATCGGGCGCACGGCGTCTTTTGCTCACGGCGCATCACGCTCCGAATCCCGATGATCCTCGGCCCCCAGACCGCGCTCTACGACGTCGTCTTCGAAGGGAACAAGTCGGAGACGGATCTCGCGCTCGCGCGGCTCGCGAACCTCTCGGTCGGCGCGTCGATCTCCTCGGAGGCGATCGAGAACGCGCGCGCGAAGATCATCGAGCACTACCAGGACGAGGGCTACACCTACGTGGACGTTCGCACGAACGTCGAGCCCTCCCCCGACCGCACCCGCGCGCGCCTCCGGTTCTCGATCGAGGAGCACGAGCCCGTCCAGATCAGCGACATCGTTGTGAAGGGCGCGGTCCGAACGGACGAGTCCCTGATCATCAAGCGCCTCGCGCTCAAGGTGGGCGGCGTCTACTCGCGGAGCGCGGCCCGGGACAGCGAGGAGCGCATCGCGCAGCTCGGGACGTTCACGAGCGTCTCCGTCGGCCTCGAGGATCCGGAGGTACCGGACAAGTCGAAGCGGCTGGTCGTCACGGTCGCGGAGCCCAAGCCGCAGTACATCGAACCGGCGATCGGGTTCTCGACGGGCGAGGGTCTCCGGTTCGCGTTCGAGTTCGGCCACCGCAACATCGGCGGAAAGGCGATCTCGCTCACCGCGCACGTCCAGCTCTCGTACCTCTTCGACTTCATGATCCTCGACTCGGCGTTCGCGAAGAACCTCGAGCCGCTCCCGGTGACCGAGCGCCTCGCACGGCGAAACTCCGCCAAGATCAATTTCCCCGATCTCGGCCTGGGCTCGCTCCTCACGCTCGCGATCGAGGGGATCGACCTGCGCGACAACCAGCGGGACTTCGGCCTCACGCGCGACGGCGTGGGCCCCACGTTCACGCTGCACCCGGCGCGTCAGGTCGTCATCACGACGGGCGCGGGCGTGGAGCTCAACGACGTCCAGATCTTCAACGCGACGTCCGTGGACCAGGCCATCACGAAGAACCGTGCGCTCGAGCGCCTCCTCCGCTTCCCGGACGGCCGAACCGTCGCCGTGTCCGAGCGCGGCTCGATCTCGTGGGACCGGCGCGACACACCGTTCGCGGCCACGAAGGGGACGCTCCTCAACTTCGACGTCGAGCACGTCGACGCGTTCCCCGCGGACGCGGCGGACACGAAGACCGCGCCCATCGTCAGCCACTTCATGCGGTTCCGGGCGCAGGGCGCCGGGTACGTTCGCTTCACGGACAAGGGCCTCGCGCTCGCGGTGAGCATCGGCGTCGGGTTCAACCTCCAGCTCACGGACGACAGCAAGACGTACCCCGATCGCCTCCTCTACCTCGGCGGGTCGGACTCGCTGCGCGCGTTCCTCTCGGACTCCGTCGTCCCGGAGGACGTCGCGCAGCAGATCCTCAACCCTCCGGATCCGAAGAACCCGCTCAAGATCGACGCGGTCGCCGTGCGCGGCGGAGACTTCACGATCAACCCGCGCGTCGAGTTCCGCATCCCGCTCACCGAGCGCTTCTCGATCGGCGCCTTCCTCGACACGGGCAACGTCTGGGTCGACCCCGCCGCGGTGAACCCGTTCGAACTCCGCTACGCGCTCGGCGCCGGCATCCGTTTCATCACGCCGATCGGGCCTCTTGCGTTCGACGGCGGCTTCAACCTCAACCGCCGCCCGTGGGAGGATCTGGGCGCGTTCCACTTCTCCATCGGTCTCTTCTAAGGGCGCGTCCGGAAGTAAGTGGCTGCACCGAGGGCGACGATGCGCCCCGCGGCCAAGGCGCGACGACGAGGAATAGTGGGGCTATTTTGAGGAGGAGTAACGCCGGCCGCGGGGATGCAGCGTCGGCCGAATGCGCCAGTTATTTCCGGACGCGCCCTAAGCGGGTCGTTGAAAAACGGACCGAGCGCGCGCGACGAGGCGCCGCAAGGACGTCGTCGGTGCCCGAAGAGCCCACGGAACGCATCAGCCGCGTGAGTAGGCACCGCAGGGTCCGACGATGTCCCCGCCGATGCCCCTCGCGAGAGAGCGCAGTCCTCCGCGCCGATGGCCTTCGCGACGGACGCGGGTGTCGGCGCCCTCGGCGCGGCGATCACCCGTCCACGTAGGACATTGATTGTCCATCGATGGACACGAACACCTAGGAATCACCGCGCGGCATTGCTATGCCTGTTCTTGCGACTTGACCCTGAACACGCGCCCAGTAACCTCGGATTGCAGGTGACCGCCATGACCGAAGAGAGAACGTCCAAGCAGAAGTTGGCAGCCCTCGAGCTCGCCATCGCCAGCGTCGAGAAGGAGTACGGCAAGGGTGCGATCATGCGCCTCAAGGATGGCGAGAGCCTCCACGACGAGGTTCCATCCGTGCCCTCCGGGTCGCTCGGCTTGGACATCGCGCTCGGCGTCGGCGGCTACCCGCGCGGCCGCATCGTCGAGATCTACGGCCCGGAGTCGAGCGGTAAGACGACGCTGACGCTCCACGCGATCGCCGCGATCCAGCGCGCCGGCGGGACCGCGGCGTTCATCGACGCGGAGCACGCGCTGGACGTGTCGTACGCGAAGAAGCTCGGCGTGAAGACGGACGAGCTCCTCATCTCGCAGCCGGACTACGGCGAGCAGGCGCTCGAGATCGCGGACATGCTCGTCCGCTCCAACGCGGTGGACATCATCGTCGTCGACTCGGTCGCCGCGCTCGTGCCGAAGGCCGAGATCGAGGGCGACATGGGGGACAGCCACGTCGGCCTGCAAGCCCGGCTGATGAGCCAAGCCCTGCGCAAGCTCACGGGCAACATCAGCCGGTCGCAGTGCTTGCTCATGTTCATCAACCAGATCCGCATGAAGATCGGCGTCATGTTCGGCAGCCCCGAGACGACGAGCGGCGGCAACGCGCTGAAGTTCTATGCGTCCGTCCGCCTCGACATCCGGCGCGTCGGTGCGATCAAGGAGACCGTCGCGAGCGGCAAGGAGCCGAGCGTCGTCGGCAACCGAACGCGCGTGAAGGTGGTGAAGAACAAACTCGCTCCGCCGTTCCGCGAGGTGGAGTTCGACATCCTGTATGGCCAGGGGATCAGCCACGGCGGGGACGTGTTGGATCTCGCGGTGGAGGCGGGCGTCGTGGAGAAGAGCGGCGCCTGGTTCTCGTTCCAGGGCGAGCGCATCGGACAAGGCCGGGACAACGCGCGCGCGCACCTCGAGCAGCACCCGGCGACGCTCGCGCGCGTCGAGCAGCTCGTCCTCGACAAGCATGGGATCAAGCGCTCCTCCCGCTCCGAGCCCGCGACGAACGGCAAGCCTCAGGCTGCACCGGAGCGAGCGGCCGCGAAACCGGCGGAGCCGGCGAAGGAGAGCCCGAAGGTCGAGCCCAATGGGAAGGCGCCTGCGGCGCCGCCAGCGGCCGGGCGTCCAGCGACCAAGACCAACTGAGCCTCGGCGCGGGTGGTGTGCCACTGGCGCCGCTGCGCCAATTCGGACCGCACTCCATCCTGTGCCCAACTGAGCCTCGGCCGAGGTGTTTGGCCGTAGGACGGAGGGGCTGGTTGTGCCGCTCGAGGGTCCACCTGGATCGTTCGAAAACCCCTTTTTCCTTCGGACATCTGCACAGTGCCGAGGGGCTGAACCGAGGTGCGCCATCGCGCCCCTCGGTGTCGGGCCACTTGCTTGACAAGATGAGCCGCGCAGAATACCCCAAGGGAGGAGTCATGCGAGGGCGGATAGCGTTTCCCTTTGCTCAGCGACCGATTGGGCGCGACGCCCGAGCGAAGGTCCCCGTGCGCCCACTCGCTCCACGCATTGCCCCCGCGGCGGTGCGTGTCCCGGATCCGCGCCACATCCAAATCGAGATCCCGTTCCCCTCGGGGCGCCCGGAGATCTTCGTTCATGAGGGGGCGCGCCAATCGCTCGAGCGCAGGCTGACGCAGGCGGCGCTGAAGCCCGTGGTCCTGTCGATCACGGACAACCGGCGGAGCATGATCGCGTTCAGCTCCAAGGGCGGCGTGCTGCGCGCGCGGCTCCACCACATGTTCCTGGACGCGCCCGCGGCGGTGCAGGAGGCGCTGATCCGGTTCGTCGCACGCGGCGATCGGGACGCGTCTCACACCGTGGGGCGCTTCATCGACAACAACGGCCACCGGATCCGCGCGAGCCGGCCGTTCCTGCGCCCCCTCGTGACCGAGGGTCGAGCGCACGACTTACTCGCGATTTTCGAGCAGCTGAACGACAAGTACTTCGGCGGGACGGTGGACGCGCTCATCACCTGGGGGAAGGTCGGGCGGCGGCGCGCGGAGCAGCGGAGGAGCGTGAAGCTCGGCAGCTACTCGGCCGTGGAGCGCCTCATCCGGATCCACCCCGTGCTCGATCGCGCGTGGGTACCGCGCTATTTCGTTTCGTACATCGTGTATCACGAGATGCTGCACCACGTGATCCCGGCGCACGTCGACAACGGACGGCGTGTCCTCCACCCGCCCGCGTTCGTGGAGCGCGAGGCCCTCTTCCGCGACTACGAGCGCTCGCTCGCGTGGGAGAAGGCGCACATCCGACGGATGCTCAGGGCCTGACGGACTTCGTCAGCACTCGCCGCCTCATCACGTCGCGCTCTCTCCAGACACCATGACGACCGCCCCCGTTCGGAACCCGGACTCCACTCCTCCGCCGCTGGTTGCGAAGCCGGCCGAAGCCGATCCCCACCGCGCCATCTCCGCCGTCGAGTGGGCGCTCGAGCGCGCACGCCGAGCCGCGGCGGGCCCAGCGGTCGACGCACCGAGCGCGGGCGCGCACGGCCGGCTGACGTGCCCCGTGGCCGCGCACGCGATCGATTTCCGTGCCGCCGCGGAGAGCTACCGGAGCGACCTGCGCGGTCGCCTCGACCAGCTCCTCATGTCCGACGACGCCGAGGCGGGGCTCGACGGTTTGCTCGCGTGCGGGGCCCTCTCTGCGCTCCTGCCCGAGGTCGAGGCGATGGTCGGCTTCGGGGACGGTGAGTGGCGCCACAAGGACGTGTGGAAGCACACCAAGCAGGTGGTCCGGCAGGCCGTGCCGCGTCTCGAGATCCGCTGGTCCGCGCTCCTACACGACATCGGCAAGACGCGCACGCGCTCGATCTCGCCGACGGGTGAGGTCCACTTCTTCGGCCACGCCGAGGTGGGGGCGCGGATGTTCGACAAACTGAACCGCCGCGTCCCGCTGTTCCGCGACGAGGACTCGCTCCGGGAGACCGTGCGCTTCCTGATCCTGAACCACCTCCGCGCCGCTCAATACGAAGCCTCGTGGACGGACAGCGCCGTTCGTCGGTTCGCGAAGGAGATGGGTGACCACCTCGACGATCTGCTCTGCCTCTCCCGCGCCGACATCACGACGAAGCGGCCCGAGAAGAAGAAGCACGGGCTGCGACAGATCAGCGAGCTCTCCGCGCGCGTGCAGACCATCACCGAGGAGGACGCGGTCGTCCCGCCGCTGCCGACGGGCGTGGGCACGGCGATCATGGAAGCGTTCGCGCTGCCCCCCTCGAAGCTCGTCGGCGCCATCAAGAAGCAGCTCGAGGAGTGCGTGGAGGCGGGAGAGATCACGCCTCACCAGCCATCCGAGGCCTACGTCGCCTTCGTCGCGGCGAACCGCGTCCGCTTCGGTCTCCCCGCCGTCTGAGGGCCCGCGTCTTTCTGCGTCGGCTCCGGACCGAGAACGCTGCTCGGTGGTTTGGAGCGCCCCGCTGTCGTTCTGCTGCGCAGATCGCCGAGCGAGGAGCAGGTCGGTCCCGCTCGAGGACCGATCGTGTTCGGTGCCCCCGCGGGCACCAATCCTGTTCGGTGCTCTAGAGTACCCAACAGGTTGAAGCGCCGACGTCTTCCGGTGCTCGCTCCTCGGGCGTGCGCCTCTCCCTCGAACTCGAGCGCACTCGTTCGGAGTACCTGTTCGGTGCTCTAGGCGAGGTTCGCGTCACACGTGAGGCAGTGCTCGGGTACCGAACTCCGGTGATACGCCTGACCGCACTTCCCGCAGTAGCAGCCGTCTTTCTCGACGGAGATGATGCGGTCGCTCGCGCGACAGCGGAGACCCGCGAGCTGAGTGGGCTCGAGGACGACGGCCTCCCCCGCGTCCGGCGCCGGGGCGTCGAACGTCTCGACGACGTCCGTGATTCGGGCCGGTATCCGCCGCTTCGCCTCCGACACGGCGAGCTTCACCGCGTCGGGGTGCGAGCCCTGCGAGATCGAGAGGACGCGACCCTTCCCCGAGAACGAGAGGACGTTCGCCGCGAAGCGGACCGAGTCGACCTCGTACCACGCCATGCGCTCGATGTTGTCCGGCGACTTCTCCACCCCGATGCCCAGGTCACCCACGCGGATCGCGACCGGGCGGCCACCCAAGAAGAAGCTGATCCCCGCGACGAGCGCGCCCGCGCCGAGCATGTACGGCGCGAACGTGTGGGCGGGCTTCGACACGAACTGCGCGTAGACGCCCGCGCCCACGGCCACCGCGCCGAGGCTCGTCCCGAGCACGCCCGCGAGATCGGCTGAGGACGCGCGGGGCGCGAACCGCCGCTCCGTGCGCGCGCTGCCGGGCAGGCGCTTCCACGACTTCCGGAGCGCGCCGGACTTCGCCGGGGCTCCGCTCGCGGACTGGAGCGCCTTCACGGGCTTCGCCCCAGACGTCGCCGAGGCCGCGCCCGGCCGGGTCTTTTGCTTCGCGGACGACTTCGCGCTCTTGGCCATCGAGCCGGGGGTCTACTGCCAAAGACCCGCTGTCGCAATTCGATGGTCGCGTTGGCTCCGTTGACCCGGGTTCCCGTCCCGATCGGGAGCGGCCCCCAGCTCGCCCCGCTCACCCGGCCGGCCCGTCCGGACGACAATCGACCAGCGGGTCGCCGCGCGTCGGCTACGTTCATTCGGTGGGTCTGAGACAGCTCCTCCTGGTCGTTCCAGCGGCCGCCGCGATGGTCGCCGCGTACGCGCTCCTCGGACCGGGCGCGCGGCGGGACATCGATGGGGCGCGCGTCTACGCGGCGCCCGCCGAGGATGGCTCCATCACGAGCGGTCGGGTGACGGTCGCGCGCGCGAGCACCACGGGCGAGGCCCCCCTCGCGGGGGTCGTGACGCTCACCCTCGACGGCCAGGAGACGCGCGTCGCGGTGAGCGCAGACGGGGTCGGGGAGTTCGTGCTCCCCGCGCCCTCGACCCTGGGGAGCACCGCGTCCATTCGGAGCGACGCGGGGCGCACGCTCGCGATCGGCCCGATCGCGCGCGCGCACGTCGCCGAGGACGCGAACGATCACGCGCTCGAGCTCGGGGAGTGGGGCAGCTCGACCGGTGACCTCGTCATCGCCCCCCACCTCGAGCGCGGCACGCTCGTGCCCACGTTTTCGAGCGACGTCGTGGTCGAGCTCCGCGATCGCGCGGGCCAACCCGTCGAGGGGCGCCTCGATGTGGAGGTCGTGGGCGCGGAGTGCCCGGCGTGCGGCAAGCCCATCGAGCACGCCTCCTCCGCGCGCCTGTCGCTCACGCCGAGCCTCGACGTCGTCTCCATCACGATGGACGCGAGGGCCCCCGACGGCCGCAAAGGCCACGCGTACGCCGAAATCCCGGCGCAGATGGGCGGCCTCTTCCTGGGCGCCTCGACCCCCGAAGAGCTGATCGTCTCCGCCCCGACGCAGCGTCGGTACGCGTACGCGTCCCTTTTCCGCGCCGGGCACCGCATCGGTGGGGCGTCCTCGCCGCTCACGGAGGACGAGTACGGGCGGTTCTCCGCGACCCTGCTCGTCGACGCGCCGGGCGCCGATCTCGCCGTTCTCACGACCGACGCGGAAGAGGGGGGCGGGTCGACGGTGTGGGCGCTTCGCCCGGCCGCCACGAAGCGCCGCCTCACCGCGCCCCGCCTCGTCAATCTCCTTGACGGATTTCCGCAGCTCAAAGCCGTCGAGGCTCGGCGGGTCGGCTGGGTCTACCGGATCCTCTTCCTCACGGTCGGCGCGCTCGCGCTCCTCGAGATCGTGCTCCTCGGCGTCGTCGCGCGCAGCACCCGGAAGGAGCTCACGACGCATTTCGAGGAGGCGCGCGAGGACGAGGACATCGTGCTCCGCCCCGCCCCGCCCATCGAGCCCGCCCGGAGCAGCGCGCTCGTCATCGTCACCGTGGGGCTCGTCGTCGTCGTCGCCTCCGCCGCGATGGTCGGCCTCGCGTTCGTGCGCGGGTGACGCGCGTGAGATAGGCTTCGACCGTGCGATCGCCCCGCGCCCGTCTGCTCGCCGCCTGCCTGGTCGTCCTCGGCGCGACCGTCACCAGCGCCGTCGAGCGCCCCGCCTACGCCGACTTCGAGGTCGATCGCCGCGGGAAAAAGAAGCCCACGAAGCCCACGGGCCAGCCGTCCGGAAACAACCCCCAACCCTCGAAGCCCTCGGACGGGGACAAAGGTCATTCGCCCGAGATGCTGATCGCCCGCTACACGGGCATCGTCATCCAGCAGCCCGGCGCGGCCTTCCCGCTCCAGCGCCTCGCGCAGCTCTACCGCGAGCGCGACGGCAACCTGAACAAGCTCGTCGAAGACTTCGAGAAGCGCGCCGCGGAGGCGACCGACGACGGCTGGGCCGCGAAGGTCGCGCTCGCGGGCATCTACAAGCAGGACGGTCGCTACGACGACGCGATCAAGACCTACGAGGCCGCGATCGCGGACAAGCCCAAGAACTCCGCGCCCCTCATGGCGCTCGCCCAGCTGAAGCAGGATCGCGGGGACACCGCGGGCGCCCGCGCCACCTACGAGCAGGCCCTCCCGCTCCTCAAAGAGAGCGCCGAGATCGAGCAGACGACGCGGACGCTCATGGGCCTCGCGCTCGATCTCAAGGACTACGACGGCGCGAAGAAGTACCACGAGTCCCTCGTCGCGAAGTCGCAGGGCTCCCTCTTCGTGAAGGCCGAGCTCGGACAGGCGCTCCTCAACCGGCAAGAATACGAGCGCGCCGAGGGCGAGTTCCGCGAGCTCGTGAAGGCGGCGAGCGGCGACAACCGCGCGATGGCGCCCGCCCTGCGCGACCTCGGATCGTGCCTCACGAAGGAGAAGAAGCTCGACGAGGCGGTCGAGACGCTGAAGAAAGCGCTCGATCTCGCGTCGGGCAGCGCCGGCATCCGCGCCGAGATCATGGCCATCATGACGGACGCGTTCCGCGCGGAGGGCAAGCTCGCGGAGCTCGTCGTCATCCTCGAGAAAGAGCAAGGCCAAGACTTTCACCGCCTCTCGACGCTCGGCGGCCTCTACGAGGAGACGGGCCAGGTCGACAAGGCGATCGCCACGTACAAGAAGGCGATCGCGCTCGACTCGAGCGCGGTCGACGTCCGCATCCGCCTCGTGCACCTGCTCCAGACCGCCGGTGAGCTGGACGAGGCGATCAAGGAGTACGAGGCCCTCGTGAAGGCCGCGCCCCAGAGCCCCGAGTACGTCTTCGAGCTCTGCGAGACCCTCATCCAGCGCGGCGATCGACCCCGCGCCCTCACGCTCCTCAAAGAGCTCGAGGGCCGCTCCGGCGACGACGGCGACGTCCTCGCGTCCGTGGCGGACTTTTACGAGCGCGTCGAGGAGAAGGAGAAGGCCATGGCCGTCCTTCAGCGCCTCGCCGGGACGACCAGCGGCGACCCGACGTTCCTCATCGATCTCGGCGATCGCTACTTCCAGGCGGGCGACAAGAAGAAGGCGCTCGACACGTGGGCGAAGGTCAAGCCGCTCATGAAGAACGAGGCGAAGGCCGCGTACGCGCTCGGCCAGGTCTACCTCGATCACGACATGCCCGAGGACGCGATCACCTCCCTCCGCGAGGCCGTCCAGCTCGACCCCAACTCGAACCAGTACAAGAAGGGCCTCGCGCTCGCGCTCGAGCGCACCGCCGCGGGCTCCCCGCTCGCCAACGATCGATTCGGCGAGGCGATCACGCTCTGGCAGGAGCTCCTCCAGAAGACGAGCGCGGACACCACGGGCACGAAGAAGGACGAGAGCCTCGCGCGCGAGGCGCGCACGCACATCGTGAGCCTCTGGTCCGTCACGAAGGAGCTCCCCAACAAGGTCGCGCCCCTGAAGGAGCGCTTCGAGGCGACGCCGCCCGATCTCGAGGCGGGCCGCCTGCTCGCGGAGGTCGACCGGAAGCTCCTCAAGCTCACGGACGCGGAGGCCGTGCTGCGCAAGATCATCGAGATCGCGCCCGGCGATCAGGCCTCGATGCTCGCGCTCGAGCGCGTCTGCGTGCAGGAGCAGAACCTCCAGGGCGCGATCGACGTGCTGCAGAAGCTCGCCGAGGCGGACACGAAGGGCGCTCGCCAGTACTACCAACGGATGGCCCAGTACGCGGCCGAGCTCTACCACGACGACGACGCGATCAAGTACGCGGCCAAGGCCGTCGAGCTCTCCCCCGAGGACGCGGGGGGGCACCAGAAGCTCGGCGACATGTACAAGAAGCGCCAGGACTACGAGAACGCCATCGCCCAGTATCGGCAGGCGATCGCGCGCAACGATCGGCTCTTCCCCGTCTACTTCGAGCTCGCCGAGCTCCTCCTGACGAGCGGCAAAGAGGACGAGGCGGATCTGCTCTTCCGAAAAGTGGTGCGCTCCGCGCCCGACGAGGAGCTCGTGACGCGCGCCGCGCGCATGTCGATGCAGATCAACCTCGGGAAGAACTCTCTCGAGACGCTCGAGCGCGATCTCCTGCCCGTGGCGGTCGGTAACCCCCACAAGCCCATCTACCGACGGATGCTCGTCGAGCTCTACGGCGCCATGACGCTCCCCCTCGTGCAGAAGATCCGCCAGGGGTCCGTCGAGTCGAGCGGGACGCCGGAGGTCGCGAAGGCGCGCGAGGAGCTCCGTCTGATCGGCACGCGCGCGGTGAAGCCCCTCCTCGACGCGCTCGCCGACGATCGGGAGTCCCAGCAGCGCGTCGCGATCGAGGTGCTCGCGTACGTCGACAACAAGAACGCCGGCCCGAGCCTCTTCAACTTCGCGGTCGGCAACGCGGAGAAGAGCATGCGGGTGCGGGCGATGGTCGCCTGCGGAGCGCTCCGCGACGACTCGCTCCTCGACAAACTCACGTCCCTCCTCGTCCCGAAGGACGGGGACCCGTCGCTCGTACAGAGCGACGAGATCGCGGTCGCGGCCGCGTGGGGCATCGCGCGGATCCCCGGGGACAAGGCGGAGAAAGTGCTCGTCCGGCTGCTCGACTCCCCCTCCCCCGACGTGCGCGCGGTGTCCGCGCTCGGGCTCGGCATGTCGAAGAACAAGGGGTACGTCGCGCCCCTCTTGAAGCTCGCGTCCTCTCAGGAGAGCGGCTCGGTCGCGCGGTCCGCGGCCCTGCTCGGACTCGGCGAGCTCCTCGGGGGCGCCGCGGCGTCGAAGGACTCGGACGCGGTGCTCACGCTCGCGACGAGCGCGATGGACTCGGCCGACATCGGCCTACGCCGCGCCGGGCTGCTCACCGCGGCGAGGCTCTCGATGGGCAAGAAGGGCGCGACGGAGGGGGCCACCGTGGACGCGCTCGCCGCGGCCGTGTTCACCACGAGCGCGCCGATCCGCGAGACCGCGGTCACCGCCGGGGCGATGCTGTTCGTCGACGCGATGCACCGGTCCCGGGAGCCGCTCTTCGTGCCCGACGGTCCGCTCCGCGTCGACGAGCAGATCGCGAGCTTCGCGCCGGACGCGCCCACGCTCGACGAGCGCATGCGGACCTTCGTCGCGATGGAGAAGTCGCTCGACGCCGCCGCGGCCGCGGCGGTCGCGACCTCCCCCGCGCGCGCGCTCGCCGTCGCGAGCAGCCTGCGCGGCGCCGCGCTCTCGCCGTTCTTGCGGGAGGGCGAGGAGATCCCCGCGAGCCTCGAGGCCCCCGCGAAGGGCGCGGTCGCGAGCCTGAAGAAGTCCGTCGTCCTCGGGTTCGTGGCCCTCGCTCGCCACCCGGACGTCGAGGTGCGCGCCGCCGCCGTCGAGACGCTCGGCGGGCGCACCGAGGCCGAGGCTCAGGACGCGCTCATCGAGGCGCTCTCGGACCCCGATGATCGCGTGCGGCGGGCCGCGCTCGGCGCCATCGCGGCCGGCGGAGCGAGCGATCGCGCGGTCGGCGCGGTCGCGAAGCTCGCGCGCGAGTCGCCCGACTGGGCCCTCCGCGTACGCGCGACCGACACGCTCGGCGACCTCGGGACGATCGCTGGGCGGGACGCCTCGCAGCGGACGCTCGCGGTGGACGCGCTCACCGACCTCGCGAAGAACGACGCGTACGCGCTCGTCCGTGAGGCGTCCGTCAAGGCGCTCGCGACCATCGATCCCGAGGGGTCGCGCGCCCTGTTCGAACAGATCGCGGGCAGCGACGCCGAGCCTCGCGTGCGCGACGCCGCGAAGCTCGCGGCGCAAGGGCCGACGGCCAAGAACTGAGCCGTGCGCGTCCTCGGCATCGAGACGTCGTGCGACGAGACGGCGGCCGCGGTCGTGACCGACGAGGGCCTCGTGCTCTCCGACGTGGTCCGCTCCCAGGTCGAGATCCACGCGCCGTACGGCGGGGTCGTTCCGGAGGTCGCCGCGCGCGACCACGCCACCTGGCTGCCCCGCGTCATCGACGAGGCGCTCGCTCGAGCAGGGCTCCGGCTCGCGGAGGTGGACGGCATCGCAGTGACCGCGCGGCCGGGCCTCGTCGGCGCGCTCCTCGTCGGCGTACAAGCCGCGAAGGGCCTCGCGTGGGCCGCGGACAAGCCGCTCGTCGGCGTCGACCACCTCGTCGGACACCTCCTCGCCGTGTTCCTTCGTCGCCCCGGGGATCCCCCGGCCGCGCCGCCCGCGTACCCGTTCGTCGCTCTCCTCGCGTCGGGCGGACACACCGCGATTTACCGCGTCGAGGGCGCGTCGCTCGACCGGATCCAGGAACTCGGCGGCACGCGTGACGACGCCGCCGGTGAGGCGTTCGACAAGTTCGCGAAGCTCGTCGGGCTCGGGTACCCCGGCGGGCCACGCGTCGACGCGCTCGCCGCCACCGGCAATCCGGATGCATCTGCAGATTGGATCCCTGCGCTGATGGCGCACCGCGACTCGCTCGAGTTCAGCTTCTCCGGGCTGAAGACGGCGGTCGCGCGGCGGGTCGAGCGCGACGGCGTGCCCTCGGGCGAAGCGCTCGCCGACTTGGCCGCCGGGTATCAGCGCGCCATCGTGCGGACGCTCGCGACCAAGACGGTGCGCGCCGCGAGGCTCGAGGGTGTCCGGACGATCGTCGTCGGCGGCGGCGTCGCGGCGAACAAGGGGCTGCGCGCGGAGCTCGCGCGACAGGCGGAGCGCGAGGGGCTCCGCCTCGTCGTCCCGCCGTTCGCGAGCTGCACGGACAACGCCGCGATGATCGCCTACGCCGGCGTAAAGCGGCTCGAGGCGGGGGCCCGCGACGCGTTCGATCTCGAGCCCGCGCCGCGCACCGAGCTCGCGCGCGTGACGCGCAAAGGAGGCGGCAAGCGCCCAAAGCCTCCGACCCGCACGCCCAAGCCGGGGTCCGTCCCTTGAGCGGCGAAGCGGCTCGCCCCTTTCGCGTGTCCGCGCCCGCAACTACGGTGCCCCCCATGCACGCGAGGGTGCTCCCGCTCATCGCCGTGGTCGCGGCAGGCTGCAGTGCGGGACCCGCGCCGACGACCGCATCCGCGCCCGTCGCCAGCGTGGCACCCGTCGCGTCCCTCGAGATCACGCACACCGACGAGGCGCATTGGAGCACCGCGATCGCAGCCGGCGACCCCGTCCCCGTGACCGAGGCCGACCCGCTCTGGGGTTCGCCCGACGCGCCGGTGACGATCGTCCTGTTCGCGGACGCGACGAACATCGCCTGCGCGCGCGAGGAGCTGAAGCTCCAGGTGCTCCGCGACACGTACGGCCCCGAGAAGCTGCGGATTGCGTGGAAGCACTACCCGGGGTCGACGGACGGCGCGAAGCACGGGGCTGCGCTCGGCGCCGCCCTCTTCGACGTGGGAGGGGGCCCCGCGTTCTTCGCCTTCACGAAGAAGATGTTCGCGACCCGCCTCGCGGATCCGAAGGGGGACCTCTCCGAGGCGCTCCTCGCGAGCGCGGAGGCGGCCAAGGCCGAGGTCTCGTTCAAGCCGAGCGAGCTCGCCGAGCGCATGGAGGCCGCAGGGCCCAAGCTCGAGGAGGACGCGGCGCTCGCGAAGGCGCTGCAGGTCCGTACCGCGCCGACGTACTTCATCGACGGGATCCGCCTCACCGGCTCCGTTCAGCCCGAGGTTTGGAAGCGCCTCGTCGACACGGAGCTCGCGGCGACGAAGGACGCGTACGAGCGGGGCGACCGCTCCACGCTGTACGCGGAGCGGCTCGGGCTCAACACGCGCGCCGGCTACGGACTCCCGAGCGCGGAGGCGCGCACGCGCAACCCGCCGGACGAGACGATCTACGCGGCGGCGATCGGCGGCTCCCCCGCGCGCGGCAACGCCGAGGCGCGCGTCACGCTCGTCGAGTTCGGGGACTTCGAAGAGAACTACTCGCGGTCCGTCCAGGACGAGCTGTCTCACCTGCGCACGTTCTACGGTGACAAGCTGCGCCTCGTCTTCAAGTTCGCCCCTCAGCCGCGCCACGAGCGCGGGGCGCTCGCCGCGGAGCTCGCCGCCTTCATTTACGACAAGAAGGGCGCCGACGCGTTCTGGGTCGCGCACGACGCGCTCTACTCCGCGAGCGCGGCGCTCGAGGACGCGACGCTCGAGCGGATCGCGAAGGAAGCCGGGCTCGAGCCGAAGTCCACGCTCGCGGAGATCAAGGCGCACAAGCACGCGAACCTGCTCGACGCGGATCGCGATCTCGCGGACGACCTGAAGGTCACCTCGCTCCCGCAGATCTTCATCAACGGCAAGCGCGTGAAGGGTGTCCAGCAGGAGGGCTATTTCGCGTCGATGATCGACGCGGAGATCGCCTTCGCGGACCAGCGCCTCGCGAGTGGCGCTCGCCCGGCCGACCTCTACGCCGCGATCATGAAGGACGCCGTGCCCATGCGCGCGTTTCAGGCGAAGGCCGCGCCCACCGTGACCGGCGACAACCCGGCGCGGGGTCCGTCGACCGCGCCCGTCACGATCCAGGTGTTCTGCGAATATCCCTCCCCGTACTGCAAGAAGGTGTTCTCCACGCTCGGCGAGCTCGACGCCGCGTTCCCGAAGCAGCTGCGCTTCGTGTGGCGCCATTTCCCCATCCAGGGCGAGCCGACCGCGCTCCCGTCAGCGATCGCCGGCGCCGAGGTGAAGCGGCAAAAGGGGGATGCGACGTTCTGGAAGTTCACCGACGCGATCTTCGCGTCGACCGACAAAGACGCCCTCTCGCGCGCCGGGCTCGACAAGTTGGCGGCCAAGTTCGGGGTCGACGCGAAGACGTTCGACGCCGCGCTCGACGCGACCGACCCCCCCGGCGTCGTGACCGACGATCTCAAGCGCGCCGCGGAGCTCGGCGTGAACGCTGCGCCGACGACGTTCGTCGGGGATTTCATGCTCGTCGGCGCGCTGCCGATCGAGACGTTCAAGCACGCCGTTCGCGCGGCGCTCGCCGCGAAGCCATGACCCCACGAGAAGAAGCCGCGACGCCGCGAGTGAGCGCGACCCACCGCGAGCGGATCGTCGTCGGCACCGAGGCGATCGACGAGCTCGGACACGCGTCGAACATCGCGTGGGTGAAGTGGGTCCAGGACGCCGCCAAGGCTCACTCGGCGCGCGCCGGCTTCGACTACGCCCGGTACGTCGAGCTCGGCGCGGTGTTCGTGGTGCGCCGTCACGAGCTCGATTACCTCGGCTCCGCGCTCGAGGGCGACGAGCTCGACGTCGAGACGTACGTCGAGTCCTGGGGCGCCGCGAGCTCCGTGCGCAGGACGGTCGTCACGCGCGCGCGCGACGGTCACGTGATGCTGCGCGCGTGCACGCTCTGGGCGCTCGTCGCGATCGCGACCGGTCGCCCCCGCCGGATCCCCGACGTGCTCCGAGACGCCTTCGCGAAGGCGTGAGCGGTCACTCCGCGAACGCGAGGAACCGAGCCTTGATGCGCTTCGACGACCAGCCGGGGAACCGGACGGTGGCGGTCGGATCCTGCCCCGGCTCGATCTCCTCGACGACGCCGACGCCGAACTGGTTGTGCCTCACGCGCGCGCCGACGCGCACGTCGGTCGTCCGGCCGCGCGCGGGCGGGCGCGGAGCGGATGGGCGCGTCGCGTGCTCGTCCTCGTCTCGCACCACGAACCGCTCCCCCGGGACGAACGAGGGAGGCGCCTCCTCGTGGCTCCTCGCGCGGTCCATCGGGTGCACCCACGCGTCCGCGCGCGAGCGCCCGAGGTCGGGCGCAAAGCTATCGCGGTCGATGAACCTCCCCTGCACCCCCGATCGGCCGTAGCCGCTGCGCCGCTGAGGCGTGGTCTCGTGCCGGACGACGCCGCCCGGCAGATCGGAGATGAACCCGCTCGGCGTACCGAGCCGCGTCGTCCCGAAGATCGCCCGCGTCTCCGCGTGCGTGATGACGAGCTCCTTGCGCGCCCGCGTGACGGCGACGTACGCGAGGCGGCGCTCCTCCTCTTCGTCGTTCTTGCGGTTCGGATCCTGGCTCCGGAAGGGGAACATGTCCTCCTCCATGCCCGTGATGAACACGTGCTCGAACTCGAGCCCCTTCGCCGCGTGGACCGTCATCATGACGATCTTCGGCGCGTCCTTCATGTCGTCGACCTGCGCCGTCAGGGTCACGCGCTCGAGGTACTGCGACAGCGTCGCTACCTCGCCCTCCGCCGCGATCTCGGATTCGAACTCACCGATCGACCCGACGAACTCCTCCAGGTTGAAGAGCCGGCCCTCCGACTCCTCGCTCTCGTCCGCCTCGAGCATCGCGAGGTAACCCGTCGTCTCGAGGATCTGCTGCGCCACCTCGCTCGGCGGCGCGGTCTTCGCGAAATCCATCAGCTCGCACACGAGCGCGTGGAAGCGCGCGAGCGCCTTCTTCGGCTGCGTGGAGAGCTCGTCACTCCGCACGAGCGGCTCGATCGCGTCGAACGCGCTCGTGCCGAGCTCGCGGGCCTTCGCGGCGAGCTTCGCGAGCGTCGCGTCCCCGAGGCGCCGCGGCGGGACGTTGATGATCCGATCCAGGTCGACGTCGCTCGACGGGTTCGCGACGAGCCGCATGTACGAGAGGACGTCCTTGATCTCCGCGCGCTCGAAGAACCTCACCCCGCCCACGATTTGGTAGGGGATCTGCGCCGCCCGGACGACCTCCTCGAGCACGCGGGACTGCGCGTGGATGCGGTAGAAGATGGCGATTTCGCCGTGGGACACCCCGCTCTCGAGGAGCTCCTTCACACGCCCGACGACGAACGCCGCCTCGTCCCGCTCGCTCGTGGCGCCGACGACGCGGATCGGATCGCCCGGCGGGTTCGCGGTCCAGAGCTCCTTCGGCTCGCGATCCTCTGCGGGCTCGATGACGCCGAGCGCCCCCGCGACGATGTTCCCGGTGGAGCGGTAGTTCTGCTCGAGCTTCACCACTCGCGCGCCGGGGTGATCGTGCCGGAAATTCCGGACGATGCGCACGTCCGCGCCGCGCCAGCGGTAGATGCTCTGGTCGTCGTCGCCGACGACGCACAGGTTCTTGTGCGACGCCGAGAGAGCGCGCACGAACCGGTATTGCACCTGGTTCACGTCCTGGAACTCGTCGACCAGGACGTACCTGAATTTGCGCCTGAGATCGTCCCCCACGCGCTCCTTCGACTCCGCGAGGCGCAGGCCGAAGAGGAGGAGGTCGTCGAAGTCGACGGCGTTCGCCGCGGCGAGCGCCGCCGTGTACGCCTTGTAGCAGCGCGCGACGACCTCCTCGAACGGGTTGCCCGGGATGTACTCCTCGGCCGAGATCGCCTCCTGCTTCGCCTTGTGGATCAGCGCCAGGATCTGGCGCGGGGGGAACCTCTTGTCGTCGATCCGGAGGTCCTTCACGACGCGGTTGATGACGCTCCTCTGATCGCCGTCGTCGTAGATGAGGAAGCTCCGCTTCAGCCCGACCGCGTCGTGGTACTGGCGCAGGAGGCGCGCGCACACCGCGTGGAACGTGCCGACCAGAAGGTCCGCGCGAGATCGCGCCGATGAGGTCGTCGAGGCGCCGCTTCATCTCACCGGCGGCCTTGTTCGTGAACGTGACCGCGAGGATCGATAGGGCGGGACGCGGTGGACCGCGCAGAGGTTCGCGATCCGGTACATGATCACGCGCGTCTTGCCGCTGCCCGCCCCGGCGAACACCACGATGGGGCGTCCACGTGGCTCGCCGCGTCCGCCTGGGGCTCGTTGAGCTCGGCGTCGCACGTGCCCGCGTCGAAGCTGGGGCCCGCGTCGCGCGCGCGTTCCTCTTCAGAAGATCTCGTCCACGTCCTTCACCGTCTCTCGTCTCGTACCACGACGGCGGGCTCGGATCGCGCCTGTGATACCTTCGGACGGTGCTCCAGGAAGCCCGCTCGGTCCTCCTCGTGATCGGCGCGCTCGGGCTCGGGCTCGCGTGGGCCGTCGGGTCGTCGAGCTGCGACGACACCCCGGACACGTCGACCTCGACGACCTCGACCGGGGGCGATCTCCCGTTCTGCGGGGACGGCGTCATCCAGCCCGAGCTCGGCGAGGAGTGCGACGACGCCAACGACGCGGACTTCGATCAGTGCCTGCCGACGTGCAAGAAGGCGAGGTGCGGGGACGCGTTCGTCATCGCCGACACCGAGGAGTGCGACGACGCGAACGCGAGCAACAGCGACGCCTGCACGACCGCGTGCCTCCGCGCGCAGTGCGGCGACGGCTTCGTCCAGAAGGGCGTCGAGGCGTGCGACGACGGGAACGAGGAGGACGACGACGCGTGCATCGGGCACTGCGTCGCCGGAGACGGCTGCGGCGACGGCGTGGTCGCGAACGGCGAGGTCTGCGACGACGGCAACCACTCGAACGGCGACTTCTGCACGAACGCGTGCGTGAACGCGACCTGCGGCGACGGCTTCCTCGAGCCCACGACGGAGGAGTGCGACGATCACGACCTGATCGACGACAACGCGTGCTCGAACACGTGCAAGCTCGTGGGGAGCGGTGGCCCGTTCGGCTGCCCCGGCGTCTCGGTGCCCCTCACGCTCGACAAGCCCGTCACGCTCGCCGCGAAGGGCTCGATGACCCGACACGCGACCGGGTCCTGCGGCGGGGACGGCCCAGAGGTCGTGTTCGCCGTCACGCCGGACGCGGACGGTCTGCTCGAGCTCGACCTCGTCCCGAGCACCCCGACGGCGGGCGATCCGCCCGGCGATCCCGTGCTCCACGTGCGCTCGGCGTGCGGGGACGCGTCGACCGAGAAGGGCTGCTCCAACCGGTCGAGCGCGGGAGGCCCGGAGCGCCTCGAGATCGACGCGACCGAGGGCCAGACGTACTTCGTCTTCGCGGACACGTTCGGGGCCGACGCGAAGGCGAACTTCGCCCTGACGGCGACGCTCACGCACTACGTGGCCGGGGACGACTGCTTCGGCATCCCCGTCCCGATCGACGTCAACGAGACGAAGCACTTCACGGGGAACACGATCGTCGCCCGCGCGCAGCGCCGGGGCCTCGAGCTCTGCAACTCTCCCAACACGAAAGAGATCGTGTACGAGGTCCGCCCCAAGCAGAGCGGGACGATCTTCGCCGTCCTCGCGCCCAACTACGACGGGACGCTCTACGTGCGCACGAGCTGCACGGACGCGATGAGCCAGGTCCTCTGCTCGGAGATGGGCGCGCCCGGCGCGACGGAGACGGTCACGCTCGACGTCGTCGCGGGGCATCCGTACTACTACTTCGTCGACGGCTTCAAGGGCGACGCGGGCTCGTACGCCATCGACTTCACGCTGTCGCCGGGCTAACTCCGCGGCCCTGTGCATTGGGCTGAGGCTGTCCTGCTCGGGATCGTCGAAGGGCTGACGGAGTTCCTGCCGATCTCGTCGACGGGACATTTGGTCCTCGCGGACGCGTTTCTCCATCACGACGACGACGCGAGCAAAGCGTTCGAGGTCGTCATCCAGTCGGGCGCGATCCTCGCCGTGATCATCCACTACAGGAGGGTGTTCATGGACCTCCTCGCCGGCCTCGTCCGCCGGGACCCGCAGAAGGTGCGCCTCGCGATCGCGCTCGTGCTCGCCGTGATCCCGGTCGCCGCGATCGGCCTCGTCTTCGACAAGAAGATCAAGGCGCTCCTGTTCGGGCCGCTCCCCATCGCGGGCGCGCTCATCACGGGGGGAGTCGTCATGATCGCGGTGGAGCTCTACCGCCGCGCGAAGAACATCCGGGGCGAAAACGGCCTCGAGCGCGTCACGCTCCCCCGCGCGATCGCGATCGCGCTCGCGCAATGCGTCTCCCTCTGGCCGGGCTCTTCGCGCTCGATGACCACGATCGTCGGCGGGCAGCTCGCGGGGCTCGACACCCCCACCGCGGCGGAGTTCACGTTCCTTCTCTCCGTGCCCGTCCTCGGCGGGGCGACGCTCGTGCACCTGGTGAAGGATCGGGACGCGCTCCTCGGGCCGAGCATCGGCCTTCCCAACATGCTGATCGGCCTCGCGACCGCGTTCGTCGTCGCCATGCTCGCGATCCGCGGGTTCCTGAAATATCTGACCCGCTTCGGGCTCGTGCCGTTCGGCGTCTACCGGATCCTCGTCGGGGTCGCCGTGCTCATCCTCGTCGGCGCCGGTATCCTCCGCTGAGGGTGGCGCGCAGCGAGCGACAGATGACTGGAAGGCCGACGAGCGAACACTCCCCGCGTCTCGGTCCGCTCCTCGCCCTCGCTCTGCTCGGAGGGTCCCTCGGCGCGTGCGACGAAGATCGCGCGCCTCCGACGCCCACGGCGTCGAGCGCTCCGCGCGCCGCGCCTCCAGCGAGGCGCGGCGCTGCGGCCCAAGCCGCGTCGAGCGACATCGGAGCGGCGCCGAGCTCCGCGGCGACGGTCGCCGCCGCGCCGAGCGCGTCGAGCAGCGCCCAACCGACGCCCGCGCCGAGGTCTCGCCGAGGCGTGTTCATCTGGGACTTCAATCGAAACGCGCCGCCCCCCGAGCGCGCCGCGGAGCTCTGCGCGTCGTGGGGGGTGGGTCGTGTCTTCATCAAGAACTCGGAGGGCGGCGGGGGCTTCAGGGTGTCCCCTCCGCCCGAGCCCGCGCCGAGCGCGTCCGCCGCACCCTCGTCGGGGCCGGCGCCGATCGCCACCGCGAGCGCGACGCCCGCGCCGACGACGAGCTCGCGCGTCCCCCTGGGGCCCAAGGGCCACCATTGGGCGGACAATTTCAGCGCAGACAATCTTCGCCCCTTCGTCGAGCGCGGAATCGAGGTCTGGGGGTTCGGGTACTTCTATCCGAACGACTACGTCGATCCGAAGGGGATGGCGTGGGGCACGCTCGAGGACCAGGTGAGCGCGAGCGTCGCGACCCTCACGCCCGACGTCGCGGGGATCGTGGTGGACGCCGAGGCCGAGTTCTACGACCACCCCCGAGACGCGAAGCGCCTCTGCGCGCTCCTCCGCAAACAGATTGGCTCTCGCAAGCTCGCCTACACGACGTTCGGCTGGCTCACCGCGCACCCCCGCTTCCCCTGGAAAGAGTTCGACGAGGGGTGCGGGGACGCGTTCCTCCCCCAGGTCTACTACGACGCCGGCTGGCCCGGCGGCGCGCTCGGTTCCCTCGAGAAGCTCGAACGCGACGTCCTCGCGAAGGGGCTCAAGGCCCCGCTCTGGCCCATCCAGAGCAACGAGTGGAACGCGAGCGTCGCGAACATGAACCTGTTCTTCGAGCACGCAGGCCCCGACGCGAGCATCTTCTACCTCCACAAGGACGGGACGAAGCAGACCGAGCGAATGGGGGGCGTTCGGTTTTGAGCCTCGAGCGCTGATCCTGTTCGGCGCTCTCGCCCGCGCCCGGCGCGGATCAAGGGGCGAGGATCTGGACGGTCTCTTGGTGGTTCGCGTCGGCGGCGCACATCTGGCCGGCGCTCCCGGTGAGGCACCCGCACGCCGGGATGCCGCTCGTGCACGTGTTCGGGAGATCCTTCAACGGCGTACACGCGAACGACTCGTTCCCAATGGCGCCCCCCGTCGTGTGGACGCAGACCTCCGCGTTGTTCTTGCAGAGCTCGGTCGGGCCGCACGCGAACGTGCCCGTCTGACAGGCGGCCGCGGGACCGACCGGCTTGCTCATCCCGTGGAGCGAACAATCGCCGTAGGCGGTCTCGACGACCATCCCCTCACAGCTGCAGGCAGGCCCCGTCTCGGGCCCATCACACTGGAGGACGTTCTGACACGTGCCCATCGCCGTCGGAGAGCAGTCGCCGTCCGCAAACAGACAATACTCGCCGTTCTTGCACGGGGAAGACGGAGAGCACGCGCCGCCGCCCGTCGAGGACGACGAACTCGAGCTCGTGGACGAGGAGCTCGTCGAGCCGGTCGACGTGGACGACGACGTGCCGCCGCCCGTTCCATCCGTTCCGTCATCGCAGCCGGTGAGGACGGGAGCGAGCAGCACGGATCCCAAGACCATGGCACAGACTGACCGTGAAAAGTTCATGCCCGCGGGCAAAGCAGTGTCCGTGCCAAACCTCCCGAGGACTCGCGCGCGCCCCAAGATGAGCGCGCCGCAAGGGCTCCCTTCGGGCGCGGTCTTCCGCCGCACTCAACGCGTGGCGAGGACCACGATGAGCGCGACGAGCACCGCAGCAAGGACGACGGCGAGGACGACGAGGATCAGCTTCGCGTTCGACTTGGGCGCTCGGCTCTTCGCGAGGTGCGCGGCCGGGCTCGTCCCACCGCTCGCAGTGTTCCACTGCGAAGGCATGTAGGCCTCCTGCGCGGCCCGAGGATCGACGCGCATGGTCACCTTCACGTTCGCCGCGCTGTTGGGCTGTGGGTGCGAGGGGACGGGAGCGCTGATCGGCCCCGTGACCGACGAGCTCTCGTTCCATAGGTTCGGCGCGGCCGCAGGCTGCGCACCGTACCCCTGCACGGGAGCTCGCGCGGACTGGGGGTACTGCGCATAGGCCTGTCCCGCCTGCATGGGGGCTTGGGGCGCGTAGCCCTGGGGGGCGATCGGTCCCGTCTGGTGACCGTAGTTGCTGGCGGGCTGCGCGAACGGTGTCTGCGCATACATCATGGGCGCAGGGTTGTTCGCGGGAGCAGACAATCCCCCCTGCCCGTAACCGTCTTCGCGCGGCTTGCCCGGGAGCTCCGCGCCTCCGACGGAGCCCGCGTGGGGTTGCCCGGGGGGGTGCGGATGGATCCCACGCGCTGCGGCGTCCAGCGCGGCCCGCATCGAGCGAGCGTCGGGGAAGCGATCGTCCGGTCGGAACGCGCACGCGCGATCGACGACGGCCGCGATCCCGGCGGGGACGGACGGCATGACGGTCTGGAGCGGGCGCGCCGGCTTGGTCGCGACGGAGATCATGAGCTCCTGCGCGGTCCGCGCGGAGTGCGTCAGCTCACCCGTGAGGAGCGTGAACAGCGTCGCGCCCGCGGAGTACAGATCGCTCCGCGGGCCCACCCTCTCCCAGTCCGCGAGCGCTTGCTCCGCGGGCATGAACGCGGGGGTGCCCATCGCGTTCGTGGTGTTCGTCTTCTTGACCGAGCCCGCCTTCCCGTCCCGCAAGCGCGCGATCCCGAAGTCGAGGACGCGGAGCTCCCCGTTCGTGCAAATGAACAGGTTCTCGGGCTTGATGTCGCGGTGGACGATGCCGACGGCGTGGGCTTGCACGAGGACGTCCAAGAGGGCCTGCCCGACCCACACGACCTCCGGGAGGGACAGCTGCTCCTTCGGTCGCCGCTGGGCGATCTCGTCCGTGGTCTCGCCCGTGAGCAGCTCCATCACGAGGTACACGCTGCCGTCGTCCGTCGTGTCGTCGTCGAGGACCTTCACCGCCCCGCGCTCGACGCGGTTCGCGACGTAGCCCTCGCGGAGGAACCGCTCGCGCGACTCCGGATCGTTCGCGTACTCGGGGTGGAGCAGCTTCACCGCGCCGCGCATCCCGTTTCGGTGGGTGGCGGCGTAGACGGCGGCCATGCCGCCGACCCCGATCACCTTCTCGAGCTTCCACTTCCCGCGAAGGACCTCGCCGATGCGACGCGCCGCTTCGCTGTCTGGATCCACGCGCGGCATGGTAGCTCGGTTCCCCGCGGTGCAGGTGGGGAAGACGAGGAGGCGCGGGCGGTTCGGCGCACGCCCCGCCCGGCTCACTCCTTCTTGTCGGGAGCAGACAATCCGAGATCGAGCGGGGGATCCCGGAACTCACCGTGGAGGGTGCGACGCACCCAGGCGAGCTCGTCGACCTTCGCGTCGACGATCACCGTGTCCTTCGCGAGGATCATCGTCGCGCTCTTGGCGTGTTGGAACTGCGCGGGCGCGTCCACCTTCGAGGTGTGCCGGATGCTGATGATCCGCGCGTCGAGGATCTCCTCCACCTCCGCGACGCTCTTCGGCTCGAACCCCGCCCCCACGACGAGCTCCGCCGTCACGCGCGTCGTCCCGTCCTCCAGGCGATACGCGGCGCGCACACCCTTCTGTGTGGCCTGAAGCGCGACGAGCGTGGAGCTGAGCGCGCTCGTCGAGAACGTGCGATCGACGTCGAGCGCGCCACCGACCTTGCTCGCGAGGCGCTGGTCGAACATCCGCATCACGACGCGCACGTCCGGGTTCATCCGCTTCGAATCGATCGCGACCTCGAGGTTGACCAAGTCGTCGTCGGTCGCGCACACGACCGCCTTCGCGCGCGCCATCCCGGCGGCGATCAGGACCTCGTCGCGCCGCACGTCGTCGACGAACACGGGGACCCCCATCGCCTTCACGGCGTCCACGAACGAGTCCGTCGTCCGCCGCTCGATCGCGACGATCGTCTCGCCGAAGCGAAGGAGCTCCTCGACCACGCGGTACCCCACGTGACCGAGGCCGCAGACGACGACATGATCCCGCGTGCGCTCGCTCACGATCCGGACCCAGAGTTTGTGGCGCGCCTCGGCGTTGAGGAGCTCGCCGCCGATCTTGACGAGGCCCTCCGCGATGAGGATGGCACCCACGATCGGCGACCACCAGAACAACGCCTGGGAGAGCGTCGACCGGGGGAGCGACATCGACTGTTGGAAGAACAGCTGCGTGTAGATCGCGTAGAGCGAGGCCCAGAAGTCGGGTGGGGTCTCGCCGTGCCGCGACATGTCCCAGCGCAGGACGAGCGCGGCGAGCACGTCGTAGAGGAGGACGAGGGCGAGCGGTGGCCCCATCCGCCGGACGAAGTGGAGCCCCATCGCGGCGCGCACCCCGAACGGAAGCCCGGCCTCGGTCGCGTACCGACCGCGCCGCGAGCCCTCGATGCGGTTGCTCGTCGCCACATCGTCCCTCTCGAGCCCGCGCTCGCGTCAGACGACGAAGTCGAGGAGCTGCAGCTGCGTGATGTACCCGAGGAACGCAGCGTTGTACTCGTCGATCAGGAGATCCAGCTTGAGGAGGATCCCGTCCTTGGAGGCGCGCGCGACCCTCCCGCCGATCGGCATCGCCCGCTCGGGGAGCGTGAGCACGCCGGAGATCTCGGCGCCGACCTCGAGCGGACCCGCGCTCGGCTCGACCTTCAAGTAGCCCTCCGAGAGCTCGACCACGCGCACGCTGCGCGAGGCCCCGTTCGCGTCGATCGAGAGGTTCGCGTCGTGACCCGCGATGGGCGTCACCCGGTAGTGCGCGCGGCGGTTGTTCTCGATGAGGTCGTCGAGCGCGTCGCACACGGGCTTGGAGATGCTCGTCTCCTCCGTCGAGAGCACGATGTCGCGCGCCGCCTTCATCGCCTTCTGGGTCCGGATGATGTTCGCGCGCATGTCGTCCAGGCGGCGCCGGTCCCGGCGCACCTTGTCGCTCACGACCTCGAGCAACCCGCGGTAGAACGCGAGGCCGAGCGCGGAGGACTGATCGAACTTGCGCGACAGATCGAACGTGTCGATCTCGAGGAGCGTCAGCGGGGTGAGGGCCTTCGCCGTCGTGTTTCGGGGGACGCCCGTGAGCGATCCGAGCTCGCCCACCGGCGTCGTCGGCCGGAGGACGACCTTCGGCTCCTTGCCCTCCGTGAGCTCGATCTCCCCCTCCATGAGGATCCAGAGCTGAGCCGCCGGATCGCCCTCGTGGAAGAGGAACTCACCCGCGGCGAGCTTCCGTTCGGAGAACGAGGCCGCGAGCTCGGCGAGCTGGGCGTCGTCGAGCGAACGAAAGAGCGGGAGGTGGCGGAGTGCCTGGGGAGGGGTCACGGGGCCGGACCTTAGTACCTTCCACCCCGCGGATCCACGGTCACCGCGCCGCGACCACGCCCCGCGGCGCGCCCGCCCGCTGCCCCGCGCGGTCCAGCGCTTCGCAGGCCGCGGGCTCGCCCGCCGTACACGCCCTCGCGAAGAGCCGGAGCGCCCGCTCGGGCGCCGCGACCCCGACGGACGACGCGAGGTCCATGCAGCCGAGCGTGTCGCCCGCATCGCACGCCTTCTCGAACAGATCCACCGATTCGGCCACGTTCACCGCGCCTCCGATGCCGTCTCGCAGCATCCGACCGAGCGCCGCGCACGCCAGTCGATCGCTCGCGTCGCACGAGGTCTCGAGCGTGGCCCGGGACCTCGCGGCGACCGCGCCGTCGCCGGGGTGGGTCGCCGCCTCGAGGATCGCGAGGTTCGTGCAGCCACGCGTGTTCTCGAGATCGCACGCCCGCCGGTAGAACGTCGCGGCGGCGCGCGTGTCCCGCGCCACGCCGACGCCAGCCTCGTACGCGACCCCGAGCGCGCTGCACGCTCCGGCGTCTTCCACGCGACAGTTCGATTGGAACAGTTCGAACGCGTCCTTGCCCACGCCCGCTGTGTTCCCCTTCCGGAGCGCGGACTCGGCGCAGGACTGCGAGTCGTACCCGTTCTCCGTCAGGAACAAACCACCAGCGCAGCCAGCCCCACACGAGAGCAGCGAGAACAGCACCGCTCCGCGAGCGGCGAACGAGAGGACCATCGGATACTCCGTCGAGTGATCCGAAGACGCGGCCGTCCCCGGGCGGCGCGAGCGCGCCGCCGAGGACACAGCAGACACTGTCCTGCCCACGATGACGCGTGGGACAGACAATCACCCAAAGGCCCAGGGAGTCCACGAGGCGGTCCGCGCGAAGGCGCGGCTCGACGGAGCGCAGGTCGCGCTCGCGCCCGTGGAGTTCACTGGACGAATCGCACGTCTTTGTTTGACTTCGGCAACCCTTCAAACCGTGGGCCCCGGAATTGGGACCTTTAGGTCAATGGCTTTGCGCCTGCGCCTTTCGTACGCAGTTGCCCTTATCGGATCTCCGTCAATGTGAAGGCCGCCCCGGGCCTTCGCAAGCAGGAATCTCACGTAGGCGCAAATTCGATGAGAGACGGTCCTACATCGCCTCTCGCGCGCTCGACCCGCTCGTCCACGCGTCCGGTGAGGCTCGATAGGGAAACCCCTCGATCGGATCGGTGGGCGTGAGCTCGTGGAAGCGCGTGACGTCGAGCACGAGCGAACCGTTCGGGCCCTCCGAGAGGATGTCGACGTGGCGGGCGCCGAACACGATGTCGCGATCCGTGTACGTGTGCCGCGCGTGCACCGGCTGGAGGGAGGTGTCGTCCGTGCCGACGAGCGACACGAGGAGCTCGACCTCGTGCCGGCGGAGATCGTCCGGCGTGAGTCCGTAGAGCAGGCTCGTCTCGTCGATCACGTGCATCACCGTGAACGATCGGCTCACCGCGGCCGAGCGCTCGCGCACGAGCTTGAGATCGTACATCCGGTAGAACTGTTGGCCCTCGAGCGTCCACTCCGTCCGCACGAGCGTGAGGCGCACGACCGCCTCGACGATCTGGTTTCCACGCTCGTTCCCCAGCCGGAAGAGGAGCGTGGGCTTCCCGTCCATGGGCGAGATCGTCGCGCGGCGCGAGAACACCATGCGCCCGGCAGTGTGGGAGAACTTCGAGAACACGAGGCCCGTGACGAGCGCCGTCACGAGGAGGCCGATCACGGCCTCCGCGATGACGAGGAGCTGCGCCACGCTCGAGACGGGGTACATCGACCCGTAGCCGATGGTCGCCATCGTGTGGACGCTGAAGGAGAAGTAGTCGAGGAAGCTCGCTCCCGTCGCGCCCTGCACTCCGCCCGAGACCGCGTAGATCGCCGCGAAGACGCCGTTCAGGCCGAGGAACACGATCACGATGCCCGTGAGCGCGACCCACCACGGCGCGCGCAGGAACCGGTGGTGCAGATCTCCGAGCCTCGCGCGCTTCGCGCCGATGACCGTGATGGGGGTGTCTCCGGACTGGGCTGGACTCACTTCGGCTTCGCGGGCGGCGGGGGCGCGTACTTCGGCGGCGGCGCCTTCTTTGCTGCGGCGCCGGTCCCCTCCTTCGTGCTGGTCGCCACCTCGTCCTCCTTCACGGATTTCTTGTCTTGAGCGGTCGTCTTCGGGTTCTTCGCGACGCGCGCCGTCCCCGTGGGGACGGGGGCCTTCTTGTATCCGGTCGGCGCCTCCGAGCTCGGCGGATCCGGCTCGTTCGCGACCGTCGGAGGCGTTGCACGCATGGCGGAGGGGCTCTCCGCGACGGTCACGCGAGCGCGCGCCGACTCCGCGAGCGACACTCCGTCCTCGGGCGCATTGGACGCCGCCGTGGAGGGAGCGGCGGGCTCCTTCCCCTCGTTGTTCGAGAGGACGAACAGCCCGACGAGCACCGCCGCCGAGAGCCCGACGAGGAGGAACGTGCGCGTGTTCGACCGCGGCGGGAGCGGCGGCGGGTCGTCCTTCACCGACCCGAGCTCGAGCGGCCCGGAGGGCCCTCCCGTCCTCGACCCGGGCTTCTCGCTCACCGCCACGATCCGCGTGTTGGAGACGGAGCCGATCGGCTGAGTGGGCATGAACGCGAGCGCGTCGTCGACTCCTGCAGCAGGGGAGCGCGAGAGGCCGCGAGGTCTCGGCGGGACGTCGATCGGTATGTCGACGACCTCGGGGGGAGAGCGCTGGAGCTCTTCGAGCGCCGTGAACGCCTCCGTCGCGGTCGCGTAGCGCGCGGCGGCGTCGCGCGCGACGCACCTCGCGAACCACGCGTCGAACCAGGGCGGCAGCGCGCTCTTCACCCCGAGGGCGCGCGCGCGGACGGACGCGGGCTCGAGGGGCTCGAACATCATCTCGGACACGACCATCATCGGCGTCGCCTCCGCGTCCCGCAGGGACAGCCAGTAGCTCTCGCCCGTCAGCATGCGGAACGCGATGAGGCCCATGGCCCAGACGTCCGTCGCTGGGGAGACCGCCTTGCCCCGCATCGTCTGTTCGGGCGCCATCCACGTGGGCGATCCGATCGACGCGGTGGACGACATCTGCGTCTCGGAGATCACCTTCGCGATCCCGAAATCGAGGATCTTCACCGTGTATCGCGGCGCCGCCGGATCGGCGGCGGCGACCTCGGGCGCGACCGCCCGGCTGTCGGCGAGGAACACGTTCTCGGGCTTCAGATCGCGGTGGACGATCCCCTGCGCGTGCGCCGCGCCGACCGCGTGCGCGATCTGCGCGAGGACCTCGACCGCCTCCCCCTCGGGCAGGGCGCCGCGCTCGGCGAGGTGCTCGGACAGCTCCGCGCCGCGGAGCAGCTCCATCGCGATCCACGGCGTGCCGGACGCCTCGTCGATGCCCGCGGCGAGGACCTTCACGACGTGGTCGCTCTCGATCTGCGTCGCGAGCTTGGCCTCGCGCGCGAAGCGCTCGCGGAACCGCGGGTCGCGCGCGAGGTTCGCCTGCATGAGCTTCAGCGCGCACGGTCGATCGAGGCCGAGCTGGTGGGCGACGAACACGTCGCCCATGCCGCCCGATCGGAGGGGCTTCTCGATCCGGAACGCGCCACCCACGACGCTCCCCAGCCCCAAGAGGATCGACATGGTGGAGGTTTAGTGCGGTCCCCCACGAGCCGCAACGGCTCCGATCGACGTGTCGCTCTCGTCGTGCTCGCGCGCGCCGCGCGCCCCCGCCTCGACCCGATGCGCCTCGAGCTTCCGGAGCTCCACGCGGCGGATCTTGCCGCTCACGGTCTTGGGCAGCTCGGACACACCCCGAGGCGGATCACCCGCCACGTCGTCCCCGCCGACGAACTCGATCCGGCGCACGCGCTTGAACGGCGCGAGCCGCGCGCGGAGGAACCCGAACACGTCCCGCGCGGTCTCCGCGTCCGCGGCGAACCCGGGGCGGAGCGCGACGAACGCCTTCGGCACCGCGAGCCTCACGGGGTCGGGCCGCGGCACGACCGCGGCCTCCGCGATCGCGGGGTGCTCGATGAGCGCGCTCTCGAGTTCGAACGGGCTGATCCGATAGTCGCTCGACTTGAAGACGTCGTCCGCGCGGCCGACGTAGGTGAGGTACCCGTCGGCGTCGCGCGCCACGACGTCCCCCGTCCGGTAGTGATCGCCGCGCGTCGCGTGGGCCATCAGCTCGTCGTCGTCGTACCCCTGCATCAACCCGAGGGGTCGGTTCGCGAGCGGGAGGCAGAGCTCGCCCTCGTCGGCGGGGCGATCGTCGGGGTCCTTGAGCACCACGTCGTACCCCGGGAGCGGCCGGCCCATCGACCCCGGGACGATACGCGCGCCGGGCGTGTTGCCCACGATCGCCGTCGTCTCGGTCTGTCCGTAGCCGTCGCGGATCGAGATCCCCCACGCCGCGCGGACGCGCTCGATGATCTCCGGGTTGAGCGGCTCACCGGCCGCGACGATCTCGCGAAGGTGCGGCTTCGTCTTCGACAGGTCCTCGAGGATGAGCATGCGCCACACCGTGGGCGGCGCGCACAAGCTCGTCACCGCCTCGCGCTCGATCGCTTGGAGGACGCGATCGGCGGCGAAGCGCGCGTAGTTGAACACGAGCACCGTCGCCTCCGCGTTCCACGGGGCGAACACGTTGCTCCACGCGTGCTTCGCCCAGCCGGGCGAGCTGATGTTCCAGTGCACGTCGCCCGGCTGGAGCCCCATCCAGTACATCGTGGAGAGGTGGCCCACGGGGTAGCTCTCGTGCGTGTGGAGCACGAGCTTCGGCTTCGCGGTCGTCCCGGACGTGAAATAGAGCAGCAGCGGGTCGCGCGCGAGCGAACGCCCGTCCGGCGTGAACGCGTCGGACGCGCGCTCGACGGGCCCGAGATCGCGATCGACGTGCAGGGTGCTCACCCCCTCGAACAGCGCTGGCGCCGCGCGCCTCGCGGACTCGATCTTTTCGAACGCGCCGTCGTCGACGAGGATGGCGCGCACCTTCCCGCGCTCCACGCGATCCCGAATGTCCGCGTCGACGAGCAGCGTGGTCGCTGGGATCATCACCGCGCCGAGCTTGATGCACGCGAGCATCGCCTCCCAGAGCTCCACCCGGTTCGGCAGCACGAGCAGCACGCGGTCCCCCCGCGCGACGCCGCGCTCGCGGAGGAAATTCGCGAGGCGATTCGACGATCGCGTGAGCTCCTCGAACGTGCGCTCCGTCCGGCCGCCGTCGTCCCCGATCACGCGGAGCGCGACGCGGTCGCGCGCGCTCACGCGATCGAAGTAGTCGAGGGCCCAGTTGAACTCGTCGAGCTTCGGCCACCGAAACTCCTCGCGCGCGGCCGCGGGATCCGTTCGGTGCTCGAACAGCGTGGCGCGCGCCGCGAGGAACCGCGCGCGCGCATCGTCCGTGGAACTCATGCCCCGAACATATCGGAGCGCGGCGGAGGGGGGTTTGACACGTTCGCCCTCGGCGACTACGCGTTTTCGGAGGATGACGACGGCGAACCTCCGCGGGGGACCGCGGCAAGAAGGAGCCTTCGGCGCTCACCGCCTGCGCAAGCGGCCGCGGTTTCCTCCCCTCCTCGGGATGATCGGGAGCGTCCTCGGCCTCTTCTTTTCCGCGTTCTCGACGCACGACTACGCGACGCACCTCGACCGGCAGCTGCACGGGACGCACTGCTCGTTCCTCCCCGGCCTCACGGACGTCGAGAAAGGGGAGAACGCCTGCAAGGCCGCGATGTACAGCCCGTACTCGTCGCTCTTTCGAGACAAGCTCTGGGGGGGCATCCCGATCAGCCTGTTCGCGCTCGGCGTGTACTCCGCGTTCTTCGCGATGTCCCTCTACCTCCTCGTCGCGGGGAACCGCGCCTCGAAGCGCTCCTGGCAGGCCTACGGGATCGCCGTGCTCACGCCGCTGCCCGTCACCGGCTTGATGTTCTACCTCTCCGCGGTCCGCATCGGAGAGTTCTGCAAGCTCTGCATGGGCCTCTACGCCGCGTCGATCGTCCTCGCGGCGGCGGGGATCGCGGCGCTCGTGAAGGCGAGCGGGAAGCTCACCCAGAAGCAGCGCCAAGAGATCGACGACGCGGCGTCCACCGTCGTCGACCCCGAGCCGTGGCACCAGCGCGCGAAGGAGATCGACCGGGATCTCCTCAAGGCGAAGGAGGCGACCGCGAAGCCCGCGCCCACGCTCGTGGACGAGCCGATCGCCGCGGGATCCGTCCTCGTGTTCCCGCTCTTCCTCGTCGCGGCGGGCGCCGCCGCGGTGCTGCCCGCCGCCGTGTACGCGGCGTCCGTCGGGGACTACAAGCCGTTCGTCACGGGCTGCGGCACCCTCGCGGAGACGACCGAGAAGCACGACGCGTTCGTGAAGCTCCCGACGAAGAACCCGTCGTTCGCGGCGCTCACGTTCGAGGATCCCCTCTGCCCGACGTGCCGGGCGTTCCACCAGCGCCTCGTGACGGAGGGCGTCTACGACAAGCTGGACCTCACCGTCGCGATCTTTCCGCTCGACGCGGAGTGCAACTTCCTCCTCACGAGCCAGTCGCTGCACCCCGGCGCGTGCGTGGTCGCGAAGGCGTTCCTCTGCGCCGAGAAGTCGAACCAGAGCCGCGCCGTCCTCGAGTGGGCGTACGAGAACCAGGACATGCTGACGAAGGCCGGGAAAGCCGGGAAGGACGAGATCCGGGCGAAGGTGTTCAAGAAGTTCCCGGACGTCGACAAGTGCATCGACGCGAAGGAGACTCAGCAGCGCCTCGATCACATCCTCCAGTTCGCGGTGGACCAGCACCTGCCCGTGATGACGCCGCAGCTCTTCCTCGGACAGCAGCGTGTTTGTGACGAGGACACCGATCTCGGCCTCACGTACGCGCTGAAGCAGCTCGCTCCGAAGGTGCTCCAATGAACGTCGCCGTGATCTCCGCGGTCCTCGCCGGGGCCGCGCTCGCCGCCGCCGGCGCCGTCTTCGTCGAGGCGGACGTGCGGTCCGCGGGCGAGCGCCTGAAGAACCCCGAGCCGATCAAGGCGGAGGAGAAGGCGGCCGTCGCGGATCACACGGAGGCGGCGTACTGCACGCCGCAGTTCAAGCAGGTGCTCGAGCGGGTCCTCAACGCGTGCGGCTTGCTCGGCCAAGAGTCGCGCCGCGGATGTCAGCCCGCGGACGTGAAGAACTTCGCCGAGATCAACGACGCGGACTTCGTGTCGCTCTTCACTCCGCTGAAGGATCGGGGCGCGATCGTGATGTTCGACGACAACTCGGACACGCTCGACGACGCGGGGAAGAAGCTGGTCGTCGACCAGTGGAAGGATCGCCGGGGCGCGCGCTACTTCTTCATCGTCGCGCGCGCATCCAAGAAGGGCACCGCGCAGCTGAACCAGCAGCTCAGCCACAAGCGCGCGAACAGCGTGAAGTTCTACCTCGACGAGGAGACGAAGGATCCCGATCTCGAGAAGCAGGTCGGCATGCTGTGGCTCGGGAGCGAGTTCGCGCAGCTCCCGAAGGAGTACTGCGCCGACTGGACGAAATCGCGGCCGAACAAGCCGTGCAACGAGGAGGCGATCAACCGAAGCGCGTTCGTCTCGTGGGTGGATTGTCGACTATGAAGAGCATCTTCCGCGCCTCCGCCGCGCTCCTCGGCCTCGCCGGGCTCGCAGCCTGCAGCGACAACCAGCGGCCGATCGATCGCACGGACGAAGGGCGCGGCGATCGCGTGACCTCGCCGACGCCGGACACGTCCATCAAGCCGCCCGGGAGCGCGCCCACGCTCTCCAAGACCGTGGGGACAGCGCCGAACCCGAAGCACGCGAAGCTCTGCGGCAAAGCGATCGAGAGGGATCTGCCGACCGTGAAGCTCGATCACCTCGAGGTGAAGGGCGCGAAGGCGCTCTCGACGGAGCTCGAGACCGGCGGGAAGTGGACCTGGATCAACGTCTGGGCCGCGTACTGCGGGCCGTGCCGCGAGGAGATCCCTCGCATCAAGGCGTTCGGTGAGCGCCTCGAGAAGGACGGCGCACCCGTCCGGATCCACTTCGTGAGCTTCGACGACGATGCAAGGGAGTCCATCAAGTTCATGGAGAAGGGCGCGCTCTCCCAGTCTCTGATCGTGGACGAGAAGGACCACGAGAAGTTCTTCACCGAGCTCGGCGTCCCTCAGAACACCGCGCTCCCGCTCCAGGTCCTGGTCGATCCGCGGAGCAAGATCCGCTGCGTGGGCATGGGCGCCATCGACGACGAGGACTACCCCGAGATCTTCGGGATCGTGTCCAAGGGCTGATCCTCCGGGCGGAGCGGGGCGGCACGGGTTGCAAAGCCCGCCGTTTGGGGGTGGACTCTCCCGCATGCACTCCCTCCTCTTCCTCGCGGCCGCCGCCGCGCGCACGAAAGGGCCGGACGTCGACCCGATCATGGCCGTCGGGATCGGCGTCGGGCTCGTGTTCGGCATACCGTTGTTCTTCTATTTGATTGGCGGGTTCTTCGTCGTGCAGCCGCGGACCCAGGTCGTGGTGCTCCGGTGGGGCAAGCACGTCCGCACGATCACCGACGAGGGGATCGCCTACGTCTTCCCGATGGGGCGCAAGCTCCACCGCGTGACGAGCTCGGTCGTCTCGATCGACCTCCCGAAGATGATGGTCGTGGAGGCGAGCGGGAGCCCGATCGAGGTCAGCGGGATCTGCGCCTACCGCGTGAAGGAGGCCCACAAGGCGGTCCTCGGGTTCGACGACTTCAACAACCACGTCGCGATGCTCGCCACCGCGTGCGTGAAGAACGTCTGTTCGCAATACCCGTACGAGAGCCAGGACCCGCACAAGCCCTGCCTGCGGAAGGAGACCGAGGCGATCTCCCGGCACCTCGTTCAGGAGCTCCAGGAGCTCGTCGAGCAAGCGGGCATCGAGGTGATGCAGATCCGGATGAACGATCTCACGTACGCGCCCGAGATCGCGCAGTCGATGCTCATGCGTCAGCAAGCGATCGCGATGGTGGACGCGCGGCGCACGATCGTCGAGGGCGCCGTGCAGACCGTCACGGGCGCGATCCGGAGGATGGAGCAGCTCGAGCTCAGCACCGACGCGGCGACGACCGAGAGCCTCGCGTCGAACCTCATGCTGGTCCTGTGCAGCGGGGAGCGCATCCAGACGGTGATGCCGATCACGATCGATCCGGAGGTGGCCCGTGGATGAGGAGCAGTTCCGTCAAATGGGGCCGCTCATCGGGGGCGGGGTCTTCATCGGGTTCATCCTCCTCATTTTCATCGCGAAGATGATGTTCATCGTGCAGCCGAACGAGGCGCACGTGCTCGTCTACTGGGGCAAGGTGAGCCGAACCGTCACGGAGCCGGGGTTCAACTTCGCGTTCCCGTTCGGCCTGAGCCGCCGCATCGTGTCCACGAAGCTCTGCACGTTCACGACCGCGGTGACGACGGTCGTCGAGAAGAACGGAAGCCCCATCCAGGTCTCCGCCGTGTGCGTCTACCGCGTCGCCGACGCGGCGAAGGCGCTGATCGACGTGCAGGGCTACCAGTACTACGTCGCGACGCAGGCCTCGACCGTGCTCAAGTCGATCTGCGCGAAGTACCCGTACGAGTCGGCGAACCCGAGCGAGGCGTGCCTCAAGAAGGAGAGCGACGAGATCATCCAGGCCCTCACGCGCCAGCTCCAGGCGCAGGTCGCCGCGGGTGGGATCCAGATCATGCTCGTGCGCCTCAACGACCTCACGTACGCGCCCGAAATTGCCCAGTCCATGCTCCTTCGCCAGCAAGCGCAGGCGATGGTCGACGCCCGGCGGACCGTGGTCGAGGGCGCGGTCACCACGGTGAAGGACGGTCTCAACCGGCTCGCCGCCTCGGGCGTAAAGCTCTCGCCGGAGGCCTCGAAGCGTCTCGCGTCGAGCCTCACGCTCCTCCTCTGCGCGGGCGAGCGCGGCGAGCAGCACTCCACCGTCGTCACCCGAGCGAGGCACAGTTGACCGCGACCGAGACCACGTTCTGCCGCATTTGCGAGGCGCTCTGCGGCCTCGAGGTCACGACCGAGGGGGGCCGCGTCGTCGACATCAAGCCGGATCCCGCGCACGTCGCGACCGGTGGCTTCTCGTGCCTGAAGGGGCTCCGGCAGCACAAGATGTACGCCTCCCCCGATCGGCTCCGGTACCCCGAGGAGCGCGGGCCGAGCGGGTGGCGGCGCGTCTCCTGGACGGACGCGACGGGCCGCATCGGGGCACGCGTGAGGCGCATCGTCGACGAGCACGGCCCCGACAGCGTCGCGATGTACGTGGGCACGGCTGCGGGGTTCTCGGTCCTGCACCCGATCTTCGCGCAGGGCTTCATGGATGGGATCGGCTCGCGCAGCATGTTCAGCTCCGCGACGCAGGACTGCGCGAACAAGTTCGCCGTGTCGCGCGCGATGTATGGGTTCCCCTTCACGCTCCCCTTCCCCGACGTCGACCGGACGAGCTGTCTCATCGTGGTCGGCGCGAACCCGGTCGTCTCGAAGTGGAGCTTCCTTCAGGTCCCGAACCCGTCGAAGCACCTGAAGGCGATCGAGGCGCGCGGCGGCGCCGTCTTCGTCGTGGATCCCCGGCGCACGGAGTCCGCGAAGATCGCCGGGTCGCACGTGTTCATCCGCCCGGACACGGACGTCTACTTCTTCCTCGCGTTCGCGCGGGAGCTCATCGCGACCGGCGGCGTGGATCGGAGCCGCGTCGAGAGGTTCATGCGAGGCTTCGAAGCGCTCGAGGCGCTCGTCGAGCCGTGGACGCCGGAGCGTTGCCAGCGGGTGACGCGGATCGAGGCGTCGCGCCTGCGCGAGATGGTCGCGGCCTACGCCGCCGCCACGGCGCGCGGTGGCGCCGCGATCTACTGCTCGACCGGCGTGAACATGGGATCGAAGGGCTCGCTCGCGTTCTGGATCGCGGAGGCGATCAACGCGATCAGCGGCAACCTCGATCGACGCGGGGGATCCCTCGTCGGCACGGGGGTCATCGACTTCCCGGCGTTCGGCAAGCGGACCGGCCGGCTCCTGCGCACGGATCGATCGCGGATCGGAGGGCTCCCGTCCGTGAACGACGCGTTCCCCGGCGGCGTGCTCGCGGACGAGATCCTCACGCCCGGCAAGGGACAGATCCGCGCGCTCTTCGTGACCGGCGGCAACCCGCTCATCACGATGGCGAACTCGAACCGCCTCCGGGACGCGTTCGCGCGGCTCGATCTGCTGGTCACCATCGACATCTACAAGAACGAGACGGGCTCGCTCGCGCACTACGTGCTCCCCGCGACGTCCCCGCTCGAGCGCGCGGACTTGCCGTTCCTCTTCCCGCTCATGCTCGGCCTCCAGTCGAAGCCCTACCTGCAGGCGACGCGCGCGGTGGCGGAGCCGGACGGGGAGCAGCGCGACGAGGCCAGCATCTACCTCGACCTGTGCCGCGCGTCGGGCGCGCCGCTCTTCGGCTCGAGGGTCGCTCAGGTCGCGCTCGAGGCGCTGATGCGTTGGACGAACCGGAAGAACACGCGCAAGCCGCACCGGCTCCCCGAGGAGGCGATCCTCTCGCTCCTCCTCCGCGTCACCGGCCAGAAGAGCTTCGAGTCTCTCCTGCGATCCAAGCACGGCGAGCTCCGTGAGGCGCACGCGGAGGCGGACTTCCTCGGTCGGCGCGTCCTCACGGACGACGGGAAGGTGGACCTCGCGCCGCGCGCGTTCGTCGACGAGGCGCGCGCGCGCCTCGACGCGGACTTCGAGCGGGAGCTCGAGGCGGCGCGCCACCTCAAGCTGATCAGCAAGCGCGCGATCACGACGCACAACTCCTGGACGCACAACCTGCCGGACTTCGTCGAAGGCACCGACAAGGACACGAACCACCTCTACATGCACCCGGACGACGCGGCGGCCCGCGGCCTCGCGGACGGCGCGATCGCGGACGTGCGCACCGACACGGGCGTCGTCCGCGTGCCCATCAAGCTCCTCAAGGATCTGATGCCCGGGACGGTCGCGCTCCCGCACGGCTGGGGTCATCAAGCGGCCGAGGGCCTCACGGTGGCCTCGCGCACGAAGGGCGTGAACGTGAACGTCCTCGCCGCCGATGGCCCGCTCCGGATCGAGCGGCTCTCGGGCATGGCGCACCTCACGGGCTTCGTCGTCGACGTCGCGCCCGCGAGCGGCAACGACGTCACGACGTGGTCCGGCGTGCCCGCTACTGGTTGAACACGAACGCCGTCGTGCGGCTGAACTCCTTGTTGGTGTTCCACTTCGCGCCCTCGCCCGTGGTCGTCGCGCACCCGCAGAGCCCGACGTTGTACGTGCCCGCGGCGAGGCCGGTGAAGCGCGTGCTGAGCGTGAAGGGCTCGCGCGTGTTCTGAACGACGCGGAGGCCGCTCATCGCGTCGCCGTTGTCGGTGAGCGCGCCGCCCGTGCTCGCCTGCCGGCAGATCGAGAGCTTCAGCGCGTTCGCGCCGCCCGCGGTCGTCGACCCGAGCGCGCCGCTCGACGCCACGAGCACGCCCTGGGTCGTCGCGGTCACCGTGACCGACACTGTCGGTGCGATGAACGCCATCGTTCCTGTGGTGCTGTCGGGGATGTTCGCGACGGCGCCCGACGCGGAGGCCGCGCTCGCGACCGCCTGCGTTCCTTGTGGCCCCGTGTTGCCCTGCGGCCCCTGGATTCCCTGAGGCCCTTGCGCGCCCGTGGGCCCGGCGGGTCCCTGCGGTCCCTGCGCTCCCTGCGGGCCCTGCGGTCCTTGCGGGCCGACCGCGCCTTGGGGTCCTTGGGGTCCTTGAGGTCCCTGCGGGCCCGTCGCGCCCGTCGCGCCCGGATCCCCTTGGGGTCCGATGGGGCCCGAGGGCCCCGCGGGACCGGGATCGCCTTGAGGTCCCGCGGGCCCCTGAGGACCGTCGAGCCCCGCCACGTCACCCACCCAGTGACCCGTGTCGTCGATGACGACCGCGCCGTTCACCGACACCGAGTGCGGCGTGATGTCCCCGGTCGCGTTGTTCGCGACGAACGCGTACGGGATGCTGTCGATCGCCGCGCGCGGCGTCATCTCGGCGTCGTTGCCGACGGTGACGCCCATGAACATCTCCGCCCCTGTGAAGAGCGTGTCGAGCGGCGTCACCGTCCCGAGGGCGACGGAGTAGAACCCATCGTCGAACGTGATCGAGTGGGTCTCCGTCCAGACGGGGGTCACGGCGTCCTCCGCGTCGTAGAGGTTGAACGTGACGGAGAGCGGCCCCGTGACCGGCATTTGGTTCGCGTCGAACAGACGCCCTTGCTGGTTCACGATCGGCGGGACGTTCGCGCGGGCCGCCCCGGGAGCGAGGAGAGACACGAGTGCAGCTGCAACCATTCCGATGGAGACGTTGAGGAGCCGAGTCATGGAACACTCTCCGTGGCCCCGACGAGGCCGCCGTGAAGCTGGAAGTTCGTGGAGGACAGGTTCGACTGGTGGACCGTCGCCTGTCCGAAGGTGAAGCGGAGCGAGTAGTTCCCGCTCTGCATCGCGTGCCCCGCGCCGACGAAATCGCCCCCGCTCTTTCCCGCCCCGCCGCCCGTGCTGCTGGAGCTCGAGCTCGAGCCCGAGCCCGACCCCGACGAGGCCGAGGAGGTGGTGTCTCCGCTCGATGCGCTGGTCGAACCGCTTCCACCCATCCCGCTCGAGGAGGACGACGTCACGTCGCCCGTGCTCGACGTCGCCCCCGTCGACGATCCCGTCCCCGTGGCGGTCGCGCCGTCGTCGCACCCCAAGAGCGCGCCGAGCAGCAGGAGAGGCGCCCAGCGCACCCTGGATGCGTGCATGGCGCTCATAGGTTCGACACGACGACCGTCGTCCTCGAGCGATCGTTGTTGTTCCACTTCGCGCCCTCGCCCGTGACGGACGTGAAGCCGCAGAGACCGAACGAGTACGTCCCCGCGGGCAGCGCGAAGCGCGCGACGAGCGCGAACGGCACGCGCGTGTTCTGCGCGACCCGCAGATCACCGATGTAGTTCGAGAGCTCGATGAGCGCGCCCATCCCCGCGTCCTGCCGGCAGATGCTGAGCGTGAGGTTGTTCGCGCCGCCCGCCGTCGTGCTGCCGAGCGACGCTTCCGCGCGGACCTCGATGAAGTTGCCGAACCCGGTCGTCACCACGCTCACCGGCGCGGAGATGAACGAGAAGTTGCCGAGGAGGCTGTCCACCGGCGCCGTGGTCGTGCCCGAGGCGTACGCCGTGCGAACGAGGGCGGCGGGTCCCATCGCGCCGGCCGTACCCATGGGCCCTTGCGGACCTTGAGGCCCGGTTGAGCCCATGGGTCCGATGATCCCGATCGCGCCGTTTGGTCCCGCGTTCCCCATCGGTCCGGTCATGCCGGTCGGCCCCGCCGCGCCCATCGGGCCGATCGGCCCGGTCGAGCCCGCCGCTCCGGACACGCCCGTAGGTCCCTTCGCGCCTGTGGGGCCCGTGGCGCCGGCGGGCCCGGACGGGCCCTTGATCCCCATCGGGCCCGGGTTGCCCTTCAGCCCGGAAGGATCGCCGACCCAGCCGCCCGAGGCATCGATGACGACCGCGCCGGCGACGGAGACGCTCGCGGGCGTGATGTCGCCCACCGCGTCGTTCGCCTCGAAGACGTATGGCACCGAGTCGATCGCTGCGCGTGGAGTCATCTCCGGATCCGCACCGACTTGGATACCGAGGAACCGCTCGCTCCCGTCCAGCGCGGCGTCGAGCGGGGACGTCGCGCCGAGCGCGACGGAGTAGTAGCCGTCGTCGAACGTGACCATGTGCGTCTCCGTCCAGAGCGGCGTCGCGCTCGCTTGCGCGTCGTAGATCGCGAAGGTCACGGAGAGCGGCCCGTCCACGGGCGCGCCAGCAGCGTCGAACAAACGGCCTTGGTGCGTGAGCTGATGCGGCGCCGCGATCGCCGTCGCGGGGCACGCGAACGCGAGCAACGCAGAGGCGATGGGCCCGGCGAGCGCACGCGGGCGCCCGCGGAGCCGTACGGGAGCGCCCACGGGGCGCGCCTCGAATGGAGCGGATCGGTTTCTTCCCATTCAATCCTCCGAAGGAAGTCGAGACAGGGCGCGCGTGCCCCGCCGCGCACGGAAAGGGTCAGTCTCGAAGGTATCGAGTCGAGCCGCCAACAAGCGCCGATCGCGCGACTCGGTGCCACCCCGAGGGCGGCCGCCGCGAGCGCTTGCCGTCCTCACCTCGGGGGCGCCGACGCCGCGGGATCGACTGGAACTCGCCGTCGGGAGCGCGTGTGCCGAAGGGTGCGCCGACCCCCTGGATCAGCCTGGTCACCTTCTTGCGAAGAGGACCGTCGAGCCGCGCGTGAAGATCCCAAAACTGACACGAAGTGCAACCGCTGCACAGCACGCGACACGAAGTCAGTCCGCGCGCGCACACGCGGACGCTGCGGGGGGCTGCGCACCCTTCGCCACCTTCACCAAGGATTGCCGGCGAGATTCACGTTTTCGACGTTCTCCGAGGAGCCGCGTCGTGAAAGCATCGTCACCGTGGACCTAGACTCGATCGTCGAGAACGTCAGCTGGGCCACGGTCCGCTGCGACGCGATGCTGGATCCCTCCGGCCGCGACGTCGCGGTCGTCGTGGCCAAGCTCGCGTTTCGGGTCTCGCCCGAGGGGCGCGCGACCATCGCGTTTCGGCCGGTTCGCTTCGGCGAGTCCGCGGACGGTCACGGAGCCGTGAAGTTCCCTGCGGAGCTCGTCGATCAGCGCCCCGGGACGGACGTCGGCCTCGTCGGACACGCGCACCCCCAGCGAGGCAAGCCCGTCCTCCAGTCGATGGCGTGGGTTCAGGTCGGCGGCTCGCGCAAGGTCATCAACGTCTTCGGTCCGCGCCGCTTCACGGCCGACTTCAAGGGCGCGGTCGTCCCCGGACCGTCGCAGCTGATCGAGGAGCCCGTGCCGCTGCGCTTCGACCACTGCTTCGGCGGCGTGGACCACTCGGGAGACGCGCACGCGCACGCGGGTCACCACCACCACCACGGCGAGAACGGCTGGGCGAGCGAACCGTTCAACCCCGCGGGCCGGGGGTTCCTCGCGCACACCGATCCGAAGACGCTCATCGGGAAGCCCGCGTGGGTGCTCGAGCCGGTGAACGACAACCGCGCGGCCCCTTCGAAGCCGGGTCAGCTCGCGCCGATCGCGCACCGTTCGCACGGCTGCTTCGCTCCGATCCCCGAGCATTTCGAGCCCCGGCGAAAGCTCGCGGGGACGTACGACGCGGAGTGGGCGAAGAAGCGAGCGCCCGTGCGGCCCAAAGACTTCGACGTGGCGCACAACTCTTGGGCGCAGCCGGAGCTCCGGTTCGCGTCGCCGCTCACCACCGACGCGCCGATCGAGGTCGCGGGCGTCATCCCCGAGGGAGTGTGGCGCTTCAAGCTCCCCGCGTACGGCATGGAGTTCGAGAGCACGACGTTCGGCGAACGCGTGACGCACGCTTCTCACCTCGACACGTTCCTGATCGACGCCGACGACCGGGTCGTCGAGCTCGTCTTCCGCGCGAGCATCCCCCTCCCCCGCAAGTGGGCGATGCTCGAGCGCATCGTCGCTCGAGGCCTCGGCCGGCTGCCGGACGAGATCCTCACGAGCGACGCGTCGAACGAAACCGATCTCCACGCGCGACGTAGCGCGGGGACCGCCGCGCACGGCTGATCTCCCGCGTCCCATCCCTTTTGCCGGGCGAGCCCGGCACTCCGCTCCGATTCACTCCGCGAAAGAGGCCCTCATGGAAGGTTTGACCAAATCGGGTGAGCTCTTGATGACCCTCGAGATCGGCGGCGCGAGCGTGCCCGCGAGGCGCGTCGTCATCCAGGAGGGCATGAGCGAGTCGGACGCGCTCTTCGTGCAGATCGCCGTCCCCAACGACGTCGACTTCGTCCCGCTCCTCGAGCAGGACGCGAAGCTCACGATCACCGTCGAGGGCTTCGAGGTTCGCCACTTCGCGCGGAAGCTCGCGGGCGCCGCGTTCCTCCACGCGGACGATGGGCGCCTCCACTACGAGCTCGAGCTCCGGCCCGCGTTCTGGTTCCTCGTCCACTCGATGAACACGCGGAAGTTCCGGGACAAGACGACCGAGGAGATCATCGACATCGTCCTCGGCGAGGAGGGCGTGCCCCACAAGTGGCAGACGCGACGCTCGGCGAACCTCCGCCCCTACTGCGTCCAATACCGCGAGGTGACGCGGCAGTTCGTGGAGCGGCTCCTCGAGTTCGAGGGCTTCTATTACTACTTCGACGAGGACGGCACGATGATCATCGCGGACACCTCGAGCGCGGAGCTCCAGGTGGACGGTCTGCCCGTCTTCCCGCTGCTCGAGGGGCAGGGCGCGATGCAGAACGGCGAGTTCGGCCTCACGTCGCTCGTGCGCGGGGCGAAGATCGGATCGGGCGCCGCGACCGTCAACGACTACAACTTCAAGACGCCCAAGGCGAACATCTCCGCGTCGTCGAGCGGCGCGTTCGACGCGGATCTCGAGGTGTACGACTACCCGACGGGATACCGCGACGCGCCGACCGGACAGGTGCTCGCGCGCCTTCGGCAAGAGGCGCTCTCGTGTGAGAAGCGGTGGCTCGAGGGCACGAGCAACGTGCCGCAGTTCGCGGCCGCGCGCATCTTCGAGGCGACGCACCACGAGGCGATCGTGTTCGGTGGCAGCTACCTCCTCGTCCGCGTGAAGCACACGTTCGAGCGTGAGACGCAGGGCAGCGAGCGCATCGCCGCGCGCCCCGCGTCCTACGAGAACGAGTTCTTCGCGATCCCGTCGAGCGTCCCGTGGCGCCCGGTCCCGAAGACGCCCCACCCCGTCATCCAGGGCAACCACACGGCGCACGTGCGGGGCCCGGCCGGCGAGGAGATCCACACGGACATCTACGGCCGCGCGAAGGTGCAGATGCACTGGGATCGCGAAGCGAAGGGGACGGACGAGGACTCGCGCTGGATCCGCACGCTCCAGGAGACGTCGTCGTCGATGGTCGTCTCGCGCGTGGGCTGGGAGATCATCGTCTCGTACATCGACGGCGATCCGGATCGCCCGATCGGCGTGGGCCGCAACATCAACGGCAAGATGATGCCGACGTACGGCCAGCCGTCGCGCATGAACATGATGACGATCAAGACGGAGACCTACCCCGGCAAGCAGGGGTTCAACGAGCTCCGCTTGGACGACTCGTCCGGCGCGATGCGCATGGATATCCACGCGGAGCGCGACTTCGCGAACATCGTCGAGAACGACAAGACCGAGAAGGTCCTCAACAACCAGCTCCACCTCGTCAAGCAGGGGCTGAACCGCGTCGTCGGGGGGAACCAGCTCGTGTCGATCGCGGCGAACGAGATCAAGGACGTGCAGTCCGCGTTCTCCGAGGCGGTCACCGGGAACCGCAACGAATCCATCGGCGGCTCCGAGAAGGTGAAGGTCAAGGTCTCGTCGATGTCGTCGACGCACCTGAACGAGACCGTGAAGATCGGGAGCGTGCGCTTCACCGTCGCCGGCTGGGGCAGCGTGAGCGTCCCGGCGCCGAAGTACATCGCCCAGCTCGTCGTCCCGCACACGCTCGGTGTCGGCTTCGACAACATGCTCGAGGGCGGCATGGCCGACGGCGGCGACAACGACGGGCACCAGGCCGGCGACAAGTCGACGGGCGGCAAGGCGGGGCCCGACGGCGCGTTCGGCGGCGACGGGACGTTCTCGGGCTTCGGGGCGCTGCCGAACCAAGCGAACGGCGGCGGGTCGAACCTGCTGAAGGCCCTCGGGGGCGCGCCGGGAGCCGCGGGCGGTCCGGGCGCCGTGGTGCAGAGCGGGCCGAACGCGACCGCCGCCACCGCGCAGTCGAACGGCGGAGGGAGCGGGAGCATCGTCTCGTTCATCGAGGGCCTCGCCGGCAAGGACGCCGTCTCGAAGGGCATCAGCACGATCGTCGAGAAGGTCTCGGGCAGCGTGCCCGGCGGCAAGGACGGCGCGCTCGGCCAAGCGCTGCAGGGCGCGGCGAAGGGCTACCAGGAGGGCGGCACGAAGGGCGCGATCCAGCAGGGGATCGGGGCCGCCGTGGGGAGCTTCGCGGACAACGTCCCGGGAGGAAAGGACGGCGTCCTTGGAGGAACGATCACGGGCATCGCGAGCGGGATCAGCAGCGGCTCGAGCGTCGAGAGCACGATCCAGCAGGGCATCGGGGGCGCCGTCGGCAGCTTCGCGGACAACGTGCCCGGCGGCAAAGACGGTGTGCTCGGCTCGGCCATCACGGGGATCGCGGGTGGCATCGGCAAGGGAGAGAGCATCGGAGACATCGCGAAGGATGGGCTCCAGGGCGCGCTCGGGAGCGTCGCGAACCAAGTCGGCGGACCGCTCGGCGGCGTGATCCAGGGCGTGGGCAACAGCATCATCGGCGGCGGAGATCTGCAGGGAGCGCTCCAGAGCGGGCTCCAAGGCGGGATCGCGAGCGGGATCCAGGGCGCGCTCGCCAAGGCGGGCCCGGTGGGGGCGGCGCTCAGCTCCGCGCTCGGCAGCAGCATCGACGGGATCGCGGGCGCGCTCGCGAAGGGCGACTTCGAGAACGCGATGCAGCTCGGGAAGCTCGGCTTCCAGGGCGCGGCGGACAAGCTCGGCGCGGACATCGCGAGCTTCGGCGCGGCGGTCCAGGATCTCTTCAAGGGCTCGATCCAAAAGACCACGACGAAGACGCTCACGCGCACGATCGGCGCCGCGCAGATCGTGGGCGCGGGCGGCGCGATCATGCACGGGACGAACTACCTGTTCACCGAGCTCATCGGCGGCATGAAGATGTCCGTCGCGGCGACGGGCAACCTCATGCAGTCGTCGGACAAGTTCCTCGTCCACACCGTCGGCGCGATGATCCTTCGCAAGTCGAAGGAGGACATGAGCATGTCCGCGAAGAAGACGATCGTCCGGGTCGTCGGCGCGACGAAGATCCACTCGGACGAGAAGGTCGAGCTCCGCGGCAAGGTCATCGAGATCGAAGGCCAGACGAGCCTCAAGCTCGCGTCCGGCGACATGAGCATCGAGCTCACGCCGTCCGCGACGACCATCAAGGGGGCGCTCAAGCTGAAGAGCGGCACCACCATCAAGGTCAGCGGCAAACCGGACAAGCTCACCGCCTGAGGTCGGAGGACACCATGGACACGCACGTCTACAACGAGCTTCGAATCGAAGGCGCGACGATCGGTCAGGTGCGCAAGCTCCGCGGCACGGAGGCGCTCGGCCAGCTCTTCAGGTACGAGATCGACGTCGATCTCCCGCTCCCCCTCCCCGACCTCGCGACGCTGATGGGTGCGAAGGCCCACATCGCGATGAAGGATCCGGATGGCCACGAGCGCGTGGTGCAGGGGCTCGTCGCGGAGGCGGACGTCATCGCGCACGACACGGAGCACGGCGGCTCCGGCAAATTCGTGATTCGTCCGTTCGTCTGGCGGCAGTTCCTCGGGCGCGACTGCCTCGCCTCGCAGGACGTCACGGTGCTCGACGTCGTGAAGGACGTCCTCGCGGACTACCCGTACCCGATGCGGTTCGACATCGCCCGGTCGTACCCGACCTACCCCTACCGCGTGCAGTACCGGGAGGACGATTGGACGTACCTCGCGCGCATCCTCGAGGAGGAGGGCATCTATTACTGGTTCGACCACGGCAACCAGTCGGAGGTCGTCTTCGCGGACGACTCGACCGCGTCCCCCGCGATCGAGGGCGTCCCCGCGTTGATGTTCGTCCCGCGCAACCAGCTCGTGCACAACGGGACGTGCGTCGTCGAGGCGAGCTTCTCGTCTCGATCCGCTCCGCACGTGTTCGCGGGGCGCTCGTTCGACATGACGAAGCCCGATCGGACGATCGAGGCGCGCGTCGGCTCGGGTCCGCACGAGATCTACGACGCTCCCGGCGGCGGAACGCCCGATCCGACGATCTTGAAGGACCGCATCCGCGTCGGGCTCGAGGGAGCGATGGCCGCGCGCAGCGGGATCGATGGACTCTCCACGTCGGCGAGGATCTATCCGGGTCGTTGGTTCGAGCTGATGCTCCACCCGATCCCCTCCCTCGACGGAGATTGGTTCGTCACGAAGGTGGAGATCGAGGGCGACGCGAAGCGACACGTCGACACGAGGTTCCACGCGATCAAGAAGGACGTCCCGTTCCGCCCGCCGCGCGTCTCGAAGGAGGCGAAGCAGCCGGGGCTCCAGATGGGCGTGGTCGTGGGCCCGGAGGGACAGGAGGTCCACCCCGACCAGTACGGGCGGATCCGCGTCCAGGCGCACTGGGATCGGCTCGGGGCGAAGAACGAGAAGAGCGGCACGTGGTGCCGGATCGCGCAGCGGGGCACGCCCGGGTCGATGCTCCTTCCGCGCATGGGTTGGAACGTCGCGTTCTTCAACGAGGAGGGCGGCGTCGACTCACCGAGCACGCTGTGCCGCATCCACGACGGCGATCACCCGCCGGAGTACAAGCTCCCCGACAACAAGACGCGCGTCGTCTACAAGACCGCGACGACGCCGGGCGGAGGCTCGCACAACGAGATCTACTTCGAGGACAAGGGCGGCCAGGAGGAGATGTTCATCCACGCCTCGCGCGACATGAACAAGCGCGTGAAGAACCGGAAAAGCGAGGTCATCAAGGCGAACTCGCAGCGCACGGTGGGCTCGAACTACGTTCTCCACGTGGACGCGCACATGGGAGAGCGCGTCGTCGGCAACCAGACGTTCTCGGTCGGCGGGAACGAGAACGTGGTCGTGCACGACAAGTACTCGAAGGAGGTCAGCGGCAACGAGACGCGGTCCATCGGCGGCTCGCGGAACCTGAAGACGTCCGAGACGCACAACACGACCGTCGACGGGAACCGGAAGCTCACCGTCGGCGCCGCCCAGATCGACGTGTGCCTCGGGCAGATCGGCACGACGTGCGCGCACGCGCGGACGATGGTCGGCGGCGCGGTCGTCCGCGCTTCGGCGTCGAACATCAACGAGGACACGACGAAGCTCTCGATGCAGCTCATCGGAGGCGCGCGCGTCGACATCGCGAAGAAGGATCGCCCGCTGAACGTCGCGAAGGCGCTCATCGAGACGGTCGGCGGCGGGATGTTCCTCAAGTCGCTCGGCAAGTACCTCGACAACGCCGACACGACCGCCGCGTGGACGGTCCTCTCGGCGATGGACGCGGACGCGCCCGAGGTCTGGGCCGAGGCGGAGGAGCAGATCATCCTCAAGTGCGGCGCGAGCACGATCACGATCAGCGAGAAGACGATCAGCATCGAGGCCGCGAGCCTCGACCTCGATGGCGCCGACATCGACGCTGACACCGGATCCATCACCCACAACTGACGAGGCCGAACATGAGTGAAGAGTTGGTTCTGGTCTACTGGATGGATCTCGGCGGGACGGCCCACCCGACGCGCAAGGTCGTGGGCACGGAGGGCCTCAGCAAGCCGTACCGGTTCGAGGTGACGTTCGCGGTCGCCCCCGACAGCCCGTTCGATCCGAACGAGCTCGTCCGATCGACCGCGTATCTCCGACTCGAGCGCTCGGACGGGGGCACCGAGCGCGTCGTGAAGGGGCTCGTCTCCGAGGTGAAGCGGAAGGCGACGCGTCACGGGAACGCTGGCGCGGGGGACGTGACGGTCGTCCTCGAGCCCACGCTCTCCCTCCTCCGCCACCGGCAGGACATCCGCTTGTTCCGCGACAAGACGGGCCCGCAGATCGCCGCCGAGGTGATGCGGGGCCTCGGCGTGCAGGTCGAGGAGCGCCTCGCCGAGACCTACAAAATCAGGCCGTACACGGTGCAGTTCCGCGAGAGCGACCTCGATTTCGCCCACCGCCTCCTCGAGGACGAGGGCGTCTACTACTTCATCAACGAACAGGACGTCGTCGTCTTCGGGGACACGCCGGGAGGGTACGACGGGAGCGTCGGGCTGCTGCCGTTCAAGCACGACTCGGGGCTGAGCCCTTCGCAGAACCCGATCGTCCAGATCGGTTCGCGCGGGACGATGACGGCGGGCAAGGTCACCCTCCGCGACTTCAACCCCGTCCACCCGCGGCTGAACATGGATGTGAGCGCCAAGGGCCCGACCCAAGGCGGCGCGGAGTACTACGACTACCCGGGAGAGTACGAGGAGCCGGGCGAGGGCCAGCGCAAGGCGAACCTCCGCGCCGAGGCGTTGCGTTGCGCGCATCACCGGGTCGCGGGGCGCTCCCACAGCGCGATGCTGAGGCCAGGCACGCGCTTCGAGACGCTGGGGACGCCGGCGGGGATCCACGACGGGGAGTTCGTCGTCACGCACATCGTGCACGACTGGACGAAGGACGAGCGCGGCTACGCGATCAACTTCGAGTCGCTGCCCTCGGCCGTCACCTTCCGGCCCCCGGTGGTCACGCCCGCTCCGTCCCAACCCAACCCGCTCACGGGGTTCGTCACCGGTCCGCCGGGCGCGGACATCCACACGAACGAGTGGGGTCAGGTGAAGGTGCACTTCCCTTGGGATCGGCTGTTCCCGAAGGACGACACGTGCTCCTGGTGGATCCCGGTCCTCCAGGACAACACGGGCCACTCGTCGTCGATGAGCCGAACGAACTGGGAGGTGCTCTGCGCGTTCATGGAGGGCGACCTCGATCGCCCGGTGGTGCTGGGCCGCGTCTACAACGCGGACGACCCGCACGCGAGCCCGCTCCCCGAGCGCAAGATGCGCACGGCGCTGCGGTCGATCACCTCGCCGCGCACCGAGGGCGAGGACTCTCCGTCGAACTTCATCAACCTCGACGACGAGGCGGGCCTGCAGCTCTTCACCATCCACGCGACGAAGGATCAGAACGTCGTCGTGAAGAACAACAAGAGCGAGCAGATCGACAACACGGAGAGCCTCGACATCCGCGGCAACGAGACCATCTCGGTCGGCGCGAACCAGATCACCCACACGGCGACGAACCTCATGCCGACCGTGACGGGGAACCAGGCGCGCACGATCGGCGGCGGGCACGACCTCAAGGTCGGCTCGTCGATGAGCGAGTCCGTCGCGGGCAACTCGACGGTCACGATCGGGGGCTCGCACATCCGCAACTTCGGCATGCGCGACAACCTCTCGGTCGCGAAGAACACGAAGGAGACGATCGGCGCGGTCGACCTCGAGATCTCGCTGAAGACGAACATGGATCAGGCCGAGAAGACGCGGACGCTGCTCGTGGGCGGCGCCGTGATCGAGGTCGCGAAGAACAACAAGGTCGAGCAGTCGGGCCTCGGGCGGCTCGAGACGATCGGCGGCGTCGCCTTCGCGAAGGCGGACGCGACGATGCACTCGCGCGTCGAGAAGATCCGGAAGACGAACGTCGGCGGGATGCTCAAGATCGACGCGGTGAAGGAGCTCCTGATCGCGGGCCTCGAGAAGCTCACGAAGAAGGCGCTCAGCGCGTCCTACACGGGCACGGAGAAGCTGACGTTCAAGGTCGGCTCGACCGAGATCAACATGAAGGAAGGCCGCATCGAGCTGAGCTCCACGGAGACGATCACCGTGAAGACGACCGGCCAGAACAAGCAAGGTTCGAAGACCTCGTCCCAGATCTGAGGCCCCTACCGACCCCTCATTATTTCCTCGTGAAGCACCCCCCGGGGTTCGTCGTGAACATCACGGTGAACGACATCCCGTTCTACCGGCGCTTCAGCGACTACCACCTCGCTCCGAACGGGCCGTTCAACCATTGGATGTTGCCCGGTCGGAACGTGGTCCACCTCACGCTGGTGCAGCCCGTGCCGGTGCCGAAGATGACGTTCGGCATGTCGATGCAGGTGCTCCGGTTCGCGGACGACCGGCCGCTCTTCACGCTCGCCTACCCGGACTTCCTCGCCGTGCACCCGGAGGAGGAGCGGAGCCTCCCCGCGGCGCACCAGGCGGCGTTCGACTTCGACCTCGACTCGCCGAAGCCCATCTGGTTCGACGCGCCGATCACGGACTTTCCCCCCGAGGGGACGCCGGAGCAGCGCGACGCGATCTTCCAGCTCTGGGACGCGAAGAAGCGCGCCGACATCGACGACTTCATCCGCGTGACGGAGATGAAGGCGCGCAACCTGGAGATCTTCTACGGGCCGAACCCGGACCACTCGCCGGGCCGCATGCGCGCCGAGTACGGGCAGATCCTGAGCGAGCCGTGGGACGTTCGCCCGTTGGATTTCGACGAGCTCATCTTCGAGCGGCGGGGCGGGGGCCGCACCGCGTACGTCACGCGAAAAGACGGCGGCCCCGCCCTCTTCGCGCAGCACAAGAACGACCCAGAGCGAACCTGGGAGGCCACCCTCCACCTCACGATGGTGGACGGCCGTTGGCGCATTTTTCTCTGACCGCACGGCAGTCTCGTTGACTGCGGTTTCTTTGCTCCACCTTCTTTGACGTTCGTGGCCCGCGCCGCGCATCGACGTCCGAAACAATCGAGAGAACGGGAGAAGCTCCAATGGCAAGCGCTGGACCCACAACGGTGAATCAAAGCCTCAGCGTCACGTCCACGACGAGCAACCACGTCGCCGTGCAGAAGGCGCCGGACGTTTGCTTCACGCCGGACAAGAAGGCGGTCATCCCGCACTCGAACACGGTGAACACGTCGCTCGCGACGGAGCACACGACGCCGAAGACCCAAATCGCGGAAGGTCCCGTCGTCCGTCAGGCCGACGCCATCGGGCCGACGTCGACGTCGGGGGACGGCGGCGCGTGCGGCAAGGGCGTCGGAAGCGGGACGTGCATGCAGGAGGCGCGGACGGTCACCGCTTCGCCCAACGTGACCGCGGAGGGCAAGCCCGTCGCGCGCAACACGGATCCCACGACGCAGAACCACGGGAACACGAGCGGCGGGCTGACGAACTCGAACCCGGCGGTCAACGAGGCGGATCTCGCGGCCGAGAAGCTGAAGGCCTGCTCCCTCGACGTCTCGAACGCGAAGTGCAAGCACGGCCGAGAGAACGGCGCCGATCGTCTCCTCGAGGTCGCGACCCCCTGCAGCGTCACGCTGGAGGCGAAGCGCAAGAACGCGAAGGTCGCGAACGCCCCGCCCGAGTGCGCGTCCGGCGGCATCCACACGCAGTGGGAGTGCATCAAGAAGGAGAAGGGCGGCAAGATCACCAAGAAGCAAACCTTCTCGGGGGAGGACAAGATCGTCCTCGACAACACCTGGTTCGAGCCCGCGGCGTCGGCGTCGGATTTCGTCCCCAAAGAGGGGAAGATCGAGGGTCGAAAGGACGAGAGCGGCCGCCTCACCGACAAGGGTCGTGCCGAGCAGAACGCGCTCCGCGATCAGCAGCTCGCGACGCTGCCGAAGGGCACCGCGAACCGCGCCGCGACCGCGCGCGACAACGCGTCGAACACGGCACAGGGCGCTGAGAACATCAGCAAGGGCCTCCAGGGCGCGCAGGCGATCTACCAGACCGTCGTGGACTTCAAGAAGGTCCTCGAGGTGATCAACTGGGACAAGGAGCCCCTCGAGGTGTCCGTCGAAGGGAAGGCCTGCAGCGGCGCGTGCAAGTACACGCTGCGCGGCTACCCGGGCGAGAAGGTCACGGTCAAGGTCGACGACGAGCTCATCAACAAGGTGCGCGCCGTCCTCCGCGTGATCGAGGCGATCGTCAAGGGCGGCAAGACGCTCGCGAGCTACGCGGGCGGGAGCGTCGACGCGGAGCTCCACATCTTGCGCGGCTGCGAGATCGAGTTCGCGGTGAACTGGAAGGAGCTCACCGAGGACAACGCCGAGATCAAGAAGTACAAGCACATGTGCGATCTCGAGTGGGCCGTCTCCTTCAAGAAGAAGATCGCCGAGAAGCAAACCGCTGCGGCGGGCAAGGCGCTGAGCGGCAGCGTGGGCATGGACAAGGTCGCCGTCGGCGCGGCGAACCTCGCGGCGTTCGCGCTCGGCTTCGGCATGGAGATCGTCACGTTCATCAACGTGTTCCTCCCGAGCGTCGGGACGATCGCCGCGAAGGTCCTCAACTGGCTCGGCGCTCACGCGACCGCGGGCATCGACTTCAAGTTCGAGGCGGGCATCGAGGTGGCGCTCACGCACTCGGCGGGCGAGACGGGCGTGAACATCGCGGGCGGGATCTCCACGCTCGTCGACATCTACATCAACATCAAGCTGACTTGGGGCTCGAGCCTCGAGGTGTCGGGCGGCTGCTTCGTGAAGGTCTCGCCCTCGTTCGGCGTGGAGATGCCGCTCAAGAAGCGCGGCATCTTCGACATGACCCTCAAGGTCGAGCGCGGCGTCATCAGCTTCGGGTTCCGCGGGGTCTTCAAGGTCGACACCTGGTGGTACAAGACCAATCAATCGGTCGAGTACGTCCCGCCTTGGGCGAAGGTGGACTACGGCCCGTACGAGCTGAAGCCGCTCGCGTCGCTCGCGTGACTCTGGCGTAGTATCCCCCGCATGCGACGAGTGCTCGTAGGGATCGCGCCGATCCGAGTGGACGGCGAGCGGAAGCCCGTGAAGCTACCGTTCCTCGTCGGCGTTCTGTTCTGGCACGGCGAGGGCGAGGACATGATCAGCGTGATCGTGAAGGCGACGACGTCGCTCCACGCCACGTCGGACGACGGCCCCAAGTTCCTCGAGCCTCGCGGCTGGGTGATCTCGCAGACCGCTCCGCCCGAGCGGAGGATCGTGGGCTCCACGGCGGTGCCGCGCCCGTTCGACTTCGTGCCTTCGAAGGACCGCTGTGACGTGATGCTGTCGGGCCACGTCGACGTCGGCGCGAGCGCGATGACGGCGAGCGGCCTTCCGTTCCGCGCGCCGGACGGATCTCGCCCGCCCATCCACCAGGCGTTCGTGCTGCGCGCGCCGGGTGCGGCGGCGAACTTCACCGTCACGACCACCACTCCAGGGCGCACGCCGCTCGTGCCGCCGTACGTGTCGATCGGCGGCGAGGGCATCGCCGAGATCGGGCCCCGCTCGCCGAGGGTCGATCCCGTCGCGGAGGGCTTCCTGTTCCCGAGGGGGTTCGACTACGGCGCGTTCTCGCTGGCGAACCCGCGCCTATGCTCGGACGAGATCGGCCCGGGCGCCGAGATCACGCTCGAGGGCCTCGGCCCGGAGGCGCTCGTCGTACGGCTCCCGAAGCGGTTCCCGCGGGGGCTCATCGACTGGACGCGCACGCCGTTCCCGAGCGACGCGGGGATGTTGCTCGACACCGTGCACATCGATCTCGACGCCGAGATCGTCGACCTCACGTGGCGCGGCTTCACGATCGCGGGGCCGAACCCGCGGAGCGCCGTCGACCGCGTCATCGTCGGCTTCCTCGCCGACCACGAGATCGTGACGTCGAAGGATCCGCGCGAGCGGTACCACAAGCTGTTCGCGGAGCTCCCGCGCGGCTCCTTCGAGTACGCGTGGGAGATCAGCGACGTGCAGGACGGCAAGAAGCCCCCGCCGATCCCCGAGGAGGAGTACGAGATGGCCCGCTACGAGGCGCTCGGCAGCATCGAGGCCCCCGAGCCCACGCTCGACCTCCGCGAGCACGCGATGGTCGCGGCCGAGCTCCTCGAGATCCGGATGACCCCCGGCCTCACGACCGCCGCGATGGACGAGCGGATGGCGCGCGCGGAGGTGCTGGAGAAGTACGACCTCGACGAGTTCAGCTGGTCGATCGAGGAGCGCGCGCACGCGAACCGCCTCGCCACGGTGCCCATGGACACGGAAGAGAATCTCCACGTCGAGTACGCGCGCCACTTCCTGACGGCGCAGGAGCGGCTCGCTCCCCCTGGCGAGACGCTGCCGTCGCCCAAGGAGTACGCGTCGATCTCGAGCCGACTCCAGGTCGAGCAGCCCCGGGACGTCCTTCATGACGCGAAGCTCTCGCTCGGCGCGTGGATGCGGATCGACCGCAAGTACCAAGAAAAGATGGCGACGGACGAGGCGCTCCGGGACGAGGTGGATCGCCTGCTCGAGGCGGAGGAGGGCGAGCGCGGCGAGCCCAAGCTGCCGGACGTCGACGACGACGGGGTGATTCGATGAGCGCGAGCATCGTCGGCGCGGGCGCGTGTTCGCCGATCGGGTTCGACGCGCGCCAGACGGCGCTCGGGGTCCGAGCGCGAAAGATCGTCCCGCGGCCGATGGAGCTGCTCGATCGCCACGGGCACCGGTTCGGATCGGCGCGCGCGCTCGGTCTCCCCGAAGACCTGTACGGCGCCCAGCGCGTCGTCGCGCTCGGTGCGCGGGCGCTCCGCGAGGCCGCGCGCGACGCGGGCCTCGCGCACGACAAGCCCGCGCGGGTGTTCCTCGCGCTCGCGGAGCGCGGCCGGCCGCTCCCCGCGGGGGACGCGGACACGCTCTCGGCGCGCGTGCTCCTCCCCGAGCTCGAGCGCGCGAGCGGCCAGAAGATCGACGGCGCGGGCTCGGAGGTCATCCGCCTCGGCCACGCCGGGATGGCCGTCGTCCTCGAGCGGGCGATGGCGCAGGGCGGAGGGGAGCCGATCCTGGTCGGGTGCGTCGACACGTACCACCACCCCGAGACGATTCGATGGCTCGAGAAGGAGCTGCGCGTGCTGGGCGAATCGATCCACAACGGGTTCATCCCGTCCGAGGGCGCCGCGTTCGTGGTGCTCGGCGGCGCGTCGGGTGGGAAGCCGGACAAGCGCCCCTTCGCGAAGATCCTCCACGTGGCGAGCGGCTCGGATCAGGTCCCCGAGGGTCAGCCGAGGCTCGCGGAGGTGATGACGGATCTCGTCCGCGCGGGGGCAGCGAGGCTCGGCGCACGCACGCTGCCGTGGGCGATGACGGATCTCAACGGAGAGCGGCACCGCACCAAGGAGTGGAGCTTCGTCACCATCCGAAACAAAGAGTTCTTCCAGGGAGGCTCCACGCGCGAGGATCACCTGGGGCAGCTGGTCGGGGACGCAGGGGCCGCCACGGGCGCGCTCGGGGTCGTCTACGCGGCGACCGCTTTTCGGATAGGATTTGCACCTGCATCTTCGCTACTTTTGGCGCTCCACTCGGACGGGGACGAGCGCGGCGTCGTAGTGATGGAGGCCGCGTCGTGAGCCAGGCCTTCGCGACGCTGCGCGAGCGCGCGGACGCGCTCCGAGAGGGCATCGAGGAGATGCTGCTCGAGCAGAAGACGGAGACGTCGGCGGGGAAGAAGCGCGCCGAGCTGCTCAAGGAAGCGGAGTCCCTCGTGAGCCGCTTCTGCGAGGAGGGCGCGTCGGACGCGGGCATCGCGACGCTCGATCAGCTCGGGGTCACGCTCGGCAAGGCGAAGGCGCTCGGGCCCTCGGGGCCCGCTGGCGCTGCGGACGAGGCGGCGGCCGCCGAGCTCCTGGACGAGGCGATCACGTGGTCCGCGGAGCTCCGCGCGCGCGCGCTCGACGAGGTCGCGTCGCTGCCGTTCGACGGCGCCGCGGATCGGGCGCGGATCGTCGGCGCGGTGGGGGGCGGCTTCCGCGCGAGCAAGGGAGGCCCCTCGGTGCACGCAGCCCCCGAGGTGCCGTCGCTCGATCTGGTGGCGCGAGTGAGGCGCTGGGACGATCCGGAGATCGAGGAAGAGGAGGCGCCGCCGGCGTCGCTGGACCCGCGCGACCCGGTGCGCGAGAGCCTCGCCCGGATCGGCCGCGACACGATGGAGGACCTCGCGATCCTGGGCGGGCTGCGGCGCGCTCAACGACGACGAGCTGGCGCGACTCGTCGAGTTCGAAGAGAACGCTTGCTCGCGAACTTGGACTTGCTCTGGTCGCTCGACGTGCCGCTCCACGACGACGTCCCGCGGCTCGGTGTCCCGCGCGGGCTCTTCCGGTACACGAACGAATGGGCGCTCCCGGACTGGGGCCGCGCGTTCGCGCTCTCGTTCGGGCTCGGCTGCTGCGACTCCGAGGCCGCGCTCCGCTGGGTCCTGCTCGCGATGCGCCGCGCGCCAGCGAACGTCCTCGGCGCGTACGTCGCGGGCCTCGCGGTGGGCTCGAACCCGTTCATCGATCGCACGGTGCTCGCGGCGCTCCGCAGCGAAGAGCCGCCCGAGCTCCTCGCGGCGCTCCTCGAGGTCGCCGAGCGGCGCGGCGCGTTCGAGGCGAGCGCGGTGGCCCCGCTGCTCGCGCACCCGGCCACGTCCGTGAAGCTCGCGGCGCTGCGGGCGTGTCGGGCCGCGCCGGAGGCGCTCGGCGTGGCGTTCGCCGAGCGGTTCCTCGGCGCCGAGGACGCGACGCTCCACCTCCACGCTGCGGACGAGCTCGCGCGGCGCAACAAGATGGTCGGCGTGGACACGCTCCGCGAGATCCTTCGGGGTGGGACGCTCGGCCTCGAAGAGCGCACCGTCGCCCTTCGCGCCATCGCGCTTGCGGGCCTCCCCAGGGACGAGACGCTCGTCCTCGAGCGCAGCGACGGCCAGGAGGACTACGCGGTCTGGGTCAGCTTCTACGGCAAACCCTCGCACGCGGCGCTCCTCCTTCGGGAGCTCGAGACGGCGCGCTCGCGTCTGCCGAACACGCCGCATCGGGCCGCGACCGCGGAGCGCGCGGTGCTTCGAATGACGGGCATGGACCCGACGAACGTGGACGTCGATCAGCTCATGACGAAGGTCGACGCCGCGGGGATCCCGAAGATGACGGGCCGGGTGCGTCGGGGCGCGCCCTACGCCGGCGCGCTCGTGCTCGACGAGCTGCTCGATCCGAACGCGCTCCAGGGGGAGCGGCGGATCCTGCTGCGCGAGCTCGCTCTCGTGGCAGCGGGCCCCCTGCCGGCGATCGATTTGGACGGCTTCTTCGCGCGCCAGGTCGCGACGCTGTCCACGGTGACGACGACGTAGGCGGCGAACGCGCTAAGCTGATGGATATGAAGGCACCCAGTGAGGCCGCGAGCCAAGCGACGGTCGAGGCGGCGACGGAGAACGCGCCGAGCGATCCGAACGCGCTCCCGGAGGCGGTGCTCGACGCGGTCGACCGGTCGGCGGAGCGTGCGCGCGCGGAGGCGCCCGCCCAAGCGTTCGGGAGCCTCGCGCTCGCGTTCGTGCTGCGCGCCGACGACGACGGGATCGAGGTGCGCGTCGGCGGGCGATCCGTCCCCGCGAAGGCCGCTCCCTCGCTCCACCGCGCCATCCTCGACACCGCGATGCGGACGGGCGAGCCGGTGCTGATCGAGCGCCAGGCCGACGGATCGCTTTCGGTCGTCGGTGGGCTCCGCACGCGCCCGACGCCCGGCGTGGACGAGACTCGGGAGATCCACCTCGAGGCCGATCGCGTCCACATCAAGGGGCGGAAGGAGATCGTGCTCTCGACCGAGGGGGTCGCGTCCCTCGCGCTCCGCGCCGCGGGAGAGATCGAGACCTACGCGGACAGGATCGTGTCGCGCGCCGAGGAGCTCCACAGGATCGTCGGGCGCATGCTGCGCCTCAACTGACCCCGACGGAGCGCCTCGAGCCCAACGGCGCGGCGCTCAGAAAGCTCCGCGACACCGCCCCGTTCCATGGACCGTCGCGCACCGATGCGGTCAGCGCGCGGCCGCGTCGAGCCTCGACAAGAGCGGCAGGAGCCGCGCCGGATCGCTCGAGAGCGAGTCGATCTCGCGCGCGAACTTCCGTTCGATGGCCCGCCAGCGGAGCTCCGAGAGGCCGCGGGACTTGAGCACGTCGCGCCGCGACTTCGAACCGCTCCAGAGCTCTGCGCGGAGCGCCGCGTACTCCTCGAGCGAGATCGACGGCGCGGCGTCGCTCACGAGCGCGGCGGGCGCGGGCGGCGCTACGACCCGCGGCTTCCACGTGGCCGGGGCGATCGTGGACGCCTGCGCGGGCGGCGGCGCGCCGAGATCGGCGAGCAGCGCGGCGAGCGCAGGGGGTGCGACGTCGACGGCGCGCGGCGGCGCGGTCGCCGCCGGCGCGAGCCACTCGGGCGCGCCGGGCGTCGCGGAGAACGCGGGCGGCGGGATGGTCCCGCGCCCGTCTCGACGAGGCTCCGCGAAGGCCGCGTCAGGGAGCGCGGTGAGCCTCTCGTCGGTGCCGACCGTCTCGTCGCTCCGCATGTCGTCATCGTCGGCGACGCGCGTGACCGAGACCGGCGAGAACGCAGTCACGGCCCGTGGGGAGGCGCGATCGGCGCGCGGCGTGATCGCATCGTCCGCCGCTGGAAGAGCGGAGCCCCCGAGCGTCATCCCTAGACCTCCGCCGGGAGCGCGCGGCGCGACCTCGGTGAAGGGCAACGCGCGCGGCGCGACAGGGAGCTGGATCTGCGCGGTGTGTTCGTCCGCGTCGAACATCCTTCGGCGCGGCTGCGCGGGCGGCGGTGGTGGCGGCTCGGTCGTGGGCTCACGAGGCGCCGGGCCTGTCGGCCCTGGAGGCGAGACGGGGCCCGCCGGCCCTGGAGGCGAGACGGGGCCCGCCGGCCCTGGAGGCGAGACGGGCCCCGGAGGAGGTGGCGCAGTCGACGGCGCCTTCACGTTCATCGGAGGAGGCGGTGCCGTCCGGCGCTCGCTCGGGGTCTCGGGCGGCGGTGGGATCGTGGGGACACTCTCGTCTGCCGGTGGAGGGACCGTGGGCGCCGAGCGCCGCTGGAGCGCGGGGAGATCCACGAGCCCCGTACGCTCCTCGTCGTCGAAGGAGCGCCGCGTCGAAGGACGAGGTGCGGGCGGGCCCCCGGGTGCAGCGGGGACGAACGGGAGCGCGGCCGCGGGCTCGGGAGACTTCGTCGGGAGCACGAAGAGCTGGGTGTTCTCGTTCTCGTCCTTGAACCTCCGTGGCCGCTCGGACGTGGCCGGAGGAGGAGGTGCGCCGAACGTCGGCGGGGGCGGCGCCGCGGGGGGCGGCAGCGGGGGCGGCGCGAGATCGGACGACGTCATCTGCTGCGTGCGCGCGGGCTTTCGCTGGATCGGCGGGGGCGCGACCTCGGCCACCGGCTGAGGGAGCGCAGTGGGCGGTGGGCCGAACACCGGCATCCGGCTCGTCGCCGTGGCGACGGAGCGCGCGGGCTCACGCGCGAACGGCACACCGCTCGGCGGCGACGCGCGCCGGCGCGGCATCGGGATCGTGCGGTCGAACCCCTTGCTGGGCGCCGGCGGCGGCGCCTCCGTCGTGGAGGGATCGTCGACGACGGGAGGGTCGGACGTGGAGTCGTCGTCGAACAGCTCCTCCGCCTCGCTCTCGTCGATCTCGAGGATCTCCTCCGGCCGTGCGCTCTCTTGGGGTGCGAACAGGGCCGCGACGGGGGACCGCGCGAGCTCGCTCGTCGCCTCGAGGCTCGCGTCCACGGTCGACTCGGGGCTGCGGATCTGCTCGCCCGTCGTCTCTCCGTCTTCGTCGTCCAGGCGCGCCATCGGGATCGACGGGCGCGAGTCGGAGTCGGGCGTGGGCGCGTCGTCCGCGTCCGGCATGCGCGTCGGATCGTCGACGACGAAGTCTTCGGGCGTAGCGGCCGCCATCCGCGGCCAGCGCGCGATCTCCCGCGGCGTCGTCGCGTCGAGCTTCCCGAGCGCGTCGACGACGAGGCTGCCCTCTGCTTCGAGGTTGCCGGGATGCGTGAAGAACCCTCGAAACACGAGCGTGCACCGACGACGCACCGGATCGATCAACACCTCGTCGATGAAGGGCCGGATCCGCTGCGCCTCGGCGAACGCCTTCCCCAGCACGAGCGCGATGTCGGGCGCGGGCACGGGGATGGCGCAGCGCAGAGTCTCGCCGACGCCCTCGACGACGACCTCGAGCGGAAGGCTCGGAAAGCCCGTGCGCCCCGCCTCGACCGCGAAGTAGCTGCGGCCGCCCCCGCGGCCGATGGGACCGAGCACACGCGCGCGATCCCCTTCGAGGATCGTCGAGCCGACGCGGACGCGGAGGGGCGTCCGGTGGTCGTGGAGCGCGGCGCCGACGATCGCGATCTCGCACGCGCCCTTCGCCTCACCGAAATCGCTCGGCCAGATCACGAGCCCGCCCGAGATCTCTCCGTCCGTGATCGGCTCCTGCTCGGACGAGAGCGACGCCCAGCCGGACGCCTTCAGGTCGTAGGTGACCTTCACGAGGGGCGAGTAACAGGTCGGGGAGTCACGCCAGCGGCAAAGTCCGACGGGGACTGCGAGCCGCACGGCAACGTCCATCGCGGGGCAGTCTACCGCAGCGCGCGGAGGAGGAGATCGACCGTGATCGGGGACGCGGACTCGCGCGACGCGTCCGCCAGCGCCGCGGCGATCTCCGAAGGCTCGACCGTTCCGTCTCGATTCTTGTCGAGCGCGGCGCGCCCGCCGAGCTCGGCGAGGAGCGCGCGCGAGAAGGCCTCGACCAGCACCACCTTCACGCCCCTCCCGGAGCCCGGCGACGGCATGGGGACGGATCTCGCGAAGGCGACGAGCGGCTCGATGTGGTCCATGCCGTCGAGGAGGTTCCGCACGACCGCGACCCGGTACGCCCGATCCGCCTCGATCGGTGCGCCGGCGACCTCCAGCACCTCGCCGTCGCGGACCACGACGCGGTCGTCGACCTGGAGGAACCCGCCCGTCTCGAGGCGCCTTCGAGAGGAGAGGATGGCGTCCGCGAGGACGCGCCCCGGCATGGCGACGACCACGACCTCGTTCTCGAACGGGACCTCGGCCTGCAGGTCGGCGTACGTGAACCGCCCCGTATACGTGCGGCCGCCGCGGATGGCGCCTCCGTTGAGGATCGCCGCGTCGGCCGAGAGGGCGTCGCGGAGCCTCGAGCAGACCAGCGTGCCGATCGAGGTCTGGGACCTCCGGCTCCCCACGGACGAGAGCTCCGTCCCTTCGTGCAAGTGCATCAGCGTTGCGTTCTTGAGATCGGCGACGAGGCGGGCGTGCAGGTCCACGCGCACGCGCAGATCGGGGTCGTCCGGGAACGCCGCCACGGCCTCGAGGCGCGCGTCGATCCGGGGCGCGCCGACGGGCGGCCACACGACGTCGACGATGAAGGCGTGCGTGGCGTCCGTCCCCGCCTTCAGGATCCGGGTCGTGCCGACGGTCTCGTCGAACGGCACGTGCTCGTGCCCGCCGAGGATCAAGGGGATGTGCGCCGCCCCGGGAGAGCGCGCGAGGTCCCGGTCCTTCGCGATGGACTGGTGCGTGAGCGCGATGATCGCGTCGCACCCCTCCTCCTCGACGAGGTGGCGGGCGGCGCTCTCGGCGGTCGCGTTGCACGGCAGCACCGTCGCGCCGACGAAGGGCACGTCGCGATAGTCGGTCGGGTCATCCATGACGACGCCGATGAGACCGACGCGGACGCGCCGCTCTTCGGAGCCGATCGAGAGGATTTGGGACGGGACCGTCTTCGGGTGGAGACCGAGGACGTTCGTCGCGAGCCAGACGCCCGCGAACTCGCCGATCCTCGCCCTCAGGTCGGCGGGCGAGACGTCGTCCTCGTGGTTGCCGAGCGCCGCGTGCGTGATGGGCACGCGGTTCATGCAGTCGATCATGCCCGCTCCCGCGTCGATGCTGGAGAGCGTGCTCGGCGCGAGGAAGTCGCCAGCCATCGTGACGAGCAGCACCTCGGGTCCGTCGCGGCGCGCGGCCTCGACCAAGGACCGGAGCTTCGGCAGATGGTCGAGCGCGTAGACGTCGTTGACGGAGACGATGCGGAGCCACGGGCCGCGGGCCACGGGCGGAGTCTAATGGGACGAGCGCATGGAAGGCGCCCCTTTCGGCCCGCGTCTCCGCGGTCCATGGGGGGCGCGCGCCGATCTTCGCCAAGAACCTGCGTCGCGCCGCGGTTCTTGGTAGGCTGAGCTGCGATCGTGACCGCCGCCACCGTCGATCAGCTGCTGAAGGTGACCAAGGAAGTCCTGGCTCCGCTGATCCGTGCGGACGGGGGCGAGATTTACATCGTCGCCGTGGAGGCGAACCACCTCTCGCTCCACCTCGCGGGTCGATTCGCGGGCTGCCCGGGCTCGCCGCTCACCATCCGCGGGATCATCGAGCCGGCGGTGCGCGCGATCGCACCGAGCGCGAAGCTCGACATCAGCACGGGGATCCGGATCCCCGAGGGCGCTTCGCCGGTCACTTGATCCCGCGCTCTCGCCCCGCGTGGGCCGCATCCCCCGAGAGCGCCTGGACGTGCTAGGGCAGAGGCACCGATGAAGCTCTCTCCTCGCGCGCTCGGCTGGCTCGCGGCCGTGTCGATGCTCGGCGCCACGGCGTGCAGCAGCACCGTCGAGGCGCCCGTCGCCCCCAACGCGGATCTGCCGAAGTGGGAGGCCGAGTTGCACGACCTCTACCCGGATCAGATCGACCCGGCGGTGCTCGGGCTGATGGCGCCGCGGCCGGCGAGCCGCACGGACCGCACCTTGTGGACCCGCGCCACGACCGCGGACGTCGTCGGCCGCGCCGGCGTGACGACGCTGGACTCGAGCCGGCGAGGCCGCAGCGGGGATCTGACGTACATCCTCACGATCACGTTCGACGATCCGCCCCTCGCTCGACCGCGCGTCGATCAGAAGAACTTCCAGCTCACGATCGATCCGACGAACCAGTCGTACGGGATGATCAACGTCCTCGGGGATCGCATCAAGGAGCGGAAGTTCGTCGCGGTCGTGAAACGCTTCGCGGGGCGCGACGACGAGATCGACGTACACTTTTATCTCTACCCCGTCTCCGCCGGCGTCGAAGAGGTCGTCCAGGAGGCCGTCGCCGTCGAGGAGGTCCGAGAGCAATGATTGCGCCGCGGACTGGAGGAGAGCGCTCGTGAAGAACGTCAGCATCAAGAGCGTGAAGGAGGTCAACGCGCTGCGCGTCGCCTGTCAGATGGCGGCCGAGACGCTCCTCAAGGTCGGCGACATGATCCGCCCGGGCATCACGACGGAGGACATCAACCGGTTCGTCCACGACGACACCGTCCGGCAGGACGCGTACCCCGCGCCGCTGAACTACCACGGCTTCCCGAAGAGCGTGTGCACCTCGGTCAACGAGGTCGTCTGCCACGGGATCCCGGGCCCGCGCGTGCTCGTGGACGGCGACATCATCAACGTCGACGTCACGACCAAGTTCCAGGGCTTCTTCGGGGACACGTCGGCGACGTTCTTCGTCGGCCGGCCCTCGGCCGAAGCGCGACACGTGACCGAGGTGTCGCGCCGGTCGCTCGAGCTCGGCATCCGAGAGGTGCGCGAGGGCGCCCGCCTCGGGGACATCGGCGCCGCCATCCAAGAGTACGCGGAGAGCGAGGGCTGCTCGGTGGTGCGCGCGTTCGTGGGGCACGGCATCGGCCGCACGTTCCACGAGGCGCCGCAGGTCAGCCACGTGGGCAAGCGCGGCTCGGGCGAGCGCCTCAAGGCGGGCATGTGCTTCACGATCGAGCCGATGATCAACCTCGGGACGTTCGAGGTGGAGGTGCTCGACGACAAGTGGACCGCCGTCACGGCGGACGGGAAGCTGTCCGCCCAGTTCGAGCACACGTTGGTCGTGACCAAGACGGGCTGCGAGGTGCTGACGCGCCGGTCGAGACCGCTCGCGAACAGCGAGTTCTTCCCGCAGAACCTCGCGACCGCGATCCTCTGATCGCCCCGCGAGGATCCCTCACCTCTTCTTCGGCTTCGGCTTCGGGGGCGCGCCTCCTGTCGGCGCCTTCGTCGGCGCGGCGACCGGAGGAGCAGCGGGGGGAGCCTTCGTCGGCGCGGGTTTGGCGGGGCCAGCCTTCGCGGGCGGCGTGCGCGCCGCGCGCTTCCACGCGTCGCTCGCGTCGATGAGCTCGGTCGCGGCGCGGACCGTCGCCTCGGTGATGGTGGCTCCGCTCATCATCCGCGCCACCTCGCGCACCCGATCCGCGCCCTCGACGCGCGTGACCGTGCTCGTCGTCGCGTCACCCGTGGCGGTCTTCGCGACGACGAAGTGCGCGTCCGCGAACGCGGCGATGGGCGCGACGTGGGTGATGCAGAGGACCTGGTGGTGGCGCGCGACGTCCGCGATCGCAGCGCCGATGCGCTCGGCGACCGCGCCGCCGACGCCCGTGTCGACCTCGTCGAACACGTAGAGGCCATGCGGCCCGCTCTCGGCGAGGACGCGCTTGAGCGCGAGGAGCGAGCGCGAGAGCTCCCCACCGGACGCGATCTTTCGGAGCGGCTTCGGCTCCATGCCCTTGTTCGGGGCGATGAGGAACTCCACGCGATCCATCCCGTCCCGCCCGAGCCGTGCGCCGTCGACGGCGAGCGCGTGATCGTTCCCGCGCGGCGAGAGCGGCTCCACCTCGACGAGCACGCGAGCGCCGCCCATGCCGAGCCCGGCGAGCTCCGCGCTGATCGCCGCGCCCAGATCGTTCGCGGCGGCCTTTCGTGACGCGGTGAGCTTGCGCGCGCGCTCCGTGAGGCCGGGCATCCGCTCCGCGATCGCGCGCTCTTGATCGGCGAGTCGACTCTCGGCCGAAGAGAGGGACTCGAGCTCACCCTCGAGGCGGGCGCGCGTGTCGAGCACCTCCTCGATCGAGGGCCCGTGCTGCCGAATCAGGCCCTCGAGCCGGTACAGGCGCTCTTCGATCGCCGGCAGGCGCGATGGATCCCGGTCCGTCGACTCGAGCTGCTCGGCCACGCGCGCCGCGACGTCGACGATCTCGGAGCGAGCGCTCTCGAGGATCGGGGCGAGCTCGGCGAGGCGCTCGTCGAGCTCCGCCGCCGCGCGCAGATCCGCCGCCGCGCGCGCGAGGCCGTCCGTGATCCCGTCCTCGCCGTCGAGCCGGGAGCTCGCGCGCTCGAGGAGATCGACGAGCCTCCCCGCGTGGCGAAGCGCGCGACGTTCCTGGGCGAGCGCGTCGAGCTCGCCCGGCTTCGGATCGACGTCCGCAATCCCTTGGAGCATGAACCGCACGAACGCCTCGCGCTCGCCGCGGGTCTTCTCGAGCTCGACGAGCGCGCGGACCTCCGCGGCGAGCGCCTCGACCTCGCCGACCGCGGAGGCGAGCGCCATCCGTTCGGCGTCGAGCCGGGCGAAGTGATCGAGGTGGTCGAGGTGCGTCGCGGGATCGGTGAGCTTCACGCTGTCGTGCTGGGACGCGACGTCCGCAAGATCCGCGGCGATGTCGGCGAGCTCCGCGGCCGTCCACAGCCTGCCGTTCACGTACGCGCGCGAACGGCCGTTGCTCGAGACGACGCGCCGAATCGCGAGCTCCGACTCCGCCTTCGCCGCGGGGTCGGGCTGGATCGATCGCAGACGTTCGCGAAGCGCGGAGCCCTCGGGGAGGCTCGACACGTCGAAGAGCGCCTCCACCTCCGCCTCGGTCGCGCCGGGCCGGATCTGATCCGCGCTGGTCTTGCCCCCGAGGATCCAGTGCAGGGCGCCGACGACGATCGATTTGCCGGCGCCCGTCTCCCCAGTGAGGACGTTCAACCCCGGCTCGAGCTCGAGCTCGAGCTGATCCATGAGCACGAAGTGCTTGGCGCGGAGGAGGGTGAGCACGGCGCCTCGTACCGTCCAGTGGACCGATGGGTCAAGCGCCCGTCCACGAGCCCGGCCGCCGAGGCGCGCGCGATCGTCAGGGGATGTTCACCGTCTTCGAGACCGTCTGCGCCGATCCGTTGAACGGCGGGACCGTCGCGCCGCGCATCGCGCCGGCGATGCACCCGCCCGTCTTCGTGCCGGCAAAGGGCGGCCCGGAGACGTTCGCTTGAGTGACGCGCCCCGACGGGGCGAACGTCACCGTGACGTGCGCCACTCCGCTCGGATCGCCGGGCTGCTTGCAACCCGCAGCGGCGCCCGCGCGACCCGCGAGCGCCGCGCTCGCGGCGCCCGCGTTGAAATCCCCGGCAGGCGCGGCGGAGGCCGTCGTGCTCGGCGTGGGCGCGGGAGTCGCCGTCGGTGTGGTCGAGGTCGTGGTGGCCGTCGTCGTCGTCGTCGTCGTCGTGTTCGGGGACGGTGGAAAGGGATCGGTCGGGCGCGTTCCGGTCGTGATCGGCCCCGTGTTGGGCCTCGGGTCGGCGGACCGCACGGCCACGAGTTCGGTGCCTGCCGGCGAAGGTTCGCGCGGGGCGGGGCCGCGATCCGTGGCGGCAGGGGTGGAGGGCGCGTTCGTCTTCTGCGGCTCCGCCGTCGTGCTGCTCTGCGCCGTGGGCTCGCTCGACGAGCGAGACGCGAGGTAGATGACCCCAACCAGCGCGACAGCGCCGACACCGAGGAAGATGGGTAGCCTCGAACGTCCCTTCCGGAGCTCGGGCGGGATGGATTGCGGCGAGACGGACGTCGCGTCTCGCTTCGGGGGCTCGAGGTAGGCCCGGCCGCGGACGCGACCGGCGTCGCGGGCGTGGAGGACTCGCTCCGCTTCTTCCCGGGCGGCGCCTTCGACGCCATGCGCGCGCCGCGCTGGGACCGGGGCGCCCCGTCGGGCGGTCGAGAGGAGGTCGATCCCCCCTTTCCGATCGCGCGGCGCGACGACGGGCCGCGCGACGACGGCGGCTTGCTGGGCGGCGGCTCGTCGCTCGAGACGGACGGCGCGACCTTCGCGGGCGGCGGCTCGTCCCACGCGGAGCCGGCCTCGGGCGCCGGCGCGTCCCCAGAGGTGAGGAGCGTGAGGTCGAGCGGGAGCGAGGGGGACGACAGGGCGCGCGCGCTCGCGTCGTCGCGGAGGGAGAGGAGGTCGTCGAAGTCGACCGAAGCGCTCTTGGGCCGCTGCGACTCGCGCGCGAGAGCGCGCAGATCCTCGAGCGCCGAGTCGGGCGCCTTGTCCGTCGCCGCGGGAGCGGGCTTCGGTGGCTCCTTCTTCACGGGTGGCTTCGGAAGTGGCCGCGGCGGTCTCGGCGCATCGGGGCGAGAGGCGCGAGGGTCTCCGTCCGGGTTCGATTCGCGGCCCGTTCGAGGGAGTGGGGCGACGTTCGCGGGCGGCGGCGAGGATCCGCTGAGTACGGCGAACGCCGCGAGATCCCCGACCGCGAGATCCCCCTGTGTCCGCGCGGCGTTCTTGAGCGGTGGGCGCGGCGCGCGCGGCGCGGTCGGAAGGTCGGCCTTCTTGAGGGGCGGCGGCGGCTTCCCCGGCTTGAGGATCATCTCGAGCTCGCGAAGGCTCACGGGCTCCAGCTCGTCTCCGCTCTCCGGTGGCTTGTCGTCCCTGTCCATCATTCCCCTCGATCGACTCCGCGCGCGACCCAGTTCTCTCGAAGCCACTCGACGGAGCTCGAGGCCTTCGTGAGCGTCTCGTGCAGCTCCGAAGCCGTCGCTCCGCCCTGCTCGGGTTTTCGCATCGCGCGGCGCGCGCGCGCGTTCGCGACCCAGCTCGCGCGCTCGTAGTGGTGGAGGAGCGCGCCGAAGCGGTGCCCGCGCCGACGCTCGAGCACACGCAGGGCCGCGTCGGCGTCCTCCGCGCGCGTCAGCTCGCGCGTCGTCTCGAAGAGGAGCGCGCGCAGATCTTCGAACGCGCGGTCCGGATCGGAGGCGACGTCGTCGAGGAGGCGTTCCATCGCGTCCTCGTCGAGGCCCGCGTCGTGCGCGGCGTCCGCCATCGCCGGGACCTGGGTCTCGAGGAACGTCGATCCCGCGCTGTGTCCCAGGAGACGCCCGACCAAGTACATATCGAATGCACTTGCAATGGCCTCACCGAGGAGCTCCGCGTCCTCGCCCCGCTCGAGGCGCGCGGACGCGAGGTGGTGCCAGGCCACGTGCATGACGACGTCCGCGGGGATCGTCCGATCGACGAGGACATCGCCACCCTCCGCGTCGGACCAGTACGCGAGGTTCAGGAAGACGGCGCGATCCCAGGGGAGGCGCCCCGCCGTGGGCACGCGGAAGCGATACCCGGACGCGAGGAGCACCTCCTTGAGCTCGGCGAAGAGGGCGACGTGCTTGAACGCGTTCGCATCCTCGATGGTGAGATGGTCGAGCGTGACCCGTTCGAAGGCCTGGGCAGACATCGGCAGTCGATGACAGCCTAGTATGTTCTCCTAGCCTTGGCCGGTTTTACGCGCGGTTCCCGATCGCTCCGACGTCAGATGGACGTTGGGTTCACGATGGGCGAGGTCGGGATCTGCGGCTGCGGTTTGGGGAGAGGGTTTGGGTTCGGGTTCGGGTTCACCGGGCGAACCACGGTCGGCTGCGTCGTGACGGGCGGCGCCGACACCACGGGGTCGGCCTGACTCGCCGTCGGCGGTGGGGCGGCCGCGGACACCGCAGCGGTGGGCTTCGAGGTCTGGGTGCTCGGCGCGTCGTCGTCCGGGGTGGCGCCGCCGCCGAGCTTGGTCTTCAGGAACCAGCCGCCCGCGCCCAACCCGCCGAGCGCCACGAGGCCGAGCACGACGTACAGCGCCGTCCGGCTGCCCCCACCTCCACTCTTGGCGGGCGCGGGGGCCGGCGCGCTCTTCGACTCGGAGGTCGGCGTGAACGACGGAAGCGCGACCGGCGCGGGCTCCCGCATCCAGGGGCTCGCGCTGAGGCCGTCGCCTTTGGCGTCCTCCTCGGGCTTCGCCTGAGCTGCGGCGGGAGCGGGCGCGGCCGCAGGGGGCTCGGCCGCGGGCGCGATCGCAGCCGGTGGGGGAGCCGCAACGGGAGCGGGGGCGACGACGGGCGGTGGGGGGGCGACGTTCGCCGCGACGGGCGGAGCGGCGACGACGAACCCGGGTGGGGGCACCGACGCATCCATCTTCGCGGGCTCGACCACGGGCGGCGCACCGACCATCGGAGGTGGCGCGACCATCGGCGGCGGAGCGACCATCGGCGGCTCGGGCGTCGCTACGCGCGGCGGCGGCTCGACGTTCATCGCGCCGATGAGGGGCGGCTTCGAGGGGGCGAACGGCATCGGCGCGTCCGCCATGAGCGGAGCTTCGCCGGCCGCGACCGTTCCGTTGTTGCCCGCGTGTGCCGGCACGGGCGCCGCGGCGGGCATCATGCCCGGTCCGCCGCCCAGCCCGCCGAACGGGAGCCCGTTGACGAGCGCGTGCTGCGCTTGGATGGGCAACGAGTCGAGGCCCGCCGTGCCCGTCGGCGCGAGCTCGGGGTGCGACGGGCCGTTGGCGGCGCCGCCCCGACCCGGGAGCGCGCCGGGGAGGAAGCCAGGGCGAGCGGCGACGAGCCGCCCGGGGTTTTCGCGATCGAGGAGCGGAGCGATGGGGAAGCCCCCAGGACCCTGTCCAGCGCCGTGGGAAGAGAGCTGACTCATCGAAGTAGCGCCAGTCTACCCCGGCTTTTGGAGAACGGCAGAGACAACGTCACACCGACGAACCTCGCGCCTCCGCGGTTCGCCTCCGGGTGGGGTGAGGGCGAGTCGCCGCCTTGCAAGTTGACCGACGCCGTGCATTGATTCGCCCCAACGGAGCCGCGGAAAGTCCGAGCGCCCCTCTCGCGCTAGCGGGTTTCGCGCCCGCGTCGCGCGCCCCTCGGAGAACTTCACCGCATGAACGCTTCGCATCGGCTCCGCCCGTCTCGCCTGATCTCGGGCGTGCTCCCACTGCTCACCGTCGCGGCGACGACCGTCGCGATCGGCTGTCACGACGAACCCCAACAAACGCCGTCCACCGCGCTCACGCCGACCGCGCTGAGCTCCACGGATCCTCACGCGGGCATGAACCGGCAGGTGGACATCCCGCCCCTCGTCCAAAAGACGAACCTCGCGACGCTCTGCGCGTACGGCACCTTGAGCCTGCGCAACGCGCGCGCCGCCTACCTGGGGAGCTTGGGCAACTCCGAGCCCGGCCCGGACAAGATCCCCGACTTCGGCCAGACCCCGTCCCCCGGGACGAACGCGGCGCCTCCCGCCTCCGGGTCCGCGGCGCCCTCGTCGGCGCCTTCCTCCGCGCCGAGCGCGAAGGCCCCCCCGAAGGCGACCCCTGCGAAGAGCGCGGCCGCGAGCGCGCCACCCGCGAGCGCGTCTCCCGCGGCCTCGGCCGCGCCGTCCAGCACGGCGGTGGCGAAGTCCACCGAAGGCACCCCGCCCGTCTCCGGCAAGGCCATCCCGGAGCGCCGCCTCGTGGGTGTCCGCTACCAGCAGTACACGAAGTACTGCCAGCTCCTCGCGTCGACGAAGGAGCCCGCGTCCCCTCAGCTCGACGCGCTGATGCCGGAGTACGCGCCCCTCGTGACGGAGCTCGCCAAGGACCTCACGGAGGCGAGCATGTACTACCAGCAGGCGACCTACAAGAGCGACGACTTTGCAAAAGGCCGGGAGCTCCACAAGAAGATCCTCGACGCCTTCGGGAAGCTCGACGCGATCCAGGTCAAGGTGCTCGCCGCGCTCGCGGACTTGGAGTCGACTCAGCCGATCGACAGGTCGGCCTGGACGGAGTCGCAAAAGCTTTCGAACGCGTTCAACACCGCCGCGTTCGGTTATTTCCTCCACGTCAACGGGCCGACCCTCGACTGGAAGGCCGCGAAGGAAGACCTCACGAAGATCGACGCGGCGCTCAAGGCGTTCTCCGACTACAAAGCCCAGAAGGACGACGCGGGCAACGATCACGCGCGCGATCCGTTCGTGCAGCGCTGCCTCGCCAACGCGGAGCAGTTCGCGCAGCTCGCCCACACGATGTACGACGAGGGCAAGGACCAGAACCGCGTCGTCCCGGCGCAGGGAATCGCGCTCACGAACTTCGTCGATCGACTCATCTCGAACGACAGCGCCGCGATGGGCCTCTCGTTCGGCGTCGGCCCGCAATCGTTCACGGACAAGGGCCGGCTGCGGATGCCCGGCGGGCGTCCGGGCTCGCCGATGCGCGCGCGCCCGCCGATGAATCCCTGACCCGAGCGTCAGAACCGGCCGCGCCGGCGACCGATGGCGAGGCGGTAGAGGGCCTCGTACTGCCGCGCGGTGTGGCCCCACCCGAGGGGCTTCTCCATCGATCGGCGCTGCATCGCGCGGAAGAGCGCGGGCTCATCCCGGAACACGGAGAGCGCCCAGAGGACGGTGTTCGCGAGCGCCTCGGCGTCGAGCACGTCGAACTTGAAGCCCGTGCTCGCGTTGTCGACGGTGTCCGCGAGGCCGCCGACGTTCCGCACGATCGGGAGCGTCCCGTAGCGCTGGCTGTAGAGCTGGTTCAAGCCGCACGGCTCGTACCGCGAGGGCATGAGGAAGAAGTCCGAGCCGGCCTCGATCTTGTGCGCGAGGGGCTCGTTCATCCCGATGAACGCGCGGAAGTTCGACGTCGTGTGCGAGAGGTGCGTGAAGAGCCCCTCCGACTCGGCGTCCCCCGATCCGAGCACCACGAACTGCGCGTCCTCCGCGAGGAGGCGCGGTAGCGCGTCGGCGAACACATCGATCCCCTTCTGGCCGACGAGGCGGCTCACGAGACCGACGACCGGGACGTCCGGGCGCTCCGCGAGGCCGAGGACGCGCTGGAGATCCGCCTTGCACGCCGCCTTTCCCGTGAGATCCGCTGCGCTGAAGGGAGCCGCGATGTGCTTGTCGGCGCTCGGGTTCCACACGACGTCGTCGATGCCGTTGAGCACGCCGAGCACGTCCCCGCCGCGCCCCCGGAGCACGTGATCGAGGCCCTCGCCGCCGCCGTCCGTCTGGATCTCGCGCGCGTACGTCGGCGAGACCGTGGAGACGATCGTCGCTTGGTGGATCCCCGCCTTCAGCAGGTTGAGGCTCCCCTTCATCACGAGCCCCGCGCGCTCCGGGAGATCCCCGTAGAGGCCGAGCTTCCACGCGTCCGCGCGGTCATGCCAGCCCTGGTAGCCGAGGTTGTGGATCGTGAGGACGCTCGCCGCGCGCGCGAGCTCCGACCCGCGCTCGCTGGTCGACAGGTGCACGGGGACGAGCGAGGTCATCCAGTCGTGCACGTGGAACACGTCCGGCGCCCAGCCGAGCCAGCGGCAGAGCTCGAGGGCGCCGCGGCTGAGGAAGCCGTAGCGCTCGAGGTTGTCCCCGAACGTGCCCTGCTTGTCGCCGTAGACGCCGTCCCGATCGAAGAACCCCTGGTGATCGAGGAGGTAGACGGGCACGCGGCCCCCCTCGGGTCCGATCTCACTGCGGTGGACCGCGCAGAACTCGAGGCCCCAGCCCATCGGCACGGCGAGCGGGCCCGCGAGCTCCACGGAGGCGTGACGCTTCGTCGAGGCATAGCGCGGCATCACGACGCGCACGTCGTGCCCGCGCGCCTTCAGCGCGATCGGCAGGGCGCCGGCGACGTCCCCGAGGCCGCCCGTCTTGGCAAAAGGAAAGCACTCCGAGACCGCGAACAGGATCGAGAGCCGCGCCATGTCCTCCTCACCGGTTAACAGATGCGGGGCCGAACCGCAGAGAGAATGACGCGCCGCGCGCTCGACTTCGGTGCGCGAGAGCGCGTACGGGCGTTGCGGTGGACGGTTGGCCATGCGAGACCGCGCGCATGGCCGACACTGCCGCGGCGCCCGCCGAGCCCGTCGCGTTCGAGACTCACCCGAGCCGCTACACCCACCTCAAGCTGAGGGTCGAAGGCGCGATCGCCCGCCTGGACCTCGACATCGTCGAGGACAAGCCGATGCGCCCCGGCTACCAGCTGAAGCTCAACAGCTACGACCTCGGCGTCGACATCGAGCTCGCGGACGCGGTGCAGCGACTCCGCTTCGAGCACCCCGAGGTCCGGTGTGTCGTCGTCTCGAGCGCGCAGCCACGGATCTTCTGCGCGGGCGCGAACATCTACATGCTCGGCTCGAGCACGCACGGGTTCAAAGTGAACTTCTGCAAGTTCACGAACGAGACGCGCCTCGCCCTCGAGGAGGCGTGCGCGGAGAGCGGCCAGCACTACGTCGCCGCGCTGAACGGCGTCGCGTCGGGCGGCGGCTACGAGCTCGCGCTCGCGTGCGAGCACATCGTCCTCTCGGACGACGGCAACAGCGCGGTGAGCTTCCCGGAGACGCCGCTCCTCGCCGTCCTCCCCGGGACGGGCGGGCTCACGCGCCTCGTCGACAAGCGGAAGGTGCGCCGCGATCTCGCGGACGTGTTCTCCACGCTCGCCGAGGGGGTGCGCGGCAAGCGCGCGAAGGACTGGGGCCTCGTCGACGAGGTCGTCCCGAAGAGCAAATTCGACCAGGCCGTCCTCGCGCGCGCGAACGCGTTCGCCGAGAAAACGCCTGAAAAGAAGGGCCCGGGCGTGAAGCTCCCGCCGGTCGAGGGCAACGCGTTCGCCGAGGGCGCGCGGCGCGGCGTCGACTATCGCTACGTGTCGCTCGCGGTCGATCACGCCTCGCGCGTCGCGAACATCACCATGCTCGCGCCCGACGAGGACGCGCCGAAGACGGCGGAGGACGCCCGGAAGAAGGGCGCGGATCTCTGGGCCCTGCGCGCGTTCCGCGAGCTCGATCGCGCGCTCTTGGACCTCCGGTTCAACGAGCCGACCGTCGGCCTCGTGGTCCTTCGCACGCGGGGCGACATGAACCTCGTCCGCGCGCACGACGACGCGCTCTCGGGGATGCGGGACGACTGGTTCGTGAACGAGGTGTGGCTCCACATGCGCCGCGTGCTCCGACGCTTGGATCTCACCGCCAAGAGCCTCTTCGCGATCGCCGAGCCCGGCTCGTGCTTCGCCGGGAGCCTCTTCGAGCTCTCGCTCGCGGCCGACCGCACGTACATCCAAGCGGGGGACGAGCAGGGCTACGTCGCCCTCTCGAAGGCGAACTTCGGCCCGCTCACGATGTCGAACGGCCTCACGCGCCTCGAGACGCGGTTCCTCCACGCGCCGCACCGGCCGAAGGAGCTCGAGTCCCAGAAGGAGCCGCTCGGCGCGGAGGACGCGCTCGAGGCGGGCCTCGTGACGTTCGCGCCGGACGAGATCGACTGGGAGGACGAGGTTCGCCTCGCGATCGAGGAGCGCGCGTCGCTCTCGCCCGACGCCCTCACCGGGATGGAGGCGAACCTCCGGTTCGCCGGCCCGGAGACGATGGAGACGAAGATCTTCGCCCGCCTCTCGGCGTGGCAGAACTGGATATTCCAGCGGCCGAACGCGGTCGGTGAGCGCGGGGCGCTCACCATGTACGGGCGGCCCGAGCGCCCCGAGTTCGATTGGAGGAGAACGTGAGCGACGTCGTCAATTCCGAGCGCATCCCGAACAACGTCGACCTTTCGTCGGACAAGAAGCTCCAGCGCGCCCTCGAGGCCTGGCAGCCGAAGTTCATCGACTGGTGGAAGGAGATGGGGCCGGAGGGCTTCCAGGCGGACCAGATCTACCTCCGCACCGCCGTGAGCGTGGACTCGGAGGGCTGGGCCTCGTACGACTTCGTCAAGATGCCTGACTATCGCTGGGGCATCTTCCTCGCCGACGCGGTCCCCGACCGCAAAATCGGGTTCGGGGACCACATGGGCGAGGACGCGTGGCAGCAGGTGCCGGGCGAGTTTCGAAACGTGCTCCGGCGCCTCGTCGTGACCCAGGGCGACACGGAGCCGGCGAGCGTCGAGCAGCAGCGGCTCCTCGGCCAGACCTGTCCGAGCCTCTACGATCTGCGCAACCTCTTCCAGGTGAACGTCGAGGAGGGCCGGCACCTCTGGGCGATGGTGTACCTGCTCCAGAGCTACTTCGGTCGCGACGGACGCGAGGAGGCCGAGAGCCTGCTCGAGCGCCGAAGTGGCAACCCCGACAAGTCGCGCATCCTCGGCGCGTTCAACGAGCCCTGCAAACACTGGCTGTCGTTCTTCTGCTTCACGTACTTCACCGACCGGGACGGCAAGTACCAGCTCCTCGCGCTCAGCGAGAGCGGCTTCGATCCGCTCGCCCGCACGACGCGCTTCATGCTCACGGAGGAGGCGCACCACATGTTCGTCGGCGAGACGGGCATCCAGCGCATCATCGAGCGCACGCTCGCGCTCATGAAGCAGAACTCGAACGAGGACGCGCGCGCCGAGGGCGGCATCGATCTGCCGATGATCCAGCGGTACATCAACTTCTGGTACTCGGTGAGCCTCGACCTCTTCGGCGGCGAGGTGTCGAGCAACGCGGCGAACTTCTTCGCGTCGAGCCTGAAGGGCCGCGCGAAGGAGGAGCAGTACGAAGACCACCGTGCCCTCGAGGGGACGTTCAAGCTCGACATGCCGATCGTCGACGGCGGCGTCCTCAAGGGCCTCAAGGCGGAAGAGATCGCTCTCCGGAACGCGATGAACGAGGTGCTCCGCGACGAGTACGTGAAGGACTCCCAGCGCGGCGTCGACAAGTGGAACAAGATCATCGAGAAGGCGGGCCTCTCGTTCCGCATCACGCTGCCGAGCCGCCGGTTTCACCGAGCGGGCGGGATCTACGCGGGCCTCACGTTCGACCCGCTCGGCAACCCCATCTCGAAGGAGGAGTTCGAGAAGCGGAAGCACGAGTGGCTCCCGAGCGAGGCGGACGACGCGTACGTCTGCAGTCTCATGACGCCGGTCTACGATCCGAAGGGGATGGCGAACTGGATCGCCGCCCCGGCCCGCGGGATCAAGGGCAACCCCGTCGACTACGAGTACGTCCGGCGCACCTGACAGCCCGGTCGCCGGCGGTTTCCACTGCTTTCGGGCGCGCGTCAGCGCATGACGCGCGCCCCACCCCCCGGCGCTCTCCACTCGGCGCTCGTCGCCCGGTCTCGTTGTCGACCTGAAGCGGCGCGATGTCCCGTCTCCCGGCCCGAAACGGGGCAGGACCGAATCGGCGTGGTCGAGCGTTAAGTTGGCCGTGACGGTTCGCGCGGCCTACGAAGGCACCATGCGGCGAGTGATCCAAGTCGGGCTCATCGGGTTCGCGGTGTTCATGCTGATGTTCGCCCTGCTGCGTTCGCCCGTGGCGAACGCGAGCGCGGTGTTCACGTCGCCGTACACGTTCGACCAGACGTACTCCACCGCGGTCCGCCTGCTGCGCGTCGACATGGGGTTCAAGATCCTCGAGAAGGACAAGGACCTTGGCTACGTGATGTTCGAGTACACGAGCCCGGAGAGCGGCACCAAGGTGTCGAACGGATCGCTCGAGCTCGTCGAGACGCGCACCGGTACCAGCGTGTCGGTCCAGCTCCCGGCGATGCCGCAGTACCACGAGCAGATGATCATCGATCAGCTCACCAAGAAGCTGACCGAGGAGTACGGCGCCGCCCCGGCCAAGGACAAAGAGAAGGGCAAAGGCGACAAGGACAAGAACAAGGGCGGCGACAAGGACAAGAACAAGGACGGCGACAAGGACAAGGACAAGGACAAGGACAAGGACAAGGACAAGGACAAGGACGGCAGCGGCGACGGCGACGACGGCGACAAGAAGGAAGACGCCGACGCGGACGCGGTCATCGACGAGTAGCCCCGACAGCACCGAATCCGTTGCGTCTCGGGGGGCAGACTCGCGGGCTCGCCGCCCCACCCGCTCACCGCCCGCTCGCCGCCCCACCCGCTCGCCGCCCCACCCGCTCGATGACGCGGCGGCTCAGTCCTCGACGCGCCCCTCGAGGATGTGCGTAGGGCCTTCGACGAAGAGGAACTCCACCTCGTCGTCGCCCGCGAGCTCCGCGAGCGCGGCGATCCCGCGCCGCACGTCCGCGACGTCCGCCGGCGCGTGGGAGTCGGTGCAGGCGGCGTAGTAGTAGCCCTCGCGTACGAGCTGCTCGGAGGCGCGCTGCGCGGAGCGGCCGTACTTCCCGGACAGCGCGGCGACGTCGAGGAGGAGCACCGCGCCGACGTCGAGATACTTGTCGAGGGACTGCACGCTCTTCCAAACCGGCGTGTAGCGCTCCGGATGCGCGATGACGGGCCGGATGCCCCGACGCATGAGGTCGAAGAACCGGTGCTCGAGGTGCGTCGGGAAGCCGCGCGGATCGAACTCGACGAGGGCGGCCTTCCCCCCGGGATACGGCAGGACGTCGTCCCGCATGAACCGCTCGAAGACGACGTCGTCGAAGAAATGTTCGCTCGAGAGCGAGAGCCTCGGCAGGCCGGGCCGCCCTTCGAGCGAGGCGCGGGTCTCGCGGTACGCGTCCTCGAGCTCGCGCCGCGTGTTGTCGAACATCCCCGGCCGCATGTGCGGCGTCGCGACGACGTGATCGAAGCCCACCTCGTGGAGACCGCTGAGGAGCGCGTAGCTCTCCTCCGCCGTGCGCACGCCATCGTCGATGCTGACGATCCAGTGGCAGTGCAGATCGATGAAGCCGCGCATCCCGCGTGACGATAGCAGGCGCGGAGCGCGCACACCCTCGTCCCCGGAAGTTGTACCGGACGCGCGTTCGCGGCCAGGATTCGGCCCGCATGGAACGACTCTCGTCTGGCGAACGGGCCCGCTTCGTACCCCCCGCGGAGCGGCGCAAGCGCCGAAGCCGTGACACCATCACCGCGCTCCACTACCAGCTCGCGACCACGCGCTCCCTGGGCGGCCTCGAGGCGGTCGTCCTCGTCGACGACCGCGGCTGCCTGGTCGCGGGGGCCGGCGCGTGGCCCGCGTGCGAGGAGCTCGCCGCGTACGCCCCCCTCCTCGAGGACCCGTCCAAGATCGTGCGGCGCACCGTGAGTGCGCGCGTGGATCAGCTGTCGAGCGAGGCGATCGCGCGGGGCGTCGACATCGACGGCGCGCCGGCGGTGCTCTGCGGGCGGGGCGGCGGGGCGGATCGGAGCCAGTTCCTGGAGCTCGCGAGCGCCGGGATTCGCCGGATCCTGTCGCAGCGGTGACGCGTCGGCGCGGCCCGGTCGTGGACCCGTCGCGCCCCGCGCAGCGGGCGCACGAGGGGGCCGCCGCGCTCCACCGGCCGACCATCGGCGCAGACGGTTCACACCGCAGGCGCCAAAACTGCTAGATGCCCGGCGTGGCCGAGGTGGTTGGGCTCTCGAGGTTGCTCGAAGACCGTCGCGTGATCTTGTGCGTCGGCTGCGGGGGCGTCGGCAAGACGACCACGACCGCGGCGCTCGGGGTCGCCGCGGTCAAGCGCGGCACGCGGGTGCTCTGCTTGACCGTGGATCCCGCGCGCCGCCTCGCCCAGTCCCTCGGCCTCGACTGGGCGACGGTCGAGGCGCGGACCATCGAGCGCTCCGTCCTCGACCGGTGTGGCGCGGCTCCGAGCGCGTCCCTCACGATCATGCGCGTCGACACGAAGTCGACGTTCGACCAGCTCGTGACGTCCCTCGCGCCGGACGCGGAGCGCCGGGATCGGATCCTGAAGAACGTCCTCTACAAGTACATCTCGACGTCGCTCGCCGGCACGCAGGAGTACATGGCGATGGAGAAGGTGTACGCGCTGAAGGACGACCCGCGCTACGACCTCATCCTCGTCGACACGCCGCCCACCGCGAACGCGCTCGACTTCCTCGACGCGCCGGATCGCCTGGTCGGGGCGATCGACAGCCCGGCGATCCGCTGGTTCGTGGAGGCGTTCGAGGGGAGCGGGAAGTTCAGCCTGAACCTCGTCGCGCGGTCGACCGCGGTGCTCTTGAAGGGCGTGGGGAAGCTGACGGGCAGCGGGTTCCTCGAGCAGGTCGCGACGTTCGTCAGCGAGATGAACGCGCTCTTCGGCGGCTGGAAGGCGCGCGCGGACGTCGTCTCGGCGGCGCTCCGCGGGCCGAAGGTCGCCTACGTGCTCGTGACGACGCCCGATCCGCTCGCGATCCGGGAGGTGAAGTATTTCGCCGAGCGCCTCCGCGCGGAGAAGATGCACGCCGACGCGTTCGTCGTGAACCGCGTCCACCCGCGCTTCGCGACCGGCAACGCGGCGGGCGTACAGGCCGAGCTCGAGAAGGCGGGGATCGTGGGCGCGACGGCGGCGATGAGCGAGCGGTGCGTGCGCGCGCACCACGACGCCGAGCAGCAGGGCCGGCTGGATGAGCTCCAGCTCATGGCGCTCGAAGAGGTGATCGAGGACGAGGCGAAGGCCGTGTCCGTCCGGGTGCCGACCTACGCGAGGGACGTCTACGACGTCGAGGCCCTGAGCGAGCTCGCCGCGATCATCGCGCCCTGACGTTTCACGCGTCGCCCCCGGGGCGCTCGCGCCTGCGCCGCGCCTTGTAGTGCGCCTGAATGGGCACGCCGTCGAACGCGAACGTCTTCCGGAGCTGGTTCAGGACGTAGCGCCGGTAGCTGAAGTGGATGTTGTCGGGATCGCTCGCCATGATCACGAACACGGGCGGGCGAGACTCCGCCTGGGTGATGTAGAAGAGGCGCGGCGCGCGTCCGCCCGACGTAGGGGGCGGGTGGGTCTTCAGGACCTGCTCGAAGAAGCGGTTCAGCTCGCCGGTCGGCACGCGGCGGCGGAACGCCTCGCCGACGGTGGTGACGGTCTTGAGCAGCACGTCGAGGCCGCGCCCGGTCTTCGCGCTGAGGCGCACGACGGGCGCCCAGGGCGCGAAGCTGATTTTGTCGCGCGCCGCCTCCTCGGCCCGATCGATCCCGGCCTTGTCGAGCTGGTCGATCTTGTTCAACCCGATGACGACCGCGCGCCCGCGATCGACCGCGAGGCCGAGCACCTTGGCGTCTTGCTCAGCGACCCCCTCGGCCGCGTCCGCGAGCAGGACCACGACGTCGCACCGTTCGATCGCGCGGATCGCCTCGAGCACGCTGAGGCCCTCGACGAC